>CALABS010000060.1 GCA_937887565.1 uncultured Rhodospirillaceae bacterium | reverse complement strand
CTGCCCAAGACCCGCTCGGGCAAGATCCTGCGCGGCACCATGCAGAAGATCGCCGACAACCAGGACTACAAGATGCCGGCGACCATCGACGATCCCGAGATCCTCAACGAGATCGAGGAATCGCTGGAAGGGGTCGGCTATGCCAAGGCCCGCAAGGAGCCGGCCGAGTAATCCGGGCGACCGGAACGGGAAAGGGGGCCTTCGGGCCCCCTTTTTCGTGTCAACGCCGCGATTCCTCGATCCAGGTCTTGAGGGCAAGGTCGTAGCGCAGCACGTGCTCGACCATCAGTGCCCGCAGGCCGGCGGCCTGGGCGGGCAGGTCGGGGGCGAAGGGCGCATGGGCGATCATGTCCGTCATCCGCGCCCGCAGCCGCCGGTGCTCGGCCGCGTGACGGTCGCGGCCCGGAAAGCGGATGAGCGGGAACAAGGCTTCCTCGCTGGCCGCGTGCTCGGCGAAATCGGCCGCCAACGCCCGCAGGACGGCCGCGACCTCGGCGGCCTCCGCGCCTCGGGCCGCCAGGCGGCAGAACTCGTTGCACCCGTCGATCATGGCGCGGTGTTCCGCGTCGATGACCGCGTCGCCGACGGTGAAGGATTCGAGCCACGGCACCGGCCGGCAGAGGTCGTTCCCAAAACTTTTAGTCATTGTTTGCCCCGCTGTCTCCGTACCCACGGTATATTCCGCCGATGCGTCGCGGTATCGGGTAAACACCCGATCCATACGCGGAATCATGCATACACGACGCCCGGGGTGGCATAGGCCCCGCCCGCCCGATGGTCGGGGCCAACCGGGTCGAGGCGCGGAATTCTGGGTTGCGGACTCGCCATGGGACGTCCTGGCCGCCGGCGGATAGGATGGGTGCGGACGGGGTGCATCGATGTGACGAGGTATCGAATGAGGATCGGAATTGCGATTGCCGCCGTGGTCATCCTGGTTTCGTCGCCGGCGTGGGCCGAGGACGCCCGCGAGCCCCTGACCCTTCCAGGCGACGTGAGGGCCGGGTTCCTGGAAGAGATGCGCGGCCACATGGAGTCGCTGGACGACGTGATCTCGGCCGTCGCGGCGGGGGATTTCGCCGGCGCCAGCCAACTGGCGCGCGACGAGTTGGGGGTCGGCAGCGGCAAGGGATACGGCCGCTTCATGCCGGTGCAGTTCCGCCAGATGGGCATGGCGATGCACCGCTCGGCGCTCGATTTCGCCGATGTGGCGGCGGCGGCGCGCCCCGATTCGGCCGAGGACTGGCGTCGGGTGGCGACCGCCCTGGCCAATGTGTCGACCAACTGCCGGGGCTGTCACGCCACATTCCGGGTCCAGTAGCGATCAGCGGCGCAGCGTCCGCTCCACGTCGCAGCGGTTGGCGCCGAAATCCGCCAGGGCGCGGTCGTCAAGGCTGGCCAGCAGCATCCGCTCGCGGTCGGCGGCGATCCAGTCGAGGATGGCGTCGGCGATCCGGATGATGGCGGCGTGCCGCCGGGGCTGTGACATTGAACCGATCCAATGTAGGGAAATCATGGTGCAATCCTCCTTTGGCACCATGATTGACTCTTCTATTGACGGGTCGGCAGAGTCAATGACAGCATTGACACCATGTCAAACTGGCTGCCCGAGCTGTCCGCCCGTTCCGGCCCCCTCTACCGGGCCATCGTCGAGGTGCTGGAGGCCGACATCGCCGCCGGCCGGCTGCCGGCCGGAACGCGGCTGCCGACCCAGCGCGACCTTGCCTGGCGCCTGAAGGTGACGGTGGGGACCGTCGCTCGCGCCTATGCCGAGGCCGAGCGGCGCGGGCTGGTGTCCGGTGAGGTCGGGCGCGGAACCTATGTCAAGGCGCCCGGCTCCGACGACCTGCCCGCCATCGCCCATTTCCTGCCGCCGGAACTGAGCGGGCGCGGCGGCCTGATCAACATGGCGCTGAACCGGCCGTCCAATGACCAGGGCGCGTCGGCCATCGCGCCGGTCCTCGAGGCGCTGGCCCGGCGCCCCGACTTGCCGCAGATCCTGTCCTACAACCTCGAACCGGCCTGGCCGCGCCATCGCGCCGCCGCCGCCCGCTGGCTGGCCTGGGAGGGGGTGGACGCCGATCCCGACGACATCCTGATCGGGGTGGGCAGCCAGCAATGCCTGATCGGGGCGCTGGCGGCCACCACCCATCCCGGCGACGCCGTGCTGGTGGAGGACTTCACCTATCCCGGCATCCGCAGCGCCGTCAGCCTGCTGGGCCGCCATCTGGTGCCGGTGGCGACCGACGACGGCGGCCTGATCCCCGACGAGGTCGAGCGCGCCTTCGCCGACCACAAGGGGCGGGTGCTGTACACCATCGCCACCGTCCAGAACCCCCTCAACGTCACCCTGTCCGAGGCGCGCCGGCGCGCCATCGCCGAGTCCGCCCGCCGCCACGACGCCTTCGTCATCGAGGACGGCATCCACCGCTTCCTGCATCCCGCCGCGCCGCCCTCGATCCGCGCGTTCGCGCCCGAGCGGGTGCTCTACATCACCGCCATGGCCAAGTCGGTGTCGCCCGGCCTGCGGGCCGGGTTCATGGCGACGCCGCCGCGCCTGCGCGGTCGCGCCGAGGCGGCGGTGGGGGCCACCACCCTGACCCTGGCGACGCTGCTGGTCGAGGTCGCCGCCGTCCTGATCGAGGAGGGCACCGCCTTCGCCATGGCCGAGGCGCAGCGGAACGAATGCGCCGCCCGGGTCGACATCGCCGTGGGCATCCTCGGCGAGCGGGTGCGTCCGCCGACGGCCTCGCTGAACATCTGGCTGCCGCTGGAACCGCCGTGGCGCTCGGCCGCCTTCGTCGCCGAGGCCGGCCGTCGGGGGGTGGCGGTGTCGCCGACCGAATCCTTCGCCGTCGGCCGGCCCTGCCGCGACGGCGTGCGGCTGTCGATCTCGGCGCCGGTTTCGCGCGAGGAGGTGGGGCGCGGGGTGGCCATCCTGGCCGACATTCTGTCGGTGTCGCCCCAGCAGGTGGGAATGACGGTGTGACCGGGCGTCCCAGCTTCGCCGAGGCGGTGCGGGTCTTCCTGCGGATCGGGCTGCTGTCCTTCGGCGGGCCGGCCGGGCAGATCGCGACCATGCACCGCATCCTGGTCGACGAGAAGAAGTGGATCGGCGAGGCGCGGTTCCTGCACGCCCTCAATTACTGCATGCTGCTCCCCGGTCCCGAGGCCCAGCAGCTCGCCACCTATGTCGGCTGGATCCTGCACCGGACCAAGGGCGGGCTGGCGGCCGGCCTGCTGTTCGTCCTGCCCGGCTTCCTGGTCATGCTGGGGCTGGCGGCGCTTTACGCAGGCCTCAATGACGTGACGCTGGTGCAGGGGGTGTTCTTCGGGCTCAAGCCGGCGGTGCTGGCGGTGGTGGTCGAGGCATCGCTGCGGATCGGCCGACGCGCCCTCAAGGCGCGGATCATGGTCGCCATCGCCGCCGCCGCCTTCGCCGCGCTGTTCCTGTTCGGCGTTCCGTTCCCCGCCGTCGTGGCGGCGGCGGGGCTGTTCGGCTTGTGGGCGGGCCGCGCCGGCCATCCCGCCTTCCGGCCGGGCATCGCCGGCTCCGGCGCGGGCGCGGCCGACCAAATCCTCGACTCCGACGAGGCCCATCTTCGCCCCCGTCCGGCGGCGACCGTGCGGACGGTGGCGCTATGGCTGGCGATATGGGCGGCGCCCGTGGTCGCGGCGCTGATGGCCGGCGAGGGCGCCTTCGGGGCCGTCGGGCTGTTCTTCAGCAAGATGGCGGTGGTCACCTTCGGCGGCGCCTATGCCGTGCTGGCCTATGTGGCGCAACAGGCGGTCGAGGTCCATGGCTGGCTGACCCCGGGCGAGATGCTCGACGGTCTCGGGCTTGCCGAGACCACCCCCGGCCCGCTGATCCTGGTCAACCAGTTCGTCGGCTTCCTGGCCGGCATGCGCGATCCCGGCGGGCTCGGCCCGTGGCCGGGGGCGGTGGCGGGGGCGGTGCTCACCGTGTGGGTGACGTTCGCGCCCAGCTTCCTGTGGATCTTCGCCGGCGCCCCGTATGTGGAGGCGGTGCGCGGCAACCGCGCCCTGGCCGGGGCGCTGGCCGCCATCACCGCCGCCGTGGTGGGGGTGATCCTCAATCTCGCGGTGTGGTTCGGCCTGCACGTCGCCTTCGCGCGCGTCGGCGAGGCCGCCGCCGGGCCGCTGCGGGTGGCGATGCCCGACTGGTCGAGCCTCGACCCCGTTGCGGTGGCGCTGGGCGTCGCGGCGATGGTCGCCATGCTGCGGTTCAAGTTGGGCATGCTGCCCGTCCTGGCCGGGTCGGCCCTGCTCGGTCTGGCCTGGACGGTGTTTTAGGTCAGCCGGCGGCGGGCAGCGGCCCGCTCGTCCAGCGTCGGCTCAAGCCCCAGGCGGCCATGCCCGCCCCCGCCGCCAGGACCGCCATCACCAGGAAGGCGCCGCCGCCCAGCGAGGCGTACAGCCATCCCGCCGCCGGGCTTGCCAGTCCGGGCACCAGCCCGACGGCGACCGAGGAATACAGGCCCTGGGCGCGCGCCGACATCCCGGCCGGCACCGCCTGCTGGATGAAGTGCATGGCCCCGAGATGGGCGCAGCCGAAGGTGGCGGCGTGCAGCATCTGCGCCGCCGCCAGCGCCGGCACGTCGGTCCACAGGCCCAGCACCACCCAGCGCAGGACGCCGCACAGGCCGGCCACGGCCAGCAGCCGGGCCGGGCCGAGACGGCGCAGCAGCCCGGCCGAGAAGGCGAACAGCACGATCTCCGCCACCACCCCCTCGGACCACAGCAGGCCGATGGTGTCGTCGCCGATGCCGGCCGCCTTCCAGTGGATGGTCGAGAAGCCGTAATAGACGGTATGGGCCGCCTGGTTGAGGCTGCCGGCGGCCAGGAACAGCAGGAACGGAAGGCTGGTCAGCAAGGGCGCCAGCGACGCCGGCCGGCCCGGCCCGGCGGCGGAACGCTCGTCGGGAAGGGTGCGGCAGGCCAGCGCGGTGGCGGCCAGGGCGCCCGCCATCAGCCAGATCAGGACCGACGGCGGCGCGTCCACCAGCAATCGGCCGACCAGCGTCGCGGCGGCGATGAACGACAGCGACCCCCACAGCCGGATGCGGCCGTAATCCAGCCGGTGGCGGCCGACCGCCATCATCGCCAGGCTTTCACCCACCGGCATGATGCCCGCCCACAGCCCCACCGAGACCATGGTGACGCCGAGGATGGCCCAGAAATCGAGGGCCCAGGCATGGCCCAGCCAGGCCACGGTCGCCCCCGCCGCCAGCAGGATCATGGGGCGGCGGCGGTCGCCCCGGCGATCCGCCACATGCCCGACCACCGGGTTGACGACGATCTTGGACAGGTAGGTGGCGGCGACGATCCAGCCGATCTCGGCCGGGGACAGGCCCCGGTCGGCCAGCCACAGCGGCCAGAACGGCAGATGGATGCCCACCGCCGCGAACACGGCGGCGTAATAGGCCCCCAGCCGGACCGAGATGCCGGCCCGGCTCATGGCGCCGGCACCAGCCTCGCCAGGGGGATTCCGCGCTCGGCCAGCGACCGCGGACAGGCGTCCGAGGCCAGGAAGCGGTATTCCACCTCGCGCTGGCCGGTCAGCGAGTCGGCCTCGCGCAGGGCGTCGTCCACCAGTCCCGGATGCACCATCACCAGGGTCCGCCCGGTCGGCCTGTCGGTGAAGGTGGCGAACAGATCGGTGAACGGCACCCGGCCCGAGAAGTCGTAGACCCCCCGGAACGAGGTGTTGTGGGGCACGTGGTCGCGTTCGAGGCGGCGGCGGAGATCGCGGCCAAGCTCGGCGATGACCTGGGCGCGGAAGGGCGACACGCCCCGCCGGAGGATGGCCCGATGGGGTTCGAAGCAACTGCGCACCCACCCCCTGCGCCCCATGCGCCGGCGCCACAGATCCAACACCACGTCGCGGACGACGGGCAGTTGGTGGACGTGGTGGTGGCCGTCGATGAAGTCGGGGGCACGGCCCAGGGCGGTCTCGAAGGCGTCGAACTGGCGCTCGACCTCGCAGGCGATCTCGGCGCGGTCGAGGCGCCGCGCCAGGGCAAGCGTCAGCAGCCGGCCCAAGGGCGGCAGCCGCCCGTCGGGGGCGAGGCCGGGCATGGGGCCCAACGGGCGCTGGTCGGTCAGGGTGACGTGCAGGCCGATATCGGCCCGGTCGGCCAAGGGCTTCAGAAGCCCGGCCTCGGCGGGCCAATGGGGCGAGCCGGTCATGCAGCCGGTCGCCTGGAGCCGGCCCTTGGCGATCAGGTCGCGGATGGCCGCGCCCACGCCCGGGGCCAGGCCATAGTCGTCCGCGCACAGGGTCAGGGTATCGAGCGTGGACAGGCTGCTCATGGCGATGCCGCCGCCCTTGGGGGCAGGCCGTTGACGCATGGGTTCATTTCATCACACTCTGCCGCATCATTCGTCCCCGGCGCAAAAGGGTTGGCGTCATGTCCGAGAACACGATGGAAGCTCCGCTGCTGTCGCTGGTGGTGCCGATGTTCAACGAATCGGGCAACCTCGACCGCCTGTTCGAGCAGTTGGACGCGGTGATGCGCGGCATCGGGGTGTCCTACGAGGTGGTATGCGTCGACGACGGCAGCCGCGACGATACCGTCGATCGCGTGGTGGCGCATCATCGTCGCGACGGCAGGATAAGGTTGGTCGAGCTGTCGCGCAACTTCGGCAAGGAGCTGGCCCTGACCGCCGGTCTTCAGCACGCCACCGGCCGGGCCGTGGTGATGATCGACGCCGATCTCCAGCACCCGCCGGAACTGATCGCGGATATGCTGGACGCATGGCGCGACGGCTTCGAGATGGTGATCGCCGTGCGGCGTGACCGCGAGGGCGAGTCCCTGCTCAAGAGGGTCAACGCCCGTGCCTTCTACTGGCTGTTCGAGCGCATGTCCGAGGTGCGCCTGCCGCCGGGGGCCGGCGACTTCCGCCTGCTCGACCGCAAGGTGGTGGACGTGCTCAACGCCATGCCCGAGCACACCCGCTTCATGAAGGGCCTCTATGCCTGGGTCGGGTTCCGGCAGAAGCTGCTACCCTACGACGTCGCCGAGCGGGCCGGCGGCGGCACCAAGTTCAACCTTCTCAGGTTGTGGCGGCTGGCCATCGACGGCATCACCGCCTTCACCGCCGTGCCGCTCAAGGTGTGGACCTTCGTCGGCATGATGGCCGCCGGCATCGGCCTGCTGTACGGCCTGGTCATCATCGTCAAGACGGCCGTGCTGGGCATCGATGTCCCCGGCTACGCCTCGCTGATGGTCGCCACCCTGTTCTTCGGCGGCGTGCAGCTCGTCAGTCTCGGGATCATCGGCGAGTATCTCGGCCGGGTGTTCGCCGAGGTGAAGCAGCGGCCGCTCTATGTGGTTCGCAATCGCTACGGCGTCCAAACCAAACTCTGAAGTGCATCTAATCCGCTTGCGAATGCGGAGTGGCGGCGGCAAACTTTCGTCATGCCCCCTTCACCCCGACCTGGCGCGGACCCCCGCCTTGCCGCGCTGCTCGATTCCTTGCCGTTGCCGGCCTGCGTCATCGAGGACGGCGGGGCGGTCGTCGCGCGCAACTCCCGCTGCGACGTCTTGATGGGACGCCACGAGCCGGAATTCCTGGCGCTGGCGCTTTCCAATATTCATGCGCCCTCCGTCGAGGGCTGGTTCCGGGACGCCTTTCTGGAACTGCGCCGGTCGCGGCTTCCGGATGGCGGCATTCTGACGCTGGCGGTCGATACCACCGAGTGCAAGCTGGCGGCCCGCGAGCTCGGCGAGGCCGCCGAGCGCGCCAGTCGGTTGGCCGAATTCAGCCGCGAGGGGTTGATGATCCATGCCGGCGGCATCGTCGTCGACTGCAATCATGCGCTGTGCGCGATGGTCGGATGGGAGCGGGAGGCGCTGATCGGCCAGCCCTATATGGCGATCATCGACCCCAGCTCGGCCGACCTGGTCATGCGTCAGGTCGGCGAGCGCTCGAATGCCCCGTACCGCCTGGTGCTGCGACGGGCGGACGGCGTCTGTTTCCCCGCCGAGGCCCGCGGCCAGACCCATATCCATCGCGGCGAGGAAATGCGGGCGGTGGCGTTCCGCGACGTGACCCGCGAGGTGGAGGCCGAGCGGGCGCTGTCCGAGCGCGAGATCCTCTACCGTCAGATGTTCGAGACCAATCGGGCGGTCAAGCTGCTGATCGATCCCGTCACCGGCGCCATCGTCGACGCCAACCACGGGGCGGCGCGCTTCTACGGATGGCCGCTCGACGTGCTGCGGACCATGCGGATCACCGACATCAACATCCTGCCACCCGACGAGGTGATGGCGGAAATGACCTTGGCCAAGGAGGAATCCCGTCTCTTTTTCCGCTTTCCGCATCGGATCGCCTCCGGCGAGGTGCGGTCGGTGGAGGTCTATTCCGGCCCCGTCTCCTACAAGGGGCGGGCGCTGCTTCATTCCATCATCCACGACGTCACCGATCGCGAACGCTACCAGCGCGAATTGGAACGCAAGACGGCGGCGCTCGAACAGTCCAACGCCGATCTGGAACAGTTCGCCTATGTGGCGTCACATGACCTGCAGGAACCGTTGCGCAGCGTCGTCAGCTATCTGCAGCTGATCGAGCGGCGCTACCGGAACCGCCTCGACCCCGAGGCCGACGAGTTCATTTCGTTCGCGGTCGATGGCGCCAAGCGGATGGGCGCCTTGATCCGCGACCTGTTGGCCTATTCCCGCATCGAGGCGCCGGCGGACGGCATGATGGCGGTGGACACCTCCATCGTGGTCGCGGCGGCGGTGGAGAATCTTCGCCAAGCCATCGACACCGCCGAGGCGGTGGTCGAGGTCGACGCCCTGCCGGTGGTGGGCGGCGACGCCGTCCAACTGGTCAGCCTGTTCCAGAACCTGATCGGCAACGCCATCAAATACCGCCATCCCGCCCGGCCCCCGCGCATCCGCGTCACCGCGCGGGCGGCCGCGGGCGAATGGGTGTTCTCGGTGGCGGACGACGGGATCGGCATCGCGCCCGAATATCACGAGCGGGTCTTCATGATCTTCCAGCGGCTTCATGGCGGGCACCACGCCGAGGGAACCGGCATCGGGCTGGCCCTGGCCAAGCGCATCGTCGGCCGCCACGGCGGACGGATTTGGGTCGAATCGCGGGAGGGCGAGGGGGCGACGTTTCGCTTCACCCTGAAGCCGGCAGGGTAAGCCGGAACACCGCTCCGCCCGCCTCGCGGTTCGCCGCCTCGAGGGTGCCGCCATGGTCGCGGGCGATGCCGTAGGAGATCCACAATCCGAGGCCGGTGCCCTGGCCCACCGCCTTGGTGGTGAAGAAGGGGTCGAAGACCTTGAGCAGGTGCTCCTCGGCGATGCCGGGGCCGTTGTCGGCCACCTCGACCACCACCCGGTCGCCGCGCCGGCCGGCCCGCACCGTCACCTCGGGCTCGGGCGACGCTCCGACGGCGTCCAGGGCGTTTTCCACCACGTTGACCACGACCTGATGAATCTGGCCGCCATGGCCGCGCACCACCAGCCCCTCGCGCAGGTCGATGGCCAGCCGGGCGCGGGACTTGCGCCCCTTCGCCGCCCATTGGACGGCCTTGGCGGCAACGGCGCCCAGATCGAACTCCTCGGGCGGGCCGCCATGGGGAAAGGACAGGCTTTTCAGCGCCTTGACGATGTCCGCCACCCGTCCGGCGCCTTCCACCGTGCCTTCCACCAGCGCCGGCAGATCGTCCATCAGCGCGTCGATGCGCAGGGATGCCCGCAACCGTTCGCGCTCGGCCTCGCCGACGCCGTCGTGGATGGCGTCCAGATAGACGGCCAGGCGCTCGCGGTATTTGGCCAGGGCGTGGACGTTCCCCACCACGAAGCTGATGGGGTTGTTGAGTTCATGGGCGACGCCGGCCACCAGCCTGCCGATGGACGCCATCTTCTCCTGCTGCACCAGTTGTGCCTGGGCACGCTTCAGGGCCTCGTAGGCGCGCCGCAACTCGCCCACCGGCCGTCCGGTCAGCACCAGACCGGCGGGCAGGCCGCGATGGTCGAGGCGGGTGGCGCAGCTCAGCGCCACCGGGTCGGTCAGCCCGTCGCGGGCAAGGAAACGGACCTCGCGGTCGTTGCCGTCGAGCCAGTGGCACAGCGGCCCCACCTCCTCGGCCAGCAGGTCGCCGACCGGCCGGCCGACGATGTCCGCCTCGGCCAGGTCGGTGAGCTTGAGGAAGGCCAGGTTGACCTGCAGGATGATCCCCTTGGGATCGCAGACCAACAAGATGTCCGACACCGACGACAGCACCGAGGTGATGAAGCGTTGCGCCTCCTCGAGGGCGGTGTTCTTTTCCTCGAGTTCGATCTCGTACTGGATGAGGTCGGAATAGACCTCCTCCATCTTGCGGATCACCTCGATCCACGCGGTCTCCTGGAGCGCGTCGTGATCGTCGGTCACGTCCGCTCCAGTCCGTAACGGTGCAGTTTGGCCCTGAGCCCCACCCGCGACAGCCCCAACTCGTCGGCGACCCGGCTGATGTTCCAGCGGTGCCGCGCCAGCGCCTCGCCCAGCAGCCGCGCCTCCAGGGCCTCCACGTGATCCCGCAGGGTGCGCGCCTCGTCGGCGTCGGCCAAGGCGCGGCCGCCGGGGCAGGCGCGGGCGCGGATGCCCGGCGAGATCAGCTCGATGCCGAGGCGGCGGCCCTCGGCCAACGCCGCCATGCGCTGGATCTCGTTCTGCAACTCGCGCACGTTGCCCGGCCAGTCATAGGTCCTGAGCACCGCCAGGGCGTCGTCGGTGAAGCCGTCGATGGGCTTGCCGAAGATCTTGCGGGTGTCGTCCAGCAGGCGGCCGGCCAGAACCTCGACGTCGACCGGCCGTTCGCGCAGGGGCGGGATGTGGATGGGGAAGGCGGCGAGACGGTAATAGAGGTCGCGGCGGAAATGCTTTTCGCGGACCTCGTCCTCGAGGTTGCGGTTGGTGGCGGCGATGACCCGCACATCCACCTTGCGGGTCAGCCGCGCGCCCAGAGGGCGGATCTCGCCCTCCTGGAGGACACGCAGCAGCTTGACCTGGAACGCGGGCGAGGTCTCGCCGATCTCGTCCAGGAAGATGGTGCCGCCGTTGGCCTGCTCGAACAGGCCGATGCGGTCCTCGTAGGCGCCGGTGAAGGCGCCCTTCTTGCAGCCGAACAGCTCGGATTCCAGCAACTGGTCGGGAAGCGCGCCGCAGTTCTCGACCACGAAGGGCATGTCGCCGCGCGGCGAGGAATAGTGGATGGCCCGGGCCAGCAGCTCCTTGCCGGTGCCCGATTCGCCGGTCAACAGCACCGAGATGTCGTAGGCGGCGACGCGGCGGGCCAGCTCGATCACCTCGGCCAGCGGCGAGCCGGGGGCGTGACCGATACGGCCGAAATGGTGGGCCTGCTTCAGCTTGCCGGTCTTTCTCGCCACCGACGCGGCCAACGTGCCGGGAGCGACCTTGAGGTCGAGCGCCGCGCTGCCGTCGGCGTGCTGCAGCTCGCGCAGCCGCACCGCCTCGCGCAGGATCGCGACCAGGGCGTCCGGCTCCCACGGTTTGGTGATGTAGCGGAAGATGCCGGCCTCGTTGAGGCCGGAAATGATGTCCTCGGATTCGGTGTAGCCCGAGATCACCATCCGCACCGCGTCGGGCCACCGCTCGCGGGCGGCGCGCAGGAAATCGACCCCCTGCATGCCCGGCATCCGCTGGTCGCACAGGATGGCGTGGACCATCTCGGCCGACAGCAGCGCCTCGGCCTCCTCGGCGCTGGAGGCGGTAAGAACCCGGAATTCGTCGGACAGGACCCGGCGCAGGGCGTCCTGGGACTGTTTTTCGTCGTCAACCACCAGGATGATCGGCAGCTTCGTCACCTGCAAACTCCGCTTCCACCGGATGGCATATTGTTTTCCACGGCGGGGGGCGGGGTCAAGCGCGGCCTCGTCCGTTTGCCCGGTTCGGTATCCAGGGAAGTAAAACTATGGTATCGGTCTGGGCGGCTGAAAGATGGTTCGTCAGTATAGGGTGGACGAATTACTTATCGTCCATCTGTTCCTATGGCCGGAAATTATCGCGAAGGTGTAAGGTGACCTTGGTTCGGCAGAAGACGGAAAGGGGGGCACGCAGATGGCGCACAGGTTCCCGGACGACGTGGTCTTCGTCGCCCACCAATTCTCGAAAGCCTTGACCACCGCGGCCAACCGTCTCGACGGGGCCGGCGACGCCGCCAGCTTCGTGGCGGCCCTCCAGGCGCAGGCGGGTCTGTGGCACGACATGGCGGCGCTGGGCCAGGTGGTGGGATGCGAAATCCCCGAGGCCGTGGTCGATTTCGTCCTCGCCACCACCAACCGCCCGCAGGCCTGTGTCGATGATCAGGCGGTCGAGGCCATGATCGCCATCAATCGCCGGCTTGCCGCCGAACTGGCGCGCATCTCGCCGGACCGTCCCGCCTCGCGCTCCCTTTCGCTGTGGAGCGCCTGGATGAACCGTCAGGTCGACGCCATCCGCTGGCAGGGCCGTGGCGACGCGCCCCGGCGCAAACCGGCCATCGCGTCGCGGGTCGGTTGAGGGTATTCTGAATTCGCTTATTGTCGTGGTCTCAAGGGGGAAACGATGAAGACAGTTGTTGTGGTGGGCATTGTGCTTGTTCTGGCCGGTTGCGCCGGCCGTGGCGAGCCCGAGGGTTCGTTCCTCGACCCGGTGTGCATGCCGGACGGTTCGGTGGCCTTGCGCCAGTTGTCCAACGACAAGGGCGAGTTCACGACGCCCATCGCCAAGAAGGAACACTGCCCGTGGAACAAGCCGGCCGCCAAGTAGCGGGCCGAGCGGGAAGGGCGGCGCCAGCCGCCCTTTCTCATTTGCGGTGGGGTGCCAGATACAGCGGCGTACGCGACTTCGGTACCTTGCGGATGAAATTCCATCGTGCCACGTGGTAGCTGGGATCGAATCCGTAGAAGTTGAGTTTCATGTGCGCAAGTTCCTCGGCGCGATAGCTCTCGAGCGGCTTTCCCTGTTCATCGGCCAGACGGGACAGGCGTTTTTCCGCCAGACGCTGGTCCACTCCCGGATCGGCCGCCGCCGCTTCGGCCAGCGCCACCACGCCGGCGCGGAACTCGGCCGGGTCGCGGCCGAAATGGGCGTCGATCAGGCCCAGGGCGGTGGCCTCGGGGGCGCCGACCGGTAAGCGCGCCCTGACCACCCTGTCCGCCTGTTCGGCGCCGCAGCGCCGGGGCAGCAGGTAGGTCCAGTATTCCGAGCCATAGAGGTTGCCCATGCCCTTGTAATGGGGGTTGAGCACCACCCCGTCGCGGGCCAGCACCAGGTCGGCGGCCAGGGCCATGAACACCCCGCCGGCGCCGGCGTTGCCGTGCATGGCGGCGATGGTCAGGTGGCTGTCGCAGGTGATGATGGCCCGGCACAGGTCGTTCATGGCGTTGATGTTGGCCCAGCTCTCGTCGGCGGGGCTGGCGGCGTGTTCGATGGTGCCGAGATGGATGCCGTTGGACCAGAAGTCTGGCCCGCCCATCAGCGCGATGACCTTGGTCGGCCGCTTGGCCGCCTCGATGAAGGCGCGCTCCAGCCGCTTGCACTGGCTGGTGCTCATGGCGCCGTTGAGGAAGGGGAAATGCAGGAAGCCGACCCCGTGCAGTTCCTCGTACCACAGGTCGTGATAGCCGGGGAGGTCCGGCAGGCCGTCGAGGAATTCCTCGCCGATCACCTCGGCGGCCGGCAGCTTGAGGCCATCGGGCTGCCGGCGCAGATGGCCGATCCAGACGGCGCCGTCGGTGGTGGCGCGGGCCACCGCGCCACCCGAGCGGGCGATGATGGCGCCGGGCGTGCCCTCCAGCCCCTCGGCGGGATGGGCGTCGTGCAGGTAGACCGGCTTGCCGGCCATGCGGTCCAAGAGGCCCGGGGTGCCGTCGGCCGAGCGGATCTTGCGCAGGATGGTGGCGGTGTCGTCGTTGATCCAGTGGATGGCGCGGTCGGCCTGCTTGAGGGCGGGGCGGAAGGCATTTCCCGTCCCGTCATGGCCGGGCTTGACCCGGCCATCCGCGCCGGATCCCCGGGTCAGGCCCGGGGATGACGAATATAGATCCACCGCCTCCAGCACCGCCGCCACCGCCGCCTCGGTGACCTCGTTGCGGTAGAGGCTCGACTTGGTGCCCGGGCGCATGGGGAAGGCGCGGCTGGCCCAGACCGGGCCGGCGTCCATCTCGGCCTCGGCCTGCAGCACGGTGACGCCCCACTCCTCGGCGCCGTCCAGGATCGCCCGGTCCAGCGCCGCCGGTCCCCGGTCGCCGGGCGGGCCGGGATGGACCACCAGGCAGAGGTGGTTCGTCCACACCTGCTCGGGGATGGCGCGCTTGAGGAAGGGGGCGAGGATCAGGTCGGGCTTCGCCAACTCCACCGCCTCGACGGTCACCGCGTCGTTGACGTCGAACTCGATCGGGCAGTCATGGCCCAAGCCTGTCAGCTCCACCCACAGGCGCTGGGTCAGCGAGTTGAAGGAGTGGGTGAGGAAGAGGATTTTCATATCGGCTTGCCCTCAAGCGCCGGGCGCGCGCATCCGCGCGCTTAGCTGTCCTCGCTTCGCTGCGGCGCGCTCAACGCGCATAGTCCTCGCTGCGCTCGTCCGGGTGCCCGGGGTCGTCCGTGTCATCAACAGATCCTCGGCAGCTGCTCGCCGGCCAGCCAGTCCACCACGCGGGTGCCACCGACCGAGGTTTCCATCTGGACGAAATGGTGGGTGTCCTCGCGGCAGTGGCCGATCAGGGCGGCGTCGCGCCCCAGCGGGTGGGCGCGCATGGCCGCCAGCAGGGTGCCGGCATCCTCGGGAGGGCAGATGCAGATCAGCTTGCCCTCGTTGGCGACGTAGAGCGGGTCGAGGCCCAGCAGCTCGCAGGCGCCCTTGACCTCGGGGGCGACCGGGATGTCCGTCTCGCGCAGCAGCATGCCGACGCCCGATTGGGCGGCGATCTCGTTGAGGGTGGATGCCAGACCGCCCCGCGTGGGGTCGCGCAGCACCCGGATGCCGGGCCGTTCCGCCACCATGGCGGCGACCAGGCTGTGCAGCGCCGCCGAATCCGACAGGATGGCGGTGTCGAATTCCAGGCCCTCGCGCCGGCTCATCACCGCCACGCCGTGGTCACCCATGGTGCCCGAGACGAGGATGGCGTCGCCGGGGCGGGCGCGGTCGCCCGAGATCTCGACACCCGCCGGCACCACGCCGATGCCGGCGGTGGTGATGAACACGCCGTCGCCCTTGCCGCGCTCCACCACCTTGGTATCGCCGGTGACCACCGGCACGCCAGCCTCCCTGGAGGCCTGGGCCATGCTCTCGACGATGCGCTTGAGGTCGGCGAGCGGAAAACCCTCCTCGATGATGAAGCCGGCCGACAGGTACAGCGGCCGGGCGCCCGCCATGGCGACGTCGTTGACGGTGCCGTGCACGGCCAGCGAGCCGATGTCGCCGCCGGGGAAGAACAGCGGATGGATGACGTAGCCGTCGGTGGTCATCACCATGCGGCCGGCCGCCACGTCGAAGGCGGCCTGGTCGTTGCGCTGGTCGAGCTGTTCGTTGTCGAAGGCCGCCACGAACAACTCGTCGACCAGTTGCGCCATGGCGCGCCCGCCGCCGCCATGGGTCAGGTCGACGCGGCCGGACTTGGTGTCGAGCGGGCGGGGATGGGTGCGGCGGGGCAGGGTCATGGTGGCTCTCGCTACTCCCTCCCCCGCGCGAAGCGTGGGGGAGGGCTGGGGTGGGGGCAATGGGCGGCGGTCAGCGCCATCGGCGCCAGGCCTCCACCCCGACCCTCCCCCGGCAAAGCCGGGGGAGGGGGGCAGATCGTCATCCCGCATTCCTGAACCTCCCATAGGTCCAGTGCGCCGCGCAGGCGCCCTCGGCCGAGACCATGCAGCTTCCCATGGGGTTCTCGGGGGTGCAGACGGTGCCGAACAGCTTGCAGTCGGTGGGCTTCTTGACACCCCTCAGGATGGCGCCGCAATCGCAGGCCTTGTTGTCGGGGACGCTGGCCTGGGGCACCTCCCAGCGCCGCTCGGCATCCCAGCCGGCATAGGGCTCCTTGATGCGCAGTGCCGAATAGGGCACCAGACCCAGGCCGCGCCATTCGAAGCTCTTGCGCAGCTCGAAGATCTCGGCCACCAGTTCCTTGGCCTTCTCGTTGCCGTCGCGGGTGACGGCGCGGGCGAATTCGTTTTCCACCTCGTGGCGGCCGTCGTTGACCTGGCGCACCAGCATCAGGATCGCCTGCATGACGTCGAGCGGCTCGAAGCCGGCGATGACGACGGGGCGCGCGTATTCCTCGGCGAAATACTCGTAGGGACGCGAGCCGATGACGGTGGAGACGTGGGCCGGGCCGATGAAGGCGTCCAGCTTGACGGTGCCCAACTCGCGCACCTCGGGGGAATCGAGGATCTGGGTAATGGCCGACGGCGTCAGGACGTGGTTGCAGAACACCGAGAAATTGGAAAGCCCCAAGGCCTGGGCCTGCTTGATGGCGACGGCGGTGGGGGGCGTGGTGGTCTCGAAGCCGATGGCGAAGAACACCACCTGGCGGTCAGGGTGCTTTTGGGCCAGGGCCAGGGCGTCCATGGTCGAATAGACCATGCGGATGTCGTTGCCCTCGGCCTTGGCCTTCAAGAGCGACAGCCGCTCCGAACCCGGCACCCGCAGCATGTCGCCATAGGTGCACAAGGTCACCCCGGGCTGGCGGGCCAGCCAGATGGCGGCGTCGATGCGCCCCACCGGCAGCACGCAGACCGGGCAGCCCGGCCCGTGCACCATTCGCACATTGGCCGGCAGCAGGTCCTCGAGCCCGTAGCGCGAGATGGCGTGGGTGTGGCCGCCGCAGAACTCCATCAGGTGGTAGGAGCGGGCCGGGTCGGCCTCGGCGGCGATGGCGCGGGCGATGGTCCGGGCGACCTCGCCGTCGCGGAACTCGTCGATGTATTTCATGCCCCGGCGGCCTGCATCTCGGCCCACAGCGCCAGCGTCTTCTCGGCCTCGGCCGGGTCGACCCTGGTCAGGGCGTAGCCCACATGGACGATCACGTAGTCGCCGGCCGCGACATCGGACACCAGCGCCAGCGAGATGGTCTTGGACACCCCGCCCAGGTTTACCTTGGCCTGGTCGTCGGGCAGGATCTCGGTCACGAGGGCGGGCAGGGCGAGGCACATCGGGTCACACTTCCTCTCTACGACCGTCATTCCCGCGAAAGCGGGAATCCATGCCGGCAACAGGGCGCGGCGTCACCATGGACCCCCGCTTTCGCGGGGGTGACGGAATTATACGTCACTCAATCCCGCGATCCAGGCCTGGCCCAGGGATAGGCCGGGGTCGCCGGGCGACGCCTTGACGGCGGTCAGGGGCCGGAGGCCGCGCCGTTCCAGTTCGGCCACCAGCCCGGCGGTCAGCACGCGGTTGAAGAAGCAGCCGCCGCCCAACGCCACCACGCGGGTGCCGGTCTCTCCGGCCGCCCAGCCGCACCACTCGGCCAGGGCCGCCACCAGGGTGCCGTGGAACAGATTGGCACCCTCGGCGGCGTCGCCGCAAGCGGTCAGCCGCGACAGCGTCGGCAGCAGGTCGAGGACACCGTCCGCCAGCGTCCAGCCATCGGCCACGACCGCCGGCGCGGTGACCATCTTCTCCAGCGCCATCGGCGCCTGGCCCTCGAACTCGGCCACCGGGTGCACTCCCAGCAGGCCGCACGCGGCGTCGAACAGCCGGCCGGCGGAACTGGTGGGCGGGCTGTTGAGGCCCTTGTCGAGGATGGTGCCGAGCATGCGGGCGGCGGCATGATCCCAGCGTTCTGCGATCTCTTCCCCCCGGCCCATCCGGTGCAGGGCGGCGGCGGCCATGCGCCACGGCTCGCGGGCCGCCAGGTCGCCGCCCGGCTGCGCCATCGGGGCCAGATGGCCCAGCCGCGTGTAGCCGGGACCGTCGCAATGCAGCAGCTCGCCGCCCCAGCTCTGGTTGTCGGGACCCAGCCCGAAGCCATCCAGGGACAGGCCCAGGATGGGGCCGTCATGGCCATGCTCGGCGGCGATGGCGGCGGCATGGGCGTGGTGGTGTTGCACCGCCACCGCCGGGATGTCAAGGCTTAGCGCGAAGCGGGTGCAGTGGAAATCGGGATGCAGGTCGTGGGCGACCCGCACCGGGGCGACGCCCAGCTCCGCCACCATGCGCTCCACCGACGCCTCGAAATCGGCGATGGCCTCGGGCGTGCCCAGGTCGCCGTGGACGGGGGACAGGACCGCCTCGGCACCCCGCGTCACGCAGACGGTGTTCTTGAGGAAGGCGCCCACCGCCAGGACGGGGGGGATGGGGCGGGGAAGGGGGATGATCATCGAGTGTCTCTGCCTCTTCTCCCCCCCCCCCGTGCGCAGCATGGGGGGAGGTTGGGAGGGGGCGTGCCGGCCATTGGGGCGGGCGGCGCCAGGCCCCCACCCCAACCCTCCCCCGGCATGGCCGGGGGAGGAGGTATGAACGCGGATACTCATCCCAAACTCGCCTTGGCCTTGGCCAGCTTGTCCTCCAGCGCCGCGATGCGGGCCTTGACGGCGCGGCGGCGGCCCTCGGCGATCCAGGCCAGCCACTCGTCCATGCCCTCGCCGGTGCGGGCCGACAGTTGCAGCACCACGATGTCGGGATTAACCCGCCGCGCGTAGGCGATGCACGTGTCCACGTCGAAGTCCAGATGCGGCAGGAGGTCGGTCTTGTTGAGGATCATCATGCCGGCGGCATGGAACATGTCGGGGTACTTGATGGGCTTGTCCTCGCCCTCGGTCACCGACAGGATCGCCACCTTGTAGGCCTCGCCCAGGTCGAAGGCGGCGGGGCAGACCAGATTGCCGACATTCTCGATGAACAGCACCGAATCGTCGGCCGGCGCCAGGCGCCCCAGCGCGGTTTCCACCATGTGGGCGTCCAAATGGCAGCCCTTGCCGGTGTTGACCTGCACGGCGGGGGCGCCGGTCTCGCGGATGCGGTCGGCGTCGTTGCTGGTCTGCTGGTCGCCTTCGATCACCGCGCAGGGGAACTTGGACATCAACTCGCGCACGGTGCGGCACAACAGCGTGGTCTTGCCCGAGCCGGGGCTGGAGACCAGGTTCAGCGCGAAGATGCCGCGCTCGGCCAGCCAGGCGCGGTTGGCGGCGGCATGGTCGTTGTTGTGGCCCAAGATGTCCTGCTCGATCTGCAGGATGCGGGTCTGGCTGAGGCCGGGCACGTGGACGCCGGCGATGCCGGCGCCGAAATGGACGTCGCCGTCGTGGTGGTGGTGATGATGGTGCCCATGCCCATGGTCATGGCTGTGGTCATGGTCATGGTCGTGGGTGTGTTCCAGCTTGGAGTCGCCGCAGCCGC
The DNA here is from genome assembly GCA_937887565.1 of uncultured Rhodospirillaceae bacterium. GTDB lineage: Bacteria > Pseudomonadota > Alphaproteobacteria > Rhodospirillales > Magnetospirillaceae > CALABS01. Next base: position 34,532 of record CALABS010000060.1, on the reverse strand, counting down.
AGACCGTGCACATTACTCCACCTCCAATTCCTTGATCCGCATCTCCTCGCCCGCCGTGACGGTCAGCTTGAAACCGCCGCAGCGGGGGCAGGGGTCGTAGCGTTTGCCGATCGCCACCGGTTGCGAGCAATCCAGGCACCAGGCTTGGCCGGGGACGCGGACGATCTCCATTACCGCGCCCGCCGTCACCAGCGAGCCACTGGCGACGGCCTGCCAGCAGAACAGCATGCTCTCGGGATCGACGTGGGACAATTCGCCGATCTCCAGCCACACCGTCTTGACCTTGGCGAAACCATGGCTGGCCGCCTGCTCTTCCAGGACGCGGGCGACGCCCTCGGTCAGCGACATCTCGTGCATCGGCTACTCCACCGTCACCGTGCAGGCGACGCAGGGGTCGAGCGCGTGGACCAGCAGGCGGGCCCGCCGCTCCAGGCCGTCCTCGGCCGGTGCTCCCGTCAGGCCGGCGGCCAGGGGGCCGGCGGGGTGGAAGTTCCATTCGGTCGGCGCCAGGATGCGGTAGCTCTTCACCCGCCCGTCCTCAAGTTCGATCCGGTGGGCCAGGAGTCCCCGGGCCGCCTCGACCACGCCCACTCCGGTCCCGGCCCCCAACGGCGGCGCCGCAACCGGCTCGTCCGGCAAATCCTGCACCAATTGGCCCAGGTCCCGCAATGCCGACGCCATGTCCACCAGCCGCGCCGCCATGCGGGCCAAAAGGCCGCCGCCATGGTCCTCCGTCACGGTGGCGACCACCGGATGGCTGGCCTGCCGGGCCAGCGGCCCGGTCTCGAAGACCGTGCCCAGGCTGTCCGGGGCGGCGGCGTAGCGGCCGTCGTGGTCCTCGGCGAGGCGGGGCTCCAGATCGGCGGGGCCGCCGGCCGGCATGGGCCGGAACGTCGCCGCGCCGAAGCCGGCCAGGCCGTCCCGGACAATGCCCGACAGCAAGCGGGCGGCGGGACTGGCCCGGCCGTCCATCCAGCCGGCGAAGGAATCGGCGCTCGCCACGATGGCATCCAGCGGGGCGCCCAGGATCTCGGCCAGCGCCTCGGCTGCGGTCGCCACCCCCTGGGGGCCGTGCCCCCGGATGGAGGCCATGGCGACCCGCAGCGCCTTGGCCGGCGCCAGGTCGGCGGTCTCGCCGCCCAGGGCGGGCCAGTCGCGGATCACCGCCAGGCCGTGCTCGGCCACCGTCTCGGCCAGCACGTCCACCCGCCGCAGGGTGGCCTGGGCAGGCGAGGGCGCGCGGCCGCCAGCCGCCTCGACCGCCGCCACGCAGGCGACCTTCTGGGCGGCGCCGCACAGCGAGAACACGCTGGGCAGCAGTGCCGCCACCTCTTCGGGAAGGCGGCCGGCGAACAGGCGCGCGGCCTGGATCATGCGGGTCGAGCGCACCGACACCTCGGCGACCCGGCCCCGATCGGTGCGCAAGGCGACGTCGATGCGGGCCTCGGGAAACATCAGGCCAGGCCGCTGGCAAGAACCTCGGCCAGATAGTCCAACGCCGCCAGCGCCGCGTCCTCGGGCACCTTCTCGGCGGCGAAGGTCCCGCCGGCGCCGAGGATCACGTAGTCGCCCACGGTTACCTCGTCGGCCAGCAGCATCAGGCTGCATTGGCGGGTCTGGCCGAAGGCCTCGACGGTGGCGATGCCATCCTCGATGGCGACGATCTTCGACGGAACGGCCATGCACATGGGGTCAGGCCGCCTTCCGGGGTTCCAGGCGCACCCCGACCGCGTCGAGTTCGGCGGCCAGCGCGTCCACCACCTGCGGCAGGACGGCCGCCACCTGCGGGGTGAGGTCCAGGGAGGTCTCGAACGAGGCCGGCTGGACCCCGATGAGGACCACCCGCCGGGGCGAGATGCCATGGAAGCAGCAGGCCGCCAGCACGTCGGACAGGCCGACCTGATGGGGGGATATCTTGGTCTTGAACCAGGCGTTGATCTCGTCGTCGGCCAGCCGGGTGATGGTGCCCGGGGTCTTGTCCTTGGACCGCATGCAATCGGCGATCAGCAACAGGTCGGCGTCGGCGATGCGGTCCAGGCAGTCCATGCCCGAGGTGCCGCCGTCGATGACCTCGACCCCGTCGGGGATCTGGAAGCGCCGGGACAGGTCCGTCACCGCGTGGACCCCCACGCCTTCGTCGGACATCAGGATGTTGCCGACGCCCAGAACCACGATACGCATCAACCGACCTCGCTCCTGTTCAACTCCCTCCCCCGGCTGGCCGGGGGAGGGCCGGGGTGGGGGCCTGCGTCCGCCGGTGATGGCGTGCCGGCGCTCCCACCGATGCCCCCCTCCCGACCTCCCCCCATGCCTCGCACGGGGGGAGGGGGAAGGCAACGATACCACACTTCCCTTACAGCGCCTTCACGGTCACGGCGCTGCCCTGCTCCTCGTCGACCACGTGCACGGCGCAGGCCAGGCAGGGGTCGAAGGAGTGGATGGTGCGCAGCACCTCCAGCGGCTGCTCGGCATCGGCGATGGGATTGTCCATCAGCGAGGCCTCGTAGGGGCCGATGACGTCCTCCTCGTCGCGTGGGCCGGCGTTCCAGGTGCTGGGCACCACGCACTGGTAGTTGGCGATCTTGCCGTCTTTGATGACGGTCCAGTGGGACAACAGGCCGCGCGGCGCCTCGTGCATGCCGAAGCCCATGACCTCGCCCTTGGGGAAGGTCGGCTTGTTGAAGGTGGCGGTGTCGCCCTTGCCGATGTTGTCCACCAGCATCTGCCAGCTCTGCTGCAGCACGTCGTGCATGACGCCGCAGCGGATGGCGCGGGCGGCATGGCGGCCGATGGTGGAGTGCAGGATCTCGGGGCCGACCTTGGCGCCCAGCACCGTCGAGACGGTGTCCAGCATCTTGGTGGCGTAGCCGATGGTCGGCTGGTGGCCGGCGGCGATGCCGCACAGCACGTTGGCCAGCGGCCCCACCTGGGCGCGCTTGCCGTAGAAGGTCGGCGCCTTCAGCCAGGAATACTTGCCGTCGTCCTGGAAGTCGGTGTAGTGCGGCTTGGTCTCGCCCTTGTAGGGGTGCAGCGGGCCCGGCTGGGAATACTCGTACCAGGCGTGCTTGACCGATTCCTCGACGCCGTCGCGCAGATAGGCGTCGCCGAACTGGGTGAAGGGCTTGTACTGCGCGAGGTCGCCGTCCGGCACGTGGCCGCCGGGGACCAGGAACTGGGTGCCCTTGGCGTCGGTGGGGAAGTCGGGGGTCGAGATGTAGTTGGTGACGCCGGCGCCGTACTTGGTCCAGTCGGCGTAGAAGGCGCCGATGGCGCCCACGTCCACCTGATAGACGTTGCGGATGAACGCGCCCAGCGCGTCGATGTGCTCCTTGACCGCCAGCAGGCGCTCGATGGTCAGGTTGGACTGGCTGCTGGTGTCGATGGGGTTGGCGACGCCGCCCACCGCCAGGTTCTGGATGTGCGGCGACTTCGAGCCCAGGATGGTGACGATCTTGTTGGCGTGCCGCTGCGCCTCCAGGGCCTGGAGGTAGTGGGCCACCGCCAGCAGGTTGACCTCGGGGGACAGGCGCATGGCCGGATGCCCCCAGTAGCCGTTGGCGAACGGCCCCAGCTGGCCCGAGCTGACGAAGGTCTTGAGCTTCTCCTGGGTCTGGCGCATGACGTGCTTGGAATTCATGGGCCAGTCGGACAGGGTCTCGGCCAGGGCGGCGGTCTTGTCCGGATCGGCGGAGAGCGCCGACACCACGTCCACCCAGTCCAGCGCCGACAGATGGTAGAAGTGGACCACGTGATCGTGGATGGCGTGGGCCGAGGCGATCATGTTGCGGATGAACTGGGCGTTCACCGGCACTTCCAGGTTCAGAGCGTTCTCGACCGCGCGCACCGAGGTGATGGCGTGGACGGTGGTGCAGACGCCGCAGATGCGCTGGGTGATGGCCCAGGCGTCGCGGGGATCGCGCCCCAGGAGGATCAGCTCGACGCCGCGCCACATCTGACCGGACGACCAGGCCTTCTTGACCTTGCCGCCGTCAACCTCGATGTCGACGCGCAGGTGTCCCTCGATACGGGTGATGGGGTCGATGGTGATTCGCTTGCTCACGACTGCAATCTCCTAATCAACGGCCGTTCGAGGGCTGGTGCGGTTGGCCGGGAAGGATGGGGAATTTCTTGACGAAGACGATGTAGGCCAGGACCTCCAGCGCGATGATGCCGATGGTCACCATCATTTCGGGGACGCTGGGAAAGTAGTTCCAGCCGGGGCCGGTGTCGTAGGCCACCAGGAAGGCATCGATGCGGTACAGCACCGCGCCGGTCAGCATGGAACCGGCGGCCGCGAACAGCTTGGACAGCCGCTTGCGGTTGGCCGCCTTGGCCATCAGCACGATCGGGGCCGCGAACAGCGCCATCTCGATCAGGAACATCACGCTCTTGAAGCCCGAGGTGAAGATTGCGCCCAGCTGGCCGCGCACCACGATGTCGCCCAGGCGCAGGACCAGGTAGACGGTCAGCACGCCGGCGATGATCTTGCCGATCTTCGACAGCATGGGCAGTTCGTGGTCGAGGTCGCGGCCGAAACCGACGGCGGCCAGGGTGGCCTCCAGGATCACCACCGCGAAGCCCATGCAGGCCGCCGTCAGCAGGAACAACAGCGGCAGCAGCATGGTCTGCCACAGCGGATGGACCTGGGCGCCCATCACCACCAGCAGCGAGCCCAGCGAGCTTTGGTGCATGGACGGCAGCAGCACGCCCAGGCCGATGAAGAAGAACATCACCTTGGACAGCTTGCGCTTGGCGTCCTTGAGGCCGAGATGCTCGAGGAAGGCGGGGCTGAACTCGATCCACAGCACGATGATGTAGAGCGAGATGCAGGCGGCGACCTCGAACATCACCGAGTCCACATGGGCATAGCCCGGCCACAGGATGTGCCAGAAGTTCCAATAGCGGCCGAGGTCGATCAGCACCGAGGCGCCGCCGAGGCTGTAGCCGAACAGCGAGGCGGTCAGCGCCGGCCGCACCAGCGGGTGGTACTCGCCCTTGTTGAGGATGTAGGTCACCAGGGCCATGGCGTAACCGCCGCAGGCGAAGCCGGTGGCGATGACCACGTCCCACACTACCCAGATGCCCCAGGGATAGCCGTTGTTGACGTTGGTGACCGCGCCCAGGCCATAGATGAAGCGCTGGCCCAGGAAGAAGAAGGCGACGGCGACGAGCGCGCCCAGGACCACCGTCATCGGCGAGATCAGGCCACCGCCGATGGCCGCCGGCTTGTGGTGGTGGTGCTGGCGCTTGGCCACCTCGCTGGGAAGGATGACTTCACTCATGGCGTCCCCCTACTCGTCGTCGTGGTGGTTCTTGGAGCCGCGCCAGGCGGCGGCCACCAGGCCGGCCAGCACGACGACGGGCGCCGCCAGTCCCCCATACAGGGAGTGCTGGAGCGTCTCGGACTTGGAGGCGAAGGAGCGTTCCGGCAGGTCGGTCGGCAGGCCGAACTTGTCGAACGGAACCCCGGACAGATAGCGTACCTGGGTACCGCCCACTTCCGTGTCGCCGTAGACGTCGTCGATGTATTCCGGCGCCGCCTTCTCGTGCACATCGCCGGAATCGACGGTGCGGCGGGGGAACAGGGCCGCCTCACCGGGGGTCATGGCCTTGCGCCGGGTGATCTCCTCGTCCAGCGCCGCATACGACCCGAACAGGGTGGCCCCGGTGGGGCAGACCTCGGCGCAGGCCGGGATCTTGCCGTCGTCCAGGCGGTGCTTGCACAACTGGCACTTGGCGATCTCGGGGAACGGCGTGTCGTACTGGAACTGCGGCACGCCGAACGGGCAGGCGGCGACACAGTAGCGGCAGCCGATGCAGGCGTCCTTGTTGTACTCGACGATGCCCAGCGGCCCGTCCTTGGTCATGGCGCTGACCGGGCAGGCCGAGACGCAGGACGGGTCGGCGCAATGCAGGCACTGGCGCTTGATATGGGCAAAGCCGTTCTCGGCCTTGTCCTTATGCTCCATGGTGCCGTGCTGGTAGATCTTGATGACCGTATAGGTCTTGCCCGACAGTTCCAGCGGCGTGTCCCACAGGCCCTCGCCCACATTGTCCTCAAGCGGGAGGTCGTTGGCCTCCTTGCAGGCGGACATGCAGGCCTTGCAGCCGATGCACAGCGTCGAATCGTAAAGCAGGCCCACGGCGTTTTCCGGAATCGGAAGATTGCCGCGCGCCTCGGCCCGCGAGGGCGCCAGCGTCGCGCAGGCGGCTACCGCCGCCGAGCCCGACGCCGCGCCGCGCAGGAAGTCGCGTCGATTGATGGTCATCGGCCTCACCCCTGGCTCTGGTCGTCGTCGTCTTCGTCGCGGCCCAGGTTGCCGACCAGCTTGTAGCCGGCCCCGGCGGCGGCGGCCGCGACGCCCACCAGCAACGCGGCGGAGCCCAGGGTGGCGCCGGTGCCCTGTTCCTCGACCGCGCGCGGATAGCCCACCGGCGGGCGCTGGTTCTTAAGGTCGGCCAGGGCGTGGATGGGCTTGGCGAAGCCGATGCCCTTCTCGGTGCAGCCGATGCAGGGATGGCCGGTGCCCACCGGCCACGAGCCCGGGCCGGCGTCGCCGAACAGCACGGTCGGGCAGTTGGCGTAGGTCTCGGGGCCCTTGCAGCCCAGCTTATAGAGGCAGTAGCCCTTCTTGTGCCCTTCGTCGCCGAACTCCATGGCGAAGCGGCCGGCGTCGAAATGGGCGCGGCGTTCGCAGTTCTCGTGGATCAGGCGGCCATAGGCGAACAGCGGCCGGCCCTCGGGATCGACCGCCGGCAGGGTGCCGAAGGTCAGGAAGTGGACGACGGTGGAAAGGAAGTTATAGGGGTTCGGCGGGCAGCCGGGGATGGTCACCACGTCGTTGCGGCCCAACGCCTCGCGCACGCCGGCCGAGCCGGTGGGGTTTGGCGGGGTCGACGGCATGCCGCCCCACGACGCGCACGAGCCGATGGCGACGATGGCGGCGGCGTGCTCGGCGCATTCCCGGGTCAGTTCCAGGGAGGTCTTGCCGCCGATCTTGCAGTAGATGCCGCCGTCCTTGGTGGGGATGGCGCCCTCGACGACCAGCAGGTACTTGCCCTTGTTCTTCTCCATGGCCGCCAGGCGGGCGGTCTCGGCCTGGTGGCCGGCGGCGGCGAAGATGGTCTCGTGATAGTCCAGCGACACGATGTCGAGGATCAGCTTGTCCAGCGTCGGATGCTCCGAGCGCAACAGCGACTCGGTGCAGCCGGTGCATTCCTGGTGGTGCAGCCAGATGACCGAGGGGCGCTCCTTCTTGGTGATCGCCTCGGCGATCTGCGCGTCGGCTCCGCGCGGCAGGCCCATGGTGGCGGCCATGGCGGCGCAGAACTTCATGAAGTCGCGGCGGGAAAGGCCGAACCGGCTTTCCACGTCGGTCTCGAATGTGATGGCGCTGTCGTCGTACATCGGAATCCCCACCTCTCCAGGGCTCGTTTCTGGGCGGCGAATTCCGGGGGGTGCGGGGCCGGGGGCGGCGGTTGCCGTCGCCCCGGCGATCCAAACATCCTCCCGGGATTCTTCTTATCGCTTGTCTGGAGAGACTCATCCGCAAGGAGCGTGCCACTCCGAACGGGTAGGTGCAGTGCAGCATAGGGTGGGGACCCGAGGGCGGAATCCCGCGCGCTTCCGAGCGAATTTGGAATTGCTGTAGCGTGGTGCCATCTTTCGCCGCTGGAAAGATTGTGTCCGGTTGTGGAAGGACGATATCCAGCTAGAAGATCAGGTCGAGGACACCGAACACCACCAGCAGGCCGATCAGGAAGATGATCGCCACCGCCCAGCCCAGGACCTTCAGCATGGCCGTCCCTCCGATTGCGTCCGCGTCTCGGGGTTCAACAGCCTGCCGCCGCCGGGGTTCGCGGCGGTGCTGGATCGGCGGCCCTTCGGGTCCCATCTCGGGAGGAGTCAGCAGCAGAGGAGAACGCGCCATGATGCCGAAGGTCGGGGACCGGGTGATCGTGCAACTGCCCGACGACGACGACGAGGTCGAGACCCGGGTCGAGGCCGTTGCCGGCGATCTCGTGGAGATCGCTTGGCCGACCCCCAGCGACCGCTGGGTGGCCAGCCGGGGCATGATGAGCCGCAACGCGGACGGCAGTTGGAACGCGATGATCCCCGTCCGCTCGGACGACGTGCATCCGCGTGGCGGCGGCCGGGCCTGACGCGGCGGCGGGACGGGCTTCCCCCGTCCCGCCGGCTTGTCTAGTGGAGGTCGCGCGCCTTGCCGGTGTGGTGGGAAACACCCTCAAGCGCCTGCTCGGCGGCCCGGTCGTCGTGGGCGCGCCCGGCGATATCGCCCAGCGACAGCACTCCGACCAGGCGCTTGTCGTGGTTCAGCACCGCCAGCCGGCGGATCTGCTTTTCGCCCATCAGGCGGGCGGCCTCGGTGGTGTCCTGATCGTCGAAGCAGTAGACGATGTGCCGGGACATGGCCTCGCGCACCTTGGCGATGTTGGGGTCCATGCCCTCGCACACCGCCCGTACCGTGATGTCGCGGTCGGTCAGCGAGCCGACCAGACGGTCGTTCTCGCCCACCGGCAGGAATCCGGTGTCCTGCTCGCGCATCAGGCGGGCGGCGTCCTTCAGGCTCATTTCCGGGCTGGCGATGGTGACATCGCCGCTCATGCAGTCTCGAATTTGCATCGTTGCCTCCTTCGGTGACCCGACGTTCAGCACAACGCATTGCCTCGGACGTGGGTTCCCCGTGCCGCGCAACGTCCATGGATATCCATAGATGTCCATCATGGTAACCATAGAAAATTGCAATTTTCACCGAGATGCCCAGGCGTGTATGGTCCCGTCATGCCAACGGCCTACCTGCTTCCTCATGGCGCCGCCCTCGCGGCGCCTTTCTTTTTGGGTTGTCGGCGCGGATGCTGATAGATGATGATCTATCGTCAATTCCATATTGTTAAGCCATGCGCCACGCCACGTTCCGCCAGCTCCGGGTGTTCGACGCCATCGTCCGCAATGGCAGCTTCAGCCGCGCCGCCGACGAGATGCATCTCAGCCAGCCGACGCTGTCGGTGCAGATCCGCAAGATTTCCGACTCCATCGGCCAACCGCTGTTCGAGCAGATCGGCAAGCGCATCTTCCTGACCGATGCCGGCCGGGCGCTGCACGTCCTGTGTCGCGAGGTGTTCGAGAGCGTCGATCGCTTCGAGGGCGCCATGGCCGACCTCAAGGGCCTGAAGACGGGGCGGCTGCGCATCGCCGCCCTGACCTCGGCCGAATACTTCCTGCCGCGCCTCCTGGGGCCGTTCTGCAACCGCCACCCCGGCATCGACCTGGCGCTGGAGGTGGTCAACCGCGAGCGCGCCCTCGAGCGGCTCAGGGCCAATCTCGACGACTTCTACGTCTTCGGCGCGCCGCCTTCCGAGATGGACGTGGTGGCGCTGCCGTTCATGGAGAACCCGTTGGTGGTGGTGGCGCCGGCCGGCCATCCGCTGGCCGGTGAACGGGGCATCGACCCGGTGCGGCTGGCCTCCGAACCCATGCTCGCCCGCGAGCCCGGGTCCGGCACCCGCCAAGCGGCCGAACGCTTTTTCGCCGGTCGCGGCTTCCAGCCCCGCATCCGCATGGAACTCGGCAGCAACGAGGCCATCAAGCAGGCGGTGCTCGGCGGCCTTGGGCTTGCCGTGCTGTCGCGGCACGCCGTCGACGGCTTCGCCGGGATCGTCGAACTGGATGTGGCCGGCTTTCCGCTTCGCCGCCAGTGGTATCTGGTATGGCCGGTGGGCAAGCAGCCCTCGGTGGCGGCCCGCGCCCTGCTGGATCACCTCAAGGCCGGACGCCCCGGTTTGGCGCTGTAGCCGGCCGGGGGGGGGGGATGCCACCACGGGAGTAGCGCCAAGTTTCCCGCGCGGATGGGACTGGTCCTACGGCATGGGGTGGCCATCTTCCGGGAAGGAATCCGCTGGAGAAGCTCCGCGTTGGCCCGCGCCCTTGCCGCCACCCTGTTCCTCCTGTCCCTCGCCGGCTGCGGCGACGACGGGTCCGTCGCCTCTGCCAGGCCCGTGCCGCGAGAGCCCGGACCCGAGGCGGTCGGCACCTTGTGCGGCATGTTCCTGTCGGAGCATGCCGGCCCGAAAGGTCAGGTCTTCCTCTGGGGCCAGGACCAGCCGCTGTGGTTCTCGTCCGTCCGCGACACGTTCGCCTGGCTGTTGATCGACGAGGAGGGTGGCAAGGAGTTCGCCGCCATCTACGTCAACGATATGGCGAGGGCGACCCGATGGGCCGCTCCCGAGGTAGGCACCTGGATCGAGGCGCGCCGGGCCTATTACGTGATCGGAAGCGACAAGGGGGCCGCCATGGGAAGCTCCGAGCTGGTTCCATTTTCCGATCCGGGGCGTGCGGACGAGTTCGCCGGCCGCCACGGCGGACGGGTCGTCACATTCCAGCAGATCACTCCGGCGACGCTGAAGTGACGCCGGCGACGCTATCGGCGACGGTCTGCGCGTTTCGCGACATATCGCCAAGCAAAATCCGCTCGACGGTGTCGCTGCCGTGTTGAAAACACGTTTTCGGTCTACGATAATGGGCGGATATTCCGTTGGTCGTATGAGGGAGGACGGCTGGTCATGACGATCGACATCGGTTCCTGTGTCGCTCAGGATTTCGCCGCCCATGTGGGATCGGCCTTCGTCTACGAACACACCTCGGGGGCGGCGCTGGAGTTCCGGCTGATGTCCATCCAGGATACGCCCAACTTCAAGCCGAATTTCGTTTGGGCGAAGCGCCCGCCGTTCTCGCTGTTCTTCGCCGCCCAGCAGGGCTACGAGGTCGGCCAGGGCACCTTCACGCTGCGCCACAAGGACCTGGGCACGATGATGGTGTTCATGGTTCCGGTCGGCCGTGTCGGCGGAATGAACCACGATCCCAGCCAACCGCTGCTGATGCAGTGCTGCTTCAATTAGGGGATGGGGCGAGGCTCAGCAGATCATCGAGCCCGCGTGTTTCCTCCAGCCGGAATCCCAGCCGCTCGTACAGCCGGCGGGCGGGGTTGCCCTGACGCACGTGCAGTTCCAGCCGGGCCCCGACCGGGCCGGCGGCCCGCGCCAGCCAGCGCAGCAGCGCCCCGCCCCAGCCGCGTCCCTGGAACCGGGCCGCGATGGACAGGTCGACGATGCGCAGCCGGCCGGCCTCGGGGGCGGCCAGATAAAGGCGCCCGACCGGGGTGCCCTTGCGTTCGACCAGCCAGAACCGTCGCTCGCCGAAGCGGCGTTGGTAGTCGTCGTGCTGGGCGCTGAACTGCTGGGCCAGGAAGGCCCGCTTCCGGGCCTCGGGCCACGGCAGCAAGGCCATCTCCCGGGCGCGGGAATCGGCATAGAGCGTCAGCAGGAAGTCCAGGTCGTCCGGCAAGGCGACGGCGCGGAGGCGGAACGCCGGCGGCGGTGGGCACTGGTCCACCGCCGCCAACATCGCGGCCGGATCGGGATCCATGGTCAATCGGGCTTCGGCGGAAAGGTGCCGTCGAGGCAGATGATCATGTTGATGGGCAGGTAAGGCTGGCGGTTGTTCACCGACACGGGGGTGGTGCCAGTGCCGGCCGCCACGATCATGTTGGGATTCATCGGCACGACGTCACCGTCGTAGGGAGCGTAGAGCGACCGGCTGCGGGCGGGAGCGGGGCCGGACATGACGAATCCCTGGGCGGACAGGTTGGCGACCGGCATCGCCGTGGCGGTCGTGCCGGGGACCGCCGCCGCCATGGCGGCATGGGTGTGCGCGGGCAGATTGGCCGCACCGACGGACTTGGTGTAGGCGCCGACGACGACCCCCGGCTGGGCCAATCCATAGTTGGGAGCGGGGCCGGCGACGGCCTTTCCCTGCAGGTTGGGCAAGGCGAACTTCGTCCGCCCGTCGCCACCGTACATGTTGCCGAGAATGGCGAAGAGGGCGGGATTCTGCTGGACGAGGATTTCGGCGCCGTCGCAGAACGCCCAGTCGTAGGGGGCGTAAGTGAAGGGCACCATAGCGATCTGGCCGGTATAGGGATCAGCCATCTGTTCCTCCTGTCGCGTGGCCGTCCGGCCGGGTCACTGGCGGGTGGGATAAAGGCCCTGGACGCAGATCACCATCGTCATCGCCATGGTGGGCATGAAATTGCCCAGTGGGTAGGGGTTGGTGGCGCCGCCGCTGGCACCGACGCATTGGGGCGCCATCGCCACCAGTGTGCCGGCCCCGGCGGGTGCGACGTAGGCGGCCGATGCGGCGGTGCAGACCGCGGCGGTCAGAAAGGCGCCGGCAGGACTGGCCTGGCTGGACAGACCCGAACTGTCGACCAGGACCTGGTGGGTATGGGCGGGCAGGTTGGCGGTCTGGACGGTCACCGCGGGGACGCCGAAAGATTGCGCCAGGGCATGGTTGGTGAGCCCCTGCCCCTGGCCCGTTCCGACCGCCACCGTTCCCTGCAGGTTGGGAAGGCGAAAGTTCGAGACCCCATCCCCGCCATAGAGGTTTCCGATCAACGAGAACAGCATCTGGTATTGGCTGGCGGTCAGCAGTTGCCCTTGGCACATGGCCCAGTTCAGCGGCGCGTAATTGCCGCCGAAACCCATGATTTCCCCGGTGAATGCATCCATCGGATGTCCTCCTTTTTTCCGCGTCTACTGGCGCTGAGGGTAGATGCCGACCAGGGCGATACAGAAATTCAGTGCGATCGAGGGCTGCTGGTTGCTCATCGATGCCCCGGCGCCGGTGGCTCCCAGGGCACCGGCGTCCATGGCGGCGGTGGTCGCCGGGGTGGTGGTGTAGCGCCCGGTAATGGGGGGAGTGCCCGGACTGGGAAGCGTGGCGTACATGGCCCCGGCCGGCGCCAGCGACGAGGCCGTGCTGTTCTCGGCGTAGACCTGGTGGGTGTGGAGGGGCAGGGCGGCGGCGGGCAGTTGGAAGGTCTCGATTCCGCCCTGGTACGCGATGCCCTGCTGGGTCACGACGTTGTCGTAGATGCCGCGATGGATGGGCACGCGGCCGCGCAGGTCGGGCAGGTTGAAGCTGGTCCGGCCGTCTCCGGTGGTGTTGTAGAGGTTTCCGAGCAGCGCAAAGACGGCCGCGTACTGGGAGGCGGTGAGCTGGCTTCCGTCACAGAATGCCCAGTTCTTGGGGGCGAAGGGGAATGCGTAGGGGACGATCTGGGTGATGAATGGCTCTTCCACGATACATTCCTCCGATATGGCCGGAATCCCGATTTTGGAGCACAGACCGTGCGCCCCGTGCATCCCATGGGGCCGTGTGCGCATTATTAGTTAAAGCATAGCGTGTATGTGCGCATCAACCTTCAAAAGTTACCAAAGGTTTTTGACAGGCTTTGGTGGTATCTGGTGCGCCGCACAGCGTGTTTGGTGGCGGAATGCCCGCTCTCGGGTGGTCGTTCCCTATCAAAGGTATGTATGCTCTCTTCGTGCCCAGATCAGGAGGCATTACCAACCTCGACCGTCACTCCCGCGAAGGCGGGAGTCCTGGGGTGTGCATCCGGTCGTGCAGCGGCTCCTGGATGCCCGCCTTCGCGGGCATGACGATTGCGCGCGGGGGAGGTGTTCCGGATCGACGGCTTGACGCGCTAGTCGCCCGTGACCAGCGCGCCGGGGTCGTCGTGGCGGTCGCAGAACTGCTCGACGGTCAGGTGCTGGAACTCGGCCAGACGGGCGAACAGCAACTCGTCGGGCCAGTCCCACCAGGCGATCCGCGCCAATCGCTCGGCCACCGCCGCCGGGAAGCGCTCGCGGATGGGGCGGGCGGGGACGCCGCCCACCACCCGGTAGGGCGCCACGTCGCGGCTGACCACCGCTCCCGCGGCGATCACCGCCCCGTCGCCGATGCTGACTCCGGGCAGGACGATGGCGGCATGGCCGATCCACACGTCGTTGCCGATCCTCACCCTGTTGCCGCGCCGTCGCACGAAGAATTGGGCGTCGCGCTCGCGGTCGGCCTCGTAGTATTCCGGGCAATAGGTGAAGCGGTGCTGGGACGCCCGCTCCATGGGGTGGTTGGGGGCGCCGATGCGGACCCGGTTGGCGATGGCGGTGAAGCGGCCGATGGCGGCGTCGGCCACCTCGCACTCCTCGCCCAGATACGAATAGTCGCCAAGGGTGGCGTATTCCAGCCGGCAGCCCCGCAGGACCTCGCACCGGCGGCCGACGATGCTGTCGCGAAGCCGGGCGGTCTCGTGGACGAAGGTCTCGGCGATCTTGGGGCGGGCGGCCACGGTCAGGCCACCCGCGTGCCGCCGCGCCACACCGCGCGCACCACCGGCATGTCATCGGTGTCGTGCACCCGCACCAGGTCGGCGCGGCGGCCGACGGCGATCTCGCCGCGGTCGTCCAGGTTGGCGACCCGGGCGGGATTGCGGCTGACGGTGGCGATGGCGTCGGGCAGTGGCAGGCCCAGCTCGCCCTTGTGCATCAGGAAGGCGGCGCCGATCATGCTGATGGGCACGTAATCCGACGACAGCACGTCGAGGCAGCCCTGGCGCGCCAATTCGAGCGCCGAGACGTTGCCGGAATGCGAGCCGCCGCGCACCAGGTTGGGCGCGCCCATCAGCACCATCATGCCGGCCTGCCTGGACGCCTTGGCGGCCTCGACGGTGGTCGGGAACTCGGCGAAGTGGATGCCCAGTTCGGCGGCCTCGGCCACGTGCTCGACGGTGGCGTCGTCGTGGCTGGCCAGCGTCAGGCCGCGGTCGCGGCAATAGTCGGCGATCCTGCGGCGGTGGGGGTCGGAGTAGCGGGCCGAGTTGTCCTGCTGGCGGCGGGTGAAGGCGGCCATCTCCTCCTCACTGAAGCCGTACTTGCCCATGTAGTATTCGCGGTACTTCACCTCATGGACGAATTGGCGCTGGCCGGGGGTGTGGTCCATCAGGCTGACGATGCCCACCAGCGGGTTGCCGGCCAGCGCCCCGAACAATTCCATCACGTTGGCGGTGGAGACCTCGCAGCGCAGATGCAGGCGGTGGTCGGCGCGCAGATAGCCGCGTGCCTGGGCGTCGGTGACGGCGTCGGCCATGGTCCGCAGGTTGGCGAGGCGCTCCGAGCCGTCGATGACGTCGCCGCAGGAGATGGCATCGAAGACGGTGGTGATGCCGGCCGAGGCCATCAGGGCGTCGTGGGCCTGCACCGCCGAGCCGGCATGCCAGCGCACCTTGGGGCGCGGCGAGACGTGGCGCTCCAGGTTGTCGGTGTGCAGTTCCACCAGGCCCGGGACCAGATGGTCGCCGCCGCAGTCGATGGCGCCGCCGGCGGCGGTGGCGCCGCGGGCAAGGCCGACGATGCGGCCCTCCTTGACGTGCACGGTGCCGGTGAAGACCTCGTCGGCGGTGACGACGCGGGCATTGGTCAGGACGAGTTCGGTGGTCATTCTCGGTCTCGCATGGTGTGGACGCGGTCGCAGACGGCGGCGCGCACCTCGTCGTCGTGGAAGACGCCGACCAGGGCGGCGCCGCCGGCCTTGGCCTCGGTGATCAGCTCGACGACGACGGCGCGGTTGCGGGCGTCGAGGGAGGCGGTGGGCTCGTCGAGCAGCAGCACCGGGGTGTGGGCGGCGAAGCCGCGGGCGATGTTGACCCGCTGCTGCTCGCCGCCCGAGAAGGTGGCCGGGGCCAGCCGCCACAGTCGTTCGGGAATGCGCAGGCGCTCCAGGAGCGTCGCCGCCCGCTCGCGGGCGATCTCCAGCGGCACGCCCAGCGCCCGCAGCGGCTCGGCCACCACGTCGAGGGCGGGGACGCGGGGGATGGCGCGCAGGAACTGGCTGACATAGCCCATGGTGCTGGCGCGCACCGCCAGCACCTCGCGCGGGTCGGCCGAGGCGACGTCGACCTCGGTTCCGTCGTGGCGCACCCGGATGGCGCCGGCGTCGGGCTTGCAGTTGCCGTAGAGGCAGCGCAGCAAGGTGGACTTGCCCGACCCCGACGGCCCGTGCAGGCCCAGGCATTGGCCGGCGGCGGCGGTCAGCGAGACGCCGGCGAAGACCGGGATCTCGACCCCGCCCTGGGTGTGCAGGACATAGGTCTTGGTCAGGTTCTCGACCCGGATCATGGCGGTCATGGCGTCAGCACCGAGGAAACCAGAAGCTGGGTGTAGGGGTGATGCGGGTCGTCGAGCACCTGGTCGGTCAGGCCGGTCTCGACCACCTCGCCGCGGCGCATCACCATCAGCCGGTGCGCCAGCAGGCGGGCGACGGCAAGGTCGTGGGTGACGACGATGGCGGCGAGGCCGAGATCGGTCACCAGCCGCCGCAGCAGGTCGAGCAGGCGGGCCTGCACCGAGACGTCCAGTCCGCCGGTGGGTTCGTCCATGAACACCAGCCGGGGATGGGTGACGAGGTTGCGGGCGATCTGCAGGCGTTGCAGCATGCCGCCCGAGAAGGTCAGCGGCAGGTCGTCGATGCGGTCGGCATCGATCTCGACCATGTCCAGCCATTGGAGTGCCTGCGAGCGGATGGCGCCGTAATGGCGGGCGCCGACGGCCATCAGCCGTTCGCCCACATTGGCCCCGGCCGACACGGCCAGGCGCAGGCCGTCGCGCGGGTTCTGGTGGACGATGCCCCAATCGGTGCGCGTCAGCATGCGCCGCCTCGCCTCGCCCATGGCGTAGATGTCCTGCATGCCGGCTTCGCGGGTGTCGTACTCGACCCGGCCGGCGGTGGGTTCCAGGCGCGCCGACAGGCAGTTGAGCAGGGTCGTCTTGCCGGACCCCGATTCGCCGACGATTCCCATCACCTCGCCCGGCCACAGGTCGAAGGTGACGTCGCGGCAGCCCAGGCGGGAGCCGTACATGCGGGTCAGGCCGGTGACCTTGAGCAGCGGCGTCATTCGGCGGCCTCCTTGCGGTCGCGGCGGCGACCGCAGTAGTCGGTATCCGAGCACACATACATGCGGCCGCCCTTGTCGTCGGTGACCACCTCGTCGAGGAAGCTTTCGGTCGAGCCGCACAGGGCGCAACTCTGGTCCCAGGACTGGACCGCGAAGGGATGGTCCTCGAAGTCCAGGCTGCGCACCTCGGTGAAGGGCGGCACCGCGTAGATGCGCTTCTCGCGGCCGGCTCCGAACAACTGCAGCGCCGGGTTCATGTGCATCTTGGGATTGTCGAACTTGGGGATGGGCGACGGCCGCATCAGGTAGCGGCCGTTGACCATCACCGGGTAGTCGTAGGTGGTGGCGATGCGGCCGAAGCGGGCCACGTCCTCGTAGAGCTTGACGTGCATCGCCCCGTAATCGGCCAGGGCGTGCATGCGGCGGGTCTCGGTCTCGCGCGGTTCCAGCCAGCGCAGCGGCTCGGGGATCGGCACCTGGTAGACCAGGATCTGGCCCTCCGCCAGCGGCGTCTCGGGGATGCGGTGGCGGGTCTGGATGATGGTGGCTTCCTCGGTACGGTCGGTGGTGGCGACCCCGGCGGTGCGGGCGAAGAACCGGCGGATGGACACCGCGTTGGTGGTGTCGTCGGCGCCCTGGTCGATGACCTTGAGACGGTCGTCGGGGCCGATCACCGAGGCGGTCACCTGGATGCCGCCGGTGCCCCAGCCGTAGGGCAGCGGCATCTCGCGGCTGCCGAACGGCACCTGGTAGCCGGGCACCGCCACCGCCTTGAGGATGGCGCGGCGGATCATGCGCTTGGTCTGGTCGTCCAGATAGGCGAAGTTGTAGCCGGTGGCGGCGGTCATTGGCGTTGTCCCTCCGGCGCCGGGCGCGGGCATCCGCCCGCTTGGCTCACGCTCGCTCCCGCTCGCGGGCCCTCAACGGGCCAGTCGCCCGCTGGCGCGGGCTCCAATTGTTGCCCGGCGGCGCGCAGGCGGCGGATCATCTCCAGTTCGGACTGGAAGTCCACGTAGTGGGGCAGCTTGAGGTGCTGCACGAAGCCGGACGCCTCGACATTGTCGGAATGCATCAGCACGAATTCCTCGTCCTGGGCGGGGTTGGCGGCGTCCTCGCCCAGCTCGCGGGCGCGCAGCGAGCGGTCGACCAGGGCCATGGCCATGGCCTTGCGCTCGCTCTTGCCGAAGGTCAGGCCGTAGCCGCGCGTGAACTGCGGCGGGATGTCCTTGGAGCCCTTGAACTGGTTGATCATCTGGCATTCGGTGACGGTGACGGTGCCGATGGCGACCGGGAAGCCCAGTTCCTCGGGGACCAGTTCCACCGTCACCTCGCCCATGCGGATCTCGCCGGCGAAGGGGTGGGTGTTGCCGTAGCCGCGCTGCGACGAATAGCCCAGCGCCAGCACGAATCCCTCGTCGGCGCGGGCCAGGTTCTGCAGGCGCAGGTCGCGGCCGGCGGGCAGGGTCAGGGGCTCGCGGGTCAGGTCGCCGGGCGGGCCGCCGCCCGTCGGATTGGCCTCGATCAGCCCCTCGCGGTCGAGCACGTCGGCCACCCGGGGCATGACGTCGGCGACGGCGGTGTCCGACGCCTCGGCCCAGGGGACGTCGCCGTCGGCGGCGAGGGCGAAGTCGAGCAGGCGGTGGGTGTAGTCGTAGGTCGGCCCCAGCACCTGGCCGCCGGGGAGGTCCTTGTAGGCGGCGCTGATGCGGCGCCGGATCGCCATGGCGGCGGTGTCCACCGGCTCGGAGGCACCGAAGCGGGGCAGGGTGGTGCGGTAGGCGCGCAACAGGAAGATGGCCTCGACCAGGTCGCCCTGGGCCTGCTTGACGGCCAGGGCCGCCAGCTCGGTGTCGTAGACCGATCCCTCGGTCATCACCCGGTCCACCGCCAGACCCAACTGGCCGGCGATCTGGCCGAGCGAGAGCTCGGGCGTGGCGGGGTCGCCGCGCCGCTCCTCGGCCATCAGCCGGTGGGCGGCGTCGATGGCGCGTTCGCCACCCTTGACGGCGACGTACATCTAACCCTCCAGCCGAGTGCTGCGCGGCAGCGCCGTCAGCGCGTCGCCGCAGGTGAAGACAAGGTCCACGCCGCACGGGAACAGCTCGTGGTTGTCGGCCACCCAGCGGCGGAAGCCGGGCGGAAAGCCCCCGGCGGCCAGCCGCGCGCCGTCGCGGATGCCGGGCCCGCCCAACTCCCACGGCGCCCCTTCGGTAAGGGTGGCGACCTGGACGATCACCGTGGTCGAGCGGTCTGGGTATTCGTCGCTGCCGAGGTTGAAGGCCGAAAGCGGCGGCATGCCCATGGGCGCCGCGATCACCGCGAAGGCGGCGGCCTTCGGATCGGCGGTCAGCGGGCAGCCGCAGTGGAAGCGCAGATAGCCGGCCACCTGCGGCTGGTCGGCGGCTCCGTCCAGCCATACCGGCGTCTCGTAGTCGGCGAGGGCGAGCAGGATGGCGGTGGTGGCGGCGTCCAGCGGGGCGGGTCCGGCGGCCCGGGCCGGCAGGCCGACGATGGTGCCGGGCCGGGCCATCGCCTCCAGCACGGCGCGGAAGACCCTTTGCGAATCCAGGCCGGGGTCGGCGAAGCCCGGGTGCAGCCCGCTGTCGGCGGCGGCGGTCATGGCCATGTCAGTCCTCTCCGCGAACCATGGTGAAGAATTCGACCCGGGTGGCGGCCGACTTGCGGGCCGCCTCGTCCCGGCGGTGGATGGTCAGGGCCTCCAGGCGGTCGATCTCGGCGGCGACCGCCTGCCGCCGCTCCGGGTCCTGCATCAGCGCGTCGAGCACCGCCGCCCGCTCGGCGTGGTCGGGGCGGCGGCCCTGGACCCAGGCGTGCCCGCAGGGGCCGGCCTCCAGGCGCACCGAGCAGCGGGTCACCGTCATCTCGCCCAGATTGAAGGGAGCGCCGTCGCCGCCGACGCGGCCGCGCACCATCACCAGTCCGGTCTCGGGGCGGCGCAGCAGCTCGTAGGCGGGCAGGGCGGGCAGGCGGGACCACGAGCCGGCCAGGTCGCCGGGGGCGGCCTGGGCCAGCACGCTCATCCAGCGGCGGCGTCCATCGGTGGCGTCAAGGGGCATGGATCAATCCTAAAATCATCTAGACATCTAAACTAATTTCGGGCATAGATATGCGCCGTCGCCTCGATCGCGGCAAGGACGGAAGGATGAACTTTCGATGACGGAGCCGACTCTCGCCCGCGGCGCGGGCACGTCCCTGTGGCGGCAGATCGCCGAACGGTTGGGGCGCGACATTGTCCAGGGCGACCGCCAGCCCGGCGAACGCCTGCCGACCGAAATTCAGTTGGCCGAGGAGTTCGGGGTCAACCGCCATACCGTCCGCCGCGCGGTGGCCGCCCTCGCCGAGCAGGGCCTGGTGCGCATCGAGCAGGGGCGCGGAACCTTCGTCCAGGAAAGCGTGATCGACTACCGGGTCAAGAAGCGCACCCGCTTTTCCGAGAACGTGCTCGGCCACCGCAAGGAGCCGTCGGGCCGGGTGCTGGCGGTGCGCGAGGATGAGGCCGAGGACGCGGTGGCCAAGGCGCTGGAGATCCGCAAGGGAACCCCGGTGGTGGTGGTGGAGCGCCTGGGCGAGGCCGACGGCCGGCCGCTCAGCGTGTCGTCGCACTATTTCCCCAAGGGACGCTTCCCGACCCTGGTGGCGGTCATCGCCGAGACCGGGTCGATCAGTGCCGCCATGGAGCGGCTGGGGGTGGGCGACTACACTCGCCGAGTCACCCGCGTGACGGCGCGCACCTCCCGTGGCGCCGACGCCCGCCTGCTCCAGCAGCCGCCCGCCAAGCCCATCCTGATGACCGAGGGAATCAACGTCGACCGCGACGGCCGGCCGGTGGAGTATTCGGTGGCGCGCTGGGCCTCGGACCGGGTCCAGATCGTGTTCGACACCGACGGCGCCGACCAATAGGCGGCGGGAGGGATTCGTTGACGATGGTCCGCCATGCCCTGTATTTCGCCCCCGAGGACGGAACCGCCCTGGCCGCCTTCGGCTGGTCGTGGCTGGGCCGCGAGCCCCATTCGGCGGAGTGCCGGCTGCTTGCCGACGGACGGCGGGATCTGGTGGCGGCGCCGCGCCTCTACGGCTTCCACGCCACCCTGAAGCCGCCGTTCCGGCTGGCGGCAGGGAGGGGGGAGGCCGAGTTGATCGAAGCGGTGGCGGCCTTCGCGGCGGCGCGGATGCCCTTCGTCGAGCCGCCGCTGGTCCTGGCGGCATTGGGCGGGTTCCTCGCCCTCAGGCCGGCCACCGCCGCGCCCCGCATCCATGCCCTGGCCGACGACTGCGTCCGTGCCTTCGACCGCTTCCGCGCCGTGCCGTCGGCGGCCGAGACCGCCAAGCGCGGTGCCGTGCCGTTGACCGAGCGTCAGCGCGTGTTGCTGGAGCGCTGGGGCTATCCCTATGTGTTCGAGGAATACCGTTTCCACATGACCCTGACCGGCACCTTGGCCGAGGGCGAGCGGGCGGCGGCGATGGCCCGGATCGCGCCGCTGGCGGCCGGGGCGCTGGCCGAGCCGGTGGATTTCCGCTCGCTGTGCCTGTTCCGGCAGGAGGCGGCCGGCCAGCCCTTCGTGCTGGCGGCGCGGTTTCCGTTCGGCGGGTGACGGCGATGGCCGGGCTTGCCCCGGCCACCGCCGCCGGGCCTATTCCGCCTCGGCCAGCGGGATGCCCAGCGCGTCGGCCACGCCCTTGCCGTAGGCCGGATCGCACTTCAGGCAGTTGCGGATGTGGCGCAGTTGGACCTCACGCGGGGCGCCGCCGATGGAGCGGGCGGTGTTGTCGAACAGCACCTGCTGCTGCACGGGCGTCATGAGCCGGAACAACGCCCGCGGCTGCGAGTAGTAGTCGTCGTCCTCGCGGTGGTTCCAGTGGTCGGCCGCGCCGTCCAGCCCGAGCGGCGGCTCGCGGTAGTCCGGCTGTTCGGCCCACTGGCCCTCGCTGTTGGGCTCGTAGCCGAGCGTGCCGCCGTGGTTGCCGTCCACCCGCATGGCGCCGTCGCGGTGGAAGGAATGGAACGGGCAGCGCGGCTTGTTGACCGGGATCAGGTGATGGTTGACCCCCAGCCGGTAGCGCTGCGCGTCGCCATAGGAGAACAGCCGTCCCTGCAGCATCTTGTCCGGCGAGAAGCCGATGCCCGGAACCACGTTGGCCGGGTTGAAGGCGGCCTGCTCGACCTCGGCGAAGTAGTTTTCCGGGTTGCGGTTCAGTTCGAGCACGCCGACATCCACCAGCGGGTAGTCCTTGTGCGGCCACACCTTGGTGAGGTCGAAGGGATTGTAGGGCACCTTGGAGGCGTCGGCCTCGGGCATGACCTGCACCTTCAGCGTCCAGCGCGGGAACTCGCCGCGCTCGATGGCGTCGTAGAGGTCGGCCTGATGGCTTTCGCGGTCCTTGCCGATCAGCGCCTCGGCCTCGGCGTCGGTCAGGTTCTTGATGCCCTGCTGGGACTTGAGGTGGAACTTGACCCAATAGCGCTGGTTGTCGGCGCTGATGAGGCTGAAGGTGTGGCTGCCGAAACCGTGCATGTGGCGATAGGTGGCGGGGATGCCGCGGTCGCTCATCACCACGGTGATCTGGTGCAGGGCCTCGGGCAGCGAGGTCCAGAAATCCCAGTTGTTCCTGGCGCTGCGCAGGTTGGTGCGCGGATCGCGCTTCACCGCGTGGTTGAGGTCGGGGAACTTGAGGGGATCGCGCAGGAAGAAGACCGGCGTGTTGTTGCCCACCAGATCCCAGTTGCCCTCCTCGGTGTAGAACTTGATGGCGAAGCCGCGGATGTCGCGCTCGGCGTCGGCGGCGCCACGCTCGCCGGCCACGGTGCTGAAGCGGATGAAGACCTCGGTCTGCTTGCCGATCTCCGAGAACAGCTTGGCGCGGGTGAAGCGGGTGACGTCGTGGGTGACGGTGAAGGTGCCATAGGCGCCCGAGCCCTTGGCGTGCATGCGCCGCTCGGGGATGACCTCGCGGTCGAAATGGGCCAGCTTCTCCAGGAACCACACGTCCTGGAGAAGCATGGGGCCGCGCCGGCCGGCGGTGACGACGTTCTGGTTGTCGACGACGGGGGCACCGCCGTTGGTGGTCAATCGCTTGTCCATGGTCCCTCTCCTCTCTCCTCGATCCGCTCGCATCGCGCGAGGATCGCCGTGGAGAAGTAGGCACCAGCGATTGAAATTCGTCCAACCGATAATGTCGGCCAGAATGATCGATCGGCTCGATTATCTCGATCGGGCGGCCGGCCACGTCACCATGGATAGGCGCGTCGGCGCCGGCCGTCGCCAGTCATGCGCGGTTCCGGCCGGCGCCCCGCCCGTGGTGGCCGCCGTGGGCGTCGCCACCCGGCCGGGCACTGCCGTGGCCGCCACCCGGGGGAATGTCGCCGGCCGCCGTCCCGCCGCCTCGCCGGTAGCCGCCGCCCCGGCCCATGCCGGTGCCCATGCCCGTAGCCGTACCTGTACCTGCGGCCTCCGCGGTCCGACGGCGCCCGCCGCCGTTCCCCTGGCCGCGCCCGCCGCCGTCCGGGGCGCCCGGCTGGCCGTCCAGGCGGTCGAGCTGGCGCTGGAAGGCGGGAAGATGGTTGTCGTGGGACGCCGAGCCGAGATTGTCGAACACCCGCAGCACCTCGGGGGCGGAGGTCTTGCGGCGCAGGCGGTCGTACATGGCGTGGTTGTCGATCTCGGCCTTGACCCCCAGCGCATAGGCGTCGCGCAGGGTTTCGGGAGCCGGGATGTTGCCGGCCCAGCGGTCGGCGGGAACCGGCAGACCGGCGCGGCGCAGCAGGCCCTCCAGCGCCTTGGCGTGGCGGTCCTCGGAGACGACGATGTTGGTGAACGGCGCGACCGGGCCATGGCGTTCGATCACCGCCGCGTAGACGGCCCGGGCCCGGTATTCGTCGTCGAGCGCCTCGTGGATGGCCGCAAGGGTGTTGTTGTCGTAGTGGGACATCGGGGCGGGTCTCCTTGAAGAATGGTCAGGCCCGTGCCCTCGCCAGCAGCGCGACGACGCCGGTCTTCACCGCGTTGCCCACCAGGGCGTTGAGGGCGGCCCCGCCGATCACGACGCCCCATTTGCGGGCGGCGCGGCCAAGGGGGGAGCGGATGGGGGCCGCATCGGTCGCCGCCGGCCCGTCGGGGGTCATCAGCCGGCGGATTTCGGCGATGGACAGGACGCCCGGATCGAAATGCACGACGATGGAGGCCGAACGGGGTCGGACCTCGACCCGGCGGATGCCTTCGACGCGGTGCAGGCGATTGGCGACGGCGCCGGCAAGCGTGGCGCTGGAGCGGATTTCCGGCATCACGAAGCGGATGCGGCCGGGGATCGCGTGCGCGCAGGCGGTCACGGCGCGGCGCCCTCGGTCGGCACCACCGCCGGTGCCGGCTTCTTGCGCAGCAACGCCAGGGCGCCCAGGCCGAGAACCGCGACGATCCCCACGCCCAGCATCGGCCGGGCCCGCACCATGTGGGCGACCACCGTGGCGACCGACATGGTCAGGGCGCCGTTGACGCTGTTGCGGGCCACGTCGCGGGCGGCCTCCTTGACGGTCATCTCGCCGGAGCGCACCGCGATGCCGCTGGCGATGCCGGTCCCGACCCCGCCCATGGCGGCGCCGAACGCCCCGGCCTCGACGATCACCTCGGCCGGCGGCAGCAGGCCCGGCTCGGCGACGGCGGTGCCGGTGAAATCCGGCGACATCATCACGGTGCCGCGCTGGGCGGCGGCTTTGGCGGACATTCCTCTCGACGACATGGCTTTCCTTTCCATGACCCGGACGAACCCAGAGTGTAAATGCCCGCCGCCATCATCGCCATGAGAAAACGCAACTGACTTGCATTCTTATTTAGCTGCGGCGGCGCAGCGCGTTGAGCAGGATGCCGATGGTGGTGCCGTTGTGCAGCACGGCGGTGGTAATGGGCGACAGCAGGCCGAGGGCGGCGGCTCCCAGGATGCCGGTGTTGAGCCAGACCGTGGCCTTGTAGTTGCGGGCGATCAGCTCCATGACCGCGTTTGCGGCTTCCTTGGCGTCGGCGACCCGCTCGATGTCGTCCTCGAGGAGGGCGACGTCGGCCGTCAGGCGGGCGATGTCGGCGCCCTTCTGCATGGCGATGCCCACATGGGCGCCGGCCAGGGCGGGGGCGTCGTTGATGCCGTCGCCGACGAAGGCGATATGGGCGCCGTCGCGGTTCAGCTCCTCGATGATGCGGGCCTTGTCCTGCGGCATCAGCTCGGCGTGGAAGCCGTCGAGGCCCAGCTCTTCGGCCAGTTCGCGGGCGCGGTCGGCATGGTCGCCGGTCAGCATCAGGATGCGCCTGGCCCCCAGCTCCCGCAGCCGCCGGATGGTCCGCGCGCTGGCGTCGCGAACGCTGTCCTTCAGCGCCAGGATGCCCAGCAGCCGGCCGCCGAAGCCGATGAACAACAGCGTCTTGCCCTCGCGGTAGAGGCGGTCGATCACCTCCAGGTGGGCCGAGACGTCGATCCCCTCGTCCTCCTCGACGAAATGGCGCGAGCCCACCACGATGCGCTTGCCGTCGATGACGCTGGCGACGCCGTGGGCGACGATGAACTGGACCTCCTGGTGGTCGAAATGGCGGTTGTGGGTGGCCTGCGCCGCCGCCACCACCGCCAGGGCCAGGGGATGAAAATAGTGCTCCTCCACCGAGGCGGCGAGGCAGATCAGGTCGTCGGGGGTGTAGTCGGTATCGAAGGCGATGGAGTCGGTGACCTCGAGGGCGCCGGTGGTCAGGGTTCCGGTCTTGTCGAAGATGAAGGTGTCGGCGCCGGCCAGCCGTTCCAGGGCGGTGGCGCCCTTGACCAGGATGCCGGCCTGGCCGGCGCCGTACATGGCCGACTTGAACGCCACCGGCGTCGCCAGCTTGAGGGCGCAGGAATAGTCGGCCTGCAGCACCGAGGCGGCGGACCGCCAGTTGCCGGTCAGCAGATAGGAGGCGCCGGCAAGCTTGAGCACCGTCGGCACCAGCCGGTCGGCCATGCGGGCCGCCTCCAGCTGCGCCTCGCTCTTGGCGGTCAGCGACTGCTCGACGTATTCGGCGATGCGGGCGGCGGCGGTGTGCGGGCCGACCTGCTCGGCATAGATCACCAGCCGGCCGTCCTCGACCAGGGTGCCCGACAGCACGGTGCCGCCCCGGCCCTTGGCGACCGAGACGCTCTCGCCGGTCATGGCGGCCTCGTTGACGGTGGCCTCGCCGGACAGGATGGTGCCGTCCACCGGGATCACCGCGCCGGTGCCGACCACAACCGAGTCGCCCACCGCCACGTTGGCGGCCGGAATCGGCACCTCGACGCCGTCGCGCAGCACCCACACCTGGTCGCTGGACGGCCGCAGCAGATGGCGCAGAAGCTCGTCCGAGCGCCGCGCGATGGAGGTCTCCAGGTATTCGCCCAGCGCCAGCATGAAGGTGGTGGTGTTGGCGGCGGTGAAGTCGGATCGCGCCAGCGAGATGGAGACCGCCATCCCCTCCAGGACGTGGGAGGTGACGCCCTGTTCGGCATAGTCGGCGAGCGCGTGGCGAAAGACGGGCAGCGCCGCCGCCAGGCTGACCGGCAGCTTCAGCGGCGCCGGCAGGAAGGCGGTTCCGACGAGGGTCGCCATGCTGCCGACCACCGCCCCCTTGCCGTCGTCGCGGCGGGCGGCGGCGGGGCGCGTGGCGGCCGGCGCGGGAAGCGCCGCCACCAGCGACCGCAACGTCTCGGCATCCGTCTGGGCGCGATCGAAGCTCAGGATCAGCGAGCGGGCGCGGGGGCTGACCCGGGCGCCGGTGACGCCGGGCAGCTCGGCGGCGGCGGCGCGTAAGCCGGCAGCATCCACCTCGGCGCCGTAGCGAAGCCGAATCCGTCCCGGGACGCGGTGGACGACGTCCACCGCCCCCAGCCACCGCGACGTGGTCATAGGGTGCCGTGCTGCTCGGCGGTCACCTCGGCCTGGATGTCGCTCAACTGCTCCTTCATTTCCGCCAGGCCGCCGGCCAGGCCTGAATAGAGCTGCACGCCCGACTTCATGATCTTGCCCCGCAGCTCGTCGTCGCTGAGCACGTAGGCGGCGGCCGCCCCTAGGACCAGGCCGAGCAGGAACTGGTCGGAGCGGTTGGACGGCAGCAGCCGCGACAGCCCCGCCAGGACCCCGGGTCCGTTGCCGCTGTCGGCGGCGGCGGCGAAGCCGGAACCGGCCTCGAGGTCGCGCAGGCGGCGCTGCATTTCCTTGTATTTCTTAGACTTCTTGGCCACGGATGGTCTCCTTGGTCGAGGGATTGAGCAGGGCTTCGGCGGCCAGCACGCCGACCGCGCCGGCGGCCAGCGCGCCCAGGGCCAGGCGCCAGTGGTGGCGGGACAGCGCCTCGGCGGCCACCGTTCCGGCGGCCAGCGCGGCGCCGCCCTGGAGGGCATGGCGCAGGACGTTGCGGCCCGAGAGCGGCGCGGCGTCCGGGCCCCGCCGGTCCTGGATCGCCGATAGCAGGCCGGTCACCAGGGCGCCGCGGGCGAAGACCGTCGGGACGGTCTCGCCCGGCCTGGCGACCACGTCGCGTCGCGTCACGAAGCGTCTCCACCCTCAGGCGCGGCCTCGGGAACGGTCTCGCTCTCGGACGCCTTGGCGGCCCGCTTGCGGGCCGGCTTGGCGGCTGCCCCTTCGGCCTTGGCCTTGCGCGGCTTGGCGACGGGAGCCTCGGCGACAGAGGTCTCGGTGACGGGGGGTTCGACGGGCGCGGTCACGAGACGGTCGCGCAGGCTGGCCGACGACCGTTCGATGGCCGACAGGCCCGACACGGTAGCGTCGCGCAGGCCGGCCTGGGCCTGGTCGAGGCCGTGGCGCGCCTTGTCGCCCAGGCTGCTGGCGGCGGTCTTCAGGCCTTCCGGGGCCTTGACGGTCTTGAGCAGGCGGACGCCGGCGACGCCGAGCAGCAAGCCGGAAGCGAAAGTGAGAAAAGGATGCATGGTCTTAATCCTTTCGCGGTCAATGAATTCTCATTCGGCGGCCCGCCGGGCGGGGGCGGCGAGGGCGTCGAGAAGCGCGGCCGAGGCCTCGGAGGCGACGCCGTCGATCAGATCCCGCCACGCCGAGGGCGGGATGCGGGCGGGGTCGTATTCCACCACGCACGAGCGCGCCAGCGGGTTGAGGGAAACCGACCGGATGCCGGGCACCTCGGTAACGGTGCGGCTGAATTGCATCGCCGCGTCGATGGCCGCCTTCGGGGCCGTCCCGGCAGCTTCGTCCAGCTTCAGGCGGATGCGGCCGGGAATATGGTGGGCGACGCGCAGATGCGCGGCGAAGGTCAGCAGCGAGGAGGTCATTTCAGCAGGCCCTTGCGATGGCGGGCGAGGTGGATCATCAGCAGGCCGACATGAAGGACGCCGGCAGCGGCGTGGACGCGCTTGGAGAAGGCCAGGGCCGCCAGCATGGTCGCCATGGTGGCCAGCATGCCGATCTTGGCGACGCGGTTGGCGCGGCGCAGGCCGCCGCCATTCCCATTCCCATTCGCGGCTTCCCCCCCTTCGTCGGCCGGTTCGGCGGGGCGGGGCGGAGCGAGCGCCGCCCGCGCCCGTTCCTCCATTTCCCCCGGGGCGACGATGGCCGGATCGTAGCGGACCAGGATGCCCCCGGTCCTCGGATTGCCATCGGCGGCCGCCACGCCGCGCCAGCCGGCGATGGCGTCGCTGAGGGCCCGGTTGCGCCCCGCGTCACGCAGGGTGGAATCGCGCAGGCGCAACCGCCCCGGCAGGTGCGAGGCGATGGGCGTCACTACTGCACCCACTCGAAGATTTCCTCCGTCTTCTGGGCGCAACTGCAGGTCTTGCCGGAGCAGGTGCCGCCGGCCAGCAGCCGGACCCGCCCCTTGGTCATCCATTGGCCGAGGACCTGGCGCACCGCGTCCGGCGACGATCCGAAATGGACCGCGATGTCGGTGAGGGTGGCGCGGTGGCGCTCGACCAGATAGGCCTTGACGGCGCTCGGGGTCATGGCCGTCACTCCGCCGGCACGGTGGCCGCCAGGCGGCGGCTTTGGGCGCGGCCGGCCATCCACATCACCGCGATGGCGCCCACCACCACGATCCCGCAGCCGACCAGCCAGGCCGAGGCGCCGGCCGGGTCGCGCGACAGGTTCGAGGCCTGGTAGAAGGCCACCGACGAGATGTAGCCGAGCGCCGTGGTCCAGGCGGTGGCGAAGGCCGCCCAGGCCAGCCCGGTCTCGTGGCGGATGGCGCCCAGGGCGGCGACGCAGGGGGTGTAGAGCAGGATCAGCAGCATGTAGGCGAAGGCCCCGGCGGCGCCGTCGAAGCGGCTGGCCATGGCGCCGAACACGCCGCCTTCCACTTCCAGCGCCTCGGCGGCGGCGGCGGCGTCGGTCACGTAGCCGACGTCGAGGCCCAGGGGGTCGAGGGCCGAATCGGCGACACCGGCCAGGTTCTCGGGGATGGTGGCGAGGGCGGCGGCGAGCTTGCCGCCGAGGGTCTCCTCGGCCTCCTCTTCCGCCTCGGCGGCGACGGCGGTCTCGCCTTCCGTCTCGGCGGCCTGGGCGGCGTCCTCCTCGGCGGCCTGGGCGTAGAGCGCGTTCAGGGTGCCGACCACCGCCTCCTTGGCGAAGATGCCGGTGAACAGGCCGACGGCCGCCGGCCAATTCTCCTCGGTCAGGCCCATGGGCTCGAACACCGGCACGATGCTCTGGCTGGCGGCGGCCAGCACCGAATCACGGCTGTCCTCCTTGCCGAAGCTGCCGTCGGTGCCGAGCGCGTTGAAGAAGCTCAGCACCATGACGATGGGGACGATCACCTGGCCGGCGCGGAAGATGAACTCGCGCAGGCGCTGCCAGGCCTGGATGACCACGGTGCGCACGGTCGGCAGGTGATAGGGCGGCAATTCCATGACGAAATGCGACACCTCACCCTGCAGCAGCGTGGTCTTGAGGATCAGCCCGGTGATGACCGCGAAGGCCAGGCCCAGCAGATAGAGCGCGAACACGATGTTCTGGCCGTTGCTGGGGAAGAAGGCGGCGGCGAACAGCGCGAACACCGGCAGGCGGGCGCCGCAGGACATGAACGGCGCCATCATGGCGGTCATGATGCGGTCGCGGCGGCTTTCCAGGGTGCGGGTCGCCATGATCGCCGGGACGTTGCAGCCGAAGCCGACGATCAGCGGCACGAAGGACTTGCCGGGCAGGCCGATGGCGCGCATGGCGCGGTCCATGACGAAGGCGGCGCGGGCCATGTAGCCCGAATCCTCGAGGAAAGAGAGGAACAGGAACAGGCAGGCGATGATGGGGATGAAGGTCGACACCGTCTGCACGCCGCTGCCGAAGCCCTGGGCGATCACCACCAGCCATTCCGGCATGCCGAGGCCGCCGAGCACGGCGCCCATCTCGTCGACCATGATGGCGCCCACCGCCTGGTCGAAGAAGTCGATGAAGGCGCCGCCGATATTGATGGTGAACAGGAACATCACGTACATGGCCAGCAGGAACACCGGCACGCCCAGGAAGCGGTTGAGAACCACCTTGTCGATGCGCCGGGTGAGCGCCGGCGAGATCTTGCGCGGCTGGTGGAAGCAGGCCGACATCACGTCGGAGACGAAGGCGTAGCGGCCGTCGGCGATGACGATGTCGCTTTCCTCGCCGCAGGCCGCCTCGATGGCGTCGCGGTGGGCCGCGATCTCGCGGTCCAGGGTGCCGGCGGCGAGGGAATCGGCGAAGCTGTCGCCTTCCAGCAGCTTGAGCGACACCCATTCGGGATCGACCTTGCGGGCGGCGGCGGCGGGGGTCACCGCCCCCGACAACGCTGCCACGGCGGCGGTGACGGCGCCGGAATGGGCGGGCCGGGCCGAGGGAACGCGCGGCTGGGCGGCGGCGCGGGCGACCGCCGCCTTGAGGTCGTCGAGGCCCTTGCGGCGGCTGGCGACGATGGGGACCACCGGGCAATCCAGCGCCTTGGCCATGGCGTCGACGTCGATCTCGACGCCGCTGCGCTGGGCCAGGTCGATCATGTTGAGGGCCACCACCACCGGCACCCGCATCTCCAGCAGCTGGGCGGTGAGGTACAGGTTCCGCTCCAGGTTGAAGGCGTCGATGATGTTGATCACCACCTTCGGCTCGCCCGACAGGATGTAGTCGCGGGCGACGCGCTCGTCCTCGGAACCGCGCGACAGGCCGCCGATCATGTAGATGCCCGGCAGGTCGACGAGGTCGAAGCTCTCGCCCTCGACGCGCACGGTGCCGACCTTCTTCTCGACGGTGACGCCCGGCCAGTTGCCGACGTGCTGGTTGGCGCCGGTCAGGGCGTTGAACAGGGTGGTCTTGCCGCAGTTGGGATTGCCGACGACCGCGATGGCCTTGGTCATGATCAGATCCTCTCCGCCTTGATGATCGCCGCCTCTTCCCGACGCAGGGTCAGGGTGAAATTGCGCACCGAGATTTCCACCGGATCACCCAGCGGTGCGACGCGGGTGACGGAGAACACGGCCCCGGGCGTCAGGCCCATGGCCAGAAGCCGCTGGCGGTAGCCGCGTTCCCCCTTGGCGAAGCCGGTCACCCGGGCCGTATCGCCGGGCTTCATGGTTTGGAGCGAAATGGTCATGGTCTCCCTCGGATGATGACGGCGTGGCGGCGCGGATATCTAATAATGACTCGCATCATTAATCGCATCTTATAAGGCCTTTTCCTTTTTGTGGTCAATTCCCGTTCGCAACGAACATGCGACTCCGCCCGGACGCGGGGGGAAGGGCGGTTCCCCCACCGGCGTTCGTGGTGGTCGATGCGGCTGTTTCGGGACGACGTCCGGCAAGCGAAAGGCCCTGCGAGCGGGGTGCTCGCAGGGCCCTTCAGGCAACCTCGCACATTTCGGCCGGCATGGACGTCCCCGTGGCGGAACCGGTCCTACACCCGCGGGCGCCTGCCCCGGAACAGGCCCACGATGACCGCGACCACGAACAGAACCAGGAAGATGAAGAACAGAATCTGGGCGATGTCGCCGGCGGCGCTGGCGATGCCGCCGAAGCCGAATACGGCGGCGACGACGGCGATGATCAGGAAGACGGCGGCCCAATAGAGCATGGCGTACCCCGCTCGCTGGTTTCCGGTCTCTTGAACCATATGGCGGCCGTCGGCCGGGAATGACAGGAGCCGCCGAAGGCTCTGAGGGGGTAGGGGCCGGCCCCCGATCGGAAAGGGCGCCCCGAGG
Source organism: uncultured Rhodospirillaceae bacterium (assembly GCA_937887565.1). Lineage (GTDB taxonomy): Bacteria > Pseudomonadota > Alphaproteobacteria > Rhodospirillales > Magnetospirillaceae > CALABS01. The sequence continues at coordinate 2,542 of CALABS010000060.1, read as the reverse complement.
GGCGCCCGCCGACCTTACACCGCCCGCACCTTCACGTAGGCGCCAGGGGCCTCTTCGATGCATTTCAGCCTGCCGTCGCCGGGCACCCGCGCCGGCACCTGCTTGCCGCCGTGCCGGGTCGCCCAGGCGTGCCAGTCCGGCCACCACGACCCGTCTTCCTGTTTGGCGGCGTTCAGCCAGGCATCGGGGCTCTTGGGCTTGCGGCTGTTGGTCCAGAAGCAGTACTTGCCCGCCGCCGGCGGATTGACGACGCCGGCGATGTGGCCCGAGGCGGCGAGGACGAACTTCACCGGTCCCGAGACGTGCTGGGTCAGGGCATAGGTGCTTTTCCACGGCGCGATGTGGTCCTCGCGGGTGGACAGCATGTACAGGGGCGTCTTGATCCGGGAAAGGTCGATGGCGATGCCGTTCAGTTGGATGGCGCCGGGAACCACCAGCTGGTTCTCCTGGTACATCTTGCGCAGGTAGAAGCTGTGCATGGCCGCCGGCATGCGGGTGGAATCCGAATTCCAATAGAGCAGGTCGAACGGGAAGGGGTCCTTGCCCAGCAGGTAATTGTTGACCACGAACGACCAGATCAGGTCGTTGGCGCGCAGCATGTTGAAGGTCATCGCCATGTCGCGGCCGTCGAGATAGCCGTGCTCGCTCATCTTCTGCTCGAGATTCTGAAGCTGCTCCTCGTCGATGAACACCCCCAGCTCGCCCGGCTCCTTGAAGTCGGTCATGGTGGTCAGCAGGGTGGCCGAGGCGACGCGGTCGTCGTTCTCGACCGCCATCCAGGCCAGGGTGGACACCAGCAGGGTGCCGCCCAGGCAGTAGCCGACGGCGTTGACCCGCTGCTGGCCGGTGGCCTTCTCGATGGCGTCCAGCGCCGCCAGCGGCCCTTCCCGCATGTAGTCGGCAAAGGTCTTCATGGCCAGCTTCTCGTCGGGGTTGACCCACGAGATGACGAACACGGTATGGCCCTGGTCCACCGCCCATTTGATGAAGCTGTTCTTGGGCCGCAGGTCCAGGATGTAGAACTTGTTGATCCATGGCGGCACGATCAGTAGCGGCTTGTCCAGCACCGTTTCGGTGGTGGGGGTGTATTGCAGCAGCTGCATCAGGTCGTTCTGGAACACCACCTTGCCGGGGGTGACGGCGATGTTCTCGCCGACGCGGAAGGCGTCGTAGTCGGTCATGCGGATGGACAGCCGGCCCTTGCCCCGCTCCAGATCGTCGAGCAGGTTGTTGAGGCCCTTGACGAGGTTCTCGCCGCCCGTCTCGACGGTGGCGCGCAGCACCTCGGGATTGGTCAGCACGAAATTGGACGGCGCCATGGCGTCCACGAACTGACGGGTATAGAAGTCGACCTTCTGGGCGTTGTGCCCGTCCAGCCCCTCGACGCCGTTGACCAGCCCCTGCACCCAGCGGGCCGACAGCAGATAGGACTGCTTGATGTAGTCGAAGATTTCGTTCTCCTGCCACATCTCGTCCTTGAAGCGGCGGTCGGCGGCATCCGGGCTGGCGACCGGTTCGGTCGGTTCCCCCATCAGGCGCCGCGCCGTGTTCTGCCACAGGCTCAGATAGTCCTGCCACAGCGACAGGTTGGCTTCAACCAGACGGGCCGGATCGGACATCATCCGCGCCGTCATCTCCAGGAAGGCGTTGCCGATATTGAGCGGATCGGGAGAGCCGACCGTCCCTTCCTGGGCTTGGCGCGCCACAAAGTCCGACACGATTCGCTGGCTGCGTTCGGCGATGTTGGCCATCGCCTTCGACAGTTCGCCGGGGTCGATCATTTTGAAATCCGCGCCCAATTCTTCGGCCATGGGTGCTCCTCGGTTCGGGGCAAACAGGAATGCGCATTCGCCCGCCGTCGGCAACCCTGGCGGACGGGATAGGGAGACAGGCTGCCAAGCCCGCGGGGCCTATGCATCATCTCCATAGCCCTATATACTTTCGTTCGTCGGGCTGTTAAACGTGAACTTGTCGCAAAACCTGACGGCTCACGAGAATTTGTCCAATCACAGGGTGGTGGTTCTCCATGTTCGGTTGCTCCGGTCGCGAAAGGAAGGGCCTTCGGACCGCTAGCGCGGTCGTCGCGCTTGGCGTGCTCACCAACTGTTCGTACGTGCCGGACGCCCTCAATCCAGTCGAATGGTACAAGGGGGCCGAGGATCTCGTGACCGGCCGCGACCGCCCGCAGGTGGCCAGTCCGGTGCCGGCCCGGACCGAGGGCGGGTCCACCGCCCCGGAGCAGCCGGCGACGGAAGCCGAGGCCTCCCGCAGGGAGCCCGCCAAGGGACTGGTGGCCGATCGCGGCAACGCCCGCTATGCCCAGGCGGTGCGCCGCGAGATAGCCCCCACCAAGCCGCTGGCCCGGCGGACCCCATCCCCCGAGACCCAGACCGCCGCCGCGCCCGCGCAGCCGGCCACTGTGGCTCCGGTCGCCACCACGCCGGCACCGGCGCAGCCGGTTGCCACCGCGCCGGCATCGGCGCAGCAGGTTGCCACCGCGCCGGCATCGGCGCAGCAGGTTGCCACCGCGCCGGCATCGGCG
>CALABS010000059.1 GCA_937887565.1 uncultured Rhodospirillaceae bacterium | reverse complement strand
GCCGGCATCGGCGCAGCAGGTTGCCACCGCGCCGGCATCGGCGCAGCAGGTTGCCGAGGCCGAGCAAGCGCCGCGCCTCGACCCGTCCACTCGTCAGCCGGTCGCCCGTGACACCGGCCCGGCGGCGCCGCCGGCCATGGTGGACATGACGCCGCCGGCGCGTCCCGACATTCCCGAGACGGTCCCGGTTCCTGGCCAGCGGATGAAGCCGGTCCAGGTCCACTATCAGAAGCGCTTGGCCGAATCGGCCTCGACCATCGTCCGTCCCGACGTCGTCGCCATGCCCGGCCAGGCGGCGCGCGCCGAGGAACCCATCCACCTGATCCCCCCGACCAAGCAGTCGGCGAAATCGCGGGGGTCGCGGGGACTGGATGTCCCCCAGCCGCAACTGGCGGCGAGCCCGGCGGCGACCTTCCAGGTCGCGGCGGTCGATTTCCAGGCCGCGTCGGCGAAGCTCACCCGCACCGACATGGCCAATATCGCCGAGGTGGCGCGCCTTTACCGTCAGACCGGCGGCGTGGTGCGTGTGGTCGGAATCGCGCCCGGCCCGGGTTTTTCCGGCGACGCGGTCGCGCAAGTCATGGGCGGTTTCGACGCCTCCATGGACCGTGCTAAGGCGGTCGCCAAGGAACTGACCCGGCGGGGCGTTCCCGCCCACAAGATCATGATCGGCGCCGATCCGACCCCCGCTCTCCGGGGCGGTGCCGGCGCCAAGGTCTACCTGGACGTCATCTGATCCCGTGACGCCGCCGCGGGGCCGGGCCATCGCGGCGGCGGTGCGGCGCATGATGCCCGCCATTCCCGACAAGGATGTCGCGGCGGTGACGGATCACGCCCTCGGGTCGCGGGGGCTTGCCACCGCCTCGCCCGAGGCGGCGGCCTGGCTGGCCGCGGTGTCCTATGCCCGGCACGCCTTCACCGACTACGACACCATGCTTGCCGAGGGCTACGGAGTCGAGGCGGCCCGACATTTCTGCCTCGCCGACCTCAACGCCCGGTTGGCGGCGTGGGGATGCCGGCGGCGGGTGGGGGATGCGGCGGATGGAACCTGATGCCCCGGCGGGTGTTGATTCCGCCAGGACAATCGTCCGGGGGAACCATCCACGAATGTTCACGCCGTCATCACCTAATCCATTGTATAATTCACACTCATTCAGCGAGTGCTGTACTGTTTGCGCGCACAGGTGGATGGGGCCGGCACGGCGATTCGCGTCGTGGCCGGGCCTCGGCTTCCTTGTCCGGAAGCGCGGGGGACGGGCGACGAAACGGAGTGGCGCCCATGAAAGCAATGGAACAGACCATCCTGGTGGTCGAGGATGACGGCATGGTCCTGATGGGCCTGACCATGATCCTGGAGACGTGGGGGTTGAAGGTCCTCGCCGCCGAGGACATGGCCCAGGTTCTCGCCAAGCTGGACGAAGGCCGGCCCCACATCATCCTGTCCGACCTTCGCCTTCGCGCCGGCGTGAGCGGCTTCGACGTCGTGGACCGGGTCCGCGACATGTTGGGCTCTCCCGTGCCGGCGGTCATCCTGACCGGCGAGACCGGCAGGGACGAGGCCGAGGAGGGGCGGCGGCGGCGGCTGACCTTCCTGCACAAGCCTATCCAGCCGGATACGCTGCGCCAGGCGATCGGTTCGGCGATGCCGTACATGTAGCCCTCATTTCTCCCGCATGGCGACGTCCATGGCGCGGGTCAGGGGGGCCAGCAGGTATTCCAGCGCGGTTCGCCGGCCGGTGGTGATCAAGACGTCCGTCTGCATCCCCGGCACCAGTTCCCCGGGCAGGAGGTCCAGCGACCGGGGGTCCAGCCTGACGCGGGCCATGTAATAGCCGGCGCCGGTGGCCTCGTCGCGGAAGAGATCGGCGGACACGTGCGTCACCGTTCCGTCGGCCGGCGGGGTCAGCCCGCGCATGAAGGTGCGGAACCGCACCCGGGCGTCGCGGCCGGCGTGGACGCGGTCGATGTCCTCGGGGCGGACGCGCGCCTCGACCACCAGCGTCTCGTTCTGGGGCACGATCTCCATGATCCGTTCGCCGGGCTGGAGCACGGCCCCCACCGTGTGGACCTGGAGGCCGACCACCACGCCGCCGCGCGGCGCGCGGACGACGGTACGGTCCAGCGCGTCGCGGACGGCGGCCATCTCCTCGTCGAGCGCGCGCAACTCGGCCTCGGCCTCGCGCAGGCCCGCGGCCACCTGGCTCAGGTGGTCGGTGGCCAGGTTGGCGATTTCCAGCTCGGTGGCGGCGATGGCCTGGCCGATGCGGGCGATGCGGGCGCCATAGTCGTCGCGTTCGCCTTCCAGCTTGGCCGCCTCGCGACGCAGCGCCAAGAGGCGCGGCTTCTTGGCCAGCCCGCGCTTGACCAGGCGGCCGACGGTGGCGGCCTCCTCGTGCACCAGGATCAGCTGGCGGTCCTTGGATGTGCGCTCGGCGGCCATGGCGTCGGCCTCGCGCCGCAGCAGCAGGATGCGCTTCTTCAGCACCGCCACCTTGCCCTCGCGGGCGTCCCGGCTGGCGTGGAACAGGTTGGCCTGGGCGCGGCGGACATCGGAGGCGCGCGGGTCGTCGGTTCCGGCCAGGGCCGAGAAATCGGGCTCGGCCGATCCGTCGCGCTCGGCGGACAGGCGGGCGCGGGTCGCCAGGGCGTCCCACAGCCGGCTTTGCAACTGGCGCCAGTGGGCCAGGACGGGGGTGTCGTCGAGGCGGACCAGGGGTTGGCCGGCGGCCACCCGCGAGCCGTCGCGGACCAGGATGGCGCGGACGATCCCGCCCTCGCGGTGCTGGATGGTCTTGCGGTAGCTCTCCACCTTGACCTCGCCTTGGGCGACGGCGGCGGAATCCAGTCGCGCCGTCGCCGCCCAGGCGCCGAAGCCGCCCACCGCCAGCACGATCACCGCCAGGCCGGCCCGGATCGTTCCGACGCCTCCGACTCTCTCGTTCATGCGCCAATCTCCTTCACCGGCGCCGGTCCCGGCCGCAGCCGGGACTGCGCCTGCGGCTGCGGCAGGATGCGCGCCATCACCTCGTCGCGGGGGCCGAACATCTCGGCGCGGCCGTCGCGCAGGAACAGCAGCTTGTCGACCGTCATCAGGATGCGGGCGCGATGGGCGATCACCACCGTGCTGACCTTGCGCTCGCGGGCCCGCATCAGGGCCCGGATCAAGGCGTTCTCGCCCTCCGCGTCCAGGTTGGAGTTGGGTTCGTCCATCACCAGCAGGCGCGGATCACCGTAAAGCGCCCGGGCGATGGCGATGCGCTGGCGTTGCCCACCCGACAGGTTGCGGCTGGCCTCGGCGATTTCGGTGTCGTATCCCCGCGGCAGCCGGAGCACCATCTCGTGGACGCCGGCAAGACGGGCGGCCTCGACCACCAGGGCGTCATCGGGGATGTCCATGCGGGCGATGTTGCGCTTCACGGTGCCGTGGAACAGCTCGATGTCCTGGGGCAGGTAGCCGAGATGGCGGCCCAGGTCCTCGCGGCACCAGCACGACACGTCGGCTCCGTCCAGCCGGGCGCGGCCGCGGGTCGGCGGCTGGATGCCGAGGATCACCCGGGCGAGGGTGGACTTGCCGGCCGCCGACGGCCCGACGATGCCGAGCGATTCCCCGGGAGCGAGATCGAACTCCACCCCGGAAAGGATCGGCCGTTCCAGGCCGGGCATCTCGACCGTGACCTTCTCCAGCGCCAGGCGGCCGTCGGGGGCCGGCAGCCGCGTCGTGCCGCGCCGGGGCATGGGGGTGGCCAGCTCCTCGTCCAGGCGCGCGAGCGCCGCCCGGGCGGCGATAAAGTTCTTCCAACTGCCGACCAGGCTTTCCACCGGCGCCAGCGCCCGCGACAGCACGATGGAACCGGCGACCACGCCGCCGGCGGTCAGGGCGTCGTGCATGGCCAGCCAGGCGCCCAGGCCGATCACCGTCACCTGGACCAGGAAGCGGCAGAAGCGGGCGGCGGCGCCCAGCAGGGCGGCGCGATGCCAGCCGCGGGCGAGCGCCACCTGGGCCTCGGCGGCATGCCCCGCCCAGATGGCGGTGAGCGCGGGCAGCATTCCCATGGCCTCGATGACCTCGGCGCGGCGGACGAAATCCTCGGCCCGTTGCTGCTGGGCGGCCAGGCGACGGCCGCCGGTGCGCAAGGAGCGCCGCGTCGCCAATTCGCTGGCGACCGCCAGACCGAACAGCAGCGCCGCGCCCGCCGTCGCCAACCAGCCCAAGGCGGGATGCAGCAGGAAGATGACCGCCAGGTAGATGGGAACCCAAGGAGCGTCGAACAGGTGGAACATGCCGGGGCCGCCGACGAAGCCGCGCACCGTCGACAGGTCCTTGAGCGTCGCGGCGCCCGGGAGTCCGTCGGAGGTGGGCGCCCGGCGGATGGCGCGCGCCAGCAGGTCGGGAGCCCAGGCGCGGTCGAGCCACAGGCCGACATGGACCATCAGACGGGCCCGGGCCGCCTCCAGCGCCGCGTGCACCAGCAGCGCCCCCACGGCAACTCCCAGCAGCGCAGCCAGGGTCGGCCCGGATCGGCTTGACAGCACGCGGTCGTAAACCTGCAGCGTGAACAGGGGAACGGCCAGCATCATCATGTTGGCGACCATGCTGAAGCCCGCCGCCACCGCGAAGGTGCGGCGCGCGCCAGCCAGAAGTCCGTCGTCTCCGGCCATGGAGGTCACCGTCAGCGGGGAAAGGACGGCCGCCCCACCCAAGGCGGAGCGGCCCAAGGGTCAGGCGATGAACCAATCCTGCGTCACGTCATCGGCCGTCACCCCGATCAAGGTGATGGAGTTGTCGTCGTCGAGCGCGAGGGTCACCGAATCGGCATCCTGCTGGCCGTCGCCGGTGTCGTCGCCGGTATCGCCGGTGTCGTCGCCGGTGTCATCGCCGGTCGACCCGCCGGTGGCCCCGTCACCTGCCTGTCCGCCGGTGGCGTCGTCGGTACTGCCGCCGGTGGCGCCATCGGTGACGTCGCTGATGTCGACGCCCGGAACCGTGGTGGCGTCGCCGTCGGCGGCGTCGGCGGCGTCGGCGGTCTGGTCGCCGGTGTCGTCGCCGGTGCCGTCGCCGTTGGACTGCGCGTCGTCGAGCGCGGCCATCAGGTCTTCCAGGGTGGCGCCGGTGGCGACCAGCAGGCGATCGCCCTGGTCGAAGGTGAAGTCGCGGATGACGTCGTGTCCACCATCGAAGATGAACAGGTCGGCACCGCCGCCGCCGCGATGCACGTCGTCGCCGGAGCCGCCGACCATCACATCGTTGCCGTCGTCGCCATACAGCACGTCGTCGCCGTTGCTGCCGACAAGGACGTCGTTGCCTTCGCCGCCCAGCAGGGTGAAGCCGCTGACCTCGCCGCCGCCGACGGTCGTGTCGCCGTCGGTCTGGTCGCCGGTATCGCCGGTATCACCGGTGTCGCCGGTGTCTCCCGTGTCGCCGGTGTCACCCGTATCGCCGGTCTGGTCTCCGGTATCGCCGGTATCGCCGGTGTCGCCGGTGTCACCCGTATCGCCGGTGTCGCCGGTGTCACCCGTATCGCCGGTCTGGTCTCCGGTGTCGCCGGTGTCACCCGTGTCACCGGTATCGCCGGTCTGGTCGCCGGTATCGCCAGTGTCGCCGGTGTCATCGCCGGCCCCGCCGGTTCCGTCCCCGGTGTCGCCGGTATCCCCGGTATCGCCGGTATCCCCGGTATCCCCGGTGTCGCCGGTATCCCCGGTGTCGCCGTTGCCGGTGGATCCCGAGACGTCGGCGACGTCCGGGGCGATCAGGATGTCGTCGCCCTGGCCGCCGATCACGATCGGGGTGTCGGGCGTTCCCACCAGAAGGTCGTTGTCGTCGCCGCCGACCAAGGCGATCTGCGTGGTGCCAGCGCCGCTCTTGACGTCCACGTCCCCGAGCAGGCCGGAGATAATTTGGTTAGCTCCGTTCGCCATCTGCGGGCTCCCTGTGTGAAGTTGCCAACTGCGGATGGGAACGGCGTTTGTCCGATCAGGTTGCCTGAACGGGTGGACATTCTCCTTGTGCGCTGAAAAGCCTCCCCGGCGGTGGCATCACCCCTTTTCGGGCTCGCGCGACTCCGGGGGGGAGGGCTTGACCGGGGGAGTGGGCCGATTCTTGTCCGCGTTGGAAAAGCGGAAGCGGCCATGAAGGATGCACCCCTTCATGCCGGGGTCGCAGGGCTTGCCGCCCAGGCGGGTGCAGGCTCCGTCGATCTCGTGGGGGCATCCCCATCCGCTCATCGTTCTCTCCGTGGTCCGGTGGTGGCGGGCTCCATCATCCCGATGGAACCGCCTTTCGCCAAGGGTGTTTCCCGGTCACGACACGGAACGGGAGGACGCGATGAAGTTGCGGAGCGCGGCGGTGGGGATCGCCGCCCTGGGCGCAGGTTGGATGGTGGCGCGGATGTTGCGGCGGCGGGGTGGGGCGGAGTCGGCGTCGGCGTCCGCCGACCAGGCGCCTCCGAACCCCGAGCAGTTGATCGGCTATCCGGCCTCCCACAAGGACGCCGCCGCCAGCGCCGAGGTCTTTCGCGAGAGTCGTCGGCGGCCGGTCTAGGGATGGCGGGGCGCCGCTGGCCGTACGGTGCCGAGGTGATGCCCACTGGCGGGGTGGATTTCCGGGTGTGGGCGCCGGCGGTCGCCAGGGTCGAGGTGCTGTTCGGCGATGGCGACAGGCTGGTCCTGGCCGGCGACGACGACGGCTGGCACCGGGGATGGGCGGCGACGGCCGGGGCGGGAACCCGCTACCGCTACCGGCTCGATGGCCAGGGGCTGTTTCCGGACCCCGCCTCGCGCTTTCAGCCCGAAGGGCCGCACGGCCCGTCGCAGGTGGTCGATCCGGCGGCCTTCGCGTGGTCGGACCGGGCCTGGCGCGGTGCCCGGCTGGACGGTCAGGTCATCTACGAGCTGCATGTGGGCACCTTCACGCCCGAGGGAACTTGGGCGGCGGCGGCCGATTGGCTGGGCTGGCTGCGCGACCTGGGGGTGACCTGCATCGAGATGATGCCGGTGGCCGAGTTCCCGGGGCGGTTCGGCTGGGGCTATGACGGCGTCGACCTCTATGCGCCGACGCATCTCTACGGCGCGCCCGACGATCTGCGCGCCTTCGTGGATCGGGCGCATGCCGTCGGCCTGGCGGTGATCCTGGACGTGGTCTACAACCATTTCGGACCCGACGGCAATTTCCTGGCCCGGTTCGCCCCGGCGTTCTTCACCAATCGCCACGAGAACGAATGGGGCGACGCCATCGCCTTCGACGGGCCGCGATTGGCGCCGGTGCGGGACTTCTTCGCCGCCAACGCCGCCTACTGGATCGCCGAGTTCCATTTCGACGGCCTGCGGCTGGATGCCACCCAGTCGATGATCGACGCCTCCACCCCCCACATCCTGGCCGAGATCACCGCCCGGGCCCGGGCGGCGGCGGGCGGGCGGCCCATCCTGATGGTGGCCGAGAACGAGCCCCAGGACGTGCGGCTGCTGACCGACCACGGCCTCGACGCGCTGTGGAACGACGATTTCCACCATTCGGCCATGGTGGCGGCCACCGGCCGCCGCGAGGCCTACTACATGGATCACCGGGGCGACCCGCAGGAATTCGTCTCGGCGGCCAAGCGGGGGTTCCTCTACCAGGGTCAGCGCTATGCCTGGCAGGGCAAGCGCCGGGGCACCCCCACGGCCGGACTCGACCCCAAGCGCTTCGTCACCTATCTGGAGAACCACGATCAGGTCGCCAACACCCTGGCCGGCCATCGCCCCGAATCGGTCGCGGCGCCGGCGGTGTGGCGGGCGCTGACCGCCTTGCTGCTGTTGGGGCCGCAGACGCCGCTGTTGTTCCAGGGCCAGGAATACGGCGCATCGACGCCCTTCACCTTCTTCGCCGATCACCGCGACTGGCTGGCCGGCCAGGTGCGGGCCGGGCGGGCGGCGTTCCTGACCCAGTTCCCCGGCCTGCGGGCGGCGGGTGTCGAGCGTGCCCTGCCGGAGCCCGGCGCCGAGGCGGTCTGGCGGGCGTGCGTGCTTGACCCGTCCCAGCGGCGGGACCATGCTCGGGCGGTGGCGCTGCATCGCGACCTGCTGCGCTTGCGCCGCGAGGACCCGGTCCTGGCGGCGCAGGGGCGGCACGGCCTCGACGGTGCGGTGCTGGGCGAGGATGCGTTCTGCCTGCGGTGGTTCGGGGCGGACGGGGACGACCGCCTGCTGTTGGTCAACCTCGGCGACGACCTTCATCTCGCCGCGGCGCCCGAGCCCCTGTTGGCGCCGCCGGCGGGACGGCGATGGAGCTTGGCCTGGGACAGCGAGCGGGCCGCCTATGGCGGCGGCGGCGCCCCGTTCCCGGACCGCGACGACGGTTGGCGTGTCACCGCCCGATGCGCCCTGTTGCTGGTTCCGGAGCCCTGACCATGGATGTCGTCCGCCACATCGATCCCCAGACCGCCCGCGACCTCCCCGACAAGGAATGGCTGGTGGCCAACGGGCTGGGCGGCTATGCCTGCGGCACGCTGACCGGCGCCCTGACGCGGCGCTATCACGGGCTGCTGATCGCCGCCCTGCCGGCGCCGCTGGGACGGACCATGATGCTGCATCACCTGGGCGAGACGGTGGTGCTCCCCGGCGGCACCTACTTCACCCTCAACGGCGAGGACGGCGAGGCGGGGGCGCTGGTCGACTTCCGGCTGGAATGGGGGCTGCCGATGTGGCGCTACGAAGCCCATGGCGCGGTGGTCGAGAAACGGGTGGTGATGCCCCATCAGCAGAACACCGCCTTCGCCACCTGGCGCCTGGTGTCGGGGCCGGGGCCGGTGGAGATGGAGATCCGGCCGTGGACACAGTTTCGCGGCCACGACGACACGTTGGACCGCTGCGCCGAGGGCGTGCCGGTGGTCACCGCCGACCAGGGGCGGTTCGAGATCGCCCTGGCCGGCTATCCGCCCCTCAGGCTCAAGCTGGACGGCGACGAGGCCCGTTTCGCCCTGGACGAGGGCGAATCCATCGAGGGCTTCTACCGGATCGAGGCGGATCGCGGCTATCCGTCGCGGGCGCGGCTGTGGAGCCCGGGGGTGCTGCGCGCCCGCCTGTGCACCCAGCCGGTCACCCTGTTGGCGTCGGCCGAGCCGTGGCACGTGGCGTTGGCGCTCACCGCCGACGAAGCCCGCGCGTTCGAACTGGAGCGACGCCGCCGGCTGGTGTCGCTGGCCAATCCCGAGCTGCGGCACGGTGCCGCCGCCGAGCTGGTCCTGGCCGCCGACAGCTTCCTGGTGGTGCCGCGCACCCGGGTGCGCGACCAGACCAGGGCCCGGTCACAGGGCGAGGACGTCCGCACCGTCATCGCCGGCTATCACTGGTTCGCCGACTGGGGCCGCGACACCATGATCAGCCTTCCCGGGCTGACCCTGGTGACCGGCCGTCCCGACGAGGCCCGGTGGATCCTGTCCACCTTCGCCCATTATGTCCGTGACGGCCTGATTCCCAACGACTTTCCCGACCGCAGCCTGGACGGCAAGTACAACACCGCCGACGCCACGCTGTGGTTCTTCCACGCCATCGACAAGTATCTCGAGGCCACCGGCGACCGCCGCATGCTGCACCGCCTGCTGCCGGTGCTGACCTCCATCCTCGACCACCATCGCGCGGGCACCCATTACAATATCGGCGTCGATCCGGCCGACGGGCTGCTGCGCCAGGGGGCCGAGGGCCTGCAACTGACCTGGATGGACGCCAAGGTCGAGGATTGGGTGGTCACCCCGCGCCGGGGCAAGGCGGTGGAACTGAACGCCCTGTGGTACAATGCGCTCCGGCTGATGGAGGGCTGGCTGCGCGACACCGGCGACGACGGGCGCGCCGCCCAGGCGGCGGCTGATGCGGAACGGGTCCGGCGATCCTTCAACCAGCGCTTCTGGAATCCGGCCGCCGGCTGGCTGTTCGACGTGGTCGACGGCGAGGACGGCGGCGACGACCCCTCGTGCCGACCCAACCAGATCTTCGCAGTGTCGCTGGCGCATCCGGTGCTCGATGCCGACCGGTGGGAGGCGGTGGTCGAGACGGTGCGCTCCAAGCTGCTGACACCCTTGGGGCTGCGCTCGCTCGACCCCGGTCATCCCGACTACAAGCCGCGCTATTTCGGCAACCTGCGCGCCCGCGACGCCGCCTATCACCAGGGCACGGTGTGGGCGTGGCTGATCGGGCATTACGTGGATGCCTGGCTGCGGCTTCATCCCGCCGACGGCCACGCCGAGGCCCGCCGGTTGCTCGAAGGCCTGATTCCCCATCTCGACGACGTCGGGGTCGGCTCCATCGCCGAGGTCTTCGACGCCGACCCGCCCTTCGTTCCGCGCGGCTGCATCTCGCAGGCGTGGAGTGTCGCCGAGTGGTTGCGGGCCTGGGTGCGCAGCGCGCCGACGGCGTAGGACCTCCACCCTCTTCTCGCGGTGGACAGCGGGCGGGTGGCGCGGGCACACTGGCATCCAGGCGACGGGAGCACGCATGAAGCGGATATCGACGGGACTGTGGTTGACGCCGGCCGGCCAACCGGTGAGCTGCAACGAAAAGCTCAAGGTGCTGGACCAGAATCTAGCGGAGTTCGAGGCCTGCGCGCGGGACATCCTGGAAGATGCGGCCCTGATGGGATGTGACGTCGAGCAGGTTCGGCACGTCCTGGCCGAGCGGCTGGCGGCCATCAATATTGGATTCGCCTAAACCACAAAATTCCTGTGGTGAACATATGGGTTGTTTTTTTATGGCGTGTGTATCAATTGACCAGTGGAGCGTCGATGGTGTAAGTCGAACTTAACAAAAGTGGCACCCGGAAGACCGGGGTCGCGGGGTCAAGAAGAACAATAGGCGGGAGGTTTTCATGGCGGAACCCGTGGGCGCCGGGCGCCCCGAGGCCGGCGCGGCCGACGCATTCGCCGGCGAGGTGTTGGAAAAGGTCGAGGCGCTGAGCCTTGAAGTGGCGGATATCGCGGGTACCATCGACGGTCTGGCCAAATTCGTCACCCATCAGGAAGAACTGTTCGGCAATCTGAAGTCCATCGCCCATCGCATGGCCGAGGCGATCCGCAGCATCGACGCCGCCGGCCGCGAGACCCGCGACGTCACCGCCCATGCCGGCCAGCAGTCGTCGGACAGCTTGCGCACCATCGAGGAGGCACTGACCGACATCAACGAACTGGTGGGGTCGGTCCAGGGCATCGAGCAGCGCCTGGAGGAACTGGAGGGCGCCCTGGGCGAGGTGGGCAGCATGTCCCGCAACATCCAGAAGATCGCGCGCCAAACCAATCTGCTGGCCTTGAACGCCACCATCGAGGCGGCCCGCGCCGGCGACGCCGGCAAGGGCTTCGCGGTGGTGGCCACCGAGGTCAAGACCCTGGCCCGCCAGACCGCCGAGGTCACCTCCGGCATCGACGAGACGGTGGGCAAGCTGTCGGGCACGGTCGACGACCTCATCTCCACCTCCACCGACACGCTGAAGATGGCGGACTCGGTCAATTCCGGCGTCGGCGTCATCAATGGCGCGGTGGCGGTGTTCGGCGAAGCCATCGGTACCGTCGACGCCCGGGTGGGCGACATCTCCCATGCCGCCTCGACCTCGCTGGACCAGTGCTCGACGGTGATCGGCGAGATCGACAAGTTCTTCGAGGGCGTCTCCATGACCAGCGAGTCGCTCAAGCGCGCCGACGAGCGGATCACCTCGCTGCTGGGCCACGCCGAGGAGCTGGTCGGGTTCATCGCCCAGTCCGGCTATCGCACCAACGACACCCGCTTCATCGAATTCGTCCGGGGCAACGCCCGCAAGGTCGCCGGCCTTTTCGAGCAGGCGGTGGGCTCGGGCCGCATCACCATGGCCGAGCTGTTCGACGAGAATTACCTTGCCGTTCCGGGCAGCAACCCGGTGCAGCACCTGACCAAGTTCGTCAGCTTCACCGATTCGGTTCTGCCCGAGATCCAGGAGGCGGCGCTGGGCTTCGACCCCAAGGTGGCGTTCTGCGCGGCGGTGGACCGCAACGGCTATCTGCCCACCCACAATCGCAAGTTCTCGCAGCCCCAGGGCGCCGACCCGGTGTGGAACAACGCCAACTGCCGCAACCGGCGTATCTTCAACGACCGCACCGGACTGCGCGCCGGCCAGAACACCGCCCCCTTCCTGCTCCAGACCTATCGCCGCGACATGGGCGGCGGCCAGTTCGTGATGATGAAGGACGTCTCGGCGCCGATCATGGTCCAGGGCCGCCATTGGGGCGGCCTCAGGATGGGCTACCGGATCTAGTGGCCCGATCCAGGCCGAAGGTTCAGGCCCCTGAACCATCGGTCTGGTGAATCGGCCCACAAAATCAACGAATTGCGAGCATTGAGCGAGCGGCCAAGCGGCTGGAGGGCCGCGCCCGGCGAGGGCAAAATCAACAAGCGTAGAGCCTGATGCACATCTTGGGCATCGGGCTCTAAGGGGCGAACCGCGCGCCTTAGGGCTCGGCCTTCGCGACCTCTTGCGGCGCCGGCGCCGGCGTGGCGGGCTGGGGCGGCTCCGCCTCGGCCGGAGCGTCCGGGGCGGGGGCGGGGGCGGCCGACGCGGCCGCCCGCGCCGCCAGCACGGCGGCGGCGTCGTCCAGCGCGGCGGCGGATTCCGGAGCCTCCGCGTCCTTGCGGTCGAACTTCCGCTGCAGGGTCTTCAGCCGCCCGTCCAGGGCCGTCAGGCCCTCGCGGTTGGACTCGATGGCCTTGGCCAACTGGCCGCGCTCGTCGCGCAGTTGCGTCTCCAGCGCCTGCAACTGGTGCAGCAGCGGCTCGGACAGTTCGGCGATCTTGCGGGCGTTGTCGGTCTGCAGCGCCGTCTTGATCTTGTCGATTTCCTCGAGGAGGTCGCGCTTGATCCAGCGGGCCTTCTTGTCGAGGTCGTCGCCCATCTTGGTCAGGCGGTCCTCGACCTCGGTGTTGATCTGGACCTTCAGCTCGTAGGCCGAGCGGACCAGGTTGCCCATGTACACCATCAGCCCGCCGCCGATGACGAGCACGACGCCCGCGGCCAGCGCGACGATGATGACGGTGGAAAATCCCATGGCGGCCCGCCCATATCCCTTTGGTGGGGGAGGGGACCACTGTCCGTCATGGCCGCCCGCTTTGCAACGCCCTCTTTTCGCCATCGCCGGTGTGCAGGATGATGGGGGGAATTGGCCCGTGCCCGAACGAGGACAGCAATGACCGGCTTCGCCGATTGGATCAAGTCTCATGGCATCTCCGAGGTGGAGTGCCTGGTGCCGGACATGGCCGGCGTGGCGCGCGGCAAGATCGTGCCCGCCCATAAATTCGTGTCCATCGCCGAGACGCGCGGCCTGCGGATGCCCGAAAGCATCTTCGTGCAGACCGTGACCGGCGACTATCCCGAGGAGGACGTGACCAGCGTCGCCAACGGCGACATCTACCTGCGTCCCGACCCCGCCACCTTGCGCCGGGTGCCGTGGTACGACGAACCCACCGCCTGCGTCATCAACGACTGCCTGCACGTGGACGGCCGGCCGGTGGAGATCGCGCCGCGCCAGGTGCTGAAGCGGGTGCTGGCGCTTTATCACGACAAGGGCTGGGAGCCGGTGGTGGCCCCCGAGCTGGAGTTCTTCCTGGTCAAGCAGAACACCGACACCGACTATCCGCTGGAGCCGCCGGTGGGGCGCTCGGGCCGCGCCGAGAGCGGCCGGCCGGCCTATGGCGTCGATGCCGTCAACGAGTTCGAGGGGCTGTTCGACCAGATCTACAATTTCTGCGCCAGCATGCGGGTCGAGGTCGACACCCTGTCCCACGAGGCCGGCAACGGCCAGATGGAGGTCAACTTCAACCACGGCGAGGCGCTGGAGCAGGCCGACCAGGTGTTCCTGTTCAAGCGCACGGTGCGGCAGGTGGCGCTGCGCATGGGGCTTTACGGCACCTTCATGGCCAAGCCCATGCAGAACGAGCCGGGCAGCGCCATGCACATCCACCAGAACCTCGTCGACGCCGAGACCCGCCGCAACCTGTTCGCCGACGACGACGGCAAGGACACGCCCATGTTCCGCTGGTTCATCGGCGGCCTGCGCAAGTACCTGCCGGCGGCCATGCTGCTGTTCGCCCCCAACGTCAATTCCTATCGCCGGCTGGTGCCCGACTTCGACGCCCCCATCAACGTCCACTGGGGCCGCGACAACCGCACCGTCGGCCTCAGGGTGCCGGAATCGGGCCAGGCGGCGCGCCGGGTCGAGAACCGCCTGGCCGGCGCCGACGCCAATCCCTACCTGGCCATCGCCGGCTCGCTGGCCTGCGGCTGGCTGGGCATCCAGAACAAGGTCGATCCCGGCGAGCCCATCAACGGCTCGGGCTACACCCGCGCCCACTCGCTGCCCCGCCACCTGCCCGACGCGCTGGAGAAGCTCAAGGGCGCCCGCGCCATCCGCGACCTGCTGGGCGAGGACTTCTGCGAGGCGTTCATGGCCGTCAAGGAAGCCGAATGGGACGCCTATCAGCGGGTGGTGTCGAGTTGGGAGCGGGAATTCCTGCTGCTGAACGTGTAGGGGGCGAAGGGGCGCCCATCCGGCCAAGCCCGCCCCCAAGCCACCCACCCCCAAACCGCTGGCCTTCAAGCCCGATCCGCTGGCCGGCCACACCGTCAACGCCGCCGGCCGCGCCGAGCACCAGACCTGGGCCAGGCTGCTGTCCGAGACCAAGGACCTTCGCGGCGCCCTGCCGGTGTTGAACCGCGCGGTCAAGGAGTACGGCCTCCAGGGCCAGGGCGATGTCGGCGACGTGCTGGGCCACCTAAACGCGCTGGCGCCCAAGTCCGCGCAGGCGGTGCAGGACGGCATCTTCCAGGGCACCGGCATCCGCGTGCAGCCGCGCATCGCCCCCGACGGGCCGGGCTTCGACCCGGAGAGCGTCCGGCCGGCCCTGCCCAAGGCCAACCCCTGGGGCAGCGCCGACGGCGCCGACCCGCAGGCGGCCGCCGGCATGGCGAAGGTGCTGCTGACCAAGGGCGACTACGCCCGGGGCGCCGTGCCCCATTTCAAGGGCGAGTTCGCCCGCGACTCCGAAGCCGCCCGCGCCTACACGGCGGCCGTCTACGACGAGATGGCGAAAGCCGATCCCCAGGCCGCCGCCCTGTTCGCCCGCCAGATGGGCGACGGCGGGCTGGTGCCGATCCAGGACCCGGCACCAGCCATCAACGATCTGGGCAAGCGGGCGCTGGGCGGCGACGCCGAGGCGGTGCGCGATTTCGCCGCCACCTACACCGACCTCCTCAACACCGACGAAGCCGCCGCCGCGAAGGCGGCCCGAAATTTCGAGCAGACCTACGGTGTGCCGATCGAGGCCGCGTTTGAGCTGGGCAAGCCCGCCAGCCCGGCGACGGGCCGGTCCTATTCGGAGGCCGAGGTGCTAAGGGACTGGAAGGGCAATGTCGAACGCCAGACCGGGATGCGGCTGACGGAGGCGGCGGACCGTTCGGATGGGCGGAAGAGCGATGCAGGCCCGATCAGAGAAGCGCACGAAATCAAAGGAAAAGAGCGAATAAGGAACATCCTCGAAGACGCGCCCGGAAAATTTGTTGTCAAGGATGCCCCTGAGCATGACGGGAGTGCGCCAGCATGGCGGATTCACCGCATCGGCTACGATGCGGTCGAAAAACATGAAAAAACAATCGATCGCATTGCGAAGGAAGTGGGTGTTGACGCCGACCTACTTCGTGCGATCGCCTATTACGAGAACGCCGACGGGCACCGCTTTGGGGTGAATGATTTCCTCGATGACATTGGCCGGTCCAAGACCGTCATGCCGATGAACATTAACCCGGAAATCTGGGGTGAGCTTGGCATGACCAAGGAGAACGCCTCTGATCCGGATGTCAACATTCGGGCCGCAGCGACCCTCCTGAGAAGGATCGAGGAGCGGATTGTTGATCCGACGCCCGAAAAAGTCGGATCGGTCTGGAACGGAATAACTCTCGACTCGGTCAACCACAGGGGCGCTCGAATCGGCCGGATTTATAGGGAAAAACCTTGGAAATCGCCGCCCAAACGATATCCTCATATGGATGGTGCGGATCGGGAACCTTACGGTCCGTGACCCGGTGACACAGGATGCCGATGCTCAAAAAATGGTTTGCGGGCGGGCTGATTATTGGCCTGATGCATTCGTCCCTGGCTTTTGGCCCTGACCTTTACGAGGGATTCGCGCTCGGTCAAATCCCCGACGAGCTGTGCGACATCGTGGAAGCCGGCAAAGGCACGTATCCCGTCGCCGGATGTGAGTGCGACTGCTCCTTGGACTGGGGGTATTTGCTCCTGATCAGCAGCGGCATCATCGGTGCATGGGGCGTAGCTGCCGTTGCCGGGGGCTCCTTTGTAGCCGCCATCGAGTACGTTCGCCATCACTGGGACAAATGAACGTTGGAAATCGAATCCACGGAGGCCTACCGCAGGCTCGCTTCGAATCCCCAAACCCGGCAGAAGCTGCTCCAGGAGCCAGGGGACAAAATCTGAAGAAAGAGGCCCTTGACGGATTCCCTCGGCTCGGCGGATGCGCGAAGGGATCATCGTCGAAGTGAGGTCCGCCGACCGTAGGCGCTTGGCCGCCCTGACTTGGCTACGACGTCTTGCTCGCATTTCGTCCAGCTCGCGACCACTCTCGACCGCTATTCCTATACGACCTCAGGCTTCGGTCCAGGAATTTCTGCAGCCCTTGTCGTTCGGGGTGATTTATGAACGCAGGGGTGAATACACGGCGGTCGGGCGGTTCTTCCAACGGTTCGAGGATGAGCCGTTGCCCGAGCCGGAAGCGGAGTGATCGCGCTTCCGGGTCTTCGACACGCTGGCCTTCAAGCCCGATCCGCTGGCCGGCCACACCGTCAACGCCGCCGGCCGCGCCGAGCACCAGACCTGGGCCAGGCTGCTGTCCGAGACCAAGGACCTTCGCGGCGCCCTGCCGGTGTTGAACCGCGCGGTCAAGGAGTACGGCCTCCAGGGCCAGGGCGATGTCGGCGACGTGCTGGGCCACCTAAACGCGCTGGCGCCCAAGTCCGCGCAGGCGGTGCAGGACGGCATCTTCCAGGGCACCGGCATCCGCGTGCACGGACGCCGTCGAGCAGTCGGGTGACGCGGCCGAGGCCGCCAAACGGGGCGACTGGACCGGCGCCGCCCGCGACACCGCCGGCGCCGCCCTCAGCCTGGGCGGGGTGCTGATCCCCGGCACGGTCAAGGGAATCAAGGAGGGCGCCGAGGCGGCGACGAAAACCGCCGGCGACGCCATCCGCCGCGGCCTGCCCGATGTGTCGCGGACCGAAAACCCCATCTCCGCGAAGGAGTTTGCCCAACTGCCCGACACCGGTACCATCGATCCAAAGCGAATCCAGACGATGCAGGACAGCATAAGGCCAGAGTTTAAAGATGACCGCACCTTGACGGAGACCATTGAAGGGTTGCGAAGCGGCAAGATTAAGCCCGAAGAAATCCCACCGGTTCGGATTGGCGAGCTCTATGGCGACATTTACACCCTTGACCACCGCCGGATGGCGACATTTACACCCTTGACCGCCGCCGGCTCGTTGCTTTCCGCGAGGCGGGGGTGCCCATAAATTATAAAAAAGCGACGGAAGCCGAAACACGGCGAGAACGTCGGGGCAAGCATCGGAGCAGGGATGGCGGAATGGCCATAAAGATTAGAAAGGGAGAAAGGTAATGGATATCGATAAACTGCAGGACATGGCAGATTCCGTTGCAACACGCGAGCAGTTGGTTCGCTTCCTGGATGTCCTGGGTAAATCCATTTCTTCGGGAGATGTTCCAAACCTGAAGTCCTACGAAGTGCTTGACGGCTGTGAAAATTTCGCCGCTGACCTCGACGGCTGGTGCATGCATCAAAAGATCCCCTTCGACGAACAGCCGACCTGGAGTCTGGTCGCCTGGATCATCCTGGCGGGGGCGCTGAACGACTGAGCGCGACATGGGCTCAAGCCCCGCCGGCGGTTCATCCCGCGTCGGTGGGCGCCGACCCGCCGATGACAATCCGGTTGCGCCTCGGTCCCGGGGCGATGCTCGCCGTTGACTCCCACCCCCG
The DNA here is from genome assembly GCA_937887565.1 of uncultured Rhodospirillaceae bacterium. Taxonomy (GTDB): domain Bacteria; phylum Pseudomonadota; class Alphaproteobacteria; order Rhodospirillales; family Magnetospirillaceae; genus CALABS01. The sequence goes on along the minus strand of CALABS010000059.1, from coordinate 251,625 downwards.
ACGAATCGAATATCCGCCCGACGCCACCATCCACTTCCATCGGGGGACGCCGATGTTCGCACGCCTGACCCGTTTCGCCGCTGCAGCCGTTCTCGGCATGGCCGCCACCATCGCCCATGCCGAGGAGAGGGTGGTCAACGTCTACAACTGGTCCGACTACATCGCCAAGGACACCTTGGAGAAGTTCACCAAGGAGACCGGCATCAAGGTGAACTACGACACCTATGGCGAGAACGAGGCGCTGGAGGCCAAGCTGCTGGCCGGCAAGTCGGGCTATGACGTGGTGTTCCCGTCGGCGTCGCCGTTCTTCGCCCACCAGGTCAAGGCCGGCGTCTATCAGAAGCTGGACCAAGCCAAGATCCCCAACGCCAAGGGCCTGTCCAAGGAGACCATGGCCAGCCTGGCCAAGGTCGATCCCGGCAACGCCTTCGGGGTGCCCTACATGATCGCCGCCACCGGCATCGGCTACAATGTCGACATGGTCAAGAAGGTGATGCCCGACGCGCCGACCGGGTCCTGGGCCATGCTGTTCGATCCCGCCGTGGCCTCCCGGCTCAAGTCCTGCGGCGTGTCGCTGCTCGACACCCCCACCGAGGCGGTGCCGGCCATGCTGGCCTTCCAGGGCCGCGACCCCATGGAGCAGACCAAGGAGTCGCTGGACGCGGTGATGGGCGCGCTGGCCCCGCTGCGCGGCAACTACCGCTTCATCCACTCCGAGAAGTATCGCGACGCCCTGGCCAGCGGCGACATCTGCGTCGCCCACGGCTATGTGGGCGACCTGGTGCAGGTCCGCGAGCGCGCCGCCAAGGCCAAGAAGCCCCAGACCATCGCCATCGCCATCCCCAAGGAGGGCGCCATCGTCAACATCGACGTCATGGCGATCCCGGCCGACGCGCCCCACGCCGACGAGGCGCACGCCTTCATCAACTTCATCCTGCGCCCCGACATCGTCGCCGAGATCACCAACGAGACCGGCTACGCCAACGCGGTGCCGGCCGCCGACACGCTGGTGGACGAGGCCCTGTCCAAGGACCCGGTGATCTATCCGCCGCAGGAGATGCAGGCCAAGCTGTACACCGCCCCGCCGCCGGCCGGGCTGGACTTCGACCGCGCCCGCGCCCGCGCTTGGTCGAAGTTCAAGGCGGCGAAGAAATAGTGGCGGTCGCCATCCGGCCGGCGCGCCCGCCTGAGACGGCGGCCCGCGCGCCGGCCATCCGCATCGAGGCGGTGGAAAAGCGCTTCGGTGACTTCATCGCCGTGGCCGGGGTCGACCTGGAGATCGAGGAGGGCGAGTTCTTCTCGCTGCTGGGCGCCTCGGGTTGCGGCAAGACGACGCTCTTGCGCATGCTGGCCGGCTTCGAGACGCCCAGTTCCGGCCGCATCCTCATCGGCGGCCAGGACATGACCGGGGTGCCGCCCTACGAGCGCCCGGTCAACATGATGTTCCAGTCCTATGCCCTGTTCCCGCACATGACGGTGGAGGCCAACGTCGCCTTCGGCCTCAGGCAGGACGGCGTGTCCAAGGCCGAGACCCGCGAGCGGGTGGCGGCCATGCTGGATCTGGTGCGCATGGGCGAGTTCGCCCGCCGCAAGCCGCACCAGCTGTCCGGCGGCCAGCGCCAGCGCGTCGCCCTGGCCCGCGCCCTGGTCAAGCAGCCGAGGGTGGTGCTGCTGGACGAGCCGCTGGCGGCGCTGGACAAGAAACTGCGCGAGCAGACCCAGTTCGAGCTGGTCAACATCCAGGAAAAGGTCGGAGTCACCTTCGTCATGGTCACCCACGACCAGGAAGAGGCGATGACCATGTCCTCCCGCATCGCGGTGATGGACCAGGGCCGCATCATGCAGGTGGGCCGCCCGCACGAGATCTACGAATACCCCACCAGCCGCATGGTCGCCGACTTCATCGGCTTGGCCAACCTGTTCGAGGGCGTGGTCGATCCTTCGGGCGCGGTGCGGGCCGAAGGCGTCGACGCGCCGCTGGCGGTGCAGGACCCGCCGCCGGCGGGGACGGCGGTGACGGTGATGGTGCGGCCCGAGAAGATCGCCATGCACCGCGAGGCGCCCGAGGGCGTTGCCAACCAACTCAGGGGGGTGGTGGCCGAGATCGCCTATCTGGGCGACGTGTCCATCTATCAGGTCCGCCTGGCCTCGGGGCGGATGGTGATGTGCACCGCCGCCAATCTGCGTCATTCCGCCGAGCCGGCGGTCACCTGGGACGACCCAGTGGCGCTGAGCTGGCACCCCGGCAACGCGGTGCTGTTGCCGTGAGGGTGGCAACCTGGCGCCGCGACCTGGGCCGCAAGGCATTGCTGGCGGTGCCCTATGCGTGGCTGGTCCTGTTCTTCCTGCTGCCGTTCCTGATTGTCGCCAAGATCAGCCTGTCGGAAAGCCGGGTCGGCATTCCGCCCTACGAGCCCATGGTGCAGGCGGACGGGCTGCACGTCACCGCCCAGGGCTTCGCGCAGCTGTTCGTGGACGACCTCTATGTGGGGGCCTATCTCAACTCGCTGACCATCGCCGGCCTGGCGACGCTGCTGTGCCTGCTGATCGGCTATCCCATGGCGCTGGCCATCGCCAGGGCCCGCGAGGACCGGCGCGGTCCGTTGCTGATGCTGGTGATCCTGCCGTTCTGGACCTCGTTCCTGATCCGCGTCTATGCCTGGATGGGCATCCTCAAGGACGAGGGGCTGCTGAACCACCTGCTGATGGCGTTGGGGCTGATTTCCGAGCCGCTGGTGATCCTCAACACCGACATCGCCGTCTATGTGGGCATCGTCTATTCCTACCTGCCGTTCATGGTGCTGCCGCTCTACGCCACCCTCGAGAAGCTCGACCCCTCGCTCCTGGAGGCGGCCGCCGACCTGGGGGCGCGGCCGTGGCGGGCGTTCCTGTCGGTGACCCTGCCGCTGTCGGTGCCGGGCATCGTCGCCGGCTCGCTGTTGGTGTTCATCCCGGCGGTGGGCGAATACGTCATCCCCGGCCTTCTGGGCGGCGGCGACACCAACATGCTGGGCACGGCGCTGTGGGACGTGTTCTCGCTGACCCGCGACTGGCCGGGCGCGGCCGCGCTGGCGGTGGCCATGCTGGCCGCCCTGGTGGTGCCCATCGCGGTGTTCCAGCGCCTGCAGTCGCGCCTGGAGCGGGAGGGCGAGCGATGAGGCCGTCCATTGCCCCCACCCCGGCCCTCCCCCCCGCGTCGCGCGGGGGAGGGAGGCGCATCGTCTTCCTCTCCCTCCCCCGGCTTTGCTGGGGGAGGGGCGGGGTGGGGGCCTGCCGGCCAGGGGTGTCGCCATGAATCGGTCGTTCGGCCTGACCACGGCGCTGTTGTTCGGCTACGCCTTCCTGTATCTGCCCATCGCGCTGTTGGTGGTGTGGTCGTTCAACGCCTCGCGCATGGTCACCGTGTGGGGCGGGTTCTCGGCCAAGTGGTACGTGGAACTGGTCCAAAACGAGGCCTTCCTGGAGGCGGGGCTGCTGTCGCTGAAGGTGGCCGCCACCAGCGCCACGGCGGCGCTGGTGCTCGGCACCCTGGCGGCGCTGGCCCTGGTCCGTTTCGGGCGCTTCGCGGGCCGGGGGCTGTTCACCGGCCTGGTGACCGCCCCCCTGGTCATGCCCGAGATCATCCTGGGCCTGGCCATGCTGCTGCTGTTCGTGGCGCTGGAGCAGGTGGTGGGCTGGCCGGATGGGCGCGGATTCACCACCATCGCCATTTCCCACACCACCGTCGGCATGGCCTATGCCACCGTGGTGGTGCGATCGCGGCTGGTGCAGACCGACCGGTCGCTGGAGGAGGCGGCCATGGACCTGGGCGCCCGTCCCATCAAGGTGTTCTTCCTGATCACCCTGCCGGTGATCGCGCCGTCGCTGGCGGCGGCGTGGCTCCTGGCCTTCACGCTGTCGCTGGACGACGTGGTGGTGGCCCAGTTCGTCTCGGGGCCCGGCGCCACCACCCTGCCCATCCAGGTGTTCTCGTCGGTGCGCCTCGGCATCTCGCCCCAGGTCAACGCGCTGGGAACGATCATCGTCGCCGTCGTGTCGGTGATGATCTTCGCCGCCTGGCGGCTGACGCGGAAGCGTTAGGGCGCGGAGGCCGGCCGCATTAGCAGGCGGCTTCCGCCGCCTGCTCGGCGTGATGGGCGAAGGCCCGTTCGCATTGGTCGCGCCAGAACGAGCCCTCGTCGGCGCCGGCCGCAAGGACGCCCAACTCGCGGGCCAGGTCGAAGAACAGGGCGTTGGGCAGGCCGCTTGCCTTCTGGACCGCCACCGCGCCGATCAGATAGCCATGGCGGTCCAGGCTCTCGCGGGACAGTTCGGCCAGCAGCGCGCCGATCTCGGCCCGGTGGCGGGGATTGCGCGGCGACATTCCGGCCGGAGCCATGACGTCACCATAGGTGCCGGTCTTGCCGGCCGCCGCCAGGGTCGCCAGCGCCCCGGCCACCTTGGCGCGGCGGTCCTGCAGATGCCGGAAGGTGCGGTCCGCCTGGGCGAACAGGCCGGCGGGCAGCACGCCCCGCCAGGTCTTGCGCTTGCCCTTGACCACCACGGCTTCGAGCGTGCCGGTCTTGATCTGCTCGGCCACCGCCGAGCGGCTGATGCCCTTCAACTCGGCCACCAGGCCCATGGGAAGCATGGCGAGGCCGGGATCCCGGCGAACCGCCTCGATGTATTCGGTGACGGATTTGAACACCATGGCGCCCTCCCGTACTCCGGCGATCCGAGACAATCAACTTCCGTTATAGTCTACGCCCTTCCTTCCGTTTGGGTCATGATTGTGCATCCGAACGGCGCGCAAGAGGGTTGCATGCTGTTCATTGCTCGGCCTCGGTCCGATCTGGCAAAGTTGTCCCCTTCCTCCGCCGCGTGAGTTCCCATGTCCGCAGCCGCCTCCGCCCGGGCTTCGCTGGCCTTCTCCTGTGTCGGCCACCTCTACGCCCACGTCTTCGAGCCGATCTTCTACATCGCCGCCCTGGTCCTGCCGGCCGAACTCGGCCTGCCCTACGAGGAGGTTCTGGCGCTGATCATCGCCGGCAAGCTGCTTTACGGCGTGCTGGCGCCGGCGGCCGGATGGCTGGGCGACCGCTGGAGCACGGTGGGGATGATGGCGGTGTTCTTCCTCGGCCTGGGCCTTTCGGCGGTGGCGGTGGGGTTGGCCGAGGGGCCGCTCCAGGTGGCGGTGGCGCTGGGCCTGGTGGGGCTGTTCGGCAGCATCTACCATCCGGTGGGAATCGCCTGGCTGATCCGCAACGCCGTGGACAAGGGCAAGGCCATCGGGTTGAACGGGGTGTTCGGCGGCATCGGCCCGGCGGTCGCCGGCATGGCCGGCGGCGGCCTGATCGCCCTGGCCGGCTGGCGCGCCGCCTTCGTGGTTCCCGGCGTGGTGGTGCTGGCGACCGGACTGCTGTTCCTGGTGGCGCTGGCGCGGGGCTGGGTGGTCGAGACCAAGATCGACCGCGCCCCCCATGCGCCGCCGTCGCGGGGCGACACCTGGCGGGCCGGCATCGTGTTGTCGGTGACCATGTTGTGCGGCGGCTTGATCTACCAGGCGACCCAGCCCGCCCTGCCCAAGCTGTTCGACGAGCGGCTGGGCGAGGTCGGCGTGCTGGGGGCGTCGGCGGCGGTCACCGTGGTGTATCTGGTGGCCGGGCTGACCCAGGTGGTGGCAGGCCATCTCGCCGACCGCTATCCGGCCAAATGGATCTACATCATCGCCTATGTGGTCCAGGGGCCGCTGCTGCTGGCCCTGGCCTGGGGCGCCGGCCTGCCGCTGGTGGCGGTGGCCGTCCTTGCCGTGTCGTTCAACATGGCCGGCATCCCGGCCGAGAACCTGCTCCTGGCCCGCTACACCCCCGCACGCTGGCGCGGTACCGCCTTCGGCCTGAAATTCGTCCTCGCCTTCGGCGTCAGCGGCCTGGCGGTGCCGCTGGTGTCGCTGATCCGGGGCGCCACCGGCGCATTCTCGGTGCTGTTCGTGCTGCTGTCCCTTGCCGCCCTGGTGGTGGCCGCCGCCGCCGTGCTGTTGCCGTCGGAGCGGCGGCGAGCGGTTGCGGCGCCGGCCGAATGAGAAAAATCCCCCGCCGTCGCCGGCGGGGGAAGTTGGAGGGGGGTCAAAGGAGAGAACCAAGCTCAGTCGAAGTCGAAGATGTCCTGGAGAAAGGACTTCTTCCGGCGGTGCTGGTGCTTGTGCACCCAGCGGTCGTCGTCGGTGGGAAACCGCCCGGTCATGGCCGGCGGCGCATGGGCCGGCTCGTGGGCCGCCGAGCGGTCGATGATCTTGTCCAGTTCGCCACGGTCCAGCCACACGCCCCGGCACTTGGGGCAGTAATCGATTTCCACGCCCTGGCGTTCGCTCATGGCGAGATCGACGTCGCAGCGGGGGCAGCGCATGATCCGGTCCTCCGTCAGGCGGTGCGGGGCTTGGGCATCAGCTTGGCCTCGGCGGCGCGAACCAGCCCCTTCAGCTTGGTCAGGGCGGCGGCCTCGATCTGGCGCACCCGTTCCCGCGAGATGTTGTAGCGCACGGCCAGGTCTTCCAGCCGCAGCGGCTTCTCGCGCAGGGTCCGTTCGGCGACGATGTCGCGTTCGCGATCGCTCAGCTCGCTCCAGGCGCGCTTGAGCAGTTCGCGGCGGTACATCAGCTCCTGGCGGTCGCCGATCACCTCGTCCACCGACGGGCTGTCGTCGGCCAATAGCTCGCCGTACGAGACGCCGGTCTCGCCGACCGGGGCGTCCAGCGACCTCGGCGCCTGGGTCAGCAGCCGTTCCATTTCCAGCACCCGCTCGTCCTTGGCGTTCAACTCGCGGCCGATGGCTGCGGCGTCCTGGGCGTCGAGCGCGCCGCCTTCGGGTCCGGTCAGGCGGGCCTTGGCCCCGCGCAGCTTGAAGAACAGGCGCTTGCGTTCCGCCGACAGGCCGAAATTCACCGGCGTCGAGAACTTCAGCACATATTCGAACATGGCGGCCCGCACCCACCACTGGGCATAGGTGGAGAACCGCAGACCCCGCTCGGAGTCGAAGGTTTCGAGCGCGCGCAGCAGGCCGACATTGCCCTCGGCGATGAGGTCGGCCACCGGCAGGCCATAGCCCTTGAACTGGCCGGCGGTCTTCACCACCAGGCGAAGATGGGCCTCGATGAGGCGCCGGCGCGCGTCCTCGTCGCCTGCGTCGCGCCAGCGGGCGACGAGGGCGGCCTCTTCCTCGCCCGTGAGCACCGGGGTCTCGCGCACCGCACGGAAATACGCGCTGGAGGGGTCCTGGCTGTTGCGGGGGGTGGTCATCGTCCGCTCCGGGAAATCGTTATCCATGTCCATGAACCTACGGCGTCGAACCTGATAAGGCCAATCGATTTGAGTTGCGCGATTGATAAAAAATAGTTATTAACGATCCATGCTTACCCTCCGCCAGCTCCGCTGCCTCGTGGCCGTCGCCGAGGCCTTGCATTTCCGCCGCGCGGCCGAACGGCTCAATCTCACCCAGCCGGCGCTGTCGGCCCAGATCGCCCAGATGGAGGAGGAGCTGGGCGTGCTGCTGGTGGAACGGACCCGCCGCAAGGTGCTGATGACGCCGGTCGGGCGCGATGTGGCCGACCGGGCGCGGAGCATCCTGCGTGACGTCGCGGATCTGGAGGAGGTGGCGCGGCGCTCGCTGACGCCGCTGGCGGGGACGCTTCGCTTCGGGGTGCTGCGGACGTTGGGCCCCTATCTGCTGCCCCACATCCTGCCGGCCATGCGGGCGCTGTATCCCGATCTGAAGCTGTATCTGCGCGAGGAGCCCCGGACCCGGCTGCTGACCGACCTTGCCCATGGCGAGCTCGATATCGTGCTGCTTTCGGCGGCGCCGTCCGACGACAGCCACCTGACCGTGGTTCCCATGTTCACGGAGCCGCTGTGGGCGGCGTTGCCGCTGGGGCACCGCCTGACCGCCAAGGATGATTTGGTGCCGGCCGACCTCGTCGGCGAGCGTCTGATCATGCTGGAATTCGGCGACGGCCTGCGCGACCCGGCGCTGGAGCTGTGCAGGGCGGCCGGCGCCTCCGAGCATCCCGACTTCCACGCCACCTCGCTGGATACCCTGCGCCAGATGGTGGCCACCGGCCTGGGCGCCACCCTGTTGCCGGCGCTCTACGTCGCCGCCGAGGCGCTGGAGGACGACCAGATCGCCATGCGGCCGTTTCGGGCGCCGGCGCCGGCGCGGTCCATCGATCTTGTCTGGCGCCGGACCACCTCGCGGGCCGACGAATACCGGCTGTTCGCCAAACTGATCCGCGACAACCTGCCGGCCGTCGTGGCGGGCCGATAGCGCCTCAGCGCCAGCGCTTGCGCAGCCCGTCCTTTTCCAGCGCCAGCCACAGCAGCGCCATGATCGCCACCGAGTTGTTGACGCGGCCGTCCTTGACCATGGCGATGGCCTCGTCGGCGGGCAGGGTGAAGACGCGGATGTCCTCGTCTTCGTCGGCCAGCCCGTGCAGACCGCCGATGCTCGAGCAGTCGACCCGGCCGCAGTAGATCTTGCAGGTTTCGCTGACCGCGCCCGGCGACAAGATGGCGTGCATCATGGGCACCAGGTCCAGGCACTCGCAGCCGGCTTCCTCCTTGACCTCGCGGCGGGCGACGTCGTCGGGGTGCTCGCCGTCCTCGATGATGCCGGCGACGACCTCGACCAACCACGGATTCCAGCCGGCGGCATGGGCACCGACGCGGAACTGCTCGATCAACGCCACCTCGTCCCGGTCGGGGTCGTAGAGCAGCACCGCCACCGCCTGACCGCGTTCGAAGACCTCGCGCACGACCTCGCCCGACCAGCCGCCGGCGAAGGTACGGTGGCGCAGGCGATACTTGTCGAGACGGAAATAGCTTTGGCAGACGGTCTCGTGGGAGATGATCTCCACGTCGTCACGGTTGTCGCTCACCAGGGGGCCTCCCATCTCTGCCGAAGCGTCACCCATACCCGGAGCATCGCCATGGCCGCAACCGTCACCGTCGCCGAGACCCACGAAGGGCGGTGGACCCAGGCGGTGCGGGCCGGCGGCCACACCTTTCGCGCCGACGAGCCCCGGGCCATGGGCGGCGCCGACCTGGGGCCGACCCCCTATGACCTGTTGCTGGCGGCGCTGGGCGCCTGCACCGCCATGACGCTCCGGATGTATGCCGACCGCAAGGGCTGGCCGCTGCGGCATGTGGAGGTGATGCTGCGTCATGGCCGCGTCCATGCCGAGGACTGCGCCGATTGCGAGGCCGAGGCGGGGATGGTCGACCTAATCGTCCGCGACGTGGTCATCGAGGGCGACCTCGCCGACGACCAGCGCGCCCGCCTGTTGGAGATCGCCGAGAAATGCCCCATCCACCGCACGCTCACCGGCGAGGTCAAGGTGGTGTCGGGGCTGGCGGGGCGGCGCGAGCGCGCGACGGGCGGCGAGGAGTAGGGGATCAATACCCCACGAAGGTCCCCGCGGCGCCGATGAACACCGTGACCAGCCCCAGCCACAGATTGATGGTGACGATCTGGCGGATGCGGGCCTGGGAGGCGGCGGCGTCGGGAATCTCGGCGGCGGCCAGCGCCCGCTTGAAGGATTTGAAGGGGCCGAAATACATGTAGGTGTACAGCGTCATCATCAGCAGGCCGGTCGCCTGCATGATGTCCACGTGCAGGGCGCCGCCGGCGATGCCGCCGCGATAGCCGGTCAGCAGGGTACCGTAGCCGGTGACCAGCAGGACCAGGATCGAGATCCACACCCAGGCGAAGAAGCGCGGCAGCACCCGGTGCCACAGGCCCAGGCGGTCGGGCGGGGTCATCTCGGCCACCGACGGGCGCAGCGCGGTGTGGGCGAAGAACATTCCGCCGACCCAGATGACGGCGGCGACGGTGTGCAGACCGATCGCGATCGCGAACAGCATGGCGGTTCCTATTCCAGGCCCAGCTTGGCGCCGATCTCGGCGGCCAGGGCGTTGATTTCCTTGGTCGCCGTGTGGCGGGGATTGCTCTCGACGACGCCCTTGCCCTCCATCATCGAGGCGGCGAAGGCGACGCGGTTGCCCAGCACGGTGTCGGCCACCGGCATCTCGGCGGCGACGATCTTCCTGCGGACGGCGTCCACCAGCTTGCCCTTGGCGGGGGTGCGGTTGAACACCATCAGCGCGGCGGATTTCTCCTTTTTGGCCATGTCCAGGGTGGGCTGGGTGGCCCACAGATCCATGGGCGACGGCTGCATGGGCACCAGGATCAAATCGGCGGCGCGCACGGCGATGCGCACGTCGGTCTCGGCATGGGGCGGACTGTCGACGATGATCACGTCGACGGCGCGCTTCAGGCGGTCCATCTCGGTGGTCAGGCGCCAGCCGGCGCCCTGGACGAAGGTGATTCCCGCCCCGTCCTCGGCGACGAGTTGGGTGCGGACCTCGAACCACATGGCCAGCGAGCCCTGGGGGTCGATGTCCACCAGGCCGACCCGCATCCCCCTGGCGGCGAAGGCGACGCCAAGTTGCGCGGCGATGGTGGTCTTGCCCGCGCCGCCCTTCTGCTGGGCGATGGTGATGGCCTTGGCCGGCATTGTGAGTACTCCCCTGCACCGTTCGTCCAGAGGCTACGCGAACCGCCCTATTTTGCAAGTGCGGCAACGACCAGGGCGCCAACGGTCACGGCGGCGATCGCGCCCCACAGGCGGGCATGGGCGCGGGCCGGCAGCAGCCGGCGGCTGGACAGCGCCGTCAGGACCAGCATGGGCAGGCCCGCCGCCGCCATGGCCGCCACCGCCTGGCCCTTGCTGGTCGCCCACAGCACCACCTGGATGAAGGTCAGCCCGGCCAGCCAGGCCGCGCGCGGGTCGGGCTCCATCAGGCCGCGCCGGCGCAGTCGCACGGTGGCCCGGAGTTGCAGGGCGGCGGCGGCGAAGGCGACCACGGCGACGACGGCGAGGGCGGTGTCCATGGCGTGGGTGTAGCAGCAAGCGCGGTCAATGGAAATCCCGGCTGGCGACGGCGAGGTGCCCGCCGTCGGGCAGCAGGGCGGCGAGGTGGGGCGACAGATCGACCAGGCGCTCGGCGACCAGATGGATGACCATGCCGTCCCGTTGCAGCCGTCCCTCCACCCCGATCAGCCGGCCGCGCATGCACAGCGCCCGGTTGGCCTCGAACACTTGCGGCCAGACCACCAGGTTGACCACCCCGGTCTCGTCCTCCAGGGTGATGAACACCACTCCCGAGGCGGTTCCCGGCCGCTGGCGGGTGACCGCCAGCCCGGCTGTCCTCAGGCGGGAACCATCGCGAATGTCGGCCAGCCGGGCGGCGGGCTCATAGCCCTGGCGCCGCAGCCCGTCGCGCAGCAGTGCCAGCGGGTGGCGGCGCAGCGTCAGCTTGATCGCCGAATAGTCCTCGACGATGCGCTCGCCCTCGCTTTCCGTCGGCAGGAAAACCCGGTCCTCGGGCCCGGGGCCGTCGAACAGCAGCAGCGGCTTGTCCACCAGTCCCTTGACCGCCCACAGCGCGTCGCGTCGCTCCAGGCCCATGGCGGCGAAGGCGTCGGCCCGGGCCAGCGCCTCCAGCGCCCTGACGGACAGCTCGGCCCGGCGCCAGGCGTCGCGGGGGTCGCGGTAGCCCGCGCCGCGCCGGTTGACCAGCCGCCGCGCCTCGGCCTCGGACAGGCCGGACACCTGCCGCAGGCCAAGGCGCAGGGCCATGCTGCCGCATGCCTCCACCCCGGCCCTCCCCCGGCCGAGCCGGAGGAGGGGGGCAAGGACTCCCTCCCCCGCGCCGCGCGTGGGGGAGGGCCGGGGTGGGGGCATGGTTGCCTCCAGCGTGCAGTCCCAGTCGCCGGCGTTGACGTCGACGGGACGGACCTCGACGCCGTGGGCGCGGGCGTCGCGGACGATCTGGGCGGGGGCGTAGAAGCCCATGGGCTGGGAGTTCAGGAGGGCGCAGGCGAAGGCGGCCGGGGCGTGGCATTTCAACCAGGCCGAGACGTAGACCAGCAGGGCGAAGCTGGCGGCATGGGATTCCGGGAAACCGTATTCGCCGAACCCCTCGATCTGGCGGAAGCAGGCGGCGGCGAAGGCGGGGTCGTAGCCGTTGCCCTCCATCCCGGCCAGGAACTTGTCGCGGAACGCCGTCACCTGGCCCGAGCGCTTGAAGGTGGCCATGGCCCGGCGCAGGCGGTCGGCCTCGGCGGGGGAGAAGCCGGCGGCGTCGATGGCGATGCGCATGGCCTGCTCCTGGAACAGCGGCACGCCGAGGGTCTTCCTCAGCACCGCCTCCAGCTCGCGCGAGGGGAAGGTCACCTTCTCCTTGCCGGCGCGGCGGCGCAGATAGGGATGGACCATGTCGCCCTGGATGGGACCGGGGCGCACGATGGCGACCTCGATGACCAGGTCGTAGAAGCAGCGCGGCAGCAGGCGCGGCAGCATGGCCATCTGGGCGCGGCTTTCCACCTGGAACACCCCCACCGAGTCGCCCTTGCACAGCATGTCGTAGACCGCTGGGTCCTCGGCCGGCACGGTGGCGAGGTCGAACTCGACCCCGTGATGGGCGGCCAACAGCTCGAAGGCCTTGCGCACGCAGGTCAGCATGCCCAGCGCCAGCACGTCGACCTTGAGGATGCCCAGCGCGTCGAGGTCGTCCTTGTCCCATTCGATGACGGTGCGGTCCTTCATGCGGGCGTTGGCGACCGGGACCACCTCGTCCAGCCGCCCCCGGGTCATGACGAACCCGCCCACGTGCTGGGACAGGTGGCGGGGAAAGCCCGTCAGCTGGTCGGCCAGGTCGAGCACCATCCTGAGGCGCTGGTCGGCGGGGTCGAGGCCCGCCTCGCGCACCTGGGCGTCGCGGAACGACTCCCCGGACGAGCCCCATACCGTCTTGGCCAGGGCGCCGACGGCGTCCTCGGACAGGCCCAGCGCCTTGCCGACGTCGCGGATGGCCGAGCGGGTGCGGTAGGTGATGACGGTGGCGGCCAGGCCGGCGCGGTGGCGGCCGTATTTGCCGTAGATGTACTGGATCACCTCCTCGCGACGCTCGTGCTCGAAATCCACGTCGATGTCGGGCGGCTCGCCGCGCTCGGCGGAAACGAAGCGCTCGAACAGCAGGTCGGCGCGGGCGGGGTCGACGGCGGTGATGCCCAGGCAGTAGCACACCGCCGAATTGGCCGCCGAGCCGCGCCCCTGGCACAGGATGCCCCGGCCGCGCGCGAAGGCGACGATGTCGTGGACGGTGAGGAAATAGGGCGCGTAGCCCAACTGCCCGATCAGGGCGCATTCGTGCTCCACCTGCCGACGCACCCGGTCGGGGACTCCGTCAGGATAGCGCCGCGCCGCGCCCTCCCAGGTCAGCGCTTCCAGCCAGCTTTGCGGGGTGTGGCCAGCGGGGGCGGGGTCGGCGGCGTATTCGTGGCGCAGCTCGTCCAGCGAGAAGCGGCAGCGGTCGGCGATCTCCACCGTCCGCGCCACCGCCTCGGGCCAGCGGCGGAACAGGCGTGTCATCTCCCCGGCCGGCTTCAGATGGCGCTCGGCGTTGGCGAACAGCTTTCTCCCCGCCACCGCCTCGACGGTGGTGTGATGGCGCACGGCGGTCAGCACGTCCTGGAGCGGCCGGCGGCCGGGGGCGTGGTAGTGGACGTCGTTGGTGGCCACCAGCGGCGCGGCGCACCGCGCGGCGATGGCGGCCAGGCGCTCGATGCGGGCCTCGTCCCCGCCGTCCAGGTGGTGATGGGCGGCCAGATGCACCGCGCCGGGGAAGGCGGCGGCCAGGGCCGCCAGCGGTGTCTCGAAATCCCCGTCCGGCAGGACGACCAGCACCTGTCCGTGGCCCCAGGCCGCCAAGTCGGGGCCGTCCAGCCAGCACTCGCCCTTGGGGGCGCGCCGCAGCCCCTCGGTCAGCAGCCGGCACAGGCGGCCATAGGCGTCGCGGTCGGTGGGCAGGCACAGCACCGAAGGGTGCCCGTCGCGGAAATCCAGCCGCGCGCCGACCACCAGCCGGATGCCCGCCTGCCTGGCCGCCACATGGGCGCGCACCACCCCCGCCAGGGAATTGCGGTCGGTGACCGTCACCGCGTGCAGGCCGAGCGCGGCGGCGGCCGCCACCATCTCGTCGGGATGCGAGGCCCCGCGCAGGAAGCTGAAATTGGTGGTGACCTGGAGTTCGGCGTAGGTCATGGCGCGCCCCACCCCGGGACTACGCCGGATGCTTCCCCTACCGCACCACTCCGGCCTTGCGCCACAGGGTGTCCAGGGCGCCGGACTTCCTCAGCCTCGCCAGCAGGGCGTCGATTCGCCCGACCGTGACCGGGCCGCCGCGTCGGACCAGGATCCGGTGGCGGTAGTCCTGGTCGTGGCGGTCGGACACCAGCAGCTTGTCCTTCACCGCCGGGTTCCGGGACAGATACGCCCACAGATAGGCGTCGGTGACCACGGCGATGTCCTTGCGGCCGAGGGCGACCATCTCGATGCTGGAGGCGTGGGAATTGACCAGCTTGATGTCGAAGGCGCGGGACAGCCGGTCGGGGTCGGCGTCGAAACCGGCGAAGCGGTAGTGGTAGCCCAGGATGCCCACCAGCCGCTTGCCCTTGAGGTCGTCGAAATAGTCCTGCCCTCGTCCGGGCGTGGCCTGGGCGATGAACACCTCGCCGCCGGTCAGGAAGACGTCGGAAAACTCCACCGGCAGGCCCCTGGCGGCCCATTCCCAGTCGGGGCTCTCGAAGAACATGGCGTCGAAGCGCCCGTCCTCCAGGTCGCCGTAGCGCCGCCGCGCCGATACCGACACGAAGCGGAACTCGTAGTCGGACTGGCTGCGGTTGAACAGGTCGATCAGGTCGAGGGTCAGGCCGGTGGGGCCATCCGGCCGTGCCTCGACGAAGGGCGGGAAGTCGTATCCGCCCACCCGCACGATCTCGGCGGCTCCGGCCGCCGTCGGTGCCAGGACCAACAGGGCGGCGGCGAGAAGATGTCTGAGCATGGTCCCCCTCCATGACGGCTGTCGGGCGCATGGTAGGGGAGGACGGCATGGTTCGCACGCGGAACGTGATCATCCGAAAATTCCGTGTCGGAACCAGCGCCCGTCACGGTCCATGAAAACCCATGATCTCTGGCCATGGGCGGTTTCCACCCGCCAGTAGTCGCGATGGCCGGGCGGATCGCCGGCCCACCATTCCGACGCGATCCGCTCGGGCCCCTCGGCGGCGCCGAGGTCCAGCGCGGCGACGCGGACCGGGCGTCCGTCCTCGGCCAGTTCCACCGTCACCGGGGCGGGGCGCGCCGGCATGCGCACCGGGCGGCACTTCGCGGGCCAGCCCTCGGCGAGGGGGGCCAGGGGCGGGAGCCGCATGGCGGCGCGCTCGGGCAGATGAGTGGGGCGCGGCGCCCGACGGTAGACGGCGGCGGGGCCCAGGCGGCGGGCCAGGCGGTCCACCAGCAGCGACAGGGCGCCGGCGGCGGCCCGGCGCTCGATGTCGCCCTGGCGGGCGACGAAGGGCTCGGCCTCGGTGACGGCCAGGGTCATCACCTCGATGCCGAAGCCGGCGTCCAGGCCGTCCAGGGTTTCGGCGAACAGGCGGGTCAGGTGGGCCGGGTCGCGTACCGCCTCGTTGGTCCCCAGGCGCTGCGCCAGGACGGTGCCGTCGACCCGGAACACCTTGAGCAGCAGCCGTCGCGCCCCCAGCCCCCGGCGTTCCAGCCCGAGGGCGGCGGTGTCCAGCAGGGCGCGGATGGCGGCGGCCACGTCCTCGGTGCGGCCGATGGGCTCGGCGAAGGCCAGCCGCGCCGACACCGGTTCCTCGGCCGGACGCGGCGAGATGACGTCCGGCAGGCGGCCGAGCATCTGGTCGAGGCGGGTCGCCACCCCGTCGCCGAAGCGGGCGGCCAGCGGCGCCCGCGGCAGCGCCATCAACTCGCCGATCCGGCGCACGCCCAGCCGGCGCAGGGTGTCGGCCGCCGCCGCCGGCAGGCGCAGGGCGGCCACCGGGAAGCCGCCCAGCCATTGCCGCGCGGCGCCCTCGGGGCAGATGGCCGCCGGGCCGTCGCCGAACCGGGACAACGCCCAGGCGGCGCCGGGGGTGTCGGCCAGGCCCGCCCGCGCGACGAAGCCCAGCCCCTCCAGCCGGGACAGCATGTCGAACAGCATCGCCTGCTCGCCGCCGAACAGATGGGCGCAGCCGGTGGTGTCGATCCATATCCCGTCCTTCCCCATCCCGTCTTTCACCTCGGGGGCGGTCAGCGGGCTCCAGCGCTGGCACCATTCCGCCAGGGCGGCCAGGGCGGCGGCGTCCGCCTCGGGTTCGGCGGGGGCGGTGCGCAGGCCGGGGCACAGCGCCTGGGCGTCGGCGGCCGGCAGGCCCGGAGCCACGCCGGCCTCGCGGGCGGCGCGGTTGGCCGCCGTCACCCGAAGCCCGCCGGCGGCGCGCGAGACCAGCGCCAGCGGCGCCCCGCGCCATTCCGCCAGGGGGCGGCCGGGGCGGGTGACGCGGTCGGTGGCGAACAAGGGCAGCCACAGATGGGCGATGCGGCGCGGGCTCATACCGCCACCTCCCATTCCCCCGGCATGCCGTCGCGGCCGCGCTCCAGGGTCAGGCGCCAGCGGCTTCCGGGCAGGCCGGCGACCCGCCAGCGGGTGGTGCCGGCATTGGCGGCGCGGGCGCCGGGCGGATGCAGGATCACGCCGGTGGTGCCGCCGGTCTCGGCGGCCAGTTGCAACCGCCGCCCGGCGGTCATGTCCAGCACCGCCACCTCGCCGACCACGCAGGCCAGGGCGGCGGATTTCAGCCCCTCCTCCATGCTCCATAGCGCCTTTGTGGCGTCGCCCGCCGCCGCCACGATCACCGCGCCGGGGGACAGCCCGAAGGCGGCCAGGCCGGGAAGATGGAGGTCGTCCTCCTCCAGGACCCACAGCACCGGCCGTTCCAGCCGCGCCGCCAGCCGGCCGGCGATGCCGGCGGCCAGGGCGGTGGCGGGGCCCGGCTCGCCGAGGATCTGGTGCAGGCAGGCCGGTGCGATCCGTCGCGTCACCGCCGCATGCACCTCCACGTCGTCGGGAGGCGGCGGCTTCAGGCGCTCCATGGCGCGGATGCGGGCGCGCAGGGCGTCGAGGGAAGGTGCGGCGGCAGGCATGGCGTCAGTATATGTTCATGTTCCGTACCATTCAAGGGGCGCGGCTCATCGCCCCCGGATGCGCACCTTGGCCACCGCCAACTGGCCCAGGGCGGCCACCACCTCGGCGTGGAAGCCGCGCAGCAGGGTGGCGGCGGCGTCGGTCAGCGACCGGTCGTCGGCGACGGCCAGGCGATGGGCGAAGGCGGCGTCGGCGCGCTCGCATTCGTCCACCACCGTCCGGGCGCGGTCGGCGACGAAGGTCGCCTTGAGGCGGGCCAGGATCCGATGGGCGACGCCGGCGTTGGTGTCGCGGTCGCGGGGGCGGCGGCCGTCGGCGGCGATCAGTGCCTCCAGTTCCAGGGCCATCTCGCGCCGCCTTCGACCCAGCGTCGCCAGCAGCGTCGCCAGGTCCTCGGGCTCGGCCCAGGCCGCGGCCTGTCCGTAAGCCTCCCAGGCGTCGTTGGCCAGTTCCGCCAGCCCGTCGAGAAGGATGTCGCCTTCCGGCCGCATGTCAGGCGCCCCGTTCCGGCCAGGGGGCCAGCACCGGCAACGCCCGGGGGCGCACCCGGAAGCGGGCCGGGGTGGCGGTGGTGATCTCGCCGTCGGTGTTGACCGGCAGCGGCCGGCCGGTGTCGAGGTCGATCTCGGTGGCCCGGCAGGTGACCACTCCGTCCAGCCGGCCGTGCCGCCCCGCCCGGAGCAGCGGCAGCAGCATCGCGAAGCCCAGCGGCCCGCGCGGCGCCAGGGTGAACAGGTCCAGCCGGGCGTCGTCGATGCGGGCGTCGTCGGCCACCACCATGCCGCCGCCGAAATGGCGGCCGTTGCCCACCGCCACCTGCACGGCGACGGTGGTGAAGCGCCTGCCGTCGCAGCGGATGGCGGCCCGGAACGGGCGGGCCCGCCGCCAGCCGCGCAGGGCGCCCAGGGCGTAGCCGACCCGCCCCCAGCGGCGCTTGAGGTCGCGGTCCAGGGCGCGGGCGACCTGGGCCGTCAGCCCGACGCCGGCGGCGTTGAGGAAATGCTTGCCGTTGACCCAGCCCAGGTCGACGGGGCGCGGCCGGCCACCGGCGATGATCCCCGCCGCCGCCAGCGGATCGGCGGGGATGCCCAGGGTCAGCGCCAGGTCGTTGGCGGTGCCCAGGGGCAGGACACCGAGCGGCAGGCCCGATTCCACCAATCCCTCCAGTGCCGCGTTGAGGGTGCCGTCGCCGCCGCCGACGATCACCAGATCCAGGCCCGACCCCTCGCGGGCGATGAGCGGCGACAGCTCGGCGGCCGAGCCGCAAGCGGCCTCGACGGCGTCGATCCCGCCTCGCCGCAACACCTCCAGCACCGCCGACAGGTCCTGCCGTCCGGCGCGGCTGTCGCGGTTGACCACCAACAGGGCGCGTCGCGCCACCGGCTGCTTCCTCCCGCCTGCCTCGTCACGGCGGTAACAGCGGGCGCGGGCCGCGGTTCCCACTCCGGGTTTCCGCCGGGGTGCGGCCCGTGATAGAAAGGTGGCAACGATAAGAACGAGAACCCGAGGAGACGTCCGTGCCCCACCACAAGGTAAGGGGGCCACTCCCCTGGCTGGTCGCCGCATTCCTGGCCAACGTCGCGGTCATCGCCGCGGCGGCCTATTCGCTGGGGAAAGGGGTGGTGGACCATGACGAACTGGCCGCGCTGGCCATGGTGGCCATCGCCGGCGCCTCGGTCATGTTCGCGGTCTCGTGGAAGATCGTCGACTACAAGATGGTCCGCGCCGTGCGCCGCATGGCCGCCGAGGTGCGCGCCATCGCCCACGGCGGCTCGCGCGCCGGCATCGAGGCCGAGCGCTACCTGACGGTATCGCCGCTGCCCGAGGCGGTGAACGAGCTGTGCGCCCGGCTGGTCCAGGCCCGCGCCGAGCTTGCCGAGGGGCTGCAGGCCGCCACCGCGCGGGCCGAGGAGACCTCGACCCGGCTGGCCGCCATCCTCAACGACCTTCACGAAGGCGTGGTGGTGTGCAACCTCCGCCATCAGGTGGTGCTCTACAACCAGGTCGCCGCCGAGATGCTGGAGGCCGACACCGCCCGCCTGGGCCTGGGGCGGTCGCTGTTCGAGACGGTGGCCCGCGACCCGGTCAGCCACATGCTGGAGATGCTGGTCCACCGCCCCGACATGGGTGGCCGGGGCACGCCGTTCCTGGCCGGCGCCGCCGACGGCCGCCTGGTGCTGCAGGCCCGCATGACCATCATCCGCAGCGGCGACGAGGTCACCGGCTACGTGGTGACCATGGTCGATGCCAGTCCGCAGGTCGAGGCGCTGGCGCGGCGCGACGCGCTGCTGCGCGAGGTGTCCGAGGGCCTCGAGGCGCCGCTGGCGCGGCTCAAGGACAACGCCGCCGACCGCGAGGCTGTCATCGCCGAGGCCGACGCCATCGCCAAGGCCATCAAGCGCGTCACCGACGGCTACAACCGCGCCCTGGCCGGATGGTGGCCCATGAGCGACCTGCACTCGCCCGACTTCTTCGGGCTGGTCGCCAAGCGCTTCGAGGGCGAGCTGATCTACCTGACCCAGACCGGCATGCCGGTATGGCTGCACGCCGATTCCCATTCGCTGGCCCTGGCCGTCGAGGCGCTGATCCGCCAGATTGTCGCCGGCAGCGGGGTGGGCGAACTGGACGTGGCGGCCGGCGCCGACGACGACGAGGCCTGGGTCGACTTGGTGTGGGCCGGCGCGCCGGTGTCGCCGCCCGTGCTGGACGGGTGGGTGGCGCAGCCGTTGGCGCCGTTGGGCGGGATGACCGTGCGCGACGTCCTGCTGCACCATTCCGGCCCGGCCCAGCCGGAGGAATGCCGCGACGGCTGGGGGTGCCTGCGGCTGCCCATGCGCAAGGGGGTCGAGGTTCACGCCAAGCCCAAGGAGGCGCTGCCGACCCGGCCGGAATTCTATGACCTGTCGCTGCTGGAGCAGGCCCGCGAGACCGGCGAATACGGCGAACTGCCGTTGAAGGCGCTGACCTTCATCGTGTTCGACACCGAGACCACCGGCCTCAAGCCCAGCGAGGGCGACCAGATCGTGCAGATCGGCGCCGTCCGGGTGGTCAACGGCCGCATCCTGTCGGGCGAGAGCTTCAACCGCATCGTCCATCCCGGCATGCGCATCCCTCCCGAATCCATCCGCTTCCACGGCATCACCGACGAGATGGTCAAGGACAAGCCGCCGATCACCACGGTGATGCCGCAGTTCCGCTCGTACTGCTCGGACGCGGTGCTGGTCGCCCACAACGCCGCCTTCGACCTCAAGTTCCTGAAGATGCGCGAGCGTGAATGCGGGGTGAAGTTCGACAACCCGGTGCTGGATACCATGCTGCTGTCCAGCTATCTCGACGGCCCCGAGGCCGGCCATTCGCTGGACGACATCTGCGACCGCTACGGCATCGACATCACCGACCGCCACACCGCCCTAGGCGACGCCATCGTCACCGCGGCGGTGCTGCTGCGCCAGATCGACGCCCTGGAGGCGCGCGGCTTCACCACCCTGAACCAGGTGGTCAAGGCCCTAGACATCACCATGCAGTTGCACAACCGCGCGCTGGCGTTCTGATCCCGGGAGCGGGGGCGGGAGCCTATCCCGCCACGCCGCAGATGTATTTCAGGGTGCGGATGCGCCTGAAGGCCCAGGCCAGGCGGTCGCGGCCGCGCTTGTCGAAACGCCTGGGGTCGATGCTGGCCGACGGCGTGATGCCGGCGGCGATGTCGGCCAATTGCTGGTCCAGCATCATCCGCAGCGCGATCTCGCGGATCTCCAGGAAATCGCGCCAGTCGTCGGCGTGCAGCAGCTCGAGATCCTTGAGCGCGCCGTAGCGCTCGTCGGTGCCGGTGGCGGCGACGTGGGCGCGGATGGCGCGGGCGCGCGCCGCCGAGACCAGCGGCAGCAGGGCGAACTTCTTGACGTTGAGGCGGCCTTGCTTGGTGACGAAGCCGCCGAACAGGCCCAGGGCGACGTCCATGGTCGCCACGTGCATGGCGAGGTATTGCAGGAAGAAGCCGCTTTGCGCCGCCTTGTCGATGGCGTAGGCGCGCAGCTCCTCGGCCAGGGCGGCGTCGCCCCAGACCGGCTGGAAGTCGAAGAAGATGTCGCAATACATCACCGTCTGGTTCTCGACCGAGAACACCCAGCCGTGGATTTCGTCCTTCCACTGCTCCAGGCTCATGCGCCATTTGAGCTCGCTGGCCATGACGCCGCCGTCGCAGAACGGAATGCCGGCCTCGTTCAGCATGGTGGTCAGCCGGCGGCCCAGCTCGGCGAACCACCGGTCGTCGTCGCCGGTGCCGGCATGGACGATGGCGTTGTCCTGATCGAAGGTCAGCAGGCTTTCGCCGCGCCCGCCCGAGCCCAGCACCAGCACCGCGTAACGGGCCGGGGCCGGCCCCCATCCCTCGGCCGCCATGGCGGTCTCGGCCAGCTCGGCGGCGCGCGCGGTGAGGTCGCGCACCACCAGCGCGATGACCGCGCCGATATTGCGCGCCGACACGCCCTCGGCCAGCAGGTGGCCGGCCAGGGCGGGCAGCTGGCCGATGGCGGCGCGCATGTCCTCGGCGCCCCGGGCCTCGTGGACCTCGTCGCCGATGACCAGGGCGTCGTTGGCGCGCACCTTCAAGAGCGCGCGGCCGGTGACCATGCCGATGGGGCGCTGGTCGCGGTCGACCACCACCAGGTGGCGGTAGCCGAACCGGGTCATCTTGCCCAGGCCCACATAGACGAAGGCGTCGGCGTCCACCGTCGCCACCGGGCGGGTCATGGCGGCGCCGAGGGTGGTCTTCAGGCCGCCGCAGCCCTGGGTGGACAGCAGGCGGATGAGGTCGCGCTCGGTCAGGATGCCGAGCGCGCGGCCCTGGGCGTCCACGCCCACGATGGACGACACCCGGGCCGCGTACATGGCGGCGATGGCGTCGTCGAGCGCCATGCCGTCCTCGCCGGTCAGGACGGGCGTGCTCATCACCTCCCGCAACCGGTGCTGGTAGGGGAAGCTGTCGATGCGGGCGAGGGCGGCCACGTCGGTCATAGTGGTAAACACCTATCCATCGTCGAGCTTATTGCGTTGCAAAAAAGTGCAGGGCAAGAAAATCGCGGCTGCAATCATCCCCACCCGTAAGTGTCGGCCGAGAACCTACACCGGTCAAGACATCGCAAAGAAACGGGGGTTGCTTTGGATCGTTGGGCGTATTCCCAAGCGATACTTGTGCCGAATTAAGGAAAGTTGCTGCAAAACGGCGCAACGGCGTGTGTAATACTGCCAGTTTGGAGCGGGCATTACCTGCGCACAAACCTATATGTTGGATATTTGTCTTAGCGAAGAGTTGACGCCCCAAGTCTGCGGATGTTAATGACCATGTCTCCCCCGGGCAAGGGGGCGGGCTATGACCTTCGTGCATGCCACCCCCGCCGGCCCGCAAGGAAACAGACATCCAGCCGGCACCAAAGACCGGTCCCAGAACAACAAGCCACCCGCCTCGGGCGGTCGTGGCATAATAGTGGAGGGTCAAGTGACACAAGTCTCCAGTACCCAAGACGCGGGAAACAAGATTCGGAATAATCCGAAGTTCCACGAACTGGTCCGCAAGCGGACGTCTTTCGCGTGGACCCTTTCCGCGGTCATGCTCGCGATCTATTTCGGTTTCATCCTCT
Source organism: uncultured Rhodospirillaceae bacterium (assembly GCA_937887565.1). Taxonomy (GTDB): domain Bacteria; phylum Pseudomonadota; class Alphaproteobacteria; order Rhodospirillales; family Magnetospirillaceae; genus CALABS01. Next base: position 228,908 of record CALABS010000059.1, on the reverse strand, counting down.
TGATCGCCTACGGCAAGTCGTTCCTGGGCAGCTCGCTGTCGGGTGGGGTCACCACCATCGGCTTCCCCATCGGCGTCGGCGTCATCCTGGCGGCCATCGCGCTGACCGGCGTCTATGTCCGCCGCGCCAACACCGAGTTCGACGAGCTCAACCGCCAGATCATCGAGGAAGCCCGCTGATGAAGACGCTCAACGCCATCGTCGCGGCCGCCGCGACCCTGCTGCTGTCGGGAGCCGCGCTCGCCGCCGGCGCCGACATGGGCGCCGCCGAGAAGCAGGCCACCAACTGGCATGCCATCGTCATGTTCGTCATCTTCGTCGGCATCACGCTGGGCATCACCTACTGGGCGGCCCGCAAGAACAAGACCGCCAAGGACTTCTACGCCGCCGGCGGCGGCATCACCGGCTTCCAGAACGGGCTGGCCATCGCCGGCGACTATATGTCGGCGGCGTCGTTCCTGGGCATCTCGGCCCTGGTGTACGGGTCGGGCTATGACGGCCTGATCTTCTCGGTGGGCTGGCTGGTCGGCTGGCCGATCATCCTGTTCCTGATCGCCGAACGCCTGCGCAACCTGGGCAAGTTCACCTTCGCCGACGTGGCCTCGTACCGCTTGGCCCAGGGTCCGGTCCGCATCTTCGCGGCCACCAGCGCCCTGATCGTGGTGATCTTCTACCTGATCGGCCAGATGGTCGGCGCCGGCCAGCTCATCAAGCTGCTGTTCGGCCTCGACTACCTGGTCGCGGTGATCGTGGTCGGCGCCCTGATGATGGTCTACGTGACCTTCGGCGGCATGACCGCCACCACCTGGGTGCAGATCATCAAGGCCTGCCTGCTGCTGGGCGGCGCCACCTTCATCGCCTTCGGCGTGATGAGCACCTTCGGCTTCTCGTTCGAGGCGCTGTTCACCCGCGCCATCGAGGTCCACCCCAAGGGCGGGGCCATCATGGCGCCGGGCTCGCTGGTGACCAATCCGATCGACGCCATCTCGCTCGGCCTGACCCTGATGTTCGGCACCGCCGGCCTGCCGCACATCCTGATGCGCTTCTTCACCGTGCCGAACGCCAAGGAAGCCCGCAAGTCGGTCTTCTACGCCACCGGCTTCATCGGCTATTTCTACATCCTGACCTTCATCATCGGCTTCGGCGCCATCACCCTGGTGGCCACCGATCCCCAGTACCTGGATGCCGCCAAGGGCGGCCTGGCGCTGAAGGGTGGCGGCAACATGCCCGCCATCTGGCTGGCCCATGCCATCGGCGGCGATATCTTCCTGGGCTTCATCTCGGCGGTCGCCTTCGCCACCATCCTGGCGGTGGTGTCGGGCCTGACCCTGGCCGGCGCGTCGGCGATCTCGCACGACCTCTATGCCAGCGTCTTCGCCCGCGGCCGCACCACCGAGGCGCGGGAAGTCCGGGTGTCGCGCATCGCCTCGCTGGGTCTCGGCGTCATCGCCGTGATCCTGGGCGTGATCTTCGAGAAGCAGAACGTGGCGTTCATCGTGGCGCTGACCTTCTCGATCGCCGCCTCGGCCACCTTCCCGGTGCTGGTGATGGCGATGTTCTCCAAGAGCCTGACCACCCGGGGCGCCGTCATCGGCGGCTATATCGGCCTGGTCGGCTCGGTCGGCTGCGTGATCCTGTCCAAGGTGGTGTGGGTGCAGAGCTTCGGTTTCGCCGAGCCGCTGTTCCCCTTCGTCTATCCGACCCTGTTCACCATGCCGGCCGCGTTCATCGGCTGCTGGCTGTTCTCGAAGATGGACACCAGCGCCCGGGCCCAGGCCGAGCGCGCCGCCTACGAAGCCCAGGCGATCCGGTCCGAGACCGGCCTGGGCGCCGAGGGTGCCGCCGCCCACTAAGGGCGTCGGCGCGAACTGAAAAGGCCGCCGGGAAACCGGCGGCCTGCTTTTTTTCGTCCTACCGCGTCAGCAGCATCGCCAGCATCAGGCCGCCGAAGCCGATGCGGTACCACGCGAACGGCGCGAAGCCGTGGCGGCCGATGAAGGCGATGGCCGCCTTGACCACCACCAGCGCCGCCAGGAAGGCGCAGCCGAACCCGACCAGGATCAGCTCCATGTTGTCGAAGGAAAGGGCCGCCCAGTTCTTGTAGAGGGAATAGACGGTCGCCCCCAGCATGGTGGGAATGGCCAGGAAGAACGAGAATTCGGCCGCTGCCCGCCGCTCGACGCCCACCATCAGCGCCCCCATGATGGTGGCGCCCGAGCGCGACACGCCGGGGATCATCGCCATGCACTGGAACAGGCCGACCTTGAGGGCCAGCGACATGGGGAAGTCCTCGACCGCGAACATCCGCGGCTTCTTGGTGGCGCGTTCCAGGGCCAGGATGACCAGGCCGCCGACGATCAGCGCCACCGCGACCACGATGGGGGAATCCAACAGGGCGCGGATGTGCTTGTAGGCCAGCACGCCCACCACCATGGCCGGCAGGAATCCGATCAGGATGTTGCGCACGAAGGCCCGCTCGCGGCGATCCGTGACCATCCCCGTCGCCGCCGTCCACAGCCGCCGCCAATAGACCACGCACACGGCCAGGATGGCGCCCAGTTGGATGACGATCTCGAAGGTCTTGCCGGGTGGCCCCTGGAAGCCCAGCAGGTCGCCGAGCAGGATCAGGTGGCCGGTGGAGGAGACGGGCAGGAACTCGGTCAGTCCCTCGACGACGCCGAGCAGGATGGCTTGCAGCAGGATGTCCATGGAACCCCGGAAGGCGGATGTGAGCGCGGCGGGATGATGCGCCCCCAGGCGAGGGGGCGCAACGGTCAATAGGATGGCATCCGTCGGCGGAGCTTGTCCGCGCCGGCGGGGGCGCCACCTCCCATTCGTGCCCGGCCGGATGGAGGATGCCATGGCGAAGGTCGCGATCACCCTGGCGATTGTGCTGGCGGCGGCTGGCTGCGTCGACGCCGAGCCGGTCGCCGCCCCCGGCGAGCCGCCGCCGCCGGTGGTCGGCGCCCTGCCGCCCGAGCGCGGCCGGCCGGTCCTGCCCACGGGATACGCCGCCGGACCCGCCGCCACCGGCCTTGTCGATCCCCGGGCGCTGGCCTTCGACGACGACGGCGCCGCCCATGTGCTGGAGGGCGAGCCGGCCCGTCTGTCGCGGCTGACGCCGGCCGGCCTGGTGCCGGTGGCCAATGGCGACGGCAATGGCCCGTGGACGGGCCTCGCCCGCGTGGATGGCGTCTTCTACGTGGCAGAGGCCGGCGGCCCGCTGGGCGGGCGGGTGCTGCGGGTGGGGCCGGATGGCGGCTTGGTGCCGGTGGTGGCCGACCTTCCCGCCGGCGGCCTGGTCGGCCCGCTGGCGGCGGGACCCGGTGCGGACCTGCTGGTGGGCGTGGCCTCGGGCGTCGGCGCGGCGGACATTCCCTGCCAGGACGTCCATCTGGCGGACGGACGCGCCGTCGAAGGTCGCGTTCCCTGCACCGGTTCGGTGTTGCGGATCGATCCGCGCGGCGGCCCGGTCGAGCTTCATTCCTGGGGATACTCCCGCCCGGAGTCCCTGGCCTTCACCCCGGAGGGGGCGCTGCTGGTGGTCGACGGCATTCCGGCTTCCGACGCCACCCGGCCCCAGTTGGCGGCGGCGGATGTGCTGTGGCGGGCCGAGGCGGGGGTCCGATACGGCTTGCCGGGCGCGACCGACCAATTGGCCCTGGCCGATCCCCGATTGGCCGGCTACCCCAATCCGCCGCCGCCGCCCATCGCCACCCTGGGCGGCGATGTCCGCGCCCTCGCCGTCACCGGACAGGCGGCCTTCGGCGGCTCGGTCCAGGCCTTTGCCGGGCGTGGCGACGGCACCATCGTCTTCACATCCCTGGCCTCGGGCGTGACGGTGCCGTTCGCCGCCAATCTCGTGGCACCGGCCGCCCTGGCCTTCCATCCCCGTGACGGCGCCCTGTGGGCGGCCGACGCGGCGACCGGGGTCGTCTGGCGGATCGTGGCGCTTGGCGGCGGCGGTTCTTCAACTTTCCCGGGGAATGTGCCATAATCTGCGTTGAATAAGGACCGGGGGACGGCTCATGGCCATCGCCGCACTGCCGGGTGCCGAGACATTCCTAGCCTCCGTCGCGCGGCTCGACCAGTCGCGGCGCGCCCAGGCGGCCACGGCGGTGTCGCTGCCGCCGATTCTCGCTTCCGGGTTCCAGACCGGCGGTCGGGCGACGGTTTCGATCGCTTCCGGGCGAGACTTGGTTTCCAAGGCGGTCGCGGCCGCCAATTCCGCCCAAACGGTCATCGAATACGCACTCGCTAAGGCGCGCGAGGCCGGCGACGATCCGGTCGTCGACGCGGTGTCCGGCGTGTCGCGGGAAACCCTGGGGGCCGAGATCAAGCTGGCCATCCGGCAACTGGACCGGACGGTCGCCGACTCCGCCGTGGACGGCAACAACCTCGTCGTCGGCGGCGGCGGCGAACTGCGGATCGCCACCACCGGGCTGGGCGGCACGGTGACGGTGCCGGTGTTCGGCCTGGACGGCGGGTCCCTGGGCATCGACCGCCTGGATTTCGGTTCCGAGGCGGGACTCGCCGACGCGGTGTCGCGCCTGGCCTCGGCTCTCGGCACCGTGCGGGCCAACCAACAGCAACTGTCGACCCTGGCGCGGAGCTTCGATCTCCAGGACACCTTCCTCGACGACCTGAGGGCCGCCATTTCCGGGCGGGCGGTCGGAGCCGCGCAAGGCTATGGCTCCGACGGGCGTGGCGACACGCCGTCCGCCGCCAAGGGACTGGTGATCAACCTCTTCGCCTAGTTCCTTGACAGAATTATGAAAATTGAAAGCTGGCTTGACCTTCTGCTATAGCTCGCGCCGACCCAGGATAAGGAGGCGCGCGTGGAGTTCCACTTCGACCGTTCGGATCTTTGTGCCCGCGTGACGCTGAGCGGCCGTCTGACCTTCGGCGAGAAGGACGTCTTTCGCCGGGTGGTGGAGGACTTGGCCGAGAACGGCGACGGCGACGTCGTCTTCGACCTCGGGTCCATGGACTACATCGATTCCGCCGGCCTGGGCATGCTTCTGGTGGCGCGCGAGGTGGTGGCCGAACATGGCGGCCGGACGACCATCGCCAACGCCCATGGCGAGGTGGGCCGCATGCTCGAGCTGGCGCGGTTCGCCGACTTCTTCACCATGGGGTGAGATGGAGGGGCGCGGTTTTCGCCCGTTCGCCGCGATGTTCATTGATCTTTAAGTAAGCTGTCACGCGACCGTCATCCTTGGCGCCTATAGTGCCCCCAAATATCCATCTAAGGGGTTTACCGTAGTGCACCAGGACGCCGTCACGCTGGAGGAAGTCACCGGGCGCGGAGTTGTGCGTATCCCGTTCATCTCCGTGCTTGCCGGGGCTTGGCGCGACGGCGACTTCCCCATCCTCGGCAGGGTGCCGATCCCGACGCGCTTCGCGTTGCTGGTGGCCTTGGCGGTGATCGGCGCGGCGACGTTCGGCGCGGTGTATGTGGGCGCCGAGCGGGCCATCGACGACATGCTGGTGGCCCAGGACGGCTATCGCCGCCTGAACGATCTGGCCGGCGACGTGCGCGGTCGGGCGGCGGCGCTGCGCAATCACGAGAACGAGTTTCTCGGCCGCCGCGACAAGGCCGCCGCCACCGCCTTCCGCGACGACGCCGCCTTCGTCGCCGCCAGCCTCGACACCATGGCGTCCTTGCCCGAGGCGGCCGACATCGCCCCGGCCGTCGCCGCGCTGAAGGAGGGCTTCGCCGACGCGGCGGCCTCGTTCGATCGGGTGGTGGGGCATGCCGAGACCTTGGGCCTGACGGATTCCAGCGGATTGCGCGGCGACCTGGCCGACTCGGCGAAGGCGGTCGAGGACGAACTGAAGATGTGGCCCAATGCCGGCGCGCTGATTCCCACCATGCTGCAGATGCGGCAGGCGGAAAAGAACTTCATGCTCTATGGCGCCCAGTCCTATCTGGGGCTGCACCGCAAATTCGCCAACGAATTCGACTTCGCCCTCGACGCCTCGGCCCTGCCGCAATCGACCCGCGACGATCTGCGCGCGCTGATGACGACCTACGGCAAGGACATGGTCGCCTTCGGCGAGAGCACGCTGGCGCTGAAGGCCGAGACCGAAGCCCTCAACGGCCGGTTCCAGGCCATGCAGCCGGCGCTGCGGCAGGTGTTCGCCTACGCCCGCGACGGCATGGGGGCCGCCATCGCCCAGCAGGAGGCGGTGCGGACGCGGACGACGCGGATCACCGCCATTGTCGGTCTCCTGATGGTGCTGTCGTTCTGTGCCGCCGCCCTGGTGCTGGCCCGCAGCATCACCCAGCCTATCCGCCTGATCGAGCGGGCCATGGACCAGCTGGCCCATGGCAATCATTCCGTCGAGGTCCCCGGCATCAACCGCGGCGACGAGATCGGCGACATGGCCAAGGCGGTGGAGGTCTTCAAGGACAACGCCATCGCCATGGTGCGCCTGCAGCAGGAGCAGCAGGCCGTGCGCGCCGACGCCGACGCCGTCAACCGCCGGCAGATGCTGGCCATCGCCGAGCATTTCGAGCAGACCGTCAAGTCGGTGGCCGACGTCATCGACCGATCGTCCGTCGCCATCAAGGAAACCGCCGAGCGCATGGTGGCCGGCGATGCCGACGCGGGCGAGGGCGGCGGCCAGAGCCGCTCGCTGACGGTGGCCGAGGCCGCCGACAAGTCCCGCGCCACCGTCGCCGCCGTCGGTGCCGCCGCCACCGAACTGGCCGCCAGCGTCGAGGAAATCTCCCGCCACGTGGCCGCCGCCGCCGATGTGGTGCGCGAGGCGGTCGCCGAGCTCGAACGGGCCGACGACCGGGTGCGCGGCCTGGCCGAGGCGGCCGGGCGCATCGACCGTGTCGTCGCCCTGATCGGCGACATCGCCCAGCGCACCAACATGCTGTCGCTGAACGCCACCATCGAGGCGACCCGGGCCGGCGAGGCCGGCAAGGGATTCGCCGTGGTGGCGGCCGAGGTCAAGTCGCTGGCCCAGCAGACCGCCCAGTCGACCCAGGAGATCGCCCAGCAGATCGCCGCCATCCAGTCGGCCACCGCCGAGACGGTCGGCGCCATCGGCGATGTCGGCCAGGCCGTCCGCCGCATGGACGAGATCGCCGGCCGGGTCAACGACGCCGTCGCCCGCCAGTCCGAGACCGCCGCCCGCATCGGCCATTGCGTCACCGAGGTGGCCAACGACACCGGCGAGGTCACCGAGGGTGTGGTCGCCGTCACCCAATCCTCGGCCCGCTATTGCGGCGCCGCCGTGCGGGTGGTGTGGGCCGCCGAGGACCTGGCCGGGCCGGCGGCGACGCTCAAGAAGGAAGTGGACGGCTTCCTGCGGATGATCCGCGGTTGAGGCCGGCGGGCGGCCGTGCTACGCCTCTTGGGATGAATGACCTTGTTTCCCGCGTCATGGATTCGCGCCTGGCCGGACTGCTGGCGCTCTGGCGGCCGCGGTCGGGGGAGGGCGGGTCGGGCGTGCCGGCCGCCTTGGCTTCGCATGCCGATCACCTGTTGGTGATCGAGAGCGGCGACGGCCATTTGCGGTACCAGCACTACGGCCGGGCCTTCGTCGAGCGGTTCGGGGCCGACCTCGCCGGCCAGGCGGTGGATATGCTGCCGGCCGAGGTGGTCACCGCCGAGCGCCGGGGCATGTTGGAATTCGACTACCTGTTCGTGCTGGGGGCCGGCAAGCCGCTGTGGCGGTCCTACACCGCCGATTTCGGCGGCCGCCTGGAAACCTGGCAGCGGCTGGTGCTGCCGCTGGACGGCGGCCGGCTGGCGGTGGGCGCCTATCCCGCCGAGCCGGCGGCGACGGCAGACGGCGCCGGCGAGTCCCTGCTGCGGCTGGTGATCGGGCGGGTGCCGGTGGTGCTGGGCGAGGACGGCGAGGTCGAGGATCTGGCGTTGACGCTGGAGGCCTTCAGCTCCACCCGCCGGCAGATGGCCGAGCTTGAGGTGCTGGCCACCCGCGATCCGCTGACCGGCGTGCCCAATCACCGCCATTTCCACCATCTGGCGTCGCTGGAACTGGACCACGCCCGGCGCATGGGCCGCGCCTTCGCGGTGCTGGCGCTGGACATCGACCATTTCAAGCGCATCAACGACACCTGGGGGCACGCGGCCGGCGACGTGGCCCTCAGGGCCTTCGCCGCCGCCTGCCGGGGGGCGCTCCGCGAGCCCGACATCCTGGGGCGGCTGGGCGGCGAGGAGTTCGCCGTCGCCCTGCCCAATACCGGCCTCGACGCCGCCGTGGCGGTGGCCGAGCGTCTGCGCGCCCAGGTCGCGGAAACGGTGGTTCCGCTGCAAGACGGGGGAACGCTGGCCATGACCGTCAGCATCGGCGTGGCCGCCTGCGGCGACGACTGCGTGGTGGCCGACCTGCTGGCCCGCGCCGATGCCGCCCTCTACCGCTCCAAGCAGGGCGGGCGCGACCGGGTCACGGTCGGCTGAGCCACACCGCCAGCCCCAACAGCAGCACCGCCACCGCCTGGACCGCGACACGCAGATTCATCAGCCGGTTGGCATTGCGCTGGTACCACGGCCCGCCCTTGGCGAAGCCAAGGATGCCGGTCAGCAGAACGGTGAACACCAGGACCAGCGCGGCGCCGATCAGATAGGGAAGGAGGTCGCTCATCCCTTGGAGGTGGGAAGGCCGGACACGTGCCGCAACAGCTCCGTCGGCAGCGGCAGGACGATGACCCCCGAGCGTTCGTTGGCGACGTCGTGGATGGTGGCGAGGTCGCGCAGATGCATGGCGCCGGGTTCGGTGGCCAGGGTGCGGGCCGCCTCGGCCAGGCGGGCGGCGGCCTGGTGCTCGCCCTCGGCGTTGATGACCTTGGCGCGCCGGTTGCGCTCGGCCTCGGCCTGCTGGGCGATGGCGCGCACCATGCTGGGATCGAGGTCGACGTGCTTGATCTCGACGTTGGACACCTTGATGCCCCAGCTGTCGGTGTTGCGGTCGAGGATTTCCTGAATGTCGCTGTTGAGCTTGTCGCGCTCGGACAACATCTCGTCGAGGTCGTGCTTGCCCAGCACCGAACGCAAGGTGGTCTGCGCCAGCTGGCTGGTGGCGGCCATGGGATTGGCCACCTGGATCACCGATTTGTCGGGGTCGACGACCCGGAAATAGATCACCGCGTTGACCTTGACCGAGACGTTGTCCTTGGATATGACATCCTGCGACGGCACGTCCATGACGATGGTCCGCAGGTCGACGCGCACCAGTTGCTGGACGACGGGGATGATGATCACCAGGCCGGGGCCGCGAACGCCGGTGAAGCGGCCCAGGGTGAAGACCACCCCACGTTCGTATTCCCGCAGCACGCGGATACCCTGGACGACCAGGAACAGCAGCACCACCGCGACGATGGCGACGGGGATCGCGGTCCCGATCATTCGTTCCGCTCCACATCCAGGGTCAGGCCGTCACGGGCGGCGACGCGCACCCTCTCTCCCGGCATGAACGCCTGCGGCGCGCGGGCGTTCCACAATTCGCCTCGAACGCGGATCCGGCCCGATCCGCCATGCCAGGCGACCACCTCGCCGATGGCACCGACCAGCGCCTCGCCGCCGGTGGTCGGCCTGCCCCGGCGCGACCGGACGGCCGCCGCCAGACCGATGGCGAGCAGCAACGCGGAGGCGATGGTTGCGCCCGTCACCACCGACACGGAAAGCGCGAAGCCGGGCACGCCGGTGTCGAACAGCATCAGCGAGCCGAGGGCGAAGGCGACGGCGCCGCCCAGCCCCAGGATGCCGAAGGAGGGAACGAAGGCCTCGGCCGTCATCAAGGACAGCCCGAGCAACAGCAGGCCGAACCCGGAATAGTTTACCGGCAGTAGGTTGAGGGCATAGAGCGCCAGCAGCAGCGACACCGTCCCGAGGATGCCGGCCACCAGGGTGCCGGGGTTCATCAGCTCGAACAGGATGCCGTAGGCCCCCACCAGCAGCAGGAGGTAGGCCACTTCGGGGCTGCCCAGGGCGGCGAGAAGGCGGGTGCGCAGGTCGGCGTCGCGGGCCTTCACCGCCAGCCCGGCGGTGGCGAGGGTGACGGTCCGGCCCGCCACGACCACCCTGCGGCCGTCAAGAGCGGCCATCAGGGCATCCAGGTCCGGCGCCATGACCTCGACGACGCCGGCCGCGACGGCTTTGGGGGCGGTGAGGGTGGCGCCCTCGCGCACGGCCTTCTCGGCCCAGTCGGCGTTGCGTCCCCGCAGTTCGGCCAGGCCCCGGATGGTGGCGACGGTATCGTTGACGGCCTTGGCCGCCATGGCGTCGCCCATCTCGCCGCCCATGGCGACGGGGGTGGCGGCGCCGAGATGGGTGCCCGGCGCCATGGCCGCCACGGGGCAGGCATAAAGGATGAAGGTGCCGGCGCTGGCCGCCCGCGCACCCGCCGGCCCCACCCAGCACGCCACCGGCACCGCCGCGCCCAGGATGGCGGCGTTGATGGCGCGCATGGAGCGATCGAGGCCGCCCGGAGTGTCGAGGCGCAGGATGACCAGCGGCGTGCCGGCCGCTTCGGCCTCGCCGATGCCGCCGGCGACATACTCGGCCACCGCCGGCCCGATGGGGCCCTCGACGTTCAGAAGCGCCGCCGGCGCCTCGGCGCGGGCGGGCAGGGCCAGGAGAAGCAGGAAGAAGACGACGATGACGACAGGGCGCATGCCCCGCAGATGAGCGGCCGGGCCGCCGAGGGCAAGGGGAGCGCGAGGGGGGCAAGCCCCCTCGCATCGAACCGCTACGCCGCGCCCATGTCGGAACGGGCCTTGGCGATGGCCTGTTGCAGCACCTGTTCCTTGAGCTGGATGGTGGGCTCGTTGAACAGGATGTTCTTCAGCCAGTCGTAGCCCAGCAGCAGCAGGGCCTCGTCGTCGGCCTTGATGATCTCGACCGCCTCGGGGGCGACGTCGTAGGCATCGAGGAACTTGGATTCGAGGACGAAGCGGCGGAAGCCGTCCACGTCGGTGGTGGCCATGAAGAACATCTTCTTGACCTGCATGGTCGGGGCCTTGCCCATGGGGCCGCCCAGGACCTTCCACGACGCCATCTTCATCAGGATGTCGATCCAGCCGCGGCTGACGCGCTCGTAGTCGGCGACGTCCTGCTCGGCGCGGTACTGGCCGACATTCTGGGTCTTGGTCTCGCAGTGGCCCTGGCAGTGGTCCTCCTTGACCAGGAAGAAGAAGTCCTCCTTGCCCTCCATGTCCTTCATCTTCATGGACACCATGCCGAGCGGATAATACCGGCAGGTGGCCGGCCGGTCCTCGTAGACCGAGCAGCCGTCGGCGGTGTTGAAGGGGCAGGCGCCGCGCCCGTCGTCGCCGCCCATCTTGAGCTTGGCCACCGGCATGTCGGCCTTGTCGTGGACGTCGGGCACCGTGTATCGCAGCAGGAACTCAGCCGCCTTCAGGCCCAGGCGCTTGGACAGGCGCAGGATGCAATAGGGCGTCAGCGTGATGTCGGCGCCGTGGCAGCACTTGTTCCAGCAGCTCACCCCCTTGTGGCAGTTGAAGCTGAAGGTGTCCTCGGCGGTCAGGCGCACCGGCTGGACCGGGAAGCGGGACTGGCCGCGCACGGCGTCGAACACCTCGACCTGCATGTCGCGGTCGTCGACGCCATGGCGCTGCGCCTCCATGTCCATCTCGTCCAGTTCTTCGTCTTCGGTGGTCCGGGGGGTGTCGGTCATGGGTCCGTTTCCTGGCTTTTTCGTTGGTTGGGCATATTAGCAAAGGGTGAAGGGATTTCACCACGAAGAACGCTGGGCGAAAGAAAAGGGGCGCCGGAAGTCCGGCGCCCCTCCCTTGAAGCGCGAAGCGCCGGGACCTTAGTGGCCCTGGCCCTCGTAACGCTTGGTCACGAGGTCGACGTGCTGGACCTTCTTCATTTCCCACTCGCCCGTCTCGGGGTTGATGCGGGAATTGACGAAGACCTTCCAGTTGGCGTCGTCCAGCTTCGGGAAGTCGGCGCGATAGAAGAAGCCCGGATAGCGGGTCTCCTCGCGGTACAGGATGTGGCGAAGGTGGGCTTCCGCCGCGACGATGCGGTGGTAGTTCTCCCAGGCGCGCATCAGTTCGTGCAGGTCCTTCGCACGCATCTTCTGCGAGTCTTCCTTCAGCATGGTCAGCAGGTGCAGACCGGTCTCGAGCATCACCTTGTTGGTGTTGTAGTAGGTCGAGGTGCCCGCCACATACTCGTCCATCAGCTTCTGCAGGCGCTGCTGCAGGAGGCGGGGCAGGATGTAGTTGGGGTTGACGTCCTCGGCGGTGGTCTTGTCCTTGTGCTCGAGATAGGTGCGGACCGGCTTGTAGATCTCCTCGGCGATGGCGTTGATGTCGCCCTTGAGCGACGGCTTGAAGCCGTTGTGGTCACGCACGAACTTGACCATCGCCTTGCCGGCGATGCGGCCCTCGGCGTGCGAGCCCGACGAGAACTTGTGGCCCGAGGCGCCCACGCCGTCGCCGGCGGTGAACAGGCCGTTGACGGTGGTCATGCGGTTGTAGCCCCACTTCCACTCGGCCGGCGAGTTGATGTCCTCGGGACCCGACACCCAGATGCCGCAGCAGCCGGAGTGCGACCCCAGCAGGTAGGGCTCGGTCGGCATCAGCTCGGACATGTTCTGCTCGGGGCGGATGTTCATGCCGGCCCACACGCCGGCCTGGCCGATGCACATGTCGAGGAAGTCTTCCCAGGCCTCGGCCTCGAGATGCTTGATCTCGGCCGGGGTCATCTTCTCGGCCAGCTTCTTCATGGCGGTCGGAGTGTCCATGAAGATCGGGCCGTTGCCGTCCTTCATCTCCTTCAGCATGGCGTGGTTGCGCAGGCAGGTCGGCACCACGGTGGCCTTGTCGTAGGGCGCGAAGTCGGCCAGCATGTGGGCGTTCTTGACCACGTAGTTCTCGCCGAAGGCGTTGACGGCCTGCGACTTGAACAGCAGGAACCACGCGCCGACCGGGCCGTAGCCGTCCTTGAAGCGGGCCGGCACGAAGCGGTTTTCCATCATGGTCAGCTCGGCGCCGACCTCGGCCGCCATGGCGTAGGTCGAGCCGGCGTTCCACACCGGGTACCAGGTGCGGCCGTTGCCCTCGCCGGTCGAGCGCGGGCGGAACAGGTTGACCGCGCCGCCGCAGCAATCGAGGATGGCGTTGGCCTTGAACACATAGAGCTTGTGCTCGCGCACCGAGAAGCCGACGGCACCGGCGATGCGGTTGGGCTCGTTGGTGTCGAGCAGCAGCTTCACGATGAAGCAGCGCTCGATGATGTTCTCGATGCCCAGGGCCTTCTTGGCGGCCTCGGCGACGATGGTCTTGTAGCCCTCGCCGTTGATCATGATCTGCCACTTGCCCGAGCGGACCGGCTTGCCGCCGTCCTTGAGCGCCATGCCCTCGGAGCCCTTGTCCTTCCACACCGGAAGGCCCCACTCCTCGAACAGGTGGACCGAGTCGTCGACGTGGCGGCCGACGTCATAGACCAGGTCGTCGCGGGTGATGCCCATCAGGTCCGCGGAGACCATGCGGCAGTAGTCCTGGGGATCGCGATCCGGGCCCAGATAGGTGTTGATGGCCGACAGACCCATGGCGACGGCGCCGGAGCGGTCGAGGGCGGCCTTGTCGACCAGGGTGATCTTGACGTTGTCCCCGGCCCAGCGCTTGGCCTCGTAGGCGGCGCCGCAGGAGGCCATGCCGCCGCCGATGAGCAGGATGTCGGTCTCGATCTCGATGATCTCGGGATTGCCGAAGCTGTATTCGGTCATTTCGTATTTCCTTCCCTTAGGTGCTGCGCCGCGCTCAGATGGTCGGCAGGGTCTTGCCGGCCTCGGTGAAGAGCAGCGGGCTGTCCAGATCAGCCGCCTCGGGCTTGCCGTCGTACGGGTTGATCGAGCCCACGGGCGTGGTCCGCACCGGGAACTTGAAGCGCTTCACCTCGCCGTCGCGGAACTTGATGGTCCACATGATGGCGGTGTCGGTGCGCATCGGGATGACGGCGCCGCCCATCGGGACGAAGTCCTGGTAGGCGCGAACCTCGATGGCCTGCTGCGGGCAGGCCTTGACGCAGCACTGGCACTCCCAGCACTGGTCGGGCTCCTGATTGAAGGCCTTCATCCGGGTGGTGTCGAGCTTCATCAGGTTGTTCGGGCAGATGTACATGCAGGCGGTGACCGAACCGCCCTTGCAGCCGTCGCACTTGTCGGTATGCACAAACGTGGGCATCAAAACCTCCCCTGTGTGCCTTTCGGCGGGTCTCCCTCTCACGCGGCCTTGACGAGCCGGACGCGCTGGTTCGCGTTCCGGCCCCCGACCGCTCAATCCCTCATTCATATTACGTGTTTGACATATTTGCAATCAGTGACGTACGTCTTTGCGAAAGACAAATTCGTTGCATTTGGAAGTATTGTAATTTGGTGGCGCAAATGGCGGAAAAAGCGGAAGAATCAACAACAGTCGAGGCCGCTCCCTCGGCCGTCGGTCCAGGGGACCCGCCGAAAGGTGGGGGTGGGGTGGGCGATGCTCCGACCATCGCGGACCTCATTCGGCGGCTGGTCGAATTCCGCGACGCCCGCGATTGGCGGCAGTTCCACACCGTCAAGAACCTGATGCTGTCGCTGGCGCTGGAGGCGGCCGAGGTCCTGGAGATCGCGCAGTGGAAGACCGACGAGCAGGTCGAGGCCAGCCTCGGCGACCCAGAGACCCGCCGCCGACTGGAGGAAGAGTGCGCCGACGTCTTCCTCTACCTTCTGATGTTGTGCGAACGGGTGGGGATCGACCTGCCCGCGGTGGCGGCGGCCAAGATCGAACTCAACGAGCGGCGGTATCCCGCCGACCGCGTGCGCGGGTCTTCTTTAAAATACGACCAATTCTAAGTTCATAAAAATCTCATATAGCCATTTTCCGTACATGAGCAGATTCTTGTGGAAAGGGACGGGCAATTTAGGGATTTATGATACGCAATCGAGGGTGAACACACCCCGCATAACAGGGAGAGAGGGAGAATGTCCAAGCTGGTCCAGCCTCACGGAGGCGGCTCGCTGAAGCCGCTGCTCTTGCCCGAGGTCGAGCGGAAGGAAGTCCTCAAGCGCGCGCAGACCCTGAAGAAGGTCCCGATGACGAGCCGCGAGACGTCGGACGTCATCATGATGGCCATGGGTGCCTACACGCCGCTCGACGGCTTCATGGGCAAGGCCGATTGGGAAGGCGTCTGCGCCGAGATGAAGATGGCCAACGGCCTGTTCTGGCCGATCCCCATCACCCTTTCCGCCGCCCGCGACCTGGCCGAGTCCATCAAGCTCGAGGAAGAGGTGGCCCTGGTCGACGCCGAGACCGGCGAGATCATGGCGGTGATGGAAGTCGCCCAGAAATACGAGATCGACAAGGCCTTCGAGTGCCAGCACGTCTACCGCACCACCGACCCGGCGCATCCGGGCGTGCAGAAGGTGAACGAGCAGGCCGAGGTCAACCTGGCCGGCCGCGTCTACGCCCTGTCCGAGGGCGAGTATCCGGCCAAGTACAAGGGCCTGTACCTGCGCCCGGCCGAGAGCCGCGCCCTGTTCGCCGAGAAGGGCTGGTCGCGGGTGGCCGCCTTCCAGACCCGCAACCCCATGCACCGCAGCCACGAGCACCTGGCCAAGATCGCCGTCGAGGTGACCGACGGGGTGTTCATCCACCAGGTGCTGGGCAAGCTGAAGCCCGGCGACATCCCGGCCGAGACCCGCACCAAGGCCATCGACGCCATGATCCAGCACTATTTCGTGCCGGGCACGGTGATCCAGGCCGGCTATCCCATCGAGATGCGCTACGCCGGCCCGCGCGAGGCGTTGATCCACGCCCTGATCCGCCAGAACTTCGGCTGCTCGCACCTGATCGTCGGCCGCGACCATGCCGGCGTCGGCGACTATTACGGCCCGTTCGACGCCCAGCACATCTTCGACACGCTGTGGCCGGGCGCCCTGGAGACGGGTGCCCTCAAGATCGACATCACCTTCTATTGCAAGAAGTGCATGGGCATGGCCACCGCCAAGACCTGCCCGCACGGCAAGGAGCATCAGGTCAACATCTCGGGCACCAAGCAGCGCGAGATGCTGTCCAAGGGCGAGCCCATCCCGCCGGAATTCAGCCGTCCCGAGGTGGTGGCGATCCTGCAGGACTATTACCAATCGTTGAACAAGTAAGAAAATCGGGAGCCCCCTCCGGCACCGGAGGGGGCTTGCCCCCGCAGTCAGAGAGTTGGGAGAGGGGAGCATGAGCGATACCACACCCCGCAGCCGCACGATCCTGGTCGTCGGCGGCGGCATCGCCGGCGTCACCGCGGCCGTCGAGGCGGCCGAAGCCGGACACGACGTGGTCCTGGTCGAGAAGACCGCGACCTTGGGCGGCAGGGTCGCCCAGATGAACCGTTACTTTCCCAAGCTGTGCCACCCGACCTGCGGGCTGGAGATCAACTACCAGCGCATCAAGAAGTCGAAGCGCATCAGCCTGTTCACCCTGTCGTCGGTGGCGACCATCAAGGGCGGCCCCGGCGCCTACACGGTGACGGTCAAGACCCAGCCGCGCCACGTCAAGCCCAACTGCACCGCCTGCGGCGACTGCGCGACGGCGGCCGAGACCGAGGTCGCCAATCCCTTCAACTACGGCATGGACAAGGTGAAGGCGGCCTATCTGCCCCACACCATGGCCTTCCCCATGCGCTACGTCGTCGATCCGATCGTCGCCGGCACCGCCGAGGGCGAGAAGATCAAGGCGGCCTGCAAGGTGGGCGCCATCGACCTCGACGAGGCGGAAAGCTCGTTCGAGATCGAGGTGGGCGCCATCGTCTGGGCCACCGGCTGGCGTCCCTATCCGGCCGACCGGCTGACCGCCTATCGCTGGGCCGAGATGCCCGACGTCATCACCAACGTCGAGATGGAGCGCCTGGCCTCCGTCGACGGCCCCACCAAGGGCCGCATCGTGCGTCCCAGCGACGGCGCCGAGCCCAAGCGGGTGGCGCTGATCCAGTGCGCCGGCTCGCGCGACCTCAACCACCTGGCCTATTGCTCGCGCATCTGCTGCCTGGCGTCCATGAAGCACGCCGCCTATGTCCGCGAGCAGTACAAGGACGCCACCGTTGACGTCTACTACATCGACATCCGCGCCCACGATAAGCTGGAAAGCTTCGTCCAGCGCCTCAAGCGCGATCCCCAGGTCCGCTTCGTCAAGTCCAAGCCGGCCCGCATCGAGCCCGGCCCCGACGGCAATCCGATGGTCTGCGGCGAGAACACCCTGACCCGCGAGGTCTACGCCGAGCCCTACGACCTGGTGGTGCTGGCGACCGGCATGCAGCCGTCGCTGGCCGAGGACGACCGTCCCGCCATCGCGGCCGATTTCGACGACTACGGCTTCGTCTTCCCCGAGGGCGAGTCCATCGGCGCCGGTGTCAGCACCGGGGCCCTGGACGTGTCCATGTCCGTGCAATCCGCCACCGCGGCAGCCTTGAAGGCCATCCGCGTCGTGTCCGCCGGTTAAGGGGAGGAAGGAATGAGCGAGAGGAAGACCGGCGTTTACCTGTGCGGCGGCTGCGGCATCGGTGAGGCGCTCGACATGGCCGCCCTGGAAGGCGTGGCCAAGACCGAATACAAGCTGGAGCCCAAGGCCCACGCCTGCCTGTGCGGCGACGAGGGCGTGGCGATGATCAAGGCCGACGTGGACGGCGGCGTCAACCAAGTGGTGGTGGCGGCGTGCTCGTCGCGCGTCATGACCGACCGCTTCGCCTTCGAGCCGGCCGCCCAGGTCATCCGCGCCGACCTGCGCGAGAAGGTCATCTGGACCCATCCGGCCAATGACGAAGACACCCAGATGCTGGCCGAGGATTACGTCCGCATGGCGCTCAGCCACGCGCCCAAGGTCACCTTGCCCGAGCCCTGGATCGACGGCGAGTATTCGCAGCGGATCATGGTGCTGGGCGGCGGCGTCACCGGCCTGACCGCCGCGCTGGAAGCCGCCGGCGTCGGCCACGACGTGCTGCTGGTCGAGCGGTCGGATCGGCTGGGCGGCCATGCCCTCGAGGCGTCGCGGCGGCTGCCGCACACGCCGCCCTACGACAAGCCCGAGGACAACGGCATCCAGGCCCTGGTCGAGACGGTCCAGGGCAATGCCAGGATCACCGTCAAGATGGGCGCCACCGTCACCCGCACCGCCGGCATGCCCGGCAAGTTCGCGGTGACCTTCGCCGACGGCTCCATCGAGGACGTGGGCGCCATCGTGGTCGCCACCGGCTGGCGCCCGTACGATCCCGCCAAGCTGGGCCATCTCGGCTACGGCGCTTCCCCCGACGTGGTCACCAATGTCGACCTGGAGAAGATGCTGGCCAGGAACGAGGTGGCGCGCAAGTCCGACGGCAAGCCGGTCAAGTCGGTGGCCTTCGTCCAGTGCGCCGGCTCGCGCGATCCCGACCATCTGCCCTACTGCTCGTCGGTGTGCTGCGCGACCTCGCTGAAGCAGGCCCTCGAGATCCTGACCGTCGATCCCAAGGCCAACGTCTTCGTGATCTACGAGGAGATGCGCACCCCCGGCGTCGCCGAGGAACTGTACCGTTCGGCCCAGAAGGCCGGCGTCATCTTCATCAAGGGCAAGGTCAAGTCGGTGGGGTCGGATCTCACGGTCACCGTCGCCGACGAACTGGTGCAGGAGGACGTGCCGCTGGCCGGCCTCGACATGGTGGTGCTGGCCACCGGTATGGTGCCCAACTCCACCAACCCGGACCAGGAGTCCTCGGAGAAGGGCGCCGAGCAGCTGTTGGGCGACGTCGACCCCGAGGCGCCGATCAAGGTCGCCGGCTATGCCGGTGACGCCCCCGCCGATTACGCCAGGCGCGATCAGTGCACCCCCGACGGCGGTTCGCTGCTGAACCTGCAATACCGCCAGGGCCCGCACCTGCCGGTGCTGCACGACGGCTTCGCCGATTCGCACTACATCTGCTTCCCCTACGAGACGCGGCGCAGCGGCATCTACACCTGCGGTCCCGTCCGCCGTCCCATGGACTGGGCCGAGGCCGCCGAGGATGCCGCCGGCGCGGTGATGAAGGCGGTGCAGGCGGTGCGCGGCGCCGCCGCCGGCGCCGCCCTGCATCCGCGCGTCGGCGACCTGTCGTTCCCCAAGATCAACCTGAACCAGTGCACCAAGTGCCGCCGCTGCACGGTGGAGTGCCCGTTCGGGGCCATCGACGAGGACGAGAAGGAATACCCCATCGTCAATCCCACGCGCTGTCGCCGCTGCGGCACCTGCATGGGCGCCTGCCCGGTCCGCACCATCAGCTTCGACAACTACTCGGTCGAGATGCTGACCACCCAGATCAAGGCGGTGAAGATCCCCGACGAGTTCTCGGGCAAGCCGCGCCTTCTGATCATCGCCTGCGAGAACGACGCCATCCCGGCGCTGGACATGGCCGGCATCAAGCGCAACCAGTTCTCGGCCCACGTCCGGGTGCTGCCGGTGCGGTGCCTGGGCTCGGTCAGCCTGTTGTGCGTCTCGGACGCCCTGTCGGTGGGCTATGACGGCGTCATGCTGATGGGCTGCAAGCCCGGCGACGACTACCAGTGCCACTTCGTCAAGGGCTCGGCCATGGCCGCCGAGCGCATGAGCAAGGTGGGCGAGACGCTGAAGTCGATGATGCTGGAGCCCGAGCGGGTGGTGCAGGTGGAAGCCTCCATCGCCGATTCCGACCGCCTGCCGACGGTGATCAACGACTTCGTCGACCAGATCACCGCCATCGGCTTCAATCCGTTCAAGGGGTTCTGAGCCATGAACGCCATGTCTCCCACTCCGAGCAAGAAATACGACCTCGACTTCGCCCGCTGGGTCTACGACAACGTCGACGGCGGCGACCGCATGGCGCTGTGCATGCAGTGCGGCACCTGCTCCGGCTCGTGCCCCATCGGCACCCAGATGGACCACGGGCCGCGCAAGCTGTTCATGATGATCCGCGCCGGCATGAAGGAGGCGGTGCTCACCTCCAACACCATCTGGAACTGCGTGTCCTGCTACAACTGCGTGGTCCGCTGCCCGCGGCAGGTGCCGGTCACCTATATCCTGCACGATCTCGCCACCGTGGCGGTGCGCGAGGGCTACGCCCAGGCCACCGAAAGCGACAACGCCCGCTTCGGCAAGGCGTTCTGGTGGTCGGCGGCCAAGTACGGCCGTACCGACGAGCGCCTGGTCACCGCCAAGTACTATTTCAGCTTCGGCTTCGGCGAGGGATACAAGAAGGGCATGGCCAACCTGCCCATCGCACTCGGCATGATCAAGACCAAGCGCATGCACCTGGGCATGCCGCACAAGTGCAAGAACACCGGCGAACTGTCGAAGCTGCTCAAGAAGGCGGCCGAGATGGAAGCGAAGAAGCACGGCTAAGCGAGGGAACCTAACGCCATGACCAAGACCATGTCGTATTATCCGGGCTGCAGCTCGCAGGCGTCGGCGGTGCACCTGGACACCTCGCTCAGGGCCGCGATGGGCAAGCTGGGCGTCGAGCTCAAGGACATCGAGGACTGGAACTGCTGCGGCGCCTCTGTAGGCCATATCGAGGGCGGCCACATGGGCATGTTCGCGCTCAACGGCCGCAACCTGGCCGCCGCCCAGGCCCAGGGCGGCGAGAATCTCGTCACCCCCTGCGCCGCCTGCTACCTCAACACCCACTACCACAACGAAAAGATCCGCGAGGACGCGCGGATCAAGGCCGACGTCAACGAGTGCCTGGCCGAGATCGGCAAGTCCTATGACGGCGGCCTGCACGTCCGCCACGCCTGCGAGGTCATCGTCAACGACATCGGCGTCGACAAGGTCAAGGAGGCGGTCACCAAGCCGCTGACCGGCCTCAAGGTCGCCGGCTGGGTCGGCTGCCAGACCGTGCGCCCGTTCGCCAAGACCGAACGCGGCGGCATGTACGACACCTACGACGATCCCCAGTTCCTGGACGACTTCATCACCGCCTGCGGCGCCACCGCGGTGGAATTCAAGGGCAAGACCAAATGCTGCGGCGGCTCGGTCAGCGTCATGAGCCCCGACAAGACCCTTCACCTGATGAAGGACATCCTGGACGAGGCCAAGGCCGCCGGCGCCGAGGTGATCACCACCCCGTGCCCGCTGTGCCAGACCAACCTGGAAATGTACCAGCCGGAGATCAACAAGAAGTTCGGCACCGACTTCAATATCCCGGTGGTGTTCTACAGCCAGTTGATGGCGGTGGCGTTCGGGCTGGACGCCCAGAAGGACGCCGGCCTGCACCAGCACTTGATTCCGGCCGAACAGGTCGTCACCCGGGCGAAGTAAGCTAGGGGGCCTTGCGCCCGGGGTGCCTGGGCCGCGCGCCGTTCCGGCCGCGCGGCCCAATTTTTTCTGCCGTCAGGTTCCCGCCACCTTGCGGTGGAACACAAGCGTCAGGCCGAACCCCGCCACGGCGGCGACGGCCAGCAGCGGTTCGCCGGCCGTGGCGATCAGGGCGGCGTCGAACAGGGAGATGCCGGCGATCAGCGCACCGACCGCGCGTCGGATGTCGCGCACGGCGGGCGACAGGATCAGCCGCAGGCCGTGGGCCATCCAGGCCAGGAACAGCAGCATGAAGGGTGCCGCCTCCAGCGACAGCCGCGACAGTAGCAGCACCGCCGGCACCGCCAGCATGGCCAGCGGCCAGGCGCCGGTGAAACGGGCAAGGTTCTCCTGGCGGGCGGCGTAGGTGAGGCCGGCCACATAGGCCAGCAGGCCAAGTGCCGGCAGCATCCAGTCCATGCGGATTCCGCCCAGGGCGTGGGCGGCGAGCACGTAGACCAGGGCGCGGCAGGCACCCATCACCAGCGGGCTGGCGGGATTGCCCTTGTGGTCGGCGTCGTAGTAGAGGATGGCGGCGCACAGGGCGGCGGCGGCGGCAAGGGGCGGCACGCCCAGCGGCGCCACCAGCGCCAGCCCCACCGCCATCATGGCGGCGGCGGCGATGACGACCTCCCTGGCGACGACCTGGCCCGAGGGGATGGGGCGCTCGGGCCGTTCGACGGCGTCGATGTCGCGGTCGAAAACATCGTTGAAGAACATGCCGGCGACGTAGAACAGGCTGGCCGCCGGCAGCAGCAGGGCCAGCGCGCCGGGCGCCACCATGCCGGTCACCGCCATGCCGGCCAGCAGGTTGGTCCACACTGTCGGCAGGTTGGACACCCGCCCCAGGCGCAGCAGCACGCCCATATCGGTCAACCCAGCCGCTCCAGCACCCATAGCAGTTCCCTCGCGATGTCGTCGTTCAGGTCGCGGCCGCGATGCTCGCGCGGCAGCACGTCCCAGGTATAGGTTTCGACCTCCAGATGCCCGCAGACCGGACGCGCCGCGTGCAACTCCAGCATGCGCGCGGTGACGCCGGCGGTGGAGGCCATGCGGCCCAGGCGTTCCGACCATAGCGGGACATGGAAATGGACCCGCCACTCCTCGGCGGTGCGGCCATCGGCGCAGGCGAGGGCGTCGGCCAAGTCGGAATAGCGCCGCAGGCCAGCCCCGGTCCGGGCCGCCACCTGATGCAGGTAGACGCCGTCGTCGAACGGTGCCAGCGCCTCGGCGTCACGGGGCGACAGCCGCAGCCCGGCGCTCAGCTGCAACTTGTGAACCGGGATGCCCGCGGCGCGCAGCAGCGCCAAGGCCTCGGCCGGCTCCTCGAACCCCACCGCCAGGTGACACAGGTCCAGGCACAGGCCGAGATGGCGGGGGCCGCCGAGGCGCCGGAACAGCGGCACGGCATCGGCGGTGGCGTCCAACAGGCAGCCGGGCTCGGGCTCTAGCGCCAGGGCGATCCGGCGGCCGGTACGCCGGAACAGGGTGTCAAGATGGTGATCGGCGGCACGCAGGTTGGCGATCATGGCGTCGCCGAGCCGGCCATGGCCGGCCCAGCCGCAGGGAACGGTGCTGATACTGCCGGTCATGCCGTCGGGCAACAGCTCGGCCAACAAGTCGGCCAGCAGCGTCGTATAGGCCAGCCGCTCGGGCGTGCTCCAGTCGGGGCGGTAGACGGCGTCCTTGACGCGGGTGCCGTGGAAGGCGCCGTAGGGAAAGCCGTTGAGGGTGAAGACGTACAGGCCCTCGGCAGCCAGGAACTCCTTGAACGCGGCCATCGCCGCCGGCTCGGCGAGGTCGGCGGCGGCGTCGGCCGACAGCCGCAGTCCGACCCCGAAGGGGGCGTCGGGCGCCACTCGGCGCTTGACGGCTGGCAGGGACCGGGCGATGGCGGCGAAGTGCTCCGCCCACCGCTCGCCGGGGTGGATGTTGGTGCAATAGGTCAGGTGGCCGCGCCCGCCCGCCAGCTTCATGGCGCCGCCGCGCGCCGCTTCAGGGCCGCCAGGGCCCTCTCCATGGCCGCCAGGTCCACCGAGGTGACGTCCACGGCATGGCCGATGCCGGCCAGCATGGCGATGGTCAACCGGCCGCCCAGATGCTCGCGGAATTCCTCCAGGCCGGCCAGGACCGCGCGGCCGCCGTCGGGCGCGCGCCGGTCCAGCGCCTCGTCCCACAGGGCGAAGCCGAGGCGGTGGAGGAGCCCGACCACGGCCTCGGCGTCGCCGGCGGCCAACAGGCCCGCCTCGGCGGCATACAGGCTGTCCACCGCCATGCCGATGGCCACCGCCTCGCCATGGCGCAGCCGATGGGCGGTCAGGCTCTCCAGCTTGTGGGCGGACCAATGGCCGAAATCCAAGGGCCTGGCGCTGCCCAGCTCGAACGGGTCGCCGCCGGTGGCGATGTGCTCCAGGTGCAGTTCGGCGGCGCGGCGGATCATGGCCTCGGTGGCCCTGTCCTCGAAGGCGGCCAACGCCGGAGCGTGCCCGTCCAGCCACCGGAAGAAGACGGTGTCGCGGATGGCCGCCACCTTGACCGCCTCGGCCAGCCCGGCGCGGCGGTCGCGCGGATCGAGGGTGGACAGGAAGTCGAAATCGGCCACCACCGCGAACGGAACGGCGAAGCAGCCGATCAGGTTCTTGATCCCGGCGCCGTTGACGCCGTTCTTGACCCCCATGGCGGCGTCGTTCTGGGCCAGCACGGTGGTCGGCATGCGCACCAGCCGCACCCCGCGATGAAAGGTGGCGGCGGCAAATCCCGCCATGTCCAGCACCGCGCCGCCGCCGATCGCCAGCAGGATCGATTGTCGGTCGAGATGGGCGGCCAGCATCCCGGCGTGCAATTCCTCCACCCGGGCCAGCCCGGACTTGGCGGCCTCGCCGCCGGCCACCAAGCGCATGCCGACAAGCTCGAAGCCGTGCACCTCGGCATAGGCATGGACCATGCGTTCCAGGCCCGGCCAGGCGGCGGCGGCGCCGTCGTCCACCACCACCGCCACGCGATGGCGGCGATCGGGCTCCAGGCGACGGATGGCGTCGGCCAGCACCGGGTTGTCGGCGGCCAGGGCGGCGCGGGTGAAGCTCACCGGGAAGGCGAGGGACAACTGGATGCGCTGTTCGACGGTGCTCATGCCGCCTCCGGTCCGGCCATGTGTGCCAGCAGCAGATCCTTGACTGCCAGCGGATCGACGGCACCCTCGGGAAGCAATCCGGGTTCCGACGAGATCAGCAGCGCCCCCTGGTCGGAATGGTCGGGCGGGCGGCCGTGCGATCCCTTGACGACGGATTCGTCCAAGGGGATTACCGCCATCGGCGGCCGTTGACCCAGCTTGCGGCGGGCCAGGGCCCAGGCGATCTTCAGTTTCGGGAACCGCAGGGCCGGATCGAGGAACAACTCGCACGGGTCGAAGCCGGGCTTGCGGTGGATGTCGACGGTGCGGGCGTAGTCGGGGGCACGGTCGGCGTCCAGCCACCAGCCATAGCTGAACCAGCGATCGGCGGCGGCGACGGCGACGATCTCGCCGGAATTGGGGTGGTCGAGGCCGGCCAGCCGCCGCTCCTGGCCGTGCAGGACCCGGTCGATTCCCGGCTGGGTGGCCAGCAGCGCCGCCACCTCGGGCACGCGGGCGGGATCGCGGACATAGACGTGCGCCACCTGGTGGTCGGCCACCGCGAAGGCGGCCGAGGCGCCGGGGTCGAGCAGGTCCCTTCCCAGTTCCTCGCGCAGCGCAACCAGTCCGGCGTGGCGCAGGACGCGGTTGATGCCCACCGACTGGGTCACCGCGCCGATGCCGTACTCCGACAGCGCCACCACCGCCATCCCCTCGCGGCGGGCGGCGTCGATCAACTCGCCGCACAGGGCGTCGACCTCGCCAACCGCTTGCGCGGCGCGGGGATGATGGGGGCCGAAGCGCTGGAGGTCGTAGTCGAGATGGGGCAGGTAGGCCAGGGTCAGCGTCGGCCGCCTCTCCCGCATGACCTTGAGGGCGCAGTCGGCGATCCAGCGGCTGGAGCGGATATCGGCGGTGGGCCCCCAGAAATGGAACAACGGGAAGCGGCCCAGCGCGTCCTGCAACTCGGCCCGAAGCCCGGGTGGGTTGGTGTAGAGGTCCGGAATCTTGCGGCCGTCGACGGGATAGCACGGGCGCGGCGTTGCCGTGACGTCGGCGGTGGAATACATGTTGTACCACCAGAACAGGTTGGCGGCGGTGAAGGTGGGGTCGCGCCGTCGCGCCGCCTCCCACAGCTTCTCGCCGCCCACCAGCCGGTTCGACTGCCGCCACAGCCAGACCTCGGAGAGGTCGCGGAAGTACCAGCCGTTGGCCACCGCGCCGTGGCCCGCCGGCGGCAGGCCGGTCAGGTAGGTGGACTGCACCGTGCACGTCACCGCCGGCAGCACCGCCCCGACCGGCCGCCGGCCGCCACTGGCGGCCAGGGCCGACAGATTGGGGGCGTGGGGCAGCAGGGCGGCGGTCAGGCCGACCACGTTCAGGACCAGCAGCCGCCTCAAGCGTTCACCTTCGCCGTCTGGCCGCGCAGCACCGAATTGCCGTCATAGGTGGCGCGCTGGTCGACGGCCAGCGGTTCGGCCACCTCGTCGGCGTCCAGGCGGCCGCTCTGGGCGAAGAAGGCGACCGGATTGTCCCACAGCACCCGGCGCACCACGGCCTCTTCGAAGCCCGCCTCGCGCATCGCCCGGGCCGTCGCGGGAACCTTGAGGGGGTCGCTGACGCCCCAGTCGGCGGCGCTGTTGACGATCATCCGTTCGGGGCCGTGGCGGCGCAGCAGCGCCACCATGCGGACCTCGTCCATCTTGGTGTTGGGATAGATGGAATGGGCGGCCCAGCAGCCGGCGTCCAGCACCAGCGGCGTGGTTTCCTCGGTGCAGTGGTCGATCACCACCCGCCCGGGCGGCAGGCCGGATTCCCGCACCACTGCGAGGCTACGCTCGCAGCCCTTCTTCTTGTCGCGGTGGGGCAGGTGGACCATGGCCGGCAGATCAAACTCCCGCGCCAGGTCCAACTGGCGGGCGAAGGCGTGTTCCTCGGCCGGGGTCATCTCGTCGTAGCCGATCTCGCCCACCGCCACCACGCTCTCCTTGACCAGGAAGCGCGGCAGCATTGCCAGCACGCCATCGGCGAGGTCGGGCCGGTTGGCCTCCTTGGGATTGAGGCCGATGGTGCAATAGTGGCGGATGCCGAACTGCGAGGCGCGGAAGCGCTCCCAGCCGACGATGGTCAGGTAGTAGTCCTCGAAGCTGCCCAGGTGGTTGCGGCTCTGGCCGCCCCAGAACGACGGCTCCACCACCACCTGGATGTTGGCGGCCCGCATGGCCTCGTAGTCGTTGGTGGTGCGCGAGGTCATGTGGATATGCGGGTCCATCAGCGGCGTGGTCACGGATGTCCTCCTAAGGGGGCGGCGATGAGGGACAGGTCGGCGGAGACCGGCCGGCCGGCCAGCCGGCGTTCGCGGGCGTAGTCCTCGCCCATACGGGCCAGCTCGGCGTCGCGACGTTCGGCCAAGCCGTGGATGCGGGCCAGCGGCACGCCCAGGTGAATCGCCTTGACCACCATTGCCCGGAAGGCCGGGGCCGGGAAGTGGCGGGCGGGATAGGCGTTGTCGCAAGCGACGGCGGCGAAGGTGGTCAGCACCGCCGCCCGGCAGGCGTCCGCCGCCGTGGCGAGGAAGCGCTCGGGGCCGGGCAGGGCCATCAGGCCCTTGAGCACGGCCTCGCGCTCGGCATTGTCTCCCGTTCGCACGTGGCGGTCGACGATCCGGGCGGCTTCGGTATCATCCTTGTCCGCCAAGTGGCGGCGCAGCAGGGCCACGCGGACGGCGTCGGCCGCCGACCACGCCTCGACACCCAGCACCCCGAGGTCCGCCAGCCGCCCGGCGACGGCATTCCAGTCCGGCGCCGGGGCCCGCCGCAACCGCCATCCGGCGGTGGCGAAGGCGGTGTCGTGGTCCGTGGCGAAGGTGGTCGGGGCGATGCCGGCTCCGGCAAGCACGCCCTCCAGGATGGCGCCGATGGCGTCAGGCGACGGGAGCATCGTCCATCCAGCGTTCGAGGGTGGCCTTCAACTGGTCGACATTGACCGGCTTGGACAGGAAGTCGTCCATCCCGGCGTCGGTGCACTGCTGCACCTCTTCCGAGGTGGCGGCGGCGGTGAAGGCGATGACGGGGGTGCGGCGCCCGCCACCGTCCTCCTCGGCGCGGATGGCGCCGGTCAGCGCGAATCCGTCCATTTCCGGCATGTGGCAGTCGGTGAGGACCATCGCATATCGGCCGCTGCGCCACGCCTCCAGCGCCTTGGCGCCGTTGTCGACGATGTCCGCCGCGCGGCCCAGCGCGTGGAGCAGGCGCTTGATGACCATCTGGTTGATGGGATTGTCCTCGGCCACCAGGATCATCTTGCCGCTCGGCTCGGTCTTCGGGGCGACTTTCGGTGGCGGGGCGGCAACCGATCCGGCCGGCAAGGTCTCGCGTCCAAGCGCCGCCGTCGCCGCCCGCAGCAGCGACGACCGGCGGAGCGGACGGGGGACCTGGCCACCACCGGCCTTGGGTGCGGCGGGTGCGATGGCGCGGATGGCCCGGCCGCCACCATCCTCGACCAGCAGGTCCGGGGAACCCTCACTCCCCACCAGAACGGCGCCGGCGGCGGTCAGATAGCGGCGGGCTGCCTCGGCCTCGGCGGGCTGGATCATCGACACCGCGGCGCGCACGCCATCCAGCCGCGGCAACGTGAATTCGGCCGGTTGTTCGGCTTCCTTGAGGGGAAGGACGGCATGAAAGGTCGAGCCGTCGCCAAGCGAGCTCTCGACGCCGATGGAGCCGCCCATCAGCTCGACCAGGTGGCGGCAGATGGATAGGCCAAGGCCGGTGCCGCCGAAGCGGCGGGTGGTGGTTTCGTCAGCCTGGGCGAAGGGATGGAACAGCCGCGCCTGGGCGTCCGGGGCGATGCCGACGCCGGTGTCGGTCACCGACAGTCGCACCGTGCAGACGCCGTGATCGCGCGAGACCTGCTCGATGCGGATCACCACGCTGCCGGCCGGGGTGAACTTGATGGCGTTGCCGATCAGGTTGAACAGGATCTGGCGCAGGCGGACAGGGTCGCCGAGAAGGGTGGAAGGGAGTTCGGGATCGATGACCGGGACAAGGTCGAGCGCCTTCTTGTGGGCGGTGGGGGCCATCACCTCGGCGACGCTCTCGACCAACTCGGGCAGCGAAAGTGGGACGCTCTCGAGCTGCATCTTTCCGGCCTCGATCTTCGAGAAGTCGAGGATGTCGTTGATGATGGTCAGCAGCGCCGCCGCCGATTCGCGCACCACCGCCACCATGTCGCGCTGCTCGGGGTCCAACTGGGTGCGCTGGAGCAGTTCCAGCATGCCCTGCACACCGGTCATGGGGGTGCGGATCTCGTGGCTCATGGTGGCGAGGAACTGGCTCTTGGCGTGGTTCGCCGCCTCCAGTTTCCCGGTGGTCTGGACCAGTTCGGCGGTCCGCTCGGCGACCCGCCTTTCCAGTTGTTCGTAGAGAACGGAGTTCTCCAGCGACACCGCCGCCTGCGCCGAAAGAATCTCCAACATCTCGATGCGGTCCATGGTGAAGGCGTCGTTGGTCAGGTTGTTCTCCAGATAGGCGATGCCGACCGTCTGGCCCTGGTGAACAACCGGCGCGCACAGGACCGATTTGGGCGCCACCGTCTTGATGTAGGGATCGTGCCAGAAACGCTGGTCGCTTGCCGGTTCGTTCAGCACGATGCTTTCGCCCAGCCGGATCACGTACTGGATGACCGCCAGCGGAAGGGTCCCAGGGTCCGGCCCGGCGCCCCCCAGGATCTCGACGCCCTGGCCGGCCCTGCCAATGGCCTCCACCGTGAGGACGCCTTGGTCGAGGCGGATGAAGGCGCCGCGCTCGGCCCCGGCGTTCTCGATCATGATTTCGACCAGCTTCTGCAGCAGCGTGCGCAGCTTGATCTCGCCCGACAGGGCGCGCGTGGCCTTGATGACGGTCTCGATGTCGAGATGGGAATGCTGGCGGGAGCGAGAGGTGGAGGAGCCCGATCCGCCGTGCAGGCTGCCCCGCGCCGTTGATGTCCGCGACGTGGTGGTCAGGGACAGGGTGGACGACCTGTCGATCCGCTCGTCGCGCAGCGGCAAGGCGCCCAGGGCGGGGAACTCCTCCAACAGCCGGCCGGCGATGCCGGCCGCGCCCCACATCTGGTAGCCGTAGACCGCGGCCCGCAGATGGGCGGTGGCGGCGGTGTCCACCTCGCGGTCGGCGAAGAAGCGGCCGGCCAATTCGTTGGCCAGGGCCCCGTTTTGCAGGAATCCGTCATCGGCTGCCGTCCGGATGGCGGCGGCGTAAAGCGCGGCGGCGTTCCACCCCTCGTCCCGGCAGCGGGCGATTTCGGCCCGCACCAGCAGCGCCTTGTGGACGAAGTTCGACGGATTGAGATTGGCCCAGTGGTCGAGTTTTCGCGCGATCCGCCGCGCCTTGCGCAGATGCGAGCGGTCGTGGGTCCGGCAATAGGCGGCGCACAGGATCAGCGCATGGTAGAAATGGTGTTCCGCCGTTTGCAGCATGGCGACGGAATACTTGAGATAGGTTTCCGACACCCGCGCCGCCTTCAGCGCCTCGGCATGCAGGCCCCACAGATAGAGGGTCTGCATTTTGTTGACGAAATAGAAATGGGCGAAATGCTGCGAGGTGAACCGGCCCAGTTCGGTGACGAACGCGGTCTCGTCGAATTCGTCGTCGTCGAAGGATTCGGGCGCGGCGGTTGCACCTTCCAGGTTGCGGATGGTCTGAAGCACCGCGCGAATGGTGCCGGCGGCCTCGTGGCTCTTGATGCGTTCCATGAACGCCAGGTAGTCCTCGCCGAGCTTGCGCAGCTCGATCATCGGGACGCCGCGGATGAACTGGCTTTCGACCAGGGTGCAGGCGGCGCAGGACAGGTGGAAGAAATCGCCGGTCTGAAGTCCGCTTTCGTAGGCGGTGCGGTAATAGGATTCGGTGGCGCGGGCGGGCTCGATCCAGACGTTGGTGAAATAGGCCGAGACGAAATTGATCTCGCTGGTCAGCTTCGCGTTGTCGAACCGGCTGTTCATGGCCAGCGCCAGGCGGCCGAAGTCGTAGCCGGCCTTTCGGTCACCCATGACGCCGCCCAGGAAGATGCCGCCGAAGACTAGGAAGGCGACCGCGTTGTCTTCCATGGTGCCGTGGGTCAGGCTCAGGTTGACGGCCTTGACGGCACTGGCGATGCACAGCTCTGGGCGTACCTGATAGGCGGCTTTCAGCAGTGCGCCGATCAGACGCATCGCGGTGGTCAGGCGCTCGTCGCGGCATAGCGGCAGTTCGGTAAGCTCGGCGATGGAACGCCCCCTGAGCTTCCACTTGACCCGGGCCAGATCGATCAGGAACAGCGGCGGCACGAAGCTGGGCGGCAGCGTCACCCCGAACAACCGCAAGGCCTCGCGGCCGGTGTCGTAGGCCTGCCGGAACTTACCGGTGTTGGTGTAGTAGTGGATCATCCGCTCGTAGACGTAGGCGCGGTCGGAATCGCCGTGCGCCCGGTCCAGCGCCTGCCGGTACAGGCTTTCGGCCGCGTCGCCGTTGCCGTTGAGGTATTCGCACTCGCCCTGTTCGACCAGGATCCAGAACCGCAGGTCGTCCTCGGTGAGCTCGCCGAGGA
The DNA here is from genome assembly GCA_937887565.1 of uncultured Rhodospirillaceae bacterium. Lineage (GTDB taxonomy): Bacteria > Pseudomonadota > Alphaproteobacteria > Rhodospirillales > Magnetospirillaceae > CALABS01. The sequence continues at coordinate 197,896 of CALABS010000059.1, read as the reverse complement.
AGGCGCGGGCGGCGGTGATGTATTTCAACGCCGGTTCATAGGCGATGGAGTTCTTGGCCTTGACGGCGGCCTGGATGTTCAGGCGCGCCAACTGCACGCGCAGGGTCGGGTCGGTGGCCAGCGGGACGGCGAGGTTGAAGTGGTTGACGATGCCGAAGATCCGCTCGGCCAGGCGTGCCTCGTCGGTGTCGCGCAACAGCAGTTGGCCGGCCTTGAAGTGGATACGGGCGCGTTCGTCGTCGCCCAGCATGTCGTAGGCGGCTTGCTGGATGCGGTCGTGCAGGAAGCGGTAACGGACGGTGAAATCGCCGGCCTTGGCCTTCTCGGCGCCGCCGTAGAAGCGGTACTCGTTGTCGATGGGGGTGATCAGGTCGGCCTGGAGCGCCGCCATCACATGCTCGGCGACGCCGTCCCAGCTGTCCTCGCCGACCACCGAAAGATCGTAGAGGCTGAACTGGTTGCCGATGCAGGCGGCCAGTTGCAGGAGTTGCTGGGCCTTGTCGGGCAACTGCTTGATCTTGGCGACCATCAGTTCGGCGACGCTTTCGCTGACGCCGGTGGCGCCGATCCGGTCGAGGTCCCAGGCCCATCCGCCGACGGCGGCGTCGCGGATGATCATCCCCGCCGCGTGCAGCGACTTGAGGAACTGGCCGATGAAGAAGGGGTTTCCCTCGGTCTTGCGCGCCACCAGGTCTGCCAGCGGCCGCGCCTCGTTCACCGGGCGGTCGACGGTGTCCGCCACCATCGCATCGATGGCGTCGCGGGGCAGTTGGAGCAGATGGATTTCCTCCAGCCGCACGCCGGCCGCCTTCATCCGCCCAAGCGCAAGGGCCAGGGGGTGGGCTCCATCGACCTCGTTGCTGCGGAAGGCCCCCACGATCAGCAGGTGCCGGCACAGGCGGTCGGCGCTCAGGGTCTCCAACAGGTTCAGCGACGCATTGTCTGCCCATTGCAGGTCGTCGAGGAACAGCACCAGGGGGTGACGGGCGCCGGCGAAGGTCAGGATGAAGTTGATGAAGGTCAGGTTGAAGCGGTTCTGGGCTTCCTGAGGCGCCAGGGCCGGAACCGGCGGCTGTGGGCCAAGGATGCGTTCCAGCTCCGGCAGTACCTCGATCACCACCTGGCCGTTGCCGCCCAATGACGCCAGCAGCCGGTCCCGCCACCCCGCGATGGTGTCCTCGCTCTGGGCGAGAATCTGGTGCAGGAGAGTCTGGAACGCCTCGATCAGCGACGAATAGGGGATGTTGCGCCGGTACTGGTCGAACTTGCCGGAGATGAAGAACCCCGACCGTTGCGCGATGGGGCGGTGGATTTCGTTGACCAGGGTGGATTTGCCGATGCCCGAATAGCCGGTCACCAGCACCACGGCCGGCCGCCCCTCGCAGGTCTCGTCGTAGGCGCCGATCAGCCTTTCGGTCTCGGCCGCGCGGCCGTAGATCCGGGCGGGAATGGTGAACCGCTCGGGCGGATCGTGGCGGCCGGGAGTGAAGTCGGCCGGCGCGTCGCCCGCCGCGCACAGGGCGAGGTCGCGGGAGATGCCGATGGCGCTGCGGTAGCGGTTCTCGGCATTCTTTTCCATCAGCTTCTCGACGACGCGCGAGAGCGCCTCGGGAATGGACGGGTCGCGGGCGTGCAGGGAGGGCGGCACCGAGGCCATGTGCAGGTGCACCAGTTCGACGCTGTCGGTGGCGTCGAACGGCAACCGGCCGAGGAACAGCTCGTAAAGCGTCACGCCCAGTGAATAGAAGTCGGCGCGATAATCCACCGGCCGGTTCATGCGGCCGGTCTGTTCGGGCGCGATATAGGCCAGCGTTCCCTCGATGGTGTCGGGGTTGGTGACCACCGGGGTCTCGTGGCTCAGCCGCGAGGCGACGCCGAAATCGATGACCTGGACCGCGGTGGCGGACGCATCGAGCAGGATGTTGTTGGGGTTGATGTCCTTGTGGATGATTCGCTTCGAGTGGATGTAGCCGACGGCGTCGACGATGCTTCGAGCGATCGCCAGCTTCGCGTCCAGGTCCAGCCATCCCTCGGCGATCACGTGGCGAAGCGGCCGCCCCTGGGTGTCGGCCATGATGATGGCGAGGCTATGGTTGATCCGTGCCAGATCCAGCACCCTGACCACGCCGGGGTGATCCAGGCCGGACAGCAACTCATATTCGTGGCGGATGCTGGCCAGGTGGAACGGGGTCGGATACTCCAGGTCCAGAACCTTGGCGACGATGGGGGCGCCATCGGCGAGGCGGACGCCGCGATAGACCACGGTCGTCCGCCCATGCGCCAAACGTTCCCTGATGGAGTACCCATCCAGCGCGATCATCTCCGCTTCCAAACCTAGCGCGTTACGAGCTTCCGCTTAGTTTATCCTGCGCTTGCTTGATGAAATCCAGGATCAAATTGGCGCGGGCGGGAGAAAGGGTGCGCGTCACCGGCATGTTCAATGTGGTGTGGAACACCGCATCCTTGGGCGTTCCCAGGCGTTGCTTGATCAGGTCGGCGGCATATGGGCTGGTGATCGAGCTGGCGTAGTTGAGCGGAATGTAGGTCGACATCGCCGGGAACAGCAAGTAATAGTAGCGAAGTGCGTAATTATACACGTCGTCCCATCGGAGCGTGCCGTCCTTGGCGTAAAGATCGCTGAAGTCCTCGGACTCGAAGATGCGCGCCGAGCAGTAGGACTTGGTGCTCCACATGGGCACCCCCGCGACGCCCAACTGGGCCTGCCCGCCGGGCGTGGCGGGCGGAAGGGTGCCGTAGACGGCGGCGTCGTCCTGTTGGAGGGCCAGCACCGCCGTGCCGCCGGTGTTCGGGCGCACCTGGATGGGAAACCACCCAGTGGTGCCGGCGGGGATGGTGACCGAGGCGGGGAAGTCCAGCCGCGCCGGCGCCGGCCCGGCCGGCGGGCATTGCGGCGGGTTGTCGTCGGGGTCGGTGACCGTCAGCGCCGCCGTGCGGCTGTCCACCGACTGGTTGGTGCGGTACTCGTTGGACGGCGCCGTGCAGCTGTCGCCGGCCTTGGGCTTCAACTGGATGATGGTCTTGTACTCGTTGAGCCACAGGGTCACCGCCCGGGTGGTCGGGCCGCCGCGCTCGCTGACCTGGACCGAAAGGGTGTAGGCGGGGTCAGAGGTGGTCATGTAGGCGGTGCGGTCGTCGGTGACCACCCGGACCACCGTCTCGGTGAGCAGGGTGACGCCGCCGTTGAGCGCGCTGCCCTTGGCGCCGCGCACCACCAGGGTGCCGTTGGCGATGGTGTCGTGGGACACCGTCTTGGGGTCGTAGGCCAGGTCGACGATGCCGCCGAAATCCTCGTAGGTCGCGTAGTCCTCGTATCCGTAGGGGATGGCGGCGATGGACACCGGGTCGCCGCCGCCGGCCGGAATCACCGCCAGCTCGACCTCGCCTACATAGGCCTTGCGCTTGGGCCGACCGAAGCCCTGGGGCGGGTCGTTGGCGGTGGGGCCGTCGGGATTGCGGAAGCCGAACTTGGGGAAGGATTCCAGGATGTCCAGCGAGATCACCGGCGGGTCCTGGCGCACCAGCGCCACCGCGTTGCCGATCAGGGCCGGCGCCCCCATCCATGGATAGGGGCAGCCGGGCACGGTCACCGCCGTGGCATCCGGTGCGCCGGCATATTGCATGGCCGGCCGCCCCTGGTCGGGATCGTCCTTGGCGATGTAGAGGGTCGGGCTGGCGGCGCGGTAGGGGGCCTCCAGCTTGCGGCCGGCGGGCTCGCTGCGGGGTTCGTCGGCGCCCCACACGCCGATGGTGCCGATCAGGTAGCCGTAGGCGGGGTTGGCGACGGCGTTGCCCTGGGCGGTGGCCTTGGCCAGGTAGCCGTCGGTGTAGCCCGGCTCGACCTCGTAGGTCTTGAAGCGCAGCGCCAGTCCGCCCGCCGCCCGGGCGGCATCCAGGAGCGCCTTGAGCGCCGGCGACCTGATGCCGAAGTCCGCATAGGCCGGCAGCTTCTCCTTGGGGATGACGAACTGCCACACGCAGGCGATGCCGACGAAGTTCTGCTCGCCGCCATAGGGCCGATCCGGCGGCGCGACGGTGGCGTTGAAGTTCAGCCAGTCCTGGTAGGCGCAGGTGTCGTGGAAGATCTCGGCCAGCACCTTGCGGCCCTTGGGACCTTCCTCGAAGAACCGCACGCCGCCCACGAACAGCTGGGTCGAGACCAGCCCGGTGGGGTCGAGGTCGCAGATCATCGGGGTCGAGACGGTGCCGTCGGCCTTCATGGCGCCCAGTAGCTCGATGCCGACGCCGACGATGGGGTCGGGCTTGCGGCCGGCGGCGCCGGCGCCGGTGACCGCCGAGGTGACGGTGGTGTCGTCCCAGGTGGTGGTGTGGTCCCCCAGCGGGTTCCAGCCGGTGCGGATGAAGGTCTTGACGCCGGTGGGATCGGCGTAGTTCTGCATCTCGACGGCCGAATTCAGGTACTGGATGGCCTGGTTGTCGGTCATCCCCGCCACGTTCTGGCCCAGCGCGTTGGTGTCGCGGGTGACCACCGACGGCATGACGTCGTCGTTGTTGGCGGTGCAGGGGTTGGTGGTGAAGACGCCGCGGAAGTTCAGGCGCGGGAAATCAAGGATACTCATGGCGTTTCTCCCGGCTTCGCGGTCAGTGGGGCGACTTGGTGCAGACGGGTGTGGGGTCGCCCCAGCTGCCGCCGCCCGGCGGCGGGAACAGCGGCTTGGGGCAGGCCTGGGCGAGCATGAAGCTGTAGTCGGCGAAGTACTTGGCGTTGACGTCCTTGGCGGTGTAGTGGCAGTTCAGGCAGCTGCTGCGCGGGACGTAGGTCTCCATGGTGGTGTTGGCCGACAGCGCCGGGCTGGGCCCGCCCACCGGCTTCTGAGAGGGCGTCGCCGGGTATTGGGTGGTGATCATCTGGTAGTACTGCCAGGGCGAGTCCGGTGCGTCGGCGGCGAAGGCGCTCTGCCATTGCGGATTGAGCAGCTGCGCCGCCGGGTCGATGTCCACCAGCCGGGTGACCTGGGTCGGCGTCGACGGGTCGCGGCCCTGTTCGGTGCTCAGGTTGTAGACGCAATGGGCGTCGGCGGCGTAGCACTTCTTGTCGAACAGCGAATAGGGCAGGGTGTGCGCCGTGTCCTTGCCGGGCTGGCCGTCGGGCGCGAAGGGCGGCACGTTGTCCACCTGCTCGAAGGTGGCGCCCAGCCATTGCAGGTTGTTGTCCGGATAGGCGATCTTGAGATTGAAGTGCAACCCCAGCAGGCCGACCTCCCGCAGGCTGCACGAGGCGGGATTGCCGCCCATGGCCGGGGTGTAGACATAGGCCTGGCGGCGCAGGAAGCGCTTTTTGACGTCCTCAGGCTCGGTGGGAAGCAGCACCCGCCACGACGCCTTCATCTCGGCGGTGCCGCGCGGATAATTGACCGCCCTGGTCATCTTGTCCTGACCGGCGACGTTGTAGTAGCCGTTGTCGTAGACGAAGTCGAAGACGTCCTTATTGAACGTGATGGAATAGCGGACCAGGTTGCCGTTCTGGTCGGTCAGCGAGCCGCCGACCGCCTGGCTGGTGCGGTCGATCAGCGAGCGGGTCAAGACCGGCGGCGTCGTGCCGTCGCCCTTGGCCCCCTGGGCCGAGCATTCGGCGGGGATCGGCGTGCCGTACTGGTTCCAGCCCGGCGGCTTGGAGCCGTCGGGATAGAACACCTCGTCGGGGGACTTCCAGGTCTCCCAGACCACCGGCCCCGGGGCGCCGAACGCCTTGGACTTGTCGGGAACCCCGCGCACGCCCGGCTTGGCCGGCCAGTTGAAGGCCACGAACATCCGCCAGCCGACGGTGTCCGCCTCCTGCTGGGTCGCCTTCTTGCCGGCCGGCTTGAGCGCCGTCGGCGGCGTCGGCGACAGGGTGATCCCTCCCGCGTCGGCCGCATCGCGCGCCTGGACCTGCCAGGCGCAACACATCGCCATCGCCGCCACGGCGGCGGCCATTCCCTTCATTCGCATGGATTCCCCCCCAAACGATTGTTCTTTCGGAGGCGGTAGCCCGCGCCGCAACCCGCGAAGGTTGATGCCTTTCTGCGGTTGCCCGCCCCGGTCGTCAATGCTTCATCCCTGGGTCTTGTTTCTACTCCAAAGAATAGAGAACCCGAAACGAATTGTATCGTTACAGGCTGGATTTCATCCAAACAGCCGATTCCGGCCGACCCGTTTTTTCACCATGGGTGTCGCGGGCCGAGGGATGCGCGCTGGGGCCGGCGCATGGTAGGGTGGCGTCCGGTCCACAACCACGTTCGGAGCCAGGGTGAACAGTTCCGTCAAGGCCGCCGTCGATTACGGCCCGCTCGCCGTCTTCCTGGCGGCGTTCTTCTGGCAGGGCCTGATGGCCGCCACCGTCGCGCTGATGGTCGCCACCGCCATCGCGCTCGCCGTCTCCTACGCGCTCACCCGCAAGGTGCCGCTGATGCCGCTTGTGACGGCGGCGGTGGTGATGGTGTTCGGCGGCCTGACCATCTGGCTGAATGACGACACCTTCATCAAGATGAAGCCCACCATCATCTACGGCCTGTTCGCCCTGGCCATCGCCATCGGGCTGGCCTTGGGCAGAACGGTGCTGAAGGCGCTTTTGGGCACGGCGCTGACCCTGACCGACGCCGGCTGGCGTGGCCTGTCGATCCGCTTCATCGCCTTCTTCCTGGTGATGGCCGCCGCCAACGAGATCGTCCGCCGCGTCGCCCCCGACCATGTCTGGGTGCTGTGGAAGGTGCCCGGCAGCATCATCCTCACGGTCGCCTTCATGGTCGCCCAGGCACCGTTCGTCAAACGCCACGAGGCGACGGAGCAAGCGGCAGGCGAGTGACGCCGGCGGCGAAGCGCTGGATGACGGCCCAGTCCTCGGACTGGGCGGACAGAGTCATGGCGCCCCGGTTGCCGACGCCGTCGATCTCGTGCAGGACCGCCGACGCGCCCGCCGCTTGCAGTGCCGCGACCATCTTGCGGCCGTGGATGGGCGTCTCCGCGCGGTCGGCGCCGCCGCTGATGACCAGCACCGGCGGATAGGCGGCTCCCGCTTTCAGATTGTGCAGCGGCGACCAGCGGCCGATGGCTGCGAGCTCGGTGGCCGGGTCGCCGAATTCCCGCATCCACCATTTGCCATGGCCCCAGCGGTGGTAGTTGGCCATGTCGGCCAGGGGGCCGTCGGCGATGACTCCGACGCAGATGTCGGGCGCCATGACCGCCGCGCCCAGGGCCAGCATGCCCCCGGCGCCGGCGCCGAACAGGCACAGCGGATGCGGTGCAAGATCCCGGCAGACGGCGATCAGGTCGGTGAAGGAAGTCAGCTTGCGTTCGGCTCCTTTCGCCGCGCGGTGCCAACCCCGGCCGCCCTCGCCACCACCGCGCACATGGGCATGGGCGACCATGCCGCCGGCCTCGAACCATGGCTTGAACACCGTCAGGCACCACGATCGCAGGCTGACGCCGAAGGCGCCGTAGGCGATCACCAGACAGGGGGGGCGGGGGCGGCGTTCGGTGGCCGCAGCAGGGTGACCGGGATGGGCATGCCGTCGCCGGCAGTGACGGCGCGCCGCTCGACTGTGATGTCCAGCATGGCGGTGGCCTCTCGGAGGATCGAGAAGCGGCGGGCGGCGAAATCGTATTCGACCAGACGGGCGCTTCGGGTCCAGGACAGCATCTGGATCAGCATGACGCCACGCCCGCGCTCGATGGTGGTGTCCAGGATCGAGGCGCCGTCCTCGAAACGGACATCCTCCACCGATCCGTCGGGGGCCAGATGGCGGAAGCGGTCGCCGCCGGCGGGCCCGCGCAGGCACAGCAGCACGTCGCCCAACGGCGCCGCCATGCCGGTGACCAGCGAGTCGGTGTCGTCGGTATGTAGCAGCCGAAGGGTGGGCGCGCCGCTGGTCAGGTTGGCCTCCAATACCCGCCGGGGTCCGTCCTTGGGCCGCTCGATCAGGATCGGGCCGCGCGGCCCCCACCACGCCATGCGCAGGCGGGCGGTGTCCAGGGTGGTGATCTCGTGGAATGTCGGCGCGGCGGTGTTGGCGGCCAGGAAGATGCGCGGGCCGGGCAGGCCCGGGGCGTGCAGGCTGACGAACAGCCAGCGCAGGTCGTCGCTGGTGATGGGCACCAGACGGACGCCGACAGTGTCGGCGGGGAAGGAAAGCCCGGTCTCGCCACCGTCCAACTGCCGCAGGGCCAGCGTCGTGCGTCCGCCCTCGTCACGCGAGATGAAGAACGAGGCGCCGTCGTGCCAGACCGCGAAGGCCGCCGACGGGGTGTCCATGCGGTCGAGGATGACGCCCTCGGGCACCGAGACCAGGACCAGCTCCGTCGCCTCCGACCCGCCGCGCTGCACCGAGGCGATCAGGTGGCGGCCATCGGGTGAGGGGTAGTGGGCGCCAAGCGAGGCCGGCCCGCGATGGTCATCGAAATCCTCGGGCCGCAGCAGCGGCCGTCCGATGTCGAGCATCGCCGTCGAGACGTGGAGCGCCACCCGCTCGGCGCCTTCGGGCCGGGCATGGAAGAACCAGTATCCGCCCCGGTCCAACGGCACGCTGCTCCATGCCTGGGCGCGGTCCTTCCGGCAGGCGTCGCGCACCGCGTCCGCATAGCCGGGAAGACCAGCGAGGAACTCATCCGCCCGCCGTCGCTGGTCGGCCAGCCAGGACCGCACCTCGGGACCGTCGCCCTCCAGCCATGCCAGCGGGTCGACCAGCTTCGGCGGGTCGGTGTCGAGAATGCGGGGAAGGCCTTGGGCGTCCATGACACGCGCCTCGCTTGGTGGGTGGCCTTGAAAGACTACCATCAAGCGTGGGGCGGTCAAGAACGAAACGAGACCCCTACGCCACGTGCCCTTCGGTCAGCACCTGCTCCAGGGCGGCGACGCCGGCCGGCAGGTCGATCCTGGCGCCGGCGGCCTGGAGGCTGGAGCCGAAGGCGTGCAGGGTGCGGAAGATGTGGTGGGCGCGGCACTGCTCGCCCATCTGGCCGATGCGCAGGATGTTGAGGCCGAAGCTGCCGGCGATCTCGACGCGGTAGACCTCGCTCATGTGGCGGCGCACCGAATCGCCCGAGATGCCGTCGGGCACGTTGATGCCGACCACCGAATAAAGGCGGGCCTCCTTGGGCACGTGCAGGTCCAGGCCCATGGCCTCGATGCCGTTCTGCAGCGCCAGCGAGCACAGTTCGTGGCGGTGGAAGCGGGCCGGGATGGTCTCGACGCAGATCAGCCGCAGTGCCTCGTGCAGCGCCATGATGCCCGACACCGGCGCGGTGTAGTGATAGGAGTTCTGGTTCCAGAAGCGGTCGGCCAGCCGCGCGTCGTAGCACCACTGGGCCATGACCGAATTGCGGCCCTCGATCTTCTTCCACGCCGCCTCGGAGAAGGCGATCAGCGACACGCCGGGAATGGACGACAGGCCCTTCTGGCCGCCGGTGATCAGGGCGTCGACGCCCCAGGCGTCCATCTCCATGGGCATGGTGGACAAGGTGCACACCGCGTCGACGATCACCATCACGCCGTGGGCGCGGGCGACGGCGCAGATCTCGGGCAGCAGGCGGTTGCACACCGTGTTCGAGGTCTCGCCCTGGACGATGGTCATCACCGTCGGGCGCTCGCGCCGGATGGCCTCCTCGATCCGCTCGGGCCGGGCGGTCTCGGCGTCGCCGATCTCGAGCACCGCCACGTCGGCGCCGCAGCGTTCGGCCATCTCGGCCAGCCTGGCGCTGAAGAAGCCGTTGCGCACCGCCAGCAGCTTCGAGCCCGGCTCGACCAGATTGGCCACCGCCATCTCCATGGCCGCCGAGGCCGGCCCGGCCACGCCCAGGATGCGGCCCGACTGGGTCTGGAAGATGTAGCGGGTCATGGCCTTCACCTGCTCGATGACCCGGTTCATGGTCTCGCCCAGGTGGTTGATGACGATGGAGTTGGCGGCCGCCACCTTGGACGGCACCGGCACCGGGCCGGCGCCCATCATCAGCAGCGGTTCCTCGGGGAGAATACGGTCGAGCGGGACGACGGTGGGCGGTCCGTAGCGCATGAGGGGCGGTCTCTTCGGTCTCGGGGTTCCCGCGATGGGCGGGGGCGGCGAGGATACAAGGGATTGCGCCGGCTCGCCAGCTTGGACATGGTGGGGTGCCATGCGTGTGATGCTTGCCTTGCTGCTGTTGCTGACCGGCCTGTCGTGGCTCGGCCCGCCCGCCCGGGCGCGGGACGAGCCCGGCCGTTTCGACTACTGGGTGCTGGCGCTGTCGTGGTCGCCGGCCTGGTGCGGCGAGTCGCCGCCCCGCGCCTCGGCCGAGCAGTGCACGGCCAGGATGGGCTTCGTCGTCCACGGCCTGTGGCCTCAGCACGAGAGGGGCTATCCCGCCGCCTGCCGCCGCCCCGAACCGATCCCCGAGGCGGTGATCGGCGCCATGCTGCCGCTGATGCCCAGCCGGGCGCTGATCGAGCACCAATGGCGCAAGCACGGCACCTGCGCCGGCCCCGGCCCCGAGGCCTATTTCGCCACCGTCGCCCGCGCCCGCCAGCGGGTGGCGGTGCCCGATTTCTTCGCCGACGCCGGCTGGCGGCGGGTCGAGCGGCTGTTCGTGGCCGCCAATCCCGGCCTGGCGCCCGAGATGGTGGCCGTGGTCTGCAAGGGCGGGGTGGCGACCGAGATCCGTGTCTGCCTCGACCGCGACCTCGATTTCCGCGCCTGCGGCAAGGACGTGCGCGACCGCTGCGGCGACGATGCCCAATTCCCGCCCGCGCGCGGGCATAATTAGGCCGCAATCGATCTTCTAACTTTAGTGGTGGTCTGCGCTTCAAAGGGAGGGGTCCATGCGCGCCGTCACCCGTCTCTCCGCCATCGTGTCGCTTGCCGCCCTGGCCGCTTGCCAGTCCACTGTCGAGGAGGTCCGGTCGCTCGCGGCCGGAGCGCCGCCGTTGGCCGCCGCTCCGGCGCGGGCGATGGCGGGATACCTGCCGGGCCCGGCCGTGGCGCCCTCGGCCGACCGCTTCGCCGACACCGTGCCGGGCGGATGGAAGGCGGTGACGGACGAGCCGGTCTCGACCTTCTCCGCCGACGTCGACACGGCCTCCTACGCCTTCGCGCGGCGGCTTCTGCGCGAAGGCCGGCTGCCGCCGGTGGCGGCGGTGCGGGTCGAGGAGATGGTCAACTACTTCCCCTACGACTATCCGGCCCCGGCCTCCGCCGACCAGCCCTTCGCCGCCACGGTGACGGTGGCACCGTCGCCGTGGACCGATGGCGCGCGGCTGGTCCATGTCGGCGTCAGGGGCTACGACGTGACCCGCGATCGCCGGCCGCCGGCCCGGCTGACCTTCCTGGTGGATACCTCGGGGTCGATGGCGTCGCAAGACCGCCTTCCGCTCGTCAAGCAGGCGCTGATGCGGCTTGGCGACGGGCTGCGGGCCGACGACCGCGTCGCCATCGTCACCTACGCTGGCGACGCCCGTGTCGCCCTCGACCCCACGCCCGGAGACGACATCGCCCGCATCGAGGCGGCCATCCAGTCCCTTGGCGCCGCCGGCGGCACCCATGGCGCCGCCGGCATCCGCACCGCCTACGCCCTGGCCCAGGGGATGTTCGCCCGCGACGCCGTCAACCGAGTGATTCTCGCCACTGACGGCGATTTCAATCTCGGTCTGACCAACCCGCGAGAGCTGGAGCGGATGATCGCCGACAAGCGGCGGACGGGTGTCTATCTCACCGTCCTCGGCGTTGGATCGGGCAATCTCAACGACGCCCTGATGCAGCGTCTCGCCCAGGCCGGCAACGGGCAGGCGGCCTATCTCGACAGCCTGCTCGAGGCGCGGAAGGTGTGGGTCGAGGAGCTTGGCTCGACCATGTTTCCCATCGCGGACGACGTGAAGCTGCAGGTCGAGTTCAACCCGGCCACGGTCGCCGCGTATCGGCTGGTCGGCTACGAGACCCGCGCCCTGGCGCGCCATGACTTCAACGACGACCGCGTCGATGCCGGCGACATCGGCAGCGGCCACACGGTCACCGTCATCTACGAGGTCCTGCCGGTGGGGGTGCCGGGAGCAAAACTCGATCCGCTGCGCTATGCGCGTGAAGCGCCGCCGGCCGCCAAGGCCGACGAACTGGCGTTCCTGCGCATCCGCTACAAGCTGCCCGGCGGCGCCGAAAGCCGGCTGATCGAACGCCCCATCCGCGTCGCCGAGGCGTTGCCCCGCCTGGACGCGGCGCCCACCGAGATACGCTTCGCCGTCGCCGTCGCCGGCTTCGCCCAGTTGCTGCGGGGCGAGTCCGTTGGACGGCTGGGCTTCGCGGAGGTCGCGGCCGCCGCCGACGACGCGCGCGGCCGAGATCCTTTCGGCTGGCGTGCCGAATTCGTCCAATTGGCGCGAATGGCGGCGACGATGAGGCGGTGACGGCGGTGGGGCCGGGTGCCGCGCGCATCCGGCCCGGTCACCGGCTTTTCCCTTGCCTTTCACAAGCAACGGAGTACCCCTAACGGCCGATACATACCTCGGACAGGGGAAGATCGATGGAACTGCACGGTGTCGCCCAGGCGATCCTGGTGCTTTGCGGCACCGCCGCCGTCGGCCTGCTGGTGGGGCAGGGCAAGGTGGCCGGCGTCCGGCTGGGCGTCGGCGGCGCCCTGTTCGCCGGCATCGCCTTCGGCCATTTCGGCATCAAGGTGGACGCCACCATGCTCCAGTTCGCCCGTGAGTTCGGGCTGGTACTGTTCGTCTACGCCATCGGCGTCACCGTCGGCCCCGGCTTCTTCCAGGCCTTCCGCAAGGACGGGGTGGTGCTCAACGCCATGGCGGTGTCCATCGTGCTGCTGGGCACGCTGATCGCCGTCGGCGTCCACCTGTTCGCCGGCATCGACCTGCCGGCCACGCTGGGCATGCTGTCCGGCGCGGTGACCAACACCCCCTCGCTGGCGGCCGGCCAGCAGGTGCTGGCGCAGCTGGGGGTGGAAAGTCCCGGCGTCGTCACCGGCCAGGCCTATGCGGTCGCCTATCCGTTCGGCATCGTCGGCATCCTGCTGGCCATGCTGGCGGTGCGCGCCGTGTTCCGCCTGGACCCGGTCAAGGCGGCCAAGGATTTCGAGGCCTCGCGCGGCGCCAACTGGTGCGCCATCGAGACGGTCAACGTCGAGGTCCGCAACCCGGCGGTGGTCGGCTGCCGCCTGCGCGACCTGGACGAGCTGAAGGAAATGGGCGTCGTGCTCAGCCGCGTGATGCACGACGGCTCGCAGCACGTGGTGCATGCCGACGACGTGCTGGCCGAGGGCGACGTGGTGCTGGCCGTGGGGCCGTCGCGCAAGCTGGAGCGGCTGCGCCGTCTGCTGGGGCCGCTGGCCAAGGTCGACCTCAAGTCCATGGGCTCGGCCGACGTCAGCTGGGAGCGGATGGTGGTCACCCGCGCCGAGGCGCTGGGCAAGACGCTAGGCGAGCTGGACCTGCGCGCCGCCCACGGCGTGGTGGTCAGCCGCGTCAACCGCGGCGGCCACGAACTGGTGCCCGACGCCCACCTCACGCTCCAGTTCGGCGACATCCTGACGGTGGTCGGCGATCCCAACGCCATGCCGCTGGTGGCCGGCATCGTCGGCAACCGCTCGAAGGCGCTGCAGGAGACCCAGATGGTGCCGATCTTCATCGGTATCACCCTGGGGATGGTGGTCGGCTCGATTCCCATCGCCCTGCCCGGCCTGCCGTCGGCGGTCAAGCTGGGTCTGGCCGGCGGGCCGCTGCTGGTGGCGATCCTGCTGTCGCGCCTGGGCCATGCCGGCAAACTGGTGTGGTTCATGCCGCCGGCCGCCAACCATCTGCTGCGCGACCTCGGCATCGCCCTGTTCCTGGCCGCCGTCGGCGTCAAGGCCGGCGACGGCTTCGTCGACACCCTGGTCCATGGCGACGGCCTGGCCTGGATGGGGTGGGGGGCGCTGGTGACCTTCGCGCCGCTGGCGCTGGTGGGGCTGGTCGGCTGGTGGCTGACGCGGACCAACTACCTGTCGCTGTGCGGTATCCTGGCCGGCAGCATGACCGACCCGCCGGCCCTGGCCTTCGCCCAGGGGATGACCTCGTCGGAGGCGCCGATCCTGGCTTATGCCGCCGTCTATCCGGTGGTGATGGTGCTCAGGGTGGTGGCGCCGCAGGTGGTGGCGCTGCTCCTGTGGGGGGGATGAGCTTGCGGCGGCGGCGGCGGCCTCCAACCTGAGCGGAAGCCGAACCGGGAAGGAGGCGGCCCCGCCATGCCATCCGCCATATCCCCCATCCTGCTGGCCACCGACCTGTCGCCGTGGTGCGACCGCGCCAAGGAGCGGGCGCTGTGGCTGGCGCGCCGCGACCGCCGCCGGCTCCGCATCCTCCACGTGACCGACAGTCCCGGCCGCGCCGGCCACCACCTCGCCGCCATGCTGGCCGACGAGGCGCCCGACATCGAGGCCGAGGTGGTCATCCGGGCCGGCGAGCCGTGGGAGGAGATCGACGCCGAGGCGGCGGCCCTCGATCCCTTCGTGGTCATGGTCGGGCGCCATCGTCCCGACGCCCTGAGGGACTTCTTCCTGGCCCCCACCGCCACCCTGGTCGAGGCCGGGCCGCCGGTGCTCCAGGCCGTCAACCTGCATGCCGGGCCGTGGCGACGGGTGGTGGTCGGGACCGATTTCTCGCCGCTGGCGCAGACCGCCCTGGCCGCCGCGCTGGCCCTGGCGCCGGAGGCCCCCTTTCACCTGCTGCATGCGTTCGAGATGCCCTTCGCCGGCTTCATCACCAACCGCGCCGACACGCGCGAGGTGATGGATCGCCACCGTGCCGACCTGGAGACCGCCGGCCGGGCGGCCATCGACGCGGCCGGCGGCCAGGGCCGTGATATCGAGCTGCTGCTGGCCAGGGGCGGCGTGGTGCCGACCCTTCACGCCGAGGCGCGGCGGCTGGATGCCGACCTGCTGGTCATCGGCACCGGCGGCGGCGGCGGCCAGGCCTTCGGCAGCACCGCCCGGGCGCTGACGGCGGATCCACCCTGCGACCTGTTGGTGGTGCCGCCCCGGCGGTCGTGATTTGCGGTTGCGCACCGCCGACGAACGGGTGAAGCTGTCTCCCGCCAAGGGTTGGGGGGGAGCGTGTCCGAGGACCTGCAGCGGCGGATCGGCGAGTTGGAACGCGAGAACGCCCGGTTGCGGCTGTTCCGTGCGGTGTTCGACCGTGCCTCCGAGGGCATGGTGGTCACCGATCCCGACAACCGCATCGTCGCGGTCAATGCCGCCTTCACCCGTATCACCGGCTATTCCGCCGACGAGGCGATCGGCCGTGATCCCAACCTGCTGCGGTCGGGACGGCAGGACGCCGCCTTCTACGCCGAGATGTGGGAGGCGCTGCGGCGGGACGGGCGCTGGGAGGGCGAGGTCTGGAACCGCCGCAAGTCGGGCGAAATCTATCGCGAGTGGCTGTCCATCGCCACCGACCTTGCCGCCGGCGGAACCGTTCAACACTACCTGGGTATCTTCCGCGACATCACCGAAATCCGCGAGACCGCCGAAAAGTTGTGGCAGCGGACCAATATCGATCCCTTGACCGAGCTTCCCAACCGCGCCCTGCTGGTCGACCGGCTGCTGCAGAGCCTGATCCTGGCCGACCGCGAGGGAACGCGGGTGGCGTTGCTGTTCATCGGGCTGGACGGCTTCCGCCACGTCAACGATACGCTCGGCCACACCATCGGCGACAAGGTGCTGCACGAGGCTGCCCGCCGCCTGGAGCAGAGGCTGCGGCCCGGCGACACCCTGGCCCGCTTCGGCGGCGACGAATTCACCGCCGTGCTGGCCGGCATCCGGTCGGTGGACGAGGTGGCGCGGGTGATCCGCACCCTGCTGGAGGCCTTGAACGAGCCGTTCCTGGTCGAGGCCCACCGGGTGCTGCTGTCGTGCTCGATCGGCGCCTGCCTGTGGCCGGGCGACGGCGACGACGTCGAAACCCTGATGCGCAACGCCACCAGCGCCATGCGGGCCGCCAAGGCGGCCGGCCGCAACACCTTCCGCTTCTTCACCCCGACCATGGACGCCCGCGCCCAGGCCCGGGCCCGGCTGGCGGAGGAACTCTCGGACGCCCTTCAGAACGACGAGTTCCACCTCGTCTACCAACCCATCATCGACGTCGCCAGCGGCCGCGTCGCCGGCGCCGAGGCGCTGTTGCGCTGGCACAACCGCTATATCGGCGCCATCGCCCCGGATCAATTCGTGTCGCTGGCCGAGGAAATGGGCCTGATCCTGCCCATCGGCGACTGGCTGCTGGAGGCCGCCTGCCGCGAGGCGGTGGGATGGCAGGACCTCGATGCCGGGCCGGTCCGTCTGGCCGTCAACGTGTCGGCGCGCCAGGTCGGCCAGGGCGACATCGCCGCCTCGCTGTGGCGCGCCCTGTCCGCCACCGGGCTGGATCCGTCGCTGGTGACCATAGAGATCACCGAGAGCCTGCTGCTGGGCTCGGGCGAGGAGGTGCTGGCCCAGTTGCGGAAGGTGCGGGCGCTGGGGGCGCGCATCGCCGTCGACGACTTCGGGACCGGCTACGCCTCGCTGAGCTATCTCAAGCACTTTCCCGTGGACGTGCTCAAGATCGACCGCTCCTTCGTCTCGGACGCCCATTCCAACCCCGAGGACGCCCGCCTGATCGAGGCCATCATCGCCCTAGGCCATTCCTTGGGCATGAAGGTGGTGGGCGAGGGGGTCGAGACGCTGGACCAGCAGGCCTTCCTGATGGAACGCGGCTGCGACTACATCCAGGGCTACCGCTTCAGCCCGCCGCTGGCCCCCGAACGGCTGCGCGAATACGTGCTGGGCCGGCTGGCGACGCCGTGACGGTCATCCCCGCGCCGGCCTCGGCCCCAGCGGCACGCGGTCGGCCTCGCTGACCGGCGGGGCGCGCATGTAGAGGGCGAGCAGGCGGGCCACCGCCTCCAGCGAGCGCAGATGGGTGCGCTCGTAGCCGTGCGAGCCGTCGAGCGCGAAGCACACCAGGGCGGTGCGGATGTCGTTGCCGGCTTCCACCGCCGCCGCCGCGTCGGAGCGGTAGTAACGGAACACGTCGCGGGAATGGTCGATGCCGTTGTCGCGGCAGAGCCGCAGCAGCAGCCGGGTCAGCTTCCAATCGAAGGGGCCCGAGCTGTCCTGCATGGTGATGGTGGCGCCGAACTCGCTGGTGTTCTGGCCCGGCGCGATGGTGCCGTTGTCCACCGACACCATCTCGGCCACGTCGCCGTGCAGCACCGCCGAGGCGCCGACGCCCACCTCCTCGGCGATGGTGAACAGCAGGTGGCAGTCCACCGGCAGCGGCAGGTCGCCGTCGCGGATGGCCTTGGCGGCGGCCAGCATGGCGGCGACGCCGGCCTTGTCGTCGAGGTGGCGGGAATTGATGAAGCCCGATGCGGTGACCTCGGCGCCGGTGTCGACGGACACGACGTCGCCGACGTTGATGCCCAGCGCCGCCAGGCCGGCGCGGTCGGCGACCTCCTCGTCCACCCGCAGTTCCAGGTTGCTCCAGGCGGCGGGCTGGCTGTCGATGTCGTCGCCGAACACATGGCCCGAGGCCTTCAGCGGCATGATGGTGGCGCGGAAGCACCGCTGGTCGTCGGCGTGGATGGTGCAGCGGCAGCCCTCGGCGAAGCGGGCCGACCAGGTGCCGATGGGCACCACCTCCAGCCGGCCGTTGTCCTTGAGGCCCTTGACCATGGCGCCCAGGGTGTCGAGGTGGCCGACGATGGCGCGGTCGGGGCTGTAACGATCGCCGGACAGGTTGGCCCGCACGGCGCCGCGCCGGGTCAACTCGAAGGGAATCCTGAGCCGGTTCAGTTCCTCGCACACCATGCCCACCACCGCGTCGGTCATGCCGGTGGGGCTGGGCGTGGCCAGGAGGCGCGTCAGGACGTCGGTCAGGTACTCGGTGTCGATCCTCATCTCAGCTCACGACGGTCTGGGGAAACAGCAGGTCCACGAAGCGCTCGGCGGTGGGCCTGGGTTCGTGGTTGGCGAGGCCGGGACGCTCGTTGGCCTCGATGATCACGTAATCCGGCTCCGACACGTCGGGGACCAGGAAGTCGAAGCCGACCACCGGGATGTCCAGCGCCCGCGACGCCCGGCAGGCCGCGTCGGCCAGAGCGGGGTGCAGGTCGTCGGTGACGTCGTGGATGGTGCCGCCGGTGTGCAGGTTGGCGGTCTTGCGCACCAGGATGTCGGCGCCGGCCGGCGGCACGTCGTCGAGGCCCCATCCCTCCAGCCGCACGCAGCGGGCGGTCTCGTCGTCGATGGGGATGTGGCTCTCGCCGCCGGTGGCGGCGGCGCGGCGGCGGCTCTGCTTCTCGATCAACTGGCGCACGGTGTGGGTGCCGTCGGCCAGAACGCGCGGCGGCCGGCGCACGGCGGCGGCGACCACCTGGTGGTTGATGACCACGATGCGCAGGTCGTGGCCATCGACGAACTGCTCCAGGATCACCCGGTCGCAGACCTTGCGGGCGGCGGCGACGGCGGCGGTCACCTCGTCGGGCGTGGACAGGTCGACGCTGATGCCGGCCCCCTGCTCGCCGCGAACCGGCTTGACCACCACCCGGCGGTGACGGTCCAGGAAGCTCCGGTCGGCCTCGGGCGGGCCGGCGTCGACCTGGTCGGGCACCGACAGGCCGGCGCGCAGCAGCACGCGCCGGGTCACCGCCTTGTCGTCGCAACGGCTCATGGCGACGGCGCTGGTCAACTCGGACAGCGATTCGCGGCAGGTGATGGTGCGGCCGCCCAGGGTGAGGGCGAAATAGCCGCCCTCCTCGTCGACCACCTCGACGCCGATGCCGCGCCGGCGGGCCTCGTCGACGATGATGCGGGCATAGGGATTCAGCCGCGCCTCGGGCTCGGGGCCGATGAACAGCCGCTCGTTCAAGGTGTTCTTGCGCTTGACGCTGAACACCGGCACCCGGCGGAAGCCCAGCTTCTCGTAGAGCTGGATGGCCTGGGCGTTGTCGTGCATCACCGACAGGTCCATGAAGGCGCGGCCGCGCGCCTGGAAGCGTTCGGCCAGATGGCGGACCAGCAACTCGCCGACGCCGGCGAAGCGGGCCTGCGGGCAGACCGCCAGGCACCACAGGCTGGAGCCGTCCTCGGGATCGTCGAAGGCCTGGCGGTGGTCGACGCCGGTGGCCGTCCCCAGCACCGCGCCGGTGGCGTCGTCGACCGCGACCAGCACCGCCACCGTCCGCGAGTTGCGCGCCTCCAGCACGAAGGCGGGGTCGGTGGGCACCATGCGCCGGGCGGCGTAGATGCGGTTGATGGCCTCGGCCTCGTCGAGCGTGCGGGCGCGGCGGATGGTGAAGCCGCGCGGACGCCGCCGGGCCGGGCGGTAGTCGCTGAGCCACAGCCGGTAGGTGTGCGACGGATCAAGGAACAGCTCGTGCGGGGCCAGCGCCAGCACCACGTGGGGATCGCGCAGGTACATGGCGATGTCGCGCTTGCCCGGCTCCTCTCCGTGCAGCGCCTCGGCCACGCGGGCATTGTCGGCGAAGGTATGGGCGAGGATCAGCCGGCCCCAGCCGCACTCCACCGTCACCTCGTCGTCGACGCGCCCGTGCTGCTGGGCGCCCCATTGGCGGATGCGGCCCAGGCGGTGGGCTACCCTGGCCTTGGCGCGACTCATGGTTTGGCCTCCCTCAAATGGCATGGGACTGCAACCACGCTTCCAGCAGCGCCACCTGCCACAGCTTGGAACCCCTGAGCGGGGTGATGTGCTCGGCCGGCGCCGCGAGCAGCTTGTCCACGTAGGGGCGCTCGAACAGGCCGGGGCGGGGGGTGGCCAGTACGTCGGTGACGAAATCGAGGGCGCGGCCTTCCAGGTATTTCAGGGCCGGCACCGGGAAATAGCCCTTGGGGCGGTCGATGACGGCGGCCGGGACGACCCGCCGCGCCGCCTCCTTCAGCACCCACTTGCCGCCGTCGCGCACCTTGAGCGCGGCCGGCACCCGGGCGGCCAGCTCGACCAGTTCGTGGTCGAGGAAGGGCACGCGGGCCTCCAGCCCCCAGGCCATGGTCATGTTGTCCACCCGCTTCACCGGGTCGTCCACCAGCATGACGGTGGTGTCGAGGCGCAGCGCCTTGTCGATGGCGGCCTCCGCGCCGGGGGCGGCGAAGCGCTCCTCGACGAAGGCGCGGGCATGGTTGGGGCCGCGATGGGCGGCGCCGACCGCCTCGGCGTATTCGGCGTCGTCGCGGTCGAAGAACACCCGCGCGTAGTCGCCCACCGGGTCGCGGCTCGCCATCATCGGCGGATACCAGTGGTAGCCGGCGAAGACCTCGTCGGCGCCCTGGCCGCTCTGGACCACCTTGAGGTGCCTGGAGACCTCCTGCGACAGGATGTAGAAGCCGACCGCGTCGTGGCTGACCATGGGCTCGCTCATGGCGTGGATGCAGTCGGGCAGGGTGTCGAGCAGGCGGTCGGCGCCCACCATGATCTTGTGGTGGGTGGTGGCGAAGGTCTCGGCGACGATGTCGGAGTAGCGGAATTCGTCGCCCTGCTCGCCGCCCACCGCCTCGAATCCCACCGAGAAGGTGTTGAGGCCGGGCTGGCCGGCCTCGGCCATCAGGCCGGTGATGAGGCTGGAATCCAGGCCGCCCGACAGCAGCAGGCCCACCGGCACGTCGGCGACCATGCGCCGCCGCACCGACCGGCGCAGCGCCGCCAGCACCTCGTCCTGCCAATCCTGCTCGCTCATGGCGTGGTCGCCCGGCTTGGCGGCGAAGTCAAGGCGCCAGTAGGCGTGTTCGCTGGTGGTGCCGTCGGGCTCGACGGTCATGATGGTGGCCGGCGGCAATTTGCGGATATCGGCCAGGATGGTCCACGGCGCCGGCACCACGGCGTGGAAACTCATGTAGAAGCGCAGCGCCACCGGGTCGATGGCGCCCGACACGCCGCCGCCCTTGACCAGGGAGGGCAGGCTCGAGGCGAAGCGGAAGGCGCCGCCGGCCCGGGTCCAGTACAGCGGCTTGATTCCCAGGCGGTCGCGGGCCAGGAAAATCCGGCCGGAATCGCGCTCCCAGACGGCGAAGGCGAACATGCCGTTGAGCCGGTGCACCGCCTCGGCCCCCCAGCAATGCCAGGCCTTGAGGATCACCTCGGTGTCGCCGTGCGAGAAGAAGCGGTAGCCCTTGGCCTCCAGTTCCTTGCGCAGGGCGGGGTAGTTGTAGACGCAGCCGTTGAACACGATGCCCAGGCCCAGGGCATTGTCGACCATGGGCTGCTGGGCGTGCTCGGAGAGGTCGATGATCTTGAGCCGGCGGTGGCCGAAGGCCATGCGGCCCTGGGCGTGGAAGCCGTGCGCGTCGGGGCCGCGCGCGGCCAGGGTGTCGGTCATCCGCCGGACGGCGGAAAGGTCGGCGAAGGAACCGTCGAACGTCAGTTCGCCGCAAATGCCACACATGGGGGAAATCTCCTCGGTCGGAAGGGCTGGCCGGGAAGCCAATGGTCGCCGAAAGCATAAGGGCGACCGTCATCCGCTTTCGCGGATGGAAATTGGCGCTTATTTGTCGATGCGATGCAATATAATCCAATTCCTGGCAGAATGCAACCCGCAATGGCGTGTTTCATTTCTGTGCATAGGTATCATCACCTATTGCCGGTTGGCTGGCATATATTATCGACTCGGTTCTGTGTTCGGGTGGATGAATGCTACTATATTGTTTGTATTCATTGGATTGTGCTATCCGCTGATTTCCGTGTGACTGCGTGGTCAAGTCGAACGGCGGCCGACCATTGGCCGGTCGAAGCATTGGAACGGCAAGGCGTGCCCGCCGCTCGGGTGTTCACCCGATTTGACACCGTCGCCACGGGCGGGCGACATTTGCGGATGTCTGTGCGTTCGCTCCCGGCCGCCGCCGCCGCGGGACTGGCCCTCCTGATGACCCTTCTGGTCGCCGCCTGCGACGTCGGAAGCGGACGGCCCGCGCCGCGGGCGCGGGCGGGGGTCGTCGACCTGACTGGCTGGGACTTCGCCCGCCTTGGGCCGGTGGAGCTGGACGGTGAATGGGGGTTCACCTGGGGCGACGATCCCACCCGCGCGTTCACGGGCCGGGCCGGCGACTTCATCCTCCAGCCGGGGGCATGGAACGACACCCCCGGGACCATGCGCTCCAGGGCCGGGACGGGGCGGGCGACGCTGTCGTTGAAGGTGCTGCTGCCGGCCGACGCTCCGCAGCTGGCATTGGTGGTGCCGGTCGTCAACAGCGCCTACCGCCTGCATCTCAACGGCAGGCCCGAACTGTCCATGGGCAAGGTCGCCGACGGGGATGATCCCGAAATTCCCGTCTACCGCCCGGCGCTGGTTCACGTGGAGGCGGGCGCCACGGTCCTGTCCATCGTCATGGAGGTTTCCAACCACCACCATTTCGAGGGCGGGATGACGCGGGCGATCGTCCTTGGCGACCACGACGATCTTTCGGCCCGGGCCGAGCGGCGGATGGTGGTGCCGCTGGTCGCCCTGGGGGCGCTGGCGGTGGTGTTCCTGTTGCAGGTCACCTTCTTCGTGGGGGGGCGTCGCGAGCGCGCCTTCGCGATCTTCGCCGCCTTCACCGCCCTGATCGCCGTGCGCACGTTCGCGACCGGCCATCTCTACGCCCTGGCCGACACGCCGCTCAGGGGCGACGTGTGGTATCTGCTGCCGTCCTATGTGTCGTTGTTCGTGTTTCCCGGCATCTACCTCGCCTTCCTGCGCGAGCTGTTTCCGGCCGAGGTGTCGAGGCGCCTGTTGCTGCCGGTGGCGGCGGTGTCGGCGGCCGGCGTGGCGGCGGCCGTGATCCTTCCGTCCGAGGTCTACACGTGGTTGCGGGACCCGTTTCGGGTCCTGCTGCTGGCCATGCCGGTGGTGGGGACGGGGATTCTCGCGCTGGCGGTCTGGCGCCGCCGGGTGGGGGCGGGGTGGATGCTGGCCGGCAGTTCCGCCTTCCTGGCGACGGTGGTCAACGATTCGCTGCGACATCAGCGGGTTCTCGATACCGCCGACCTGTCGTCGCTGGGCTTCGCCGCCTTCGCGGTGGCGTATTCGTTGGCCTTGGCGCTGCGCACGTTCCGTTCCGAACATGACGCGAGCCAGCGGCTGGAGCAGGCGAACCGGGCGTTGGAGGAGAGGGTGCACGAGCGCACCCGGTCGCTGGCCGAGGCGAAGGCGGCGGCCGAGCGCGCCAGCCGGGCCAGGTCGGAGTTCCTGGCGGTGATGAGCCACGAAATCCGCACGCCCATCCACGGCTGGGCCGGATTAACCGAACTGCTGGCCCAGACCCCCCTGACCGAGCAACAGCGCGCCTATGTGGGGCTGCTGCGGCGCACCGCCGACGACCTGGGCCTGCTGCTGGGCGACATCCTCGACATGGCCCGCATCGAGACCGGGCGGTTCACGGTCGAGCGGGTGCCGTTCGACCTGTCCCGGCTGATCGACGATCTCGGGGAGCTGGGCCGCGAGAGCGCCCGCGCCCGTGGCCTGGCGTTTGATCTCGTGGTGGGGCCGGGCGTTCCGGTCACGGCGTTGGGGGATGCCGAGGTGGTGCGCCGCATCGTCGCCAACTTCCTCGACAACGCCGCGAAATTCACCGAGCGCGGGGATGTCGGGCTGGAGGTCGCCCTGGCCGGCGCCGACAGCATCCGCTTCAGCGTCAGCGACACCGGCTGCGGCATTCCGCCCGAACGGCGCGGTGAGCTGTTCACCGCGTTCTGCCAGATGGACAGCTCGTCGCGCCGCCGGCATGGCGGGTCGGGACTGGGGCTCGCCCTGTGCCGCCGCCTCGCCGAATTGGCGGGCGGCGGCGTGGGCGTCGACAGCACCCCGGGCGTCGGCAGCACGTTCTGGTGCGAGCTTCCGCTGCCGGCGGCGGCGCCGGTCGAGGCGCCACCGCGGGACCGTCCCTCGCGCGCCATTCCGGCCGGGCTCAGGGTGCTGGTCGCCGACGATGTGGCGCTGAACCGCCTCGTCCTGCGCGGTTTCCTCGCCGCGGCCGGATGCGAGGTCGACGAGGCGGCGGACGGCGCCGAGGCGATCGCCATGGCCGAGCAAACCCGCTATGGGCTGATCGTCCTCGATCTGCGCATGCCGGGAACCGACGGCTTCTCGGCCGCCCGCGCCATCCGCGCCAGTGAACGCGGTCTCGGCCTTCCTCCCGTGCCGATGGCTGCGCTGTCCGCCGGCGCCGCCTCGGAGGACCGCCGCATGGCGCTGGATGCCGGCTTCGACGTCTTTCTCGGCAAGCCCATCGAGCGCGACGAGCTTCTGGCCGAGTTGGCGCGCCTGTTGCCGGAAGCGGATGCCGCCGCGCCGCCGCCGCCGCCCGTGCCGCCCGCCGGCCTGGAGCACTTGATGCCCCTGTTCGTCACCGAGATGGACAAGGACGCGCGCCATCTCGATGCCATCCGTGCCGGCGACAGGGCTGAACTGGCGGAATTCTCCCATGCCATGCGCGGCAAGGCGGCGATGTTCGGCGAGGAGATTCTGTACGACCTGCTGACCAGGCTCGAAATGGAAGCGGCGGGCGCCCCCGGCGAGGAGATCGACGAAATCGTGGCGCAGGTCATTGAACGGGCGGGCCAACTCAGGGTATACGACGCCGGGTCGCAACCGGTGCCGTCATGAAGATCACCCAGTTCACCGATTTTTCCCTGCGTCTGCTGCTGTACCTCGCCCGCCACCGCGACCGCGTGTGCACGGTGCGCGAGGTGGCCGACTTCTACGGCATCTCGGCCGAGCATCTGAAGAAGATCGTCCGCCGCCTTTCCGATCTGGGATACGTCCAGACCGTACGCGGGAAGAACGGCGGCCTCAGGCTGGCGGTGGAGCCGGCGGCGATCAATCTGGGCCGTCTGGTGCGCGAGGAGGAAAACCTCCAGTTGCTGCCATGCTCCGACGGAAAGCCGGCCTGTCCGATCCCGGACTGCAAGCTGCGCGGCACCATCGACCGGGCACTGGCGGCGTTCCTGGCCGTCCTCGACGGCGAGACCCTGGCCGACCTGACCTGATCACGCCCCCGCTTCGACGCACATCCGGCGCAGCGAGCCGACATCGTCGATGCGCACGGCGTTGCCTTCGGTCCGGACCCCCATGTCGCGCAGCCGCGCCAGCACCCGCGACAGGCTTTCGCGGCGGATGCCGACGCGGGACGCCAGCACCTCCTTGTTGAAGGGCAGGGACACCAGTGCCGCCCCCTCGCGGGCATCGGTCAGCGCCAGCAGGAACTCGGCCACCCGCTGCCACGGCGGCTGCACCTTGAGGTGCCAGATTTCGCCCGACAGCCGCTGGTGCCAGCGGGTCAGCGCCGACAGCATGCGATAGGCGGCGGCATGGTCCTGGCGCAGCGTCGAGACGAACGCCTTGCGTCCCACCCGGATCAGGGTGGCGTCCTCGATCACCTCGGCATGCAGCGGAAAGACGCCCATGGACAGCATGGCCGCCTCGCCGAAGGACGACACCGGGGTGAAGACCTCGACGATGCTCTCGCGTCCGTCGGGGGTCAGGGCGAACAGCTTAACCTGTCCGTCGAGAACGATATAGAAGCAGTCCGACGCGGTGCCGGCCGAGAACAGCAGCGTGCGGCGCTCGCAGGCCAGCGCGGTGGCGTCGGCCATCAGGCGCTGCAGCACCTCGCGGTCGAGGCCGTCGAACAGCGGCAGGCTCATGATCAACTCGGCCAGCGCCGGGCCGGTGGAGCGGTGGCGCGGCAGCGCGCCCGCCGGGCGGGTGCAATTGGGTTTGGGAACCAGGCAAAGCGGCCGGCACGGGCACGTCATGCGAAGCCTCCCTCGTTCAGCAGATCCACCGCCTCGGCCAGACGCCGAAGCGCCGCCACGTCACCGATGGCCACACGGTCGCCGCGCCCGGTCTCGACGCCGAGGTCGCGCAGCTTGGCGAAGGCCCGCGACAAGGTCGCCGGCTCCATCCCCAGTCGGTCGGCGAGAAGGCGCTTCTCGAACGGCAGATGGACCACCGTCCGGCCCGTTTCGGAGCCGACCAGCTCGCAGAGATAGCTGGCCAGCCGCTCGGTGGTGGATTGCAGCTTGAGCTCGGTGATCTCCTTGACCTGGCCGCGCAGGCTGCCGGCCATGGCGGCGATCATGGCCAGGGCGGCGTCGAAATTGCCGTCCAGGTAGGCGTGGAGACTGGGGGCCGAGACCACCACCGCCCGCACCGGCTCGACCGCCCGGGCGGTGGCGGCATGGCGGCCGCCCGGGGTGATGGCATCGGCGCCGACCGTCTCGCCCTTGCCAAGGCGGGCGACGACTTCGGGCGGAAAGCCCGGGCGGTCGATGACCAGTTCGACGGCCCCCGCCATCAGAACCAGCAACTGCAGCGCCTCTTCCCCCTGACCGAAGATGCGGCTGCCGACGGTCAGCTCGATCGTCGCCGGATCGCCCAGCATGCCGGGCAGGTCGGCCGGTGGAATTGTCTCGAACAGCGGAGTCCGCCGCAATGCCGACAAGGCCTCGGAACTCATTTCCCCCTCCGTGGCGCATGTGCGCGACGGCAATGGAACCGGAGTCGGGCGCGGCCCATCCTTGACGTTGGTTAAGGAGGATTTGCCTTTGGTCAATCGGAACCTGCGTTTTCGCAGACCTCGCCTCAAGGGCTATGACCTCTGGAAAAGAAAAAACCCCGGGGCGATGCCCCGGGGTCGAGTGAGATCGGTGACAGAGGTTCTTAGTAGATATCGTGCTGGGTGTTGTGCACGTTGAACTTGCCGGTCGGGGTGATCAGCTTCGGATCCTTGATGACGGTCTTCAGCTTGCGGGTCTTGTCGTCGATCACCACGATGGCCGAGGGGTCGGTCTTGCCGGCCCAGATCGAGAACCAGATCTCGTCACCCTTCTCGTTGTACTCGCCGTGGACCACGCGCTTGACCGCCTTGGTCTCGGGCAGGCCGGCCATCGCCGCGACATTGATGACCTCGGGGCCTTTGTCGAGGTTGTTGATGTCGTAGACGGTGACCGATTCGGCCAGCTCGCGCTCGGGCATCAGGGGCGCGTCGGCCCACAGGTTGTGCGACGCCGGGTGGGTCTTGACGAACAGCGAGCCGGAACCGTGGTTCTTCAGCTCCTCGACCACCTTCCACGCATTGTCGGGGTGCTTCTCCGGATCGGTGCCGATCAGGGTGATCACGTCCGCGCCCAGGTGCGAGGTCGCCCAGACCGGGCCGTACTTGGGATGCACGAAGTTGGCGCCGCGGCCCGGATGCGGCTTGGCCTTGGTGTCGACCAGGGCGGCCAGCTTGCCTTCCTTGGTGTCGACCACCGCCACCTTGTTCGAAGCGTTGGCGGCCACCAGGAAGTAGCGCTTGGAAGCGTCCCAGCCGCCGTCATGCAGGAACTTGGCGGACTCGATGGTGGTTTCCTTCAGGTTCTTGATGTCGGTGTAGTCGACCAGCTTGATCAGGCCGGTCTCCTTCACGTTGATCACCCATTCGGGCTTGATCTGCGAGGAAACGATCGAGGCCACGCGCGGCTCGGGGTGGTATTCGCCGTCGATGGTGTTGCTGCGGGTCGAGACGATCTTGAGCGGCTCCAGGGTCTGGCCGTCCATGATCACGTACTGCGGCGGCCAATACGAACCGGCCACGGCGTACTTGTCCTCGTAGCCCTTGAACTTCGAGGTGTCCACCGAGCGGGCGTCCATGCCGGTCTTGATGGAGGCCACCACCTGCGGCTTTTCCATCCACAGGTCGATCAGGTCCAGCTTGCCGTCGCGGCCGATGACGTACACATAGCGGCCCGAATAGGACAGGCGCGAGATGTGGACGGCATAGCCGGTCTTGACGATGTTCCAGATCTTCTTGGTGTCGCCGTCGATCAGCGCGACCTCGCCGGTGTCGCGGAGCGTGACCGAGAAGACGTTGTCGAGGTTGACGTCGTTCATCTTTTTGGTCGGCCGCTTCTCGGGCGGCACGATCACCTTCCACGACGCCCGCATGTCCTTCATGCCCCACTCGGGCGGAGCATCCGGCTGCATCTGGATGTAGGTGGCCATGTTCTTGATTTCATCCTTGGTCAGGATGTCATCGAAGTTGACCATGCCACCGTCGGTGCCGTTGGTGAGGATCTTCTCCAGACGGGTCTGGCCCAGCTTCTGGGTGGCGGCGGGCTCGAGGTTCTTGCCCGTGGCGCCCTTGCGCAGCACGCCGTGGCAGCCGGCGCACCGCTCGAAGTAGATCTTGGCGCTCGCGGCCTTGGCCTCCGGCGAGAGGGTCGGCTCGGCCGCCCCGGCCGCCGCCGTCCCCACGGCGAACGGGATTGCCGAGAGCAACAAGGCATTCCTAAGTCCCTTCCACATCCTGAACCTCCAGTTCTTATGGACCGCCGTACTCCCCCCGTGGGGCCAGCGTATCGTTCCGGCAGGATGGGCCGGGTTGGAACTGTTCACTTTAACCAAAGTCAAATGGCGCCGCCGAAAAGTATCCGGTCGCGAAATGGCTCCGCAAATTGACCAAGGTCACAAAGCGCGCGGAAGCCCTTGGCATAGGGTTCCGGCCGTCGGCAGGCGGGTGGTCCGTTTGCCCAACGTCAAGTTCAGCCCCGAATGTCCATGTTAACTATCGGGGCATTGGCCGGAGAGAGGAGACCCTCGGGGGACCGCCATGCCTGAGAAGCAATCATTCTTCCGCCGTCTTTCGAAGACGAAGATTCTTGGCGCATCCCTCGTCGGCGCCGCCGTCTTGTTCGTCGGCGGCATCGTCTTTTGGGGCGCGTTCAATACCGCCATGGAAGCCACCAACGAGATGAGCTTCTGTATTTCCTGTCATGAAATGGAAAATAACGTCTACCAGGAATACACGAAGACCATCCACTATTCCAACCGCTCGGGCGTCCGCGCCACCTGCCCCGACTGCCACGTGCCCAAGGACTGGGTCCACAAGGTGGTCCGCAAGATCAAGGCCAGCGGCGAGCTCTATCACAAAGTCATGGGCAGCGTGGACACGCCCGAGAAGTTCGACGCCAAGCGTCTGGAACTGGCCAAGCGCGAGTGGCGCCGCATGAGGGCGAGCGACTCCCGCGAATGCCGCAACTGCCATGCCTTCGACGGCATGAATCCCGAGGCCCAGAAGCCCCGGGCCCGCAAGCAGCACGAGAACGCGGTCGAGGACGGCATGACCTGCATCGACTGCCATAAGGGCATCGCCCACAAGCCGGTCGAGGACCGGATGACCGAAGAGGAAGCCAAGGAGTTCGAGCCATGAGCCAGAGGAACGCTTTCACGTTGGGGGTGGCCGCGATCGCCCTCGGACTGATCCCCGCGGCCGCCTTCGCCGCCCCCGACTGGAGCAAGGTCCCCGAGGTCGAGACGGTGCTGTTCTACCCCGGCCAGACCGCCCTCGAATGGGTGATGAACGGCCCCGACCATGGCGGCGCCCGCTCCTTCGTCAAGAAGGGCGACCGCTGCGCCGACTGCCACGCCGGCGAGCAGGCCGACATGGGCGGCCGGATGGTGACCGGCAAGAAGGCCGAGAAGCAGGTCATCCCCGGCAAGCGGGCCGCCATCCCGCTGAAGGTCAAGGCGGCGTTCGACGCCACCAACCTCTACATGCGCTTCGAGTTTCCGGCCGGGTCGCATGCCGACGTGCCCTTCGTCCAGGGCGGCAAGATGGACGCCGACAACGAGATCAAGTTCGCCATGATGATCAGCCCCGAGAAGGCGAACGACCTTCAGCAGCGGGCCGGTTGCTGGAGCACCTGTCACGACGACAACCGCGACATGCCCAGCGCGCCCGACAAGGCCAAGTTGGCGGCGGTCAAGGGAATCGACACCTCGGCCGGATACGTTACCAAGTACTCGGTGGACAGCCGCACCGCGCTGGTCACCAGCGGCGACGTCCGCGGCAGCTTCGACAAGCTGAAGCCGGCCGCCGAGCTGGATGCCCTGCTCAAGAACGGCGGCTTCATGGACCTCTTGCGCTGGAAGTCCAAGGGCAACGTTTCCGAGGACGGCCACATCGCCGCCGAGCGCGTGATGACCGGCGGCCAGGGCGTGCAGTTCGACGGCAAGAAGGACGGCAACAAGTGGGTCGTCACCATGACCCGCAAGCTGGCTTCGACCGCGCCTGGCGACGTGTCGCTGGAGGCGGGCAAGGCCTACACCGTCGGCTTCGCCGTCCATGACGATCACGCCAACGGCCGTTTCCACCACGTGTCGGTGGACATGCATCTGGGCTTGGGCGCCGACGGCGAGATCAAGGCGGTCAAGCAGTGATGTGACGGCGGGGAAGAGGAGGACGTGATGCGCGCATCGACCGGATCGGCGGCCACGCTCGCGGTGTTCCTCTTCCTTGCCGCCTTTCCCGCCCTGGGCGGCGAAACGGTGCGGGTCGTCATCGACAAGTACCGGTTCCAGCCGGACGTGGTGCGGGTGGCGCCGGGGACGGTGGTGGAGTGGCTGAACGGGGAGAAGCGGACCAGCCATTCCGTCCTGTTCGAGGGGGAAGGGGAAAGCGACCGCCTGTTTCCGGGCGACAGCTTCCGCAAGACCTTCGACAAGCCCGGCCGGTATCCCTACACCTGCGGCCCCCATCGCGAGATGAAGGGCGTCGTGGAGGTGGTTCCTTAACGCCCTGACGGGGGAGGCCGAAATGGGGAACCGAGGCAAGGTATGGCTGGTGGGCGCGGGGCCGGGCGATCCCGACCTGCTCACCTGCAAGGCGCGCCGCCTGATCGAGGGCGCCAAGGTGGTGGTCTTCGACCGTCTGGTCGGCGACGCGATCATGGCCCTGGTGCCGGTCGGCTGCCGTCTGGTGGATGTGGGCAAGTCCACGGGCCGCCACCCGCTGCCGCAGGAGCGGATCAACGCTTTGCTGGCGGATCTGGCGGCCAAGGGCGACGACGTGGTGCGGCTCAAGGGCGGCGACCCCTTCGTGTTCGGACGCGGCGGCGAGGAGGCGCTGCATCTGGCGCGGGCGGGCATCGATTTCGAGGTGGTGCCGGGCATCACCGCCGCCTCGGGATGCGCCGCCGCCGCCGGCATTCCGCTGACCCATCGCGGCCTGGCCGAGAGCGTGCGGCTGGTCACCGGGCATTTCCAGGACAACCGCGACTTGGACCTGGATTGGAACTCGCTTGCGGATCCTCGCTGCACCCTGGTGGTGTACATGGGGGTCGCGAGCGCGGAGCGTCTCGCCGGCGGCCTACGGGGCGCGGGGCTTCCCGGCGAGACGCCCGTTGCCATCATCGAGCGCGGCACCACACCCCGCCAGCGCACCCTGATCACCACGCTCGACCTGCTGGTCGCCGACATCGCCCGCTGGCAGCCGCAGCCGCCGTCGTTGTTGATGATCGGCCAGGTGGTGACGCTGGCCGGCCTGGGCGCCGGCCATTTGCTGGAGGCGGCGCAATGAGCCGGGGGAGGTTGGGAGGGGGGCTGGTGGCCGCCTTGCTGCTGCTCGCCACCCCCGCGCTGGCTTCCGAGCCCACCGCCCTCCGGGCCGCCGAGCTCAAGGACATGGTGATCCAGGACTGCGGATCGTGCCACGGCATGACCATGAAGGGCGGGCTGGGGCTGCCGCTGACCCGCGACCGGTTGGCCGAGATCCCGGCCGAGGCGTTGTCGGCCGCCATCCTCGACGGCCGGCCCGGTACTCCCATGCCTCCGTGGCGGGGCATGCTGAACGAGGCCGAAGCCGACTGGATCGCGCGCTATCTCAAGGGAGAGACCGATGTCCGCTAGATGGACCGCCATCCTGGCGGCCGGACTGCTCGCCGCCTGTTCGTCCGCTCCGCGCCCGACCGGCGACCTCGGCGTCATCGTCGAACGTGCCGACGGCCGCCTGATCGTGGTCGAGAGCACCACCAACACCCAGCTGGGCCGGGTGTCGGGGCTGGGCGACCTCTCACACGCCTCGGTGGTGTTCTCGCGCGACGAGCGCTTCGCCTATGTGTTCGGCCGCGATGGCGGCCTGACCAAGGTCGACCTGCTGGAGCGGCGCATCGCCAAGCGGGTGGTGCAGTCGGGCAATTCCATCGGCGGCGCCATCTCCCAGGACGGACGCCTGGTGGCGGTGGCCAACTACGAGCCCGGCGGGGTCAAGGTGTTCGACGCCGACAGCCTGGACCTGGTGGCCGACATCCCGGCGGTGGGGGCCGACGGCGAGCGCTCGAAGGTGGTCGGGCTGGAGGATTCCACCGACAACGTCTTCGCCTTCTCGCTCTACGATTCCGGCGAGATCTGGGTGGCCGACCTCAAGGATCCCAAGGCGCCCAAGCTCACCAAGCACACCGGCATCGGCAAGCAGCCCTACGACGCCCTCATCAGCCTCGACGGCCGCACCTATCTTGCCGGCCTGTTCGGCGAGGACGGCATCGCCATGCTGGACCTGTGGAACCCCGGCCAGGGCGTGCGGAGGGTGCTCGACCATTACGGCCGCGGCCAGGAGCCGCTGCCGGTCTACAAGATGCCGCATCTGGAAGGCTGGGCCGCCGTCGGCAACCACGCCTTCCTGCCGGCCGTCGGCCGCCACGAGGTCCTGGTGGTGGACATGGACACCTGGAAGGAGGCCGGGCGCATTCCGGTTGCCGGCCAGCCGGTCTTCGCCATGCTGCGCCCCGACGGCCGCCAGCTGTGGGTCAATTTCGCCCTGCCCGACAACGGCAAGGTCCAGGTGTTCGACGTTCCCACCCGCAAGTTGCTGAAGACGCTGGAGCCCGGCAAGGCGGTGCTGCACATGGAGTTCACCCCGCGCGGCGAGCGGGTGTGGATGAGTGCCCGCGACAGCGACAAGGTGGTGGTCTACGACACCGCCACCCTGGAGAAGGTGGCCGAGATGCCGGCGACCAAGCCGTCGGGGATCTTCTTCACCGCCCGCGCCCACCGCATCGGGTTGTGACCGCCATGCTCGACGCCGCCGACCGCCGTCTGCTCGCCGAGTTCCAGCACCACTTCCCGCTGGTCCCCGAGCCCTATGCCGAATTGGCCGGGCGTCTGGGCATGGATGAATCCGAGGTGCTGGAGCGGCTGGCGGCGCTTAAGGCCAGCGGCCATATCAGCCGGGTCGGTGCGGTGTTCACGCCCCACAAGGTGGGCGCCAGCACCCTGGCCGCCATGGCGGTGCCGCCGGAATGGCTGGAAAGCATCGCCGAGCTGGTCTCGGCCTATCCCGAGGTCAACCACAACTACCAGCGCGACCATCGCCTGAACCTGTGGTTCGTGGTCGCCGCGCCGGGCCGCGACGAGGTGCGGGCGGTCCTCGACGACATTTCGGCGCGCACCGGCATCGCCGTCCTGGACCTGCCGTTGCTCGAGGACTTCCACATCGACCTGGGGTTCGACATCCGATGGAGCTGAGCGACCGCGAGCACGCGCTGATCGCCGCCCTGTGCGACGGCCTGCCCCTCGATTCCCGTCCGTACCGGGCGCTCGGCGAGCGGGTCGGCATGGGCGAGGCGGAGGTGCTGGCCTGCCTGGAGGCCATGGCCCGCGACGGGATCATCCGTCGGCTGGGGGTGATCGTGCGCCATCACGAACTGGGCTACCGCGCCAATGCCATGGTGGTCTGGGACATTCCCGACGCCGAGGTCGGTGCGGTGGGGCGCCTGCTGGGCAACGCCCCCGAGGTGACGCTGTGCTATCGCCGCCCGCGCCGGCCGCCCGACTGGACCTACAACCTGTTCACCATGGTCCACGGCCGCGACCGCGAGTCCGTGGCGGCGGCCATCGAGGCGCTGGCCGACCGCGAGGGGCTGGCCCATCATCCCCGCCAGGTGCTGTTCAGCCTCAGGCGCTTCAAGCAATGCGGGGCCCGCTACGGGCGGCGGCGGGAGGCGGCGGAATGACCACCGCCTTGGACCCCATCGACCGCGCCATCGTCAATACGCTGCAGGGCGGCTTTCCCGTCTGCGAGCGGCCGTTCGCCGAGGCGGCGCATGGGCTCGGGATCGGCGAGGCAGAGATGATCGCCCGCATCCGCCGGCTGCGCGAAGACGGCGTGCTGTCGCGTTTCGGGCCCATGTACAACGCCGACCGCTTCGGCGGCCACAACACGCTGGTGGCCATGGCGGTTCCCGCCGAGCGCTTCGACGAGGTGGCGGCGGTGGTCAACGCCTTTCCCGAGGTGGCCCACAACTACGCCCGCGCCCATTCCCTCAACATGTGGTTCGTGGTGGCGGCCGACAGCCGCGCTACCGTCGACCGGGTCTTGACCGAAGTCCAGGAGCGCACCGGCCTGCCGGTGTACGACATGCCCAAGGAGCGTGAGTTCCACGTGGGCTTGAGGATCGAGGCATGACGCTGGACGAGGTCGACCGAAGGATCATCGTCGCCACCCAGGACGGGCTGCCGCTGGTCGCGCGGCCCTACCACGCCGTGGCCGAGGAGGTCGGCGTCCCCCCCGTCGAGGTCATGGAACGCATGGAGCGCATGCTCGATGCCGGCGTCATCCGCCGCATCGGCGCGGTGCCGAACCACTACGCCCTGGGCTATCGGTTCAACGGCATGACCGTGTGGGACGTGGCCGACGAGGACGTGGCCGAGGCCGGCGAACGGCTGACCGCCGCCGGCTTCGTCAGCCATTGCTACCAGCGGCCGCGCATGCCGCCCGCCTGGCCCTACAACCTGTTCGCCATGATCCATGCCCGCGACGAGGTCACCGCCGGGTCGCTGGTCGTCGACCTGGCGCGGCGGCTGAACGGCCTGAGCCGGAGCCACATGGTTCTCTTCTCCACCCGCATCCTCAAGAAGACCGGCCTGAGATTGTCCTGAAGCGAACGGAGCGCGCCCATGTTCCGCCTGTCCCAATTCATGCGCGAGCTGGACTCGCCCACCCCGATCCGGCCGCGCCGCGATCCGCCCGGCCCGGTGGTGATCTGGAACCTGATCCGCCGCTGCAACCTCTTGTGCCGGCACTGCTATTCCATCTCGGCCGACAAGGACTTCGCCGGCGAATTGTCCACCGCCGAGGCGGTGGCGGTGATGACGGACCTGCGGGCCTATGGCGTGCCGGTGCTGATCCTGTCCGGCGGCGAGCCGCTGCTCCGGCCCGACATCTTCGAGTTGGGCGCCGAGGCCAAGCGGCTGGGCTTCTATGTCGGCCTGTCCACCAACGGCACCCTCATCGACGATGCCATCGCCGACCGGGTCGCCGAGGTCGGCTTCGACTACGTGGGCATCAGCATCGACGGCATCGGCCGGGTCCACGACCTGTTCCGCGGCAAGGACGGCGCCTATGCCGAGTCCATGGCCGCCATCCGCCGCTGCCGCGGCCGCGACGTCAAGGTGGGGTTGCGCTTCACCATGACCCGCGACAACGCCGGCAACCTGCCCGGCATCCTCGACCTGATGGACCGGGACGGGATCGACAAGTTCTATCTGTCGCACCTCAACTATGCCGGCCGGGGCAACAAGAATCGCGGCGAGGATGCCGAGAGCAGGACCACGCGGCTGTCCATGGACCTGCTGTTCGACACCTGCCTCGCCGACCGCCTCGCCGGCCGCGAGCGGGAATTCGTCACCGGCAACAACGATGCCGACGGTCCCTATTTCCTCGACTGGGTCCGGCGCACCTTTCCCGACAAGGCGCCCCATATCGAGGCCAAGTTGATCCAGTGGGGCGGCAATGCCAGCGGCGTCAACGTCGCCAATATCGACAACCTGGGCTGGGTGCATCCCGACACCAT
This sequence comes from uncultured Rhodospirillaceae bacterium, assembly GCA_937887565.1. GTDB lineage: Bacteria > Pseudomonadota > Alphaproteobacteria > Rhodospirillales > Magnetospirillaceae > CALABS01. The sequence goes on along the minus strand of CALABS010000059.1, from coordinate 162,297 downwards.
GTGGTGGCACGAGCGCCTGGGCAACGTGCGCGAGCGCCCCTTCTCGGAAATCTGGTCCGACCTTTCCAACCCGTTGATGGCCGGCCTCAAGGCGCATCCACGCAAGCTCAACGGCCGCTGCGGCGGCTGCCGCTGGCTGGCGGTGTGCAACGGCAACAGCCGCGTCCGCGCCGAGCGCATCACCCAGGACCGCTGGGGCGAGGACCCCGGCTGCTATCTGACCGACCAGGAGATCGCGTGATGGTCACCATGCCCCTACCCCAGCCCTCCCCCGGCGTGGCCGGGGGAGGGAGCGTCCGGCCCCTTCCCCCGCGCCGCGCGTGGGGGGAGGTCGGGAGGGGGGCCCTGGCGGCCCTCGCGCTCCTGGCCGCCGTGCCCGCCCACGCCGCCGACATCTCGCGCCTCTATGTCGAGCAATGCGCCGAATGTCACGGCGCCGACCGCCTGGGCGCCATCGGGCCGGCGCTGTTGCCCGAGAACCTCGGCCGTCTGCGGCCGGCCCAGGCCGAGAAGATCATCGCCGACGGCCGCGCCGCCACCCAGATGGCCGGATTCAAGGACAAGCTGTCGGCCGAGCAGATCAAGGCGCTGGCGCAATACGTCTACACGCCGCTGCCGGCGGTTCCCGATTGGGGAATGGCGCAGATCAAGGCCAGTCACGTGGTGTCCAAGGACGAGTTCCCGGCCGCGCCGCCGTTCGCCAGCGACCCCATGAACCTGTTCACGGTGGTGGAGGGCGGCGACCACCACGTCACCATCCTCGACGGCGACCGCATGGAGCCGTTGGTCCGCTTCGCCAGCCGGTTCGCGGTCCATGGCGGCGCCAAGTACTCGCCCGACGGCCGCTGGGTCTACCTGGCGTCGCGCGACGGCTGGATCTCCAAATACGACATGTGGACCGGCAAGACGGTGGCCGAGATCCGCGCCGGCATCAATACCCGCAACGTGGCGGTGTCCGACGACGGCCGCTTCCTGATGGTGGGCAACGTCCTGCCGCACACGCTGGTCGCCCTGGACGCCCGCGACCTGTCGCCCATGCAGGTGATTCCGGTCAGGGGCGACGAGGGCAAGACCAGCCGCGTCTCGGCGGTCTACACCGCGCCGCCGCGCCACAGCTTCGTGGTGGCGCTGAGGGACATCGAGGAAATCTGGGAGATTCCCTATGCGGATGACGCCGGTCCGGTGATGAACGGGCTGGTGCACTCGTATGAACCCGGCATGGAGGAGGGCGTCTCCACCGGCGGCCGCTTCCAGGCGCTGCGCATCCGGGTGCCCGACTTCATGGACGACTTCTTCTTCGACCCCACCTACGAGCGGGTGATGGGCGCCAGCCGCGACGGCGGCAAGGGGCTGGTGGTCGATCTCGACCTCAAGCGCAAGGTGGCCGATCTCGACCTGGCCGGCATGCCGCATCTGGGCTCGGGGATCGTCTTCGAGAACGACGGCCGCCTGATGATGGCCACCCCGCATCTCAAGGAGGCGGTGGTCAGCGTTATCGACATGCGGACCTGGAAGACCGTCAAGCGCATTCCGACGCTGGGGCCGGGGTTCTTCATGCGCGGGCACGAGAACACGCCCTTCGCCTGGGTGGACGTCTCCATGGGCAAGGAGAAGGACGCCCTTCAGATCATCGATACCCGCAGCTTGGAGATCGTGAGGACGGTCCGGCCCGCCCCCGGCCGTCTGACCCGCCATGTGGAATTCAGCCGCGACGGTAGGTACGCGCTGGTGTCGCTGTCCGAGGACGACGGCGCCCTGCTGGTCCTGGACGCCGCGACCTTCGACGAGGTCAAGCGCATTCCCATGAGCCAGCCGATCGGCAAGTACAACGTCTGGAACAAGATCACCTATTCGTCGGGCACCAGTCACTGACCGGTGAGTCCTCCCCCCGCGAAGGCGGGGGGGAGGGAGACCGCGATGAGTCAAGCTGGAGGTGGGACGGCGGCTTGCCCATATCCCCCCCATGCCCGATCCCATTCTCCGCCGTCTGGCGCGCAACACCGGCTGGCTGCTGGGCGGCAAGGCGGCCAACGCCGTGATCGGCCTGGCCGTGCTGGCGGTGGCCGCGCGGGCGCTGGGGCCCGAGGGGCTGGGGCGGCTGGTGATGTTGCAGTCGCTGGTGCAGTTCACCGCCGAGGTCGCCAAATTCCAGTCGTGGCAAGGCGTGGTCCGCTATGGCGCCCAGGCGTTGAATGGCCGGGGCGACCTCGGGCGGTTGGTGGCGTTCTCGCTGGCCCTGGACGCCGGCAGCGCCGTGGCGGGCCTGGCGTTCATGGTCCTGGCCGGCCCGGTGGTGGCGGCGGGCCTGGGCTGGCCGGCGGACGTGGTGGCGCTGGTGCCCCTTTACGGCACGGCGGTCGTGTTCCTGGTCGCCGGCACCGCCACCGGCCTGTTGCGCCTGTTCGATCGCTTCGATTTGCTGGCGGCGCAATCGGCCACCGGCAACCTGATCCGGCTTGGCGGCGCCCTGGTCGCCTGGGCGGCGGGGGCGGGCATCGAGGCATTCGCGTTGGCGTGGTGGCTGGCGGCGGTGGGGGCCGGGGTGATGCCGTTCCCGGCCGCGCTCCGGCGTCTGGCCGCCAATGGCGGCCGCCTGCGTTCGCCGCGTGGCATCCGCGCCGACCATCCGGGCATCCTCGGCTTCTTCCTGCTGACCAGCGCCAATTCGATCATCGCCCTGGCGCCGGGCCACCTTGCCACCCTCATCCTGGGCTCGTTGCTGGGGCCTGCGGCGGCGGGGCTGTTCCGGGTCTGCCGCCAGATCGCCGATGCCGCCGCCAAGCCGGCCGACTTCCTGGCCCAGGCCCTCTATCCCGAGGCGGCGCGGCTGGCGGTGGGCGACGACCGCAAGCGCTTGCGGGCCATGCTGCGCCGGGTCGGCCTGGTGGTGGCCCCGGTCGCCGGCCTGGCGGTGGCGCTCCTGGGCGGATGGGGAGGGGCGCTCCTGGGTGTGGTCGCCGGTCCCGGTTTCACCTTGGCGGCGCCGCTGCTGGCGCTGCTGGCGGTGGCGGCGTCGCTGGCGATGGCGGCGGTGCCGCTGGAGCCGGCCCTGATCGCCCTGGGGCGGACGGGCGCGGTGGTGGCCGCCAAGGCGGCGGCGGCGGCGGTTCACGTGGGACTGCTGGTGGCGCTGGCCCCGGCGGTCGGTCTGAGGGGGGCGGGCTGGGCGGCGATCATCGCCGCCGCCGTGGCGCTGGGCCCGCTGGCGGTGATCGCCGTCAAGGCGCTAGCCGACCGAGCGCCGCCGCCCAGGCCTCCGCCGACGCCGCCACCGAATGCTCGGCCGCCTTGCGCTTCAGCGCCGCCGGATCGGGAGGGCGCCGAAGGACCGCCGCCAACGCCGCCGCCATGACGGCGTCGTCGCCCACCGGCACCAAGGGTGCCAGACGGCCGCCCTCCACCGCCTCGACGGTGCCTCCCGGGCAGGCGGTGGCTACCACCGGGGCGCCGCAGGCCATGGCCTCGATCAACGCGCCCGGCATCCCTTCCCAGGCCGAGCTGACGCAGAAGGCCCCGCACTGAGCCATCCAGGGCAACGGGTCCGGCACGAAGCCGGGCAGGTCCACCTGGATGCCGAGGGCGCGGCCCAATTGCTCCAGATGGGTCCGCTCGGGCCCGTCGCCGAGAAGGATCACCCGCGCGCCGATGCGGGCCGCCGCCCGCAGCAGGGTGGGAAAGTCCTTCTGCCGGTCCAGGCGCCCCACGCCCAGGATCACCGGCGTCTGTCGCGGCGGCAGCCATGGATGCTTCACCGGCTGGGCCATGCGGGCGGGAAAGCTGTCGTCCACCACCGGGTTGGGCAGCCTGACGACCGGCGCCGACGGCGCCAGCGCGCGGGTCTGGTGGGCGATCTCCTCGGAGACCGCCACCACCAGATCCGCGTGCTCGTAGAGGCGGGCGGCGCGACGGCGCAGCCAGTCGCGCACCGGCCGGCCGCGGCCGCCGCCGACAAGGTGGTTGCTGGCCCGGATCACCAGCCGGCAGGGGCGGCCCGCCAGCGCGTGGGCGGCCAGCGCCGTCAGATGGACGTGGTTGGCGGCCGCCACCAGGACGGCCGGCGGATCGGCACGCAGATGGCGGACCAGGGCCGGCACCGCCGCCCCGCATTGCCACCCCCGGGGCACTGGCGGCGCTCCCAGCACCGTCACCGGAAGACCGGCGGGAATCTGGTCGGCCAGCGGGCCGTCGCGGGCGATGAACAGCAGGCTCGCCGCCATCCCCCGCCCGGCCAGGGCCGAGGCCAGGCGGATGGTGCGCCGCTGGGCGCCGCCCCCGGACGGTGCATGAAGAAGGAAGGCGACGGTGGGCGACGGCATGGTGGATCAAGGCTATCCATGGCCGGCCGGATGCGCACCTGGGCGTTCGGGGGACCCGCCGTCCGGATGAGTTGTTCCCGGGAGTGGCGGGATCGACATGAGGGGGGTTGTCCTGGCCGCTCCCCGAATCGCGATGACCGCACGCACCCTGATCGACGCCCTGTCCGCCCGTTCCCCGGCCGCCCTCGTCATCCACGGTCCACGCGGGTCGGTATCCGCGACGTCGTCCTGGGCCGAGATCGACCGTCTGTCCGGACTTTGCGCCAGCCGCCTGGCCTCGCTGGGCCTGGACCGGCGCGACCGGATCGGTCTGATGGCCGAGACCGACCTCGACTTCCTGCGCCTGTTCTTCGGCTGCCAGAAGGCGGGGTTGGTTCCGGTTCCGCTGCCGCTGCCCAACGCCTTCGGTGACCGCTCGGCCCATGCCGAAAGGCTGCGGCTGCAATTGCGGGCGGCCGGCGCCTGTGTCGCCATTTCCGCCGAGGCCCATGCGGGGCTGCTGCCGCCGGACCTGCGGATGCGCGGGACACCGGCCGATATCGACCACCTTGCCCCGTCGGCGCGCGTCCCTCGCGGGCCGACCCCGGACGACATCGCGTTCCTGCAGTTCTCGTCCGGCAGCACCCGCTTCCCGAAGGGCGCGATGATCAGCCAGCGCGCCGTGATGGCCAATGCCGCCGCCATCCGTGACGGCCTTGGCGTGGTCGCCGGCGACGTCACGGTGTCGTGGCTGCCCCTCTATCACGACATGGGGCTGGTGGGCTGCGTGCTGGCACCGCTGGCGGCGGGGCTGGAGCTGCACCTTCTGCCGACGCGCGAGTTCGTGCGCAATCCGGCGATCTGGCCCCGGCTGATGTCCGACGCCCGGGGGACGCTGTCCTACAGCCCGGGCTTCGGCTATGACCTCGCCGCCCGCCGGGCCGCCTGCGAGGACCTTGACCTGTCGCGGTGGCGGGTCGCCGGCATCGGCGGCGACATGATCCGTCCCGACGTGCTGCGCCGCTTCGCCGACGCCTTCGCCCCCGCCGGCTTCCGGGCCGGGGCGCTGGTGCCCAGCTACGGGCTGGCCGAGGCGACCCTGGCGGTGACCATGACCCCGCCGGGCCGCGACCTGATGGCCGAGGATGTCGACCTCGACCGGCTGGAATCCGAGGGGCGGATCGCTCCCGCCCTGGCCGGCCGCCGGTCGCGGATGCTCGCCCGCTGCGGCATGCCGCTGCCCGGGACGGAGCTGCGCATCGTCGATGCCGGCGGACGGCGGTTGGCCGAGCGCGAGGTCGGCCGGATCATGGTGCGCTCGCCATCGGTCATGGAGGGGTATTTCCGCGAGCCCGAGGAGACCGCGCGGGCCCTTGATCCGAGCGGGTGGCTGGACACCGGCGACCTGGGCGCGGTGGTGGAGGGCGAACTGGTCATCACCGGCCGGGCCAAGGACGTCATCATCGTCAACGGACGCAATCTGTGGCCCCAGGACCTGGAGTGGGCCGCCGAGCAGGTGCGGCCCTTGCGGGCCGGCGACGTCGCCGCCGTGCCCCATCCGGGCAGTGACGGCGGCGAGCAGGTGGTGTTGCTGGTCCAGTGTCGTGTCCCGGACACCGTCCAGCGCGATCGGCTGGTGGAGGCGTTGGTGGCCCAGGTGATGGCGACCAGCGGCGTCCTGTGCCGGGTGGTCTTGGTGCCGCCGCGCTCGCTGCCCCGCACCTCGTCGGGAAAGCTGGCCCGCGCCCAGGCCCGGCTGCTGCTGGCCGAGGGCGTGTTCGGATGACCTCGGCCCCGTTGGCGGCGGTGACCGGCGGGACCGGCTTCCTGGGCCGGACGGTGGTGGCGCGGCTGCGCGCCGACGGATGGCGGGTGCGGCAACTGGTCCGCACGCCGCGCGCCGCGCCAGGGGAGCTTGTCGAGGGCTCGCTGGCCGACGAGGACGCGCTGCGGCGGCTGGTGGCCGGCGCCGATGTGGTGGTGCACATGGCGGCCCTGACTCATTGCCGTGACGCCAAGGGCTTCCGTCTGGTCAACGTGGGCGGGGCCCGCAACCTGGGCAAGGCGATCCGGGTCGCGGCGCCGGCGGCGCGGGTGGTGGCGGTGTCGTCGCTGGCCGCGCGCGAGCCGACGCTGTCGCCCTATGCCGCCACCAAGGCCGCCGGCGAGGTGGCGCTGCTCGAGTCGGCCCGGGCGGCCTCCTCGGTCGTCCTTCGCCCCTGCGCCCTCTATGGCCCCGGCGACCGCGCCAGCTTGCCGGTGTTCCGTGCCGCCATGCTGCCGCTGGTCCCCGTTCCGCGCCGGCCCCGGGCCCGCATGGCGCTCCTGCACGTCGAGGATGCCGGCCGCGCCGTGGTCGCCGCCTGTTCCCCCGAGGCGGGGACGGCGAGTTGGGAGGTGGGCGACGGCGCCCACGGCTGGAGCGCCATCGCCCGCGCCGCCGCCGCCGCGCTGGGCCGCGACCCGCCGCTGGTGGCGGTGCCGGGAGCGGTGGTGGCGGCCGCCCTTGCCGTCGCGCGGCTGCTGGCCGGTGGCGGCTCGCCCGTGGCGTCGCCGGGCAAGGTGGCGGAACTGCTGCATGGTGACTGGGCCTGCGATCCCGACCGGCTGCCGCCTCCGTCGTTGTGGCGGCCGCGGGTCGGCCTGGAGGACGGGTTCCGCCGCACCGCCGAATGGTACCGGAGCAACGGATGGCTATGACCGATCGCGCGGGGCGGCCTCCCACCGAAGAGCTTGGGCCGCTTGCCCGTCCGCTCGGTTGGGGCGGCGGCGGCGCCGTGCCATGCTTCGTGTCCGCCAAGTTGCCTGGAGGAACGTGATGTCGAATGAAAGCGTCGCCTCGCGGGTCGTCCGTCTGGTGACGGAACGGGTGCCGCGCGCCGAGGCGGTCACGGGAAGCGCCGTCATCCGCGATCTCGGCTTGGATTCCGTCGCCGTCATGGATCTGGTGATGGCCGTCGAGGACGAATTCGATCTCGTCTTCCCGCTCGACCGGCTGGGCGAGGTGGAAACCGTGGATGACCTTGCCCGGGTGGTGTCGGGCATCCTCGAACAGCGGACGGCGGCCACATGACCCTTCTTCAGCACCTGACCCCCCTGCGCGAGGCCCTCGATCGGCTGGAAGGCGCCAATCCCTTCGACGTTCGTTTCGACGCCGTGCTGTCGCCCACCGAGGGTGTGCTGCACGGCCGGCCGGTGCTGCTCTTGGGCACCAACAACTATCTGGGCCTGACCTTCGACGGCGACTGCGTGGCCGCCGCGTCGTCGTCGCTGGCGGGCGAGGGAACCGGCACCACCGGCTCGCGCATCGCCAACGGCACCTATGGCGGCCATCATCACCTGGAGGCCAAGCTCGCCGGGTTCCTGGGCCGACGGCAGGCGATGGTGTTCTCCACCGGCTACCAAGCCAATCTGGGCATGCTGTCGTCGCTGGTGGGGCCGGGCGACCACATCGTCATCGATGCCGACAGCCACGCCAGCATCTACGACGGGGTGCGGCTGTCGCCGGCCAGCGTCACCCGCTTCCGCCACAACGATCCCGGCGACCTGGCGCGCCGGCTTTCGCGGCTGCCGTCCACCGGCAACACCCTGATCGTGGTCGAGGGCATCTATTCCATGCTCGGGGACCGCGCGCCCCTGGCCGAGATCGCCGCCATCAAGCGCGAGCACGGCGCCCACCTGCTGGTGGACGAGGCCCATTCGCTGGGGGTGCTGGGCGAGCACGGCCGTGGTCTGGCCGAGGAGGCCGGCGTCGAGGCCGAGGTGGATTTCGTGGTCGGCACGTTCTCGAAGAGCCTGGGCGCGGTGGGGGGCTTCTGCGCCTCGGACGTGGACGGGTTCGAGCTGCTGCGGCTGGCCTGCCGGCCCTATATGTTCACCGCCTCGCTGCCGCCGTCGGTGATCGCCTCGGTGGCCCGCGCCCTCGACCGCCTGACCATGGAGCCGGCCCTACGCGCGCGGCTGGCGGACAACGCCCGCCGCCTGCACGCGGCGCTGACCGCTGCCGGTTTCGAGCTGGGGGCGGACCCGACGCCGATCCTGTCCATCCGCGTTCCCGACGCCGGAACCGCCATCGCCTTCTGGAACCGTCTGGTGGAGCGGGGGATCTACATCAACCTGGCGCTGCCGCCGGCCACCCCCCGGGGGCTGTGCCTGCTGCGCTCGTCGGTGTCCGCCGCGCACGAGCCGGCGCAACTGGACGCGGCGGCGCGGGTGGTCGCCGAGGTGGGGGCCGAGGTCGGCCTGCTCGGCCGGCCGCGCCGCGCCGTCAGCGGATGAGGCCGCGCCGCCACAGGCGCGGCACCAGCACCGGCGTGGCCAGCAGCGGGTGCCGCCGCTGCCACGGTGTCAGCTCGACCGGCCGCCCGGTATGGCGCTGAATCTTCCAGGCCAGGTAGTCGGCGCCGCCGGCCGCCGTGAACGCGGCCTTGACCAGACGGGCGGCGGCCAGGACCTTGCCCAGCCGCCACCGCCACGCCCACGCGCGGCGCGCGGCGCGCTTGTCCTCCTCGGCGACGGCGTCGAGGGGGATGATCCGCCGGTCCGCCGCCGCCAGAAGCCGAGCCCGATCCGGCCCCTCGGCGCGCAGCTCGGCGGCGTAGGTGTGGCGGAACAGCACGGACCAATCGCCGTCGGCGATACGCGCGCACCACCAGGCGGCGGCCCGAGTGGCGTCGGCCAGGGCGGCAGCCACCTCGGCGGCGACGTCGTCGTCGCGGCTCCAGGCCACCGAAGCCGGCTGGCAAAAGCGGGCCCACAAATGGGTCGAGACGGCCTCGGGGCGCATGGCCCGGCGGAAGGCGGGCAGGTCCATGACCGCCACCTTGGCCCGCAGGTTGCCATGGGCGGCGAAGGACACCGTCGGCGGCAGCAGCCGATGCGGCACCGACAACGGCCCTTCGGTCAGCACGTAGAAATCCAGCAGGCCGTCCAGCGTGCCGTCGCGCCGGCAGGAGCCGTAGAACAGCACCGCCACTGCTCCCGGGGTCCGGCATGCCAGGACCCGGGCGAAGTCGGCGACGGCGGCGTCGGCATCGGGGTTCACGGGCGGACGAACTCCATCTCCGGTCCCGCCGACAGGCGGATGCGGCCGTCGGCGCCGGGAGGGAACTCCTCGCCGTCCAGCACCAGCGGTTCCGACAGTTCCAGCTCGACGGCGTCGGCGTCGCGACTGCGGTAGCCGGCCCCGGACATCCACGGGCGCTTCCAGCCCACCATCAGCGGCAGCAGGGCGCGGGGCAGGGCGCGGGGGGGCGCCGCAACGTCGAGCAGATGGACGGCGCCGGCGCCCTCGGCCCAGAACGGCCACAGCCCCAGCGGCAGGCGGTCCAAGGTCGTGGCGAGCAGCAGGAAGCGCCGCCCGTCGATGGGCGCGGCGGCGTCCACCGCCACCCTCATCGGCAGGCCGTCGGTGCCGCGGCCGGCGGCGGCGCGGGCCAGGGCGGCGGCGATGCCGGCGGCGATCGCGGCCTGTCCGCCCAGGCCGCGCGGATGAATATGGGTGTTGGTCACCCGGCAGGCGTCGGTGAAGGCGGCGGCGCCGGCGAACATGCCGAACAGCGGCGGCTTGCCGGCACGGTCCAGCCGCAGCAGCCGCCGCCGCTCCACGCGGATGGCCTCGCCGCGTTCGCGGGCCAGCACCGCGACCTGGCGCAGTCCGGCCTCGCCGCCGCGCCTCAGGCCGACGTCGCGGGCGATGAGGTTGATGCGGCCCGACGGCACCACCGCCAGCCTTGGCGTCCAGGCCATGCGGGACAGGGCCGAGGCCACCTCGCGCACGGTGCCGTCGCCGCCATCGATGCCCAGCAGCCCGACCCCGTCGGCCCGGAAGCGGCGCAGGGCGGTGTCCAGGGCGGCGGGGGTGTCGGGTTCGGCCAACGTCATGCCCAGCGCGCGGGCGATGACGTGGGCGCGGCCGTCGGCGCCGCGGTTGCCGCCCGAGCGGGGGTTGCGGATCACCGCGAAGGGGATCGGTCGAGCCATGACGCCAGGAGCCCTTTCTCTTGTCGGACGCGAAGCGCCTGCAGGATGCGGATCGCGTGAACGCCCAGCGATGCCAATGTCCACGCCGCCGCCGCCCGCAGCCCCTCGGCCGGGTCGCCGAGCAGCAGGGCGGCGGTCAGGATCACCAGGATCGGGTTGCGGCGGGCGGTGATCAGCCGGAAACGGCTGTCGAAGGGCCGCCAGACGTGAAGCTCCATGCCGAACAGCTTGAGGAACAGCCCCTCCTGCATGCGCAGCAGGACATAGCCCGCCACCACCACCGTGATGGCGCCGGGATCGACGCCGCCAGCGCCCATCCACCACGCCCACCACCAGAACGGCGGATGGATCAGGTCGAGGCCGTGGTCGAGGGCGTCGCCCAGCCGCGACGAGGTCAGGGTGACGCGGGCGAGCTTGCCGTCCACCGTGTCGAGGAAGGTCGTGGCCCAGGCGCAGGCGAGCCCGGCCGCCAGCCGTCCGTCCCAAAACAGCAGGAAGGCGGCCGCCGCCAGCCCCAGGCTGGCCAGCGTCACCGCGTTGGGGGTCAGGCCCGCCCGCACGCAGGCGCGGCAGACGGCCCTGGCCGGGGCGGGCCACAGATACTTGGTGACGGCGTCGGTGACGCCCTTGTAGCTGGCCGCGAACAGCCGGTCCTCGACGGCGCGGCGGCTGGATCCGTTCACCTCCAGCACGAAGGGATCGGCGCGGCGGCGCAGCGCGACGGCATGGGCGGGCACGATCTCCTCGGGTGCGCGGGCGCGGATGCCGGGATGGCGCGAGGCCAGCATGGCGGCGACCCGCCCGGCATCGTCGGGGACGGCATGGGCGCAGGCCGCCAGGCCGTCGTCGCGCGCCACCACGGCGCCCGGGGACCGCGCCAAGGCGCGCACCAGGGCATCGTCGTAGACGTGGTCGCCCAGGAACAGCAGCACGCCGGTGGCGCCCTTGGGAACCGCGCCGCTCCAGTCGCCGGCGTCCCAGATGCCGGCATGGACCAGCGACCGGCGCAGGCGTTCGGTCGTCGGCACGCCCCAGACGCGGATCGGGGTCGTTCCGATCCAGCGGGCGGCGAGGCGGCGTGTCGTGGTCTCGGGCATCGCCTCATCGATACACGGGCCGATGGTCGGGCCGCGACGGCCCAGCCGGCGAGGCCGCTGGCGCGTCAGGGGTACCGCATCCGGATCGCCATCCCGTTGCTTCCGGAGCGCGCCACGAAGGTGACGGCGTCGAAGGCCGGCAGGCCGGCCAGGGTGGGCGGGTCGTTGGAAAAGGCGAAGCCTTCGTCGGGGAGGCCGATCCACGAACGGTCGAAGCGCCCGTCGGCGTCCTCGTCGTGATAGGCGGCAAGGGCGAAGATGCCGCCATGGGGCAGCGGCAGGCAGGCCGTGGCGCGGCCGCCGGCGATGGCGAGGCGCGCCTTGGCCAGCCGGCGGCCCCTGACCAGGAAGTCCTCGGGGCGGTCGCCATAGACCACCACGGTGACCAGCCCAAGGTCCGAGCGCAGGCCGGTCACGGTCAGCTCCAGGCGCACCCGGGCGCCGGCGCAGTCTGGCGCCGAGGGGGCGACGGCCGCCAGGGCCATCAGCAGCAGGGGCACGGCGGCGGGCAGAACCATGGTCCAGGCTGTCGGGGAGGGGCCACGCGACCATATCTGGGCGATGCCCATCCCCGTCTTCAATACCCTGGACCGGGCTCTCCTGGCCGAGACCATGCGCCCCTTCGCCGCCACGCTGGTGGTGGTGATGGCGGCGCTGCTGATGGAGCGGCTTCTCCGGCTGCTGCGGCTGGTCACCAGCGGCGGCGGGCCGCTGGACCTGGTCGGGTGGATGGCGCTCAACCTGATGCCGCATTACCTGGGCCTGGCCATCCCGGCGGCGCTGTTCCTGGCCGTCCATCTGGTGGTCGGCCGGCTGCGGTCGGACAACGAGCTGGACGCCCTGCGCGGCGCCGGGGTGTCGCTGCGGCGGGCCAGCCGCGCCTTCCTGCTGCTGGGTCTGGCGGCGGCGGCGGCCGACCTCGCGGTGGTGGGCTGGCTGCAGCCGCTGGGCCGCTACGGCTACCGTGCGCTGGTTCACGCGGTGAGCCAGGAGGTCTGGGACATGAGCCTGCCCGAGCGCACCCTGGTGCGGGTGGCGGAGGGCGTCCTGATCTCGGCCGAGCGGGTCGCGGACGGGGGACGGCGGCTGGAGGGCGTGTTCGTCCGCCAGCAGGACGGCGACGGCGCCGTCACCGTCACCACCGCCAGGGAAGGGCGGATCACGCTGAACGGCGACGCCAGCCGCGCCCGCATCCAGTTGGCGGACGGCGTCCTGGTGCGGCGCGAGCCCGGCGGCGCCTGGCGCGACCTCGCCTTCGCGGGCCTGACCGACGTGGTCACCGTGCGCGTGGCGCCGACCCCGTTCCGGCCGCGCGGCGCCGAGGAACGCGAGCTGACCCTGCCCGAGCTGGCCGGGGCCTTGGACAGCGACCGCCGCCGCTCGGAATACAACGCCCGCCTGGCCCGCATCCTGTCGGTGGCCTTCGTGCCCCTGTTGGCCGTGGGCGTGGCCACCGCCGCCAAGCGGGCTCCGCGCGGGAGCGGGCTGGCGCTGGGTGGGCTGGCCCTGTTCCTGTTCCACCACCTGCTGCTGACCGGCGAGGGGCTGGCCGATGCCGGGCAAGTTGGCCCGGCGGCGGCGATCTGGGCGCCGGCCGGCCTGTTCGCGGTGGTGGCCGCCGGCGTCTTCCTGCGCCTGGACCGGAGGGCCGGCGCGTGACCCTGGGTCGCTATCTCAGCCGCCTGTTCGCGGCGAGGTTCGTGACCGTCCTGGTCGGGCTCGCGGCGGTGCTGCAGCTGGTGGACCTGATGGACCGCTCGGACGAGATCGTCGAGCGCGGGCTGGGTGCGGCGGGGATGGCCCGCTATGCCCTGCTGCGGCTGCCGCTGGTGACCGCGCCGGCCGTCCCCATCGCCATCCTGGCCGCCGCCGTGCTGACCTTCGCCGCCCTGGCGTGGCGGGGCGAGATCGCCGCCATGCGGGCGGCCGGCGTGGCGGTGGGCCGGCTGGTGTCGTGGCTGCTGCCGGCGGCGCTGGCGGCGGCGCTGCTGGGCCTGGTCGTGGCCGACCGGCTGGCCCCGGCCGCCGATGACGCCTTCGCCGGCTGGTGGGCGGCGACCGATCCCACCCCGGAAGCGGGCGGGCGCGTCTGGTTCCGGGCCGGGCTCGACATCGTCGGCGCGCGGGTGACGGCGAGAGGGCATCGGTTGGAGGATGTCGAGTTGTACCGCCGCGACGCGGCGGGCCGGCTGGTCCTGGTCGTGCGGGCGCCGGCCGCCGTTTGGCGCGACGGCGGCTGGTGGCTGGCGGAGGCCGAGACGCGGGGTGGCGGCGGCGGGGCGACGACGGTCGCCGTCCTGCGCTGGCCGCAGGGTGTCCCGCCCGCCAATCTGCTCCAATTGGCCCGTGGCGAACCGGTGCTGTCGTCCGCCACCATGCGGAGGATCCTGGACGGCGCCTGGGCTGGCGACCGGCCGCCCGCGGTCTACCGCCAGCGGCTGGCCCGCGCCCGCGCCCGGCCGGTCATGGGGCCGGTGATGATCCTGTTGGCTACGCCGGTCGCCCGGGGTCTTCGCCGCAATGGCGGGGTCCCCGCCGGAATGGCGGTGGGACTTGCGGCCGGCTTGTCCTATCTGCTGCTGGACGGGATTCTCGCGGCCTTGGGGGAGGCGGGGCTGTTGCCGCCGCTCCTGGCGGCCTGGCTGGCGCACGCGGTGTTCGCCAGCCTGGGCGGCGCCATGCTTCTTCACGCCGAGGGCTGAGCGGAGGTCGGATGCGTCAGGCGATCGAGGTCATCCCGGTCACCACCCGGGCCGAGCGCGAGGAGTTCATCCGTCTGCCCGACCGCCTGCACCGGGCCGATCCGGCCTGGGTGCCGCCGCTGCTGGTGCAGCGGCGGGCGGCGGTCGATCCGGCCCGCAACCCCTATTTCGCCCATGCCGAGGTGCAGTTGTTCCTGGCCCGGCGCGGCGGCCGGGTGGTCGGGCGGGCGTCGGCCCAGGTGGATCAGATGGCCGTCGACCTGCACGGGCGGACGGGCCATTTCGGCCTGCTGGCGGCCGAGGACGATGACGATGAGGCGGTGGCGGCGCTGATGAGGGCGGCCGAGGCGTTCCTGGGGTGGCGGGGAATGCGCCGCGCGCGCGGGCCGTTCAACCTGTCGGTCAACCAGGAGTGCGGGCTGCTGGTGGATGGGCACCAGACGCCGCCCTCGGTGATGACCCCCCACGACCTGCCCCATCTGGCGCCGGCGCTGGAGCGGCTGGGTTACGTCAAGGCCAGGGACCTGTTGGCCTATTCGGTGCCGGTGGACGCCGCGCCGCCGCCCTTCGTGCGCCGCCTGCTCGCCGGCACCGGCTCCGACCGGTTGCGGCTGCGGCGCCTCGATCTCGCCGACTACCATGCCGAGGTCGCCCGGGCGCTGGCGATCTTCAACGACGCCTGGTCCGGGAACTGGGGCTTCGTGCCCTTCACCGAGGATGAGATGTTCGCCCTGGGCGAGGAGATGCGGTTGGTGATCGATGCCGATCTGACCTGGTTCGCCGAGCTGGACGGCCGGCCGGTGGGCATGCTGGTGACCCTGCCCGACGTCAACCGCGCCATCCGCGACCTGGGGGGGCGGCTGCTGCCATGGGGATGGCTGCGGGCGTTGTGGCGCCTAAAGGTGGGCGGGGTGGACGCCGCGCGGGTGCCGCTGATGGGGGTGCGGGCGGCGGCCTGCGGCGGGCTGGCGGCGGCGGTGCCCTTCGCCCTGGTCGAGGCCATGCGGCCGCATCTGCGCGCCCGTGGCTACCGCACCGTCGAGATGTCGTGGGTCATCGAGGACAATCTGCCCATGCGCCGCATGGCCGAGGCGCTGGGCGGCGCCGTCGCCAAGACGTGGCGCATCTACGAAAGGGATTTGACGTGATCCGGGTGACCGCATTGGTGCTGGCCGGCACGCGGGCGGGGGGCGATCCGCTGGCCCGCGCCTACGAGGTCCCCCACAAGGCGGCCTTGCCGGTCGGCGGGCGGCCCATGGGCGAATGGGTGGTGGAGACCTTGCGCGCCGCCCCCGAGGTCGGCCGCGTGCTGGTGGCCGCCGACTGGCGGAGCCTGGGGCCGGCGGTGCCGCTGATGACCAACCGCGACAAGGTGGTGCCGGTGGCCGCCATGGCCACCATCGGCGAGACGGTGGCGGCGGTGCTGGACGCGGTGGCGCCGCCGGTGCTGATCACCACCGTCGACCATCCCCTGCTGAGCCCGGCCATGGTCGCCGAGTTCCTGTCCAAGGTGCCGGCCGACGCCGACGCGGCGGTGGCGGTGGCCCGCGACACGGTGGTGCGGGCCGCCTATCCGCAGGCGCGGCGGACCTATGTCCGTTTCCGGGGGGCGCGGGTGACCGGCTGCAACCTGTTCCTGCTGGCATCGTCGCGGGCGCGGTCGGCGGTGCGGTTCTGGACCGGGCTCGATTCGTACCGCAAGGACCCCGGCGCCATGGTCGGCGCCCTGGGCATGGGGTCGCTGGCGCTGTGGTGGTTGGGGCTGCTGAGCATCGATGGGGCGGCGCGCCGTCTGTCGCAACGGGTCGGCGCCCGGCTGGCGGTGGTCGAGATGGACCAGCCCGAGGCCGCCATCGACGTGGACAAGCCCGACGACCTGCGGCTGGCGGACGCGATCCTGTCGGCGAGGATCGGCGAGGGCGGTCTCCGCGTTTGAGCGACGGCCCGTCGCGAACCCTTTGTGTCGTTGCCCCTCCATGGTTTATCTACCCTTTCAGCACGATCGTCGCCGGAGAGGGACATGAAGGGCCGCGTTCTCATCGTCGCCGGGTCGGATTCGGGAGGGGGCGCCGGCATCCAGGCCGACCTCAAGACGGTCTCGGTGCTCGGCGCCTATGGCGCCACCGCCATCACCGCCCTGACCGCCCAGAATACCCAGGGCGTGTTCGGCGTGCACGAGGTGCCGCCGGCCTTCGTCCGCCAGCAGATGGAACTGGTGCTGACCGATATCGGCGCCGACTGCGTCAAGACCGGCATGCTGGCCAGCGCCGCCATCATCGAGGCGGTGGCCGAGGCCATCGAGCGCTTCGCAGCCGGCATCCCGTTGGTGGTCGATCCGGTGATGGTCGCCAAGGGCGGGGCGCCGCTGTTGGCCTCCGATGCCGGGGCGGCGCTGATCGCCCGGCTGGTCGGCCGCGCCACCCTGATCACCCCCAACATCCCCGAGGCCGAGGCCCTGCTGGGCCGGGCGATCCCCGACCGCGCCGCCATGGAGGCCGCCGCCCGCGACCTGTTGCGCCTGGGCCCCAGGGCGGTGCTGTTGAAGGGCGGCCACATGGAGGGCGAGGAGGTGGCGGATCTCTTGGTGGATTCGCGCGGCGAGCACGTCTTCTCCGGCCCCCGCATCGCGTCCACCTCCACCCACGGCACCGGCTGCACCCTGGCCTCGGCCGTGGCCGCCGGCATCGCCCAGGGCCTCGAACTGGCCGACGCGGTGGCGCGGGCGCGGGCCTATGTCCGGCGCGCCATCGAGACCGCGCCAGGTCTCGGCCGCGGCCACGGACCCCTCAACCACCTTCATTGCGTGGGCGAGTTCCGGGGGTAGGTAAGCCGGAAACAAAGTGCATCACAACAATGTAGTATAACACCCATACTACATTTGATGTGGCGAAGCGTCGGCGCCGGATGATACGAGTGTCCCGTCAACGGCCGGAGGCTGCGCGTGGAATTCGTCAATCCGCAAATGTGGATCACCCTGGCCCTGCTGGCCGTGGCGCTGGTCCTTTACATGAGCGAGCGCCTGCCGGTCGAGGTGGTCTCGGTGGGGCTGCTGGCGGTGATGCTGGTGACGTTTCACCTGCTGCCGGTGGCCGGCATCGACGGCCGCAACCTGCTGTCGCCCAACGTCCTGCTGGCCGGCTTCGGCAATCCCGCCCTGATCACCGTGATGGCCTTGCTGGTGGTGGGCGAGGGGCTGGCGCGCACCGGCGCCCTGGACGGCATCGCCTCGGCCATCGGGCGGCTGCGCATGCCGACCACCGTCACCCTGGCCATGACCCTGACGGTGATCGCCGCCGCCAGCGCCTTCATCAACGACACGCCGGTGGTGGTGATGTTCCTGCCCATCGTGCAGGCCCTCGCCATGCGGGGCCGGCTGGCGCCGGGCCGGGTGATGATGCCGCTGTCCTTCGCCGCCATCCTGGGCGGCATGACCACGCTGATCGGGTCGAGCACCAACCTTTTGGTGTCGTCGGCGTTGATCGCCCTGGGGCTTCCCGGTCTGGACTTCTTCGACCAGACGCCGGTGGCGCTGCCCATGGCGGCGGTCGGATTCCTTTACGTCGTGCTGGTGATGCCCCGTCTGTTGCCGCGCCGGGGCAGTTCCATGGCGGCGTCGCTGGACGGCCACGGCAAGCAGTTCGTGTCCCAGTGCACGGTGGTGGCCGGCTCGCCGCTGGACGGGGCGCGGGCCGCCGCCGGCCTGTTCAAGCCGCTGCCCGACATCACCGTCCATCTGATCATCCGTGACGGCCGTCCCGAATTTCCCCCCTACGACGACGTGGCGCTGGGGGCCGGCGACGTGTTGGTCCTGGCCGGCACCCGCAAGGCGCTGACGGACGCGGCCGCCCGCCTGCCCGGCCTCCTTCAGGTCCCCGAGGAGGGCGACGATCGCCCCCGTGACCGTGACGCCTCGGCCGACGAGCGGGTGTTGGTCGAGGCGATGATTCCGCCGACCTCGCGCTTCGTCGGGTTCACCCTCGACCAGATGGGGTTGCAGCGGCTGCACAATATCGGCCTGGTGGGCATCGAGCGCCGGGCCCGCATGATGCGCCTGCCCATGACCGACATCCGGCTGCAGGCCGGCGACGTGCTGTTGCTGCTGGGCCGCTGGGCCGACATCGACGGGCTGCGGGGCGACCGCGACCTGGTGGTGATGTCGGGCACCGCCGACGCCTTGCCCAAGGTGCGCCACGCCGGCACCGCCATCGCCGTGTTCGCGGCCATGCTGGGTCTGTCGGCGCTGGGCGTGGTGCCGATCGTGGTGGCGGCCCTGGCGGCGGCGACGCTGCTGGTGGGGCTGGGGGCGCTGACGCCCCGCCAGGCCATCCGCGCCATCGACCACAAGGTGGTGCTGCTGGTCGGCGCCGCCCTGGCCCTGGGGGCGGCCATGGAGGTCACCGGCGCCGCCCGCTTCATCGCCGGGGGCATCCTCTCGGCCATGGGCGACGTCGGGCCGCTGGCGGCGCTGTCGACCTATTTCGCCATCGTCGCCTTTTCCACCAACGTGCTGTCCAACAACGCCACGGCGGTGCTGTTCACCCCCATCGGGGTGGGTCTGGCGCGGTCGCTGGGCATCGACCCGTCACTGTTCGCCATCGCCACCATCCTGGCCGCCAACTGCTCCTTCGCCACCCCTATCGCCTATCAGACCAACCTGCTGGTCATGGGGCCGGGCCACTACCGCTTCACCGACTACGCCCGCGCCGGCCTGCCGCTGACGGTGCTGATGTGGGCGGCGTTCACGGCCGCCGCCCGGCTGGTGTGGGGAGTTTAGAAGCCTTCTCGAAGACAGCGGTTGCCACCCCACCCCGTCCTGCTACACTCCCGCCGGGCCACGGCCCCCCAACGGGCCGCGTCCCTTCTGCAAGGGAGGGTTATCCTTATGAGCGATGTTCAGCGGCCGGCCGTTCGGCCCGCCAATCCCAATTTCTCCTCTGGTCCCTGCGCCAAGCGCCCCGGCTGGTCGGTCGAGGTGCTGAAGGGCACGCCCGTCGGGCGCAGCCACCGCGCCAAGGTCGGCAAGGAAAAGCTCGCGGCGGTGATCGACAGGTCGCGCGCCGTTCTCGGCATCCCGGCCGACTACCGCATCGGCATCGTGCCGGCCTCCGACACCGGCGCCGTCGAGATGGCGCTGTGGTCGCTGCTGGGCGCCCGCGGCGTCGACATGTTCGCCTGGGAAAGCTTCGGCGGCGAGTGGGTGACCGACGTCACCAAGCAGCTCAAGCTCGACGACGTGCGCGTCTTCAAGGCCGGCTACGGCGAGCTTCCCGATCTGTCGCAGGCCGATTTCGACCGCGACGTGGTGTTCACCTGGAACGGCACCACCTCGGGCGTGCGCGTCCCCGACGGCGACTGGATCAAGGCCGACCGCCAGGGTCTGACCATCTGCGACGCCACCAGCGCGGTGTTCGCCATGGACATCCCCTGGGACAAGCTGGATGTCGTGACCTGGTCGTGGCAGAAGGTGCTGGGCGGCGAGGCCGCGCACGGCATGCTGGTGCTCAGCCCGCGCGCCGTCGAGCGGCTGCAGACCCATACCCCGGCCTGGCCGCTGCCCAAGATCTTCCGCCTTGCCAAGGGCGGCAAGCTGATCGAGGGCATCTTCAAGGGCGAGACCATCAACACGCCGTCGATGATCGCCGTCGAGGACCAGCTGGACGCGTTGGCGTGGTCGGAGTCGGTGGGCGGGCTCAAGGGCCTGATCGGCCGCTCCGAGGCCAATCTGGCGGCGCTGCAGGCGTGGATGGACAAATCCGACTGGGCCGGGAACCTGGCCAAGGACGCCCGGACCCGCTCGTGCACCTCCATCTGCATCGCCATCAAGGCGCCGTTCTTCGCCAAGCTCGGTGACGACGACAAGGCGGCGGCGGCCAAGAAGTTCGCCTCGCTGCTCGACAAGGAGGGCGTCGCCTACGACATCGGCGCCTATCGCGATGCCCCGCCCGGCCTCCGGATCTGGGGCGGCGCCACCGTCGAGACCTCGGACGTCGAAAAGCTGCTGCCCTGGCTGGACTGGGCCTTCGCCCAGGTCAAGGCGGAGTTCGAGCCCAAGGTCTCCTGACACCTTTCCTTTCCGTCACCCCCGGGCCTGGCCCGGGGGCCCATGGATGCCCGGGACGAGCCCGGGCATGACGAACAGCTTAGGGGAACGACGTGATGCCCAAGGTTCTGATCAGCGACAAGCTGAGCCCCGCCGCCGTCCAGATCTTCAAGGACCGCGGCATCGAGACCGACGTCAAGGTCGGCATGACGCCCGACGAGCTGAAGGCCTGCATCGGCCAGTACGACGGCCTCGCCATCCGCTCCAACACCAAGGTCACCGCCGAAGTGCTGGCCGCCGCCGCCAGTCTCAAGGTGGTCGGCCGCGCCGGCATCGGCGTCGACAACGTGGACGTGCCGGCCGCCACCGCGCGCGGCATCGTGGTCATGAACACGCCCTTCGGCAACTCGGTCACCACCGCCGAGCACGCCATCGCCATGATGTTCGCCCTGGCCCGCGACATCCCCACCGCCAACGCCTCGACCCATGCCGGCAAGTGGGAGAAGTCCCGCTTCATGGGCGTCGAGCTGACCGGCAAGACGCTGGGCATCATCGGCTCGGGCAATATCGGCTCCATCGTCGCCGACCGCGCGCTCGGCCTGAAGATGCGCGTCGTCGCCTTCGACCCGTTCCTGTCGGTGGAACGCGCCAAGGACCTGGGCATCGAGAAGGTGGACCTCGACACCTTGTTCGCGCGGGCCGACTTCATCACCCTGCACACCCCGCTGACCGAGGCCACCCGCAACATCATCGACGCCAAGGCCATGGCCAAGATGAAGAAGGGCGTGCGCATCATCAACTGCGCCCGCGGCGGACTGATCGTCGAGGAAGACCTCAAGGCGGCCATCGAATCCGGCCAGGTGGGCGGCGCGGCGCTCGACGTGTTCAACGTCGAGCCGGCCAAGGAAAACGGCCTGTTCGGCATGGACAAGGTGGTGTGCACCCCGCATCTGGGCGCCTCCACTTCCGAGGCCCAGGAGAATGTCGCCCTGCAGGTCGCCGAGCAGATGGCCGACTACCTGCTGACCGGCGCCGTCACCAACGCGCTCAACATGCCGTCGGTGTCGGCCGAGGACGCCCCCAAGCTGCGGCCCTATATGAAGCTGGCCGGCCAACTGGGCTCGTTCGCGGGCCAGCTGACCGAGCACGCGCTGAAGTCGGTGCAGATCGAGTACGAGGGCCACGTCGCCACGCTCAACACCAAGCCGCTGACCGCGATCATCCTGGAAGGCCTGCTCAAGCCCATGGTCGAGGCGGTCAACATGGTCAACGCGCCCGTCCTCGCCAAGGAGCGCGACATCCAGGTGTCCGAGGTCCGCAACGAGTCCGAGGGCGACTACCACACCCTGATCCGCGTCTCGGTGACCACCGAGGTGCGCTCGCGGTCGGTGGCCGGCACCCTGTTCGGCGGCGACAAGCCCCGCCTGGTCGAGATCAAGGGAATCCCCATCGAGGCCGAGCTGGGTCCCTACATGCTCTACGTCACCAACCAGGACAAGCCCGGCTTCATCGGGCGCCTGGGCTCGATGCTGGGCGAGCACAGCATCAACATCGCCACCTTCCACCTCGGCCGCGCCACCGCCGGCGGCGACGCCATCTGCCTGGTGCAGGTGGACCAGCCGCTGACCGACGAGATCATCGAGAAGGTCCGCGCCATCCCGCACGTAGTCCAGGCCAAGGGCCTCTCTTTCTAGCATCCGGCGTTCCCCGCAAGCCCTCCGCCCATCCGGGCGGGGGGCTGTCTTCATGGGACCGTCACCATCTCTTCTCGACAGATTCCGTTGTTCCCCACGTGGTTTCCGGCCTATTACTTGCCGGGAACGGGCGCTTGCGCACAGGGAGGGGGATGCCAATGGGATTGCTGTCCGTTGGGTGGCGAGGCTCCGCGCCGGCCGTGCTTTCCGGCGACATCGGCCCCGTGGCCGGGAGCGAGGAGAGCGAAGACGCCGTCGAGGCGATGGTGGACCTCATGCTGGAGGGGCGCTATGCCTCGGTTCCCGAGGGCACCGGCCCGCTGGGGACCAAGCTCAAGGCGTTGGCCCGCGTCCTCGAGGCCCGCGCCCTGGCCGAACTCAAGCGCAACGTGGAGGTGTCGGTCGACATCAACGAGGCGGTGACCGATACCGCCGGCATGATGCGCGACATGGGCCAGGTCGACCGCCGGGCCCAGACCATCGCCGCCGCCGCCGAGGAACTGGTGGCCAGCGTCGGCGAGATCGCCCGCAATTCCGAGGCCGCCGCCGCCGACGCCCGGTCGGCGCGGCAGGCCGCCGCCGACGGCCTCGACGCCGCCGACCATGCCGAGCGCACCATGCACGCCATCGCCCGGGCGGTGGAGGAATCGGCGACCAAGGTGGACGGATTGGCCGAGGCGTCGGTGCGGATCGGCGCCATCGTCAACCAGATCGAGGCGATCGCCCGCCAGACCAACCTGCTGGCGATGAACGCCACCATCGAGGCGGCGCGGGCGGGCGCCGCCGGCAAGGGCTTCGCGGTGGTGGCCGGCGAGGTGAAAAGCCTCGCCAATCAGACCGCGCGCGCCACCGACGACATCCGCCGCCGGATCGAGGCCCTGCGCCAGGAGATGGCCGCCATCGTCGAGTCCATGCAGCAGGGCGCCCGCGCCGTCGAGGAGGGGCAGGAGGTCATCCACGCCACCGGCGGCAACATGCGCCGGGTCGTCGACCAGGTCGCCGGCGTGACCGCCAAGATGGAGGATATCGCCGCCATCCTGACCCAGCAGACCTCGGCGTCGGGCGAGGTTTCGGCCGGCATCACGGTGGTGGCCGAGATGGCCGGGCGCAACGTCGCCACCATCGTCGACGTGGTCGACGCCATGGATCGGTCGGCGCGGGTGATCGCCCGCACGCTGGGCGAGATGACCAAGCTGGAAATCAGGGATCTGGCCCTGCACATCGCCAAATCCGACCACATGATCTGGCGCAAGCGCCTGATCGGCATGCTGGTGGGCCGCGAGACCCTGAATGCCGACGAGCTGGCGGACCCCGCCCGGTGCCGGCTCGGCAAGTGGTACCATTCGGAAACCGACCCCGCCATCACCTCGCACCCCGCCTTCAAGGCGCTGGAGGGTCCACACCGCTTGGCGCACGCCCATGCGGTCGAGGCGTCGCGCCTGTACCAGGAGGGCGACCTCGACGGCGCCCTGGCGGCGGTGGCGAAGGTGTCCGATCCGTCGCGGGAGGTGATGGCGGCGTTGGACGCGCTGGCGAACCGATAGGGCCGCCGAAAAGGCGTCATTTCCGTTTGCCCCGTCCGGGCAAACGCGATACACCGGGCTGTTGCCCAGCCGGCCCCGCCTGTCGGGACGGCCTCCAACACCAGGTTGACGAAGCCTTTGATGAACGACCACGCCAACCGGGCGCTTCTGCCCGCGGGACTGCGCGACATCCTTCCGCCCGACGCCGAGCACGAAGCGGCCGTCGTCGGACGGCTGATGGACCATTTCGCCCAGCAGGGGTATCAGCGCGTCAAGCCGCCGCTGATCGAATTCGAGGACAGCATGCTGTCCGGCGCCGGTGCCGCCACCGGCGCCCAGGCATTCCGGGTCATGGACCCGCTGTCCCAGCGGATGATGGCCGTGCGCGCCGACATGACGCCGCAGGTGGCCCGCATCGCCACCGCCCGCCTGGGGGGTGAGGCGAGGCCGCTGCGACTGTCCTATTCCGGCCAGGTGCTGCGGGTGAAGGGCAGCCAGCTGAGGCCCGAGCGCCAGTTCGGTCAGGCGGGCATCGAGCTGATCGGCAGCAATTCCGCCGCCGCCGATGCCGAGGTGGTGGTGCTGGTCGCCGAGGCGCTGAGCGAACTGGGCGTGGCCGGCGTGTCGGTCGACCTGTCGCTGCCCACGCTGGTGCCGGCCCTGTTCGCCGATCTCGGCCTGGCGAGCGAGGTGTCCGAGGCGCTGCGTGGTGCCATCGACCACAAGGATGCCGCCGTGGTGGCCGCCGAGGGCGGCCGCGCCGCCGAGATGCTGCTGGCGCTGCTCAAGGCCGTCGGGCCGGCCGACCGGGCGCTGGAGGTCCTGGGCGCGCTCGCCCTGCCGTCCGCCGCCGCCGCCGAGCGGGACCGCCTGGCCGAGGTGGTGGCCCTGGTCCGCGCCGCCATGCCCGAATTGACGCTGACCGTCGACCCGGTGGAGAACCGGGGGTTCGAATACCATGCCGGCGTCGCCTTCACCCTGTTCGGCCGCTCCGCCGGGGGCGAGCTGGGGCGGGGCGGGCGCTATCTGGCCGGCGGCGTCGAACCCGCCACCGGCGCCACCCTGTTCATGGACACGGTGCTCGCGGCGCTGCCCGGACCCCGGCCGGCCGGCCGGGTGTTCGTGCCGGCGGGAACGCCGCGCCCGTGGGCCCAGGCGCTCAGGGCGCAGGGCTGGGTGACGGTGGCCGGCCTCGAGCCGGTGGCCGATCCGGATGCGGAAGCCAAGCGCCAGGGCTGCGGCAGCGTGCTGACCGCCGAAGGCGTCAAGACAATCGAAGAGAGGGGACGTTAAGAGATGGCGAATGTTGCTGTGGTCGGCGCCCAGTGGGGTGACGAGGGCAAGGGCAAGGTCGTCGATTGGCTGAGCGAGCGCGCCGACGTGGTGGTCCGCTTCCAGGGCGGCCACAACGCGGGCCATACCCTGGTCATCAACGGGGTGGTCTACAAGCTGTCGCTGCTGCCGTCCGGCGTCGTGCGCGGCAAGCTGTCGATCATCGGCAACGGCGTGGTCGTCGATCCGTGGGCGCTGCTGGACGAGATCGAGCGCATCGCCGCCCAGGGCGTGGCCATCACCCCCGACGTGCTGAAGATCGCCGAGAACGCCTGCCTGATCCTGCCGTTGCACGGCCATCTCGACCGGGCTCGCGAGGAGGCCTCGGGCGCCGCCAAGATCGGCACCACCGGCCGCGGCATCGGCCCGGCCTACGAGGATCGCGTCGGCCGCCGCGCCATCCGCGTCTGCGACCTGGACGACGACGCCGTCCTCGAGCAGAAGCTGGACAAGCTGCTCAGCCACCACAACGCCCTGCTCAAGGGCTTGGGCGCGCCGCTGCTCGACGGCCAGGAAATCCTCGACAAGCTGAAGGCGGTGGCGCCAAGGATCCTGCCCTTTGCCGACGTGGTGTGGCAGCGGCTCGACGAGATTCGCCACACCCGCAAGCGGGTGCTGTTCGAGGGCGCCCAGGGCGCCATGCTCGACGTCGACCACGGTACCTATCCGTTCGTGACCTCGTCCAACACCGTGTCCGGCAACGCCGGCACCGGCTCGGGCGTCGGCCCCGGCCAGGTGGGCTTCGTGCTGGGCATCTGCAAGGCCTACACCACCCGCGTCGGCTCGGGTCCGTTCCCCACCGAGCTGGACAACGAGATCGGCCACAAGATCGGCGATCGCGGCCACGAGTTCGGCACCGTCACCGGCCGCCGCCGCCGCTGCGGCTGGTTCGACGCCGTGCTGGTGCGCCAGTCGGTCAAGGTCAACGGCGTCAACGGCATCGCCCTGACCAAGCTGGACGTGCTCGACGGCTTCGACGAACTCAAGATCTGCACCGGCTACAAATACCGGGGCGAGATGCTGGACCACCTGCCGTCGGCCCAGGCCAAGCAGGCCGAGGTCGAGCCGGTCTACGAGACCATCGAGGGCTGGAGCGAGAGCACCCAGGGGGCGCGGTCGTGGAAGGACCTGCCGGCCACCGCCGTCAAGTACATCCGCCGGATCGAGGAACTGATCGAGGCGCCGGTGGCCATGCTGTCCACCAGTCCCGAGCGCGAGGACACCATCCTGGTCCAGGATCCCTTCGCCAGCTGAGGCCCAACGAAAGGTGACGCGCCCCGCCCGGACAGGTAATATGCGGCCAGGTGGGGCGCGCGGCCCCAGCGAGAAACGGACGCGAGAATGGCGGACGCCGCTGCCGAGGCACGAACGGAAGAGACAGTCGTCAAGCCAGCGGGCCCGCCCGGCGTGCTGCGCGACCGTTTCGTCATCCGCTCGAACCAGTCGCTGCCCGAGCTGTCCACCCCCAACGCCGAGGCCTTTTCCGCCGAGGACAAGCGCGATCCCAACCGAGCCCTGTTCGCGCTGATCTGCCGTCCCGAGCTGCCGCCCCGGGTGACCATGATGCGGGCGCTCAAGGGCGTCCAGAGCCCCGGCCTGTGCCATCTGGTGGAATGGGGGCCCATGAACTGGCCGCCGGCGGGCCGCCAGTGCATGACGGTGATCTACGAACGGCCCGGCGGGCCGCGCCTGATGTCCAGCCTCAAGGGCGAAATGCGGCGGGTCGACGAATACGATCTGACCCGCAAGGTCATCGAGCCGCTGGCCTCGGCGGTGAAGGAACTCATCTCGCGCGGCATCACCCACCGGGCCATCCGTCCCACCAACATGTTCTTCATGGACGGCGCCGGCGAGCGCATCGCGCTCGGCGACTGCGTCACCACCCCGCCGGCCTTCGACCAACCGGCGGTGTTCGAGACCATCGAGGCGGGCATGGCGAATCCGGTGGCGCGGGGCGGCGGCACCTATTCCGACGACCTGTATTCGCTGGGCGCCACCATGCTGTTCATCATGCTGGGCCGCAATCCGGTCGCGCACATGGACGACGCCACCATCCTCAGGCACAAGATCCAGCAGGGCAGCTACGCCACCCTGGTCGGCGACGAGCGTTTGCCGTTGCCCATGATCGAGGTGTTGAAGGGCCTGCTGTGCGACGATCCCGACCAGCGCTGGGATATCGAATCCCTGGACCTGTGGCTGCAGGGCCGCCGTCTGTCGCCGATCCAGGCGCGGGTCGAGAAACGGGGGGCGCGCGGGTTCCCCTTCCAGGGGCACGAATACTTCAACTGCCGGGAACTGGCCCAGGCCATGGCCCGCAACTGGGAAGCGGCCATCCCGCCCGTCCTCGAGGGCAAGGTCGAGCTGTGGCTGCGCCGCGCGGTCGAGGACAAGGAGCGGGCGGCGGCGGTGGCCGAGGTGGTGCGCCTCGCCATCACCACCCCTACCGACAAGCGCGTCGCGTCCGATCTCATGCTGTGCCAGGTGCTGATCCTCTTGGACCCCACCGCGCCCATCCGCTACAAGGGCTTCAACGCCATGCCCGACGGCTTCGGCTCGGCGCTGGCGGCGGTGGTCGGGCGGCGCGAGGACCCCCGGCTGATCGTCGAGATGATCCTGCGCGAAGTCCCCAAGCTGTGGTTCGAGGCACGCAAGACCTATGTGCCCGACAATTCGCTGATGGAAGGAAACTTCCGGGAACTGAAGGGCTATCTGTCGCAGTCGGGGATGGGCTTCGGCCTGGAGCGCTGCCTGTACGAGATGAACGACGCCCTGCCGTGCCAAAGCCCGCTGGTGGGCGAGGAATACGTGGTCGAGCTGCGCGAGCTGCTGCCGGCGCTGAACTCCGCCGCCGGCAAGCGGTCCGATCCCAAGCAGTGGCCCATCGACCGCCACGTCGCCGCCTTCATGGGGGCGCGCGCCCGCAGCGACATCGACCGCAACCTGACCCAGCTCAACGAGCCCGAACCGGCGCGGGCGCTGATGGCGCTCATCAACCTGTTCGCGGTCTTCCAGTACCGGCTGGGCCCCGAAACCATGCCCGGCCTGGCCGGCTGGATCGGCGGCCTGATCACGCCGGTGGTCCACAGCTTCCACTCGCGCGAGAAGCGCCGCGAGCTCGAGAAGGAGGTCCCCCGCCTGGTCCGCCGCGGCTCGGTGGTCGAGATCTACAACCTGCTGGAAAACGCCGAGGCCAAGGAGAAGGATTCGTCCGAGTTCGCCTGGGCCCAGGCCCAGTACCAGGCCGCCGAGGACGAGATCAAGCGGGTGCAGTCCGACGAGGACGAGCGCGAGAAGGAGGCCGACCGCATCGGCAAGCAGACCGCCGCCGTCACCGGCATCGTCATCGGTCTGGTGTCGGTGACCGTGGTCATCATCCTGAAGGTGCTGTAGGCCATGGCCAGGAAGCCCGCGCCGCCCCCCGCCGCCAAGGCCGCCAAGAAGGGCGCCGGTCCCGGCACCAACAAGATCGTGGTGCTGATGGTGCTGGCGGCGCTGGTGCCGTTCTCGCTGCCCACCGTCACCATCGTGTTCTTCACCATGCTGCCGACCCTGGCGGCCTGGGCGTCGGAGAAGGGGAGCAACAAATACGCCTGGCTGTGCGTCGGCGGTGTCAACTTCGCCGGCGTCATCCCGTATCTGTTCACCTTGTGGTTCGGGGTGCACACGCTGGACGAGGCCTTCAACATGCTGTCCGACGGCGACGTGCTGCTGTGGGCCTATGGCGCCTCGGCATTCGGCTGGCTGCTGTATACCGGCATGCCGCCGATGGTCGCCGCCTGGCTGAAATTCACCACCGAGCACCGCATCTCGGCGTTGCAGGCGGCGCAGAAGAAGCTGATCGAGGAATGGGGCGACGAAGTCGCGAAGAAGCAGGGGTAAGATGAGCAAGCGCGTATTCTGGGTGGTTTTCCTGGTGCTGGCGGCGCCCATGGCGGCGATCGGCCTGATGGCGTCGCCGGTGGGCTATCTGGGGGCCCTGGTCTAC
Source organism: uncultured Rhodospirillaceae bacterium (assembly GCA_937887565.1). GTDB lineage: Bacteria > Pseudomonadota > Alphaproteobacteria > Rhodospirillales > Magnetospirillaceae > CALABS01. The sequence goes on along the minus strand of CALABS010000059.1, from coordinate 133,647 downwards.
ACCAAGGTCCGCAACGCCATGGCCGACTCGGTGCTGGCGGTGTCCATCGACGGCCGCGTCGCCGGCCGCGACGTGGCGCTGCGCCAGGTGGTGCGTTGCCAGGGCGGGTCCACCGCCACCGAGGACGGCGCCAAGCTGCGCTTCGACGCCCAACCGGGCTGGCTGGTCCACGATCTCGGTCAGGGCGACACGCTGGTGCTGCCGGTCCAGGGGCTGTGCCGCGCCGCCGTCAAGGCCGAGTGGTCGTTCCCGTCGTGGAGCTACAGCCTGCGCCCCGGGCCCGATTTCGCGCCGCTGGCGCTGGTGGTGGGCACCGACGGCGCCGTCCTTGCCCATGCGCTGGCGTCCTCGGCGCCGCTGTCGGTGACCGTCGCCCAGGTGGCGCCCGACGCCGTCGCCGGGGCGCAGCCGCCACTGCCCGCCGGCCTGGCCGGGGGCGAGTTCCACGCCGCCCTGCTGACCCCCATCCCGCGCGACCTGCTGGCCTATTACCCGCCGGTGGCCCAGATCGCCGCCAACGGCACGGGCGTGGCGCCCTTGGACCTGCTGCCGCCCCAGATCGCCTTCGCCACCTGGCGCCTGCCCGAGACCGCCGACCTGCTGTCCGCCTGGCCCGATGCCGGCCGCATCGCCACGCCGCTGTCCAATCACCCGTTGCCGACCCTGATCGGCCTGCGCGCCGTGGACGGCAGGCTGGAGCCGCTGCCGACCCCCGGCGTGGTGGCGCTGTCCCGCCAACCTCTGGCCGGCGCCACGGGCATGCTTGGCGGCGTCGAGGTCCGGCTTCCCGACGGCCGCGTGCTCCTCACCGACGAGGCCGGCACCCCGGCGGTGCTGGAGACCAAGCGGCTGCGGCTGCCGGCGCAGTAGGGGGCGTCAACGTCCTTCACGGTGGTGCTGCCTCTCCAAAACGCGCTTGGCGCGCGTGTGCGCGACAGGCAAGCCTGATCGCACGCATCGAGGGGACCGCCCATGGCGGCATGCGCGTGGAGGGAGTCCTTGGCGGATGAGGCATTCAGGCCGGCGCAGGGGGATGCCGGCCCAAGACCAGGCGGCCGGTCGGGCGTCGCGGTGCAGACCGGCATTGAGGCGATGACCACCCTAGGCCGGCTGCTGCATGCCGAGAGCCGCTTCCGCACCCTGCCGCTGGACGACGCCCGCATGGCCGAGATCGGCCGCCGCGGCCTCGCCGACGTCAACCCCGGCCTGCTGATGGCCGAGCCTGGCGGGAAGGTGGTCGGCATGGCCATCGTCATGCTGGGCGAGTACTACTTCTCCCCCGCCCGTGGAAAACGGGGTCAGGGGGAAAACGGGGTCAGAGTAACATTTCCTTCGAGGAGAGGCGCCCATGGCGCGGCTTGGTCGTTATGAGGTCTTGGGGCAGGCCCCGCATGTGATTCGGCGGGGTAACAACCGTTCGGCGACGTTCGCGGCAGAGGATGACGATGCCTTCTACTTCGACTGTCTGCACGAGGCCGCCGCACCGATTCCGCCCGGCGGGCAGGCCGAGGAAAACGCGATAGGGAAATGGAATCCGACCCCAAGAAAAAGGGCGCCCCGGGGCGCCCCTTGCCGTGATCGCGCGAGCATGAGAGTCAGTGCTGCGGTTGACTCTCGATGGCCGCGTTCCTCATGGACTTCTGCAGCTTCTCGAAGGCGCGGACCTCGATCTGGCGCACGCGCTCGCGGCTGATTCCGTAGTGCTGCGACAGATCCTCCAGGGTCACCGGGTTCTCCTGCAGGCGGCGCTGGGTGAGGATGTGGCGCTCGCGCTCGTTGAGGCTTTTCAGGGCCTGGGTCAGCAGGCCCCGGCGGCGGCCCAGTTCCTCGCGCTCGGCCAATTCGGTCTCCTGGTCGTCGCGCTCGTCCACCAGCCAGTCCTGCCACTCGCCCTCGCCGTCGATGCGGACGGGGGCGTTGAGGCTATGGTCGGGGCTGGACAGGCGGCGGTTCATGCTGACCACGTCGGCCTCGGCCACGTCCAGGTCCTGGGCGATCTTCCTCACGTTCTCGGGCGACAGGTCGCCTTCCTCGATGGCCTGCATCTGGCCCTTGAGCTTGCGCAGGTTGAAGAACAGCTTTTTCTGGGCGGCGGTGGTGCCCATCTTCACCAGCGACCACGAATGCAGGATGTATTCCTGGATCGCGGCGCGAATCCACCACATGGCGTAGGTGGCGAGCCGGAAGCCGCGGTCGGGGTCGAAGCGCTTGACCGCCTGCATCATGCCGACATTGCCTTCCGAGATCAGCTCGCCGATGGGCAGGCCGTAGCCGCGATAGCCCATGGCGATCTTGGCGACCAGGCGCAGATGGCTGGTGACCAGCTTGTTGGCGGCGTCAAGGTCGTCGCGGTCGCGGAAATTCTTGGCCAGCGTGTACTCCTCCTCGGGAGCCAGCATGGGGAACTTGCGAATCTCCTGAAGATAGCGCGACAGGTTCCCTTCCGGCGCCAGGGCAAGGCTTGGGGAAATCGCCGTCATCTCTCAATCTCCTCTCTTCGCGTCGGAGGGTTCGCCCTCCGGCCGGGCGTGCCGCGGCGATGCGGGCACGACACGCTTATCAGCTTCTCTTGCCCAAGAGAATGCCACAGGAGGCTGGTCAAGTATAGGGATAACTTACAGACGCTCTAAAATTTTAAGCAAGGCATTGATATCCGAAGGTATAAGGCTTTCGAAAATCAAGTGTTCACCCGATGAGGGATGAGAGAACCCGAGTAGGTAGGCATGCAGGGCCTGGCGTGGAAAGGAGGTCAGGCGGTCCCTGGCATCCGGGGGCAGCCCCCTGGTGCGCGAGGCGCGCGAGCGGCCGTAGGTCTGGTCGCCGACCAGCGGATGGCCGATGGAGGTCATGTGGACCCTGATCTGGTGTGTGCGTCCCGTTGCCAGCCGGCATTCCACCAGCGACGCCGCGCCGCCGGCATAGGGGCGGATCACCCGGTAGCGGGTCAGGGCGTGTTTTCCGCCCGCGGTGACGACGGCCATCTTCTTGCGGTCGTGGGGCGAGCGGCCGATGGCGCCCTCGACCTCGCCCTCGCGCGGGGTGGGCAGGCCCCAGACCAGCGCCTTGTAGGCGCGTTCCAAGGTGTGGGCGGCGAACTGGGCCGACAGGCCGGCATGGGCGCGGTCGTTCTTGGCCGCCACCATCAGGCCGCTGGTGTCCTTGTCGATGCGGTGGACGATGCCGGGCCGCCGCACGCCGCCGATGCCCGACAGCGAGTCGCCGCAATGGGCCAGCAGCGCGTTGACCAGGGTGCGGTCGGGGCTGCCGGGGGCGGGGTGGACCACCAGGCCGGCGGGCTTGTCGACGACGATCAGGTCGTCGTCCTCGTAGACCACCACCAGGTCCATGGCCTGGGGCTCGGGCTCGGCGGGAATGTCGGGCGGCACGGCGACGGTGAAGGCCTGGCCGGGTTTGACCCGGTGCGAGGCGTCGGCTATGGTCTGGCCGGCCGACATCACCAGCCCCTCCTCGATCAGCGTCTTGACGCGCGTGCGCGACAGCTCGGGAAGGCGGGCCGCCAGCCACTTGTCGAGGCGGGCGCCGGCCTCCTCGGGCAGCACCGGGGAGGGTTCGAGGAGGATGGCGGAGGAGGGCATGGGCTCGTCTGTCTGTTCGAAACCCGGATTGAATCGCACCCGATGAAAGCTATCAAGGCCTTGGTTGCCGTCATGACGCTGCTTCTGGTCGCCGGCCTCGGCGTGCTGGGCTGGGGGCTGTCCAATCAGGCCGGCCGGATGGCACGGCCGGGGGCGGCGCCCGGGGTTGGTTTCGGCGCCGTTTCCGTGCCGCTGCCGGCCGGTTCCCGCGTCGAGCAGGTGCTGGCGGTGGGCGACCGCCTGGTCCTTCGCCTGGCCGGCTCCGGCGCCGAGCGGTTCGTGGTGCTCGACCCGGCCTCGGGGGCGGTGGCCGGCAGCTTCGACCTCGCCCCCGAGGCCCCCAAGTGATCCTGCAGATCGCCGCCGAGTTGTTGAAGCAGGTGGTCGATGCCTGCGAGGCCGCCTATCCGGCCGAGGCCTGCGGGCTGATCGTCGGGCGTGGCAAGGGCCAGTTGGTCCGCGCCACCCGCGTGGTGGCCGCCGCCAACCTGCTGGCCGCCGAGCCGGGGCGCTTCGAGCTCGACCCCGCCACCCGCATGCGGGTGGAGAAGGAATTGCGCGACGGCGGCTCCAGGGACCGCGTCCTCGGCCATTACCACTCCCATCCCGACGGTGCCGCCGAGCCCTCGGCTGTCGACCGCGCCGCTGCCTTCGAGCCCGACCTCGCCTGGCTGATCGTCGCCGTCGCCGACGGCCAGGCCATCCACGCCCAGGCCCACCGGATGGACGAAAAACGCGGCGCCTTCCGCCCGGTGCCGCTGCGCGTCACGGCGCCGAAAAAAAGTGCTTGCATCCCCCCGCCCCATTCGGCATAAAGCGGGCCTCGCGCCGAAGACGTCCCCATCGTCTAGAGGCCTAGGACACCGCCCTCTCACGGCGGCAACCGGGGTTCGAATCCCCGTGGGGACGCCAATCTTCCTGCGCTTGAATTCTTCCTAAGAAATCAATGCGTTACGGCGGTGCCTTCGGGCGCTTCCACACAGGTATTCCACACAGGTCTGCGCTGTCTGGGGACCTATTGGGAGCCTGTGTTAGATTGCCTGCTGGATGCGCTTGCCGCGATGCCCTCGCAGTAGATTTCTGCGATCTCCCGCTGGGAGAGATGGGCGTAGGGCGTTATGTCGACGGACTGCCCCAGCCACTCCAGCAGTTTGGCCTTCTCGGTGTGCTGGTAGGTCTCGAATAGGGCGTCGAAAAGGTCCAGCGCGTCCTTGGCCTCGATCTTGCCGTGCTTCACAGCCCCGAAGAATTTCGCCATGTACTGCTGGCGTCACCTTGTCGAAAACTTCTTCTGCAGTGTCAAGGAGTTCCGCCGGATCGCCACCCGCTACGATAAGACGGACAGCAGCTTCGCCGCCGCCATTCATCTCTCTTGCCTTCAAATGAATGTCCACAGACCCTAGCCCAGCAGGAGGATTGCCTTGTCGCGCTTGGCGCGCAGGTGGACCAAAATCTATCATTATTGCCGGCATTTGGTCAGCCGGGCAGTGGTCAGCCACAAAGCCGCTATTGCCATTGCGGATCCAATGACGCCGGCTCGCGCCACCAGACTTGCTGCCACTGCGGCGGTTGCCTCGTAATGCAATAAGGCAGCCGCAGCCCATAGGGTGGTTTCGACGATCCCCAAAGCTCCTGGGGTTAGCGCTAACCAGGCGGCCAGTGTGGCCAGCCCCGCTGCCGCCAGCGCGGTCATGACACCAGGGTCGAAGCCAACGAAAACAAACGCCAGCCATAGCCGAATGCCATCGACGAAAGCGAGCAACAGAAACTGAACCCAGAGACTCCATTGAATTCGTGCTACCGCGATCCTTGAAAGCGGGATGGCGATCCGGGACAAGCCGCCATAGGGCTTGGCCGGCACCAGTATCAGGCTCCACGCACCGATGGCGACCGCCATCATCAGGGCCGGAGCGAGCAATGGCATCCCCTCGATGGTAACCATCACGGTTGCCGCCAGGAGGCAGGCCGCGCCCGTATATATGATCGCGCTGACTGTCAGGCCGACACCGCAGGAGGCATAGTCAAGTCCGTGTACACGCTTCAGATACACCGGTTTGGTCAGGGTAGCGGCGTTCAACGGAAGGGTTTCGCCAAGCACGGTCGTGAACGCACTCAGCCCCATCCCTTCCCACAATGTTAGGCGGACACCGAAAGCCGCGGCCATGGTCTGTTGGGCAACCCCGCGCAGGGCCATGGCTATCGTTGAAGCAACGACTAGCGGCAAGAGGACCCGCCACTGGGTCTCAAGCGCGGCAAGTTGGTCGCGGTGGCGAATGGCTAATACGACCCCCGCGCCCAGTATGGCGGCGAAAAACGACCATCGCAGGACGAGGATCAGCCGCCCGGTCATCATGCCGTTTTCTGAAATAGGCCGAGATAGCTGGTTCCCAAGCACCGAGCGGGCAGAGTGTGGACATCGTGCATGACCAACCCGAGGGGAGGGAAAATGGTGGCCGAGCGCACCAAGGACAGTGATGCGGTTCGGGCTAGGCTTTCGATCTGGTCCCACCCATGATTATGGACCTTGATGAAAGGGCGCTTGAAGCCTCGGCTCACATAGCCGGAGAAGGTTACCGCCCGGCGCATGGGCGAGGTACCGAAACGCCAGGCGGCGATCAGGCGGCCACCTCGTTTCAGCACCCGACCCATTTCGGCAACCATGACAGCCGCCAAAGGTGCATTGAATTGCTGTAGGAATTCTATGCACAAGACTTGGTCGAAAGTTTCTTCGGCGAAGGGCATTTCGGCGGCGTCACCCTCAACCGTCAGCAGCCCCCGAACTTCCGCGCGGGCACAGGCCACGGGGTCACGGTCGATTCCCGTCACCGACCAGCCAGCCCCCAGAAGGGGTGCGCTGACAAGTCCGGACCCGCAGCCCACATCCAGAAGGTTGCCTGTCCGCGCACCCACCCACTCATGGATGACCGCACATTCCTTGATGAAGGCGGTTCTCGACCGATAACCACAAGCACGGGGATCGTCCGCTTCATATATCTGGTGCAGGTCCTGATAAGGGCTGCCCATGCTGGACCTCTCCTTGATCTCTCAATATAAAAAATACCGCGGCAGATCTCGCCGATTACCGTAACGTTGGTCGAACTCCAGCCCGGCCGCATGGGCATCGAGGGTGAAGAATCCCGAGGGAGCGGCCAAGCCTGGCTTCAAAAACACCTCCAGCAGCCGCTTCCCGTCCCTCACCACCTCGACCGCGGGATGATAGCCGCACTTTGCCACGATCTTGTCTGCATCGATACCAAAGGGCGTCGTCCGGTCGTTCAGGGCGATGGCGTCGGGCAGGCCCGGGTCGCCGCAATCGAGCCCCGGCTTGTGATCGATCGGATAGCCCCCCAGATGGAAATAGGCGCTCTCTATGGGTACCCAGATGCTGAAGAATGGGACGTCCGGATTGTAGGCAAGACGGATATCACGGACTGGCAGCATGCCTGATCGAATCATCAGCGCGACAGCCTTTCCGCCCGTTTCCGGTTGCCGGTTGCTGAAGAATTTCCCCGCCCGCTCAGAAATAGCCACGCCATCCACGCGGTGAAACACCACCATCCCGACATGGATTGCTGACCAGGCAAGGGCAGCGGTAACGCCGGCAATGACCCATTTCCTGCCGGGCAGGAGGAGCAGCATGCCCCGCATGGTCAGGTACGCCAAGGGTGGCGCCAGCAACAGGGTATGGATCGATCCCGAGCGGATCAGCAGCAGTGGCATCATGACCACCACGATCGCAAGAGCCAAGATATCCAGCGGTGTGCGATGCCTCACGGCCACATAGGTGCCCGGCAGAGCCAATGCTGCGATGGGACCCAGGCGCAGGAATAGGCCCGACAGAAAACCGGGGATGGAGGTCAGTAAGGCAGGCGATGTGGCAGCATCCGAGCGAGCGGGCGCGCTCGCCATGAAGAGGCCGGTCAACTGGTCGAGGATGCGCACAAGCGGGCCGCTGTGCAAGACAGCCCAGACCGCCACAAACAGGATGGTCGGCATGACGATGGAGATTAAGGAAATCGGCGAACCGTAGACGAGGCGGAGCGCCTCGGTCCGGGTGACCCCCGTGGATCGAGCCAGCGCCGCGATGAACAGCACCTGGAAGCCGAGACCTGCCACGTAGAGTACGTCGGACCCCACGTACAGGAAGGTCAACCCATGGAATGCAAGCAGCCACCGTGTGTCGCGCGTCTCAAGGAAACGCCACGCCGCGCCGAAAGATCCCCAAAGAAGTGCGATCAGCAATGGCGTATAGGCCGGCAACGTCGTGCTGCTAGTCACATGTTGAGGAGCAAGACCGATAAGTCCGATCAGGAGTAATGAGCGCAGCGGACCGAATGCCTTGCGAAAGACAATGTGAAACAAGGCCAGTCCGGCAGCTGCCAGCGTTGCATTGATCGCCGCCAGATTAACGTCAGTGATCGGCAATTGCGCCAGAGCGAACGCCGGCAGGTAAAGTAGAGCCGGGAGCACCACCGTGGTGTAGCCGTGCTCGTAGTTGATGATGTTGAAAAACGAGTTTCGTGTGAGTGGAGGCGTTACCAGGAGCGGCGAGGTGTCGAAGAGGCGAAGGGAGCGCATCAGGTGACTGGATACGTCCGAACCATTGCCGATGATGTTGCCTGGATCGATCAATCGAACCATCGTCAGGGCAACAATCACCAGACCGAGAAACGACCATTCATACGGCAGGGTGCGGTGTGTCATGGAACCTCAGCAATATCTAAGCACATCTCCCATGCGACGACCGCCGCCAAGCGCCTGACTTTTCGCCAACTGTCCCGGCCACTCGTCGGAATGACACGTGAGGTGAGGGCATCCGTAGGCGGCACGGCATTCAAGCCTGCATGGAGGTGCACCATCGATTCATCGCCGTGGCGGGTTGCCCAGACGGTAACGTGACGGTCTCCCGGCGGCACCGCCGGCAGCTTCAGCCCCATGGTATCGACCACCAAGGGGGCGAGTTCCCGCACAACGACCTGACCGTCCATGTCTCCGAACAAGGAGAATGGGCCTCCTGGCAACAACACCAACGGGCGCCGTCTCGGTGGAGCCAGGGGTTGCTGGATCCGGTGTCCCAACTCCCATCCACGGCCGATCAGGGTCGCTTCGAGTTCTCGGCCCGTCAGCATTTGGGTCTCCCGCCGTCTTTCGGGGGTTAAGACGTAGTCACGGGAGCGTGTGTCGCAATAGCTTTCCTTATGGTCCGCGACCAGCATCGTCGGGTGAACCAGGACCTCGATTAGACGCGCGCCTGCGGGCGCTTGATCCACCCCCTCTAGCACCGATCGGCAGGTCATGTGCCCGGTGTAGGAAACCCCCACCATCCAATCGTTGGTGCGAACCCCCAGGGCCTGGGCAATCGCAGCGTTGCGAGTGCCGAGGCTGGTGAGGACCGCCACCTTGACAAGATTCTTGGCGTACCAGCCCCGCAGGGATTCGCGGACTGGGGAGGCCAGGTATGGCACCTCTCGCGGCAGGCGGACCAAGGGTATCCCGTATTCCCGAGCCAATTGGCAGGTCAGGCGAAACAAGGCTGGAATTGCGTGGCTATGCTGGTGGCTGTTGATGTGGGCAGCACGCCCCAGGCGGCCCAGGCACCGCTCTATCTGGTCCCTGAAATCCGCCTCGATATCCTGTATCAGGGCTTTGTTCAGGCTGCCGATGGCCAGCTTGCCGAACCCCAATGCATAGCGGCCGTCAATCCCATAGAGGGGCGAGCCTGGACGACGGCGTGGCACGGTGGAAATCCCCTCCACCAGATTGAGGTGAACGCCCACCTCAAGATCTGGCGCCCCGGGAATCACGTGCGAAATGGCATGATCGAAGGCCGTCCCATTTGCCCGCAAGCTGGCGGACGCAACGATGCCATGCCGGTGCGCATAGGCAATCCCACGGTTGAATGCCAGGCAATGGCCCAGATCATCGGCATTGATCAGCACCCGGCGGCTCAAGCGATCCTCCGCTTGAGGACAGGTCCCATGGTATCTACAAGCCAGGTCGGTGCCGCCTTCCACAGCCGGACGGGCAGGGCCAGCGCCCGGTTCGACTGGTTGATCTCGGCAGGGGCCGGACGGCCGAAATCGTACTGAAGATAATTCAGTCCCTGTCGGCGCGGGCGCCAGTGGCTCTTGAATTCCTGATTGCCCGTGCCGTTCAGGCTTCGCCCAAGGTCGAGCAACGTGGCCCCGCTTCCTGCGGCCCATTCCAGCATGGCCCAATACAACCTGTTTCCGGCCCTGCAATCGCGGCCGGCTGAAAGGACATTGCCGAACAGGAGATGCTGGACCCCGCCTTCCTTCAGCAATACGCCAGCTGCCACGTCGCGACCGGATTGGTCCGCGACCAAGAACAGGCGGAGTGCATCGGGGAATGCGCGCGATAGTGAGGGAAGGTAATCCGGTCCGTGGGCAGGAGACCCCAGTTGGTGCATGGCTCTGTTGATGACATTCCAGGCCCTGCCATGCAGTTCGACACCGCCCAAGTGTACAGAGGTGCCGGCCTCGATGGACTTGCGCACCTGTCGCCGGGCGCTTTGGCCGATTCGTTCCCATAAGGCTTCCGCCCCGCCGTTCAGGTCGATGAGGTAGGAGGAATACTTCTCCTGGACACGCCACCCACTCGGAATAGCAGGGGCAACCATGCAGCGGACCTGGATCATACGTAACCCGAGAGATTGCCCCCAGGCCGCCGCCGCCGCCAATAAGGGGGGCGCCAGTGCCGCGTCGTCGAGCGGTTCGGCCGACCAGCCGTAGAACGGTGCGTTTACGGCATAATTGCCGGAGAGGACATGGGGCACCACAGTCAAGGGCAACACGGCTGCCAGCTCTTCGCCCTGGAAAGCCCCCAAGGCATGAGTGGGATGCCCATACAACTGGTATAAGAAATCGCCCCACGCTGGATAATCGCAAGCCAAAGCGATCGGACGCTGCTCAAGTAGGCGAACCCAGGCGGGCCGATCGGCCGCCGTTAAAGGGCGGACGATGCATAAGGCCGAGCTCATGCCTGGGTGCCGACCTTACGGGCAGCTAAGTATTGGATGTCCCCGGTCGGCACGTAGACAAACCAGTCGGCAGGCAATCGTGCCGCCAGCCAATCCGGCAGACCGCGAGGCACCATGGCTGGAAACACCCGGCGCATTTTGTAGGCGAGAAAGGCTGGTGCGACGGCCTTGCCCACGGTGCGCCAGAGGATCGGCACCAGACCGGCCTTGCGACTCGCGCGTTCAAGGGCCTCCCGGGTAAAGAAGCCGAGATGCTCGGGTGGGGTCATGAACGCCCAGCGGCGCTTCATCAGGCGTGCGATTGGGGCGCCGAAATTCGGCGTGGAAAGCACCAGCACCCCCCCGGCGCGAAGGCGAGCGGTGGACTTGGCGATCAGATCTGCCGGATCCCATACATGCTCGATGGTGTCCCAGCACAGGATCGCATCAAACGCTTCGCCGCTTGGAAGTGCATCGATGTCACCGGCGATCAACTGGGCGGCGCGCTGGGGCATCGCGATACGCGCCCGGTCGATGGCCGCCGCCGAGAAGTCGATGCCCCATGCGTCGTAGGACGCTTCGAGCGTTTCGAGGAACCCGCCCGTCGCGCAGCCCACCTCAAGGATACGCGCCCCAGGCTGGATCCCGGCCTGCACCATCCATTCCCGTCGGCGAGCGTATTCATGACGGGTAGCGGCCATTCTGGAAAAGTTCTGCTTTGCGAAGTACGTTGCGGAATAGATTTCGCGCAGTTGGGCATCGGACGGCTGGCGATCGACTTGACCAAACCCGCAATCGCTGCACCTCCAGATCGCGAAACCATCGTAGCGCAGGGCAACTGACTGATTGGCAGATCCACAGGCGCGGCAGCTGCTTTCCGTCATTATTGTGCCATTTCGAACGAATGGGGGGCGGGGTCACGCTCGGCCGGGCGCGGAAGTGGAGAGTCAGGTGCGCGAATGCATTCGCGGACAATATATCCTGTAGAATTCTCCATCATTCCGAAAATCGATGATGTCGTCTCCAGTATGAACGCCAGCGTGATGAAGATCATCGAGGTCAGGCTGAAAAGTATTCCAAAAAAGAAGATGGGGCGATCCGCCATTGCATGACCGTTAATCAATTTATCAAAGAGTGCGGTGCCAAGCATGAGCGTGGCCACCAATCCAAATAGGAGGCTGACACGGCCAAGTGAATAAAGCGGGCGCGTCTTGCCCAGGGTCATGAACCACAAAATGAGGATGTCGAAAAAAACGTCCAGACTACGGCTGAAGCCATAATGGCTGACCCCCGCAAAGCGGGGGGGGGCAGATACCGGTATATCTGCGACGCATCCCCCCCGCAGAAATACCAGCGCGGGCAGCAGGCGATGATGGCCCGGACGCAGGCGCATGCTGCGAGCCAAATCTCCCCGCAGGCATTTGAAACCGCCCATGTCGCGTGAGGGGCACTTCGTCAGCGACCGTAACAGGAAATTCGCGGCTTTGCTGGGTAGGCGGCGCAGCAGATAGGCCTCCTGCCGCTTCTGTCGCACGCCGGAAACCAAATCCACCCCGGTCCGCGCCTTCTCAAGAAGATGGGGTACGTCCTCGGGTTGGTGCTGCAGGTCTCCGTCCATGATGACCACGTAGCGCCCCGAGGATGCTTGGATACCTGCGTCCACGGCCGCCCACTGGCCACTGTTCCGCGCCAATGCCAGTCCGACCACCCTTTTGTCGTTGGTTGCGGCCTGCTTGATCAGGGTAAGGGTGGAGTCGGTAGAGCCATCATCAACAAATACCAGCTCATAATCGATGTCGGTAAGTGCAGTCTTTATACGGGCGTAGAACTCTGGAAAACAGCATTCTTCGTTGTTCACGGGAACAACGATGCTTACTTCCAGACCAGATGGACCATCACTCACTCACCTATCTCCCGAAAGCAGCGTTTGCGCACTAAAGGTGCCATTAACTAACCGGTGGCGATCCGTCCAGTCCCATTCGCCCTAAAATCTGCATTTCCAATATTTGAGCGGCCATCCGCCCTTGACCGACGCAGAATAGCCGGAACTCAACCTAACTGGAAGGCGCAATGGCGCGGCGACAGCCTGTGCCGCAGCAAAATGGATCGGCAATTTCGATCTGCGCCTGGCGTTGGGACCCTCTTCAAGGGGCGCCTTTCGCTGGGACCGACGAACGCTTGGCCGGCTTGAATATTGACCCTTTCCAGCTTGGAATGATGGGCTCAGGTAGAACGGGGAGCTCCTTGATCTGCTCCAGTGGAAGCCGCGTCAAGCTGCTTTGCGGCGATGCCGCATTTGTTGATAGCCGCCTGAGCAGCGGCGGCGGCGGCGGGACGGTCCCGACCTTCCGATTTGCCCCACGATCAGCACCAGATTCTACCGCGAAGAGAAAGGCGCCCTCGTAAGACAGTTGCGCCCCATGTCAACCGGTGATATGGGCAAGCAGTGCGGGGAGCTTTTCCGACAGCCGTCGGACATGGGCCACGATGGTGTAGTTGTTGGTGCCGAAAATGCGATCGGCAAATGGATGCCCGTGGCGCGCAACTCGCACTGCCCAAGGACGAGCACGGGTTGGACATCGCTGGAACGGTTCATCAGCAACGGTCAACTCATTGTTTTTCGATTGGGTACAGGCTCGCCCTGCACCCCTGCCCTGCAGCGAGCGCGGGGAGGCAAGGGCAACCGGCCATCCTCGAGCGTTTCGATGTTGCCCTTAAGGCCGACGCCTAGCTGTGAAGTCTCAGTAGGTTACCCACTCGGTCTGAACCGAGAAAGCTTTGGCTATCCGGGGGGCCGAATGGGCATCCACAAGAATGCCCGCCAGGCACCGGCGGGTCGAGAGGTTCTGGTGCGGCGGGTTTTGGACGAGGGGCAAACCCCATGGCGGTGGCCACCGCCATGGGGGTGTGCGTCAGCACCGTCCGCAAATGGGTGCGGCGCTTCCGGGCCGACGGCGTGGCGGGCTTGCAGGACCGCTCGTCGCGTCCGCATCGATCACCCCGGCGAACAGCGCCCGCCGTGTCTGTGCCTCCGCCGCTTCGACTGGACCTACATCTTTGCCGCCGTCGAACCCGCCACCGGTGCCGAATTCGCTCTCGTCCTGCCGACGGTGTCCACCGTCACCATGAACCTGTTCCCGGCCGAATTCGCCAACACCCTGGCTCCGGACGATCATGCCGTCCTGGTCCTCGACGGTGCCGGATGGCACGGCAGCGCCGCCTTGGCCGTGCCCGACAACATCTCCCTCGTGCCGTTGCCGCCCTATTCTCCCGAGTGCAACCCCGTCGAACGCATCTGGCTCTACCTGCGGGAACGCTTCTTCTCGCTCCAGCTCTGGCCAGACCAAGACGCCATAATCCAGGCTTGCTGCGACGCCTGGAACGCACTGGCCGCCGATGTCGCGCGCATCACCAGCCTCTGCCTCTATCCGTGGATCAAAGAAATCGTTTCATAGGGCGGACGTTATCAGACGATCACCGCCTCCATGCACTTCGGCGGTATGGTTAAGCCACAAAGACGCAACCTCGGGTTTTCCGCTCCGTCATAGCAGGGCCTCCACCATGCGGCGGAAAGTGGCCTCGTCCGCCTCGCCGAGGATGCGGTTGCGGACCGTCCCATCGCGATCGATGACCAACGTCATGGGCAGGCCGATGACGCCGTGCCCCCGGGTGATCTCGGAGCCGGGATCGAGCAGGATCGGATAGCTGACGCCAAGCTCGGCCACGAAGTCGCCGATGTCGCGCGCGTTCTGGCCGGCGTTGACGGCCAGCACCAGCAAGCCCCTGTCGCGGTGCTCGCTCCAGATCGGCTCGACGGCCTTCAACTCGTCCTTGCAGAATGCGCACCACGTCGCCCAGAAGCGCAGCACCACCACCTTGCCGGCGGCGGCGGACGGCAGAGAGACGATGGCGCCTGACAGCGTCTTGGCCGAGAACGGCCGCAGGGGCTCGCCCACATGGGGAGCGCCGGGGCCGTCGTCGCAGGCAGCGACCAGCAGCGCGCAGGCCAGCGCAAGAATTCGCGGAATCATGGCGCCGCCTCGAACAGGATCAGGTTGGAGCGAAGGATCAGCACCAGGGCGACCAGGCCGAAACCGACGAAGCCGGCCAGCGACCACGCCACCAAGGCACGTGCCGCGCGGGGCGCCGCCGTCTCCAGGCTGGCGAGCCTGCGAGCCCGTGTCGCGACGCCGCCGCCGACGCCGCAGGCGGTGCCGACGAACAGCGGCAGATAGAGCGCGTAGCCCACATGGCCGTATTCCCGCTTGAGCAGGCAGAACGGGCAATGATGGTGCGGCAGTTCGTACACGTAGACCGACACGGTGGACACCACGGCGGCAAGGCCGACCAGGAACACGGTCGCCGACAGGGCCGCGTGCGCCACGCCACCCGAGCCCCGGACCAGGAAATGGATGCCCGATGCCGCCACCGCCACAAGGCTGCCCGCCAACAGGGCCAGTGCCAATTCGTGCGGCATCGCCGCCAGGGCGTTGCTGGTCACGGTGATGCCGTTGCCGCTGAACAGGGTCGAGCAGCACGAGGTGATGACGTCGGCCCGCAGTCCCAGGAAATAGGCCAGTTGCACTCCGGCCGCCACGGCCAGGATGGGCGCCAGCGCCAGCAGGGCGGCGTATTTCACCCGGATCAGCGGATAGTCCCAGCCCAGGTTGTCCACTTGGTTGAGGATCAGCCAGCCGGCGGCCAGGAAGAACACCGCCATCTTGAGGTAGAGGGCGGGGAAGCCCCAGGCATCGACCTTCAGCGTGCCCACCGCGCACATGGCGCCGGTGAACAGCGAGGCCATGCGGTCGGCGTTGAACACGAACAGCACCAGCGCCGCCGCCTCGGCCACCAGCACCACCTTGAGCAGCGTCGAGACCAGGTAGGTGCGCCGCTCCATCTCCAATTGCGCCTCGGAGCCGTCGGACAGGTCCCAGCGCCGCAGCACCCGCACCGCGAACGGCACCGACGACGCCACCAGGGCGGTGGCGACGAACGACGCCAGCACGAGGGCGATGATGGCCGGGTGGAACAGCATCAGCGCGTCTCCACCACCCGGCCGTCGCGCATGCCGACCACGTGATCGACCACCGGCGCCTCGGCGACCATGGGGTCGTGGCTGGTCATCAGCAAGGTGCGGCCGTCGCGCTTCAGGCGTTCGACGATGGCCAGGAACTGGGCCGAGCGCTCGCTGTCCAGGTTGGCGGTGGGCTCGTCGGCGATCAGCACGCGCGGGTCGTTGATCATGGCGCGGGCGATGGCCGCCCGCTGGGCCTCGCCGCCCGACAGCCACTCGGCCCTGGCCTCGGCCTTGTCGGCCATTTCCAACTGGTCGAGCAGCTCCAGCGCGCGGGCCTTCAGCCGGCCATGCGGGCGGCCCAGCGGATAGGCCGGGATCATGACGTTCTCGATCACCGAGATGCCTTTGATCAGGTTGAAGTTCTGGAACACGAAGCCGAAGGTCGAGCGGCGGATCTCGGTCAGGAACCGCTCGGGCATGGACGAGATGTCGCGCCCCTCCAGGCGCACCCGGCCCGAGGTCGGCCGCGCCAGCGCGCCCACCATGGTCAGCAGCGTCGTCTTGCCCGATCCACTGGGCCCCCGGAACACGGTGACCGCGTTGGCGCGGATCGCGAGATCGATGCCCTTCAGCGCCCAGAACTCGTTGTGGCGGCCTTGGTTGAACGCCTTCTTGACGTCGGCGAGGGTGATCATCGCGGTCATCGCATCACCATGTCCGGGTCGACCGTGGCGGCGCGCCAGATGGGCACCACGGTGGCGACGGTGTAGGGGAAGACGGTGAAGAAGAACAGGGTGGCGACCTGCAATTCGTCCACGAACGGCGTCAGCCGGAAGTCGGGATACAGCACTGACCAGCCCTTGAGGACCGGCTCGAACAACGGCGCCCCCAGGTGGAAGACGTGCAGATAGGCCAGCAGGTATCCGGCCATGAAGGCGGCGAGCGAGATCACCATTCCTTCCATGGACTTCAGCCGGATGACGTCCGAGGTCTCCCAGCCGACCGCCTTGAGGACGCCGATCTCGCGGCGCTCCTCGGCCGACAGGCCCGAGGCCTTGTCCCAGGCCAGGATGGCGAAGGACAGCACCGCCCCGGCCAGCAGCACCAGCAGCATGCCTTCCCGCCAGTCGAACACCGAGTCGTAGGTGCGCAGGATCTCGTCGCGCAGGATGATGCGGGTGCCGGGCAGGGCGGCATCCACTTTCTCGGCCACCGTCCTCACCTCGCGCGGGTTGCGGACGCTGGCGGCGATGTCGGTGAAGCGTCCCTCGGGGATGCCGAACAGGCGGCGGAAATCCGTCTCGGACACCAGGAAGAGGTCCGCCGACACCAGCGCCGAGTCGCTGTCCAGCGTTCCGGCCACCGTGAACTGCACCAGCTCGCCGTCATGGGCGCGGAAGCTCAGGGTGTCGCCGATGGCGGCGTCGCGCGCCTCGGCGACGCCGCTGCCGATGACCGCCGTTCCCGGCGCGACCTCCCGCTCGCGGGGCACCATCAGCGTGTAGTTGGCCGCCGCCGTGGGGTCGAACAGATAACCCCACAGCCGACCCTCGGCCGACCGGACGCCCCGGATGGCGCGAACCGCCTCCAGGTGGCCGGCGGGGATCAGGTCGTGGCGGCCGGCGACCAGCTTCTGGATCACCATTTCCGGCGCCCCGTCCAGCACCAGGCGCGCTTCGCCCCGGATGGCGTGGCTGAACAGCATCACCGAGGCCAGCACGAACACCACCAGCGTGTAGACGGCGAGGAGGCCCAGGTTCTTGGCCCGGCGTCGGTTCAGCGACGACAGCGCGAAATCCAGCAGATGCCGCTGGCGGCTTGCCCAGCCGGTCATGGCCGCCTCCCGCGCGCCGGGGCCACCAGCGACCCGGTGGGGAAGTGCTCGAGGGCGAAGGGGTGGTCCTGGAAGGCGGCGTGACGATCGGCCTGGCTGGGATGGCGGGTGTAGCGCGCCTCGGTGAACAGGGCTAGGTCGGTGAGGCCCAGCCGTGCCGCCAGGGCGGCGCGTTCGGCCAGCGCCGCTTGCGAGCGACGGACCCCGAGGCCGGCATCGACGAAGGTCGCGGCCACCAGGGTCATGCCGCAGAAAAGGCCGCCGAGCGCGACGGCGGACGGGCGGAACGGAATATTCATGCTCGTGCCGCCGCCGTCATCAGCACGATACGGCCGGAAGTGGCCAAGCCGGGGCGCTCGTGGAGCCCGGTGGAAACGGGTTTGCTCATGGTCAACCTCCCTGGAACAGCGTGGAACCGATCGGTCACGTGCGGGAGGGTGGTCCTCGTGGGGGAGAAGTGGGGAGGCAGGCGCCCTGGGTGGGCACCTCCATCAAAGCCGCCAACGGCGCCACGGCAGGTGTCGGCCAGACGGCCGGAAAGGTCCACCCCGGCGGCTCAAGCGCGACCGGCGCGGTCAACTGGCACAGAGGGCAGTGGCCGGCCGCGCCGTCACCCTGGTCCGGGTCGCCGGACTCGGCGAGGTAGATCGAGCAGACCGGCGGGAACAGCCCGTCCTCGGCCCAGGCCGTCCGCAGCTGCGGCAACGGCAACAGGATCTGGAAGACCAGCGCCAGCATGCCCGCCAGCGCCACCCAACGGCGCCTCGTCGTGCTGTCGTGGGAGGCCCTGGTCCGTCGCATATTCGCGCACACCCCAAATGAGCTTCGTCGGCACGTCACTGTAACCCGACAAACATCATATTGACGCGGTTCAAACCGGAAAAGCGAAATTGGCGGCCAGATCATTCGCGGACGGGATCGTTGCCGTGCAGCCTGTGGTGCCGGTCGGCCCCTCCACCCAGGCTCACGGCCATCCTCCACGTGGCGATCTTGCGCTGACGGCGGAGCGTTCGACCGCTTCTCATCCCACGCCGTCGATCTCTCCGGTGTCAGTTCGGCGGGCGCGCTCCCACCGGAAGGATGCGCGCCTCGACGGTGACCGTCCCCGTCTTTTCGAAGGTCAACGTCACCGGGACGGTCTTCCCCTCCTTCAGGGGCGACCTCAAGCCAATCAACATGACGTGCAAACCGCCGGGCCGAAACGACACCTGTCCCGCCGCCGGGACGTCGACACCCTCCACCGGCCGCATCCTGAGGACGCCGTCCTCTTCGAGGTGGGTGTGTAGCTCGACGGTTTTCGCGGCGGAGGAAGCCGCGGCCACCAACCTATCCGCCTCACCATTCCGATTGACCAGGGTGAAGTAGACGGCCCCCGTCGTCGCCGTCCGCGCCGTCGCCCGTGACCACGGGTCTTGGACGGATACCTCGGCGTTCGCCAGCGCGGCCGAGGACAGGACGATGCTCAGCACCGCAATCAGCGTACGAAGGGGAGCCGACATCATCCATCTCCTTTGGCAGCCGACGCGGATGCTAGCGTATCGTCGCAAGCAGCGAATTGACATTGGGCAGGCCAAGGTCGCGCACCTGCGGATACGGCACATGGAAACTGGTGGCCTCGACCCGGCTGGGGCTTCCGCGCTCCTCCACCCAGCTCGGTGATGTCGAGCAGAGTCTGGACGAACCGGGCAAGCTCGCGCCGGTTGGCCGAGTCCAAGGGCTCGTCGTAGCTGATCGGGCTGGCCACAACCCGCTTGACCTGATAGGCGGTGGTGGCGGGGGAGATGTGGGGGCCGATGCCCGATACCGAGGCCGTCATCAGATCGGCGGTCACCGGCCCCTTTTCGTCGGGATTGGCCTTGCGTTCGGAGACGACGCGGGCGGCCACGTCGTCGACCAGCTCGCGGCTGGATGGAGCCAGATTGCCGCCGCCGGAATTGGCCGCGTCAAAACCTCCGTCCGCCGCCGAGGGACGTCCGTGGAAATAGATGGGGCCGATCAGGGTCGAGCCGCCCACCGTTCAATCAGGCTGCTCTTGGCCTGTCTGGGAAGAGCGTCAGCTGCTCGGCTGAGACCGGGTAGGAATTCTACCCTGACAGATCGGAAGTGTCGTCCCGGGCAGCCCTTTGGTTTTCCGCCTGCCAGTTTTCACCTTCCACCACTACGGCGCGTCAATCTTCTCGGGCCCGATATCTTCCTGAAAATCAGCGGCTTGCGGCAGCGCCTTCTGGTGCTTCGGCACGCGCTTCCCACTCGGGTCGAGCCTCTAGGAATAGCCCCTGCCAGCGGATGGCGGGCACGGGCTGTGGTCAGGCTCCCGCAGCGTGAAGACCGATGTCGCCGCGCCCATTCGCAGAAAGCCACCGTCTGCTCAAGACCCAGAACGACGCTCTCGATAGGGGAGGGCGGGAGTTCCACGGCTTCCCTGTCGAGGCGGCGTCCCACGCCATTCGGCACGCCGCGAGACGCCGGGCGCAGGTATATATACCATATTGTGGGGGGTGATAGGAACGCTTGACGAGCGCCCGCTGTTCTTGTAATGTGCCAAGCACTTAACCCCTGGAGTAGGCGCACGCCCGTGTTCGACAACCCGAAAAGACCGGTTCTGATCCTGGCGGCGCTGCTGTCGCTCGGGGCCTGCGGCGACGACGCGCCGCCGCCGCTGCCGGATTATGTGCTGGATTCGGGGGTCACCGGCTCGCCCGACGACGGCTCGATGGCCTGGATGGACAACACCCGGGTCATCACCTTCGCGGAGCTCAATGGCAGCCGGACCATCGCCATCTGGGACACCGAGGCCAATACGGTCGAAGCCTACACACCGCCGGACGGCCTCGATCCCCGCGGCCAGCTCTGCTACGACCCGTTCACCGGCAATGTCAGCTATGAAGCCTATGACCGCCACGGCCAGAATGTGGAGGTTTTCGGTCCGCTCGGCCGGGAAAGGGCTGTGCGCCCTTGGGGTATTCCGGACGAGATGACGACGAACGTCCACAGCTGCGAGGACGTGGTGCGCCAGGGCGAGTTCCGGGATCGGGTGGTTAAGTATCTGCACCCGGAGCACGGCGCACTTTTGTTCGGGCCAAGAGGGAACCGCCCGGGCGATGACGGGCGCACCAAGGGTGTCCTTGTCGCCCCAAATGGACTGAGGATCACAACGCCAATCATGGAAAAGGGCATTGGTTCGAAATGCTCTCGCTATTACGCCCATCGCCAAGCCTATTACCTGACTTGGTGCGGCTGGGACTGGCAGCACTTCGAGGGAAAGAACTGTTATACCGCTTATTGGCTGTGGCCCGACGGCCGCACGGAAGAGGTCTGCCTACCGGAATTCAAGAACACCTTCGTGCTGCCCAGCAAGGTCGGGGTCGTGATGGACCACCGGGTCATCCCGCGCAGCGGCAACCTGGATACCGGGCTCAACCTCTACACCCATGGCATGCTGTGGCGGCTGGTTGACGGGTTCATTCACGACACCGCGGCGCTGTCGCCCGACGGCTGCAAGGTGGCATTTGTCAGCGCACCCAAATACACCGATTACGAAAAGTGGAAAAACACAACCCTGAAACTGGCCGATGTCTGCGCCGCCGACCGCACGCAGCTGAAGCCGCAACGATGAATGGAAATCACCAATGGAACAAAAGGCCAACAACAGCCATCGCCTCCAGTTCGACCTGGCCGCCGCCGCCTATGGGACCCGGCCGCTGCCTCCGGGCTACAAGGTGGCCCAGCACTATGTCGATCCCGTCACCGGCTTCAAGGGCGCCGCCATCGACGGCCCCAATGGCGAGCGCCATTACGTGATCGCCGGCACCGAGGATGGACGCGACGCGCTCGCCGACGTCAATCTCGGCAAGCGGCAGTATGGGAGTGAAGCTGCCCAGAAGATGCGGGAGAACGCTGCAGAATATGCCAGAAACGGGAAAAAGGTCTCCTTCACCGGCCACTCCCTTGGCGGCGGGCTTGCCCAAGCCATGGCCTACGATGTCGGCAAAGCCAGTGGCAAGCCCGAAGTCGTCTCCAGCACCTCCTTCAACAGTTTCGGCGGCAAGGAACTGATCGAGCGCACCCGCACCGGTGGCGAAAAATACGACCCCGCCCATGCCGCCAAGCTGGACGCCGTCAACTACCGGATGGCCGACGACAAGGTGTCGCGCATCGGCACCCATATCGGCGCGGTCAAGGCCATGAGCGGCCCCGCCGTGGTGAACGGCGAAAATGTCGATGACCTGCCGGTGTCGCCGGCGCGCGACATCCAGTCCCATGGCCTCGACGCCCTCGCCAGGGCCATCGCGGGCGGCGGGCTGGAAAAGGCTTATCCCGACAAACCCGTCCCCTGGCAGGAAATCAACGCCGGCAGCGCGGCCTTCGGCGACGCCGCCGACGGCGTCCACCGCAACCTCTACGATCCCCTGCCGCCCATCGACGAGGATCAGGATCCCGAGGCGTCACTGCAAAACGCACCCGACGTGCCGCCGCGCCACCCCGATCCCGGCAAGCTGCCGGGCGGCGCCCCGCGCATCGGCGCCGAGGACGCGCACCGCCAGCAGATGTCCCTGGCCGACTTCCTGAAGGCCAAGACGGACGACATCGAGGCCAACGGCTCCGGCCTGGGCAAGGGCGTCCAGATCGCCTCGGCCGGAGAAGTCGGCGGCCTTGCCGCCGAGGCTCGGGCCACCGCGGAGCAGGAACAAAGCGCGACCACACGCGATCCCCGCGCCGCCGCCATCGCCGAGAGGGCGGCCGCACCGCTGGCCAATCCCGGCGAGGCCGCGTTGGTCAAGCCGGTGGAGGCCTGGACCGAGGGCGAGATGAAGGACGTGCTCGGGCACGCCCAGGCCGGCTTTCGCGGCTGGCGGTCGGGCGATACCCAGAAGGCTCTGGCCTACGAGAAGGTCCAGGACTGGCACACCCACGTCTATGGCGACGACGAGCAGACATATGACGGCGGCAAGCCGGTCGAGCCGGTGGCCCGCGTCGTCCTCCCCGAACAGCCGACGCCGCCGCGCACCCCCCAGGGCGAGGACCTCTACCAGGCCTCGGGCCGCATCGGCCAGAGGGTGGCCGATGCCGCCGGGCTCGACGGCGTGGTGGACGCGGTCAAGGGGCTGCAGCGCGGCCTCAACATGCTGGGCCGGCAGCCCATGCCCAAGCGCAGCGAGGCCTGGGGCCCCTACACCAGGCAGGCGCCGCTGCTCGAGGACGGCCAGTACGGCCCCAGGACCGACTTCGCGCTCAAGAACGCCGTCGGCCGCGTCGGCGCGCCGAAGGTGGAAAACGCCCTGGCGCTGGGCCGCTTCAACACCTTCGCCCGCAACGCCCGGAAGACAGGCAATGTGGACGGGCTGGAAAAACAGACCCATGCAATCTTCGGCCCGCTGTTCCGCGATCCCGCCGACACCCGGGCGCCCAAGGTCGAGGCGGGCGTGCTGCAGGAGACCCTGAACGGCCTGGGCGCCGACCTCAAGGTCGACCACTGGATCGGCCCCAAGACCACCGCCGCCTTCGGTCGCGTCCTGCAGGACGAGGACGCCGATAGCTTCACCTCGGCCTTCGGCAAGGGGCTGGGGCTGGCGTGACCGGGTGGAGGGGGGCGGCGAACATCGACGGCTTTCCTACAGGTATCCCATCCTGAAGGCGCCCCAGTGCCGGCCCTTGACGGTGATCGGGGCCGAGCAGTCCTTCATCATGGCGGTCTGGCCGCCGCCCATGTCGCGGCGATAGGTCTTGAGCAGGAAGGGGGCGGTGTTGCGGGCCGCCGCCAGGCCGGCCGCGTCGTCGAAGACGCGGCGGTTGCGGCAGTTGGCGGTGTTCCAGTCGGCGTCGCCCGGGCGCTGGGGCTGGGAGTAGCGGGCGTTGTGGGTCGGCAGGTAGCCGTTGCGGTCGACGGCGACGCAGAACACGATGCGGCGGTCCGCGGCCAGCAGCGGTTCCTGGATGGCGGGCAGGGTGGCGTCGGTGAACTCGGTGAAGCGGGCCAGGACCTGGCGCGGCTCGGTGCCGGCGATCGGGCGGTAGGCCTCGTCGAACAGGTCGTCGAGCCCGATCCGGCCCTGGTCCACCGCCTCCGCGAACAGCGCCGACACCCGGCCGGCCGCCTCCTGGGCCATGCGGATGAAGGGCGCGTCGGGCAGGTCCAGCCCCTGGGCGAAGGCGAGGGCGATCAGCGTCTCGGTGTCGCCCATCAGGCGGTCGAGATGACCGGTGGCGCCGGCCAGCTGGTCGGTTTCCTCGGTAATGTCGGTGCTGATGCCGGCGATGTCGTTGGCGACCTGGGCGCGGTCGCTGTCGCCGGAATGGCCGGTCTCGACGATCTCGGCGATATGGCTTTCCAGCAGGCCGAACAGGGTCTGCAGGTCGTCCACCGCGTCGCCCATGTTGTCGGTGGCGGTCATCACCGAATCGACCCGGCCCAGGCTGGCGGCGTTCTCGTCGCCGACGCGGCCGCTGAGGTCGGCCAGTTGCTGGACCATGTCGGCGATGACGTGGGTGGCGTCGCTGGTCTGGGCGGCCAGGCTTTTCACCTCGTTGGCGACCACCGCGAATCCCTTGCCCATCTCGCCGGCGCGGGCCGCCTCGATGGTGGCGTTGAGCGCCAGCATGCGGGTCTGGCGCGCGATGCCCTCGATGCGGTCGGCGACGCCGCCCACATGCGACAGCGCCTCCACCAGGGCGGCGAGGTGCTCCTCGGTGCGCCGCACCCCGTCCACCAGCGCCTGGATCTGGTCCTTGGCCTCCTGCAGGGTGGCGCGCGACGATTCGGTCAGATCGCCCACCGTGTCCGAGACCTGCTTGGCCAACTCCGCGGTCTCGCCGATCTTGCTGTTGGCGGAGGCGAGCCCGTTGGCCGCCACGCTGAGCGATTCGACCTTGCGCGACTGTTCCTGGAAATGGGCCGAGATGTTGGCGATGTCGGTCGAAACCGCCGCCAGCTGGCTCCAAATGCCGCCGATGGAGGACCCCAGGGTGGTATCGTTGTCGGCCATCGCGGTCCTTCCCCCTCGATAAGCGATCGAACCCCCGAGGGAACTATGCACGCCCGCTTGCCCGCCGTCCACGCCTCTTGATCACCGTCAAAGCGTCGTGCCCGCCCGCCCGCCAGCATGCACGGTGGAGGAACGGCCCATGCGGCGATACCACTGGCAAGGATGGATGCGAACCCTTCTCGGGCACGGCGCCGTGCGCGAGCTGGCGGTCGCGCTCGTCCTCGCGGGCTTCGCGCTCCAGTCGGCGACGCCGGCCTTGGGGCTGATGGCCCAGGTGTCGAACGCCCTGGCGCTGGGGCCCTTGGGCGCGTTCATCTGTCACGTTCCCCAGCCCGGAGAGGATCCGTTGATCCCGGGCGGGGAGACTTCCTCGAAGGGCGACGGCTGCTGCCTGATCTGTCAGGTGGCGAGTCTGGCCAAGGGGGCACTGCCGCCCCAAACACTTCACATCCCCACCAGGGATGCGGCAGGGACCTTCGACGCCGTGGACACGCCACGGGCCGCCGGCCGGGAAGCCTCCCTTCACAAGCTTCCGCGCGCGCCTCCGGCCGCCTGAGCGCCTTCGCCGTATCCGCCTGAAATCAAAGGGATCCGTTTCATGAAGACCATTCTCAGCGCCGCCGTCGCGGCGATGATCGCCTTTCCGTGCGCCGCCGCCGACATCCAGGTGTCCGACGCCTTCCTGCGCGCCTCGCCCAGGATGGCCCAGTCGGGCGCCGGTTTCCTGACCATCACCAACACCGGCACCCAGGATGACCGCCTGGTCGGCGCGGCGGCGACCGTCTCGAAGAAGGTCGAACTGCACACCCACGTCAAGGACGGCGACGTGATGATGATGCGGCGGGTGGATTTCATCGCCGTGCCGGCCGGCGGCCGCGCCGAGCTCAAGCCCGGCGGCGACCACGTCATGTTCATGGGCCTGCACGCGCCGCTGACCGAGGGCGACACCGTCCCCGTGACCCTGACCTTCGAGAAGGCCGGGGCGATCGAGGTGGCGATGCCGGTCAAGGCCATGGGCGCCATGGCACCCATGGCCAAGGGGCACTGAGACGGAGGCTAGGGTGCCGCCGCCCGGTGGTTCACCAGCGGCGGGGCCATGTCCGGGGTGACGGCGCGGCCCTCGGCCAGCGCCGCCATCAGCCCGCCGGCCTGGTCCCAGGCCGCGGGCCCGACAAAGCGCGCCACCTCGCGGCGATCGCGATCGGCCAGGATGGTGACCGGCAGGACGGAGACCTTCAGCGCCTCGGCGGCTTGGCGGGTGTCGTCGGTATGGATGGCGAGGTTCTTGACGCCGATCCGCGCGAAGGCCGGACGGACGGCGGCCGCCCCGGCGCGGTCGATGGACAGCGCCACCACGCTCACGCCCAGCCTGTCGGCGTCGGGTTTGAGGCGGTCGAGCGCCGGCAGTTCCGCCACGCAGGGCAGGCACCAACTGGCCCACAGATTGAGCACCAGGGGGAACTGAAGCTCGACCGGGCGGCCGTCGCCGTCGGCGATGGACAGGGGCGGCAGCGGCTGTGGCCGGGCGGCGATGAACAGCCCTTGTTCCGCCTTCTTGCCCCAGGCGGGCCGCCAGGCCGCCAGGGCGGCGGCGGCCAGGACGAAGGTGCGGCGGTGCATGGCGTCAGCCTCCGCGCGCCAGGATCTGGCGGATGCGGTCCGAGACGTCGCGGGCCGAGGACGTGTGGGACAGGCGGGCGAGGAACTGGCCGTCGCGTCCCATGATGTAGATGCCCGCCGAGTGGTCCACCACGTAGATATCGGGATCGTCGCCCGGCGCGGGCGGATGGATCGTGTAGCTGACCTTGAATTGCCGCGCCGCGCCGTCGATCATGGCGCGGTTGCCGGTGAGGCCGATGAAGCGGGGCCCGAACGAGCCGACATATTCCTTCAGCCGCTCCTTGGTGTCGCGCTCGGGGTCCACCGTCACGAACATGGGGATCACCTGCTCGGCGTCGGGACCCAGCTCGTCGAGGGCGGCGGCCATGACCGACAGGGCGGTGGGGCAGACGTCGGGGCAGAACGTGTAGCCGAAGGCCATCAGCCGCAGCGAGCCCTCGAAGCTGTCGGCGGTGACCCGTTGGCCGTCATGGGTCTCCAGCAGGAACCGCCCCGTGACTTGGCGTTCCTCCTCCGCCACCGGATCGGCCGCCTTCAGCCCCGGCACCATGACCACGTTGACGGCGGCCAGCGCCGCCGCGAAGCCGGCGGCCATCACCCAACCCTTCCTCTTCATGCCTGTCTCCTGACCAGTTCTCGCGATGGAAGCGACGCCATTAAGACATGGCGCCCCTCCCCACGACTTGACCAAGGTCACGGCTGCAACATTTTCGGCACATCATTCTCGGCGGCGAAGTGTTTGGGTCACTCCATCTCTTTTTTTAACAGTTCAAAGGTGGGGAAAATGAAAGGATCTAAGAAACTGGCGGCTCTGCTCGCCACGGCGAGCTTTGGCGTCCTGGCGGCGAGCCAGGCCTGGTCCGCCGAAAGCCTGTCCGACGTGATGAAGCGTCGCGGGCTGACCGAAAAGGACGTCCTCGCGGCGGCCAAGACCTATACGCCCACCGGCAAGCGCGACGAATTCGTCGTCTTCTCGTCGGGTGGCCAGAGCGGCCAGGTCCTCGTCTACGGCATCCCGTCGATGCGCATCCTCAAGTATATCGGCGTCTTCACCCCCGAGCCCTGGCAGGGCTACGGTTACGACGACGAGTCGAAGCGCATCCTGGACGAGGGTTCGTCGGTCGACGGCCGCAAGGTGCTGTTCGGCGACACCCACCATCCGGCGATCTCCGAGACCAACGGCGAATACGACGGCCAGTTCCTGTTCATCAACGACAAGAACTTCCCCCGTATCGCGGTCATCGACCTGCATGACTTCGAGACCAAGCAGATCGTCAAGAACCCGATCCTGAAGTCGGAGCACGGCGGCACCTTCGTGTCCCCCAACACCGACTACGTGATCGAGGCGGCCCAGTATGCGGCGCCGCTGGAAGACGACTTCGTGCCGCTCGAGCAGTTCAACGAGAAGTATCGCGGCGCCGTCACCTATTGGAAGTTCAACCGCGAGAAGGGCAAGATCGAGCCCGAAAACTCGTTCTCGCTGGAACTGCCGCCTTACAGCCAGGACCTGTCCGACTTCGGCAAGCTGGATTCCGACGGCTGGTCGTTCACCAACTCGTTCTGCACCGAGCGCTATGTCGGCGGCATCGAGCGCGGCCGTCCGCCGTTCGAGGCCGGCTGCTCGGCCAAGGACACCGACTTCCTGCACGTGGTGAACTGGAAGAAGGCCGAGCAGATGTTCAAGGCCGGCAAGGTCAAGAAGATCAACGGCCACGCCGTGATCGACATGGCCACCGCCGCCAAGGAAGGCGTGCTGTTCCTGATCCCCGAGCCCAAGAGCCCGCACGGCGTCGACGTCAGCCCCGACGGCAAGTTCATCATCGTCTCGGGCAAGCTGGACAGCCACACCACGGTCTACTCGTTCGACAAGATCCAGGCCGCCATCAAGGGCGGCAAGTTCACCGGCAAGGATGAGTACGGGATTCCGATCATCAGCCTCGAGGACACCGTCCACAAGCAGGTGGAACTGGGCCTTGGCCCGCTTCACACCCAGTACGACTCGGTGCCCTGCCAGGCGTTCACGTCGCTCTATGTCGACTCGATGCTGGCCAAGTGGAACTACTGCGAGGGCAAGGTGATCGACAAGGTGTCGATCCACTACAACATCGGCCACCTGATGGCGATGGAAGGCGATACCACCAAGCCGAAGGGCAAGTACGTGGTGGCGCTGAACAAGCTGGCCATCGACCGCTTCAACCCGGTCGGCCCGCTGCATCCGCAGAACCACCAGCTGATCGACGCCTCGAACTCGAAGATGCAGCTGCTTTACGACATGCCGCTGCCGCTGGGCGAGCCCCACTACGCGGTGGCCATCTCGGCCGACAAGCTGAAGCCCGGCATCCGCTACAAGCACGGCACCGACTCGCGCACCGGTGAAAAGCACCCGGCGTCGGTCCGCGCCGGCCAGGAGCGTGTCGAGCGCAACGGCAACAAGGTCGAGGTCTTCGGCACCGTCATCCGCTCGCACATCACCCCCGAGATCATCGAGGTGACCGAGGGCGACGAGGTGACCGTGCACCTGACCAACCTGGAGCGCGCCCAGGACGAGACGCACGGCTTCGCGGTGTCGAAGCACAACGTCAACCTGTCGCTCGAGCCGGGCAAGACCGCCTCGTCCACCTTCAAGGTGAACAAGGCCGGTGTGTATCCCTACTACTGCACCGAGTTCTGCTCGGCGCTGCACCTGGAGATGCAGGGCTACCTGATGGTCGCCCCGGCCAACTACAAGGCGTCCGGCGCCGAGGTCAAGGCCGGCACCAAGTACAGCCAGGCGGACTACGACAAGCAGTACAAGACCAACCTGGAGACCCAGGCGGTCATCGACCAGGTGGTCGGCTACATCACCAGCGTCAACTACAAGGACTTCGCTCCGGTCGTTGCCCTGGTGGAAGACGCCACCGACCAGCTGAACTTCGCCAGCGAAGCCCGTGCCAAGGCCGAGGACTTCGCCAAGAAGGGCGACTGGCAGAACGGCGCCCTGTGGGCGAACCAGTGGTGGCAGTACCAGGTCAAGGCGGCCGACATCGGCCTGCGCGCCAAGACCTACCTCGAGCAGAACGGGGCCAAGAAGGTCCAGTAAGGCTGGGGGGTTTCGAGGCGGGGGCGGACTCTTCGGGGTCCGCCCCTCTTTTTTACAAGAACAACGGAGACACTCGGGAATGAAGACCATCCCCCTTCTGGCGCTGGCGGCCGCCGCCGCGCTTGCCGCGGCGCCGGCGCTTGCCGCCGACGGCGCGCAGCTGTTCATCGATAAGGGTTGCACCGCCTGCCACGGCGAGGACGCCAACACGCCGCTGGAGCCCGGCTATCCGCGCCTGTCGGGTCAGAACGCCGACTACGCCTTCACCCAGCTCAAGGACATGAAGTCCGGGGCGAGGGCCAACGGCCTGGCGCCCGATACCATGAAGCCGATCCTGGAGGAGGTCACCGAGGAGGAGATGAGGGCCCTGGCCGACTATCTGTCCGGCCTGCCGCGCGTCGCCGGCAAGGGATCGGCCGGCGACGGCAAGAAGCTTTACGCCACCAAGACCTGCATCGCCTGCCACGGCAAGGACGGCCTGAAGCCGGTGCTCAAGACCTATCCCGCCATCGGCGGCCAGGACCAGAAGTACATGGTCCAGCAGATGGGCGACATCAAGAATTCCGTCCGCAAGAACGGCCTGACCGCCGCCATGCAGCCGGTGATGCACCTGGTCACCGACGCCGAATTGCAGGCGATCGCGGAGTACTTAGCCAACGTCAAGTGACCTGGAACGGGTCGAGGATAAGCTCTCGCTAAACAACACGAACGCTTGGAGAGGATCTATGAAGACTTTTATCCGCGTCGCCACCCTGGCGGTCGCCGTCACGGCCCTGGGCTCCGTCGCCATCGCCGCCGGCGTCAAGGACAAGCCCAAGCAGGGCAAGTCCATCGGTGAATCCGGCTACGAGTGGAACGCCGGCGGCGGCGAGCAGGACGAGGCGCTGCACCTCAAGCCCGACCTGGTCAACGGCCGCGACGTCTACGAGGTGTGCGCCGCCTGCCACCTGCCCGAGGGCTGGGGCCAGACCGATGGTACCTTCCCGCAGCTGGCCGGCCAGCACCCCAAGGTGATCATCAAGCAGCTGGCCGACATCCGCGCGCTGAACCGCGACAACCCGACCATGTATCCCTTCGCGCTGCCCGACCAGATCGGCGGCCCGCAGGCCATCGCCGACGTCGCCGGCTACATCCAGAAGCTGAAGATGAATCCCGAGCCCGGCATGGGCGACGGCAAGGACCTGGAGCACGGCAAGAAGCTGTACAAGGAGAACTGCGCCCAGTGCCACGGCGAGCACGGCCAGGGCGACAACGACAAGTTCTATCCGCGCCTGGAAGGGCAGCACTACAACTACCTGATGCGCCAGTACCAGTGGATCAAGGAAGGCAAGCGCCGCAACGCCAACCCCGACATGGTCAAGCAGATCCAGTGGATGACCGAGCGTGACACCAAGGCGGTGCTGGACTACGTCTCCCGCATCAAGCCGCCGGCCGACAAGATCGGTGAGAAGGGCTGGAAGAATCCGGACTTCGAATAGTGGAACGCCGGGGCCGTCCAGGCGGCGGCCCCGTCTTCCGTCCAGTCTGAAGAGGTTGCCATGATTTCCCAGGAAACGCGCAGGATGGGGCTGGTGTTCCGGGCCCTGACGGTCATCGCCATGCTGCTCATCGGCGGCGCGTATGTCTCGCCCATCTGGTGGGTGTCGCTGAAGGCGCCCAACTACCCGGAACACACCTTCCCCGACGGCGTCCGCATCCACTTCCACGTCAACGGCGTCTTCAACGGCTGCGAGAAGCGCGCCGAGGACGACGAGATCTACGAGGAAGAGGCGCTGGACTGCGTCCACGAGATGAACGTCATCAACCACTATATCGGCATGGAGCCCATCGAGAAGGGCGCCCAAATCGAGATCGCCGCCTCGCCCTACCTGTTCGCGCTGGTGGGCGTCATGCTGGCCGCCTTCCTGGTCTATTCGGGGCCGCTGTGGTGGGCGCTGCCGACGGCGGGGATGATCATCCCGGTGGTCTTCGTCATCGACTATTCGGCCTGGCTGTGGTGGTTCGGCCACAACCTCCATCCGTGGGGCGCCTTCACCGTCAAGCCGTTCATGCCGACCGTGTTCGGCCAGGGCAAGGTCGCCCAGTTCAGCACCTATTCCTATCCCCATTACGGCTACGGCCTGCTGCTGGCCGCCGCTTTGTGCCTGCTGGTCGCCTTCCTGATCCGTCGCAAGATGCTGCGGATCGGCGGCCGGTAAGGATCGGAAGGGGCGGGCCATGCTTTCCGAATTCTCCTTCCGGAGACTGCGTGGTGCGCTGGCCGCCGCCGTGCCGGCCCTGGCCGTGGCGGCGGCCGCGACGGCGGCGGCGGTTTCCACGCCGCCCCGGCACGACGCGGGCGAGATCCAGGCGATGATCGACGCCGCCGCCGACAACGCCGAGGTGGTTCCGCCGCCGGGCGTGTACCGGGGCTCGGTGGTGATCCGCAA
Organism: uncultured Rhodospirillaceae bacterium; assembly: GCA_937887565.1. Taxonomy (GTDB): domain Bacteria; phylum Pseudomonadota; class Alphaproteobacteria; order Rhodospirillales; family Magnetospirillaceae; genus CALABS01. Next base: position 102,107 of record CALABS010000059.1, on the reverse strand, counting down.
GCCCGTCACCCTCGACGGCCGCGACCAGGTGACCATCGATGCCGACGGGGTCGGCAGCGTGCTGACGATCGAGGCCGACGGCGCGGTGGTCAAGAACCTGCGCCTGGTCAACTCGGGCACGGACCACAATCTCGAGGATGCCGGCGTCCAGATCCGCGGGCGCAACAACGTGGTCAAGGACAACGTCATCGCCGAGACCCTGCAAGGCATCAACCTCGCCAAGGCCGACGCCAACATCATCCGGCGCAACCACATCTCGTCCAAGAGCGAGCTGAGCCTGGGCCTCAGGGGCGACGCCATCAAGCTGTGGTACAGCAACGACAACCAGATCGTCGGCAACGAGGCGGTGGATTCGCGCGACATCGTGGTGTGGTACTCGCACCGCAACCGCATTGCCGAGAACGTGTCTCATCGCGGCCGCTACGGTCTGCACTTCATGTATTCCGGCAAGAATGTCGTCGAGGGCAACCGCTTCTTCGACAACTCCGTCGGCGTGTCGCTGATGTACAGCGAGGGCGTCGTGATCCGGAACAACCACATCGCCAATTCCACCGGGTCCACGGGCACCTGCATCGCCGCCAAGGAAAGCAGCGACCTGACCATCGAGGGCAACGACATCCTGTACTGCGCCAACGGCGTCTTCCTGGACGTCTCGCCCTATCAGCCCGACCAGACCAACCGCGTCACCGGCAACCGCATCGCCTTCAACGACATCGCCATCTCGTTCCTGAACGACTGGCAGGGCAACATCTTCAAGGGCAACCGCATCACCGGCAACATCACCGAGGTGGCGGTGTTCGGCGGCGGCTCGGCCAAGCGCAACGTGTGGGAGGGCAATTCCTGGGACGGCTACGAGGGCTGGGACCGGGACGGCGACGGCATCGGCGACAGCCCCTACCGGGTGATGGGCTATGCCAGCCGGGTGTGGATGGAGATCCCCAACACCCGCTTCTTCAAGGGAACGCCGCTGCTGGAGGTCGTCGACTTCCTCGACCGCCTGGCACCGTTCAGCGAGCCCGAGCTGCTGCTGGAAGACCCGCGCCCGGTGCTGGAGACCAAGTCATGACCTCCCTTCCTCCTTCCCGCCTCCAGCAGGAGGCTCGGCGCCGCTTCCTGCGCTCGATCCTGTTCGGATCGGTCGCGGTCGGCGCCGCCCTCGCGGGCTGGCTGCCCGTCGCCAAGGCGCATGCGTCGCGCCTGCGCCCGCCCGGTGCCTTGGCCGAGGACGAGTTCCTGGCCTCGTGCATCAAATGCGGCCAATGCGTCCAGGTCTGCCCGGTGAAGGCCATCTTCCTGGCCGACATCGACGAGGGCTTCGGCGTCGGCGTTCCCTACATCCCCGCCCGCGACCAGGCCTGCGACTTCTCGTGCGATGCCGTGCAGTGCATCCTGGCCTGCCCGACGGGGGCGCTCAGCCACGCCATCTCCAAGAAGGAAGAGGTGCGCATGGGCATCGCGCGGCTCGACAAGCCGGATGTCTGCCTGGCCCGCCAGGGCCTCGGCTTCAAGGGCCAGGCGCGTGGTGCCGATTTTCCCGGCCTGCTGCGCTACGAGGAGATCGACCGCTGGACGCCGATCCCGCTGGCCGACCATCCCTATGACCTGGAACTCTGCGATCTGTGCGTCCGCGAGTGCCCCATCGAGGGCGCCATCACCCTGGCCCCCATGAGCATCGACGCCGCCGACCGGCGCCGCACGCCGGTGGTCACCCAGTCCTGCGTCGGCTGCGGTGTCTGCGAGATGGTGTGCCCGACCGAACCGGCCGCCATCGTCATCGACGCCCATGCGGAATGGAGGCCGGCATGAGCCTGATCCAGTCCCTGGCGGTGATGCTGGGCCGCGAGCCGGCGAGGCCCGCTCCCGACGAATACACCGAGGCGGCCCGCTGCCTGCACGACTGCAAGCGCGCCAACAAACGCACGCGCGAGGACAACGCCCGCATCCAGCACCAGGTGCACGAGCGGGCCAGGGTCCACACCTGGCGCAACCGCCGTTGGATCACCCTTCTGGTGGTGAACCTGCTGTTCGTCGCCTCGTACCAGTTCGACGTCCAGCTGATCGAGGGGGCGCTGACCGCCAGCCGCGTCATCGGCTTCCACATGGCCGATCTCAATTCGGCGCTGCAGGTGACGCTGGCCTTCAAGACCATCCTCATCAACCTGATCATCGGCACCGGCACGGTTCTGGTGATGTGGCTGCTGCTGGGCGGGCGCAGCTTCTGCTCGTGGGTGTGCCCCTACCATCTGGTCGCCGAGTGGGCCGAGGCGCTGCACCTCAAGCTGGCCGCCAAGGGCTGGGTCAAGGACCATGCGCTGGACCGCCGCACCCGCACCGTGCTCTACGTGGTGTTCGCGGTGCTCGCCCTGGCCTCGGGCTATACGGTCTACGAGACCATCTCGCCCACCGGCATCCTGTCGCGCGCCCTGATCTACGGCCCCACCATGGCCCTGGCGATCGTCGGCGTGCTGCTGGCGCTGGAAGTGGCCTATTCGCGGCGCCTGTGGTGCCGGTACATGTGTCCCATCGGCATCACCTACGCGGTGGTCGGGGCGGTGTCGCCGCTCCGGGTCGCCTACACGCCCGAGGACTGCCACCACGAGGGCGCCTGCCGCAAGGTATGCTTGGTCCCCCATGTGCTCGACTGCACCAAGAAAGGCTACGCCACCGACGTCAAGGTGGGCATCGGCGCCGACTGCACCCGCTGCGGCCTGTGCATCGACGCCTGCCCCACCGGATCCCTGAAATTCGAGGTGATTGGCCTCGACAAGCTCCTGTAGTGAAGGATCGCGCCCCATGATCACCTTCACCGACGTTGCCAAGACCTTCCGCCGCGCCCGCGTGCTGGACGGGGTCACGCTGACCCTGGACCACGGCGACCGCGTCGCCCTGGTGGGGTCCAACGGCGCCGGCAAGACCACCTTGATCCGCTGCCTGCTGGGCGAGTACGTCCACGACGGCCGCGTGCGCATCGACGGCCGCGACCCGCGCGCCGAGCGCACCACCGTGCTGGGCCGGGTCGGCTTCGTGCCCCAGATTCCGCCGCCCCTGAAGATGCCGGTCGGCGAGCTGGTGTCCTTCGCCGCCGGCGTCTGCCGCTCGGACCCCGCCCGCATGGTGGGAGTGATGGAGGAACTGGGCCTCGACTACCGGGCCATCCGCCGGCTGCCCTTCGTTAAGCTGTCGGGCGGCATGAAGCAGAAGGCGCTGATCGGCGTGGCGCTGGGCCGCGACACCGACTTGCTGATCATGGACGAGCCGGCCGCCAATCTGGACCCCGAGGCCCGCCACATCTTCTTCCGCCTGCTGGGAAGCCGCGTCCATCGCGGCGTGATGCTGATCACCAGCCACCGCCTCGACGAGGTGGCGGCGCTGGTCAACCGGGTCATCGAGATGGATACCGGCAAGGTGGTGCTGGACGACCGCGTCGCCGACGACGTGGACATGGCCAGCCGGATGCGCTGCAGGCTGCGCCTGATCCGCCCCGAGGAGGCCTTCGCCCGCACCCTGGGCGAGTGGCGATTCACCACCCCGGACCATGGGACCACCTGGCATGGGCTGGTCAACGGACCCGACCGGCTGCGCTTCATGTGCATGTTGTCGCGCTACACCGGGCTGATCGGCGGGCTGGAGATGGCCGAAGGCACCGAGGAGATGGCCGATGTGCGATGACTGCCTGAGCCGCCGCCGCTTCCTGGCCGCGATCCCCGCCGTCGCGGCGGTCGCGGCGCTGCCCGCCTGCAACGCCGACACCGGCCCCGAGGATGTCCGCTGGGGCAAGGAGGCCTGCGCCTATTGCGGCATGCTGGTGGACGACCCGCGCTATGCCGGCCAGATTCGGGGCGGCGACAAGCGCAAGGTGTGGAAATTCGACGATCTGGGCGACGGCATCCTGTGGCTGGCCACCCAGCCCTTCGCCGACGACCCCGCCACCGAGTTCTGGGTCGGCGACTGCGAGACCGGCAAGTGGATCGACGGCACGGCGGCGTGGTATCAATCGGGGCACACCACCCCCATGGCCCATGGCTTCGGGGCGGTGGCCGATCGCCGCGACGGCGCCCTCAGCTACGAGGACATGCGCCGGGCGGTGCTGGCGCGCGGGTCCACCAGCCGCTGCGAGACACCCACGGTGGGGAGCTGAAGCCATGCGCGCCCTGATTCAATCCGCCCGCCTCGACATCGCCGAGTCCCTGCGCGCCCGCTGGTTCCTGTTCTACTCGCTGGTGTTCGGCTCCATCGTCGTGCTGCTGTTCGTGTTCGGCCTGACCGAATCGCGCATCCTCGGCTTCACCGGGCTGTCGCGGCTGCTGGTGACCTATATCCAGCTGTGTGTCGCCATCCTGCCCATCTTCGTGCTGATCACCACCGTCCGCTCGGTGGCCGGCGACCGCGAGGCCGGCGTGTTCGAGTACATGCTGGCGCTGCCGGTGGGGCTGGGGGCGTGGTACTGGGGCAAGATGATCGGCCGGTTCATCGTCGTCTTCCTGCCGGTGTTCCTGGCCATGGCCGCCGCCGCCGCCTGGGGCGAGTATTCGGCCATCGGCGTGCCGTGGGACCTGTTCCTGGTCTACACCGCGCTGCTGGTGTCGCTGGCCTGGGCCTTCCTGGGGCTGGGCATGCTGATCTCGACGCTGGCCCGCTCGCCCGACGTGGCGCAGACCGGCGCCTTCCTGATCTGGCTGGTGCTGCTGCTGTTCCTCGATCTCGTCCTGCTGGGGGTGATGGTGCGCGAGCAGCTGCCGCTGGAGGCGGTGGTCGCCATCGCCGTGGCCAACCCGCTGCAGTCGTTCCGCACCGCCGCCATCCTGCTGTTCGATCCCCAGATGATCGTGCTGGGCCCGGCGGCCTATGTGATCCTCGACACCCTGGGCCGCGACCTCTATCTGGTGCTGGCCCTGGCCTGGCCGGTGGTGCTGGGCACCGCCTGCGCGGCGCTGGGCTACCGGCAGTTCCGGCGGGGTGACCTGCCGTGACCGAGAAGCTGTCGGAGACCTTCGGCTTCGATTCCGTCTCGCCCGAGGAGCGCGAGCGCCGCATCCGCCACGTCTTCGCCAAGGTGGCGCGGCGCTACGACCTGATGAACGACGTGATGTCGTTCGGCATCCACCGGCTGTGGAAGCGCGTCATGGCCCGCTCGGCCGGCGCCCGGGCGGGCGAGTTCGTGGTCGACCTGGCCGGCGGCACCGGCGACGTGGCCCGGCTGATGGCGGCCCCCGACCGCATCGTGGTGGTGTGCGACCCCAGCCCGCAGATGATGGCGGTGGGCCGCGAGCGCTGTCCCGAGGACGTGCGCTTCATGGAGGGCGCCGCCGAGGCGATGCCGTTCCCCGACGCCTCGGTGGACGTGGTGACCATCGCCTTCGGGCTGAGGAACGTCACCTCGCTCGATGCCGCGCTGGCCGAGATCCTGCGGGTGCTCAAGCCGGGCGGGCGCTTCCTGTGCCTGGAATTCTCGCGCCCGTGGGCGCTGATCCGGCCGTTCTACGACGCCTATTCCTTCGCCGTCATCCCCCGCCTCGGCGCCTGGATCGCCCGCGAGCCGGCGGCCTACGGGTACCTCGTCGAGAGCATCCGCCGCTTCCCCGATCAGCAAGGACTCGCCGCCGCCATGCGCCAGCAGGGGTTTGCCAAGGTGGGATGGCGCGATCTAAGCTTCGGCATCGCCTGTCTGCACGCGGGGGAAAAGCCGGAATGAGGATCGACAGCGGGCGGGACGCCAAGCCCGGCCCAACCGAGGCGCCGCCCGCATCGCATGCCGACCAGCCGCCCACCGGATGGCGGCTGTGGCTGGCCGCCATTCGTCCCAAGACCCTCAGCATCGCCGTGGCACCGGTGGTGGCGGCCACCGCCGTCGCCTGGGCCGAGGCCCGCCGGTTCGACGCCTGGGTGCTTCTGGCGACGTTGCTGGGGGCGGTGGCGATCCAGGCCGGCACCAATCTGTGGAACGACGTCGCCGACGCGCAGAGGGGAGGCGACCAGCCGCTACGGCAGGGGCCGCCCCGCGTCACCGCGCTGGGATGGGCCAGCGCCGAGCGGGTGCGGCTGGCGGCGGCCGTCGCCTTCGCCGTCGCCGCCCTCGCCGGCCTGTTCCTGGCCTGGCACGGCGGATGGCCGATCATCGCCTTGGGTACCGCGTCGCTGGCGGCGGGCTGGGCCTATTCGGGCGGCCCCAGGCCGATCGCCTATACGGCGCTGGGCGAGGTGTTCGTGGTCGCTTTCTTCGGCATCGGCGCGGTGATGGGCACGGTCTGGCTTCAGGCCGGCACGGCGGCGCCGGAGGCCATTTCGCTGGGGGTCGCCATCGGCCTGCCGGCGGCGGCGGTGCTGATGGCCAACAACTACCGCGACATGGCCGCCGACCGCCTGGCCGGCCGCCGCACCCTGGCGATCCGGCTGGGGGTGGACGGGTCGCGGGCGGCCTACGCCGCCATGATGCTGGCGCCGTTCCCGATCGTGCTGACCGACGGCGGCTGGTTGGCGCTCCTCGCCGCGCCCGAGGCTGTTCGCCTGATCCTGGCCTTCGCGACCCGGGAACGCGGCCCCGCCTTCAACCTCATCCTGGCCCAGACGGCGCGGTTCCAGCTGTTGCTGGCGGTGCTGGTGGGCGTGGGGGCGCAGTTGTGATCACCGATGTCGCCCTGCCGGCCGGCTTGGCGTTCATCATGTTCGCCATGGGATTGGCGCTGACGCCCGGCGACTTCAGGCTGGTGCTCACCCGGCCGCGTGCCATGCTGCTGGGCCTCGCCTGCCAGATGGCGCTGCTTCCTCTCGTGGCCTTCGCGGTGGTGGCCGGTTTCGCGCCCGGCCCGGAATTCGCCGTCGGGCTGATGATCCTGGCCGCCTGCCCGGGCGGCATCACCTCGAACCTGCTCACCCACCTGGCGGGCGGCGCCACCGCCCTGGCTGTATCGCTGACGGCGGTGACCAGCGTCGCCGGCACCCTGACGGTGCCGTTGGTGGTGAACTTCGCCCTGGCTCGGTTCGACCTCGCCCCCGCCGAGCTGCCGGTGGCGCGCATGACCCTGGGGGTGTTCGCGGTGGCGACGCTGCCGCTGCTGGCGGGCATGATCCTCAACGCCAAGGCGCCCCGGTGGGCGGCGCGGCTGGAGAAGCCCGCCCGCCACATCGCCACCGTGCTGTTCGCCTTCATCGTGGTCGGCGCCTTCGCCAGCCAATGGCGGGTGATGATGGACAACGCCGCCCAGGTGTTGCCGCCGGCGCTGGCGGTCAATGCCGGCGCCATGGCCGTAGCCGCCATCCTGTCGCGCGGCGGCGGGCTGGACCGCCGCGAGCGCGTCGCGGTGGTGATGGAGACCGGGCTGCAGAACGGGGCGCTCGGCATCTTCGTGGCCGCCACGCTGTTGGGCAGCCACGCCATGATGGTGCCCAGCATCGTCTATGCCCTGGTCATGAACCTCTCGGCCGTTGCCTTCATCCTCTTCGTCCGCCTGCGTGGCCGGGTCCCGGCCGGGATCGCCTAACGCCCGAACAGCCCGGGCAGGGGAATGGGGATGATCGGCTTGGAGCCGTCACCGCCCTTGCCTCCGAGCGCGCGTTCCAGCGCCTTGGTGGCCTGGCCCTTGATCACCGCCTCCAGGTCGGGACGGTAGGTCAGGCCGTCCCACGGTCCTTCGATGATCACCGGCACCTGGATGCCGCCCAGATCGGCGGCGCCGCCCTGGCCTTCCAGGGTGGCGACCGCCTTCGGGTCGATCCGGTACCGGAGCGCGCGGCGCGGCAGGTCGACCGTGCCGGCGCCCTCGACGCGCAGCAGCGGCGACTTGAGAGCGAGGTCGCGGTTGGTGACGACGCCATTGGCCATGGTCCAGGTGCCGCCCAGTTCCGTGAAGTCGGTCTTCTGGGCGCCCGAGGTGTCGGTGAAGGCGCTGGTGACGTTGCGCACCATGGCGGCCAGGTTGATGCCCCTGATGGCGCCGTCGCGGAAGTCGACCGAGCCGCTGCCGGCCAGGGAGGAGACCAGCTGGCGCTCGGTGCGGCCGCGACCCGAGACCTTGAGGGCGCCGGCACCGGTGCCCTCGACGCGGTCGAAGCCGGCGGCGGCGGCCAGGAAGGGCGCCGCCCGCAGGCTCTTGAGGTCGAAGCTGGCGTCCAGGCCGATGCCGGGCTGGGAACCGTCCACCACCAGCCGTCCCTTGCCGGCGCCGCCATAGAGAGCCAGTTCGGTCAGGTCGGCGGTCATGCGGCCGTTGGTGAGGACGAGGCGCAGGGCACTGCGGCCGATCTCCAGCGCCCTTACCTTGATGGTGCCCACGGAGAGCGCGAAATCCACGTCGGCCGCTTTCAGGCCCGAGGCGTCGATGGGGGTGTCGCTCCAGTCGGCCTTGCCCGCCGGAGCCGGGCCGCCGCCGGCGCCCCCGGTGGGGGCGGGCGCGGTGGTGGCCTTGCCCTCGGGGGGCAGGTAGGGGTCGAGGTCCAGGGTCTCCACCGCCAGCCGGCCCTTGAGGGCGGGGCGGGCGCCGCCGGCATCGACGCTGAAATCGCCGGTCGCCGCGATGGCGTCGAGCATGATCGTCGCCTGGGCCAAGGACGCCGTGGCGCCCTGGGCCGTCAGCCGGCCCTTGACGCTGAACGGTCCCATCCCGCCGCCGGCCAGCGCCAACGGCTTGCCCGACGCCCACTGGACCAGATCGCGCACGGAGGGGACGGACAGCTCCAGGTCGCCGCCGGCTCCCGCCTTGCCGGCCTCGCCCTTGAAGGTCAGGCTCAGCGGCTTCGCCGACAGCGCGATGCCGGCGGCCGAGGTCGCGCCCTCCAGCAGCGCCTTGGGGCGGGCCACCTCGACCACCAGGGTGACGGGCTCGCCCCGCCAGCTCAGCCCGCCCTTGGCGGTCATCGGTTCGGCGAGGCTGGGCAGTGACACTTCCAGATCGATTCCGGAGACCTCCTCGCGGGTGCCGGCAGCCGCATCGACATAGACCAGCCGCCCCTGGCGGATGGCGACCTCGCCCAGGCGGATGTCGGCGGGGCCGGCGGGCGCGTCGTCGGCACCCTTCGCCGGCTTGCCGGCAGCGGGGGAGGGGCGGGCGGCGGCGGTCGTCGCCCGCGGGTCCCCGAACACCCAGTTGGCGCGGCCCTTGCGGTCCACCTCCAGGGTGACCACGGGATCCACCAGCACGAAGCTGTCCACCTCGACCGACCCCGACAACAGCGGCAGCAGCTTGAGGCGGATGTCGAGGGCGCCCAGGCGGGCCATCTCCTTGGTCGAGAACCCGGGCGGGTTGGACAGCGCCACATTGGCGACCTGCACCGACAAGGACGGCAGCACCGAGACCGACAGCTTGCCATCGATGGTCAGGTCGCGGCCGGTGGCGGCCTTCACCCGCTCGGCCACCTCGGCCTGGATGCGCTCGGCGGGAACCAGCGCCGGCAGCGCCACCACGGCCGCCACCACCAGCACCACCACCACGCCCAATGCCGCCAGAATCTTCCTCATGGCCGATTTCCCCGTCGCCGATCCTGTATTGAAGCTAGCGCGAAAGGGTGCCAGATATCCAATGACAACCGCGAGCTCCGGGAAACCTATCCGTCCCCATCGGCGTTTCCCGAAGGGTCGGCACCACATGCGCGAGGGAGGCTCCCGTGCCCCTGTCCCCATCCCGCCGCCAGCTATCCGTCGATGGCAGGACCATGGACTATTTCGCCCTCGATTCGGTCCGCGAGGCCGGCCTGGGCGAGCCCTCGCGGCTGCCGTTCTGCCTCAAGATCCTGCTGGAGAACCTGCTGCGCCACGACGCCCCCGAAGAGGACGTGCGGTGCGTCATGCGCTGGCTGGACGACCGCCGCTCGGAGCAGGAAATCCCGTTCCGGCCGGTGCGCGTGCTGATGCAGGACTTCACCGGCGTTCCCGCCCTGGTCGACCTGGCCGCCATGCGCGAGGCCATGGCGGCACGCGGCGGCGATCCCGCGCGCATCGCGCCGCTGGCGCCGGTGGATCTGGTCATCGACCATTCGGTGACGGTGGACTTCTTCGGCGATCCCGACGCGCTGGCCAAGAACACCGAGCTGGAATTCACCCGCAACGGCGAACGCTACGGCTTTCTCAAATGGGCCCAGCAGGCGCTCGGCAATGTGCGAATCTTCCCGCCCAATACCGGCATCTGCCACCAGATCGACCTGGAATACATCAGCCAGGTGGTGTGGAGCCGGGACGGCGTCGCCTGCTTCGACACGGCGGTGGGCACCGATTCCCACACGCCCATGGTCAACGGCCTGTCGGTGCTGGCCTGGGGCGTCGGCGGCATCGAGGCCGAGGCGGCCATGCTGGGCCAGCCGGTGTCGCTGGTCATCCCCGAGGTCATCGGCTTCAAGCTGCACGGACGGCTGCCCGAGGGCGCCACCTCCACCGACCTGGTGCTGACGATCACCGAGATCCTGCGCCGATACGGCGTCGTCGGGCGGTTCGTCGAGTTCTTCGGCGCCGGCCTCGACGACCTGGGCCTGGCCGACCGTGCCACCATCGGCAACATGAGCCCGGAATACGGCGCCACCTGCGCCATCTTCCCCATCGACGCCGAGACCCTGCGCTACCTGTCCTTCACCGGCCGTGGCGATCTGGTGCCCTTGGTCGAGGCCTATGCCAAGGCGCAAGGCGCCTGGCGCGACGCCACCACCCCGGCGCCCGACTTCACCGACGTGATCGAGCTGGACCTGTCCACCGTGGTGCCCAGCATCGCCGGCCCCAAGCGGCCGCAGGACCGCGTGGCCCTGGCCGACGCGGCGGCGGCCATGCGGTCCATCGTGCCGGAGGGGGCCACGCGGCCGGCCGGCGACGACCAGGGCCTGCATGATGGCGACGTGGTCATCGCCGCCATCACCTCGTGCACCAACACCTCCAATCCGTCGGTGATGATGGCGGCCGGGCTGCTGGCCCGGAAGGCGCGCGAACGGGGGCTGGCGACCAAGCCGTGGGTCAAGACCTCGCTGGCGCCGGGCTCGCCGGTGGTGACCGCCTATCTCCAGGCCTCGGGCCTGGACAAGGACCTGGAGGCGCTGGGCTTCCACACCGTCGGCTATGGCTGCACCACCTGCATCGGCAATTCCGGGCCGCTGCCCGCCGCCGTCGCCAAGGCGGTGGAGGACGGCAACCTGACGGTTTGCGCGGTGCTGTCGGGCAACCGCAACTTCGAGGGCCGCATCAACCCGCATGTGCGGGCCAACTGGCTGGCTTCGCCGCCGCTGGTAGTGGCCTATGCCCTGGCGGGGACCGTGGCCGCCGACATCGCCTCGGGCCCCATCGGCATCGGCTCGGACGGCGACGAGGTCTTCCTCGGGGACATCTGGCCGTCGTCGCAAGACGTCCGCGAGATGGTGGAAAAGACCATCTCGCCCGCCATGTTCGCCGAGAAATACGCCCATATCCTCGACGGCCCCGAGGCGTGGCGGGACATCGAGGCCTCGACCGGCGGGACCTATGGCTGGGACCGCGACTCCACCTATATCCGCCTGCCGCCCTATTTCATCGACATGACCCACGAGCCGGAACCGTGCGCCGACGTCATCGCCGCGCGGCCGCTGGCCATCCTGGGCGATTCGGTGACCACCGACCACATCAGCCCGGCGGGCAGCATCCGCAAGGACAGCCCGGCCGGCCGCTACCTGCTGGAGAACGGCGTGGCGGTCGCCGACTTCAACAGCTACGGCGCCCGGCGCGGCAATCACGAGGTGATGGTGCGCGGCACCTTCGCCAACATCCGCATCCGCAACGAGATGGTGAAGGGCATCGAGGGCGGCATGACGCGGCACCAGCCCGGCGGCGAGGTGATGCCCATCTACGACGCCGCCATGCGCTACGTGGAGGAGCAGGTGCCGCTGGTCGTGGTGGCCGGCAAGGAATACGGCTCGGGCTCGTCGCGCGACTGGGCCGCCAAGGGCACCCGCCTGCTGGGCGTCAAGGCGGTGCTGGCCGAGAGCTACGAGCGCATCCACCGCTCCAACCTGGTCGGCATGGGGGTGCTGCCGCTGGAGTTCCCGGACGGCATCGACCGCCACACCCTTGGGCTGGCGGGCGACGAGACCTTCGATATCCTGGGGCTGGCGGGCGGCGTGCGGCCGCGCATGCAGGTGACGGTCCGGGTGGCCCGCCAGGGCTGGACGGTCAAGACCTTCCAGGCCCGCGCCCGCATCGATACCGCCGACGAGGTCGACTACCTGCGCCATGGCGGCATCCTGCCATTCATGCTGCGCATGCTGATGTCCGCCGCGCCGGCTTGACGGTGCCGGGCGTGGCGGCTTCACTGGGGCGATGGACACGCTCTATCTCGAGGACATTCCGGTCGGCGCCGTCTTCGGCGCCGACCATCATCTGGTCACCGCCGAGGATATCTGCGATTTCGCCGCCCAGTGGGACCCCCAAGTGTTCCACATGGATGCCGATGCCGCCATGGGCACCTTCTTCGAGGGGCTGGCGGCCAGCGGCTGGCACACGGCGGCCATGACCATGCGCCTGCTGGTCACCGGCGAGTTCCAGCCGGTGGGCGGCATCATCGGCGGCGGCGTCGAGGACCTGAGATGGCACCGTCCCGTCCGTCCCGGCGACGTGCTGACCATCCGCACCGAGATCCTGGAAACCCGTCCCATGAAGTCGCGGCCCGGCTTCGGCATCTGCCGCATCCGGGTGACCACCCTCGACGTGGACGGCCAGCCGGTCCAAAGCTTCACCTCGCCGCTGGTGGTGCCCCGCCGTCCCGCGCCGTGACGGCGCCGCGCATGCCGTTGTGGCCCAGGCCGCAATATTCGCCGCATTGAAGGGGAAGGGGGCCGGCCACCCGGGGCGTCAGCTCGATGACCCGGGTCTGGCCCGGAACCAGCAGGTATTCGTGGCCGTCGATGGCGAGCGTGTGCACGCTGTCGACGCTGGCCACGTGCAGGCGATAGGCCGTCCCGGTCCGCAACACCAGCGCCGGCCAGAACTGGAAGCGGCGGGCGACCACCGGCACGTCGCCGGGCGGCGGCGCCACCACCGGCATCCCGCCAGCCTCGTCGCCGGTGGCATGGCGGGCGGCGAAGGCCTCGGCCCGGGCCAGGAAGTCGTCGGGCGCCTCGGCGAAGGCGTCGGGCGGTGGGGCGTCGGTCATCCGCCAGCCGGGCAACGCCGCCAGCAGGGCCAGGGTGGCGGCGATCATCAGGGCGGCGGCCAGGCGGTCACGCATGGATGCCCTCCCGCCGCCGCAGCAGCCGCGCCAACACCTGGACCACGAACAGCACCCCGCCCACCACCGCGATGGCGCCCCCCAGTCCGACCACCGCCATGGAGGCCAGCTTGACGACGCTGTCCAGTCCCTGCTCGGCGCCGGCGGTCTTGCGGGCCACGCCGGCCATTCCGGCCAGGTAGAAGCCGGCCGCGTGCAGCAACTGGCCGCCGCCGTAGAGCAGGAACTGCGCCCGCGCCAGCCGTCCGCCCGGGGCGCCCCGTCCCAGCGCCGGCAGCAGATGGACATGGATGACCCCCATCAAGGCCAGGTTCACCCCGCCGATGACGGCGTGGTAGTGGGACGGCGTGCGGGTGTCGGCCACCCCCAGGAAGAAGCCGGCGCCGCCGCCCAGGCCGAACACCGCCAAGGACAGCGCCAGGGCCAGCGGCGCCGGCCGCGACCAGTCGGGCCGCCCGGTCAGCAGCAACCAGGCGGCGCCGGCCCCCATGACCAGCGGCGGCAGCGGCAGGCCGTACCACAGCAGGTGGGTGAAGGCCTGCCGGTGCGGCAGCCCCAGGACGTCCAGGCGGTAGAGCAGGGGGGCGGCCACCGCGAACACCGCCACCGAGGCGTAGACCGCCCGCGTCAGGAGCGGCGGCAGCGGCGGCCGGCCGAAGGCGGATCGCGCCAGCATGTGCCAGCCGATCAGCAGCAGCAGGGTGTTGGTGAACTGAAGCACGTGGCCGCCGCCCCAGAACAGGCGCTCGTTGAACAGCGGCCGGTCGGTGCCGGCCGGCAAAAGCGCCGCCGCCAGCCCGAAACAGGCCAGCGCCGCCCACAAGCTCGCCGCCGCCGCGCCGGTGCCGGCATCGCCGGATCGGATGGCCGCCAACCCGGCCACCGCCACCGCGCCCGCGACCACGGCCAGGCCGGCATGGAACAGGGGGTGATCGAGCACCGGCACGTAGTTGTTCAGCGACGCCTCGCCCCAGCCGGCCACGGTGGGCACCAGCAGCGCCGCCGCCCCGATGCCGGCGGCGACCGGCAACGCCCGCCATCCGGTGTCGGTCGTCGCCACGGCCAGCGCGCCGAGCATGGCCAGGAACCAGACCTGGAAGGAGAACACCACATGGGTGACCAGCCCCCTGTGGAAGAAGTCCGGTCCCCAGGGAAGCAGCGCCGACACGCCGGGGGTGCGGGACAGCGCCAGCAGCAGGGCCAGCAGCCCCGCCACCGCCAGCGACCCCGTCGCCAGCAGCAGCCACAGCCTTAGAGCCGTGCGCGCCGGGGCCGACAGCGCGGGAAGCGGTCTGGTCTCCATGTGGGCGTCCCCCTTTTCCGATCACATGGTGCCTCGGACGGGGCAGGCAAGGGGTCAGCGCCGTCGGCTGGGGGGGAACCACACCGAGACCGTGGTTCCGCGCCCCGGCTCGCTGTCGATGGACAGCCGGCCGTCGTGCAGTTCGGCGAACCGCTTGCAAAGCGGCAGCCCCAGGCCGGTGCTTTCGCCGTGATAGCGCCGCGCGAGTTCGGAATCGACCTGGCCGAACGGCTCGAGGACGCGGGGGATGTCGGCGGCGGCGATGCCGATGCCGGTATCCGCGACGATCACATGGGCGCCTTTCCGATCGTCCTCGACCACCGATACGGTGACCGACCCGCCGCCGGGGGTGAACTTGATGGCGTTGGTCAGCAGGTTCAGGACGATCTGGCGGACCAAACGGGCGTCCACGCACAAGGCCAGGGCCTGGCCGGAAATGTCGTCGGTCAGCCTCACGCCCATCTGCCTTGCCCGGTTCTCCACCAAGGGCAGGCAGCCGCGGACCAGTTCCGGCAGGTTGGCCGTCTCCTCGCGCAATTCATAGCGCCCGGCCTCGACCTTGGACAGATCGAGGATTTCGTTGATCAGGGAGAGCAGGTGCCGGCCGGCGGCATGGATATCGTGGGCATAGCCGACATACTTGTCTTGGACCGGCCCCCACATCTGCATCATCAGCATCTCGGAGAAGCCGATCACCGAGTTCAGCGGCGTGCGCAGTTCGTGGGACATGTTGGCCAGGAAATCGGTCTTGGCGCGGTTGGCGTCGTTGGCGCGCTGCTCGGCCAGCTTCTGGGCGGTGATGTCCAGATGCATCACCGCCGCGCCGGCGACCAGGTCCGGGTTGCAGTCGGCCAGGGGCGTCACCAGGCACCGGAACCACCGCTTCAGGGTCTGCGAATGGCAGGGATAGTCGTGATCGAACGACGACAACGCCCCGGACAGAACCGCCCGCACCCCGCCCGAGACGATAGTCGCGTCGTCGTCGGCGGCGAGATCGGAAACGGCCAGGTAGTTGCGGCCCATCCAGCAGTCGCCGTTACCGCCGTTGTCGACGGCGAAGCGGCGCCAGGCACCGTTCACCGCGACGATGTCGCCGCCGCGGTCGAGGATGGCCACCGAGGCGGGAATGGCATCAAGGAAGCTCGCCAGCATGCCCGCGGGCAAGCCGCACGGTTCCGCCAGGCGCCCAACACCTTGACCGCCTCCCTCCATCCTGTCGGCCCCCCTCCAGTTGGCTGAAACGTTGCAGGCTCGAAGAGTACCATAAAGCCTTGATCGAAAGTATGAGAATCTTACCCTTTCGGCGTAGATTGATGGTTGATGGACACAGGGGACCACAGCACGTCCTCGATGTCGGCGGCGCCGGTGGCGAGCATGACGAGACGGTCGAAGCCCAGCGCGATGCCGGCGCTTTCCGGCATGCCGCAGGCCAGCGCCGCCAGGAAATCCTCGTCGATGGGATAGCGTTCCCCGTATAGCCGCTGCTTCAGGTCCATATCCGCCTCGAACCGGCGGCGTTGCTCGGCCGCGTCGGTCAGCTCGCCGAAGGCGTTGGTCAGTTCCACGCCGCAGGCATAGGCCTCGAAGCGCTCGGCGACGCGCGGGTCGACCGGCGAGGGCCGCGCCAGGGCCGCCATGGAGACCGGGTAGGAATGCAGGATGGTGGGCACGCCGATCCCCAGGTGAGGCTCGATGCGGTCGAGCATGATCTTGAAGAAGATGTCGTCCCATCGGTCGCCGTCGGAGACGGAGATCCCCAGCCGCCGTGCCTCGGCGGCGATGAGGGCGCGGTCGGGAGCCCACGGGTCGGGGGCGGTGGCCAGGACGTCCATGCCGCAATGGTCGCGGAATGCCTCGGCCACCGACAGCCGCCGCCACGGGCGGAAGGGGTCGGCCGCGAGCCCGCCATGAACCAGGCGGGTGGCCCCGGCGGCGCGGACGCAGTCGCGCACCAGCGCCTCGGTGTCGTCCATCACCGCCTCGATGGTGCCGCCGGCACGGTACCATTCCAGCATGGTGAATTCCGGATGGTGGGTGGCCGAGCGCTCGGCGTCGCGGAACACCCGGGCCATCTGCCAGATCCGCTCCATGCCCGCCACCAGCAGCTTCTTCATGGCGAATTCGGGGCTGGTGTGGAGGTAGAGGGGGGCGGCCGCCCCGCCCCAGGGATCGGTGAAGGCGGTGCGGAAGGCGCGCAGATGCGGCTCCAGCCCGGGCGAGACCTGTAGGCAGGGCGTTTCCACCTCGGTGAAGCCCGCGCCGGCGAAGAACGCCCGCGTCGCCGCGACCATGGCCATGCGCTTTTCCAGCACCCCCTTACGGCTTGCGAATGTTTCGGGGCGCCACCACTCTTTGCCTGCCGTCATAATTCCTCTATCCAGATGCCATGACCGACCCGCTGCCCGCCCGCCGCCGCACCTTGCGCTCCGCCTCCGACCTGATTGATGCCGGGCTGGCGGCGCCGGCCGCGTGCCGGGACCTCGACCGGGTGGGGGAACGCTACGCGGTGGCGGTGACGCCGGCGGTGGCCGACCTCATCGACCCCGCCGACCCTTTCGACCCCATCGCCCGCCAATACGTGCCGTCGGCGGCGGAACTGGTGGACTCCGAGGCGGAGCGGGGAGACCCCATCGGCGACGAAGCCTACAGCCCGGTGCCGGGGATCGTCCACCGCTACCCGGATCGGGTGCTGCTGAAGCCGATCATGGTGTGCCCGGTCTACTGCCGCTTCTGCTTCCGGCGCGAAGCGGTGGGCGATGCCGGCGGCACGCTGGACGGCCCTCGCCTCGACGCGGCGCTGGCCTACGTGGCCGGCGCGCCGGCGGTGCGCGAGGTCATCGTCACCGGCGGCGATCCCTTCATGCTGCCGCCGGCGCGGCTGGCGGCATTGGTCGAGCGTATCGCCCGCATCCCCCATGTGGAGCTGGTGCGGTTCCATACCCGGGTGCCGGTGGCCGATCCGGCCCGCGTCACCGAGATCCTGGCCGCCTCGCTGACGCCGCCGCCCGGGGCCGACCTGGCGGTGTGGGTGGCGGTGCACGTCAACCATCCGCGCGAGCTGTCGCCCTTGGCCCGCCGCGCCCTGGCCCATCTGGCCGATGCCGGCCTGCCGCTGCTGTCGCAGTCGGTGTTGCTCCGGGGCGTCAACGACGACCCCCAGGTGTTGGAGACGCTGTTCCGTGCCCTGGTCCGCAACCGGGTGCGGCCCTATTACCTGCACCATCCGGACCTGGCGCGCGGCACCGCCCATCTGCGGCCGTCGCTGGAAGAGGGGCGCGCCATCGTCAAGAGCCTGCGGGGCCGCCTGTCGGGGATCGCCCAGCCCACCTACGTCCTCGACATCCCGGGCGGCGCCGGCAAGGTGCCGGTGAGCCCGGAGTGGTGGGACGGCGCCGCCGGCGAGGTCGAGGACTGGAAGGGCGGCCGGCACCCATATCCGGGCTGAGGCTACTCGACCGCCTCGGGCAGCAGGTCGCGGTCGAACAGGCTGACCAGATCCTCGGCCGATACCGGACGGCTGATCAGGAAGCCCTGGACCTCGTCGCAGCCCTTGGCGCGCAGGAAGGCGGCCTGGTCGGCGGTCTCGACGCCCTCGGCCACCGCCCGCAGCTTGAGATTGTGGGCCAGGTTGATGATTGTCGAGACGATCTCGACCCCCTCGTTCGAGGCGCCGTCGATGCCGATGTCGTGGACGAAGGAACGGTCGATCTTCAGGGCGTCGATGGGCATGCGCTTCAGATAGGCCAGCGACGAATAGCCGGTGCCGAAATCGTCGATGGAGATGTGGACGCCCATCCGGCGAAGCTCGTGCAGCACGTTGGCGACGTCGTCGAAGCGCTGCATCAGCACGCTCTCGGTCAGTTCGAGTTCCAGGAAGTTCGGCGCGAGGCCGGTCTCGGCCAGGGCTTCGCGCACGATGGACGGAACGTCGCTTTCGCGGAACTGCAGCGCCGAGACGTTGACCGCCACCCGCACCGGCGGCATCCCAAGGTCATGCCAGCTGCGGCATTGCCGGCAGGCCTCGCGCAGGACCCAGGCGCCGATATCCGAGATCAACCCCATGTTCTCGGCCAGCGGGATGAACTCGGCCGGGCTGACCAGCCCCATGTCGGGGTGCATCCAGCGCACCAGCGCCTCGACGCCGGACATACGGCCGGTGGCGAGGTCGACCTTGACCTGGTAGGCCAGCCGGAACTCGCTCCGCGACAGCGCGTGGCGCAGCGAGGATTCCATGGCCAGGCGTTCGAACGAGCGGGCGTTCATGGCCGGGGTGTAGAGCTGGTAGCTGTTCCGCCCCAGGTCCTTGGCGCGATACATGGCGGTGTCGGCGTTCTTGATCAGCGCCTCGTGCGAGCTGCCGTCGTCGGGGTAGACGGCGATTCCCACCGAGGCGGTGACGTACAGTTCGTGCTGGTCGACCATGAACGGCTGCTTGACCTGGGCGATGACGCGGCCGGCCAGCTTGGCGGCGTCCTCGATGTGGTCCAATTCGGGCAGCAGGATGACGAACTCGTCGCCGCCCAGCCGCGCCACCGTGTCGCCCTCGCGCACGCAGGTGCCCAGGCGCTTGGCGGTCTCCTCCAGCACCCTGTCGCCGACCCCGTGGCCCAGGGTGTCGTTGATGCGCTTGAACAGGTCGAGGTCGAGGAACATGATCGCCAGCCGCCCGGCGTGGCGGTGGGCGTTGGCGATCGCCACCTGCAGGCGGTCGGTGAACAGGCGGCGGTTGGGAAGCCCGGTCAGGACGTCGAAATAGGCCAGGTTCTTGATCCGCTCCTCGGTCTTCTTGCGCTCGGTGATGTCCGAGAAGACCGCCGCGTACTGGCAGATGGCGCCCTTGTCGTCGCGGATGACGTTGATGGTCAGCCATTCGGGATAGATGTCGCCGTTCTTGCGGCGGTTCCAGATCTCGCCCTGCCAGAAGCCCTGGGTCTCCAGCTTCCGCCACAGCTTCTCGTAGAAGCGGCGATCGTGGCGGCCGGACTGGAGGATGCGGGGGTTGTGCCCCAGCACCTCCTCGGGGAGGTAGCCGGTGAGCTGGGTGAAGGCAGGGTTGACGAAGTCGATGAGGCCGTCGCCATCGCAAATCATCACCCCGTCCAGCGAGGACTCGATGACCTTGTGGGCGAGTTGGAGGTCCTTGCGCGAGCGCAGCAGCGCCTCGTCGCGCTCCCGCAGCGCCTCGTCCAGGCGCTGGACATATTCATATTGCAGCGTCGACAGGATGTCGGCGAAGGACAGCAGCCCCTTCAGCCGGCCGTCGGAGTCGGTGATGCCCACATGGCGGATGTGACGGTCCTGCAGCAGGTTGCGGGCGGCCAGCAGGCTGTCGGTGTCGGAGATCGAGATCAGCGGGCGGCTGGCGATCTCGCCGACCGTGGCGGGCAGGGCATGGCCCAGCGCCACCATGCGCACGATGTCGCGTTCGGTGATGATGCCCGGCTCGTCGTCCGGGCCGCCCACCACCACGGCGGCATCCGCCCGCGACGCCCGCAATTGGGCCACCGCCTCCTTGATCGGCGCGCCCGCCGCGATGGTCGCCATGGGCCGGCTGATGGCGGCGCCGACATTGCGCAGCACCAGGAAATGCTCGACGCCGTGGCGCAGGATCACGTCGCTCTGGCTTATGATCCCCACCGGGTGCCCGGCCTGGTCGACGGCGATGAAGTGGCGCACGCCGTCCATCTGGAAACGCAGTCCCGCCTCGCCGATGGTGGTGTTCACCGGGATGGTTTTGACCGGTGTGCTCATGACCGCCGAAATGGGGCGGTCGAACGAGGCCGCGTCGCTGAAATCCACCGCCAGGGCGTCGCGCTCGGTCCAGATGCCGATGGCCTTGCCGTCCGCGTCCACGATCACGATGGAGCTGCAGCGGGCCTGCGCCATGCGCCGCGCCGCATCGAGGACGGTGGTCGTCGGGGGACAGCTGAGGAGTTCCTTTTGGACGATACGCTCGATCGCTTGATCGGCTGCCACTGCCTTCCTATCCCCACTATGGACCCGATCCCGGTGATCGGGGAGAATGCCTCACAGTTTCCGATGGTTCCGAGCTTCATGCAACAGCCTGTTGGCGAAGCGCGCTTCCTCACCGACGAGATGCTGGCCGGGCTGGCGCGCTGGCTGCGGGCGGCGGGCTACGACACCGTCCAGGCGCCGGCGGGAGGCCCGGACCGCGCCCTGGTGGCGCTGGCGGTGGACGAGGAGCGTCTGTTGCTGACCCGCGACCGCGCCATTCTCGACCGCCGGCAGGCGGTCGGGGTGGCGGTGGTGCTGGCCGGCGAGGGGCTCGACGCCTGGGCGGCGGAACTGGCGGCTCTTGGGGTGGACTGGCGGCTGGCGCCGTTCACCCGTTGCCTGGTCTGCAACATGGCGCTGGTGGACGCGCCGGCGGCGGTGCCGCTGCCGGCCGGGGCTCATCCGCCGGTGCGCTGGTGCCCGGTCTGCCGCAAGCCCTATTGGCGGGGCGGCCACGTCCGCCGCATGGAGGCGCGCCTCATCCGCTGGGGCGGCGCATCGGTTCCTTAGCCTTTCTCCATATTCCGTCCGCGCGCGCCGGTGGGATCGAGCCGGGGGATGAACCTTTCGGCGGCCAGCGGTGTTGTCCGTTCAGGCGGGCCGTGGCCGCACCGGGGAACATCGCCCGGAAGGAGCGCGAGCGAAGGGCGGGCGGGCGCCGTTGAACGGCCAAGTGCCTTTGGCGACATTGAGATCGGAGGACCTCATGCAGCATCAAGACATCGACCGGATCCGGGGCGGGAAAAGCCTTGATCCGGCGTTCATCCGTCCGACCAGGATGTCGCGCAGTGAGAGGCTCAATCGCTGGGCCGACCTGCTCGACGCCCAGGCCGGACGTCCCCTGCGCGCGCTGGAGGATGTGGAATACGTCAGTCCCGGCGTGCGCCGCGACCTGCGCAAGGACGATTCGCCGCTCGCCGTCGCCTTCGCCGATCCTGTGTTCCGGGCCGACGGCCTGGCCAGCGACCGTCTCGGCGACGCCATGACCTATTTCGGGCTGTCCGACCGTCAGGCCCATTGGCTGCTGTGCGACTGCCACTACGGCGGCCGCATGACCGCCAGCGAGGTGTCCGGCCGGGTCCGCGACGAGGCGCGGCCGCTCTACGACATCCTGCGGCCGCAATTGTGGGCCGGCATGACCGGCGCGGCGGTGCTGGCGGGCGCGGTCGCCACCGTGGCCCTGCTCTGACCATCCACGGCGGCGCCGGGCCACGGGTTCAGGCGCCGCCGATCCCTTCGGTGACGATGCCGCTGCCGCCGCAATCCTCGCAGCGGCGACCCTCGACGCGGCCGGTGCCGCGGCAGGTCCGACAGACGTTCTCGCCGGTGGCGGGAGTGCCGGGCGGGGCGTCGTCGCCGGGCGCGGTGGGCCGGCGGCCGGGCGGATCGGGATGGGGGATGGCCATGGTCGGTTCTCCCTGTGGAATGTCATATTAAGATGGACGTCCGGTCCTGGGGGGATGTTCCTTCATGCCCAAGAGGGGTAGAGTGCCGTGCCGGCTCGGGGTACAGTGGCGGCGCTGGGGGCAACGCGGGAGCCAGCGACGATGACCGAGTCCAGAAACGGCCATCACCACAAGAATCCGGAATACGTCGACGAGCTGAAACGGGAGTTCGTGGACGAGGTGGTCGAATCGCTGCAGGCGCTCGACGTGGAGCTGGATTCCGTGCGCCACGGCCGTGGCGACGAGGCTGCGGTGGTCGACGGCTTGCGCCGGCTCGCCCTGCTGACCCGCGGGCAGGCGGCCAATTTCGGGCTGCGGCCGCTGGCCATGGTCGCCAACCGTCTGCACGACTACCTGGCCGACGCTCCCAATCCGTTGCCGCCGCGCGCCCATGACGACCTCCAGGCGTTCCTGGACACCATGACCGCGACCGCCGAGGTCACCGCGCCAGAGACCTGCGACATGCCGGGGATGGTGCGCGCGCTGCCGCCCAAGCTCGGCTTCAACGTCGGCGAGATCGAGGTCCGCGACATCGAGGTCATGCTGGTCATGCCGCCCGGCATCCAGACGCGCTACGTGGAACGCGAACTCCAGCAGTGCGGCTACCGGGTGTCGATGGTGCCGGACACCATCGAGGCGTTCGCGCAGGTGATCCAGGCCAAGCCCGACATGATCATCATCTCGGCCATCATGCCGCATCTCGACGGCATCGATCTGGCGATCGGGCTGGTGTCCATGCCGGCGACGCGCAACATCCCGCTGGCGGTCATCACCGCGCTGGACGACGACGACGAGCGCCTTCAGCTGCTGCCGCGCAAGGTGCCGGTCCTGCACAAGGGGGCCAGCTTCGGCGACGACCTGTTCAAGGCACTGGACAATCTGTTCCTGATCTGACGGTTCCCCGGCGGCGGAGCAGCAAGGCCACTCCCGCCAGGGCCGGAACGGCCGCCAGCGCGTAGGTCGCCGTATAGCTGCCGATCATTCCCTGCAGCGCCGCGAAGGCCGGCGGGCCCACCAGCACGCCGCCATAGGTGAAGAACAGCGAGGCGCCGGTCACGCGGGGGATCTGATCGGCGGGGGCGGCGTGGGCCACCTCGGCCAGATAGACCCCGTTCCACCCCAGCGCGGCGGCGCCATAGAGCACCAGTACCGCGTAGATGGCGACGGTCGGCCAGTCGGCTTCCATCAGGCCGGTCGCCGCCGCGAAGGCGGCGGTGGTGACGCCCAGGCCGGCCAGCGTGAGGCGTCCGCCGAAGGCCTTGTCGGCGGCCACCCCCGACAGGATGCGGCCGACGACGCCCACCACCTGCACCGCCGACAGCAGGACGCCGGCCTCGACCAGGCTCCAGCCCAGGTCGGCCACCAGCATCGTCACCAGGAAGGTGGACAGGCTGAGCTGCACGGCGGCGTAGGCGAAGCCCGACAGCGACAGCCCGCGCAGCGCCGGCGACCGCCAGATCTGCCGCAACCCCTCGAGGGGTTGCGCGCGGAGCGGCGCCGACGGGTCGCGATCGGCATCCCAGCCGGCCCGGCCGGGCACGATCGCCGCCACCAGCGCGACGGCGAACAGGGCCACCGCCGCCGGCGCCGCCTGCCAGCCGAAGGCGATGGTCAGCGGCGGGGCCATCAATCCGGCGATGGTGCCGCCCAGCGGCACGCCGGTCTGCTTGACGGAGAACACCAGGTTGCGGTTGGCCGGCGAGGTCGAGCGCGCCAGCAGATGCGAGGCGGCGGGGTTGGTCATGCCGTAGCCCAGCCCCACCAGCACCGCGCCGGCCGTCACCGCCGGCAGCCAGGCGACCGCGTTGGCCAGCGTGCCCGCTGCCATGAGCAGCAGCGCGATCTGGGTCGAGCGTGCCGCCCCCAGGCGGCGGACGGTGGTGGCGCCCATCAGCGAGGTCAGCATGGCGAACCCGTAGGCCATGCTGATCCACCAGCCCACCAGTCGGGCGGGGACGCCGAGGTCGCGCGCCATCTCGGGGGCGATGGCGGGAAGGGTGAGCATGGCCAGCGCCACCAGGGCCTGGGCGGCGGTGGTGACGGCAAGGACGGGGAGGACGGGGGGCTGGGCGTTCATGGTCCCAAGCTGTGCACCCCGCCCGCCCGGGTGGTCAAGTGATCACGGAGCAGGGCGGGGTTGCGGCCGACGCGCCGCGGCTCTAGAACCGGGGCATGATCCTGTTCGGCATCAGCGGTTGGAGCGGCAGCGGCAAGACCACCCTGCTGCTCCGCCTCATCCCGGCCTTGGCGCGGCGGGGGATCGTGGTCGCCACCATCAAGCACAGCCACCACGACCTCGCCCTGGGCGACGCCGGCCTCCGGGCGATGGCGGCGGCGGGGGCGGTGGAGACGGTGGTCGCCGGCCCCGACCGCTACACGATCCTGCACGAGCATCGCGACGACGCGGCCGCGGACCTGACGGCACTGGCGGCGCGGCTGGGGGCGGTGGACCTGGTGCTGGTCGAGGGCTTCAAGTTCTCGCCCCACCCCAAGCTCGAGGTCTGGGACCCGGCCCTGGGAGAGCCGCCCTTGGCGGCGGCCGACCCGCGCGTCGTCGCCGTCGCCTGCGACGGGCCGCCGCCGGTGGCCGACCGTCCGGTATTCGGCCGTTGCGCCACCGAAGACATAGCCGCCTTCATCGCCCGCTATTGCGGTCTGGATGGGCGTTGATCTATTTTTTTGCAGGTCAAGCGCGGCGGAAGAAGTGCGGGTCGCTCAGCGTGGGAATGGAAATGGTGATCCATTCCCTTATGTTTCCTTCATTCGCAAGTTTGGCGTGTGGCGGTTCCGAGGGAAGTTGAAATATATGCGACACGACCCAAACGTTGGATTGGAACGCGCCAATTTTAACGAAGCGGTCACCCACATTAATAGTCGGCTTACGCAACACGATATTGTACTCCGTTTGTCATGGCCGGAATGATCACCGCCATTCGTCCTCTATGAATACACGAATTCGTGTTCGAATGCTAGTAAAGCAAAATACCTCATTGCGGGGCGAAGTGGAGTATGGTTTAACCTATCAATAGGGGAAAGTGGTCGGGCGGGGTTCTGCGGTCTACAGGAAGGTTCGCTTGGATGAAGGTGCTGCTCGCCGACGACCACGCTCTTTTCCGCGAGGGAGTGCGTCTGGTTCTTGAGAGCCTCGTTCCCGATCCCAAGGAAATCGTCGAGGCCAATGACTTCCCACAGGCCCTCGCCCTGGTCCGGGACGGGGCGACGTTCGACATCGGCCTCGTCGACCTCAACATGCCCGGAATGGACGGGTTCACCGGCATCGAGGCGATCCGCAGGACCTCGCCCGATCTCTATCTGGTGGTCATCTCGGCGTCCGAGGACCCCCGCGACATCCGCCGGGCCCTGGACTGCGGCGCCCATGGCTACATCGCCAAGACGTCGTCAAGCGCAGCCATGATGGAAGGCATCCGGTCGGTCCTGGAGGGCGAAACCTTCGTCAGCCCGCCGGTGGCCCTACCCGCCGGCACCGACATGGCCAGCGACGGCGAGAAGCTGAAGGCGTTGCTGACCCCGCGCCAGCGGGATGTCCTCGCCATGCTGCGGCAGGGAAAGAGCAACAAGGAGATCGCCCGCGATCTCAACCTCGCCGAGATCACCGTCAAGCTCCACGTCACCGCCATCCTGCGCGCGCTCGGCGTCGACAACCGCACCCAGGCTGCCATCCTCGCGGCCAAGATGGGGGGGTAGCGGCGTGCCGAGGCACCGGCTTCCGGCATCTTCCCGCCACGGCGGATAAGGAAAGACCCCCTCCCGCGGCCGGCTAGGCCTTCACCCAAGGTGGGGGAAATTTGGACATCGAAAGCTCGTCATGGCCGGACTTGATCCGGGCATCCACGATCACCGCCGCCTAAGCGACTGTTTCCAAACATGTTCAGGCGCAGCCGCGTGGATGGCCGGGTCATGTCCGGCCATGACGGCCTTGAGATGTGTCCCGGTGAATTCACCGGGAGATCAAAGCCCCTCAACGGCAAAAGGCGCCTCATTTTCATGAGACGCCTTCCACACCTTGGGTGAAGGCCTAGCTGCGGCCGGGAGGGGGTTTCCTTTTCGGTCCAGCGCCGTCGCCCCTACGACAGCAGCTTGTTCCACCAGCCGCGCTTGGGCGGAGCCGGCGGCAGCGCGTCCTCGGCGGCGGCGGCCGTGGGTTCCGGCGCGGTGTCCTCGGCCGGCGGCGCGACTGGTGCTGCCGGCTCGGGCTCCTCGACGGGGGCGGCGGCCTCGGCGGCCGCATCCGCCTTGGTCTTGCGGGCACGGGTGGCCTTGGGCTTGGCCTCCGCCTTGGGCTTGGTTTCGGTCTTGGCCTTGGGTTTGGCGGCGGCCTTGGCCCGGCCCTTGGCGGGCTTGGTCTCGGAGGATTCCGGCTCTCCTGCCTCCGTCGCCTCGGCCGGTTCGGCGGCTTTCCTGCGGGGCGCCCGCTTGCGCTTGGGCGGCTCCTCGGCGGCGACGACCGTCTCGGCCTCCGTTTGCGCTTCGGCCGGGGCCGGAGCGGCGCTTTCAACCGCGGCCTCGGCGGTCTCGACCGGAGTGGTCTCGGCGGGTGCGGCCTTGCGGCGCGACGGCCGGCCGCGCCTGGGCTTCGGCGCCTCCTCGGGGGCGGGCTCGGCGTCGCCGCCCTCGTCAGTCGCCACCGACGGTGGCACCACCGCCAGGGCGGCGGCCTCCTCGGCGGCCTCGGCGGCCTCGAACACGTCCGCCACCAGATCGGGGATCAGCACGACCTCCGAGGTCACGGCATCCTCCTGGTCCTGCTCGCGGGTCCGGCGCCGGCGGCGTCCGCCGCGACGCCCACGGCGGCGCTTGCGGTGATCGGCTTCGGATTCCTCGCCGTCGGCGCGGGTCTCGCCGCCATCTTCCTCGCCTTCCTGGTCGTCGGCGTCGTCGCCGTCTTCCTCGGCGGCTTCGGCTTCGGCGCCCTCCTCGGAGCCGGCCACGGCCAGGTCGAGTTGCGACGGCTGGCCTTCACCCGGCTTGCGCTTGCGGCGGCGGCGGCGGCGGCGCTTGCGCTCGCCCTGCTCGGCGCTGTCGCCCTGGGTCTCGGCGACCTCGTCCTCGCCTTCCTCCTCGTCCTCCGCTTCGTCCTCGACCACCGCGACCGGCGCGTCGATGGAGATGGGGGCGGGCCGCAGCTCCTCGGGCCGGCCCTCGGCCTTGACGCGATCCATGCGGAAGTTCGGCGGAATCAACTCGTCGTCGCCGGCCAGGAAGACATCGAACTGATAGCGCTCCTCGATGGCGGCCAGGGCGTCGCGCTTCTGGTTGAGGATGTAGAGCGCGATGGGCGTCGGCACGGTGACGGTGACCTCGGCCGAGCGGCGGCGGATGCCTTCCTCCTCGATGGCGCGCAACACGTGCACGGCCGCCGATTCCACCGACCGCACCAGGCCGGTGCCGGCGCAATGGGGGCAGGGGGTGAAGGTGGTTTCCTGCAAGCTGGGGCGCAGGCGCTGGCGCGACAGCTCCAACAGGCCGAAGGCGCTGATCTTGCCCACCTGGATGCGGGCGCGGTCATGCTTCAGCGCATCCTTGAGGCGGCGCTCGACGGCATGATTGTTGCGGTTCTCCTCCATGTCGATGAAATCGATCACGATGAGACCCGCGAGATCCCGGAGGCGCAGCTGGCGGGCGATCTCCTCGGCCGCCTCCTGGTTGGTCTTGACCGCCGTCTCCTCGATGTGGCGCTCCTTGGTGGCGCGGCCTGAGTTGACGTCGATGGCGACCAGCGCCTCGGTCTGGTTGATGACGATATAGCCGCCTGACTTCAGCTGCACGACCGGCGAGTGCATGGCGTCCAGCTGGGCTTCCACCTGATAGCGGTGGAACATGGGCATCGTGGGGTCCTTGTAGGGCTGGACCTTCTTGGCATGGCTGGGGGTCAGCATGCGCATGTAGTCCTTGGCCAGGCGGTAGCCTTCGTCACCCTCGACCAGCACCTCGTCGATGTCGCGCGAATAGAGGTCGCGGATCGAGCGCTTGATCAGGCTGGCCTCTTCATAGACCAGGGACGGCGCCGTCGACTGCAGGGTCAGCTCGCGGACCTGGTCCCAGGCCCGCAGGAGATACTCGTAATCGCGCTTGATCTCGGTCTTCGACCGTTCCGATCCGGCGGTTCGCACGATCACCGCCATGCCCTCGGGGCAATCCAGCTCGCCGGCGATGGCCTTGAGGCGGCGGCGGTCGGTGGCGTTGATGATCTTGCGCGACACCCCGCCGCCCCGGGCGGTGTTGGGCATCAGCACGCAATAGCGGCCGGCCAGGGACAGGTAGGTGGTCAGGGCGGCGCCCTTGTTGCCGCGCTCCTCCTTGACGACCTGCACCAGCATGATCTGCCGGCGCTTGATCACTTCCTGGATCTTGTAGTTGCGCAGCAGGCGGGCGCGGCGGCGCTCCAGTTCCTGTTCGCTGGCCTCGTCGCCGCCGACGGTCTCGACCGAGGTGGGCTTGGCGACCTCGGTGACACCGCCCTCGGCGTCGGCCTCGCCTTCCGCGCCCTCGGCCGGTTCGGCCGGGGTGTCGGCGGCGTCGTGGGCATCGCCGCCGCCGTTGCCCTCGCGGACGTCCTCGGCCTTCTGGGCGGCCAGCAGCGCCTGGCGGTCGGCGACCGGAATCTGGAAGTAGTCGGGGTGGATCTCGCTGAAGGCGAGGAAGCCGTGGCGGTTGCCGCCGTAATCGACGAAGGCGGCCTGGAGCGACGGCTCCACGCGGACCACCTTGGCCAGGTAGATGTTGCCCTTGAGCTGCCTCTTGGTGCTGGTTTCTACGTCAAGTTCTTCAAGACGCGTTCCATTGACCACGACGACCCGGGTCTCCTCCGGGTGCGTGGCGTCGATCAGCATACGCTTTACCATTAAGTCCATATCTCCGTGGCGCCGCCCGGCGCGCATCGGCGCGCAGGCGGGTGTGTGCATGAGCGAGGCCGGCGGCGCCTGCGGTCGTTTCCACTCTCGGCATCTGGGAAGAACCGGTCATTGCGGGAACCTGTACGGGCGTCGCGCCCGGCCTCGGAAAGTCGTGACTGATACCGCGAACCAAGCGACGACATCCCTTGCCGTGGGGCGCGCCGCAGAAACTGCCAGCGCTTGGGGCCATGCCGCCGTCCTGTGGGACATTCGGTCCGCGAGGTTACGGGCTGTCAAAATAACCATAGCCGAAAGTTTCGACAATGATCTTGTTGGGCCTCTCCCATCGGCGCGGGCGAGCGAGGGGGATGTCGAATGGATGTGGCCGGAAGAGTCTGCCGAATCAATGTGTTTTGGGTGGACCTTGATATCGAATCTGCGTTATAGCTGTTAACGCTCGCGCAAGAGGGTTCGGGCGAGAATGGAGCGCATGACCATCCGTCTTCGTGGCCTGGTGCCATTGATCGCATTGCTGGTGGGTGTCGTCGCGACGCTGGCGCCGATGGGCGCGTCGGCGCGCACGGCCGTGACCGGCACGCGGGTCGGCATCCATCCCGACGGCGTGACCCGGTTCGTCATGGATCTTTCCGCCGCCCTCGACTTCAAGGTCACCACCCATGTCGATCCCATGCGGGTGGTGATCAACACCGACGGCGTGGCTTGGATGACCGACGCGGCGTTGCCCAAGCCGGTGGGGTCGGTGGCGCGCCTGCGCTACGAGGAGAATTTCCAGGGCGGCCGCATCGTGCTGGTGCTCGACAAGCCGGCCGAGGTCAAGGCCGCCTTCCTGATCCCGCCGCGCGACGGCCTGGGCTGGCGATTCGCCATGGACCTGCGCGAGACCACCCGGGCCGCGTTCTCCGCCTCGGCGACGGCCGAACCGGCGGCGCGGCCGGCTCCCAAGGGCGACGTCCAGGCCTCGGTGCCCGATCTGGCGCCGCCATCGCGGGAGCGCGCGCCCATTGTCGTGGTGTCGCCGGCGGTCGCGGCTGCGCCGCGGCCGGCGTCCGTATCGACCCCGTCGCCTGTCGAGCGGCCGGCCACGGGTGGCGCGGTGCTCAGCGCGGCGATGCCGCCCCCGCCCGAGCGGCCGGCTCCCATCCCGGCGGCCGTCTTCAACGCGCCCACCTCCGCGCCCGCCCTGGCGCCCATCGCGGCTCCCGAGCCGGCGCCCTCCGAACCGGCCGCCCTGGTGACCAAGGTGTCGGCGACGCTGCCGGCACCCGACCCCATGCCCGAGCCCAAGGGCAAGTCCGACGACGGCCGTCCGGTGATCGTCCTTGATCCCGGCCATGGCGGCGTGGACCCCGGCGCCATCGGCGTTTCCGGCGCCTACGAGAAGAACATCACCCTGGCGATGGCCCGCGAGGTCAAGGCGCAGTTGGAGAAGACCGGCCGCTACAAGGTGCATCTCACCCGCGACCGCGACGTCTTCATCCGTCTGCGCGACCGCATCGCCATCGCCCGCCAGCATGGGGCCGACCTGTTCGTGTCGCTGCATGCCGACGCGGTGCAGAATCCGCAGATTCGGGGCCTTTCGGTCTATACCTTGTCCCAGAATGCCTCGGACTCCGAGGCCCAGGCGCTGGCGGAGAAGGAAAACAAGGCCGACCTAATCGCCGGCATCGACCTCAGCCACGAATCCGCCGACGTCGCCA
The DNA here is from genome assembly GCA_937887565.1 of uncultured Rhodospirillaceae bacterium. GTDB lineage: Bacteria > Pseudomonadota > Alphaproteobacteria > Rhodospirillales > Magnetospirillaceae > CALABS01. The sequence goes on along the minus strand of CALABS010000059.1, from coordinate 71,606 downwards.
ACATCCTGATCGACCTCGCCCAGCGCGAGACCATGAACCGGTCGGCGGTGTTCGCCGGCGGCCTGGTGGATGAGATGGGGCGTTCGACGCCGCTGCTCGGCAATACCCACCGTTTCGCCGGCTTCGCGGTGCTCAAGGCGCCGGACGTGCCCTCGGTGCTGGTGGAGCTCGGCTATCTATCCCACAAGGACGAGGAGCGGCAGCTCCGCCAGGCGGATTACCGCCAGAAGCTGGCCAAGTCCGTCGTCCGCTCCGTTGACGCCTTCTTTCTGCAAGGCCAGAAGGCGAGGAGGCCGTAACCATTCCCGGCTCCGCCGTGGCCGTAACCATTCCCGGCTCCGCCTCGGTCGCGCTTGACCTGGGCGCGCCACCGGGTTAGGACCCCCCTATGCTCCGCTTCCTCGCCTGGATGTTCGTGCTGCTGATCGTGCTGGGCCTCGCCGGCGCGGGCGGGGCGCTGTACGTGTTCTATCACTACGGCCGCGGCCTTCCCGACTATCATCAACTGGCCCATTACGAGCCGCCCATCACCACCCGGGTCTATGGCGGCGACGGCCGCCTGGTGGCCGAGTACGCGGTGGAGAAGCGGGTCTTCGTGCCCCTCGATGTGATCCCCCAGCGGGTCAAGGACGCCTTCCTGTCCGCCGAGGACAAGTCGTTCTACGAGCATCCGGGCGTCGACTTCATGGGCATCACCCGCGCGGTCCTGATCAACCTGCGCAACAAGGGGCTTGGCCAGGACCGCCGGCCGGTGGGCGCGTCGACCATCACCCAGCAGGTCGCCAAGAACTTCCTGCTGACCAACGAGGTGTCGTACGAGCGCAAGATCAAGGAGGCCATCCTGGCCTTCCGCATCGAGCGGGCCTTCACCAAGGACCACATCCTCGAACTGTACCTCAACGAGATCTATCTCGGCGGCGGGTCCTACGGGGTGGCGGCGGCGGCCCTCAACTACTTCAACAAGGGCCTCGACGAGCTGACGGTGGCCGAGGCCGCCTATCTGGCGGCCCTGCCCAAGGCTCCCAACAACTATCATCCCATCCGCCACGCCCAGGCCGCCAAGGACCGCCGCGACTGGGTGGTCGGCCGCATGCTGGAGGACGGCAAGATCGGCCGCGCCGATTTCGACGCGGCGGTGGCCGAGCCGCTGCTGGTGCGCCGCCGCGACGAGGCGCAGATGATCGTCGGCGCCGACTACTTCGCCGAGGACATCCGCCGCGAGCTGGCGGCGCGCTACGGCGAGGACGCTCTCTACAAGGGCGGCCTGGTGGTGCGCTCGACCGTCGACGCGGAGTTGCAGGCCCTGGCCTCCAAGGTGTTGCGCGCCGGCCTGATGGCCTATGACCGCCGCCACGGCTGGCGCGGCCCGGTGACGCGCATCCAGGCGGGCGCCGGCTGGCCGGAGCGGCTGGCGGCGGTGCCCTATCCCGCCGGCGGCGATCCATGGGAGCTGGCGATGGTGCTGTCGGTCACCGATCACGGCGCCACCATCGGGCTGCGCGGCGGCAGTTCGGCGACCATTCCGTGGGCCGAGATGCGGTGGGCGCGCCCGTGGCTCAAGGACCAGCATTTCGGGCCGCCGCCCCGTCGCCCCGCCGACGTCCTGGCCGCCGGCGACGTGGTCCTGGTCGAGCCGGTGGACAAGGGCGAGGACGGCAAGGCCTATCCCGCTAACAGCTATGCCCTGCGGCAGGTGCCCAAGGTCGAGGGGGCGCTGGTGGCCATCGACCCCCATACCGGCCGCGTCCTGTCCATGGTCGGCGGCTGGGCCTACGGCAAGAGCCAGTTCAATCGCGCCACCCAGGCGCTGCGCCAGCCCGGATCGGCCTTCAAGCCGTTCATCTATCTGGCGGCGCTGGAGAACGGCTACACGCCGTCGTCGCTGATCCTGGACGCGCCCATCGCCCTGCCGCAGGGGCCGGGCCTGCCGCTGTGGCGGCCCAAGAACTACGGCGGCGACTTCCTGGGGCCGACCACGCTGCGCGTCGGCATCGAGAAGTCCCGCAACCTGATGACCGTGCGCCTGGCCCAGGCCATCGGCATGGACGCGGTGTCCGACTATTCGCAGCGCTTCGGCATCTACGAGAAGGGGTTGCCGCGCCAGCTGGCCATGAGCCTGGGCGCCGGCGAAACCACCGTGCTGCAGTTGACCGCCGCCTACGCGATGCTGGTCAACGGCGGCAAGAAGGTTCAGCCGACCCTGATCGACCGCATCCAGGACCGCCACGGCAAGACCGTCTACACCCATGACAAGCGCTTCTGCGAGGGGTGCTGGCCGGTCCAGTACACCAGCCAGGACATGCCGCGCCTGCCCGACATCCGCGAGCAGATCGTCGATTCCGTCTCGGCCTATCAGATGGTGTCGATCCTGGAAGGCGTCGTCCAGCGCGGCACCGGGCGTTCGGTCGGCGCCGTCGGCAAGCCGTTGGCCGGCAAGACCGGAACCTCCAACGACAGCTTCGACGCCTGGTTCGTCGGATTCTCGCCCGATCTGGCGGTGGGCGTGTTCGTCGGCTTCGACGAGCCCCAGACCCTGGGCGACAAGGAGACCGGCGGCGCGGTGGCGGCCCCCATCTTCCGCGACTTCATGATGGGGGCGCTCAAGGACAAGGCGCCGACGCCGTTCCGCATTCCGCCGGGCGTGCGGTTGGTCCGCGTCAACGCCGCCACCGGCCAACCCGCCATGCCCGGCGAGCCCAAGGCCATCTGGGAGGCGTTCAAGTCCGGCGACTCGCTGCCGCAGGAGGACGACGTGCTGGAAGGCGAGGGCTCGGAGGGGTTCACCTTCACGCCGCTGGAGAGCGATGGCGCGATCCCGGCCGCCGGGTTGCCGCCGGCGCTGCCGGCTCCCGGCGGTTCGGCGCCGATGCCGGGTGGATTGTACTGAGTGGTGTTGCGCGCGGTCGCGTCATCCCCTAAAACCGTGCCTCACATTCGAGATCGAAAGGAACCGCCATGCGCGCCGAAATCGAAGCGCTGGCCCAGGATATCCGTCAGTCCTCCGCGCTGCTGAAGCGTCACCTCGACTGGGACGTCGCGCTCAGGCGCCTCGACGAGCTCAACGCCCTGTCCGAGGACCCCAATCTGTGGAACGACGCCGACAAGGCGCAGAAGCTGATGCGCGAGCGCACCCAGCTGGACACCGCCATCACCGGCTGCCGCCAGATGGAGGCCGAACTCGACGACCTGCTGGGCCTCATCGAGCTGGCCGACGCCGAGGGCGACCAGGAGGTGGCGGCCGACGCCGAGGCCCAGTTGCGCGCGCTCAAGGACCGTGCCGCCAAGATGGAGCTGGAGACCCTGCTGTCCGGCGAGGCGGATTCCAACGACTGCTATCTCGAGGTCAATGCCGGGGCCGGCGGCACCGAGGCCCAGGACTGGGCCGAGATGCTGCTGCGCATGTACACGCGCTGGGCCGAGCAGCACGGCTACAAGGTGGAATACATCGAGGAGAGCGCCGGCGAGGGCGCCGGCATCAAGTCGGGCACCATCCGGGTGCTGGGCCGCAACGCCTATGGCTGGCTGAAGACCGAGGCGGGCGTGCACCGCCTGGTGCGCATCTCGCCCTTCGACGCCAACGCGCGCCGGCAGACCAGCTTCGCCTCGGTGTGGGTCTATCCCCAGGTGGACGACACCATCACCATCGACATCAACGAAGGCGATTGCCGCATCGACACCTACCGCGCCTCGGGCGCCGGCGGCCAGCACGTCAACAAGACCGATTCGGCGGTCCGCATCACCCACCTTCCCACCAACATCGTGGTGGCCTGCCAGACCGAGCGCTCGCAGCACCAGAACCGGGCGCGGGCCTGGGAGATGCTGCGCGCCCGCATGTACGAGGCCGAGTTGCAGAAGCGCGAGGCCGCCGCCCAGGCGCTGGAGGACACCAAGACCGACATCGGCTGGGGCCACCAGATCCGCTCCTACGTGCTGCAGCCCTACCAGATGGTCAAGGACCTGCGCACCAACGTCGAGACCTCGGACACCCAGGGTGTGCTCGACGGCGACCTCGACCAGTTCATGGCCGCGTCGCTGGCAAGCCGCATCAAGGGCAGCGACGAGGCCAACGTCTGATCCACGGGCAGGGGCATTTGAAACCGGCGCGGCGGGACCTATATCCGCCGCGCCGATTTCATTTCAGCCAGGGGAACCCATGAGGCCGTCCGCCATTGTCGTCATCCTGATCGCCATCGTGCTGGCCATGCCGCTCGACGCCTTCGCCCGCGCCGGCAAGGGGGGCGGGTTCGGCTCGCGCGGCTCGCGCAGCTTCGACCGCCCCATCGAGCGCAGCATCACGCCGCCGCCGGCGACGCCGGGCGCCCAGCAGCCCATGGTCAACCCCAGCCTTCTGGGCCAGCGTCAGATGGCGCCGTCGGGGGCCATGGGCGCGTCGCGGCCGGGATTCTTCCAGCGCAATCCCATGATGGGCGGGCTGATGGCCGGGTTCCTCGGCGCCGGCCTGTTCGGGCTGTTGTTCAATTCCTCGGCCTTCGCCGGCATGGGGGCGGCGGCGCCCATGGCCAGCTTCCTGGGCATGGTCTTCCAACTGGCGCTGATCGGCGGCCTGGTGTGGCTGGCGCTGCGGCTGTTCCGCCGCAACACCCAGCCGGCGCCGGCCGGCGCCGGTCATGCCCGTCAAGCTTATGGGCCGACCGCCGCTTCGGCGGGAACGGCCGCCGGCGCGCGGGTCGAAAAGCAGTTCGAGCCCACGCCCGAGGACAAGGACGCCTTCACCGCCATCATCGCCGGTGTCCAGGCGGCGTGGACGGCGGGGGATGTCGGCCGCCTGCGCGGCCTTGCCACCCCCGAGGTGGTGTCGTGGCTGGCCGAGGACCTATCGCGCGACGCCAGCCGGGGCGTGCGCAACGTGGTCGAGGACGTAGAGCTGTTGAAGGGCGACGTCACCGAAAGCTGGCGCGACGGCGACCTGGACTTCGCCACCGCCGTCATCACCTTCTCGGCGCGCGACTACTCCGTCGACGGCGACGGTCGCGTGGTGGAGGGTGATCCCGACGCCCCCGTCGAGGCCACCGAGGCGTGGACCTTCGTCCGCGCCCCCGGTGGAAAGTGGCTGCTGTCGGCGATCGAGCAGCTCTAGAAGGCGAGGGGCGCCGCCATTGGCGGCGCCCCGCCGCCGCATTGGAAGGCGGCCACGGTGGGCGTCAGCACGCCGCAGCGGAAGGGCGAGAAGGACTGGCCGATGACGCCGCTGACCGGCATCCCCCAGCGCCCGCACTGGCGCTCGGCGATGGCGCGGACTTCGTCGGGGCTGGAAACCAGGCTGGAATAGCAGACATAGCTGGCCGGTCCCTGGGTGGTGTCGGGAACCAACGGCCTGGGCGTGGTCGAGCATGCGGACAGGGCCAGCAGCGTCAGGGCGGCGGCCAGGAGTCGCGTGGTCACGGTGTTTCCCCCTCGCGCGGTTTGGGCGGGCGTCTTCTGGACTATCCCCCCGCGCACCGGTTGGCAAGGGCTATTCGGCCGCGCCGGCCTTGGAGAGGGTGCGGAACGCCGCCGGCGCCCCGATCAGGAACGAGGCGATGATCTCCGTCTGGATGGCCGCGGTATCGGTCGGCACCGGCGCCTGGAACACCCAACGGCGGGTGCCGATATAGCCGACCGCCCCATGCAGGCCGGCCACGCATTCGATCTCGGCGTCGGTGGGCGTGTCCTCGGGCATTCCGGCCTCGGCCCGGATCTCCTTGGCCAGCGGCACGAACAGGTGGTCGCGGATGAAGGCCAGGTAACGGTTGGCCAGTGCCGGCTCCTTGAGGCCGGCGAACAGGAACAGCCTAACCCGTTCATAGCTGCTGTTGGCGCGGGAGTATTCGGCGTAGAAATCGATCACCCGGTCGACCAGGGGCCGCGACCGGTCGGTGATCAAGGCGTCCCAGGCCGAATCCCATCCGCCGATGAAGACTTCCTCGTACACCCGCTCGATAAGGCTTTCCTTGTCGGGAAAGTAGCGGTAGAGCAACGGCTGGGTCACGCCGAGGCGTTGAGCCAGCGCGCGCGTCTGGCCCTCGAAGCCGACTTCGGCGAAGAACCGAACGGCCTCGTCGATGATCAACCTTTCGCGCTCCTTGCGCGGCAGGCGGCGCCGGATCTTCTGTTCGGGCAAGGCCATCCCTGTGCAGGTGTATTCGACTGGACTATGTCCTCCGCATAGTTAGCATGTTTGAGGCTGATGGTTCCAGTCATGTTGATGGTTTTTTCACATATCTTTTCAATTCGAGGTTACGAACCGATAAATTGGGAGGGACGCATGACCGAGGAAGACGGCAAGACATCCCCGCGTCAGGCGGCGACCTTGGCCGAGGTGCTGGGCGAGGTGGTCTATCTGATGGCCAAGCCGGCGACGCACAAGTTCCTGTTCATCGCCGACCTGGAATGGCTGGTGATGCCGCCGGTCATGCTGCGGCAGTTCCGCCTGTGGCGCCAGGGCAGCACGCCGCTGGCCTTCGCCAGCTGGGCGTTCTTGTCCGAGGAGGCGGAAAGCCGCCTGCTCAATGGCGTGCGGCGGCTGCCGCCGCAGGATTGGAACTCGGGTGACCGCGCGTGGCTGATGGACGTCTTGGCCCCCGATCCCCAATTCGCCCAGCGCATGGTCCAGGAACTCAAGCAAGGGGTCTTCGCCGGCCGCCCGCTCAAGGGGCTACGCCCGCGGGAGAACGGACAGGGCAGCGAGGTGGCCGAGCTTTAGGCGGCGACGGCGCGGCCCAATATCCAGGGAATGGCGATCAATCGAACCGCCGGTGCGCTCCTGGTCGCGGTGGTCGGGCTGTGGGGCGCCAACTGGCCCGTGCTGAAGATTGGATTGAACTACATCGAGCCGGTGTGGTTCGCGGTGCTGCGCCTGGTCCTGGGCGTGGCCTGCCTTGCCGCCGTGCTGGCCGCCCGGCGGCGCCTCGGGCTGCCGTCGCGGCACGATTGGCCGGTGGTGGCCAGCGTCGGCCTGCTGCAGATGGCGGCGTTCATGGCCCTGATCAACCTGGCGCTGCTATGGGTGCCGGCGGGCCGTTCCGCCATCCTGGCCTATACGACGCCGCTGTGGGTGGCGCCCGGCGCGGCCCTGCTGCTGGGCGAGCGGCTGACGCCGGCCCGGCTGGGCGGTGTGGCGCTCGGGCTGGCCGGCGTGCTGGTGCTGTTCAATCCCCTGGGCTTCGACTGGGCGGACGGGGATGCGTTGATGGGCAACGGCCTGCTGTTGCTGGCGGCGCTGGCCTGGGCGGCGGCGATCCTGCATGTGCGGGGGCACGTCTGGAGGTCCTCGCCGCTGGAACTGGCGCCATGGCAGATGGTGGTGGGGCTGGTGCCGCTGACGATCCTGGCGGTGGCGCTGGAGGGCCTGCCCGACGTCGAGTGGGCGCCTGAATTCCTGTGGGTGGCCTTCTACAACGGCCCGCTGGCCACCGCCTTCGCCTTCTGGGCGGCGATCACCGTCACCCGCATGCTGCCGGCGGTCACGGTGTCGCTGGCCTTCCTGACCGTGCCGGCGGCGGGGGTGCTGTTTTCCTGGATGCTCCTGGGCGAGCCGTTGACCGCCACCAACCTGGCCGGGCTGGCGGCGATCATGGGCGGCGTGGCGGTGTCTTCCAAGGGTTAGGCGATCCGCCAGGGCGGTTCGGTGCCCGCGAAGACCGCCTCAAGGTTGGCGATGGCGTCGAACCCCATGCGGTCGCGCGTCTCCACCGTCGAGGTGCCGATATGCGGCAACAGGAAGGTGTTGGGCAGGTCCAGGTAGCGCTTGTCGAAATCGGGCTCGTTGTTGAAGACGTCGAGACCCGCCGCCGCCAGCCGGCCCGAGGACAGCGCCTCGATCAGGGCGTCGTCGTCCACCTGGTCGCCGCGCGCCGTGTTGACGAACACGGCATGCTCGGGCAGCCAGCCCAGCCGACGGCGGTCGATGAAGCCCCGGGTCTCGGGGGTGGTGGGGGTGTGCAGGGAGACCACCCGCGCGGCGCGGAACAGGCTTTCCAGGCTGTCGTGGTAGACGGCGCCGTCCTCCAGCTCGGGCGACAGGCGGCGACGCTGGTGGTAGTGGATGCTCATGCCGAACGGTCTTGCCCGCCTGGCGACGGCGCGGCCGATGCGGCCCAGGCCGACGATGCCCAGCACCTTGCCGCCGGGATTGAGGCCCAGATCCTTCCATGCCGTCCAGCGGTCCCATTGCCCCCGGCGCAGCTGCAGTTGGTACTCGTGGGCGCGGCGGAGCGCGCCCAGCATCAGCAGCAGGGCCAGGTCGGCGGTGGCCTCGGTGACGGCCTCGGGCGTGTAGGTGACGACGATGCCCCGCGCCCGGGCGGCGTCGAGGTCGATGTGGTTGAAGCCCACCGAGAAGGTGGCGATCGTCCGCACGCTGTCGGGCAGGCGGGCGATGACCTCGGCCGGGACGCGGTCGGTGATGGTGACCAGCAGGGCGTCGGCGCGGAGCGCTTGCGCGCGGGCGAGCATCTCCTCGGCCGGAAGGATGGCGTCGTCGGGGTTGAACAGGGGTGCGAAGCTTTGCGACAGGCGCTCCTCGACCCGGGGCGGCAGGCGGCGCGTGACGACGATGCGGGGCTTGTTCATGGGGTCCTCACTGCGGGATGGGGATGGGCGGCAGGCCGCCTTGTGGGATGGGCGGCAGGCCGCCGCCGGTGTCCTCGTCGGTGGGGATGGGCGGCTGGCCGGAGCCGTCCCCGGCATCCGGCGCCGAGGGGTCCGCGCCGATGGTGTAGGTGCCGCCGCCGCCCTCGTACAGGTAGTCGGGCAGCCACAGGCCGATGGCGGGGAACATGTAGAGCAGCACCATCGCCACCAGCACCAGGCCGACGAAGGGAATGCAGCCGGCGAAGATCTGGGTCAGGCGGATGTGGGGCGGCGCCACCCCCTTGAGATAATAGGCGGCCATGGCCATGGGCGGCGAGTTGAACGAGGTCTGGATGTTCAGCGCCACCAGCAGGCCGAAGAACAGCGGGTCGATGCCGTAATGCGGCAGCAGCGGCAGGAAGATGGGCACGAAGATGATGATGATCTCGGTCCATTCCAGCGGCCAGCCCAGCAGGAAGATGATGATCTGGGTCAGGATCAGGAAGCCGATGGGGCCGAGGTCTAGGCCGATCATGAACTGCTCGACCACCTCGTGACCGCCCAGATAGGAGAACACCGACGAGAACGCCCACGAGCCCACGAACAGCCAGCACACCATGGCGGTGGCCCGCGCGGTCAGGAACACCGATTCCTTCATGCGGTCGAACCGCAACTGGCCGTAGGCCGCCGCAAGCACCACCGCTCCCAGGGCGCCGATGGCCGCGGCCTCCGAGGGCGTCGCCAGTCCGAACAGGATGGCGCCCAGCACCGCCATGATCAGCACCGCCAGCGGCAGGAACGACGTCGCCAGTTCCCACACCACCTGGCGCAGGGGCACGTTGGCCATTTCCTTGGGCAGCCGGGGCGCCAGCTTGGGATTGACGATGGACCGCAGGATCACGTAGCCGATATAGAGCCCGGCCAGCATCAGACCGGGAAAGAAGGCGCCGGCATAAAGCTTGACCACCGACACGCCGGCGGTGGCGCCGTACAGGATCAGCATGATCGACGGCGGAATCAGGATGCCCAGGCAGCCGCCGGCGCAGATGACGCCCGCCGACAGCCGGGTGTCGTAGCCGGCCTTCAGCATGGCCGGAAAGGCCAGCAGCCCCATCAGCGTCACCACCGCGCCGACGATGCCGGTGGCGGTGGCGAACAGGGCGCAGGTGATCAGGGTGGCCACCGCCAGCGAGCCGGGGATGTTCTTGGCCGCCACCTGCAGGGAATGGAACAGGCGGTCGAGGATGTTGGCCCGCTCGACCACGTAGCCCATGAACAGGAACAGCGGCACCGACACCAGCACGTCGTTGGCCATCACCCCATAGGCGCGCTGGACCAGCAGCGGGAAGATGTTGTCGCCCATGGCGTAGTAGCCGAAGCCGACGGCCATGGCGATGAGGGTGAAGGCGATGGGATAGCCGAGCAGGATGGTGACGATGAACAGGCCCAGCATCAGCACGCCGATTTGGGGGTCGGTCATCGCGCGCCTCCCTCGGCGGCACCGGGATGGCGGCGGGCTTCCTCGAGGACGACCTTTTCCAGTTCCTCGACGTCGGCCAGCCGCCGGGGCCACGCCCCGCTCCGGATGCACTGGACGCAGCGCACCGATTCGACCAGGCCCTGCAGCAGGAGGAAGACGCCGGCCAGCGGGATCAGGCTCTTGAAATGATAGAGCGGCGGGCCGGCCGGGCTGAACGAGCTGTGCTCCTTGACCATCCACGCCAGGCTGGCGAAGCCCCAGCCGGAATAGATCAAGGCGATGACGCCGGGGAAGAAGAACAGAAGATAGAGGACCAGGTCGATGGCGGCCTGGGTCCGGGGCCGGAAGAACCGGTAGATCACGTCGCCGCGAACATGGCCGTTGCGCGACAGGGTGTAGGCGCCGGCCATGATGAACAGGGCGCCGTAGAGCATGTACGAGACGTCATAGGCCCAGTCGGTCGGATGGCCGAAGACATACCGCGACGCGACCTCGTAGCTGATGGCGAGGGTCAGCAACACGATCGACCAGGCGAACGCCTTGCCCACCCAGGCACTGATGGCGTCGACGGCCAGGAGCAGACGATTCATGGAAACCTCGCGCGCTCGGGGAAACCCGGAAGGCCCCCGGGGCGGCGACCGCCACCCCGGGGATGGCGCGCGTCACGTCTGCTTGAAGAAGTGGGTGTAGGCCAGGGCCGAGGACGGGGTGTTGCGCAGCTGGAAGCCGACCACCCGCTTGACCCAGTCGCGCTGGGATTCCAGCACTTTCTTGAAGAACGGCTCCTGCGACTGGGCGGCGATGACCTTGTCCCAGGCGGCCAACTGGGCCTCCAGCACGTCGCGGGGCGTGATGTGGACCTTGACCCCCTGCTTGGCGACCATCTCCTCGAGGTCGCGGGAATAGCGGTCCATGGCCTTCCACGACATATCGGCCGACGCCGCCTCGGCGGCGTATTTGATCACCAACTGGAGTTCCTGCGGCAGGGCGTCGAACTTCGCCTTGTTGAAGATGATCTCGAAACACTCCATGGCCTGGTGGTAGCTCTGCAGCATGTAGACCTTGGAGACGTCGGGGAAGCCGAGGGCGCGGTCGGAGCTGGGGTTGTTGAACTCGGCGGCGTCCAGCAGCCCGCGGTCCATGGCCGGCACGATGTCGCCGCCGCCCATGATGGTCACCGCGGTGCCCATCTCCTTGTAGACGTCGGCCGCCAGGCCGACGGTGCGGTATTTGAGGTTCTTGAGGTCGTTGGCGTTCTGCACCGGCTTCTTGAACCAGCCCAGCGGCTGGTTCGGCATGGGGCCGGTCAGGAATCCGACCAGGTTCAGCTTGAGGATGTTGTGGACCAATTCATTGTAGAGCGTCTCGCCGCCGCCATAGTGGATCCAGCCCAGCATGGTGTTGGCGTCCCAGCCGAAGGCCGGCGGCGTGCCGAAAAGGGAATAAGCCTTGTGCTTGCCGTACCAGTAGGCGCATACGCCATGGCCGCCGTCGAGCGCGCCGGTATGGACCGCGTCCTGCATCTGCAGGGCGCCGACGACGGCCCCGGCCGGCAGCAGGTCGAGCTTGAGCCGGCCGCCGCCCAGGGCATTGACGCGGGTGACGAAGTCGGCGGCGTATTCGTGGAAGATGTCCTTGGCGGGCCAGGTGGACTGGAACTTGAAGGTGGCGGTCTGGGCCCGGCTGACATTGGGCATCGCCAGGGTGGCGCCGCCCGCGGCCACGGCCGCGGCGCCGGTCATGAAGTTGCGGCGGGAGCCACGGAATCCGGGCTTGGCTTTCTTTTCCGACATTGAGCGTTCCTCCTCGTGAATCACAGGTCAATTGGTTTGGCCTGACTGGGCCTCGGGTCTTGCTTGCCCGATTGGATGGGCGGGGCGATGGCTCCCGCCAACTGGTATGACCTTTTGATTTGGACAGTGTAGTCGGCTGGTGGGGTTTGTCCAGCGTCTGAGTGCGAATCCGTTGTTATTCCTTATGATAAAGTCCTAGCTGGCTTGTATATCAAGGGCGGGGATGGCGGGATGGCGGCATGGTCCGGGATTCGCCTGTGTTTGTCCATGTGCGGAAGGCGAGGGGACGCCCTGCCTTAGGTCGGGTTGGTCACTCCTGGCGTGGCAACCATCTGCGAATCTCGACGGAGCGGACGAGGAGGCCATGCCGCCCACCCCGATTGGACGGATATGGCTGGGGCTGGCGGTCACGATCGTGGTGGCGGCCGTCGCCCCATCCTCGTCGGGGGCCGCCGAGCCGCCGGCCGAACTGCCGCGCGAGGTGCTGTTCGACCCGTTGCTGGCCGATCCCCGCTGGCCCCATTTCTCGGCCGCCTGGCACCAGTACGGCGGCGACGACCGCCTGGACAACGTGGGGGCGGTGTCGCTGGGCGAGGACTTTTCCTTCTACCAGGAGCCTTTGGCCGGTGGCCGTTGGGGTTTCGGGTTCCAGGCCGGCGTGTTCTCCATCTTCGACCTGGACGCCGATTCCCGCGATCTGGTCAATGCCGACTACTGGGTGGGAATTCCCGTCGCCTGGAAGCGGGGGCCGTGGCAGGCGCTGGCGCGGCTTTATCACCAGAGCTCCCATCTCGGTGACGAATACCTGCTGCGGACGCGGCCGCAGCGGATCAATCTCAGCTATGAGGCCGCCGACCTGCGGGTGTCGCGCCATCTGATGGGGGAAACGCTGCGCCTTTATGGCGGCGGCGGCTTCCTCATCAGCCGCATTCCCCAGGAGCTGAAGCGCTGGTCGGTGCAGGCGGGTGCCGAGATCCGTTGGCCGGAGACCTTCGCCGGCGGCCTGTTGCGGCCGGTGGCGGCGCTCGACCTCCAGTCCATCGAGGAGGCGGACTGGGCCGTCGATACCTCGATACGGGCCGGGGTGATGATCGAAAGCCCCGAGGATCGCGACTACGCCATCCTGGTGGCGCTCGAGTATTTCCAGGGGCGCAATCCCAACGGGCAGTTCTACGGCACCCGCGTCGACTACTACGGCGTCGGCATCCACGTGTATTTCTAGATCCCGCTGCCGCTGGTCTCCTCGGGCGGGGGCGGCGGCGAGGCGAGGATCCGGTCGATGCGGCGGCCGTCCATGTCGACCACCTCGAACCGCCATCCGTTCCAGGCCAGGCTTTCGCCGATGGCCGGCAGGCGGGCGAGGCGGTCGAGAACAAAGCCGGCCAGGGTGTGGAAATCGCCCTCGGCGCGCATGCCGGACAGGCCGGTCAGGGATTCGACCTCCTCGATCGCCAGGCCGCCGTCCAGCAGCCACGATCCGTCGTCCCGCCGCACCGCCGACGGTTCCTCGTCGTCCCCGTCCGACGGGAACTCGCCGGCGATGGCCTCGACGATGTCGGTAAGGGTGACGATGCCCTCGACGCCGCCGTACTCGTCCAGCACCACCGCCATGGGAGCGCGGGTGCGCTTGAACAGATCGAGCAGGCGCGGCACCGGGGTGCCCTCGTGCACGGCGGGCGCCTCGCGGATGGCATCGCGGGGGTCGAAGGCGGCGCCGGCCAGCAGGCGGTCCAGCACCAGGCGGGTATCGAGCACCCCCACCCAGTTGTCGAGCTCGCCCTCGGCCATCAGGAAGCGGGAATGCCGCGACTGGGCGATGCGGGCGCGGATGTCGTCGGGTGACGCCGAGGCGTCCAGCCACACGATGTCGGGGCGCGGAGTCATCACCGATCCCGCCGGCCGGTCGGCCAGGCGCATCACGCGGTCCAACATCTCCTTCTCCACCGGGTCGATCACGCCGGCCAGGGCGCCCTCGGCGATGAGCGCGCGGACCTCCTCCTCGGTGACCGACTTGGTGCTGTCCGGCTTCTGGCCCAGCAGCCGCAACACGGTGTCGGTGGAGAACCGCAGCACGTGCACCAGCGGCGCCCCGGCCCTGGAGACCAGGCGCATGACCGGCGCCACCCGCACCGCGATGGCTTCGGCGTGGTGCAGCGCCAGCCGCTTGGGGACCAGTTCGCCGATCACCAGCGAAAGATAGGTGATGACGGTGACCACCAGGCCGATGGCCACCTCGCCGGCATGGCTGCCGAGAGCCGGCACATGCTCGCGCAGCCAGGCCTCCAGCGCCACGCCCAGCGTCGCCCCCGAATAGGCGCCGGCGACGATGCCGACCAGGGTGATGCCGATCTGGACCGCCGACAGCAGCCCGCTGGGATCGGCGAGGAGGTCCAGGGCGACACGGGCGCCCGGCCGTCCCGAATCCGCCAGCCGTTTGAGTTCGGCCGGGCGCGACGACACCAGCGCCAGCTCCGCCATGGCGAAGAAGCCGTTGACCAGGACCAGCGCGACGACGATCAGCACCTCGGACCACATGGCCCAAGTCTAGGGGGCGCGGGGCCGGTAGCAAAGGGGAACGAGGGGCGGCGGCGGCGCCCCTCGGTCGAGGACTATTCCCAGATGGGGTCGCCGAGGTCGAGATCCTCTTCCTCGGTCAGGGCGCCGACGGCGGCCCCGCCCGCTCCGCCCAGCGCCGCTCCGCCCAGAAGGTTGCCGCCGGTGACGGCGGCGGTGCCCGCCCCCACGCCGGCCCCCAGGGCGCCGCCCGACAAGGCGCGTTCACCCCGTGTCTGGCCGCAGGCGGCGAGCGCGAGCACGGCCAGGGCGGCGGCGGCGGTTAGGGTCAGTCTGGACATGGCTTTCTCCTCCCGTTTGGGCTGCTTCCTGCCAAACGATCCACCGCCGGGCGATGTTCCCCTCACATGGTCACCCGGATGTCCACCTGCCCCTCGCGGCGCAATACGTTGATTCCCACCGAATGGGGGTGGCGGGTCAGCACCACGTCCACGGCCGAGGGGCCGATGCGCAGGCCGCGAATCTCCACCTTGTCCAGGCTGTCGGGCAGGGCCGGGCGGTTGAAGTGGATGGTCGGCGGATCGGCGCGCAGCTCCAGGCCGAGCACCGCCTCCACCAACAGGAACACGCTGCCGGCGGCCCAGGCCTGGGGGATGCAGGCCACCGGATAGAGCGTCGGTCCCTGGCCGGCCTGGCGGGGAAAGCCGCAGAACAGCTCGGGCAGGCGGTTGAGGTCGACGTAAAGCGCCGCATCGAACAACCCTTCCAGCACCTTCTGGGCACGGTCGGCCATGCCGTGGCGGGCCAGGCCGGCGGCGGCGATGGCGCTGTCATGGGGCCAGACCGAGCCGTTGTGATAGCTCATGGGGTTGTAGCGCCGCTCGCGCTCGGACAGGGTCCGGATGCCCCAGCCCGAGAACAGGTCGGGCCCCATCAGGGAATCGGCGACCAGCGCCGCCTTGTCGTCGGGGACGATGCCACAATAGAGCAGGTGGCCGGGATTGGAGCTTTCCACCCGGCACGGCCGCTTGCGGCCGTCGAGGGCGAGGGCGTAGGTCTCCAGGTCCTCCAGCCAGAAGGCGGCGTCGAAGTCGGCCTTCAGCTTGGCGGCCTGCGACCGCAGCTCGGCGGCGCGGGCGGGATGGCCGAGCGCGTCGGCGACCTCGGCGGCGCCAAGCTTGCCGGCGTGGACGTAGCCTTGGACCTCGCAAAGGGCGATCGGCCCTTCGGCCAGGCGGCCGTCGGCATGCATGACCGAATCCTCGGAATCCTTCCAGCCCTGGTTGACCAGACCGTCGGGCCGGCGGGCACCGTATTCGACGAATCCGTCGCCGTCGCGGTCGCCGTGGCGGTCGATCCATTCCAGCGCCCGCTCCATGTGCGGCCACAGATACTCCAGGGTGGCGCGGTCGGCGGTGCGGCGCCAATAGGCGGCGGCCAGCATCAGGAACAGCGGCGTCGAGTCGGCCGAGCCGTAGTAGCAGCCATAGGGCACCTCGCCCAGATTGGCCATCTCGCCCTCGCGCCATTCGTGCAGGATCTTGCCGGGCTCGGCGTCCTGGGCCGGGAGGTCGCGATCGGCCTGGTTCTCGGCCAGGGTCGCCAGCACCCCGCGCGCCATCGCCGGCTCGACCCACAGATATTCCAGCGCCGTGATGATGCCGTCGCGGCCGAATACGGTCGAGAACCACGGCACGCCGGCATAGGGATAGGGGCCGTCGGGGGTCTGGGTGGTCAGCATGCGCAGGTCGGCGGTGGAGCGGTCGATCCAGTGGTTGAACTGCTGGTTCGAGGTCACGATGTGGCAGCGCTCGCGTCCCGACAGCTTGGCCAGCAGCTTCTCGCGGCTGGCCATGAACACCTCGGCCGACGGCGCGGGGCGGTCCTCGCCCTCGAAGGCGCAGGTGTGATAAAGCTCGTGGTACCCTCCCGGGGCCAGATGCGGGCGGAACCGGGCATGATCGGCGGTCAGCTCGTCCGGGGGGCTGGAAAACGAGATGCGGGTTCGCCGCCCGATGCCGTCCAGGCCGGTGTAGTCCAACGTCGCCGCCCGATCCCCGACGCCGGTCCGCTGCTCGCCCCGTCTCCGGCGCGATACCCCGCGAATCTCGAAGACGTCGGCGAAATCGGCGTCGTAATGGAAGCCGAGGTCGGCGTCGAAGGCGGTGTCGCCGTAATTGTCGACCCGCGTGCGGCAGTAAAGCGCCCCCCGCCACAGGAACAGCGACCGGAACACGTGGATGGTGCCGCGCGGGACGATGCGGTGGCCGCCCAGAGGGATGTCGGGATTGGTCAGGTCGACCGCCACGAACGCGTTGTGCTCCTGCACCGTCGACGACAGCAGCAGCGGCCGCTGACCGCCCAGGCGCAGCTCGTGGTGGGTCAGCATGCGGGTGCCGCGATGATAGACGCCCTGTTCGCCGGCCCCCACCGAGCCGGTGTCTCCATAGCGGTCGAACACCGCGAAGGTGTCGCCTTCCTTCAGGGTCAGGGTGCGCATGGCGACCCGGGGCGAGGTCGCCAGCACGTAGGAATGGCCCTTGAACTGGATGACGTCGGTCATGCGGACAAGCCTCCCACGGCCGGCCGGAACGGGTGCCGCCCGGCGTACAGGCGGCGGTACAGCAGCACGTAGTCCGCCGCCATCCGGCCGGCGGTGAAGCGGCGCTCGAAGGCGGCACGGCAGGCGGCGTGGTCGAAGCCGGCACAGGCGGCGACGGCCGCCGCCGCCGCCTCGATGCTGGAAACGACATAGCCGGTCACTCCGTTCTCGATGATCTCGGGGACGCTCCCGCACGGCCAGGCGATGGTCGGGGTGCCGCAGGCCATGGCCTCGATCATCACCAGTCCGAACGGCTCGGGCCAATCGATGGGGAACAGGTGGGCCAGGGCGCCACCCAGGAAATCGGCCTTGGCCTCCTCGCCGATTTCCCCCACCCACTCCACCAGCGGGTCGTCCAGCAACGGCCGCACCACCGCCTCGAAATAGGCGCCGTCCATGGCGTCGGCCTTCGCCGCCGCCTTGAGCGGCAGGCCGGCCCGGCGGGCGATCTCGACCGCCCGGTCGAAGCGCTTTTCCGGCGAGAAGCGGCCCAGATAGGCAAGATAGCCACGCAGGCCCGCGCGTGGCCGCAGCAGGTCGGCCGGCAGGCCGTGGGCCACCGTCGCCAGCCAGTTGACCCTGGGCAGCGGCCGGCGCTGGTGGTCGGAGATCGAGACCAGCCCGACATCCCCGAACCGCCGGTAGAGGGGGGCGAGGTCGCGCAGATCCTGGCGACCGTGCAGCGTGGTCAGCACCGGGACCGGGCTGCGGCGGGCGAAGGGATAATGCAGATAGTCGGTATGGAAATGGACGACGTCGAAGGCGTCCTCGCGCTCCATCACGGCGTCAAGCTGCAACACGTGGTAGACGGTGCGGTCGGCGCAGGACGGGTCCAGGCGCAAGGCGCGCCGGCAGCACGGGACCAGCCGGGCGCTGGTGAGAGAATCGCCGCTGGCGAACAGCGTCACCTCGTGGCCCAGGGCGACCAGTTCCTCGGTCAGGTAGTGGACGACCCGTTCGGTCCCGCCATACCGCTTGGGGGGAACGGCCTCGTGCAACGGGGCGACCTGGGCGATCCGCATGGGCTGTCCTTCGTTCCGGCGCGGTCACCGAAGGGAGGTGGTCGGCGGGCCGACGGCCGGCAATTGGCCTTCGGAGGCAAGGAACCCCGCGCCCGGCACGGCTGTTGCGGCGGCCATGCTTGACCCATCGTGCCCGGGTTGTCATAATGTTCGTGTGGACCGGTGCTCGTTCCGAGGCCGGCC
Source organism: uncultured Rhodospirillaceae bacterium (assembly GCA_937887565.1). Lineage (GTDB taxonomy): Bacteria > Pseudomonadota > Alphaproteobacteria > Rhodospirillales > Magnetospirillaceae > CALABS01. Next base: position 53,441 of record CALABS010000059.1, on the reverse strand, counting down.
CCTCGTGAAGGCCCGACCGTCAATGGTGGGCCGTGGTCATGTTGCTCTGAGGGAGGATGTGACGATGCGTGCTTCCGTTCCGGCCCTGCCTTCGCTGGAAGGCGATGGCGGCCTTGCCAACTATTTCCGCTCCATCCGCGCGTTTCCCATGCTGGAGGCCGAGGAGGAGTACATGCTCGCCAAGCGCTGGGTCGAGCATGAGGATACCGCCGCCGCCCATCGGCTGGTCACCAGCCATCTGCGCCTCGTCGCCAAGATCGCCATGGGCTATCGCCATTACGGACTGCCGCTCGCCGACCTGATTTCCGAAGGCAATCTGGGGCTGATGAAGGCGGTCAAGAAATTCGATCCGGAAAAGGGCTTCCGTCTGGCCACCTATGCCATGTGGTGGATCAAGGCCAGCCTCAACGAATTCGTGCTGAATTCGTGGTCGCTGGTCAAGATCGGCACCCTGGCGACCCAGAAGAAGCTGTTTTTCAATCTGCGCCGCGTCAAGGCCAAGCTGCGGCTGCTGGACGCCGGCGACCTGCCGCCCGAGGGCGTCGCCGCCATCGCCGCCGAACTGGGCGTGCCCGAGACCGACGTGGTGGCCATGAACCGCCGCATGGCGGGGCGCGACTCGTCGCTCAACGCCCCGGTGGGCGAGGGTGGGACCGAGGTGGTCGACCTCATCGCCGACGACGCCGACAACCAGGAGGGCACCTATGCCCGCTCGGAGGAGATGCGCATCGGCCGCAAGCTGATTGCCACCGCCCTCGAGACCCTGACCGACCGCGAGCGCGAAATCTTCGTCGAGCGCCGCCTGCGCGACGATCCGGTGACCCTGGAGGAACTGGGCGGCCGCTACGGCGTCAGCCGCGAACGCATCCGCCAGATCGAGGTCAAGGCCTTCGAGAAGGTCCGCGCCATCGTCGAGGCCGGATTCCAGCCCGCCAAGGCGTTGCCGGCGGTCTGACCGCATCGCAGGGGGCGTTTTTTTCCCAAGCCGTGCAATAAATCGACGGCCTGCCGCGTCATGGCATGTGAAGTGACGCGGCGGCCGGCATGCCGGGCCTCGCCGCAGGAAGCTCACCTTTCCGTCGAGGAGAACCGCAATGCCCACTGGTCGTCCCTATCGCATCGCCCGCCATATCGTGCTCGCCGTGGCGGCCGCCATCGTCCTGGTCCTGGTGTTCGGCTGGGTGGTGATGGTGGCGTGGAACACCGTCGTCCCCCCGGTGTTCGGGATGGCGGCCCTCGCCTATTGGCAGGCGGTGGCGCTGCTGGTCCTGGCCCGCATCCTGGCCGGCCGCTTCACCGGCGGTCACCATGGCCGCTTCCATCGCCATGGCCGTGGTCCGTGCCGAGGCGGCGCCCTCTATTCCGTCTGGTGGGATGCCGAGGGCGAAGCGGCCTTCCGGCGCTACGCCGAGCGTCAGGCGGGCGAGGGCAATGGCGCCACCCCCTGATCCCTCGCGCGGGGCGGGGCCGGCGCGACTGGCCGCCGCCTTCGCGCGCGAGCGCGGCCGGCTTACGGCCTTCGTTCGCGCGCGTCTGGCGCGATATTCCGAATTCGATCCCGACGACGTGGTGGCGGAGGCGGTGGCGCGGCTGCTGGAACGCGGCGATCTGCTGGCGGAGGTGGACAACCTCACCGCCTATCTGTTTCGCACGGTGGCCAACGGCCTGACCGACCTGGTCAGGCGCCACCGGCGGACCGAGGAATTGCCGGCGGAGCAGCCCGACGACGCCCCCACGCCCGATCAGGCGGCGGAGCGCGCACAGATGCTGCGCCGGGTCGCGGAGGCCCTGGAGTCGCTGTCAGTGGTGGAATGCGAGGTGTGGACCGCCGTCGAGATCGAGGGGTTCACCTATCGCGAACTGGCGGAATTGTGGCGCCAGCCGATCGGCACCCTGCTGTCGCGCAAGAGCAGGGCGGAAAAGGCACTGCGGGAGCGGCTGGCGGGGGCGGGTCGGAGGTCGCGAGCGGAGAGGAAATCGTCCGATGCCGGCACGTGACGTGGCACGCCCTCAATCGTCGCGGCCGGCGATGTCCTCGTCCCACAGGTCCGGCTTCTCGGCGATGAAGCGGGCCATCAGCTCCTTGCATTCGGCCGAGTCCAGCAGCACGGTCTCGACGCCGCGCTGGCGCAGGAACTCGATGTTGCCATGGAAGTTGGCGGCCTCGCCGACCACCACCCGGCCGATGCCGAACTGCACCACCGTGCCGGCGCACATCATGCACGGGCTGAGGGTGGTGTAGAGGGTGCAGGTGTCGTAGCGCCGCCGCCGCCCGGCATTGGCGAGGCACGACATCTCGCCGTGGGCCAGCGGATTGCCGTCCTGGACCCGGCGGTTATGGCCGGCGGCGACGACGGTGTCGTTCTCCACCAGCACCGCGCCGATGGGCAGGCCGCCCTCGTCGTAGCTCTTGCGGGCCTGTTCGAAGGCCAGATGCAGGAAGTATTCGTCGCGCTCGCGGGTCATGGCGGCCTCCCTGGGAATAGGGTCGGTCACCATCGTAAACCGCCGGGCCTAGCCCAGGAAAGACATCGCCGTCGCCGCAAAGGCGATCACGGTGGCGACGACGGCCGCGCGCAACACGCGGCGGCCCCGGCCCAGGGCGACGTTGTCGTTGGCCGGGCGGGGAAGCCGTCGGGGCGGCGCCGGGTGGCGCCGCCCTTCCGGTTGGTGCTTATGGCCGCGAAGCTCAGCCACGCTGCGACAGCGGCACGAACTTGCGCGGACCCTCGCCCACGTAGAGCTGACGCGGACGGCCGATCTTCTGGTCGGGGTCGGTCAGCATCTCGTTCCACTGGGCGATCCAGCCCACGGTGCGCGCCAGCGCGAACAGGCTGGTGAACATCTGGGTGGGGATGCCCATGGCGCGGAAGATGATGCCCGAGTAGAAGTCGACGTTGGGGAACAGCTTGCGCTGGACGAAGTAGTCGTCCTCCAGGGCGATGCGCTCCAACTCCATGGCCAGCTCGAGCAGCGGCTCGTCCTTGACGCCCAGCTCGTCCAGCACCTCGTGGCAGGTACGCTGCATGATCTTGGCGCGCGGGTCGTAGTTCTTGTAGACGCGGTGGCCGAAACCCATCAGGCGGAACGGATCGTCCTTGTCCTTGGCCTTGGCGATGAACTCGGGGATGCGGTCCTTCGAGCCGATCTCATGCAGCATGTTGAGCACCGCCTCGTTGGCGCCACCGTGGGCGGGGCCCCACAGCGAGGCGATGCCGGCGGCGATGCAGGCGAAGGGGTTGGCGCCCGACGAACCGGCCAGGCGGACGGTGGAGGTCGAGGCGTTCTGCTCGTGGTCGGCGTGCAGGATCAGGATGCGGTCCATGGCCTTGGCGATGACCGGATTGACCTTGTAGTCCTCGCACGGCGTCGCCCACATCATGTGGACGAAGTTCGAGGCGTAATCCAGCTTGTTCTGCGGATACATGAACGGCTGGCCCATGGAGTACTTGTAGGCCCAGGCGGTGATGGTCGGCATCTTGGCGATCAGCCGGTAGCTGGCGATCATCCGCTGGTGCGGATCGGTGATGTCGGTCGAGTCGTGGTAGAACGCGGCCATGGCGCCGACCACGCCGCACATGACGGCCATGGGATGGGCGTCGCGGCGGAAGCCGCGATAAAAGAAGTTCATCTGTTCGTGCAGCATCGAGTGGTGGGTGATGTCGTGCTCGAACTTCGACTTCTGCTGCTCGTTGGGCAGTTCGCCCTTCAGGATCAGGTAGGCGACCTCGAGGAAGTCGCAGTTCTCGGCCAGCTCGTCGATGGCGTAGCCGCGATGCAGCAGCACGCCCTGGTCGCCGTCGATATAGGTGATCGCCGACTTGCACGAGCCGGTGGAGGTGTAGCCGGGGTCGTAGGTGAAGACATCCAGGTCGCCGTACAGCTTGCGGATATCCATGACCTTCGGCCCCACGGTGCCGGACAGCAGCGGCACTTCGATCGCCTGGCCGGTGCTGTTGTTGGTGATCGTGACGGTCTCGGCTTTGTTCGTCATGTCAGCAGTCCCCGTGTTATCCACAGTCGTGGTGTTTGTTGTTTCGTCGGTTTCTGGCGCCGCGCTTGCCGCGGCTTGTCGTCAGGGCCGTCCGCTCCTCGCGTCGTCCATGCGGCCAAGGGTTTCGGCCCGACCCAGCACCTCCATCACTTCGAAGATGGGGGGCGACACCGAGGAACCCGTCAGCGCCGCCCTAAGGGGCTGCGCGATCTTTCCGAGCTTCAGCCCGTTTTCCTCCGCCATCACCCGGGCGGCTTCCTCCAGCGTCTCGCGGGAGAACGGCTCGGCCGCGCGGATGCGGTCGGCATACGCCGCCAGCACGGCCACGCCGTCGGCGTCCAGGTGCTTGGCGGCCTTGTAGTCCATTGCCAGGGGGCGGCGACGGACATAGAACGCCGCCTGTTCGGCAAGCTCCACCAGGGTCTTGGCGCGTTCCTTGAGCCCGGTCATGCCGGCCCGCAGGCGCGCCCGACCATCGGCGTCGACGGCGGCCCCGGCCGCCTTCTCGACGAAGGGCAGGGCCAGCCCGGTCAGGCGCTCGTCGTCGGCTTGGCGCATGTAGTGGCCGTTGAGGTTGGTCAGCTTGACGAAGTCGAAGCGCGACGGCGACCGGCCGACGCTGTCGAGGCCGAACCAGTCGATGGCCTGCTCGGTCGAGATGATCTCGTCGTCGCCGTGGCTCCACCCCAGCCGCAGCAGGTAGTTGCGCATGGCCTCGGGCAGGAATCCCAGGTCGCGGTAGGCGTCGACCCCCAGCGCGCCGTGGCGCTTGGACAGCTTGGCGCCGTCGGGGCCGTGGATCAGCGGGATGTGGGCGAAGATGGGGGGCTCCCAGCCGCAGGCCTTGTACAGATGGTATTGACGGAAGGCGTTGGTCAGGTGGTCGTCGCCGCGGATGACGTGGGTGACGCCCATGTCGTGGTCGTCGACCACCACGCTCAGCATGTAGGTGGGGGTGCCGTCGGCGCGCAGCAGCACCATGTCGTCAAGCTGCTCGTTGGCGACCGTGACCTGGCCCTGGACCAGATCGTCGATGACCGTCTCGCCCTCCTTGGGCGCCTTCAGGCGCACCACCGGCGGGACGTTCGCGGGCGCCTCGGACGGGTCGCGGTCGCGCCACACGCCGGGATAGCGCATGGGCTTGCCGGCTGCCTTCTGCTCCTCGCGGATCGCCTCCAGTTCCTCGGGCGTGCAATAGCAGTGATAGGCCTTGCCCTGGGCCACCAGCGACCGCGCCACCTCGGCATGGCGATCCGAGCGCGAAAACTGCATCACCGGCTCGCCGTCCCAATCCAGCCCCAGCCATTCGATGCCCTCGAAAATGGCGTCCACCGCCTCCTTGGTCGAGCGGGCGCGGTCGGTGTCCTCGATGCGCAGCAGGAAACGGCCGCCGTGGTGGCGGGCGAACAGCCAGTTGAACAAGGCCGTGCGGCCGCCGCCGATATGGAGGAAGCCGGTGGGGGAAGGGGCGAAGCGGGTTACGACCGTCATGACAGTGCGGGGGTCCTCGTACGCCGTCAGTGGAAGGGCGGCCCTGTGTAGCATATTCTTATCGCCGTGACAGCCCGGAGATGGGGGGTAATGCCACAAAACCCGCCCAATAGGATAGGCGCAATCCCAACCCTTCGGCTAGGGTGCCTCGCGCCCGCCGTGACGGCGGCGCTGGCGGCGCGCCTGCTGGCCGAGCGCGAGCGGTGGCCGTTGTGGCTGCCGGTCCTGATGGGGCTGGGGATCGCGGTGTATTTCGCGCTTCCGGCCGAGCCGGCCGACTGGGCGGGGGCCGCCGTCTTCCTGGCCGCCGCCGCCGCCGCCGTGGTGGCGCGCCGCCGGCCGGGCGTCTTGCTGGCGGCGATCGGCATGGCGGCGGTGGCGCTGGGCTTCGCCGCCGCCCAGGGCCGGACGGCCAGGGTGGCGCTGCCGGTGCTGGAGCGGCCGTCGGGCGCGGTGGTGGCGACCGGGATGGTGGAGCAGGTGGAGCCGCGCGCCGGCGGCAGCCAGCGGGTGACGTTGTCGGACGTCGCCCTGGACGGCCTCGACGGGCCGGTGCCGCCCCGCATCCGCATCGGATTGCGGCCCGGCGCCGCGCCGGTGACGGCCGGCGACCGGTTGAGCGTCCGCGTCCTGCTGACTCCGCCGCCGCAGCCGGTGATGCCCGGCGCCTTCGACTTCGCGCGTCACGCCTGGTTCCTGGGCCTGGGCGCGGTGGGGCGGGCCATCGGGCCGGCCGAGATCCTGCCGCCGTCCGGCGAGTTGGGCTGGGCCGATGCGGCGCGCCTCGGCCTCGGCGCCTTCCGCCAGGCGGTGACCGCCCGGGTGGTGGCGGCCCTTCCCGGATCCGAGGGCGGGGTGGCGGCGGCCCTGATCGCCGGCGAGACCGCCGGCATTCCCCAAGAGCTGCTGGATGCCTATCGTGATTCCGGGCTTGCTCATCTGTTGTCCATCTCGGGCCTGCATATGAGCCTGGTGGCCGGGCTGGTGTTCATGGTGGTGCGCGGCGCCCTGGCATTGGTGCCCGCGGTGGCGCTACGCCATCCCATCAAGAAGTGGGCCGCCGCCGTCGCCATGGCCGCCACCTTCGGCTACATGCTGATGGCCGGCGCCCCGGTGCCGACCCAGCGCGCCTTCCTGATGACCGGCATCGTGCTGGTGGCGGTCATGCTCGACCGCCAGGCCATTTCCATGCGGCTGGTGGCCTGGGCGGCGGTGGTGGTGCTGGTGCTGGCGCCGGAGACCCTGATCGGCCCCAGCTTCCAGATGTCCTTCGCCGCCGTGGTCGCCCTGATCGCCGCCTACGAGCTGGCGGCGCCGCGTCTGGCCGCATGGCGGGCCGGGCACCGGGGACCGATGGCCGCCGTCGGGCTCTATGTGGGCGGCGTGGTGTTCAGCACCCTCATCGCCGGCTCGGCGACCGCCGTCTACGGCATCTTCCACTTCAACCGCTTCGCGGTGTTCTCGGTGGTGGCGAACCTGGCGGCGGTGCCGTTGACCGGCTTCCTGGTCATGCCCTTCGCCCTGGTCGCGCTGCTGCTGATGCCGCTGGGCCTGGAGGCGGTGGCGCTGGTGCCCATGGGTTGGGGCGTGGCGGCGGTGAACCGGGTGGCGACCGGGGTGGCGTCGTGGCCGGGCGCCGCCCTGACGGTGCCGGTGCTGCCGGTGTGGGGGCTGGCGGTGTTCACCTTCGGCGGTGCCTGGCTGTGCCTGTGGCGGACCCGGTGGCGGCGGTGGGGCGCCGTCGCCATGGCGGCGGGGCTGGCCTCGATGGCCTTCGACCGGCCGCCCGATCTGCTGGTCGAGGGGCGGGGCAAGAGCTTCGCCGTGCGGATGGCCGACGGCTCGCTGCTGGTCCAGAAGGGCGGCCGCATCCTCAAGGAGACCTGGGACCGCCGCGCCGGGCCGCTGGCCGAGGAGCGCTGGCCCAAGAAGAGCCGCAGCAACGATGGGCGGCTGGCCTGCGACCCGCTGGGGTGCATCTGGCGGGCCGACGGCCGGGTGGTGGCGCTGGTGCTGGACGACGACGGCGTCGCCGCCGCCTGCGACAGCGCCGCCAAGGTGGTGCTCAGCGCGGTGCCCGTCCGCCAGGCCTGCCGGGGCGCCGTGGTGGTGGTGGACCGCTTCGACCTGTGGCGGCGCGGCGCCCATGCCCTGTGGGTCGGCGACGACGGCCGGGTCGGGATCGAGACGGTGTCGGCCTGGCAGGGCGACCGCCCGTGGTCGTACAGGCCGGTGCGGCGGAAGAAGAAGAAGGAGGCCGAGGACGCGGGCGCGCCACCGAAGGACGACGGCGACGACGGGGATTAGCCCTTCAGCAGTCCCTTCACCTCGCCCGACACCGCCACCTTGCCCGAGGCGGAATAGGCCTCGTGGTTGGCCTCGATCTCGTCCAGCTTGTAAAGGTAGTTGACCATCAGCCCCGCCGACTGCGCCATGCCCTTGGGGCTGCGGTCGCCCAGCCAGTTCAGGCGTTCGACGCGGGCGCCGTTGGACAGGTGGAAATGGGCCACCGGGTCGGCGGCGCGGCCGTCGACGCCCCTTTTCTCCTGGACGACGTAGCGGGCCGCCAGCCGGGTCAGCGGCGCCTTCAGCGTCTCGGCCAGCAGGGCGTCGGCGTGCCAGGCCGGCTCGGCCAGCAGCGCCTTGAGGCTGCCCTTGGCGCCCAGGCCGTTGGAGATGTTGGTCAGCGCCCGGTGTTCGGCGCCGGTCAACAGGCCCGGCTCGCCGGCGGCCAGCCGCTCCTCCAGCCAGGCGCGGAAGCCGGGGATCGGGGACAAGGTGGCGAAGGCCCGCAATTTCTTGAATTCGCGCGACAGCTCCTCGACCACCCGCTTGATCAGGAAGTTGCCGAAGCTGATTCCCGCCAGCCCCCGCTGGGCGTTGTTGATGGAATAGAAGATGGCGGTGTCGGCGGTGAAGGGGTCGCCGACCGGGGCGGCCGGGTCCAGCAGGTCGTGGATGTCGCCGGCGATGCCCTTGACCAGCGCCACCTCGACGAAGATCAGCGGTTCCTCGGGCATGCGGGGATGGAAGAAGGCATAGAGGCGGCGGTCCGAATCCAGCCGGTTCTTGAGGTCGGCCCAGCCTTGGATGGCGTGGACGGCCTCGTATTCCATGATTTTCTCCAGCACGCAGGCCGGCGAGCGCCAGGTGATGCGCTGCAGCTCCAGGAAGCCGACGTCGAACCACGAGGCCAGAAGCGCCCTGAGATCGGAATCCAGCGCCGCCATGGCGGCATCGCCCTTGACCATGCCCATCAGTTCGGCGCGCAGGTCGACCAGGAACTTGACCCCCTCGGGCAGGGCGTTGAACTGTGTCAGCAACCTGGCCCGGGGCGGTTCCAGCACCGTGCGCAGGCGCTTCTCGGCGGCGGCGCGGGCGGCCTCGTCGCCGTCGGCGTCGCGCATGGCGGCGATGGCGGCGTCGACCTTGGCGCGGTCGGGGCCGAATTCCTCGGCGATCAGCTTGAGGAAACGGCGACGGCCGACCGGGTCGAGGCCCAGATATTCGCGCCCCAGGGCGGCGGCCCGCGCCCGCGCCGACACCTCGCCGCCCCGGGCGTCCAGGCAGGCGGACATCTGCGCCCGCAGCCGCCCCAGGTCGTCGTCGGGCAGGCCGGGGGCAAGGGCGAGCACCTCGCCGCTGCCGGCCGAGCCGGCGACATCCCGCCACATCCGGGCCAGGCCCTTGATGCGGGCGATGAGCGAGGTGCCGACGCTTTGGGTCGCGGGGCTGCCGTCTTCCATTCCTTCCTCCCCGGTCACGGCATCTTCCGGCGGCCGCCGCCCAGGCGGCAATTGGGCGGGAGGGCCGACCCGCCCCGCCCTTGGTCGAGCTCCGCCAGCACCGCCGGCAGGCTGTCGGGCAAGTCCTCGGCGATGAGTCCGGCGCCGAATCGGGTCGCCGCCTCGCCGTGCAGCCACGCGGCGGCGCTGCCGGCGTCGAACGCCTCCATGCCGGCCGCCATCAGGCCCAACGCGATCCCGGCCAGGACGTCCCCCGATCCGGCCGTGGCCAGCCATGGCGGGGCGTTGGCATTGATGGCGGCGCGGCCGTCGGGGTGGGCCACCACCGTGTCCGGCCCCTTCAGCAGCACCACCGCCCCCGACAGCTTGGCGGCGGCGCGGGCGCGGTCCAGCCGGCTGCCGGCGATGGCCGGGAACAGCCGGCGGAACTCGCCGTCATGGGGGGTCAGCAGGGCATGCGGCCCAAGGTCGTTGAACAGCCGCTTGGGGGTGTCGGCGAAGGCGCTGACCGCGTCGGCGTCCAGGACGCAGACCTTGCCGGCGCCCAGGGCCTGGCCGACATGGCGGCGCATGGCCTCGCCGATGCCGCCGCCGGGTCCCAGCAGGACGGCGTTGCGGCGCGGATCGGCCAGCAGGTCCTCGAAATCCGCCATCGCCACCACGATGGTGCCCGGATCGCCGGCACGGTACACGGCCAGGGCCGAGTCGGGGGCGGCGATGCTGACCAGGCCGGCCCCGGCGCGACGGGCGGCGCGGGCGGCGAGGCGGGCGGCCCCGGTCATCTCGGCCCCGCCCACCACCAGGGCATGGCCGCGCGCGTATTTGTGGCCCTCGGGGCAGGGCCAGGGAAAGCGCGGCAGCCAGTTGGCCGGCGTGTTCTCGGCGGTCAGCGGCATGATGGTCGCCAGCACCTCGGCCGGGATGCCGATATCGGCCACCACCACGTCGCCGCACAGGGCGCGGCCGGGATGAAGCAGATGACCCGGCTTCTTGCGGAAGAACGTCACCGTGGCCGCCGCCCGGGCGGCCGCGCCCAGCACGGCGCCGGTGTTGCCGTCCACCCCCGAGGGCACGTCCACCGCCACCACCGGCAGGTCGCGGCGGATCACCTCGTCGACGACGTCGCGGGCCAGACCGGCCAACGGCCGGGACAGGCCGGCGCCGAACAGGGCGTCGACCACCAGGTCGGCGTCATCGAGGGCCGCCGGCTCCAGCGCCGCGACCTCGCCGTCCCATCGCTTGGCCATGGCGGCGGCGTCGCCTTCCAGCGCCGACAGCGCGCCCAAGAGGGCCACCCGCACCTGGAATCCCTCGGCGGCCAGGTGGCGGGCGGCGGCGAAGCCGTCGCCGCCGTTGTTGCCGGGGCCGCACACCACCACCACCCGGCAGGGGTCGAAACGACGGTGGACCTCGGCCGCCACGGCGAAGCCGGCGGCCTCCATCAGGCGCGGGCCGGAGACTCCGGCGGTCATCGCCAGCGCGTCGGCGCGGTACATCTCCTCGACCGAGAGCAAGGCGGCGGTCATGGCGTTCCCCTTCGAGCGTCCTTACCAAAGGGTATGCCGACCCGGTGGGAATGCAATACGCTTCCGCGCGGGGGATTGCCGGCCCCGGTCGCATACGGTAGGAAAAATCCGCATGGTTCGAGGAGGTGACGGGTGAGGGTGCTGGTTCTCGGGGCCGGAGTGGTGGGGACCGCCGCCGCCTGGTACCTGTCCCGTGCCGGCCACGAGGTGGTGGTGGTCGACCGCCGCGACGGCGCCGGGCTGGAAACCAGCTTCGCCAATGGCGGGCAGGTGTCGCCCTGCCATGCGGAACCCTGGGCCAATCCGGCGGTCATCCCCAAGGCGATCCGGTGGCTGGGGCGCGAGGACGCGCCGCTGCTGTTCCGCTGGAACCGCTGGGACCCGGCATTGTGGGCCTGGGGGCTGCGGTTCCTGGTCAACTGTACCTCGGCCCGGGTCGAGGCCAACACCGAGCGGACGCTGCGGGTGGCGCTGTATTCGCGCGATTGCCTGCGTGAGCTGCGGGCCGAGCTGGGGCTGCGCTACGACGAACGCGCCCAGGGCATCCTTCACGTCTACCGCGATCGCCGCGAGTTCGAGCACGCCCTGGAGGCGGCCGAGGTCATGGGGCGGCACGGCCTGCCGCGCCGCCCGCTGTCCCCGGCCGACTGCGCCCGGCTCGAGCCGGCGCTGGCGGCGGTGGAGACGGGCCTGGCCGGCGGCATCCACACCCCCGGCGACGAGAGCGGCGACGCCCACAAGTTCACCACCTCGCTGGCGGCGCTGGCCATGGCCAACGGGGCGGATTTCCGCTTCGGGGTGACGGCCAAGGCACTGCTGCGCGACGGCGGCCGGGTGGTGGGGGCGCTGACCGATGCCGGCGAATTGCACGCCGAGGCCACCGTCCTGGCGCTGGGGTCCTACAGTCCGCTGCTGGCGCGGCCGCTGGGGCTGCGGCTTCCCATCGTGCCGGCCAAGGGCTATTCCATCACCGTGCCGGTGGCCGGCCATGCCGGCGCGCCATGGGTGTCGGTGACCGACGACGAGGCCAAGATGGTCTATTCCCGCCTCGGCGACCGCCTGCGGGCCGCCGGCACCGCCGAATTCAGCGGTTACGACACCTCGCTGAACCCGATCCGCTGGGAGGTGCTGCGGCGGAAGGCGAAGGCGCTGTTTCCCGATGGCGGCGATTTCGACCGCGCCGAGCCTTGGGCCGGCCTGCGGCCGGTCACGCCCGACAGCGTGCCGGTGATCGGGGCGGCGCCGCTGGCCGGGCTGTGGCTGAACACCGGCCACGGCACGCTGGGCTGGACCATGGCCTGCGGCTCGGGCCGCGTCATCGCCGATCTGGTGTCGGGGCGCGACCCGGAAATCCCGCTCGAGGGATTGGGGCTGGAGCGGTTCCGGTCGCGGGGAAGGCCTCCCACGCGGGAATGACGGTGACGGGGGGCTACGCCCGGATTTCCCGCACGAACTTGTCCACCTGGCTCTCCAGGGCGTGGCTGTCCTGCGACAGGTCGGTGGCGGCGCTCAGGACGTCGCGGGCGGCGTTGCCGGTCTCGAAGGCGGCGGCGGAGACGCGGGCGATGGTGCCGGTGACCTCCTGGGTGCCCATGGCCGCCTGCTGGACGTTGCGGGCGATCTCCTGGGTGGCGGCGCCCTGCTCCTCGACGGCCGCCGCGATGGAGCCGGCGATTTCGTTGATTTCGCCGATGGTCGAGGCGATTTCGCCGATGGCGTGGACGGCGTCGCGGGTGGCGTTCTGAACCGCGCCGATCTGGGCGGCGATCTCCTCGGTGGCCTTGGCGGTCTGGTTGGCCAGGCTCTTGACTTCGTTGGCGACCACCGCGAAGCCCTTGCCGGCGTCGCCGGCCCGCGCCGCCTCGATGGTGGCGTTGAGTGCCAGCAGGTTGGTCTGCGAGGCGATGTCGTTGATCAGCTTGACCACCTGGCCGATCTTGCTGGCGGCGTCGGCCAGGCTCTGGACCATGTCGTTGGTGCGCTGGGCCTCCTCCATGGCGCCCGAGGCGATGTTGGCCGAGGTGGAGACCTGGCGGCTGATCTCGGAAATCGAGGACGACAGCTCCTCGGCGGCGGCGGCCACCGTCTGGATGTTGGTGGTCGCTTCCTCGGCGGCGGCGGCGACGGTGGTGGACTGGGCCGAGGTTTCCTCGGCGGTGGCGCTCATCTTGCCGGCCGCCCCCTCCATCTTCGAGGCGGCGGCGGCGACGGCGTCGACGATGGTCTTGACGTCGCGTTCGAAGGCGTCGGCCTTGGCGCCCAGTTCGCGGGCGATGATGAATTGGGTATTGGTCTCGATATAGACCGAGGTGGCGAGATCCATGTCCAGGAAGGCGGCCTTGTTGACCGCTGCCAGCACCTTGGCGAGCCGTTCGGGCTTCTTGCGGTATTCATCGGCGGCGATCCGCGCCACCAGGTTGAGGACGTAGCAGTAGCCGGCCGTATACCAGCGGGGCTCGAGCCCGACGCGCTGGTGGACCTTGCCGATCTCGGTCACGGTGGCGAAATAGCGGTCGTCGAACTGGCCGGCGAACACGCTTTCCATCCAGTGCTTCTTCTGCATCTCGCGGGCATGGCGGATGCGGTCGGGGGAGGCGAACTTGGCCGCCGTCGCCGGGTTGGCCTGGACGTGGCCGTAGAAGGCCTCCAGCAGGCCGTCGATGCGGGGGGCGAGGACGTTGCGGAACTCGCGGAGAGTCCGGCAGGTCTCCTCGTCGATCTGGAGGAAGGCCAGGCGTCCGCTGCGATCAAAATCCATGATGCTGTCCCCGATTGGAGTGCTGGTTCGAGCGCCATTCGGCCACTCGTCCCCCGAAATCAACGGTCAAATGGAAATCTTCCCCGGGTCACCGCGGCCCCCGCAATCCCTGCGGGCAATCCTTGGAGGGGATTCTATGCGTAGGGCATAATGGCTTCTCCCGAAGTATAGTCATTTCAGTGTCCGAAGGTAGAGGCATTTCGGTGGCGGCCGGGCCCCGCGGCATAAGCCCGTTTTCGTTTCACAAGGCCTGTATCCCCGCGCGCGACTGTGCTATAGACACCCGTTCCGGCGGGCCGGCCCCCAGGTTGCATGGGGTCGCGCCCTTCTGCCATGCGGGCGTGGTGGAACTGGTAGACACACTGGATTTAGGTTCCAGCGGCGCAAGCCATGGGGGTTCAAATCCCTTCGCCCGCACCAGTCCCCGAAGGCCCCGCTCCCCGCGAAGGCGGCCGAATCCGCCGGATTCATGCAACGATTGATGCGATTGGCGACACACTGATGCAGGTAACCGAGATCAACGCTGACGGCCTGAAGCACGAGTTCAAGGTCGTCGTTCCCGCGGCGCAACTCGAGACGCGGACCTCAGACCGCCTGGCCGAGATCGCGCGCACCGTCAAAATGCCCGGCTTCCGCCCCGGCAAGGTGCCGATGAAGATCGTGCGCCAGAAGTACGGCGCGTCCATCATGGGCGAGGTGCTGGAGCAGGCCGTCAACGACGGCGCCGGCAAGGCGATCACCGACAAGGGGCTGCGCCCGGCCGTCCAGCCGAAGGTCGAGATCACCAGCTTCACCGAGGGCGCCGACCTGGAATTCACGGTCGCGGTCGAAGTGCTGCCCGAGATCAAGCCGATGGAGTTCGGCAAGATCGAGATCGAGCGCGAGAAGGCCAAGGTCCCCGACGAGGAGATCGACGAAACCCTGATGCGCATCGCCGAGCGCAACGAGACGAGCGAGCCCGTCAAGCGCGCCGCCAAGTCCGGCGACATCGCCGTGATCGACTTCGTCGGCAAGCAGGACGGCGTCGCCTTCCCGGGCGGCTCGGCCGAGGACTACCAGCTGAAGCTGGGCTCGGGCACCTTCATCCCCGGCTTCGAGGACCAGTTGGTCGGCAAGAAGGCCGGCGAGGAGGTGGTGGTCACCGTCACCTTCCCCGAGGCCTACGGCAACGGCGAGCTGGCCGGCAAGCCGGCCGAGTTCGACGTCAAGGTCAAGGAAGTCCGCGCCGCCAAGCCGGCCGACCTGGACGACGAACTGGCCAAGAAGGTGGGGCTCGACTCGCTGGACGCGCTCAAGGCCGCCATCCGCGAGGAGATGGGCCGCGAGCTGGATTCCATCTCGCGCGCCAAGGCCAAGCGCGGCCTTCTTGACGTTCTGGCCGCCAATCACGATTTCCCTGTTCCGGGGGCCATGGTCGATCAGGAGTTCGACGCCATCTGGAAGCAGGTCGAAAACGAGCGCCAGTCTGGTCGCGCCGACCCCGCCGACGCGGGCAAGAGCGACGACGAGCTGAAGGACGAATACCGGTCGCTGTCCGAGCGCCGCGTGCGTCTGGGCCTGCTGCTGGCCGAAGTGGGCCGCGCCAACGAGATCACCGTCACCCAGGACGACCTGAACAAGGCGCTGATCGAGGAGGCCCGCCGCTATCCCGGGCAGGAGCACCTGGTGTTCCAGTACTACAAGGGCAACCCGGATGCGCTGAACGCCCTGCGCGCGCCCATCTTCGAGGACAAGGTCGTCGACTTCATCCTCGAACTGGCCAAGGTGACCGACAAGGACGTGTCGGCCGCCGACCTGCGCAAGGACCCGGACGAGACTAGTGAGGCCCCATCTGGTGAGGCTCAGGCCGCCGAGGCCAAGCCGAAGAAGAAGGCCGCCAAGAAGAAGGCCGCCGACACGGCCGAGTGACCGGCGGCCGGCGGTAATGTCGTTGGAAGCGTTTCGCCCCGGCCGTTCCCGCCGGGCCGACCTGGACGGATAAAGGACGAACCATGCGAGAGAGAGATCCCATCGACCTCTACATGAACACCCTCGTTCCCATGGTGGTCGAGCAGACCAACCGGGGCGAGCGCTCCTACGATATCTATTCGCGGCTCCTCAAGGAGCGCATCATCTTCCTGACCGGGCAGGTCTATGACGAGGTCTCCAGCCTCATCTGCGCCCAGCTGCTGTTCCTCGAGTCGGAGAACCCGACCAAGGACATCGCGTTCTATATCAATTCGCCGGGCGGCGTGGTGACCTCGGGGCTGGCGATCTACGACACCATGCAGTACATCCGCCCGGCGGTGTCCACCGTGTGCATCGGCCAGGCGGCCTCGATGGGGTCGCTGCTGCTGACCGCCGGCGCCAGGGGCAAGCGCTATTCGCTGCCCAACTCCCGCATCATGGTCCACCAGCCCTCGGGCGGGTTCCAGGGCCAGGCGACCGACATCGAGATTCATGCCCGCGAGATCCTGTCGCTGCGCGCGCGTCTCAACGGCATCTATGTCGAGCATACCGGCCAGTCGCTGGACGTGATCGAGCAGGCCATGGAGCGCGACAAGTTCATGACCGCCACCGAGGCCAAGGACTTCGGCCTGATCGACGAGGTGGTGGCCAGCCGTCCGGTTCCGGAGGGCGACTCCGCCGGGGCGTGAGCGCGGGGGCGGACGGGGGGCCGGACCCCGTCCGAACGACCCGCGCCGGATCGTTCCGCATCCCTTCCGCGGCTGCGCGGAAGGGATATTTCCCCACTTCGCGCGTGGCCGCGCGAGGGATTTTTCGTTGTCTGCCCGGCTGCGCTGTGGCTAACATGAATCAACGTCTCCGGCCGCTTTACCCAATGGAGTTTCGATGACCAAGTCCACGAGCGGCGATTCCAAGAACACCCTGTACTGCTCGTTCTGCGGAAAGAGCCAGCACGAGGTGCGCAAGCTCATCGCCGGGCCGACCGTGTTCATCTGCGATGAATGCGTCGAGCTGTGCATGGACATCATCCGCGAGGAGCACAAGACCCACCTGGTCCGCTCGCGCGACGGGGTTCCCACGCCGAAGGACATCCGCGCCGTCCTCGACGACTACGTGATCGGCCAGGACCACGCCAAGAAGGTGCTGTCGGTCGCCGTCCACAACCACTACAAGCGGCTACAGCACGGCGGCAAGTCCAACGACATCGAGATCGCCAAGTCCAACATCCTGCTGGTCGGCCCCACCGGCTGCGGCAAGACGCTGCTGGCCCAGACCCTGGCCCGCATCCTGGACGTGCCGTTCACCATGGCCGACGCCACCACGCTGACCGAGGCCGGCTACGTGGGCGAGGATGTCGAGAACATCATCCTCAAGCTGCTGCAGGCGGCCGAATACAACGTCGAGCGCGCCCAGCGCGGCATCGTCTACATCGACGAGGTCGACAAGATCAGCCGCAAGTCCGACAACCCGTCCATCACCCGCGACGTCTCGGGCGAGGGCGTGCAGCAGGCGCTCTTGAAGATCATGGAAGGCACGGTGGCCAGCGTGCCGCCGCAGGGCGGCCGCAAGCATCCCCAGCAGGAATTCCTGCAGGTGGACACCACCAACATCCTGTTCATCTGCGGCGGCGCCTTCGCCGGCCTGGAGAAGATCATCGGCTCGCGCGGCAAGGGCACCTCCATCGGCTTCGGCGCCGAGGTGCGCGGCCCCGACGAGCGCCGCACCGGCGAGATCCTGCGCGAGGTCGAGCCCGAGGACTTACTGAAGTTCGGCCTCATCCCGGAATTCGTCGGCCGTCTGCCGGTGATCGCCACGCTCGACGACCTGGACAACGACGCCCTGGTCGAGATCCTGGCCAAGCCCAAGAATGCGCTGACCAAGCAGTACCAGCGCCTGTTCGAGATGGAGGACGTGCGCCTGACCTTCACCGAGGACGCGCTCAAGTCCATCGCCGAGAAGGCCATCGCCCGCAAGACCGGCGCCCGTGGCCTGCGCTCGATCATGGAGGGCATCCTGCTCGACACCATGTTCGAGTTGCCCGGCATGGAGAGCGTCGAGGAGGTGGTGGTCAACGGCGAGGTGGCCGAAGGCCGTGCCCAGCCGCTTTACATCCACTCCGAGCGCCGCGAGGACGTCGGCACCAGCGCGTGACCGGCGCGGGCCGCGTCGCCCGCCCGCGTGGGAAGAGGTAGGCGGGTCGGCTTAAGGGTGATCGGGGCCGGTCCCCTTGACGGGGGAGGGGGATTGGCCCAAGTAGGTAGCGCTGGGTTGGAGATATTCTAATTGCGGTCCCCCGCCCCGGGGGCTGCCTCGCACGAAGAGGTACCATGGTCGAAACCGCACGAAGCGACGTCTTCCCCGTCCTTCCCCTTCGCGACATCGTCGTCTTCCCGCACATGATCGTGCCGCTGTTCGTCGGCCGCGAGAAGTCGGTGCGCGCGCTGGAAGACGTGATGCGCGAGGACAAGCAGATCCTGCTGGTGGCCCAGAAGAACGCCGCCCAGGACGATCCCACGACCGACGACATCTATCTGGTGGGCACCGTTTCGACCGTGCTCCAGCTGCTGAAGCTGCCCGACGGCACCGTCAAGGTGCTGGTCGAGGGCGGCCGCCGCGCCCGCATCACCGGCTTCGCCGACAACCCCAACTTCTTCCAGGCCACCGCCGAGCTGATGGACGAGTCCGACGGCGAGACCCAGGAACTGGAGGCGCTGTCGCGCTCGGTGGTCAGCCAGTTCGAGCAGTACATCAAGCTCAACAAGAAGATTCCGCCCGAGGTGCTGGTCTCGGTCAACCAAATCGAGGACCCCGGCAAGCTGGCCGACACCGTGGCCTCGCACCTGTCGCTGAAGATCAGCGAGAAGCAGGAGCTGCTGGAGACCCCCACGGTGGCCGAGCGCCTCGAGCGCGTCTACTCGTACATGGAGGGCGAGATCGGCGTCCTGCAGGTCGAGAAGAAGATCCGCAACCGCGTCAAGCGGCAGATGGAGAAGACCCAGCGCGAGTACTATCTGAATGAGCAGTTGAAGGCCATCCAGAAGGAGCTGGGCGAGGGCGACGACGGCCGCGACGAGACCGCCGAGCTGGAAGACCGCATCCGCAAGACGCGGCTGTCCAAGGAAGCGCGCGAGAAGGCCCTGGCCGAGCTGAAGAAGCTCAAGTCCATGAGCCCGATGTCGGCCGAGGCCACGGTGGTGCGCAACTACCTTGACTGGATGCTGACCATTCCGTGGAAAAAGCGCACCAAGGTCAAGAAGGACGTCAAGCTGGCCGAGCGCATCCTCGACGCCGAGCATTACGGCCTCGACAAGGTCAAGGAGCGCATCATCGAATACCTGGCGGTGCAGACCCGCACCGAGAAGGTCAAGGGCCCCATCCTGTGCCTGGTCGGGCCGCCCGGCGTCGGCAAGACGTCGCTGGGCAAGTCCATGGCCAAGGCCACCGGGCGCAACTTCGTGCGCATCAGCCTGGGCGGCGTGCGCGACGAGGCCGAGGTCCGCGGACACCGGCGCACCTATATCGGCTCCATGCCCGGCAAGATCATCCAGGGCATGAAGAAGGCCAAGTCGTCCAACCCGCTGTTCCTGCTCGACGAGATCGACAAGCTGGGCGCCGACTGGCGCGGCGACCCGTCCTCGGCATTGCTCGAGGTGCTGGACCCCGAGCAGAACAGCACCTTCAACGACCATTATCTCGAGGTCGACTACGACCTGTCCGACGTGATGTTCGTCACCACCGCCAACACCCTGCGCATGCCCCAGCCGCTGCTGGACCGCATGGAGGTGATCCGGCTGTCGGGCTACACCGAGGACGAGAAGGTGGAGATCGCCAAGCGCCACCTGATCGACAAGGTGCAGAAGGCGGCGGGCCTCGCCAAGGGCGAGTGGTCGATCACCGACGACGGCCTCCGCGACCTGACCCGCTACTACACCCGTGAGGCGGGCGTCCGCAACCTGGAGCGCGAGCTGGCCAACCTGGCCCGCAAGGCCACCACCGAGATCGTCTCCAAGGGCAAGAAGAAGGTCACCGTCACCCCCAGGAACCTGGAGAAGTACGCCGGGGTCCGCAAATACCGCTTCGGCGAGGCGGAGCTGGAGGACATGGTCGGCGCCGTCACCGGCTTGGCCTGGACCGAGGTCGGCGGCGAGTTGCTGACCATCGAGGCGGTCACCATGCCCGGCAAGGGCGCCTTCGCCCATACCGGCAAGCTGGGTGACGTGATGCAGGAATCCGTCCAGGCGGCGCGCTCCTACGTGCGGTCGCGGTCGGTCAGCCTGGGCATCAAGCCGACGGTGTTCGAGAAGAAGGACATCCACGTCCACGTGCCCGAGGGCGCCACGCCCAAGGACGGCCCCTCGGCCGGCATCGCCATGTGCACCGCCATCGTCTCGGCCTTGACCGGCATCCCGGTGCGCAAGGACGTCGCCATGACCGGCGAGGTCACCTTGCGCGGACGGGTGCTGCCCATCGGCGGCCTCAAGGAGAAGCTGCTGGCGGCTTTGCGCGGCGGCCTCAAGATGGTCCTGATCCCCAAGGACAACGAAAAGGACCTGGCCGAGATCCCCGACAACGTCAAGAAGGGGCTCGAGATCGTGCCGGTGTCTACCGCCGACGAGGTGCTGTCCAAGGCGCTGATCCGCACCCCGGTGCCCATCGAATGGGAGGAGCCCGACGAGTCGGGCACCCCGGTGAAGCAGGAGGACAAGGACGTGGCCTCCGTCATCACCCATTGATTGCACAAGGTGTCGTTTGCCAACGGCCGTCGGGGCGACCCGGCGGCCGTTTCGCGTTTGGGCGCCCGGCGCGGTCCCAACGGAATTGGTGGGTCGAAACTGTGCAGAAAACGGCGGAAAACCTAGCTTCAGCGCGTATTTGCCAATTGACGCCCGCAACTTCCCCGAATTAGACTGCCCCATCCTATTTCGGCGGGCCTCGAAGGTAGGCTATGCCGATTGGTTTAACGAAGGGGGCCATCAGGTGAACAAGAACGATCTCGTGACCGCTGTTGCGAACAGCGCCGGCCTGTCCAAGGCCGATGCCGGTAAGGCCGTCGACGCCGTGTTCGACGCCATCACTTCCGCCCTGAAGGGTGGCGACGAGGTTCGCCTCGTCGGGTTCGGTACCTTCGCGGTGGCCCAGCGTGCCGCTTCCGAGGGTCGCAACCCCCGCACCGGCGCCAAGATCACCATCCCGGCGTCCAAGCAGCCGAAGTTCAAGGCCGGCAAGGGCCTCCGCGACGCGGTGCAGTAAGCCCGCCGATCGCAAGCAGTTGGAATGCGCCGGCCGCGGGGACGTGGCCGGCGCATTCGTTTGAGGTGGCGGCTCCGAGGTGGCGGCGGGCCTTGTGTTTGGCTGGAATCGCCCATAAGGTGCCTTCGACGATGGGCGGTTAGCTCAGCTGGGAGAGCATCTCGTTTACACCGAGAGGGTCGGCGGTTCGATCCCGTCACCGCCCACCATCGATCTCCGCCTCTTCCGACGTCGCGCACGCGTCGCCTTCGGGCCGATCCGGGGCCTCACGAGGCGGGCAGCCACACTCGCCCTACCCGCAGCGTTCCGCCACCAGGGGGAGGGGGTGGCCGCGAGCCAGGCGGATGGGCCTGAAAATCCTCGCTTTTTGGTGAAAAAGTCGCTTTCGCAAGCGCAAAAATTGTCCGGGATCAAAGACATCTCGCCCTGGCATCTTTGCGCTTCGGCGAGGCGAGCGGGGCTAGTCCAAAGGCGTAGAATTATGCGACATCGGGTAGGGTATGGCGAAGCTCCTTGCGGATGTTCAGCATATTCTTGAAAATGCAAAAATCTCATGAAAGATGCCTCATTCGCTTGACAGCGGAGGTCCCCTGGATTACACCACCCCTACCCACGCGGGTGGCCGGGCGCCGGGGGTGTAGCTCAGTCGGTTAGAGCGCCGGCCTGTCACGCCGGAGGTCGCGGGTTCGAGCCCCGTCACTCCCGCCACTGCCCGAAAAGGGAGGGTGCATCCCACTTGCCCTGACGGCTGGTGGTAGGCGCCGGTTGAGGGTATTGTCTTGCGCAGGAGGGGGCCTCTCGGTCTGTCACGCGAAATCGCAACCCTTTCAAACCGCTGGCGCAATTTCCTTTCATATGGTTGCAGCTTGGGGGTTCGGCGGGCGCGCGGTGGGGCGATCGGCACGGCTGCCCTCGGGTCGGATTCTTTCTAGGAAGGCTGGAACATGGAAGCCTGGCTGCTCGAATATCTGCCGATCCTGATTTTCATCGCGATCGCCGGCGGCTTGTCGGCGGTCATGATCCTGGCGTCGTGGCTGGTCGGCAAGCAGAGGCCCGACCCCGAGAAGAACGCGGCCTATGAATGCGGCTTCGACGCCTTCGGCGACGCGCGGTCCAAGTTCGAGGTCCGCTTCTATCTGGTCGCCATCCTGTTCATCATCTTCGACCTCGAGGTGGCGTTCCTGTTCCCGTGGGCGGTGACGCTCGGGAAGATCGGGCTGTTCGGTTTCTGGTCGATGATGGTGTTCCTTGGCGTGCTGACCATCGGCTTCATCTACGAGTGGCGAAAGGGAGCCTTGGAATGGGAGTGAACTCCTCCTCCGGCCTGGTGACGCCGACCCACGCCGCGCCGCTGCCCCCGGGCGCGGCTCAGGACGACGTGATGCGTCTGGTCACCGACGAGATCCAGGACAAGGGTTTCGTGCTGGCCAATATCGACAAGCTGGTCAACTGGGCCCGTACCGGCTCCATGTGGCCGATGACCTTCGGCCTGGCCTGCTGCGCGGTGGAAATGATCCACGCCGGCTGCTCGCGCTACGACCTCGACCGCTTCGGCATCGTGTTCCGGCCCAGCCCGCGCCAGTCCGACGTGATGATCGTCGCCGGCACGCTGACCAACAAGATGGCGCCGGCGCTTCGGCGGGTCTACGACCAGATGGCCGAGCCGCGCTACGTCATCTCCATGGGCAGCTGCGCCAACGGCGGCGGCTACTACCACTATTCCTACTCGGTGGTGCGCGGCTGCGACCGTATCGTGCCGGTGGACGTCTACGTCCCGGGCTGCCCGCCGACCGCCGAGGCGCTGCTGTACGGTATCCTGCAGTTGCAGAAGAAGATCCGGCGCACCGGCACCATCCTGCGCTGACGAACGAAGGGACGGCCTGAAGATCATGACGCAAGCGCTGACGGACCTGGGCGACTACATCGCCGCCGCCCTGCCCAACGACGTGCTCGGAACCGAGGTCAACCGCTGTGGCGAGTTGACCGTCACCGTGCGCGCCCCCTCGATCGCCAAGGTGCTCACCTACCTGCGCGACGATTCCAGCTGCCTGTTCAAGCAGCTGATGGACGTCTGCGGTGTCGACTGGCCGGCCCGCGAGGACCGCTTCGACGTCGTCTACCACCTGCTGTCCATGAAGCACAACCAGCGCATCCGCGTGAAGGTCGCCACCGACGAGGACACGCCGGTGCCGTCGGTGGTGGGGGTGTTCAAGGCCGCCGGCTGGTTCGAGCGCGAGGTGTGGGACATGTTCGGGGTGGTGTTCTCGGACAACCCCGACCTGCGCCGCATCCTCACCGACTACGGCTTCGAAGGCCATCCGCTGCGCAAGGACTTCCCGCTCACCGGATACGTGGAACTGCGCTACGACGACGAGCAGAAGCGCTGCGTCTACGAGCCGGTGAAGCTGACCCAGGACTTCCGGCAGTTCGATTTCCTGTCCCCGTGGGAAGGCCCCGGTCTGCTGCCGGGCGACGAGAAAGCCCCAAGTAGCGACAAGGTTGGGGGGAACAACTGACATGGCCGAAGCGACCATCAAGAGCTACAACATCAATTTCGGCCCCCAGCATCCGGCCGCCCACGGCGTGCTGCGCCTGATCCTGGAGATGTCGGGCGAGAGCGTCGATCGCGCCGATCCGCATATCGGCCTGCTGCATCGCGGCACCGAGAAGCTGATCGAGCACAAGAACTACGTCCAGTCGGTGCCCTATTTCGATCGTCTCGACTATGTCGGCACGATGAACCAGGAGCACGCCTTCGTGCTGGCCACCGAGAAGCTGCTGGGGATCGAGGTCCCCGAGCGCGGCCAGTGGATCCGCACGCTCTATTGCGAGATCGGCCGCATCCTCAACCACCTGCTCAACGTGACCTCGTTCGTGTTCGACGTCGGCGGCATGACCCCCATCCTGTGGGGCTTCGAGGAGCGCGAGAAGCTGATGGAGTTCTACGAGCGCGCCTCGGGCGCTCGCCTGCACGCCAACTACTTCCGCCCCGGCGGCGTCGCCGCCGACCTGCCGCCGGGTCTCACCGACGACATCCTGGCGTGGTGCGAGACCTTCCCCAAGGTGCTCGACGACATCGAGACCCTGGTCACCGAGAACCGCATCTTCAAGCAACGCACCGTCGACATCGGCACGGTGTCGGTGGAGCAGGCCCTGGATTGGGGCTTCACCGGTCCCAACCTGCGCGCCTGCGGGGTGCCGTGGGACCTGCGCAAGAGCCAGCCCTACGAGAAATACGCCGAGGTGGAGTTCGACATCCCCATCGGCAAGCACGGCGACTGCTATGACCGTTACCTCGTCCGCGTGGTCGAGATGCGCGAGTCGGTTCGGATCATGCAGCAGTGCATCGCCAAGATGCGGCCCGGCCCGGTCAAGACGCAGGACCACAAGGTCAGCCCGCCGCCGCGCGCCGAGATGAAGCGCTCCATGGAGGCGCTGATCCACCATTTCAAGCTCTTCACCGAGGGCTTCCACGTCCCGGCCGGCGAGGTCTATGCCGCGGTCGAGGCGCCGAAGGGCGAGTTCGCGGTCTACCTGATCGCCGACGGCACCTCGCGGCCCTACCGCTGCAAGATCCGGCCCCCGGGCTACGTCCACCTCCAGGCCCTCGACATGATGTCGAAGGGGCACATGCTGGCCGACGTCGTCGCCAACATCGGCTCCATCGACATCGTCTTCGGCGAGATCGACCGGTGAGCACCATGACCGAACAGCCCACGTCCTTCGCCTTCAGCCCCGAGAACCTGGAGAAGGCCAAGAAGGTCATCGCCAAGTATCCCGCCGGCCGCCAGCAGAGCGCGGTGATGCCGCTCCTGGACATCGCCCAGCGCCAGGACGGCTGGGTGTCGGTGGCGGCCATGGAGGAAATCGCCCGCATGCTGGACATGGCGCCGATCCGCGTCCAGGAGGTGGCGACCTTCTACACCATGTACAACCTGAAGCCGGTGGGGACGTTCCACGTCCAGGTGTGCACCAACATCTGCTGCCTGCTGCGCGGCTCCGACGACGTCGCCGCCGCCGCCAAGCAGGCGCTGGGCGTCGAATGGGGCCAGACCACCGGCGACGGCCTGTTCACCTTGTCCGAGGTCGAGTGCCTGGGCGCCTGCACCAACGCGCCCATGATGCAGATCAACGACGACTACTACGAAGACCTCTCTGCGGAGAGCACCCAGGCCATCCTCGAGGCCCTGAAGCGTGGCGAGACCCCCAAGCCGGGTCCGCAGAATGGCCGCCAGTTCTCGGCACCCGAGGGCGGCCCCACCACGCTCAAGGAGCTCGCGTTCCAGACGGAGAAGGGCTGATGCTGCGCGACCAGGATCGTATCTTCACCAACCTCTACGGCCTCCACGACTGGGGGCTCAAGGGCGCCCGGGCGCGCGGCGACTGGGACGGCACCAAGGAAATCCTGGCCCGGGGTCGCGACGCGATCATCGACGAAGTCAAGAATTCCGGCCTGCGCGGCCGTGGCGGCGCCGGTTTCGGCACCGGCATGAAGTGGTCCTTCATGCCCAAGACCGAGGGGCCGCGCCCGCACTATCTGGTGATCAACGCCGACGAGGGCGAGCCGGGCACCTGCAAGGACCGCGAGATCATGCGCTTCGACCCGCACAAGCTGGTCGAGGGCGCGCTGATCGCCGGCTTCGCCGTCGGCGCCCATGCCGGCTACATCTACATTCGCGGCGAGTTCGTGCGCGAGGCCGAACACCTGCAGGCCGCCATCGACCAGGCCTATGACGCCGGCCTGATCGGCAAGAACGCCAGTGGCTCGGGCTGGGACTTCGACCTCTACGTCCATCGCGGCGCCGGCGCCTATATCTGCGGCGAGGAATCGGCGCTGATCGAGAGCCTCGAAGGCAAGAAGGGCCAGCCGCGCCTGAAGCCGCCGTTCCCGGCCGGCGTCGGCCTCTATGGCTGCCCGACCACGGTGAACAACGTCGAATCCATCGCCGTGGTGCCGGCCATCATGCGCCGGGGCGCCACCTGGTTCGCCGGGCTGGGCCGGCCCAAGAACACCGGCACCAAGGTGTTCTGCATCTCCGGCCACGTGAATAAGCCGTGCAACGTGGAAGAAGAGATGGGCATCCCGCTCAAGGAGCTCATCGAGAAGCATGCCGGCGGCGTGCGCGGCGGCTGGGACAACCTGTTGGGCGTCATCCCCGGCGGGTCGTCGGTGCCGGTGCTGACCCGGGAGGTCTGCGACAACGTCCTGATGGACTTCGACAGCTTGCGCGAGGTCGGCTCGGGCCTGGGCACGGCGGCGGTGATCGTCATGGACAAGTCCACCGACATCGTCCGCGCCATCGCCCGGCTGTCCAGGTTCTACATGCACGAATCCTGCGGCCAGTGCACGCCGTGCCGTGAAGGCACCGGCTGGATGATGCGCATGATGAACCGCATGGTCACCGGCGACGCCACCGTCGACGAGATCGACCTGCTGTTCAACGTCACCAAGCAGGTCGAGGGCCACACCATCTGCGCCCTGGGCGACGCCGCCGCGTGGCCGATCCAGGGCCTGATCAAGAATTTCCGGCACGAGATCGAGCGCCGGATCCTGGCCCGCTCGAAGAGCGCGGCCTGAGGAGAGTCGAGACTATGCCCAAGCTGACGATCGACGGACGCGAGATCGAGGTCGAGGCCGGCACCACCGTGCTGCAGGCCGCCGAGCAACTCGGCATCGAGATCCCGCGCTTTTGCTACCACGAGCGCCTGGCCATCGCCGGCAACTGCCGCATGTGCCTGGTCGAGATCGAGAAGATGCCCAAGCCGGTGGCGTCCTGCGCCATGCCGGTGGGCGAGGGGATGGTGGTGCACACCAACAACGCCAATGTGCGCAAGGCGCGCCAGGGCGTGATGGAGTTCCTGCTCATCAACCACCCGCTGGACTGCCCCATCTGCGACCAGGGCGGCGAGTGCGACCTGCAGGACCAGGCCATGGCCTACGGCCGCGACCATTCCCGCTACGACGAGGAGAAGCGGGCGGTGG
This sequence comes from uncultured Rhodospirillaceae bacterium, assembly GCA_937887565.1. Lineage (GTDB taxonomy): Bacteria > Pseudomonadota > Alphaproteobacteria > Rhodospirillales > Magnetospirillaceae > CALABS01. The sequence continues at coordinate 26,746 of CALABS010000059.1, read as the reverse complement.
CCGAAAAGAATTTCGGCCCGCTGATCAAGACCTTCATGACCCGGTGCATCCAGTGCACCCGCTGCATCCGCTTCATCACCGAGATCGCCGGCACCCCGGTGCTGGGGGCGGTGAGCCGGGGCGAGCACATGGAGGTCACCACCTATCTCGACAGCGGCATCGCCAGCGAATTGTCGGGCAACCTGATCGACCTGTGCCCGGTCGGCGCGCTGACCAACGGCCCGGCCTCCTACACCTACCGCTCGTGGGAGCTGAAGAAGACCGAATCGGTGGACGTCATGGATGCCCTGGGCTCGGCCATCCGCGTCGATGCCCGTGGCAACGAGGTGGTGCGCGTGCTGCCGCGCGTCAACGACGACATCAACGAGGAATGGCTGGGCGACCGCTCGCGCTTCGCCTGCGACGGCCTCAAGCGCCAGCGCCTCGACCGCTGCTACGTGCGCAAGGACGGCAAGCTGGCCCCGGCCAGCTGGGGCGAGGCACTGGCCGCCGTCGCCGCCAAGGTCAAGGGCACGGCCGGGTCCAAGATCGCCGCCATCGCCGGCGACCAGGCCGACTGCGAAAGCATGGTGGCGCTCAAGGACCTGATGGCGTCGCTGGGCTCGCCCCACCTGGACTGCCGCCAGGACGGCGCCGGGCTCGACGCCTCGGCGCGGGCCTCGTACCTGTTCAACTCGACCGTCGCCGGCATCGAGGACTGCGACGCGCTGCTGATCGTCGGCTCCAACCCGCGCAAGGAAGCGCCGGTGCTCAATGCCCGCATCCGCAAGCGGTGGCTCAAGGGCGGCTTCAAGGTGGCCCGCATCGGCCACAAGGGCGACCTGACCTTCAAGTACGAGCATCTGGGCGACGGCGCCTCGGTGCTGGCCGAGGTCGCCTCGGGCAAGCATCCGTTCTTCGAGGTGCTCAAGTCCGCCCAGCGGCCGGCCCTGATCCTGGGCCAGGGCGCCCTGGTCGGCGCCGACGGCCCGGCGGTGCTGGCCTTGGCCCGCAAGCTGGCCGACGCCGCCGGCATGGTCAAGGACGGCTGGAACGGCTTCAACGTGCTGCACACCGCCGCCGCCCGCGTCGGCGGCCTTGACCTGGGCTTCGTGCCCCAGGCCGGCGGCCGCGACGTCGCCGGCATCCTCGACGGTGCCGCCAAGGGCGAGATCGAGGTGGTGGTCCTGCTGGGCGCCGACGAGATCGACATGAAGGGCCTGGGCGGCGCCTTCGTGGTCTATATCGGCAGCCACGGCGACGCCGGCGCCCACCGCGCCGACGTGGTGTTGCCCGGCTCGGCCTATACCGAGAAAAGCGCCACCTACGTCAACACCGAGGGCCGCGTCCAGCGCACCCGCCTGGCGGTGTTCGCTCCCGGCGAGGCCAAGGAGGATTGGAAGATCCTCCGCGCCCTGTCGGACGCGGTCGGCAAGCCGCTGGCCTACGACACCCCCAAGCAGCTGCGCGACCGGCTGGTCCAGGCCAACCCGGTGTTCGCCACCCCGGACACGCTCCAGCCCGCCGCCTGGGGGGCCGCCTTCGGAGGCGAGGGGCCGGTGTCGGACAAGGCGCTCGCCACCACCATCGACAACTACTACATGACCGACCCGATCAGCCGGGCCTCGAAGGTCATGGCCGAGTGCACGGCCGCTTTCGGCGGCGGCTGCGGATGCAACCACAAGAAGACGGGGACCCATGGCTGAGCTGTTCGACGGGCTTCTGCCCCCCATGGTCTGGCGATTGGTCGTCATCGTCGCCCAGATCCTCGTGATCGTCGTGCCGCTGCTGGTAGCCGTGGCCTATCTCACCTATGCCGAGCGCAAGGTGATCGGCGCCATGCAGCTGCGCAAGGGCCCCAACGTGGTCGGCCCCTTCGGCCTGCTGCAGCCCTTCGCCGACGGCGCCAAGCTGTTCCTGAAGGAGACCATCCTTCCCTCCGGGTCGAGCAAGGTGGTCTTCGTCGTCGCGCCGATGCTGACCTTCTTCCTGTCGCTGATCGCCTGGGCGGTGATTCCGTTCGACGAGGGATGGGTGCTGGCCGACATCAATGTCGGCATCCTGTACCTGTTCGCCATCTCGTCCTTGGGCGTCTACGGCATCATCATGTCGGGCTGGGCGTCGAACTCGAAATACGCCTTCCTGGGCGGGTTGCGGTCGGCGGCGCAGATGGTCTCCTACGAGGTCTCCATCGGCTTCGTGCTGATCTCGGTGCTGCTGTCGGTGGGCTCGCTGAACCTGACCGACGTGGTGCTGCGCCAGCAGGAGACGGTGTGGTTCTTCATTCCGCACTTCCCGCTGTTCATCCTGTTCATCGTGTCCGCCCTGGCCGAGACCAACCGCGCCCCCTTCGACCTGCCCGAGGCGGAGTCGGAGCTGGTGGCCGGCTACAACGTCGAATACTCGGCCATGGCCTTCGCCCTGTTCTTCCTGGGCGAATACGCGAACATGATCCTGATGTCGGCGATGACCGCCATCCTGTTCCTGGGCGGCTGGCTACCGCCGTTCGACGTGGCGCCGTTCAACATGGTTCCGGGCGTGATCTGGTTCGCGTTGAAGATCGCCCTGGTCCTGTTCGTGTTCCTGTGGGTTCGCGCCACCTTCCCGCGCTATCGCTATGACCAGCTGATGCGCCTGGGATGGAAGGTGTTCCTGCCGTTCTCGTTGTTCTGGTTGGTGCTGACCGCCGGCGTGCTCGTCGGGTTCGGTTGGCTGCCGAACCAGGGTTAAGGAGGTCCGCGAGATGTCTTTCCTCGACCGCACCGCGCGGGCGTTCCTGCTGACAGAGCTGCGGCAGGGCCTGTGGCTGACGCTTCGCTACATGTTCAAGCCCAAGGTGACCATCAACTATCCCCACGAGAAGGGGCCGCTGAGCGTCCGCTTCCGGGGCGAGCACGCGCTGCGCCGCTATCCCAACGGCGAGGAGCGCTGCATCGCCTGCAAGCTGTGCGAGGCCATCTGCCCCGCCCAGGCGATTACTATTGAAGCCGAGCCCCGTCGCGCTTCTGCCGAAGCCGAGCCTCGGGGCGACGGCTCGCGCCGCGCGCGGCGCTACGACATCGACATGACCAAGTGCATCTACTGCGGCCTGTGCCAGGAGGCCTGCCCGGTGGACGCCATCGTCGAGGGGCCGAATTTCGAGTTCGCCACCGAGACGCGGGCCGAGCTGATGTACAACAAGGAACGGCTGCTTTCGAACGGCGACCGGTGGGAGAGCGAGCTGGCTCTCCGCATCGCCACCGACGCGCCCTACCGGTGACAGGGGAAGAGGCATGTTCGCTGCACTGATCTTCTACATGTTCGCGGGGCTGACGGTGGCCAGTGGCGTCGCGGTGATCTCCGCCCGCAACCCGGTCCATTCGGTCCTGTTCCTCATCCTCTGCTTCTTCAACGCCGCCGGCCTGTTCCTGCTGCTGGGCGCCGAGTTCCTGGCCATGGTGCTGGTGGTCGTCTATGTGGGCGCGGTGGCGGTGCTGTTCCTGTTCGTGGTGATGATGCTGGACATCAACGTCGTCAAGCTCCGCGAGGGATTCCTGCAATACCTGCCGACGGGGGCGCTGATCGGCCTGGTGCTGCTGCTGGAGCTGACGGTGGTCTTCGCCGGCTGGGCCTTCGCCCCCGATGTCGAGGCGCTGGTGGCCGCTCCGGCGCCCACCGCCGACGTCGCCTCCAACACCGAGGCGCTGGGCCGGCTGCTCTACACCACCTACGCCTATCTGTTCCAGGCGTCGGGCGTGATCCTGCTGGTCGCCATGGTCGGCACCATCCTGCTGACGCTCAGGGTCCGGGCCGGCGGCCGCAAGCAGAAGATCGCCGACCAGGTGGCGCGCCGGGCCGCCGACACGCTTGAAATCCGCAAGGTTCCGACCGGGGGGGGCATCTGATGTTCGAGATCGGTCTGTCCCACTACCTGACCGTCGCCGCGATCCTGTTCACGCTGGGCGTGTTTGGCATCTTCCTGAACCGCAAGAACGTCATCATCATCATGATGTCGATCGAGCTGATGCTGCTGGCGGTCAATCTCAACCTGGTGGCCTTCTCGTCGTTCCTCAACGACCTGGTCGGGCAGGTGTTCGCGATGTTCATCCTGACCGTCGCCGCCGCCGAGGCCGCCATCGGCCTTGCCATCGTCGTCGTCTTCTTCCGCAACCGCGGCACCATCGCGGTCGAGGAAATCAGCCAGCTCAAGGGGTAAACCAGCGATGATGTATGTCGCCGCAATCTTCCTGCCGCTGCTGGGCTCGATCGTCGCCGGCTTCTTCGGCCGCGTCATCGGTGACCGCGGGGCGCAGATCGTCACCTGCACGCTGTTGGGCGTGTCGGCCTTCCTGTCCGTCGGCATCTTCGTGAACGTGGCCATCGAGGGCGACGCGGTCACCGTGCCGCTGCTCACCTGGATCACCTCGGGCACGGTGGACGTGGCCTGGGCGCTCAAGTTCGACACCCTGACGGCGGTCATGATGATCGTGGTGACCTGGGTGTCGTTCATGGTGCACGTCTATTCGGTCGGCTACATGAGCCACGACCCGTCGATCCCGCGCTTCATGAGCTTCCTGTCGCTGTTCACCTTCGCCATGCTGATGCTGGTGACCGCCGACAACCTGATCCAGCTGTTCTTCGGCTGGGAGGGCGTGGGCCTGGCGTCCTATCTGCTGATCGGCTTCTGGTACCAGAAGCCGTCGGCCTCGGCGGCCGCCATCAAGGCCTTCGTGGTCAACCGCGTCGGCGATTTCGGTTTCGCCCTGGGCATCTTCGGCGCCTATTTCCTGTTCGACTCGGTGGGCTTCGACGCCATCTTCGCCGCCGCTCCCGACAAGGCCGAGGCGGTGGTGACCTTCTTCGGCGTCGAGTGGCACGCCATCACCATCATCTGCCTGCTGCTGTTCGTGGGCGCCATGGGCAAGTCGGCGCAGCTGGGCCTGCACACCTGGCTGCCCGACGCCATGGAGGGCCCGACCCCGGTGTCGGCGCTGATCCACGCCGCCACCATGGTCACCGCCGGCGTCTTCATGGTCGCCCGCATGAGCCCGCTGTTCGAATTCTCGGACACCGCCCTCATGGTGGTCACCATCGTCGGCGCCGCGACGGCGTTCTTCGCCGCCACCATCGGCTGCGTGCAGAACGACATCAAGCGCATCATCGCCTACTCGACCTGCTCGCAGCTGGGCTACATGTTCTTCGCCATCGGCGTGTCGGCCTACCAGGCGGCCATCTTCCACCTGATGACCCACGCCTTCTTCAAGGCGCTGCTGTTCCTGGGCGCCGGCTCGGTGATCCACGCCATGAGCGACGAGCAGGACATCCGCCGCATGGGCGGCGTCGGCAAGCACATCAAGGTCACCTGGGCGCTGATGTGGATCGGTTCGCTGGCGCTGGCCGGCGTGCCGTTCTTCGCTGGCTTCTACTCGAAGGACATCATCCTCGAGGCCGCCTTCGGCGCCCACACCTGGATCGGCCAGACGGCCTATTTCCTGGGCGTCGGCGCGGCCTTCCTGACCGCCTTCTACTCGTGGCGGCTGCTGATCCTGGTGTTCGAGGGCCGCCCGCGCGCCGACGAGCACGTGATGGCGCACGTCCACGAGAGTCCGGCGGTGATGATCCTGCCGCTGCTGGTGCTGGCCTCGGGCGCCGTCTTCGCCGGCTGGCTGGGCTACGACATGTTCGTGGGCCATGCCCGCGAGGGCTTCTGGCGTGAGGCCATCCTGACCCTGGAGGGCCACGCCTCGCTGGAGAACGCCCACCACGTCCCCGCCTGGGTGGTCTGGCTGCCGACCATCATGGCCGGTTCGGGCATCGCGCTCGCCTACGTGCTGTACAAGGTGGCGCCGTCCATCCCCAAGGCGCTGGCCGACAGCTTCCGCCCGCTCTACCTGTTCCTGCTGAACAAGTGGTACTTCGACGAGCTGTATGACTTCCTGTTCGTCAAGCCCGCCTTCAAGCTGGGCAGGGGGCTGTGGCAGGGCGGCGACGGGGCGCTGATCGACGGCGTCGGTCCCGACGGCGTGGCCGCCGCCACCAAGGTCGTGGCCAACCGCGTGGCGAGGCTGCAGACCGGCTACCTGTACCACTACGCCTTCGCGATGCTGATCGGCGTGGCGGTGTTCGTCACCTGGTACCTGTTCAACGCGCGCTAAGCCAACGGAAGACGAAGCCATGATCGACTGGCCCCTGCTCTCGCTGACGACGTTCCTGCCGCTGGTGGGCGCGCTGTTCATCCTGACGATCCGAGGCGACGCCCAGACGGTGGCGCGCAACGCCCGCTCGGTGGCGATGCTGACCTCGGTGGCGACCTTCATCGTGTCGCTGTTCATCCTCGCCTACTTCGACCCCAACTCGGCCGAGTTCCAGTTGAAGGAGACCGCCACCTGGCTGCCCGGCACCGCCATCACCTACGCGATGGGCGTCGACGGCATCTCCATGTGGTTCGTGCTGCTGTCCACCTTCCTGACGCCGCTGTGCATCCTGTCCTCCTACGGGGCGGTGGAGCAGCGGGTGAAGGAGTACATGGTGGCCTTCCTGGTCCTCGAGACCCTGATGGTCGGCATGTTCTGCGCGCTGGACCTGGTGCTGTTCTACGTCTTCTTCGAAGGCGTGCTGATCCCCATGTTCATCATCATCGGCGTGTGGGGCGGCGCCCGGCGGGTCTACGCGGCGTTCAAGTTCTTCCTCTACACCCTGGCCGGCTCGGTGCTGATGCTGATCGCCATGATGGCGATGTACTTCCAGGCCGGCACCACCGACATCCCGACCCTGATGGCCCACGTCTTCCCCGAGGGGATGCAGCTGTGGCTGTGGCTGGCCTTCTTCGCGTCCTTCGCGGTGAAGGTGCCCATGTGGCCGGTCCATACCTGGTTGCCCGACGCCCACGTCGAGGCGCCGACGGCGGGTTCGGTGATCCTGGCCGGCGTGCTGCTGAAGATGGGCGCCTACGGCTTCATCCGTTTCTCGGTGCCCATGTTCCCGGTCGCCACCGAGTTCTTCACGCCGCTGGTCTATACGCTGTCCATCGTCGCGGTGGTCTACACCTCGCTGGTGGCCCTGGTCCAAGAGGACATGAAGAAGCTGATCGCCTATTCGTCGGTGGCCCATATGGGCTACGTGACCATCGGCGTCTTCTCCATGACCACCCAGGGCGTCGAGGGCGCCATCTACCAGATGCTGAGCCACGGCGTGGTGTCGGGCGCGCTGTTCCTGTGCGTCGGCGTGGTCTACGACCGCATGCACACCCGCGAGATCGCCCGCTACGGCGGCCTGGCCGAGCGGATGCCGGTCTACGCCTTCACCTTCATGGTGTTCACCATGGCGTCGGTGGGTCTGCCCGGCACGTCGGGCTTCGTCGGCGAGTTCCTGGTGCTGCTGGGCGTGTTCCAGGTCAATTCCTGGGTGGCGCTGTTCGCCGCCAGCGGCCTGGTGCTGGGCGCGACCTACATGCTCTACCTCTACCGGCGCGTGGTATTCGGCCGCCTGACCCGCGACGACCTCAAGGACATCCTGGACATGGATCGCCGCGAGATCGCCATTTTCGTGCCGCTGATCGTGATGGTGGTGTGGATGGGCGTCTATCCCAACACCTTCCTCGAGCCCATGCATGCTTCGGTGGCGAAGCTGATCGACAACTTCGAACTGGCCAAGGCCGCGCAAGGCGCCGCTTCGGTGGCGGTGCGCTAGGGAGACCGGGACATGAGCGATACTCTCGACCTTCTGCCGGTCCTGCCGGAAATCTTCGTGGCGCTGGCCGCCATGGCGATGCTGATGATCGGCGTCTTCGGCAAGGGCGAAGGCGTCCGGCCGATGACCATGCTGGGCCTGGCGGTGTTCACCGTCGCCGCCGTCCTGGCCTGGATGCTGGGCGGCGAGCGCACCACCACCTTCGGCGGCATGTTCGTGATGGATTCCTTCGCCGGCACGGTGAAGGTGATGATCCTGCTGGCCTCGGCGCTGACCGCCGCCATGAGCGTGAGCTTCCTCGAGCGCGAGAAGCTGGGCCGGTTCGAATACCCCATCCTGATGGTGTTCGCGACCTTGGGCATGATGATGATGGTGTCGGCCAACGACTTCATCGCCCTCTATCTGGGCCTGGAGACGCAGTCGCTGGCGCTCTACGTCCTGGCCGCCTACAACCGCGAGAACGCCCGCGCCACCGAGGCCGGCCTCAAGTATTTCGTCCTCGGCTCGCTGGCCTCGGGCATGCTGCTCTACGGCGTGTCGCTGGTCTACGGCTTCGCCGGCACCACCTCGTTCGACGGGCTGGCGCGGCTGTTCGGCGGCGAGCATCCGGTGGCCTCCCATGCCGGCCTGATCGCCGGCCTGGTGTTCGTGGTCGCCGGCCTGGCGTTCAAGGTGTCGGCGGTGCCCTTCCACATGTGGACCCCCGACGTCTACGAGGGCGCGCCGACCCCGGTGACCGCCTTCTTCGCGGTGGCTCCCAAGATCGCCGCCCTGGCGCTGTTCACCCGCGTCATGATCGGCCCGTTCGGCGAGCTGGCCGACCAGTGGCGGCAGGTGGTGACCTTCATCGCCATCGCCTCCATGTTCGTCGGCTCGTTCGCGGCCATCGGCCAGAACAACATCAAGCGCCTGATGGCCTACAGCTCCATCGGCCATGTGGGCTTCGTGCTGGTCGGCCTGGCCGCCGGCACCGCCGCCGGCGTGCAGGGCGTGCTGGTATACCTGGCGATCTACCTGTTCATGAATGTGGGCACCTTCGCGGTGATCCTGTCCATGCGCCAGAAGGGCCGCATGGTCGAGGGCATCGACGATCTGGCCGGCCTGTCCAAGACCAACCCGGCGATGGCGCTGGTGATGGCCGCCCTGATGTTCTCCATGGCCGGCATTCCGCCGCTGGCCGGCTTCTGGGGCAAGTTCTACGTCTTCATGGCCGCCGTCGACGCCGGCCTGTTCACGCTGGCCATCATCGGCGTGCTGACCAGCGTGGTGTCCACCTTCTACTATCTGCGCATCATCAAGGTGATGTATTTCGACGAGCCGTCCGAGAGCTTCGACAAGCCGCTCAGCCGCTCGGTCGGCATCGTCATGGCGGTATCCACCGCGGTGGTGCTGCTGTTCTCGTTCCTGCCCGGCCCGCTGCTGTCGACCGCCAAGGCGGCCGCCGTGGCCCTGTTCCCGCAGTGACGCAGGCCGGACTGCCGGCGCCGTTCCGCCTTGTCGGGCTGGACGTCGTCGGCAGCACCAACGACGAGGCGCGGCGGCTGGCCCTGTCCGGGTCGGCCGCCGATCTGCTTGTGGTGACCGCGCGCCGCCAGACCGCCGGCCGCGGCCGGCGCGGACGCGCCTGGGTCAGCCCCGAGGGCAACCTGCATGCCTCGGTGCTGATCGCCATCGACGACCTCGCCCGGGCCGCGCAGCTGGGCTTCGCCGCCGCCGTGGCGCTGGCCGAGGCGTTCGCGGAGCTGGTCGCCGCCGATTTCCGCTGCAAGTGGCCCAACGATGTCCTCATGGACGGACGCAAGGTCGCCGGCATGCTGCTGGAGCCGGCCGGGCAGGGGTGGCTGATCCTGGGCTTCGGCGTCGATGTGGCGGAATGCCCGCCGCCGGACGCGGTGATGTATCCCGCCGCCGCCCTGGCCCACGCCGGCTATGCCGGCACCGCCGCCGACGTGTTGGCGGCCGCGTGCCGCCGCCTGGGGCCATGGGTCGCCCGCTGGCGGGCCGAGGGCTTCGCGCCGGTGCGCGAGGCATGGATGGCGCGGGCCCGGGGTGTCGGCCAGCCGGTGGTGGTGCGCCTGGAGGGGGAAACGCTGACCGGCGTGTTCGCGGGGCTTGACGAACAGGGCGCACTTCTCTTGGATGCTGGCTCCACAGTGCAGCGCATCATGGCGGGCGACGTCTATTTCCCGCCGGCGTGACGGAGCGGGACCCCATGCTGCTGGCCATCGATTCGGGCAACACCAACATCGTCTTCGCCGTTTTCGACGGCGACAAGGTGCGCGGCGAGTGGCGCGCCTCTACCGACAGCGAGCGCACCGCCGACGAGCTGGGGGTGTGGCTGATGCAGCTGCTGGCCATCGAGGGCCTGAAGCGCACCGATATCGACGCCTGCATCGTCGCCAGCGTGGTGCCGGCCATGGTGTTCGGCCTCAAGACCCTGTGCCGGCGCTATTTCGCCTGCGAACCGGTGGTGGTGGGCGACGACGGGGTCGAGCTGGGCCTGGAGGTCCTGCTGGACCGGCCCGAGGAAGTGGGCGCGGACCGCCTGGTCAACGCGGTGGCGGCGCACAAGTTCTACAAGGGGCCGCTGATCGTCATCGATTTCGGCACCGCCACCACCTTCGACGTCATCGACGCCGCCGGCAATTATTGCGGCGGCGCCATCGCGCCCGGCATCAACCTGTCGCTGGAGGCGCTGCACATGGCCGCCGCCAAGCTGCCGCGGGTCGCCATCGGCAAGCCGCGCCAGGTGATCGGCAAGGCGACGGTGCCGGCCATGCAATCGGGTATCTTCTGGGGCTATATCGGCCTGATCGAAGGGCTGGTGAAGCGGATCGAGGACGAGTTCGGCAGCCGCATGCTGGTGGTCGCCACCGGCGGGTTGGCACCGCTGTTCGCCGAGTCCACGCCGGTGATCCAGCAGCTCGACCCCGACCTGACGCTCCGGGGACTTCTGGAAATTCATCGCCGCAACGCGCGGCTGGAGTAGGGATGCCCGACAACACCGCACTGTATTTCCTGCCGCTCGGCGGCGCCGGCGAAATCGGCATGAACCTGAACCTGTACGGGTTTGGGGGAAAATGGCTGATGGTCGATCTGGGCGTGTCGTTCGGCGACGAGACCATGCCCATGGTCGATGTGGTGATGCCCGATCCGGCCTGGATCGAGGACCGGCGCAAGGATCTGGTCGGGCTGGTGGTCACCCATGGCCACGAGGACCATCTCGGCGCCATCCAGTATCTGTGGCCGCGCCTGCGCTGTCCGGTCTACGCCTCGCCCTTCGCCGCCTCGATCCTGGCCGCCAAGCTGCACGAGGTCGGGCTGGCCTCGGAGGTGCCGGTGCATGTGGTGGAGCTGGGGTCGCGCTTCGACGTGGGGCCGTTCAACGTCGAGCTGGTGACGCTGACCCATTCCATCCCCGAGCCCAACGCCCTGGCCATCCGCACCCCGGCCGGGATGGTGATGCATACCGGCGACTGGAAGTTCGACCCCGACCCGCTGGTGGGCCTGCCCACGGACACCGAGGCGCTGCGCCGGATCGGCCGCGAGGGCGTGCTGGCCTTGGTGGGCGATTCCACCAACGTGTTCAGCAAGGGCCACACCGGCTCGGAGGCCGAGGTGCGGGCCAGCCTGATCGAGCTGATCGGCCGCTACCATGGTCGGGTGGCGGTGTCGTGCTTCGCCACCAACGTGGCGCGCCTGGAAAGCATCACCACCGCCGCCGAGATGCACGGCCGCCAGGTCGCCCTGGTCGGCCGCTCGCTGTGGAAGATCGAGAAGGCCGCCCGCCAGCACGGCTATCTCAAGGACATCCCGCCGTTCCTCACCGACCACGACGGCGCCTATCTGCCCAACGACAAGGTGCTGTTCCTGTGCACCGGCAGCCAGGGCGAGCCGCGGGCGGCGCTGTCGCGCATCGCCTCGAACGCCCATCCCCACGTCACCTTGGGCAAGGGCGACGTGTGCATCTTCTCGTCGCGAATCATTCCCGGCAACGAGAAGGCCATCTTCAAGCTGCAGAACGACCTTACCCGCCAGGGCGTCGGGGTGGTCACCGAGAAGGACGAGTTCGTCCACGTCTCGGGCCATCCCGCCCGCGACGAGCTGGTCGAGATGTACCAACTGGTGCGCCCGCGCATCGCCGTCCCGGTTCATGGCGAGCTGCGTCACCTCAAGGAGCACGCCGCCCTGGCCCGGGAGTGCCAGGTCGAGCAGGCGCTGGTGATCGAGAACGGCGCCATGGTGCGCCTGGCCCCCGGCGTCGCCGAGGTGGTGGACCACGCCCCGGTCGGCCGTCTGGCCGTGGACGGTCAGGCGGTGGACGGCGGGCCGCGGCTGGTGCGCACCGACAGCGAGATCATGCGCGACCGCCGCCGCATGGTGTTCAACGGCTCGGCGGTGTGCACGGTGGTGATCAGCCGTGCCGGCAAGCTGCTGGGCGACCCGCAGCTGACCGCGCTGGGCCTGTTGGACGACGAGCACGCCGCCGAGGAATACGACGAGGTGGTGGAGGCGGTGGTCGACGCCATCGGCGGGCTGCCGCTCAAGGCGCGGCAGGACGACGCGGTGGTCAAGGAGGCGGCGCGGCGCGCCGTGCGCCGCACCCTCAAGGAGATGCTGGGCCACAAGCCCATCACCGACGTGCATCTGGTCCGGGTGTGACCGCTACCCGCACTGGGGAGGCGGCGGCGCTCCCGGACGGCCCTCAATCCCTCTCGAACGGGGCGTCGTCGCGGTTGCCCCACTCGGCCCAGGATCCGTCGTAGAGCGACACGTTGTCGTGTCCGAGCAGGTACAGCGCCAGCATGGTCACGCAGGCGGTGACGCCCGAGCCGCAGGTGAGGATGACCGGCTTGTCCATGGTGATGCCGGCCAGCTCGAAGCGGGCCTTCAACTGATCGGCCGGCAGCATTTCGCGCGTGCGGTCGTTCATCATATCGGCGAAATGCAGGTTGATGCTGCCGGGGATATGGCCGCAGTTCTTGACCGGCCACAGCTCGGGATCGGTGCCGGCGAAGCGGCCGGGAGCCCGGCCGTCCACCAGCAGCTCCTTGCCGCTGGCGATGTTGGCCTTCACCTGATCGAAATTGCGCACCAGGGTGGTGTTGACGTGCGGGATGAAGTGGCGGTCGCGCGGCATGGGCGGCAGGTCCTCGACGGCGCGGCCCTCGCGCAGCCACTTGGGGAAGCCACCGTCCAGGACCACCACGTCGCGGTGGCCGAAGCAGCGGAACATCCACCACACCCGGGCCGCCGCGCTGGCGAAGCCGGTGCCGTCGTAGATCACCACCTTGTTGCCGTTGCCCAGGCCCAGCTTGCGGACCTTGCTGGCGAACTTCTCGGGCGGCGGCAGCATGTGGGGCAGGGGATCGGACGTGTCGGCGATCTCGTCGATGTCGAAGAACACGGCGCCGGGGATGTGCTCGGCCTCGTATTCCTCGCGGGCGTCGCGGTTCTGGATGGGCAGGTAGTAGCTGGCGTCGACGACGCGCACGTCGGGTGCGCTCAGATGCGCCTCCAGCCATTCGGTCGAGACGAGGGCCTCCGGTCGGGCGTAGGTCATGCGGCGTTCATCCCCGGTTCGTGATCTTGTCGCCGCTCACTCCAGCCAGTCGGGGACGGGAAGATTCCGCTCGCGCAGGAAGGCCGGATTGAACAGCTTGCTCTGGTAGCGGGTACCATAATCACACAGCACTGTCACCACAGTATGACCGGGCCCAAGCTCGCGCGCCACCTTGATGGCGGCCATCACGTTGATCCCCGAGGATCCGCCGAGCACCAGGCCCTCGGTCCGCACCAGGTCGAACAGCAGGGGAAGGGCCTCATGGTCGGTGACGCGGACCTGGCCGTCGATGGGGGCGCCGTCGAGATTGCGGGTGATGCGGCCCTGGCCGATGCCTTCGGTGATCGAGTTGCCCTCGGCCTTGAGGTCGCCATGGGCATAGTGGTTGTAGAGCGCCGAGCCCATGGGATCGGCCAGCACCACTTTGACCGCCGGGTTGCGCTCCTTCAGGGCCATGCCGACCCCGGCCAGCGTGCCGCCGGTGCCCACCGCGCAGGTGAAGGCGTCGACGCGGCCGCCGGTCTGCTCCCAGATCTCGGGGCCGGTGGTGCGGTGGTGGCCCAGGCGGTTGGCGGTGTTGTCGAACTGGTTGGCCCACACCACGCCGCCCGGCTCGGTGGCGGCCAGGTCCCTGGCCAGGGTCTCGGAATAGCGGACGTAATTGCCGGGATTGGCGTAGGGCAGGGCGGGGACCAGCCGCAGATCGGCCCCCACCAGCCGCAGCATGTCCTTCTTTTCCTGGCTCTGGGTCTCGGGCATCACGATGACGGTGCGGTATCCGCGCGCGTTGCCGACCAGGGTCAGGCCGATGCCGGTATTGCCGGCGGTACCCTCGACGATGACGCCGCCCGGCTTCAGCAGGCCGCGTTCCTCGGCGTCCTGGACAATGGCCAGCGCCGCCCGGTCCTTCACCGAGCCGCCGGGGTTCAGGAATTCCGCCTTGCCGAGGATCTGGCACCCGGTCAGTTCCGACGCCTTCTTCAGGCGAATCAGCGGCGTGTTGCCGATGGTGGCGAGGAAGCCGTCGCGGATATTGGTCATGGCGGTGGGGTTCCGATGAATTTCACATGACATAAAACATAAATATCGATCGAGGCATATTCAACACATAAAAATATTGTATAAAATGAGGTTTCACCGGACTGTCTTTTTGTTGAGGCCGGCCGCCTTTTTGGGTAGACGTGCCCGACAAAGAGGGAGGATCCGCCTTTGACCGCCATCGACCGCCGTTCGCCGCCGCCCAGGGAGATCCTGGACCCCATCGAGGTCGCCAGCCGCGACGAGATCGTCGCGCTGCAGACCGAGCGCCTGAAATGGACGCTCGAGCACGCCTATGCCAATGTCGAGCACTACCGCAAGAAGTTCGACGCCCACGGCGTTCATCCCGGCGACTTCAAGCGGCTGGAGGATCTGGCGAAGTTCCCCTTCACCACCAAGGAGGACCTGCGCCAGACCTATCCCTTCGGCATGTTCGCGGTGCCCATGGACAAGGTCGCGCGGGTGCACGCCAGTTCCGGCACCACCGGCAAGCCCACCGTGGTCGGCTACACCAGGAAGGACATCGACACCTGGGCCGACCTCATCGCGCGCTCGATCCGCGCCTCGGGCGGGCGGGCGGGCGACAAGGTGCACGTGGCCTATGGCTACGGGCTGTTCACCGGCGGCCTGGGGGCGCATTACGGCGCCGAGCGCCTGGGCTGCACCGTCATCCCCATGTCGGGCGGCCAGACCGAGCGGCAAATCCAGCTGATCCAGGACTTCAAGCCCGAGATCATCATGGTCACCCCCAGCTACATGCTGGCCATCGCCGACGAGATGGAACGCCAGGGCATCGACGCCAAGGCCTGCTCGCTGCAGATCGGCATCTTCGGCGCCGAGCCGTGGACCGACGCCATGCGCGGCGAGATCGAGAGCCGCATGGGCATCCAGGCCATCGACATCTACGGCCTGTCCGAGGTCATCGGCCCCGGCGTCGCCAACGAATGCATCGAGACCAAGGATGGCCCCCATATCTGGGAGGACCATTTCTTCCCCGAGATCGTCAATCCCGAGACCGGCGCGGTGACGGCCGACGGCGGCATGGGCGAACTGGTCTTCACCAGCCTGACCAAGGAGGCGCTGCCGGTCATCCGCTACCGCACCCGCGACCTGACCCGCCTGCTTCCCGGCACCGCGCGCTCGTTCCGGCGCATGGACAAGATCACCGGCCGCTCCGACGACATGTTGATCATCCGGGGCGTCAACGTCTTCCCGACCCAGATCGAGGAGCTGATCCTCAAGGACATCCGCCTGGCGCCGCACTACCAGCTGGAGGTCAGCCGCGACAACCACCTGGATTCGCTGGCGGTCAACGTCGAGATGCGCGCCGAGGCCTGGGACCAGGCCCCGGCCGGCGCCGCTGCCAAGGACCTGCAGCACCACATCAAGTCCTATATCGGCATCTCGACCCGGGTGAACGTGGTGGCGCCCGGCACCATCGAGCGTTCGCTGGGCAAGGCCAAGCGGGTCATCGATCTGCGGCCCAAGGTGAAGACCTAGAACCGGGACGCGGCGGTCGGAACGTCAGCAGCCGGTCGCCGGCATGCAGGCGGGCGCGGTGCTCGGGTGAGTGGAAGGCCAGACCTCCATCCGGCCGGATCGCCAGCACCACCGTCTCCTCCGGCACCGAGCGCGCCTTGTCGAAATCCGCCTCGGTGGGGACGTGGCGGACGTGGAACCGCCAGCCTTGGGCCAGCAGCGTGTTGGCGGTGGCGTGGTCCAGGTCCTCGCCGCCGACCACCTTGCCGCGCCAGTCGCGCGCCGGCATGGCATGGCGGTCCAGTTGTCGGCCGGCGATGGCCAGCTGGCTGACCCGCTCCTGGCCCAACTCGGGAGCCAGCCGCGCGCAGACCAGCGCGTTGTAGGCGTCATCGTCGGTGGCGGCCAGGACGTAGTCGACGGCGGCGAAATCCAGCGAGGTCGACACCGCCTCGGACAGCACCTCGATGGCGGCCGAGCGCAGTCCGGCGTCGCGGACCGGCCGCAGCGCCGTCCACGAGCGGTCGGCCACCGCCACCGGCACGCCCTCGCCGTCAAGGGCCCGCGCCAACGCCAGGGACCACGGCGAAGCGCCGACGATCAAGAGTCCGGGCCGCTCGGCGGCCTTGAGATCCAGCCAGCGGGCCAGGGGCGACAGCGTCATGCCCTGCAGCACCACGGTGGCGGCGATGACGGCGAACACCATCGGCAACACCAGACGGCCCTCGGGAAAGCCGGCGCGGGCCAGCTCGCCGCCGGCCAGGCCGGCGATGGCGGCGGCGACGATCCCCCGCGGCGCCACCCAGGCCACCAGCAGCCGTTCGCGCACGCACAATCCCGAGCCGATGGTGGCCAGCCAGATGGCCGCCGGCCGCACCACCAGCAGCACCGACGCCACGAAGGCGGCGAGGCGCCAGCTGATCCGGGCGAATACCTCGCGGCCGATATCGGCGGCCAGCAGGATGAACAGCGCGGAAACCAACATCACCGTCACCGCCTCCTCGAAGCGGGCGGCATGCGACAGGCCGGCGATGGACAGGTTGGCCAACGCCAGGCCGAAGACGGTGGCGGCCAGCAGGCCGGATTCGGCGTGGACGGCGTTGGTGGCGGCATAGAGCCCCAGCGTGCCGGCGGTCAGGACCGGCACCCGCAGCACCTCGGGCACCAGATCGGCGTGGAAGGCGGCCTTGACCGCCAGCGCCAGCGCCGCCCCGGCGGCCACCGCCACCGCGACGGCCGGCAGCAGGCGCAGGGCGATGGTGGACAGCTCGTCGTCGTCGCCGGTCTCGACCACCAGCTGGAGCACCACCACCGTCAGCATGGCGCCGAGAGGGTCGTTGACCACCGCCTCCCATTTCAGCAGCGTCGCCGGGCGGCGGCGCAGATTGGCCTGGCGCAGCAGCGGCAGGATCACCGTCGGGCCGGTCACCACCAGGATGGCCCCCACCAACGCGGCGACGGGCCAGGACAGGCTGCCGATCCAATGGGCGGCCAAGGTGCCGAACAACCAATTGAGGGGCAGCGCCAGCACCACCAGGCGGCGGATGCCGCGTCCGGCCGCCTCCAAGTCGGCGAGGTTGAGGTTCAGCCCGCCCTCGAACACCACCACCGCCACCGCCAGGCCGATTCCGGCCGCCAGCAGCGGTCCCAGGTCCTCGGAGGGGTTGATCAGGCCGAGGCCCGGTCCCACCAGCAGCCCCGCCGCCAGCAGCAGCACGATCGCCGGCACCCGCAGGCGCCAGCCCACCCATTGCGCCGCCACCCCGGCCACCACCACCGCCAGCACATACAGCAGAACGCCTTGTTCCACCCCGCGCTCTCCTTACGAATTCTTCACGTCAACGAGCGGCGGCAGACGCTGGTTCGGGCTTGCGCGTGGGCGCGATCGGTTCGCAGAATGGGGTGTGGGACAGGATCATCGAGACAAGGTGAACGGAATGAAGATGGGTTTCCTGGCGGCGGGCGTGATCGCCCTGGCCGGCATTGGCGCCGCCGCGACATGGACCGGCGCCGCCCCGGCCATGGCGGCCGAGGTCGAGGTGTGGAAGTCGCCCTTGTGCGGCTGCTGCGGCGGGTGGGTCGATTACATGAAGGCCAACGGCTACGCGGTGACGGTCCACGAGACCGACGACATGGACACCGTCAAGAAGGGCCTGGGCGTTCCCGAGGATGCGTGGTCCTGCCATACCGCCCGCCTCGGCGGCTATGTCATCGAGGGCCACGTCCCCGTCGAGGCCATCGACAAGCTGCTGGCCGCGAAACCCAAGGTCACCGGTATCGCTTCGCCGGGCATGCCCCAGGGCTCGCCGGGAATGAGCGGCGCCAAGGAGCCGAACGTGGTGGTGACCTTCGGCGGCGGCCGGATCGCACCTTTCGGCACCTACTGATACAACGGCATGGCGGATCGGGGCGACAACGGCTCGTGCGCGAGCACGATCGCCTCGGCCCGCGTCGATACCCCCAGGCGGCGGAATATCTCGGAGACGTGGGCCTTGACCGTGTTGGGCGACAGCTCCAGGTCCTTGGCGATCTGCTTGTTGGATTTTCCCCGCATCAGCAAGGCCAGCACCCGCAACTGCTTGGTGGTCAGCACCACCTGCGGCGCCGTCGCCGGCGCATAGGGAACGGCCATGGTGTCGGGAAAGCCCAGTCCGCCACGCAGCACCATGCCGATGGTCCGGTGGATGCGGTCCTTGTCGTCCGCCTTGTCGATCAGCCCGGCAACCCCGCAAATGCGCGCCTGGAGATGGATGGCGGGCGGGTGCCCGTCCGCCAGGGCAACCACCCGCGCGCGGCCTGACTGAGTGACCAGTTCGACCAGCCCCGCCAAGCCGCCGAGACCCGGAAGCTCCAGGTCGACCACGACCAGGCCGGGCAGTTCGGCGGCCATGTGGCGGATCGTGTCCGTGAAGTTTCCGGCGACCGCGATCTCCCGGATCGGCGGCGAGTTCCGCAGGGCATCCATCAGGGCGTCCCGAACCGGATGCGGACTTGTGGCGACGACGGCCTTCACCCCTTCGAGCCCCCCATACAGATGGCATAAGGCAACCGGAAGTTTAGCCATATTGCTGCGGATGGGCAACCCCGAACTAAAGATGGTCCTCTATGAACCTTAAGGACGGGTGACCACTCTTCCAGAGTAGGTCCGGCGTGCGGAAAGCAAAGGAGAAAGGACGCGGCAACGGCGCACAACTCCACACGAGAATTGTGCGCATCGTCTTCTGCCCGACAAGCGGATAAGCCGCAGCCGGGCGGCGGCGGTGCTCCGGGGCGTCCTCAGCCGTCCTCGATCGAGCCGGCGGCCGTCTGCAGGTAGTTCTCCAGGCCCATGGACTTGAGCAGATCCAGCTGGGTCTCCAGCCAGTCGATATGCTCCTCGGTTTCCTCCAGAATCTCGCGCAATTCGTGCCGGGTCTGGAAGTCGTGCTTGCCTTCGCACAGCGCGATGGCGGCGGCCAACTCGTCGCGCTCCTGGCGTTCCAGCTTGAGGTCGTTGGCAAGGATTTCGGGCACGTCCTCGCCGATCATCAGCTTGCCGAGATCCTGGAGGTTGGGCAGGCCTTCCAGGAACAGGACACGCTCGATGATGTCGTCGGCGTGCTTCATTTCGTCGATGCTCTGCTTGTAGACCGCCTTGCCGAGGTCGCGATAGCCCCAGTTCTTCAGCATGCGGGCATGCAGGAAATACTGGTTGATGGCGGTGAGTTCGGTCTTGAGGATGCCGTTGAGCGCCGCGATGACCTGCTTGTCGCCTTTCATGGTGCTGTCTCCTTGGCGTCAGCTGGAGGACGAAATGTCGCCGGCGGCCGATTGCAGGTAGTTCTGCAGGCCCATGGCGTCGATCAGGCGCAACTGCTGTTCCAGCCAATAGGCATGGTCTTCCTCGGTGTCCTTCAGCAGCTCGCCCAGGATGGCGCGGGTCTGGTAGTCGTGCTCGGCCTCGCACAGCGCCATGGCATCTCTGAGGGACGTCACCACGGCGTATTCGTAGGCGAGATCGTTTCTCAGCATGGAGGGCACGTCGGCGCCGATATTCAGGGCGTCGCGGCTGGCCACGTCGGGGATGCCGTCCAGGAACAGGATGCGGCGGATCAACTTGTCGGCGTGTTCCAGTTCCTCCAGGCGCTCGTGGGCGACCCGCTCGTGAAGTTTGCGATAGCCCCAGTTCTCGAACATGCGCGAATGGGCGAGATACTGGTCGGCGGCGGTCAGCTCGGCGGTAAGGAGCTTGTTGAGCCGGTCGATGACCTTCTTGTTCCCTTTCATCGATCCCTCCTGGGAGACTTCCCCTCGAATGATAGGGGATGGGGCAAATTGGGGATGTGAATGCAAATCGCTCGCAATCGCACGGCAATTGAGATATGTTAATACATTGGGGACGTTTGAGGACGGTGGCAATCCCCGTTCGAATCCGTTTGCTCGGAGGCCCGCGTGTTCCTGTGGCGTAATTTGAAGGCAGCGGCGATCGCCGACGCATTGTGCCATCTGGCCAAGAGGAAGGGGGCGCCGGCCAAGCCGCCGGCGGCCAAGCCCAAGCCGGGCAAGGGAAAACCGTAGGCGTGCGGTTGGCAACGGGCGGGTGAGGCGGCTATGATGGCCGTTCCCCCGTCGCCGGAGAGCCGTGTCCTGATCCGCCTCATCGTGCTGGCCGTCCTGGTCCTCGCCGGATGGCCCGTTCCTCCAGCCGCCGCTCATCCCCATGCCTGGATCGACGTGCGCGTCGCGGTCTTGTTCGAGGCCGGACGGATTGTCGGTCTGCGCCAGACCTGGCTGTTCGACGAGTATTACACCGCCTTCGCCACCGAGGGCTTCGACCGCGACCGCGACGGGCGGCCGGATCGCGACCAGCTCGACGCGCTCCTGGCCGAGAACCTCCGCAATCTGGCCGATTACGACACCTTCACCCGCGTCACCGCGGCGGGCCAGCGGGTCGCGGTGGCGGCGCCGGTGGAGGCCTCGTCGCGGATGGTGGGCTCCAGACTGGAAATGAGCTTCCGCCTTCCCCTTAAGGCTCCGGTCCGACCCGAGGGCGTCGTCGAATACGCCATCTTCGATCCCACCTACTATATCGAGATGCTGCACGCCGAGGCGCCCGACGCGGTGCGGCTGGTGGGGGCGCCGGCTGGATGCCGCCACGAGATCGTCGTGCCGTCGCCGTCCCTCGAGACCGTAACGCTGGCCCAGGCGCTCGACCGCACCCAGAAGGGCGGCGACGGCCTGGGCGCCGAGTTCGCCGAACGGGTCGAGATTCGATGCGGCCGCTGATCGTCGCCGTGATGGCGGCATTGATGGCCGCCGCGATTCCCGCCGATGCCTGGGCGGTGGGACCATGGGACCAGGCGGTCGCGTGGTTGTTCGAGCAGCAGCGGTTGCTGCACCGCCAACTGGCCGGGCATCTGCATGCTTTGGCGGCGAACGGCGCCGCCGGTTGGGCCCTGGCCGGCGTCAGCCTGGCCTATGGCGTCTTCCATGCCGCCGGGCCAGGACACGGCAAGGCGGTCATCGCCACTTACCTGCTGACCCAGGAAAGCCATCTTGCTCGCGGGATCGGACTGGCGGTGTCGTCGGCGCTGGTCCAGGGCGTGGTGGCCGTGGTCGTCGTCTACGGGGTGCTGTTCGTGGCGGGATGGCTGCCGCGCGACGCCCGCTCGGCGGTGGCCTGGAGCGAGCGCCTGAGCTTCGCGCTCCTGGCCATGCTGGGCCTGTTCCTGGCCGCGCGGGCGGCGGCGCGGTTGGCGGCGTCGTTCCGGCCCGCCGGCATCACCGCGATCGGTTCCCGTGGCATCGGCTGCGGCTGTGCCACCTCGCTGGCGCCCGGCCAGCGGCACCTGGCGCGGGCCGCCGATTGGCGGGGACGGGTGGCGGTCGTCCTGTCCATCGGCCTGCGGCCGTGCAGCGGCGCGGTGCTGGTGCTGGTGCTGGCCAATTCCATGGGGCTGCCGTGGGCCGGCATAGGGGCGGTGGCGGCCATGTCGGCCGGAACCGCCGTCACGGTGGCGGCGCTGGCCGCCTTGACCGTCGGCGCCCGGAGATGGGCGGTCTCGCGCCTCGGACGGCGGACGGTGGGTGTGGAGCGCGCGGCCAATGCCGTCGGGATGGTGGGCGGCGGGATCATCGCCGCCTTGGCGGTGTCGCTGCTGGCCGCCTCGTTCGGGCCGGTCCATCCCTTGGGACTGTGACCCCGCGCGGCGTCATGATGCCAGCGCGTCGATGATCCTGCACTCGGCGACCGAATGGGCGCAACAGTTGGTCATCCCGCGCAGGGCGTCCCGCAGGCGCCCCAGCTCCTCGATCTTGCGCTCGACGTCGGCAAGGTGGTCGGACGCGATGCGGTCGGCGTCCTCGCACGGGGTGTCCGGATGCTCGGCCAGGCGCAGCAGGGTTCGGACGGCATCGATGGAGAATCCGAGCTCGCGCCCCTTGCGGATGAACGACAGCCGCCGCAGGTGCTCCGGCCGGTACTGGCGATAGCCGGCCGGCGTGCGATCGGGCTCGGGGAGCAGGCCGGTGCGCTCGTAATAGCGGATGGTTTCGGTATTGACCCCGGTGGCGGCGCTCAACGCGCCGATGCTCATGGCCTTCATGGTCGTCATTTCCGCTTGACCCTGTAGTGGCTACAGACTTCACGCTGACCCTATCAGCGTTATCGTGCGGGAGGTAGGGATGGGTTCCGGGTGTTGCAGTGGTGGCTGCCATGCGCCGACGACAGGGGCGAGCCGGAGTTTCCGGAACGCGCTGTGGGCCGCGCTGGCCATCAACGCGGCGATGTTCCTGATCGAGCTTGGGGCCGGCGTGGCGGCCGGGTCGTCGTCGCTTCAGGCCGACGCCCTCGACTTCTTCGGCGATGCCGCCAATTACGCCGTCAGTCTCTTCGTTTTCGGCATGAGCCTGCGGCGGCGCGCCATGGCGTCGATGCTGAAGGGGGCGACGATGGGCCTCTTCGGGGTGTGGGTGCTGGCGAATACCGGCCACCATCTCCTGACCGGGACCGTCCCCGAAGCGGCGGTGATGGGCGCGGTCGGCCTCGCGGCGCTGGTGGCGAACGTGGCGGTGGCGGTCATGCTCTATGCGTTCCGGGACGGCGACAGCAACATGCGGTCGGTGTGGATCTGTTCGCGCAACGACGCCATCGGCAATCTCGCGGTCCTGGCCGCCGCCAGCGGGGTGTTCACCACCGGAGCCGGGTGGCCGGATTTCGCGGTCGCCGGAATCATGGCGGTGCTGGCCCTGTCCGGCGCGGTCCAGATCCTGCGCCACGCCTCGACCGAGTTGCGGGCCGAGACCGCCGCGGCGGAGTGACGGCATCGAAATCGGCCGTGCCAGGCCAGACGATCTTCGGATACGGCCGCGATATATTGCCGGACACTATAATGATCGCTACGTGAGGTGAAGTCGCGCAGAGTTATATAGTTGCGCTCCATAGCAATATTTCATGGGTGCCATGGTGTCGTCTTGGTTGACGGACGGGCGTACGAAGCGTGAAATCCATTCTCACGGGGCCTGGACTGGCGCCCATGACAACGGAGGTCACCCATGAAGCTCAGTGCCCGCAACGCCCTCAAGGGCAAGGTCGTGGAAATCACCACGGGCCAGGTGATGGCCAAGGTCAAGATCGACATTGGCGGCCAGACCATCACCTCCCTGGTTTCGGTGGATGCGGTCGACGACCTCGGTCTCGCGGTCGGTGACGAGGCCACCGCCATCATCAAGTCGACCGAGGTGATCCTCGCCAAGTAGGCGGCGGCCGTCGGCCGCCCCGGGGCCAAGTAGGCGGCGGCCGTCGGCCGCCCCGGGGGGGGCGGCCGGGGCCCGGTCAATAACGAAGCGACACCACGATCTCGCGGCCGTCGGCGGGAAGCTCGAAGGCGCATTCCTCGAAGGCCGGCGGCCCCGAAACCTCGGGGTCGTTGGACAGGGCGTAGCCCTCGGTGGGAATCATCCCCATGAAGCGGTCCAGGCCGCCGTCACCGTCCTCGTCATGATAAGCCATCACCGCATAGCGGCCGGGGGCGAGATTCTCGAAGCGGACGGACGCCCGGCCGGGCGTGGCGGCGGCGGTCAGCACGGCGACGCTACGGTCTTCCTTCCGGAAGGTCTCGGGCTTGTCGTACAGGCCGATCCGAAGGCCGCCCTTGGCGTGGGCGACGCCGTCCAGGGTGACGACAAGGTCGGCGGCCTGGGCGTTGATGGCGAACAAGGCTTGCGAGGTGAACAGCACGAGGGCGGCGAGGCGGGTGCGTGTCGGGGGCATGGCATACCTGAAGATAGAATGGAATAATTCAAAGTTGGCGCAGAGGGCGCGATTTGCCCATGACATTTCTCAAGGTTCGGCCGTGACGGTGAGCCTGGCCACGGCCCCAAGCGGCCGTCGAGGCATGATGGTGGCGAAATGTTGCTATGCATAAAAATCACGCCCACGCGGAGAATTCATGGCAAAGGGGAGGGCTTTGGCCCTATCCCTACGGATTATACGTAGGGATAGGGCAGGGATGTTTATTGATCTGGATCAGTTCAGGAAAATTCTAAGAACTTCTCTTAATTAGAATAATTGAAATTCACTTTCTCCAGGCCTACGATCCTTGCGGTTCATGCGGAATGAACCCCGGAGCAATTGCTCCGTTCCGTCACCAGGGGGAGTCATCCTATGCATAAGATTGCTCTGCTTGCCGCAGCGTTCACCGTGTCGGCGACCGCCGCCATGGCGGCGCCGAGGACCGACGAGCCGATCCAGCCGATCGAGCCGGCCAAGGTCAAGGACGCCGGTTTGGTTGAACTGGGCAAGAAGCTGTATTTCGATCCGCGCCTGTCCAAGTCGGGCTTCATCTCGTGCAATTCGTGCCATAACCTGTCCATGGGCGGCACCGACAACCTCAAGACCTCCATCGGCCACAACTGGAACAAGGGTCCGATCAACGCCCCGACCGTGCTGAACTCCAGCCTCAACCTGGCGCAGTTCTGGGACGGCCGCGCCCTGACCCTGCAGGACCAGGCCGGTGGTCCGATCGCCAACCCGGGTGAGATGGCCTCGACCCACACCCTGGCGATCTCGGTGCTGCAGTCGATCCCGGCCTATGTCGCCGAGTACAAGAAGGTGTTCGGGACCGACAAGGTCAGCATCGATGGCGTCACCAAGGCCATCGCCGCGTTCGAGGAGACCCTGGTCACCCCGAATTCGCGCTTCGACAAGTGGCTGAAGGGTGACAACAAGGCCCTGACCAAGCAGGAGCTGGCCGGCTACGAGCTGTTCAAGGACTCGGGCTGCACCGCCTGCCACAACGGCGCCGCCGCCGGTGGCAACACCTTCCAGAAGATGGGCGTCGTCGAGCCGTACAAGTCGACCAGCACGGCCGAGGGCCGCGTGGCCGTCACCAAGGAGGAGGCCGATCGCTTCTACTTCAAGGTGCCGACCCTGCGCAATGTCGAGATGACCTATCCGTACTTCCACGACGGCGAAGCCGAGACCATGTCCGAGGCGGTCGACACCATGGGCCGCATCCAGCTGGGCCGCAAGTTCAGCGCCGAGGAGAACGCCAGCATCGTCGCGTTCCTCAAGACCCTGACCGGCGACCAGCCGTCGTTCATGCTGCCGATCCTGCCGCCTTCGAACGAGAAGACCCCGCAGCCGGAGCCCTTCAACTGATGACGCCGGCAACGGCCTGACGTGAGGGATTGAAGAAAGGGCCGGGCGGCAGCAATGTCGCCCGGCCTCATTGTTTGGGAAGAAAGAAATGACCAGGAAAGGATATCCCTCGGCACGCGGGGTGGTGGTGATCGGACTGGTGGGAATCATGGTCGGTATCGTCGGCTGGGGCGGATTCAATACCGTCCTGGAAGCGACCAACACCATGGATTTCTGCATCGCCTGCCACGTGATGCGCGACACGGTCTTCCAGGAATACAAGACCTCGCCCCACTACCAGAACCCGTCGGGCGTGCGCGCCACCTGCCCCGATTGCCACGTTCCCCGCGACTGGACCCACAAGCTGATCCGCAAGGCGCAGGCGACCGGCGAACTGTTCCATTGGGCCATCGGGTCGATCGACACTCCCGAGAAATTCGAGGCCAAGCGGCACCAACTGGCAGTGCGGGAATGGGAGCGGATGCGGGCCAGCGACTCGCGCGAGTGCCGCAACTGTCATTCCTTCGAGGCCATGGCCTTCCACAAGCAGTCCATGAAGGCCGCCCGCGCCATGCGCGAGGCCGCCAAGACCGGCAAGACCTGCATCGACTGCCACAAGGCGGTCGCCCACAAGATGCCCGACGTTACCGCCACCCATCGCCGCCTGTTCGCGTCGCTGGCGGAGACCGCATCCCAAGTGCCGGTCAGGCCCGGCGAGACGGTGGTCGCCATCGAGAACCGTCCCCTGAGCGCCACCGCCGCCGGCGACGCCGAAGGCGAACTGTGGTCCGCCAATCCCGTGAGGGTGCTGGCGGTCGAAGGCGATGCGGTCAAGGTCGAGATCGTCGGCTGGCGGCGCGAGGGCGTCGATTCGGTCCTCTACGCCCGCCAGGGACAGCGGATCACCTTGGCGTCCCTGACCGACGCCGCCGTCGCCCGCCTCGAGCCGCTGCGCGCGGTCGAGGACGCCGACAGCGGCCAGATCTGGACCGAGGCGCGCCTCGATGCCTGGGTGCCGGCCGGGGCGTTCCTGGCCGATCCGGCGCCGCTGTGGGATTACGTGGCCCTCATGTACCAGGACAACTGCACGCTATGCCATGTCAAGCGCTCGCCCGACGACTACAAGGCCAATGACTGGGTCGGCCACATGAATTCGATGGCGCGGTTGACGCCGCTGACCGCGCAGGAGGCGGGAACGCTGCTGACCTATCTCCAGACCCGGGCCAAGGATGCCCGACAGTGATCTGCTAAATCGATCACTGTCGTTGATATTTGTGGTTTTTCAAATCAGGTGGCGGCCCCTATCATGCCGCCACGCTTTCACCCCAGCAGAGAGGAGAGGTTCATGTCGCTCATCAACACCGAGATCAAGCCGTTCAAGGCGCAGGCGTACAAGGGTG
>CALABS010000058.1 GCA_937887565.1 uncultured Rhodospirillaceae bacterium | reverse complement strand
GCCCCCGTCAGGGGGCAGTGACGATCGCCCCCGTCAGGGGGCAGTGACGATCGCCATGGTGGCGGCACCGGTGACCACGCCGCCGCCGTCCACGGTGACGGTGGGGTTGGTGGCGTCGGCGGTGTTGACCGTCACCGTCACGGTCAACGTCTTCCCGGTCCGCGCGCACGAGAAGGTCGCCACGGCGGGGGTCGACGCGGTGGCGACGGCGATGGCATAGCCCTGGGTCGTGCCGCCGAATTTCTGCGGCAGGACGGGCCACAGGCCGCTTTGGCCCGTCAGTTCGCAACTGTCGAGCGGCGCGGTCAGGTCGATGACGGCCGCTTGCGGAATCGTTGGCATGGTACCACCTCCCCGGAATGATTGATGCACGGGCCTTATATCATTTCGGAAATGACTACCTCTACTAGTCTTTCGTATTTGACTGGGCTCGCATTCCGAGCTGTATCGCGATCTTCTATCGCCCGGCCGATCCGCGTATCCTGGGTCGCGCCACCGCCACGGAGCCCGCCATGATCGACCTCTACACCTGGGGCACCCCCAACGGCCGCAAGGTCTCCGTCATGCTGGAAGAGGTGGGGCTGCCCTACCGGGTCCATCCCATCGACATCGGCAAGGGCGACCAGTTCGAGCCCGCCTACGTGGCCATCAACCCCAATTCCAAGATTCCGGCCCTCACCGACGAGGACGGCCCCGGCGGCGGCCCCATCGCGGTGTTCGAATCGGGAGCGATCCTGGTCTATCTGGCCGAGAAGACCGGCCGCTTCCTGCCCGCCGACCCGCGCGGCCGCTACGACGTGCTGCAATGGCTGATGTTCCAGATGGGCGGCGTCGGCCCGATGTTCGGCCAGGCCCACCACTTCCGCCGCTTCGCGCCCGAACAAATCCCCTACGCCGTGGCCCGCTACACCAACGAGGTGTCGCGCCTTTACGGCGTGCTGGACCGCCGGCTCGGCGAGGCGGAGTTCCTGGCCGGCGACTATTCCATCGCCGACATGGCGACCTTTCCCTGGGTGACGCGCTGGGAATGGCAGGGAATCGAGCTGCCCGACTTCGCCAACGTCCAACGCTGGCACGACGCCATCGCCGCCCGACCGGCGGTTCGACGCGGCATGGCGGTTCCCGGTTGACGCCGCCCCGCCCCTTCGCTAGAAACGTCCGTCCAGCCACGGGAGTTCCCCGGCTGTCCCGCGGAGGGATGGGTGAGTGGCTGAAACCAACGGTTTGCTAAACCGTCGTACAGGGTAAACCTGTACCGAGGGTTCGAATCCCTCTCCCTCCGCCAAGTTTATTTGACCTTCATGGGGTTACCTCCATGTTTGGAACGGTTCTAGCGGGCTGCAACCATCTACGAACCGTTCGTTTTGGGCGGGAAGTGTGCCAACGCTGTGTTCGCACACTTCCCCAAAAACACTGACTTCTGTAGTGATGTCAGTCACTTCCCTGACTGACTCACTGTGCCGTCTACTGTGTCAGCTCGCTGTTGTAGCAGGCAGCGAGCTGCTCCTCCGGGGCGAGGTAGTCGAGATACCCTTCGGTGGTGCGGATCGAGCTATGCCCCATGATTTTTTGCGGCATTATGTAGCAAACGCACCTAACCGGGAGAGCGCTCTCACCCGCCGCACCAAGGGCGGGGGCATCTATTTATCTTTTGGGGGAGAGAATAGAGGGAAGAAGCTTTTCTGGCTCTTTACTCGAATATAATCATCAATTCTGATTGTATTTGTAACGCGGCGGACGCCTCCCGCACCCGTTATAACCTCGATATCCGGGTTATCAATCATCGCTGTGTTTATTTCTTCGCTGTGTGCCGGCGTTGTATTATAGATTTGCTCATAGAATGAGCCAACGCCTATAACATCCCCGGAATCCGAGACAAGCCTTGGTATGTCATATATGAGTTGATCTCTTGCCTTTGCACGCCCTGTAATATCGAAAAGATAGAGAGCGCCGCCCTCGTAGCTTTTCTCGTAGGCAAGCATGTCAAGGCCAGAGCGACCAAAATGAGCCTGACAACTACTGTTCTCGTGTAGAACATTGTTGTAAACTTGGCGCGCCCTATAATTTACTGCAAAATGGATTAGCCAATAGCGCCAACCTTCCTCGTTGTGAATGGAGAAAG
The DNA here is from genome assembly GCA_937887565.1 of uncultured Rhodospirillaceae bacterium. Lineage (GTDB taxonomy): Bacteria > Pseudomonadota > Alphaproteobacteria > Rhodospirillales > Magnetospirillaceae > CALABS01. The sequence goes on along the minus strand of CALABS010000058.1, from coordinate 121,939 downwards.
GGCTGACAAATGGCGCACACTTTTGAAATGATTCAAAACAAGCCGCTCGGCAGTGCCAAGCCACTCTCTTTTGCTCATTATTGGACTAAGCGGCTCTATATTAGTTTCATTGATACCAAATGGCGCTAGACGCCGCAGAAGCTTGTCCTGATCCGTTTTGCTCAGATAAGAAATTAGGGCCTCAATTAAGAAAGTAAATATTATTTCGACAGATTTTGTAGATGACATTATGTCTACGATAGTGCGGCGGTCAACCCATGAGTGCCCGCATTGATCAAGGTTGTATATGACATTAAGGTATCTTCCTGCACGCACGCGCTCCTTTATTTCTTTATACGCCTTCTCAAACTCGCAGTTCATGTACTGTATATCAATGTGGAGGCCGCCACACTGTTCACGAATTTCCGCTAACAACGGAGCGCAGTGCCCTTTCAGGAGAGATACGGCCTCAGGATCGAGATCATTGAAAATGAGCAAGCACTCAATACCGAGGTCCGCGAGTCCCTGACTCTTTCGTTCGATAGAAATCCGGTCGAACGCTGACATCAGTTCCTCCAAAAAAATAATGGGGGAACCTGGGGTGCCGCACGAATACCGCCCGGCGCCGGAAAAGCCATCGACGACAGCAAGGCGAAATTTAGTTTGCTGCGGCAATCTGCATCGGACGTATAGGTACTGGTGAAAGTACTCTCGCAATATCTTGTGCTTTCGCCGCGTGTGCTCCAGTAGCTCCGCGCCATCTTCCCAAGCATATTTTTTTTCGACCATTATGATCTCTCGATCCATGTCTGATGCCGAGGAGCAAACGCCCCCTCAACCAGGGGCCGGCATTTCATCCCAGGTCCGCCCGTTTAATTGACGGCCATTGTATCGCTTCGGGCGCCGCTCGCCGTCAGCGCCCCAGCCGCCCCATTGCTTGAAAAAGAAGAGCGAGCCTTGATTTTCGCACTGGTCACGGATCGTTTCAACCCATTCGGCCCGCATTGGGCGTGCATTTGGGCCAGATTCTCCGCCTACGATCACCCAATGAATATCAGCGAGATCGATGGGGCCGAGGTCTTCTAGCAAGGGCTCGACAGAGAGGAAGCGAACGGATGCGTTGACTTTGCGCAACTCCGCAATCCGCGGAACGCCATGCTTCCGATTTTCGACAGACACGCCCATCCACACATTATCGGGCAATTTATCCGCCCCAAAATAAGCGGGAAGCCGCTCTGCACGTTTAGTAAGAATTTGATAGGTATGCCACGGCGTACGCTCAATTACATTGAACACTTTGTCGATGAATGACGTTGGAACGCCATCATGAAACAGGTCGCTCATTGAGTTTACAAAATACATCGTCGGCTTTTTCCGCAATAGCGGCTGCTCAAGCCGATCTTCCATCAAAGACAATGAGAAGCCGTTTTCATATCCAGGCGTATTCATTGCCGTTAATCGACGAGCCATAACCTCGGCGTAGCAAAACTTGCAGCCAGGAGAAAGCTTGGTGCAGCCCGTTGTTGGGTTCCAAGTCTGCTCCGTCCATTCGATCTTTGTTTTTCCACTCATAGCACGCCTCACCATTTCTGCGATGTGATGCAGAAATACTATCATTCACACGGTGAAAGTACAACGCAAATAATCGCAAGCGATAAAATTTATACGCCAATGTGCAATGTATGACACCCTACGGCATCAAGGCATTGGATCATAAATACCGCTGTAAACTTACCTCGGCTGATCTTGTTCGCTATATTCTCTGGCGTCTCCTTGATGCCCCTTTCGGCAAGGCGCCGTGATAATTCGTCATACGTCAATTGCTTCCGTTTCAGTTCTGCCTTTAACAGGCCCTTCACCCGGTCGGCGTACTCGTTATCTGTCGTCATCAAACCCTCCTGTTGACGAGAATCATCACCATATTCGATAAGTTTATCTTTACAAGCGTGATGTTGCTGGTATCATCGTATGCGATATATAGTTCATCGCATACGGTGTTTCCATGCCCCGCAAGACCCACGGACAGCACTTCCTCCTCAGCGCCAAAGCGCGGAGCCTGTCATTGCGGGACGTGATGCGGATGACCAATGAAGAGGCGATGACCATGTTCCGGTCGATCCGCTGGGCCTCGACCGAGGGCGATCCTGTCTGCCCGGAGTGCGGCTGCCTTGTCTGCTACGAGTACACCTCGCGTCCCATCTTCAAGTGCAAGGGCTGCGGCCACCAGTTCAGCGCCACCAGCGGCACGATCTTCGCCAGCCGCAAGCTGACGATCCGGGATTACCTCCTGGCCATCGTCATCTTCATCAACGCGGCCAAGGGCATTTCATCCCTCCAACTGGCCCGCGATCTCGGCGTCCAGTACAAGACGGCCTTCGTCCTGACGCACAAGCTGCGTGAGGCTATGGCGGCGGAATTGAAGGGCATGGTGCTGAACGGCACCGTCGAGGTGGACGGCTGCTATGTCGGCGGCCATGTTCGCCCGGCCAACCGCAAAGAAGACCGGATTGACCGGCGCCTGGCCGAGAACATGAACGGCAAGCGCAAGTGCGTGGTGGTGCTGCGTCAGCGCGAGGGTCGGACACTGCCGTTCGCGCTCACCAGCGAGGCCGAGGGCGTCAGCATGGTCAAGAACCGGGTCGCCAAGGGCACCATCGTCCATGCCGACGAGGCCGCGTCCTGGGACGATCTGCACGCCCGCTACGAAATGAAGCGCATCAACCATCAGGAGGCCTACAGCCTCGACGGCGCCTGCACCAATCTGGCGGAAAGCTTCTTCTCGCGCCTGCGCCGCGCCGAATGGGGCCAGCACCACCACATCGGCGCCCTGTACCTGGGCCGCTATGCCGCTGAAATGGCGTGGCGGGAGGATCATCGCCGCCAGTCCAATGGTGGGCAGGTTAATCGGCTGCTGGGGCTGGCCCTGGCCCAGCCGGCTTCCGTGGATTGGTCCGGCTACTGGCAACGCAGCAAGAGCGCTACGTGATCTACTCGATCAGGCGCCAGTAGATGATTGCCCCGTCCCGGTAGTTCTCGGCTGCGCCCTTGTCCCTTATCCTGTAGAGCGCGTTGCGGATACGCTCGTTGAGAATCTGGCGCTCCCGGCTATCCTGCAACTCAACGCCTATGGCGGGCGCCACCCGGGTTGCGATTCCGGGAAGGCTCAAGCCCGCCTCGGCAGTCCGCAGGGCGTCCAGCACCGAGCGCATGAGGTCGCCACGCGGAATGACCGCCGGAAGGGCGTGTAGCGGTCTGGGCAACTTGGGAGCGATGGCCTCGGGGTTGAAATCTTCCCCCGCGAACAGTCGCATGGAGCCGTCCAGATGGACCAGGGCAGCGCGAAGCTCACCGATGCGTCGTTCCGCCGCCACGATCTCCCCGGCGACGGACGCCCGCTTTTGCCGTAGCACCGACATCACATGGCTCTCGGCCATCACTATCTCCATCCGCAGTTGGTAGGCAGGAACCTACCGGCCCACGGGTAGGGCGGATAGCGTCAGGCGGGTGTGATTGCTACATAATGCCGTTCCGTCCGGCCGTGCGGGCAGCCTTCGAGCAAGATCAAGTCCGGGTGTTCTGATGCCGCGCGGGCATCGGGATCGGATCGGCGACATTCTGGCTGCGATTGCCGATATCCGCGCCGACACCATGGACATGGATTTGGCCACGTTCGAGAAAAATCCCGTCGTCATCCGCTCGGTTCTGTACTCGATCGGCGTGATCGGCGAAGCAGTCAAGGCCATCGACCCGGACTTCAAAGCCGCCCATCCGGAAATCCCTTGGCGGGCCATCGCCGGTATCCGCGACCGCATCGTGCATGAATATTTCCGCACCAACACGCGGCGTATCTGGGATGTGGTCCAAGACGACCTCGACCCGCTGGAAAAGGCGCTGAAATCGGCCTTCAGCAGTACGCCATCTCATTGATTTCCCAAGAGAGAAGGTTCGCCGTCAGCCACCAGCGCCCCGCCAACTATTTGATTTGGTTCATTTTTTCTATCCTCCTGCTGACGGTTCCTCGGGCTGCAACCGTATATGAACCGTTGGTTTTGGGTGGAAAGTGTGCTGGGACAGTGTCCCAGCACACGGCCTCGTAAGAGGTTTAAAACCAGAAAGATCAGGTGGTTAGTTGGCGCTTCCGTCCTGATCTCACTGTGCTACACACTGTAGCAGGCCGACTGGTCTTGGTCCGCAGCAGCGTGATGCGCTTGGCGGCCATGTCGACCTGGGGCCATTCCAGGCTCGACCCCTCCCGCATCCTAACCCCGGTCTTGTCGTAGAACCTGATCAGGGCCGCCGCCATGGGGTTGGCAGCTTCCGCCACCGCCAGCACCTTGCCCAGCAAGGGCCTGTTCCTGCTCGCCGAGAAGGATGTGGACGGGCTGGACGTGCGCGGTCAGATCAAGCTGAAGATCGGCGGCCGATAGCGCACACTCCGTGATTTCCCCCCGTGCAAAATCGCGCGGCGTCGATTATCGTCGGTTACGAAACGGTCCGGCCGATCGTCCGCAACGCGCGGGCGGGGCGGGCCGCCATCGAGATCGAACCGGGGGAGTTGACCTTCATGCGTCGCCTGATGACCGTCGCGGCCGCCGCGCTGGCCCTGTCCGCCTGCCAGACCGTCCAGAACGAGGCCGGCACGCCGACCACCTATCAGGACCCCGGCTCGCTGGGCGCGGTGCGCGGCGTCGGCATCGAGAGCCAGGACATCGTCGGCATGACCGACCAGATGATGCGCGACATGCTGACCGAGCCGCGCCTCGCCAACGCCTCGCCGCCGCCCAACGTGATCATCGACGGCGAGTACTTCGTCAACGAGAGCGCGTCGCGCCTCAACCGCAACTCCATCACCGACCGCCTGCGCGTCGGCCTGCAGCGGGCGTCGCAGGGGCGCATGAACTTCGTCGGCCGCCACTACGCCGACATGGTCCAGGCCGAGCGCAACCTTAAGCGCAAGGGCGTGGTCGACAAGGGCGCCAACCCCGCCGCCGTGGCCCAGAAGGGCGGCGACTACCGCCTGGGCGGCCGCATCACCTCGTTGGACGCCCGCGACGCCAAGACCGGGCTGGTGCAGCGCTACACCCAGATCGTGTTCGAGATGGCCGATCTGGAAAGCGGCGAGATCGTGTGGAGCGGCATCTACGAGTTCTCGAAGGCCGCCGCCGACGACGTCATCTACCGCTGACCCGGGCGTGGAGGCGACGGCCATGGGCCGCGGCGACAGGACGGCGAGGCTGACGGCCACCGTGGCGCTGGCCGCCATGCTGGCCGCCTGCCAGACCACGCGGGAGCAGGAGGCCGAGATCAAGCCCGAGGTCGCCCTCGCCTACCTGGACGGCAAGCCCGAGCCCCTGAAGCGGCACCTTTACATCAAGCTGGCCCAGGGCAAGCGCAACGACGTCCTCAACGACATGCGCATCGGCCTGGCGGCCCTGGAGATGGGCGAGGAGGGGCTGGCCGCCGACCTGCTCGACGACGCCCTGGCCAATATCGAGACCATCTACGCCGACAACGAGCACGCCGCCAAGGCGCGTTCGCTGTTCGTCAACGAGGCCGCCAAGGACTTCAAGGGCGAGCCCTACGAGCGGGCCATGGCCTACTATTATCGTGGCTTGCTCTATCTGAGGGCCGGCGACTACGACAACGCCCGCGCCAGCTTCAAGGGCGGCTGGATCCAGGACTCCTTCGCCGACGAGGATCAATACCGCGCCGATTTCGGCCTGCTGGCCTATCTCCAGGGCTGGGCGTCGCGGTGCCGGGGCAACGCCGCCACCGCCGACGAGGACTTCAAGGAGTTCCGGGCCATCGACGAGACCTTCCCGCTGCCCCGGCCCGAGGACGACACCCTGCTACTGGTCGAGACGGGCTCGGCGCCCGTGAAGGTCGCGGCCAGCGACCCCAACTCGACCAAGCCCCGCCATCTCAGGTTCCTCCGCTCAAGCGCCACCGAGGCCGCGCGGGTGCGCCTGGGGCGGCGAACCGCCGACCTCGTCCGGCTCGAGGACGTTTATCGCCAGGCCGCCACCCGGGGGGGCCGCGAGTTCGACACCATCCTCGCCGGCAAGGCCCAGTTCAAGGCCGCCGCCGGCACGGTCGGCGACGCCGCCCTGGCCGGAGCGGTGGTGGCGGCCAGTTATTCCGCCAACGCCCGCGACCGCGAGCAACGGCAGAATGCCGCCGCCGCCGCCGGCGTGATGCTGCTGGTGGGGTTGGTGGCCAAGGCCGCCGCCGAGGCCACCGAGCCCGATGCCGACATCCGCTACTGGGACAACTTGCCCGACCGCGTGCACGGACTGCCCGTCAGCCTGCCCGCGAACACCCGCGCCGTGACCGTCGAGTTCCTGGCCGAGGACGGCACCGTGCTCCGGTCCAAGGAGGTCGCGATCACCCGCGCCGGCGCCTGTGGCCTGGCCTGGGTCCGCGGCCAAGACGCGATGCCCGGCTGGCCGCGCGCCCCAAACAGCGCTCCGCCCGAGACCATGCATGCCCCCATCAACCTACCGCCACGGCCGACCGAGACGCCGGCGAAGGCGGAAGCCAAGCCCGAAACCTGATTTCGTGGAGACGAGGACCATGAGGAAGACTGTCATCGCCATCGCCGGCGCCACCGGCCTCGTCGCCGCCCTGGCCGGCTGCGCCCAGGTGCAGGAGCCCGCCCCCATCTGCAACATGGCCGGCATCAACGCCTCGCGGACGCTGGTGGCGCTTCCCGCCGCCGCCCCCGACGCGCCGTCGCCGTTGATGGAAATGCCGCTGAACTCGGTCAGCGTCGTCGACCATGCCATCATCCAGAAGGTGTTTCCCCGCCAGGTCACCGCCCGGCGCACCCCCACCGGCACCGTCGAGGTGGTGACGCAGATCGTCAACTGCACCGACCATCCGTTGAACGTCGAGGCGCGCACTCAGTTCTACGACGGCGCCCACACCGCCTCGGAGCCGGTCAGTGCCTGGAAGCGCTTCGCCATGCCGGCACGCAGTTCGAACACCTACCGGGAAAGCTCGATCGGGGCGAAGAACGTCAACTTCTACATGGTCGAACTGCGGGAGACCCGGTGATGCGCCTTCCCCTTTGCCTCTGCGTCGTGCTGGCGGCGTCGCCGCCGGCCTTCGCCCAGACGGCCGGCGGCGGCGTACCCGCCTACGAGCCGCCCCCCGCCGCCGCCGTGCAGCGCGACGGCGAGGTGATGAAGCGCGAGCCCCGCCCCGACGACGCCGGCAAGGTGGCCGAGGCTTCGGCGCTCGTCGCCAACTTCGCCTCGGCCTACCAGCGCAACGGCAGCCCCCGGCTGGCGCTGTACTGGAACCGCCAGCTGTCCGAGGCCCTGAACGAGTGGTACTCGCCGGCCCGCATGGTCGCCTCCGAAAGCTCCAGTTCGACCATGAGCGGCGAGATTACCCTCAACCAGTCGGGCAGCAGCCAAAGCTCCATGGAAATCCAGCGCCGGGTCCAGGACCAGCGCCGGGTCGAGGCCGGTGAAAGCTTCGAGTGGGAATTCCAGGACGGCTTCCTGGCCCCGTTCCTGGACGCCGGCGCCCAGATCGTCGACCGCACCGCCATGATGCGCCTGACCGGCGCCGACATGGAGGGAACCGGCGAGCGCATCGTCGAGATGCGGGCGCTGCAGGGCAAGGCCGACTATCTGATGGAAATTCTGGTGGCCGCCAATTGGCGCTCGACCACCGGCTATGAACTGCGCGCCCGCATCCTGGAGGTCAAGACCGCCCGTATCGTCGCCTACGTCAATTCCAAGGGCCTCAAGAGCTGGAAGAAACCCAAGGAGGTTCTCGCCACCAACACCGGCTTCGTCGACCCCGACGACCAGGCCGAGGACGACGAGAGCTTCGGGCCCGCCGGCGAGGACAAGTTCCGCGCCACCGGCGAGGGCGCGGGTTTCGTCAGGCGCCGCAAGCCGCCGAAACTGGAGCGCATCGCCAACGACCTGGCGCTCAACACCATGAGCGGCCTGATGAAGCAGTGGAAATAGGAGCTTCGGCCATGAACCTCGCCCCGCCCGTCTTTGCCGCCTGCCTGGCGCTGGCCGCCTGCGGCCCCGACCATCCCGCCCCCGGCCAGCCGCCGGGCTGGGACATGCCGTCGTCGCCGCGCGCGTCCGATTCGCCGCCGGTCCCGTTCAGGGACCAGTACGTCAAGCCCGCCACCGTCAAGCAGTTGCCCCCGGTCCCCGAGGGTGAGAACGTGCCCTATGCCGTGCGCGGCCAGACCGAGACCCTGCCGAAGGTCGGCGAGGACAAGCCCGCCGGGGGCGAATCCCCCCGCTGAGCACGTCCGGGCGGCGGCGTTGCCCCCCGCCCGGCCTCCTGCTATCGTCCGCTCCGCTTTTTCGTCCAGCGGAGTTGACTGCCATGAAGGACATCAAGGTCGCGATCCTGGGGGCCAGCGGCTACACCGGCGCCGAGTTGGTGCGCCTGCTGGCGCGGCATCCCAATTTCCGCATCGCGGCCCTGACCGGCGACCGCAAGGCCGGCATGCCCATGGCCGGGGTGTTCCCGCATCTGGCGGCGCTGGACCTGCCCGGCCTGGTGTCCATCGACCAGGTGGATTTCGGCGGCATCGACGCGGTGTTCTGCGCCCTGCCCCACGGCACCACCCAGGAGGTCATCGCCGGCCTGCCCCGGCACGTGAAGACCGTCGACCTGTCGGCCGACTTCCGCCTCGCCGAACTGGCGCTCTACGCCCAGTGGTACGGCCACGAGCACAAGGCGCCGGCGCTGCAGAAGGAAGCGGTCTACGGGCTGACCGAGCTGGCCCGCGACAAAGTCAAGTCGGCGCGGCTGGTGGCCAATCCCGGCTGCTATCCCACCTCGGTGCAGTTGCCGCTGGTTCCGCTGCTGGACGCCGGCGCGATCCTGGCCGAGGACATCATCATCGACGCCAAGTCGGGCGTCTCGGGGGCCGGCCGCTCGGCCAAGGAGGCCAACCTCTATTGCGAGGTCGCCGAGGGCATCCACGCCTACGGCATCGCCGGCCACCGCCACGCCCCCGAGATCGAGCAGGAGCTGTCGCGCGCCGCCGGCAAGCCGGTGGTGGTCAACTTCACGCCCCATCTGATGCCCATGAACCGGGGCATGCTGTCGACCATCTATGTCAAGCTGCGGGGCCGCCACAAGGCCGCCGATTTGCGCCAGGTGCTGGCCAAGCGCTTCGCCGGCGAGCCCTTCGCCAAGGTGCTGCCCGAGGGCGTGGTTCCCGCCACCCGTCACGTGCGGGGCTCGAACTTCTGCTTCATGAACGTGTTCGACGACCGGGTCGAGGGACGCGCCATCATCTGCTCGGTGATCGACAACCTGGTCAAGGGCGCCTCGGGGCAGGCGATCCAGAACATGAACCTGATGTTCGGGCTGCCGGAGACCACCGCCATCGACCAGCAGCCGCTGTTCCCGTAAGGAGCCACCATGGCCGCCGCCCCCATCATCCTGCCCAACAAGGGCCGCCTGCCCGACATCGCCGCCGACGCCTTCATCGCCCCCGGGGCGGTGGTGATCGGCGACGTGGCGATCGGCGCCCAGTCGAGCGTGTGGTTCAACTGCACCGTGCGGGGCGACGTCCACGAGATCCGCATCGGCGCGCGCACCAACATCCAGGACGGCACCGTCGTCCACGTGACCGGCGGCCGGTTCGGCACCTATATCGGCTCGGGCATCACCATCGGCCACGGCGCCATCCTCCATGCCTGCACGCTGGAGGACGATTGCTTCATCGGCATGGGCGCCACGGTGATGGACGGCGTGGTGGTGGAATCGGGGGCCATGGTGGCGGCCGGCGCCGTGGTCACCCCCGGCAAGCGCGTCCGCAAGGGCGAACTGTGGGCCGGCAGCCCGGCCAAGCCCATGCGCGACCTGCGTCCCGACGAGGTCGCGTTCTTCGCCCAGTCGGCCGCCAACTACGTGGCGCTGGCCGCCCAGTACCGGGCCGAGCTGGGCTGACGGTTGCCCATCCGCGCGGGCGGCCTTATCCTGCCGCCATGACACGCGGAGAAGCGCACCATGAGCAGGATGGGGCCGAGAAGTGGCCTGTTGTCCCGCCTCGTCGGCCTGGTCCGGCGCGGCCCGGCTGACAAGGCGCCGGCACCGGCACCGGCCACGAAGCCGCCACCGGCCGACTTGACCGACGACTCCTTCCGTCTCGCCGTCCAGCAGATGCTGCAGGAGGACGACGGCCGCTACAGCACGCGCCTGCAGATCGTCTCGCTGGTCGAATTCCGCGAGGCGGTGGGCGACAAATGGGGCCACATCGCCGACAAGGTGATGATGATCGCCGAAGGCGTCATCCAGTTGCATATCGGCCCCGGCAACGTCTATGGCCGTCAGGGCCAGGACGTCTTCGCGCTGCTGTTCCGCACCTGCTCGCACGCCGAGGGACGGCGCCGCGCGCTCGACATCGCCAAGGATCTCGGCACCCGGCTGGTCGGAGACAAGGTGTTGGGCTCGGACCGGCCGCTGGCGCTGGCCGCCGAGGTCCATCTGGCGGGGGCGGTCGGGCCCGACGGCACCATCAACCCCGGCGCCATCGCGGCGGCGGTCAACGAGATGCGGGCCATGGTCGCCATCGCCCACGACGACGGCGGCGGCGACGAGTCCATGCGGTCGTGGATGAAACAGAAGCTGTCGGCCCCCACCCCCGACCAGATCCGCGCCCATATGCGTCCCGGCCCACCGCCGCCGAAGACCGACCCGTCCCCCGACCAGATCCGCGCCCACCTCCGGCCGTCGTCGCCGCCGCCGCCGCGCCCGCAGGCGGCGTCCGCCCGCCCCCCCATCGCCGCCCCCACCGGCCTGGTTCCCCTCGACCACCGCGGCCGCCCCGGCCCCGAATGGAAGCCGTTGGTGATCGACAAGGGATGGGGGGCCGACGCGCTGGTGGACGGCCCCCGGCCGCTGCCGGCCGAGGTGCGCCTGTCGCTGTTGTGGCGGCCCACCTGGATGGCCGGCAACCAGACCATCGGCGCCTTCCGCGCCCACATCCAGCGCATCGACCATCCCGACCGGCCGGCACTGGAGGGCAGCCACGCCTATACCGGCGGCAACGCCACCTCGCAGAAGCTGGACAACTTCCTGATCGGCCGCGCCATGCGGGCATTCTGCGCCGCCGAGAAGGCGGGACTTGGGTCGCTGGCGATCGTGCCGGTCCATTGGGACACCGTCTATTCCGGCCGCCGCCGGGAGCTGCTGGCCCCCATGGCCGACGCCACCGCCGACGCCCGCGCCGCACGGCTGGTGATCGAGCTGTTCGGGGTGCCGCCCGATGCCGCCGGAAAGGATCTCGCCACCGCCGTCAGCGAGCTGCGCCGGCTGTGCCGGGCGGTGCTGCTGCGGGTGCCGCTGGCGGCCCCCGGCGCCCAAAGGGCGGCCGACGCCGGGGCGGCGTTCGTCGGCGTCGACCTCGCCGACCTCGGCGACGGCGAGCGCACCGACGACGCCCATCTGTTGGGTCGGTTGGAGGAACTGGCGGCCCGGGCCGAGGCGGCGGGGCTGGGCTGCTTCGTGTGGGGAGTACGCCGCCGCAAGGTCGTGGCCGGCGCGGTCGCCGCCGGCTGCGACATGATCAACGGCCCGGCGCTGATGAAGGACATCGCGCGCCCCGCCCAGGCCGTTCCGGCTCCGCGCGACCGCCTGCTCGCAACCGTTTGATGTGGCGCCGCCGCCTATCCTGTCGTATAATGCCCGCTTCCTGCTTGTCAGCTCGGAGGGGGAAATGGGGACCCCGAACGAGAAGGACGCCGGTCCGCTCGAGTCTCTGGATACACTTCTGCACCGCCTGGTGAACATGGTCACCGGCAAGGACGGTCACGACCCGGCCACCAACCACGGCCGCACCGTCGAGGAATCGGTTCGCCGGATCGAGGACGGGCCGGACGGCGCCGCCCCCGGATGACCTGACCCGGCCGGGGTATCCCCTCGGCCTATCTCATCCCGACGCGCGGCGGTCCCACCTTGAAGGAATGGACAAGCCGCCCGCGCCGTCGCACCACCGGCCACCGGCCTGCGCGGCGGCCGGGGGGCTGCTGACGCTCGCGCTGCTCTACACCGCCTATGCCGCCGCCGACATCGTGCTGCCGATCCTGGTCGCGGCGCTGCTGGCGCTGGTGCTGGGCCCGGTGGCCGCGCGCCTGAAACGCCGGGGGCTGCCGCGCGGCCTGGCCGCCGGCCTGGTGACGGCGGGAATGGTCGCGGCGGTCGGCTGGGGCGTCCAGATGCTGGCATCCCCCGCCGCCGAATGGATCGCGCGGGCTCCGCAAAGCCTGGGCGAGATCGAGCGCAAGCTTCGCCCCGTGCGCGAGCCGGTGCGGCAGGCGCTGGAAGCCACCGAGCACGTCGAGCGCCTGGCCGGCGCCGCCGAACGAAAAAGCGTCGTCACGGTCAAGCAATTCGACCTCGGCGAGGTGTTCGTGGTCAGCCTGACCCAACTGGCTGCCCAGGCGGTCATCGTGGTGGTGCTGGTATTCTTCCTGCTCGCGTCGGGACCGCGCCTGGTGGCCCGCGCCGCCCGCGTCCCGCGCCACCGCGACGGCCGGCGGCGGGTGCTGGCGGTGGCGCGACGGGTCAAGCAGGACGTCTCGCTGTATCTCGGCCTGATCACCCTGGTCAATTTCGGGCTCGGAGCGGTCACCGCCCTGGTCATGTGGGGCCTGGACATGCCGACGCCGGCCCTGTGGGGCGTGCTGGCCGGCGCCATGAACTTCATCCCCTACGCCGGCTCGGCGGTCACCATGGCGGTGCTGGCGGTGGTCGGCCTGCTGTCCTTCGACGACGTCTGGCGGGGGCTGCTGCCGGCCGCCGCCTTCCTTGCCCTGACCAGCATCGAGGCCGATTTCGTCACCCCGACGGTGGTCGGACGGCGGCTGACCCTGCCGCCCATGCTGGTGTTCCTGTCGCTCGTCATATGCGGCTGGATGTGGGGCGTGGTGGGAGCGCTGCTGGCGGTCCCCCTGCTGGTCATCCTGAAGGTCCTGTCCGAGAACGTGCCGGCCCTGGCCCCGGTGTCCGCCTTCCTGGGCGGCCCCGACGGCCGGCGAGGTTTGATGAACGGGCGGGTTAGGCCTAAACTGACGCGGTCGAACAAGGGGAAGAGGGCATGAGGAAAGGTCTGGTGGTCGCCGCCGCCGTCGTGGCGGTGCTGGTGGTGCTGGTGCTGGCGGTGCCGGCACTGATCGACTGGAACCGCTACCGCGACGACATCGCCGCCCGCATCGCCGAGGCCACCGGGCGCGAGGTCGTCATCGCCGGCGACGTCGGCCTGCGCCTGCTGCCGACGCCCGCCTTCACCGCCGAGCGCCTGAGCGTCGGCAACCTGCCCGGCGCCGGCGAACAGCCTTTCGCCACGGTGGACGAACTGGCCATCCGGGTCGCCCTGCTGCCGCTGCTTGCCGGCGAGGTGGCGGTGGAATCGCTGGTGCTGGACCGGCTGGTGGTCAATCTGGTGTCGCTGCCCGAGGGGGGCGGCAACTGGACGTTCACCCCCGAACCGTCGCTGGGCGGCGACGACCCGGCGCCGATGCCGTCACCGGCCGCCGACAGCGGCGCGACCGCCGGCGGCGGCCTGTCTATCGGCACGGTGGTGGTCCGCGACGGCACGGTGACCTATCGGAGCGACGATGCCGAACCGCTGGCCGTGCGGGGGATCGATGCCCGCGTTGACGCCGATGGTCCCACCGGCCCGTTCAAGGCCAAGGGCAGCCTGGCCTATGGCGGCGCCCATCTCACCTTCTCGGGGGCTCTCGACCGGGTTGGCGCGGATCGCGGATCGACCGCCCGCCTGGCGGTACAGGTCCTTGAGGCGGACGCTCGGGCGGAATTCTCCGGCCTGCTCACCCGGCTGTCGGCCGGCCCCACCCTGCGCGGCAAGCTCACCGCCGCCGCCGCCGACCTCAGGCGGCTGGCGGCCGTGATGGGAACGCCGGACGCTCCCCTGCCGGCCGCCGCCGACCTGAAGGTCGAGGCCACCCTGGCGGCCGACGCCGACCAGGTCGCCGTTTCCGACCTGACCGTCATGCTGGGCGAGACCAGGGCGTCCGGCGCGGTGACGGTCGGACTGGGCGCCGTCGCCAAGGTGGACGCGCGTCTTGCCGTCGCCTCGCTGGACCTGGACAAATGGCTGGCGCTCCCGTCACCCGCCGCGCGACCAGGCCCTGCCCTGCCCTCCGCCCCGCCGCCGGCCACCACCTCCCTTGCGGACACCGAGCCGGCCACGGCGACGACCGCCTTTTCCCTGCCCCGCGACCTGTTCGTGGACGCGGCGGTGGCGGTGGAGGCCTTGTCGTGGCGCGGCGCGGTGATCGAGAACGCCCGCGTCGAGGCGACCTTGGCCGATGGTGAACTGGTGCTCAACGGCGCCACCGCCCAGCTTCCCGGCGGTTCGGTGGTGTCGCTGGCCGGCGTGCTGGCGCCCGAGGACGGCCGGCCGGTTTTCGAGGGCCAGGCCGAGGCGCGATCCGACAACCTGCGCGCGCTGGCGTCGTGGCTGGGCGCCGACGTGACGGCGGTGCCGGCCGGCCGCCTGCTGCGGCTTGACCTGTCCACCGACCTCAGCGGAGCCTGGCCCGAGGTCGAGGCCAGGAACCTGGATCTGCGCCTGGATTCCACCCATGCCACCGGCGCCCTGACCGCCCGCCTGGACGGACGCCCGGCCTTCGGCGCCCGCCTGACCGTCGATTCCCTGAACCTGGACCACTACCTTCCCGCCATTCCGGCCGACCAGCCGGCGGCACCCGCCGCCCCACCGGCCGCCCCACCGGCCCCGGCGGGCGACGCCACCGGGCAGCGGCCACCGCTGGAGGCCCTGGCCGGGATCGACGCCGACGTCTCGCTGACAGTGGGACAGCTGACGCTGAACGACGTCGCGGCCGACGACGTCCGGCTGGCGGCGAGACTGAAGGACGGCGACCTGACCCTGTCGCAGGCCTCGGCCCGTCTGGCCGGCAGCCGCGCCGCCGCCGCCGGCCGCCTGCTCGGGCTGGGCACGCCGACCCCGCGCGCCGAGAACCTGACCGTCGAGGTGGACAGCCCGCAGCCGGCGCGGCTGTTCCGCTTCCTGGGCATCCCCGCCCCCCTCGACCATCTCGGCGCCCTGTCGGCCTCGGCGCGCGTGGACGGCGACTGGGACGCCATGGACGTGCGAGCCCGCGCAGAGACCGGCGGCGTGACGGTGGCGGCCGAGGGCGCGCTGTCCTCGCCGCTCACCGCCCCGGCCGCCAGGCTCAAGGTCACCGCCGCCTCGGATAGCGTCACCCGATTGGTCCGCCTGGCCTCGCCCGCCTACCGGCCGGCCGGACCCGTCGGCACCTTCGCCCTGGCGGCGACCGTCGAGGCCACGCCCCGATCCGTCGCCCTGCCCGATCTTGCCCTGTCGGCCGGCCCGGCGCGGGTGACCGGCACCCTGCGGGTCGGGCTGGACGGCCCGGCGCCCATGGTCACCGGAACCCTGGCCGGCAACGCCATCGACCTCGGGCCGTTCCTGCCCGCCGAACGCACCGGCCGGCTGCTGCCGGGATCGCCGCGCCTGCCGCCCTCGCTGGCGCCCGCGCCGGCCCCGGCCGTGCCCGCCGCCACCGGCGGGTCGGGACCATGGTCGCGGGACCCGCTGGACCTGGACTGGACACGCTCCTTTGGCGCCGATGTGGCGCTGTCGGCCGACTCACTGACCTGGAACGGCTGGGAGCTGGCGTCGCCGCGCACGGCGCTGGTGGTCGGCCAGGGCGCCGCCGCCATCGACGGCCTGACCGGGCGGCTGCTGGGCGGCGACCTCAAGGCCTCGGCGCGGCTGACCACGGCCGGGACCCCGGCGCTGACCGCATCGCTGGCGGTGGCCGGCGCCAACCTGTCGCGTGCCGAGTTGGGGGCCGGCGGAATCGCCGTCACCCAGGGCCGCACGGACGCCCAGGCCGATTTCGCCACCGCCGGCACCTCCACCTATGCCATGGCGCAGTCCCTGACCGGCAAGGGAATGCTGGCCGTCGCCGACGGCGTCATCGCCGGGTTCGACCTGCCTTCGGTCAACCGCCAGCTCCAGAACATCGAGAACATCGGCAGCGTGCTGGGGCTGCTGAACACCGGCCTGTCCGGCGGCACCACCCGGTTCTCGCGGCTGAGCGGGACCTTCACCGCAGAGAACGGCATCGTCACCAGCCGCGACCTCCGCCTCGACGCCGAGGGCGGCACCGCCACCGCCGAGACGGTGGTCCGCCTGCCGCCCTGGACCATGACCACGGCGGTGGCCTTCCAACTGGCGGGCAGCCAGGCGCCGCCGGCGGTGGTGCGGCTGGAAGGTCCCATCGACAATCCCCGCAAGGTCATCGACATCAACGCCCTGCAGCAGTATCTGGTGGCGCGCGGCCTGGGCCGGGCGCTGGGCGGCAAGAAGGGCGGCAAGCTGATCGAGGGGTTGCTGGGCGGCGGCGGGACGCCGCGGCAAGGCCAGCAACAGCAGTCCCAGGAACAGCCGTCCGAGGAGCCGGCCAAGCCGGACCCGGGACGACTGCTGCAGAACCTGCTGAAGGGATTGGGGCGGTAACGCCGCCCCTCAGCCCACCTTGGGCAGCGCCGACAGCGCCGCCTCCAGTTCATGCTCGTCATAGGGCAGGTCGCGCAGGCTGCCGGCGAAGAAGTCGGTATAGGCCTGCATGTCGAAATGCCCGTGTCCGGACAGGTTGAACAGGATGCTCCGCGCCTTGCCCTCGGCCTTGGCCTCCAGTGCCTCGTCGATGGCGCCCTTGATGGCGTGCGACGATTCGGGGGCCGGCACGATGCCCTCGGCACGGGCGAACTGGACGGCGGCCTTGAAGCACTCGGTCTGGGCGTAGGAGCGCGCCTCCATCAGACCCAGATCCTTGACGTGGCTGACCATGGGCGCCATGCCGTGGTAGCGCAGCCCGCCCGCGTGCGATCCCGGCGGCATGAAGGTGGAGCCCAGCGTGTGCATCTTGACCAGCGGGGTCAGGTGGCCGGTATCGCCGAAATCGTAGGCGAAGCGGCCCTTGGTCAGGGTCGGGCACGAGGACGGCTCGACGCCGACCACGCGCACCTTGGCGCCCTTGAGGTTCTCGCGGATATAGGGGAAGGCCAGGCCGGCGAAGTTGGAGCCGCCGCCGGTGCAGGCGATGACCACGTCGGGCTGGTCGCCGGCCATTTCCATCTGCAGCATGGCCTCCTCGCCGATCACCGTCTGGTGCAGGCAGACGTGGTTGAGCACGCTGCCCAGCGCGTATTTGGTATCGTCGCGGCCGGCGGCGATCTCCACCGCCTCGGAGATGGCGATGCCCAGCGAGCCGTTGGAGTCGGGGAACTGCTCGAGGACGGCGCGGCCGGCGGCGGTCAGCGTCGACGGCGAGGCGATGCAGCGGGCGCCGTAGGTCTCCATCAGGGCGCGGCGGTAGGGCTTCTGGTTGTAGGAGATCTTCACCATGAAGACCTCGACATCGAGGCCGAACAGCGAGCCGGCGAAGGCCAGCGACGAGCCCCACTGGCCGGCGCCGGTCTCGGTGGACAGGCGCTTGACGCCCTCTTCCTTGTTGTAGAAGGCCTGCGGCACGGCGGTGTTGGGCTTGTGGCTGCCGGCCGGCGACACGCCCTCGTACTTGAAATAGATGCGGGCCGGGGTGTCCAGCGCCTTCTCGAGGCGGCGGGCGCGGATCAGGGGCGACGGCCGCCACAGGCGCAGCACCTCGCGCACCGGTTCCGGAATCTCGATCCAGCGCTCGGTCGAGACCTCCTGGGCGATCACCGCCATGGGGAAGATGGGGGCCAGGTCGTCGGGCCCGATGGGCTTCATGGTGCCCGGATGCAGCGGCGGCGCCATCGGCACCGGCAGGTCGGCGGCAAGGTTGTACCAGGCCTTCGGCAGCTTGTCCTCGGGCAGGAAGAACTTGACGGAATCGGTCATGTCGGACGGGCCCCTCATTGGCGTTTCCCCGGCCCCCGTTTGTAATCGCCCGGTCACGAATTGTCCAACCGTGCGCACGCCCACCGCCCCGCGTCCATCGCACCCGCATGGCGAATTTTCCCCTTGCACCCCCCGCCGGATCGAACTATAAAGCCGGCCTCCACGGCGGGCACAGCCCAGCCATCTCGCCGGGGGCGCATAGCTCAGTTGGTAGAGCAGCTGACTCTTAATCAGCGGGTCCAAGGTTCGAGTCCTTGTGCGCCCACCAAAATTCAAACTTCGCCTCCCCCGATTTCAAACTTGTTTCCTGAAATCGGGGGAGCCGAAGCCTCCCCAGCTCAATAGATTTCACGCGTTACGGAGCCCGTCCCAGGCTTCCGATTTCCGGCTCGCTCGGAAATTCACCGGTTAGGCCGTGCGCAATAGTTCCTCGATACGATCCAAGCTAAATCTCCACGGATCGGGTAGCCTGTCCGTGGTTCCGGCGCCGGCGGCCCGTGGCCCCCAGGCATGATTTTCCCAAAGTATCGTTTCGCCACGCCCGCCCGCAGATTGCTTTAGCTGCGCTGCAATTTCTGCTGGCGTTGCAAGGTAGACCCTGGGCGTTTCCAACAAGCCGACGCCTTCGAACTGGACCAGTGCGAAGATAGTGCGTGGCTTATGCCTCATCAGCCACGCATCAACGGCTTGGTGGTAACTCACCTCCTTGCTCTTGTGGCTCTGCGTGAGCCCCCAACCGCCATCCTTGCTTCCTTTGACCGACACTTTCAGCATGGCCTCACCCCGCACCACCAGTAGGTCGTATTCGGGCTGATTGGCGCCGTATTGGACCGAGATGTCGTAGCCGGCGCGGGCGAAGAGGGCCGCTGTGAATGCCTCTGCAGCAACACCAGTGTGCCATTGGCTGTGAGCGAGGATCACCGTCATCGGGAGAGGAATTCCCTGATCAGATCCCACCGATCCCGAAAGCTATCCAGATTGGTCAAGCGGCGCTTAATGATCTTGCCCCACTTGTTGTTCGGATCTCGGACTTCAAGAATGTATTCGATGGGAAGCACAAAAAATGCAGGAGGGCGAATTCCGGCATCACCTTTCTTCGGACCCCGGTGATAGCCACGGTTCAAGGCCACGAACACCACGAAATCCGTGTCGTAGTTCTTGATAATCATGCCATCGAAATCAGTAACGAATCTGCTCTTCACCTGCACTCGAGCGGAAGTATTATTTTTTGGATTCGTCGCGATCAGGTCATAGCCTGGAAAATTGACATAGGCTTTGTAACTCGGGATGCCTTCGATCAGAAGATTTCCGAGGACGAGGAACTCGGCTCCGGAAGCCTCAAGAGACGTATCCAGGCGCTTTGATTTTCTCTGTTCGTCCGCGACTTCGGCAGGTTCGGCAACCAGCGTGTCGGTCATATCTGCCCCGTCCGTCGTTGTCAGCCCCTGAACGGACGGCAGGTTCCGTCGGTGTGGGGAGCCCAATTGTACCTTCGGGTTCGCTAATGATCCACTTTGACGCTCCCCCAGGTCACCGGTGTCGCACGGAAAATCGGCCTGAGGCAGCCCGGCCAGCTCCACTGCATATACGCCCCCCATCAGGTCACTTGCGCGCGCATATGTTCTTCATATGTTCTCGGCCAGAGCATAGGAGCCCCCGCAATGGCCACTCAGCCGAGTTCCAACCTTTCCGTCTCCTCCTGGCGCGAGATCAGCCCCAACTCTTTCCGCTCCGGCATCGGCTCGCAATTGCTATCCCTCCTCTTGGACAAGACTGCCTTCGCCGATGATAGAGGCCGCGAGCATCTGACGGCTGCAGCCACGCAGAATACCACCGCCATGGTCGCCGTTGCCGACCGGCTTGGTCGCGAGGGCGGTGATCTGAGCTATTCCTGGCTGACCTTGGCCGCCTCGCACGGAGATCAAGCCGCCACAGCCCAGGTCGCCGCCGAACTCGCCCGACGGGCCCGGGCTGAGCGCTTCTGCGGTCGGCGCCGGGAAGCCCGCCGGCTTGACCGCCTCGCCGCGGAATGGGCCGAAGGTTTGATCGGCGACCTTGCCCGCGCGTTTGGCGAAGATCGGCGCCGCTTGTTGGAAGGATGGCTTCAAACCACCGTAGCGTCGGTCGCCATACCCCCGACATCGTCGGCCACGGCATCGGCCAATCCCGGTGCGTTGGTGGTGCTGCCCCAAGGCATCCCGACCCTCAGGAACGGCGCCGACGATCGCGCTTTGGTCGAGGCATGGAAGACACTGACTAAGCCGCTGCCGCTGTCCGAGGGCCTGCCGGCCGATCTGCTGTCCACGGTGCTTACTTTGGAGTTCCCGTGGATGACGTCGGTGATCGCCGCGATCACCGACGACCTCCGTCTGCGCCAGAGTGTGGGACTGCCGGGGTTCCAGTTCCGGCCCGTGTTGTTGGTCGGACCGCCTGGCTGCGGGAAAACCTCCTTCGCGCGCCGTCTCGCCGATCTTGCCGGAACTGGATTCGGCGAAATCAGCGCCGCGGGCTCCAGCGACAACAGGCTGCTCGCCGGCACCGCGCGAGGGTGGGCGACGGCCCAACCCGGCTACGTGCTGCAGATAATTCGCCGCTCCCAGGTCGCCAATCCGATTGTCCTCGTCGATGAAATCGACAAGACCCGCCCCGACGGCCGAAACGGAGATCTTCGGCAGACGCTGTTGGGATTGACTGAGCCGGTGACAGCCCGCGCGTGGCTGGATGAATGCCTATGCTCGCCGGCCGACCTCGGTGCGGTCAGCTGGATTTTGACCGCCAATGATTCCCACGCCCTCCGGGGTCCCCTTCTGACCAGACTGCGTGTGGTTGCCGTGGACTCTCCGGGTGCCGATCACCTCGATGCCGTCCTGGCGGGGATCAAACGTGACTGCGAGAAGCAGTGGGGCCTGGTCCCAGGCGCATTGCCGGAACTGCCATCCGAGGTGCGGAGGCACCTTCGCCGCGCTTGTCGCAACGGCGTCAGTCTTCGCCGCCTCCGCGCCGCCTTTGAAGGCGCGCTGCATCAGAGCCTGACGTCGGGGCAACGCTCGCTCCACTGACGCGTTCCTTAAACGTTCTTGACAATGCGTGCGCGGCCTGATAATCGGTAATGCAGCGTGCCCGACGGCCCATCGTTCTGCGCGAGACGGATGGAGAACCGGACTGGTCAGCTCCTCGGGAAACCGACGGCCCTGCGCGGTGCGCGACCGCAAGGGAGAACCGGCGGACGGCGTCCCCACTCACCATTGGTCCAAACCGCGTCCGGCATTCCGGGTGTGGAATGCTGACGCATGCCGACGGTCTGCGCGCGGATGATCGCTGCGCCGGCCGCGAGGAGAGAAATGATGTCCTGGTTCTCGTTGAAGGACCCGGTGGGCACCAACTGGCGCCTCAACACCGGCGATTTGAAGAACACCAAGCGGGCGCTGTCGCAGCTTGGCTATTACAAGGTCCCGCCCGAACGCGGCATCGACGACTGGGCCGATCCCCAGATGTTTGACGGCATCCGCGCCATCCAAAAGGACAACGGCCTGAAGGTCGATGCCTTCATGCGGCCTGGGGGGCCTACGGAAAAGGCGATCAATGCGCAACTTGCCACAAGCAACTCGGCCGCTTCGCAGTCCAAGTCACCTGGGATTGTCGAACGCGTTCAGGGGGCCGTGGACGCCGTTGGGCAAAGCGTTGGTGCCGCAGGCGATATGTTGGGAAATTACCTGGACATGCGCGGAGCCGACTGGAAAAATTCAGACAAATATTTCCACTGCAAAGCGAATTGCGAGGCTTCACGTCGTGGAAATGCCGGCGCGGCCACAGCCGCGACGATCAGCGATGCACGAGAGTGGTTGGATCGGGTTGTCAAAGGAAACTCCCCGCAAGATAGCGAGGAGGACCAGAAGGCAAACCGCACTGGCCGGGCCGCCGGCCGAAAGGGGGGCCAAACGTGCTCCGCCGCATGTGAGCAATATCGCCCGCGGGGGCTGCCAAAGAGGTACTGACATGAAGCTGCCCTATGCGATCCTGCTGGCCACCCTTGCCCTTATACTGGGTTACTTCCTGCGAGCGTTTCTTGCTGAAGACGCATGTATGGACGCCGGTGGGGTTTGGGATGACCAGCGCGGCCTCTGCCAGGGCATCGAATGGCAGCAACCTGCGTCTGCCAACTGACCTGCGTGTGGATTGCCAACGTGCTGGCCGAATATGCTGTCGAAGTGAAGCTCAAGGGGGCCGACGGCTCCCTTGAGCCCTTTCACATCTATGTCGGCGCTCCGGAAATCCGGGAGAGCGTGCACGCCTGCCTTCTCTGGTGTTCCAGCTTCAGCCATTCGATGTGGCAGGGTGGCCCTTCCCCAGAAATCGCCTATCGGGAGGCATTCTTGACCTTGGGGCGGATGATCGAGGACCTTGATCTTCTCAACGAAGACAGCACCCCTTTTGCCCTTCCAATCCCGGAAAAGCCGAATGGCTAAGGTAAACCTCTCCGCCCCTTTCCTCAAACGCATCACTGTCCTGCCGGAAAAGGCCGACGAGAGCTGCTTCCCCTTCAATACCCTCCCGTTCCTGCGCAAGGGCGATTTCAGCCTCGACCTGACCGCCCCCATCACCATCCTGGTTGGCGAGAACGGCTCAGGCAAATCGACCTTGGTGGAGGCCATCGCGGCGGCGGCGGGCTTCCCTGCCCTCGGGGGCAGCCAGGACCACCGGCCGGGAAGCGACGGAGCCGACAACGCACTGGCAAAGGCGTTGCGCCTGTCCTGGCTGCCGAAGATTTCCAACGGCTTCTTCTTCCGCGCCGAGAGCTTCTTCGGGTTGGCCAGCTACATCGACGAGGTGGCCGATCTCGGCAACTACGGCGGCCGGCATATGCATCGCCAGAGCCACGGCGAATCCTTCCTTGCCCTGTTCGACAACCGGCTGGGGGCGAACCAACGCGCCCTCTACCTGATGGACGAGCCCGAGGTGGCGTTGTCGCC
The DNA here is from genome assembly GCA_937887565.1 of uncultured Rhodospirillaceae bacterium. Classification (GTDB taxonomy): domain Bacteria; phylum Pseudomonadota; class Alphaproteobacteria; order Rhodospirillales; family Magnetospirillaceae; genus CALABS01. The sequence continues at coordinate 99,094 of CALABS010000058.1, read as the reverse complement.
GACCCGGCAACTGGCCTTCCTGCGCATCCTACGCGACTGGCAAAGGAGTGGACGGGTCCAGGCGATCATCGCCACCCATTCGCCCATTCTCATGAGTTTGCCAGGCGCTGCCCTGCGGTCACTGGACGGCGGCGCAATCCATTCGGTGACCCCGGAAGAGACTGAGCATTACCGGGTGATGCGGCATTTCCTGGCCGACCCGGAACGGGCATTGCGAGACGTCCTGAGCGACGACTGACCAAATTGCCGTCAGTCCTCAGGCAACGCCGCTTCCTCGCCGGCCTCCCCAAGCTTCGCCCGCAACGCCATCCGCGCCGCGTCGAGCTTGGCCATCGCGGCGGCGGCCATGACCGGATCCGGCTTGACGTACTTCATGACGGTCTCCAGGCGGGTGTGGCCGGTGATGGCCATGATCTCGTGCGGGCTGCACCCGGCGCGGCCGAGGTTGGTCGCCGCCGTATGGCGGGTATAGCGGAAGGCGAGCGCCTTGCGCAGATTGGCCTTGTCGCGGATCTCCGCCACCCTCGCCCGGAAGTAGTCCTCCTTGTAGGGCCCCGGCCGGTAGCGTCTGTCGCCGGCCTCGCGCAGCACGATGACTTGGTTGCGGTCATCGGGCCGGGGCATCGCCGCCAGCCACGCCCGTAATTCCGGGGATGCGGGAACCATCAGCACAACTCCCCGCCGCTTGACCTTGCGCGGCCGGATCAGGAACAGACCGGTCTCTTCGTCGTACTGGCTCCAACGAAGGCGCAGCACGTCGCCCTCACGTTGCCCGAGATGCAGCCCCAGCATCAGCGCGTCGGCCAGAGATTTGGCTCCCGAGGCGACTGCCGTCGCGCGGAAGGTGCGCGCCTCCTCCTCCGTCCACAGGATGTCGACCGCGCCGTCTTCCGCTTGGTCGTCGGCGCTGGAGGTAGAGGCCAGCCCGAGCTTGCTGGCCGGGTTGTCGGCGATATAGCCCCAGTCACGTGCCACCCCCATCAAGATCGACAGCGTACGCAGGATGGCCGCCGCCATCATCGGTGCCTCCTGTTCCAGGACCAGCTGCCAGGTCTTGATCAAAGGCCGGTCGATGTGGGCGATCATGGTGCCGCCACACCAGGCGAGGATGCGGCCGATGTTGTAGCGATAGCCGCGCTTGGTCGACTCGGCCTTGCTGGCGAATTTCTTGTGGTCGCGATAGTACAATTCGACCACGTCATCGACGCTTCCCTTCGGCTTGCCGGTCAGCGGGTTGAGCGGCGTGCCGGCGGGGATCGCCGCCCAATAGGGGTCCTTCAGCGCCGGCGCGTCCCGACGCTGCCGCTCCTCCGCCACCTGGGCATTGAGCTCCAGCGCCCGACGCATCGCCGCCAGCCTCTCCTTCCCGAGCGGCTCGGCGGCGAAGCCCAGCGACCGCACCGCCCTGGTCGGCTGCCAGTAGAATCGCCCGCTGATCCGCACCAGGAAGGGCACCGGCTTGCGGGGCCGGCGTCGGCTCACCGCTGTGGCGCTGAGGGTTTCGCCTGACATCGCTCCATCCTTTCCTGAAGCACCTGGCGGGTGGCAGTCGCCTCGTCGAGGTTTCCTTCGGGAAACCAGTGGTCGATGGCGCGGTCGAGCTGCCGCAGGTCCCAACCTTTCCTGCTCGTTCCGTCAACGGGTCGCGGCAGCGGAAGTTTCCCTGCGGCAACCAGGCGGTCGAAGGTGTTGGGCGAGACATTGCAGTAGTAAGAGGCCAACTCCCGGTCCATCACCCGTGGCAGAGCCCCCGGCGGCCAATTGTCCGGCACCCGCGGCATCGCTCACCCCCCCACCCGCACGACGGCGGCGCGCGGGCGCGTCCGCGTGCGGGGACCGAGGTTGATGGTGGGGGCGGGCACGACCTGTCTCCTCAGGCCGCGCTGACGGCGCGCTGATTGGACTTCGGCAGCGACCAGATGCCGCGGTTATTGCCGTCGAGATTCTTGAGGACACGACCGTCGTCGGCGAGCTTGCCCAGTTTGGAGGAGACCTTTCCCTGAAGGCGGTGCCGCCCATCCATGCTGTGGGGAATGGCCTTGTCCGGCTGCGGCAACTTGAGCACGTCGAACAGCTCTGCGGCGATGGCCTTGGTCATGATCACCGACGTACCCCTGGCTTCCAGGGTGGCGATGACATGAACCAGGAGATCGCCGAAGGGATCGCTCTCGTCGGTTTTGGGCGGCCATACGTTTTCCAGGTCCCGACTGTCCACAACCTCCCAGGTGAGGCCCACGGGAAGCATCTGGGGAGACGGTCCGCCCGCTACGGCGGCAGGGGCTTCCGCCGACTTAGGGGTGAAAAAGGTCTTATCCGCCTCGACACAAAAGACGGGATAATCCTCACCGTCGAGAGGAATGGCCGATGCGGAGGACGGCCCGGTTCCGGGGGGCGCCGCGATGATCTGGCTGAACTCCACCCCCAGGCGCAGCAGGCGTTGGATCAAGTCCGTCGCCTCGGCACGACGGTTGGCGGCGAGTGACGACAATACACGGACATCCATGGCATCAATCCTTCTTCCGGGAGGGGGTAAAATCGATAGCGGCGACCTCGGCGGTGATCTGGGCGATGAGGTCGTGGATCAGCCGCCGCGCCTGCGGCGTGCCGTAGCGGAACAGCATGCGGGCGCGGATCGCCTGGTGATGATGGCCGCCGTTGAGGTCGCGGGTGATCTCCTTGAGGCGGCGGTTCAGGGACTCGACCTGGTTGGTGCCGAAGCGGGCGGGGCCGAACGACGCGGTGAATTCGTGGCGCCATTCAGAACCGATGGTGTTGACGAAGGTGGCGAAGTAGCCACGCACATCATTGGGAATGCGGGCCTGCCAGCGGGCGAAGCGCTCCGCCGCCATCTTGGGGCTGATGGCGGTCATCACGGTGGCGAGGAATTCCTCCTTGCATTCCCAGGCCCGCCGCAGCATCGGTTCGCGGTCGAGCATCTTGAGCAGCCAGACGCGCTGATCGTCGTCCAATTCCCGTCCCGACCGTTCCATCAGCGCCTTGAGGCGGTCGACCTTGCGCCCGTTCTCGGTCAGGCGCTCGCGCTGGCCGGTCAAGCCGCAGGCGATCCGCACCTCATGCATGCCCTTCAGCAGCAGGGCGATGACGTGGCGGTGGTCGAGCAGGATCACCACAACCGGCCCATTGCGACCGGCAAGGCCGTCACGGATGGCGCGCCGCTCCATGGCGCTGGGGTCGATGGCGAAGACCCTGATCACATCGCGGTTGGGTAGCGTCTTCAGCCAGGCGATGATGGTCGGGCCGTCGTAGGCGGGCAGCACATCGAGGACTGCGCCGCTCTCGACGTCGAGGATGTTGGTGTAGGTCGTCCCCACCGGCTGGACACCGTCCATCGCCATCCACCGGGTTGCCCGCGGCTGATAAGCGGCATCAAATTCATCGAACAGGCGGCGCAACCATCTGCGCACCTTGCGGCGGTCAAGCCGGTTGCGGCGCGATGCCGCCGACAGCGGCATGACGCACGCGTCCTCCAGGGTGGCCTGGAAGTTCGCGACGGTGGTGCGGTAGGACCCGGCCAGCAATCCCGGCGGCACGATTCGCCACGCCCCGCCCATGTCGTAGAGGCGGAGAAGAAAGGTGGTGGGCACTCCGGCGAGCAGCCCCCCCGAATAGGGCACTGCCGCCTTCGGGGTACGCGGACGGCAATGCGCGCACGGCGAACCGTTGGCCTGGGCGAACCGGCATGCCCAGTCGTTGAGAGCGATGGTCTGGTGGCGGGAACCGTCGGCGGCGATACCGATCTCCGGGGCGCCCACCGTCATGCTGCGGCTGGCAATCCCCAGCACCACCGCCGGCGGGGCCGACTCCGGCAGATGGGTCACGGGACGCGGGGGCACGGTCAGAGCCCCCCAGTCGGAGCGGAAACGGACGGCGCTCCCGTGAGGGACGGTTGGACCAGACCACAACAGGGCGGAAGGGATGGCCTACGGCACATGATCGGCTCCTTGGCGCAATTTCGATACGCCAAGGTAGCCAAAATTCAGAATGGGCTTCGCCGGGTCACCCGGGTCACCCGGCAGCGACAACAGGGGGGAGGTTCACACGCAAGCGATTGATTTAACGCTTCTTTTTTGGTGACCCCACTTTGGTGGTTTTTCGCCCCGGCGCACTGCGTCCACGCCGTCCCTGTCGGTCGCCGTAACGCTGGTCATCGGACATCACCATCGACGCCACGACATAGCGGTCGTTTTCGCTCAGATCTTCGGTGAAGGTGCTCAGATCCGCCTCGATCGCGGTTCGCGTCCAGAGATGACGCTCCTCGGGCGCGGCGAGGATGCGTCCACTGATCCAGACATAGGCGCGCCGCAACTTGCTGTCGATGTAGCCCGCGGCCGGTTCTCCGCCGCCCACGTCCTTACCCGGAAACACCCTTTGGAGATCGACGAAGGCGATCTGGAGGTTGCGCCACAGCGCGGCGCCGTCAGGGTTGGCTCCTTCAAAGACCTCCAACCGCGACCGCTCGAAATCGACGCCGGTCTTGCGCGCCGCCTCCAGGATGGCCTGCGGCACCGGCCGCAGTTGCGCAAACTCACCGCAGCGTACCTTGATGCCCCAGGTGGCCGGATCATCGTCAATATCCATCGGCTCGCACTCGCCGTCGGGCATGAAGTGAAGGTATTGGACGCCCATCCCCTCTTCGCCGGACACCGGCAGGCCAGAAATCATCGCGGCATAGAGGTCGCGGACGGCATGACGAATTCGCGGGTCATCGTGGTCGAGGCTGGTCGGGCGGTCATAGACGCTTTCCCAGGCGGGAGACAGAGGCTCGTAGCCGAAGGCCACCCAATGGACGGCCTGGCGCAACGAGGCCGAGGCCAACACCACCGCGGAGGAATCAAGCTTGGTCATCGTTGGTCCGGGCCGCTGGGGTGGCGGCGGGACGGCCGGCGCGGCGCCCGGCCCTGTCGATGGTCCTAGTCCCCCCGTGGCGGCATCCTAACCAAGAGGGCGACGGCCGCCAACCCTGGGTGCCAAACCCAGTCGGGATGATCACCATCTTATCGCCCCACCCCTGGTGGGGCGACCGGCGGTCATCGCCGGCCCGGCCCCGTCGCGATCCCCCGTCTGCGGCCGCCGCGATCGCCCCTGGCGCCGGGGCGGGATCCGTCCCGTCGCCGCCCAGAACCCGGTCATTCCCGCCCCCCAGGACGAACCGATCGTTCCCGTTGCCACCCGCAAGAATGTCCCCCGCGGTGCCGCTTTCCAGAATGTCGTCACCGTCCCCACCGAAAATCTGGGCTGAAATGGCACCGGTATTCGCCAACCGGTCGTGGGTATCCCCGCCGTGAAGCGATTCGAATTCAAGGCCCGCAATATCGATGTCGATCGCGCCATCGCCCCCGAACACAAGGGTATCGAAGCCTTCACCCCCACGGAACTCCAGATCGTCGACATCGAAAGTGACGATGTCGTCTCCTTTCCCGCCAAGCATGCAATCTGCGCCGGCGCCCCCTTCGAGGATGTCCGCGCCGTCCCCGCCAAGCAGCACGTCATCACCCGCGCCACCATTAAGCAACACGTTCATGGCGCCTCGGGCATCAAGCGTGTCGGCTCCCGCACCTCCGGACACCGCTTCCACGCGGGCTGCGGCAAGGTCGATCGTCACGCCCGAATCATCGACGACGCGGACTGTGTCGTAACCGCTCCCGCCGTCGATCACGTCGTAGCGATCGACGACGAGCAGATCGTCTCCCGCTCCGCCAGAGAGGTTGTCTGCACCATCGTCACCAATCAACATGTCGCGACCGCTGCCGCCATGCAGCGTATCGTCGCCGCCATTGCCTCGAAGAAGAAGGCTTCCGGTAATTTCCGCCGATGCAACAAATGTGTCGCGCCCCTCCGCTCCGGTCAGGCCGGAAACATCTGGCGTAACCGAGATAGTCCGGTCGGCACCACCCTCGAAAAACGCGAATGTCTGGCCGTCCTCCTGGGTGAGCCAACGGACGCCATCGCCCGTGCTTGCCGAAACGCCGATCAGGTCGAAAGCGAAGGCCACGTCGGCGGCCTGCCCCAACGAACCATCCGACCGCGTGAATGTCGTGATGGCGAGGGTAGAGTTTTCGCCGGGCAAAGGATTGCCAATCGTAGCTGGGACAGTTCCGACCAAATTTACTTGAGCGATACCAGCCGCAGACAGCGACTGCAATTCCCTTTCGTCCGAAACGCCGTCTTGGTCCAAATCTCGCCAGACTCGGAAATCTGCGAACCTAGCGTCACCAGAGTCCAAGATTCCATTTCCGTTGGTATCGAACGCTTGGCGAAGCGCCTCGAGATCACCTTCGGCGTCCGGCGCGTGGTAGGTGAAGACGAACTCCCGCGCCTGATCGATGATCCCATTTCCGTCGAGATCGATCGCCAGAATGCCATCATCGGGTGAAACCCATCCCGTCCGTTCTAGGAAACCGTCCGCGTCGATGTCGAAAAGGACTTCCGAATCGAAAATTCCAGAAGTTTCAACTCCATCGCCGTCAAGATCGAGGACGATGGGAGGAATCCAGGAGTTCAACGTCGCCGTCATTCGCAGAAGGCTGGGCAAGAACGGCTGGAGTGTTTCTACAGTCGAATACGGATTATTGGCGTCATAATCCAGAACCTTGCCACCGACGTAAGCGCCGATAGGTCCAGCAGCGCCGAATCCAACAATACTTAACGCTGTTTTAAATGTAACATTATAATACGAAAAAGAACTATTCCATCCGTAATTTACCTCATTAAAAACATTCAAACCGACACTAAACGGTGCCGAATATGCAATACCTACCCACGTAGGCATCCCAATTGAAGCCGTATCGCGAACGAACCCAAGTCCATCCGAATAATACCCGAAATTCGAGTACATTCCGTAGCCACGGTTGTAGTAGCGCCAGTACAGAGACATCGATCCCCCCATAACTAGGGAGCCTGGCGCCCCACCCAGGCCCCTCTATAACGCGCATATCATGGGGATTGTTCACCGCAACGAGCGCTCGAGTCAAGGTTATCATCACCGTCGGTTGCGCTGCGGGCTTTGGCGGGGCTAATGCGTAGCCTCGCGGTCGTCCACGTACTTCAACATGCGGAGAAAGGCTGGAGCCATCTTGAACGAGCTCCTTACCAGCAGCGCGAAACAGAGCGCTTGGACAACGAAGTCTTCGCCTGGCCTCACATTTCCAATCGGGACAAAGGTTCCGATGTAGAGAATAGCCATCGAACCGAACACCCCTGCGACGCTCCGGAAAAAGACGCGGTCGTCCTTTCCGTCATCTGCCAGCCATCGCGCTCGACGGGCCGTCTCCCAGCACGTCAGCCAGCCTACGACAACAGCCCACGGGGAGATCAACCAGCCGAGCGCAAGGGAAAGCCGCGCGAGGGGGGGGCCTGCGTTGACCCCCGGCCAGTTCAACGCGGGGATACGCTCCGACATGAACGACACCAGTTCCAGCGCGACGGGATGCTCTGCGACGGTTGACGGAACAGCGAACATCAGAAGGAGAGGAATGGAGAGCGCGGCACCGCTCAGAACCCGACTGGCTCTGCCCAGGGAAATGCGACTCCATAAATCGACATCCCTGTTGCGAAATCTCTCATAGAGTAGATAGAGGGCGAAAGCCGCTACGCCCCCTGCCCATCCCAAGGAAATCCAACCAAAAACGAGCGTTGCCCCCAACCGGATCATGGCCGCCCCGACGAACTGCTTTCGTTAATCCCATTGGGATCGATGTGCTTGAACATCAACAGGAAGGCGGCGGGCATCTTAAACCCAGCCTTGACCAGCAGGGCAAACCCTCCCCCCTGCACCACTGAGTCCAACCATGGATGCTCCGGGCCAAGCGGCACCATGACGCCAAGGTAGAGCACCAGCAGGGAGAGAGCACCCATTGCCAAATTGACCAAGAACACACGGTCGACCTTAGCGCGCCCTCCAACCCACGCTTGCTGCTTGGCGGTCTCCCGGCACGAAACGAAAGCCGCAATAACGCCCCAGGGGACGACCAACCATCCCACAGCAAAGGAAAGAACGGATTGCGGCGCGGCCGTCTGAGCCGTCGTGAGATTGAGCGCCGGAATCTGTCCGGCGACGAAGGCCACGAGATTTCGCGCGCTAGGGCTTTCCGCAACTGCAGCCCCGAAGACATAAGTCAATATCGGCACGAGGAACGCCCCCCCTGTCAGGGCTACATAGGCGCGGCCGATGGGGATCAGATTCCACGGGTCGAACCCCTTCTTCCGCTGCACGTCATATGCATGCAGGGCCACCATGGCCAACACGAGCCCGATGAACCCTAGGGAAGCGTAGCCGAAGAAGAAAACGGCGACTTTTCGCTTCATCCTCAAACGCTAACTGTCTGGATCCGGCCTTCGTTCATTTGAACCATCTTCACCTCGCGCCCCTGGAATTCCCGGGACTTCAACTCCTTTAAAGCCTCCGGAATATTGCCGAACGGCATCACCACATCGACGATCCACGCCCGATCCCCCGAATTCCAGTCGGCAGGTTGGAGACGGGGAGTGGACTGCTGCAACCGAGCTTCAGCTTCCTCGGAGAGAAATGCCCAGGAAACGAAAGCGACGGGGCGCTGCTTGACCCTGAAAATGCGAAATTGCTGAAGCATCAAGGGCGGAAGGACTAACCATTCCAAGTCGGCCAGAAACAGATGCCGATGAGTTGGGGAGGATGCCATCAGCCCAGCAATTTGGAAGAAGGCGTCGCCGGGAGTGCTGGGGCCGGTCTTAGCCACATTCCCACCAACAGCCGATTCGGCCTGCATCAGATCTTCTGCTTCGACCACACCATCCTCCCAAACTTCGTAGATTGGTCAGAAAATTAAACCCATGGCCGTTGCTACGGTCAACAATTATCCGTTATGGTTGCGCATGGCGGTCATCCGGTATCGCATACGAGGCCAATCATCACCTCTAGGATTGCGACCCAATCCAAGATCCGCCTTCAGGGCATGATGTGGAGGAGAACAATGCATGACCGGGGCTTTGAATGCAGCAGTGGTCGATTCCGGCCTCGCCTGCCTGGCAATGCTGGCGGCGCTGCTGAAGAAGGACGCGGGATACGACGGCCTGCGCCACCGCCACGGAGCCCCCGAACGCGCCGCCGACGAGGTCGAGCTGGTGCGCTACGCCCGGGAGGTCGGGTTCAAGGCATCCGCCATCGGTTCGTCGTGGAAGCGGCTTCCCCGCACGCCGCTGCCCTGCATGGCGCGGACCCGCGACGGCGGCTGGCTGGCGGTGGGGCAATATGATCCCACCAAGGACATCGTCGCGGTGCAGGACCCGCGCGTCAAAGGCGCCGAGTACCTGTCGCGCGAGCAGTTCGAGGAGCGCTGCGACGGGCTCCTGATCCTGGTCGCCACCAGGGCGCAGCTGGCGGCCATGGGGGCACGCTTCGACCTGTCGTGGTTCATCCCGGCGGTGGTCAAGTACCGCCGGCTGTTCGGCGAGGTGCTTCTCGCCAGCTTCTTCCTGCAGCTGTTCGGGCTGATTTCGCCGCTGTTCTTCCAGGTGGTGGTGGACAAGGTGCTGGTGCACCGGGCCATGACCAGCCTTGACGTGCTGGTCTTCGCGCTGATCGCCGTCAGCCTGTTCGAGGTCGTGCTCGGCTTCCTGCGCACCTACATCTTTTCCCACACCACCAACCGCGTCGACGTCGAACTGGGCGCCCGGCTGTTCGCGCACCTGATGGCGCTGCCCATCGCCTATCACGGGGCGCGGCAGGTCGGCCAGACGGTGGCGCGGGTGCGCGAGCTGGAGAACATCCGCTCGTTCCTCACCGGCTCGGCGCTGACCCTGGTGATGGACCTCTTGTTCACCGTGGTGTTCTTCGCGGTGATGTTCTGGTACGCGCCTATCCTGGCCTGGATCGTGGTCGGCTCGCTGCCCTTCTACATCACCCTGTCGGTGGCGGCGACGCCGGTCCTCAAGCGCCTGACCGAGGAGAAGTTCAAGCGCGGCGCCGAGAACCAGGCCCTGCTGGTCGAGACCTGCTCCGGCGTCGAGACGGTCAAGGCGCTGGCGGTCGAGCCGCAGATGCAAAGGAAGTGGGAGGAGCAGCTGGCCGCCTATGTCCAGTCGGCCTTCAAGTCCTCCAACTTCAACGCCCTGGCCGGCCAGGGGGTGCAGGCGATCCAGAAGATCACCACCGCGCTCACCCTGTGGTTCGGCGCCTCGCTGGTGATGGAAGGGGCGCTGACCATTGGCGGGCTGGTGGCCTTCAACATGCTGGCCGGCCGGGTGTCGCAGCCGATCCTGCGTCTGGCCCAATTGTGGCAGGACTTCCAGCAGGTGCGCATTTCCATCGACCGCCTGGGCGACATCCTCAATTCCCGCCCCGAGCCCATGGGCGCCGGCGGCAAGCAGGCCCTGCCGGCCATCCGGGGCGAGGTGGAGCTCAAGGAGGTGGTGTTCCGCTACCGCCCCGACCGGCCGCCGGTGCTGAACGAGATCTCGCTGACCATCCCGCCCGGCCAGGTGGTGGGCATCGTCGGGCCGTCGGGATCGGGCAAGAGCACGCTGACGCGGCTGATCCAGCGGCTCTATGTCCCCGAGCAGGGCCGCGTCACCATCGACGGCTTCGACCTTTCCGCCGCCGACCCGGCCTGGCTGCGGCGCCAGATCGGCGTCGTGCTGCAGGAAAACGTGCTGTTCAACCGCTCGGTCAAGGACAATATCGCCCTGGCCGATCCCTCCATCCCGCTCGAGCGGGTGATCAAGGCCGCCGAGACCGCCGGGGCGCATGAGTTCATCTCCGAACTGCCCGAAGGCTACGACACCATCCTGGGCGAGCGCGGTTCCTCGCTGTCGGGCGGCCAGCGGCAAAGGGTGGCCATCGCCCGCGCTTTGGTCACCAATCCCCGCATCCTGATCTTCGACGAGGCGACGTCGGCGCTGGACTACGAGTCCGAGCAGGCCATCCAGAAGAACATGCGCGCCATCTGCGCCGGCCGCACCGTGTTCATGATCGCCCACCGCCTGTCCACCGTGCGCGACGCCCACCGCATCATCGTCGTCGACAAGGGCGTGGTGGTGGAGGACGGCAGCCACATCGAGCTGCTCAAGATCGCCGACGGCCGCTATGCGCGGCTGTGGAACGCCCAGACCTCGCCGGTGCCGCCGCCGCCGTCCCTGGGCGCCTTCAAGCAGCCCGAGACGCCCAAGGCGCGGCCGCCGGAGGTGATACAGCTGGGCTCCGAGCTGCCCGCCAACGCCACCGTGACCCACGAGGACGGCCGCGTGGTGGTGCGCCGGCCGGTGCCGCTGTCCATGGCGGCCGAGCCGGCCAAGGGGTAGCGCCATGACGGACAGGGTTCCGACGGATGTGCCGGTAATTCACCACGAAGACACGAAGACACGAAGGGAAGAGGATGCCCCTGTGCCTCTGTGGTTCAAATCCCTGGCCGCCAAGGCCGATGCGCTGGCCGTGGGCGCAGGTGCCTTCAAGGAAGGCATCGCCCACCACATCGACGTCTGGAAGGAGGCGCTGAAGGCCGACAAGGCCAAGCCCAGGCAGGCGCCGCTGGCGCGGGCCGAGCTGGCCTTCCTGCCCGCCGCCCTGGAGGTGTCGGAAACCCCCGCCTCGCCGGCCGCCCGCGTCACCGCGCTGACCATCGCCGCCTTCTTCACCGTGGCGGTGGCCTGGGCCTCCATCGGCGACCTGGACATCGTCGCCACGGCGCCGGGCAAGATCATCCCTTCGCAGCGGGTCAAGCTGATCCAGCCGCTGGAGACCTCCATCGTCCGCGCCGTCCACGTCACCGAGGGCCAGGCGGTCAAGGCCGGCGACGTGCTGGTGGAGCTGGAGGCGGCCGGCACCCGCACCGACGTCGACCGCCTGATGGCCGACCTCGATGCCACCCGCGCCGACATCGCCCGGCTGGAGGCGCTGCAGCGGCCGGACCCGCCCGCCGCCTTCGCGCCGCCGCCCGAACTGCCGGCCGCCGTGGTCGAGCTGCAGCGCTCGCTGCTGGCGACCCAGTGGCGCGAGCACCAGGCGACGCTGGCCAAGCTCGACTCCGACCTCGCCCAGCGCCAGGCCGAGCTCAAGACCACCGGCAGCGAGATCGCGCGGCTGACCGAGGTGGCGGTCAAGATCGCCGACGAGACCCGCCGCCGCCAGGAGCTGGCCGACAAGGGCTACGGCAGCCAGATCGCCCGGCTGACCGCCGAGAAGGAGCTGGCGGAGAACCAGGGCCAGCAGGCGGTGCAACGGGCGCGGCTGGTCGAGACCCGCGCCGCCGTCGCGGCGCTGAGGAGCCAGCAGGACCAAGCCCGCGAGGAGTTCCGCCGGGACGCCGCCGCCAAACTCGCCGAGGCCCGCGCCAAGGAGGCCGGCAGCGAGCAGGAGCTGATCAAGGCCATGGACCGGGAAAGGGTGCAGTCGCTAACCGCTCCCGTCGACGGCACCGTGCAGCAGATCAAGGTCCACACGGTGGGCGGCGTGGTGCAGCCGGCCCAGGAGCTGATGGTGGTGGTGCCCGGCGGCGCGGTGCTGGAGATCGAGGCCAGGCTGCCCAACAAGGACATCGCCTTCGTCGAGCCCGGCCAGCAGGCCGAGATCAAGGTCGACGCCTTCCCCTTCACCCGCTACGGCACGCTGAAGGGCCGCGTCGAGACGGTGTCGCTAGACGCCATCCAGGACGAGGACAGCCAGAGCAAGGACTACGTCTTCCCGCTGCGCGTCAGCCTCGAGGAGGCCGCCATCACGGTGGAGAACGGCAAGCGCATCCCGCTCACCCCCGGCATGACCGTGGTCGCCGAGGTCAAGACCGGGACCCGGAAGCCGATCGAATACGTGCTGGCGCCCTTGAAGAAGTACGGGGCGGAGACGGGACGGGAGAGGTAGGCGCATCGACTTCAGCTCGTCCGATTGACCCGCTCCCTTCGTAGCGGCACGGTTGACTCCTTCAGGAGGCTCATCAGTTTTACAGCCCGATGCGATCCCGTTGATGCACAATGATCCGCGTTGGCACCAATTGTGTCAAACGCCCTTGACAAACCTCACTTCTCATGCGCCTCTTAATCAGCGGGTCCAAGGTTCGAGTCCTTGTGCGCCCACCAAGTTTTGGAAGGCCCGGTCCCGCGACCGGGCCTTTCGCTTTTGATCGGCCGCGTTCGGTGAAACGGAGATTGTCGTTTCCGCGCCGGGACCGGTCGGCTAAGGTGCCGGCCCTCAGATGCGAGGATGACCATGACCGACGACTTGAAATGCCCCCAGTGCCGCTCCGAGCATGTCTACCAGGACGGCAGCCTGTGGATCTGCCCCGAATGCGCCCATGAGTGGGACCCGGAAGCGGCGGCCGGGGAAGCCGAGGGCGCGGCGGTCAAGGACGCCAACGGCAACCCGCTGGCCGACGGCGACACGGTGACCGTGGTCAAGGACCTCAAGGTCAAGGGTTCGTCGCTGGTGGTCAAGGGCGGCACCAAGGTCAAGAACATCCGCCTGGTGGACGCCACCGACGGCCACAACATCGCCTGCAAGATCGACGGCATCGGCGCGATGAACCTGAAATCCGAGTTCGTCAGGAAGGCCTAGTGGTCCGATCCAGACGGAAGGTTCGGCAGTTGAACCTTCCGTCTGGTGAATCGGCCCTCAGAGTCAACGAATTGTGCGCTGATCCATTCCGACGGTCGGTGGACCATCTGAATGGATCAGCGCACAAGCGGCCTACCGCCTTCAGTACAGGCGGCGGCGGAACAGGGTGGTGGCGGCGGTCAGGGTAACGGCGGCGATGACGATCATCGGCCACACGTTGCGCCACACCAGCTCGGCCGGCATGTCCTTCAGGAAGACCCCGTTGAGCACCACCAGGAAGTGGCGCAGCGGGTTGCCCTGGGTGACCACCTGCAGCCAGGCGGGCATGTTCTCCACCGGCGTGGCGAAGCCCGACAGGATGATGGCCGGGACCAGGAACAGGAACGCCCCCAGGATGGCCTGCTGCTGGGTCGCCGAGAGGGCCGAGATGAACAGGCCGATGCCGATGATCGAGGCCATGAACACCGCCAGCCCGCCGTAGAGCAGCCCCAGCGAGCCGGTGAACGGCACCCCGAACCACAGTTGCGAGGCGAGCACGATCACCGTGCCCTCGACCAGGCCGATGACCATGGCCGGCACCGTCTTGCCCACCATGATCTCCCACGGCCGCAGCGGCGTGACCAGCAACTGCTCGAAGGTCCCCAGCTCGCGTTCGCGGGCCACTGACAAGGCGGTGACCACCAGCGTCACCACCTCGGTCAGCACCGCCACGAGCCCCGGCACCACGATCCACAGGCTCTGAAGATTGGGGTTGAACCACGCCCGCGTCACCAGTGCCGCCGGCGGCACCGGCCGGCCCGCCGCCGCCGACCACTCGGCGCTGAACCGCGAGACGATGGCCGCGCAGTAGCCGTGGACGATCTGGGCGGTATTGGAGCGGCGGCCGTCCAGCACAATGCGCAGGCTGGCCGGCCGGCCGGCCAGCAGGTCGGCCGAGAACCGCTGCGGCAGATGGATCGCCGCCATGGCGCGGCGCGAATCGATGGCCTGGGCCAGGTCGCGCTCGGTGGCGACGGCAAGCAGCCGCGAGAAGGCCGGCGCGCCCTCGAAGCGGGCCACCAGCTCGGATCCGAGATGGCCGGCGTCCTGGTTGAGCACCGCCAGGGTGATGTTGGTGACGTCGTAGGTGGCGGCATACGAGAACACCGCCAGTTGGAGCAGCGGCGGCACCACCAGCACGAAGCGGCTCTTGCGGTCGCGCCATACCGCCAGCAGTTCCTTGATCACCAGGGCGAGCAGCCGGCGCGGCATGCTAGTCGAGCCTCCGGCGGGTGCGCCGCAACGTGGCCGCCAGCAGCACGGCGGCGATCAGCGCCAGGGCGGCGCAATTGGGCAGGATCACCGACCACAGGTCGCCGGCCAGGAACAGGGTCTGCAGGATGGAGACGAAATAGCGCGCCGCCACCAGATGGCTGAGAATCTCGATGGCCGGCGGCATGCTGGACGGCTCGAACACGAAGCCGGACAGCAGGAAGGCGGGCAGGAAGGCGCTGACGATGGCGATCTGGCCGGCGACGAACTGGTTGCGGGCCACCGTCGAGATCAGCAGCCCCATGGCCAGGGCGGCCACCAGAAACAGCGCCGAGGTGGCGGTCAGCACCGCCAGCGACCCGCGCAGCGGCACCTGGAACAGGAACACCGCCGCCGCCACCGTCACCGCCATACCGCCCATCCCCAGCACGAAATACGGCACCAGTTTGCCGGCCAGCAGCTCGCCGCTCCCCACCGGCGTGGCGATCATCGCCTCCATGGTGCCACGTTCCCATTCGCGGGCCACCACCAGGGCGGTCAACAGCGTGCCGGTCAGGGTCATGACGATGGCGATCAGGCCGGGGATCAGGAAATTGCGCGACCGCAGCTCGGGATTGAACCAGATGCGGGGTTCGGTCGCCACCGGCAGGGCCAAGCCTTGCCCGCGCGCCGCCGCCTCGTGGCGCAGCCAGACCGCCCACGCCCCCTCCACATAACCGTTGAGCAGCCGGGCGGTATTGCTGTCGGTGCCGTCCAACAACAGCTGGATCGGGGCGGTGCCGCCGCGCAGCGCCTCGGCCAGGAAGTCCCCGGCGACCACCACCACCCCCTTGTAGGTCCCGTCCACTAGCCCCGCCTCGGCGTCGTGGCGGTGGCGCATCTCGGTGACGCGGAACCACGGCGTGCCGGCGAAGGAGGCGACCAGGCTGGCGGCTTCGGGGCTTTGCTCCTCGACCACCACCGCCAACGGCACCTCGCGGGCGTCCAGCGACACCCCGTAGCCCACCAGCACCAGCAGCACCAGCGGCATCACCAGGGCGATCAGCAACGCGCTGGGGTCGCGCAGGATCTGCAGCCACTCCTTGCGCATCAGCGCGCCCAGCCGGGTCAGCCGCGGACTCATGGGCCGCCCTCCGCCTCGATCAGGGCGACGAAGGCGTCCTCCAGGGTCGGGTCGGGCCGCCCGGGGCCGCGCGCCCCGTCCTTGATCGCGGCCGGGCTTCCCTGGGCGATCAGCCGCCCGCCGTGGACGATGCCGATGCGGTCGCAGTATTCCGCCTCGTCCAGAAAGTGAGTGGTCACCAGCACGGCCACGCCCTCGGCGGCCATGGCGTTGATCTGGCGCCAGAAATCGCGGCGGGTGAGCGGATCGACGCCCGAGGTCGGCTCGTCGAGGAACAGCACGTCGGGCCGATGCATCACGGCGCAGGCCAGGGCCAGCCGCTGCTTGAAGCCAAGTGGCAGCGCGCCGGCATCGGCGGCCGAGAGCTCACCGAGCTCGAACGCCTCGACCATCTCGGCGGGCCGGCCACGGGGGGCGCCGTAGACCCCGGCGAAGAAGTCCAGGTTCTGGCGCACCGACAGGTCGGGATAGAGCGAGAACCTCTGCGACATATAGCCCAGCCGCTGGCGGGCACGGGCGGCGGCGAGGTCGATGCCGGCCACCCGCGCGGCGCCGCTGCTGGGCGGCAACAGTCCGCACAGCATCTTGAAGGTGGTCGACTTGCCGGCGCCGTTGGGACCCAACAGGCCGAAGATCTCGCCCGCCGCCACCGTGAAGCTGACGCCGCCGACCGCCACGAAGTCGCCGAAGCGGCGGACGAGGTCGCGGGCCTCGACCAGCGGGCCGTCGCGGCCGCCGCGCCGGGCCATGGTCACGGTGGGATGGCGGGCGCGGTCGTGGCCGCGCTCCTGGAGCAGGCTGACGAAGGCGTCCTCGAATCGGGGCGGCACCGGGCGCGCCGTGGCGGCGGCGATGGCGGGCGGCGGAGAATCCGCCGCCATCACCACCCGCACCGACGCGCCCTGGATCAGCGCGTCCACCACCGCCGGCGTGCCCGCCGCCTCGGCCTGGACGTCGCGGCGGGGCCGATCCGAGGACAGGGCGAAGCAGCGCCCGGCGACGCGGGCGGTCAAGGCCTTGGGCGGGCCATCATAGACCACGCGACCCTCGTCGAGCAGCAGGACCCGGTCGCAGCGCTCCGCCTCGTCCAGATAGGCGGTGGACCACACCACCCCGATGCCCCGGCCGGCGAGATCGTGGACCATGCGCCACAGCTCGCGGCGGCTGACCGGATCGACGCCGACGCTGGGCTCGTCCAGCAGCAGCAGCCGGGGCGTCGCCACCAGGGCGCAGGCCAGCCCCAGCTTCTGCTTCATGCCGCCCGACAGGTTGCCCGCCAGCCGGTCCGCGAACGGGCCCAGCGCGGTGAAGCGGTACAGGCGGTCCAGCACCGCCGGCCGCTCGCCGTCCGGCAGTCCGCGCAGGTCGGCGTAGAGGCGCAGGTTCTCGGCGACGGTCAGGTCCTCATACAATCCGAACCGCTGTGGCATGTAGCCGATCTCGGCGGCCGGCGGCGCGACGACGCCACCTCCGTCGGGGGCCAGCAATCCCGCCATCAGGCGCATCAGCGTGGTCTTGCCGGCGCCGTCGGCGCCCACCAGACCGGTCACCCGGCCGGCCGGGACCTCGCCGGAGACGCCGGCCAGGGCGGGCGGGCCGTCCGGCCCGAACCGCTTGACCACCTCGCCGAGTTCGACCAGCGCGGTCATGGCCTCAGCCGCCGATGTGGACGGTGACCGGCATGCCCTGGCGCAGGGAATCGTCGGGATCGGCGATGATCACGCGCACGCGGTAGACCAGGGCGGTGCGCAGGTCGGGGGTCTCGATGGTCTTGGGGGTGAACTCGGCCACCGGGCTAACGAAGCCGACCTGGCCGCGATAGGCGCGCCCGGAGGCGGCATCGGTGGTGACGCGGACCT
Source organism: uncultured Rhodospirillaceae bacterium (assembly GCA_937887565.1). Taxonomy (GTDB): domain Bacteria; phylum Pseudomonadota; class Alphaproteobacteria; order Rhodospirillales; family Magnetospirillaceae; genus CALABS01. The sequence goes on along the minus strand of CALABS010000058.1, from coordinate 81,324 downwards.
CGGCGCCCGGGACCACGCGGCCCAGAGCGGCCTCTGGCGCGTAGGTGCGCACCCACACCGGCTCGGTCAGCGCCACCGAATAGACCGGGGTGCCGGGCAACAGCACCGCCCCCGGCTCGTGCACGCGGGTCAGCACCACCGCCTCCGAGGGCGCCGTCAGCACCGCGTCGGCCAACCGGCGGCGGGCGAGGTCGAGCAGCGCCTGCTCGGCGGACAGTTGCGCGCGCTGGGCGGCGATGTCCTCGGCGCGATAGCCTTCCTCGGCCAGCTTCAGGCTTTCCCGGGCCTGGCGGAGCATGGCCTCGGACTGGCGGAACTCGGCGCGGGCGTTGTCCAGGGACTGGCGCGACACCGCCGAATCAAGGGGCAACGCCACCTGGCGGTCGTATTTCTTGCGGGCGTTGGTGGCCAGGGCCTCCAGGCGCTCGACGTCGGCGCGGGCCTGGCCGATCTCCTCGGGCCGCATGCCCGCCTCGAGCTTGGCCAACTGGGCCTGCTGGGCGGCGACGCGGCCCTCGGCGATGCGGACGGCATCCTGCAAATACCCGGTGTCGAGCGCCGCCACCCGCTGGCCGGGGGTGACACGGTCTCCCTCGTCCACCGCCATCTCGGCAAGGCGGCCCTCGACCTGGAAGGCCAGATTGAGGGTGCGGACATCCACGTTGCCGTAGAGGACCAGCACCCCATAGCGGCCGTCGCCCCGATGATCGAGGAAAAGCCAGCCGGCAACGACCGCGACGGCGGCGGCGACGCCAATCCCGGCGAGCATGCGCTTGTTCACGTTCCCGCTCCCTGCGGCTGCCATGGGACGAAAGCCTAGCAGGCCCTCGCCCCGTGGCTAGTGAAAGCTGCGCATTGCTGGCGGGCGCGAACGGTGTCTCCGCTCAGGCGCAGCAGCGCGGCGGCGGCGTCCCGTCGCTCGCCGGAATCGGCGGCGGCGCGGCGCCGCCGGCCGGCGCCTCGGTGGGCGTCATGGCGTCACCAAGGTCACCCTCCGCCAGCCACTCCATCAGCCCGTACAGCAACCGGGTGGCGGCGGGCATGAAATTGCTGCCGTGGTGGAACAGGGGATCGAGGGTGGTGACCACCAGCCGGCCGGCGGTGCTGACCCGGTCCACGTAAAACAGCGCCCCCCGCCCGGCCACCTCGACCAGCGGCACGGCGCCAGGCGGCGGCGTCAGCAGGCCGTGATAGTGCCACACCACGTCGCCCGCCCCCACATGCCGGAACAAGGGATGGATGGGGCGCACGATGCGGATGCCGGGATCGGTGGCGGGGTTCAGCCACCACCAGAAGTTCACCTCGGCGGGGGTGACGGCGACGCCTGGCAGGATCTCCTCGGCCGCCTCGGCATTGAGCGAGACCACCGTCCCGCCCCCGTCCAGGTAGTCCCGCAACGCTTGGCGCGCCGGCAGCATCGCGTCGGGGTCGATGCGGCAGGGCAGCACGACCACGTCGACCCCGCTTAGATCGGCGCCCGGCAGGTCGCGCACGTGCACGCGGCGCCGGATGTGGCGGGCGACCTCGGGGTCCTCGTAGGAGAAATGGTGGAAATAGGTGCCGCCGTCGACGGCCAGGATCGTCCGCATCTCAGTGTTGCTCCCGCAGTTCGGATTGCAGCCAGGCGAGCAGTTGCGGCGCCATCCGCGCCGCGGTGGTGGAGTCGCCGGCATAGGCCCACAGGTCGAGGCCGGAATGCATCAGCACCGTGCCGCCGCCGGGGCGCCGCCACTCCCAGTCCACCGGAGCCCGCTCGGCGCCGATGCCGTTCAGTACGCGCGCCCCGTCGGGGGGCGGATTGTGGCCCCGGGCATAGAAGCCGGCGACACCGCGCCGGAAGGTGAGATCCTCTTCGGCGACGCCGTCGAAGACCGGGTGCTCGGCCAGGCGATGGATCGCCAGCACGTCGACTCCATGGTGGCCGCCCGGAACGAACGGCCGCAGCCCCGCCACCGGCGGATGCGCGACATGGCCGTTGAAGACGAGGACGCCGCCGTCGTCGAGGAAGGCCTCCAGCTTCTGGCGCTGCTCGGCCAGGGACACCTGATCGGACAGCATGGACACCAGGATGGCGCCATGCGGGGACAGGTCGAGATCGGGAAGCTCGCGCAGATGGCGGGATTCCACGAAGCCGGTCGGGGCCCCGTCGGTCAGGGCCTTGGGGTGGTGGTCGCGCTGACAGCGCAGGAACAGGCAGGTCTTCGTCATCGTCCCTTCCGATTCAACGGTGGTTGCAGCAATTGATCATTCCTTCTCCGAGATTGTGGCAGGCGCTGCGATGCGCCTGGCCTCCGCCGCGATCCGGCGGCGGCAGGCCGGCGGCCCTGTAGAGGCCCTCGATATCCGGCAGGCCCAGCTTGCGCTTCTGGCCCGACACCAGCCCCGCCTGTCGCATCCGGCTCAACTGGCGAGACAGCGTGACCGGCGTCACCCCGAGCTGGGTCGCCAGCACGTTGCCGTTGACCGGCAGCGTCATCCAGGGCGTTCCCTGGCGCAGGTACTCGCTGACCAGATAGGCGGCCAGGCGCTGGTCGGCGCCGGTGGTGGTCAACAGGTCGATGCGGTTGATCGCCTGGCAGATGGTTCCCGCCATGGCCCGCAGCATGGCCATGGCGAAGGACGGGCAGCGCCCGGCGATCTCCAGCATGCGCGGGCGCGGCAACCGATAGAGGCGGCTGTCCTCCAGCGCCTGCGCCGACAACGGATAGCGGCAGGGCTCGGCGAACATGACCGCCTCGGCGATGGCCTCGCCCGGCTTGGCGATGCGATAGACCTTTTCCTCGCCGTCATGATTGGAGCGGTACATGGCGAGCCGGCCCGCCATCAGCAGGAAGAAGGCCTCGGCCGGCTCCCCCATGTGGAACAGGTGGTCGCGCTGGGCGACCGCCACCGCCACCGCCTCCACCGCGAGAGGGCGAAGCACATCCTTATCAACCATTGAGAATAGCGGGACCGCCACCAGAGAAGCGAGAAGATCATCTCGAATGGTGGAACGCGCACCATGAAATGCCCCCCGACCGGCGGTCGAGATACTTGCCTGCGGCATCGCCACTCCTGAACTCCATCGCCAGGGCCACTTTTCGCCGGCATTTGCGAGCGAAAAAATGCACGGTTTTTAACAAATGATATTCGCTTGCGGCGAATTCGAGCTTAAGGTACCGCAAACGCGAATGGTTCGCAATTGCATTGGTTAATCGGCGGGTGTGATCGGGGATCAGGATTTCCGCGCCGGGATTTCCATTGCGGGCGGGAGTGGAATTGGAATGATTGGAAACGGGCGGACGGCACTCCGCTCCCGTCATTCCTCCGCCGGCGACGCGACTGCGGCGAGTTCGCGCGTTCAGGTGAAACGTTCGTATTCTTCAAGGGGATCAAGCCGATGACTTCTCGCCGCCTGTCGACAATCCTTGCCGGAGCGATCCTGGCGTCGGGAAGCGCCGCCGCCCAGGACGCGAATGGGCCGGAACTGCCGAAGGATTCCGTCGTGCCGGTGCTGACCCAGCACCGCAAGCCGGGGCCCTTCCCGGTCCTGCCCATGTGGGATCTGGGCTGGGCGCCGGGGGAAATGGCGTATCGCCGCGACAAGCTCCATCCGACCGGCGGGGCGCTGGACTCGGTGATGAAATCGGCGGCGCCGGTCAAGCTGGGGGCCGGCTTCAGCAACGCCGGCAGCACCAAGGAGGTGTTCGGCCAGGCGTCGCTGCGGACCGCCGTCGCCACGGCGCAGGCGACCGCCAACTACGAGAACGCCGGCCAATACGAGGACGGCAACGGCGACGAGGTGCGAACCGGCTACGACCGCCACACCGAGCAACTGGCCCTGGCCCTGCGGCCGTCCGCCGAATCGTCGTTGCGGGCCATGGTGCTGCGCGACCGCATCGACGACCACATGCTGCCGACCCCGGTGGTGACGGTCCAGGGCGGCCTCAACATCTCCGAGGGCTTCGGCGCCGAACCGATCCGCACCGACCGCACCCTGGGCCTGCTGGTCGGCGAATCGACCCGGCCCGTCGCCGGCCTCGACCGCATCAAGGCGGAACTGCGCTATCTCGGGCTGGAGCGGCGCGCCGACAACTTCACCCTGCGCTCCGATACCCCGGCCGCCAACCGGGTCATCTCGCGGCCGAGCCGCCAGGAAGTCGGGCCGACGTTCTCGGGCGAAACGCATCTGTCCGACGAGGTCGTCTCGCGCCTGACCCTGTCCACCAAGCGGATCTGGCACGACGCCACCCGCTACGGCGGCCCCGGGGTCAACAACATCTACCAGATCAGCGGCTACCAATATCCCGGCATCGAGGCCTGGGAGAGCGCGGTCGCGCTGGATACCGCCTGGAAGCCGGCCCCGGCGACCAACCTGGCGCTGGGCATCCGCTACGACCGCATGACGGCGGACGCCACCAAGGCCGACAACCTGATGCGGATCGGCAACTTCTCGGGAACCCCGCGCTCGCTCTACGAGAGCTATTTCGGCCCGGTCGACACCTCCCCCGAGGCGGACATGGTCAGCGTGAAGCTGGACGGCGAGCAGACGTTCGCCGACGACCGCGTCGCCCTGACCGGTTCGGTCGGCCGCATCATGCGCGCCCCCGACACCCAGGAGCTGTTCTTCGCCCTGCCCTCCACCAACAACACCGTCCTGCCGGCCGGCACCATCACGCGACAGGTGGGCAACCCCAACCTCGACCCCGAGGCCCATTACCGGGCCGAGGCCGGCCTGTCGGTGCGGGGCGAGGACTGGCTCGACTACGGCCGCAAGCGCCCCGGCGGCGACAACGGCCTCGGCAGCCGGTCGTGGCGGCTGGCGGTGTCGGGCTACGTGGACCAGGTCGAGGATTTCGTCAGCCGCGACCGCGCCCATGGCCAGAGTGGTATCCTCCTCAGCGACAACGCCTTCATCTTCCGCAACGTCGACGCCCGCCTGGCCGGCATCGACGCCGAGGCGGCGATCAATCTGACCCGCAACTGGTCGACCCGGCTGGCGGTGTCGTACCGCTACGGCGAGAACACCGCCGACGACCGCGCCCTCTACGGCATCGATCCGCTGGAGGCCAACTGGCTGGTGGACTACCAGGACACCCTGGGCGAGATCGGCACCTGGAACGCCGGCTTCAAGGTCCGCGCCGTCGCCCGCCAGAACCGGCAAGACCTCGACCCCTCGACCGGCAGCGGCTACGACGCCGAATCGACCGGCGGATTCGGGCTGCTGGACCTCTACGCGAGCGTGCAGGTGCACGACACGATCGGCCTGCGCGTCGGCATCGACAACGTCTTCGACAAGACCTACGCCGAGGCCAACCAGCACAACGTCACCGACGACCCCAATCCGTCGGCCGTCAACGGCCCCGGCCGCAGCTTCTACGCCCGCGCCGTCGCCACCTTCTAGGCCGCGCTCCCACCATCCGTCAGAAAGGATCCTCCGATGACTCGGTTGTCCCGTCGTACCCTGTTGTCCGGCGCCGCCGCCCTGACCGGGCTGGGGATGCTGCCCGCCCGCCCCGGCATCGCCGCCGCCGCCGACACCCTCACCATCAGCGCCATGCCGGCCACGCCGTCGGTGGTGGTCGCCCATCTGGTCGAGAGCGGCGCCCTGTCCGCCCATGGGGCCGAGGCCACCATGAAGGTGTGGCGCTCCCCCGACCAGATGCGCGCCGGCGTGCTGTCCGGCGAGATGAAGGTGTTCGGCACGCCGTCCTATTCCTGCGCCAACATGCGCAACCGCGGTGTGCCGGTGCGGCTGATGAACATCCTGACCTGGGGCCTGCTCTACGTCATGACCCGCGACCCGGCGGTCACCAAGGTCGAGGACCTGGCCGGCAAGCCGGTGCTGATGGCGTTCCGCAACGATGCCCCCGACCTGATCTTCCGCCTGGTGCTGCGCAAGCTGGGGATGGACCCGGACAAGGACGTGAAGATCCAGTACCTGGGCACCCCCACCGAGGCGACCCAGCTATTCCTGGCCGGCAAGGCGGACATCGCCGTGCTGCCGGAACCGGTGGCCACCGCCTCGCAGCTCAGGGGCATGCAGTCGGGCGTCGCCGTCCAGCGCGCCGTCGACCTGACCGCGCTCTACGGCCAGTTGACCAACCGGCCGCCGCGCCTCGCCCAGGCGGGCCTGGGCGTCGCCGAGGACCTGGTGCAATCGCGCCCGGAGCTGGTCAAGGCCATCCACGAGGCCTGCGTCGCCTCGGCCCGCTGGGTGATGAACAATCCGGCCAGCGCCGGCCGCCTGGGCGCCGACTACCTGGACATGCAGCCGGCGATCATCGAACGCTCGCTGCCGCATTTCCGCCTGGGGGTGACCAGCGCCGCCGAGGCCCGGCCTGATCTGGAGGCCTATTTCACCGACCTGATGGCGATGTCGCCCGACATCCTGGGCGGCCGCATGCCCGACGACACCTTTTATTGGGGAGTCTGACGTGACCGATGCTCGCGGTCGGGCGGCCCGCGCCCTCGACTACCTGTGGGGCGGCTGGGGCGCGGCCGCGAGCCTGTTGCTGCTGCTGGCGTTGTGGGAGGCCGGGCACGCCGCCTACGGCACCCTGGTCCTGCCCTCGCCGCGCGACACCTTCGCCGCCCTGTGGCGGATGACCGTGGAGGGCCGGGTGCCGCCGGCGGTCCTCGAGACCAGCCGCAACGCCCTGGGGGGGTTCGCCGCCGCCGCCCTGGCCGGCGGCTGCCTCGGCGCCATGGCCGGCGCCTCCGACATGATGCGTCGGCTGCTGCAGCCCATCGCCACCCTGATGCTGGGCATTCCGGCCATCGCCTGGGTGGTGCTGTCGCTGCTGTGGTTCGGCGGCACCGGCCTGGCGGCCGTCTTCACCGTGGTGGTGACCACCGCGCCCATCGTGTTCACCGGCTCGGCGCAAGGGGTGCGCACCCTCGACGGCGCCCTGCGCCGCATGGCGGTGTCGTTCCGGGTGCCCGGCTGGGTGCTGGCCTGGGACGTCTATCTGCCGCACATGCTGTCCTATCTGTTCCCGGCCCTGGCCACCGCGCTGGCGCTGTCGTGGAAGGTGGCGGTGATGGCCGAGCTGCTGAGCGGCGCCGGCGGCATCGGCGACGGCCTGGCCACCGCCCGCGTCCAGATCGACACCGTCAAGGCCATGGCCTGGGTGCTGACCGTGGTCAGCCTGCTGCTGGCGGTGGAATACCTGCTGCTGGAGCCCGTCCGCCGCCACCTGCAGACTTGGCGGCGGGAAATCCCGGGCGCCACCGATGCCGGCGCCCGGACGCCGGGCGTGCTGTGACCGTCGCCATGCCCATTCCCGCCCCGACCGCCACCGCCGGCCCGGCCCTGAGCGTGGCGAACGTCTCGCACGCCTTCGGGCCGCGCCCGATCCTCGAGGACGTCACCTTCGACCTGCCCCGGGGCGAGATCGGCTGCCTGATCGGCCCCTCGGGCTGCGGCAAGAGCACGCTGCTGTCCATGATCGGCGGGCTGCTCCATCCCGGCCACGGCGCCGTCGATCACGGCTTCCGCCATCCGGTCTTCGTCTTCCAGGACCCCTGCCTGCTGCCGTGGCGCGATGCCCGCGACAACATCGCCTTCGGCCTCAAGGGTCGGGGCGTCGCCCGCCAGGACCGCCGCCGGCGGGCCGAGCGCCTGCTGTCGGTGGTGGGACTGGAGCCCGAGGACGGCGGCAAATACCCCCACGAGCTGTCGGGCGGCATGCGCCAGCGGGTGGCGGTGGCCCGCGCCCTGGCCGTCGAGCCCGACCTGCTGCTGCTGGACGAGCCGTTCAGCGCCCTGGACCTCGGCCTCCGGCGGCAGATGCAGGCGCTGGTGCGCCGGCTGATCGCCGACCGCGGCCTGACCGCCATGCTGGTCACCCACGACCTCGCCGAGGCGGTGCGGCTGGCCGATCGCATCTTCGTCCTTTCCGGCGCCCCGGGACGGCTGGCGGCCCGCCATTCGGTCACCGTGCCGCCGGCCGAGCGCGACGACGGCTTCGTCCATGCCGAGGTCAACCGGCTGCTGGCCCACCCGGCCACCGCCCGCGCCCTGGCCGTCGAGGAGCTGGCGGAATGACCGCGCCGGTGATCCTGGCCTACGGCTTCCGGCCCTTCTTCCTGCTGGCGCCCCTGGCCGCCTGGGGGGCGGTGGTGCCGCTGCCCGTCCTCTGGATGGGGCTGGGCGGCGGCGGCGGCGATCTCGCCATCGGCGCCTGGCACGGCCACGAGCAGGTGTTCGGCTATCTGGGCGCCGCCCTCGCCGGCTTCCTGCTGACCGCGCTGCCCAGCTGGACGGATACGCCGCCGGTGACCGGCCGGCCGCTCGCCGCGCTGGCCGCCCTGTGGCTGGCCGGGCGGATCGCCTTCTGGCTGGACGGGCTGCTGCCGCCGGCGGTGGTCGCCGGCCTCGACATCCTGTTCCTGCCCGCCCTGCTGGCCGCCTCGCTGCCCAAGGGGCGGCCGTGGGAATTCCCGGCCGCGTTGGTGGCGCTGACCCTGTGCAACGCCGCCTTCCACCTGGGGCGGCTGGACATCGTGCCGGTTGACCCGACGCGGGCGGTGGTGGCGGCCCTCGACCTGTTCCTGGTGTTGATCGCGGTCGCTCTGGGCCGGATCCTGCCCGTCACCCTGCGCTCGGCCCTCATCGAGACGGATCGCGCCCCCATGGTCCGGCTGGCGCCGGGCCGCCGCCACCTCGCCGCCGTCACGCTGCTGCTGTTCGGCGTCGCCGAGGCGGTGGCGCCGAACAGCGCGGTGACCGGCTGGATCGCCTTGGCCGCCGCCTGCGCCACCCTCGACCGCATGGGCGAGTCCCATATCGGCGTCGCCCTCGCCCGCCCCCAGGCCGGCCTGTTCTACCTGGGCCAGGCGGCCATCGCCGCGGGTCTCGTCCTGCTGGGCCTGTCCATGCTCGGCTTCGCCATCGAGCCGGTGTCGGCCCGCCACGCCCTGGCGCTCGGCGGCGGCGGCCTCACCGCCCTGGCGGTGCAGTCGGTGGTGTCGCTGCGCCACACCGGCCGGCCGTTCCCGCTGCCCGCCGCCGTCTGGGCGCCGGCGGCGCTGGTGGCAGCCGCCACCCTGCTGCGCGTCGCCGTGCCCCATTGGGTCCCCGAGGCCATGGCGATATGGGGCGTGCTGGTGCCGTCGGCGCTGTGGGCGCTGGCCTTCGCCCTCTGGCTTCACGTCTTCGCCCCCTGGCTGGTGGCGCCCCGCGCCGACGGCAAGCCGGGCTGAACCTTCCTGGAGACCATTTCCCATGACCCGACCGACCGTGCTCGCCTACGGCTTCCGCACCTTCTTCCTGCTGGCCCCGGCCTGGGGCGCCGTCGCCCTGACGCTGTGGACCCTGATGCTGGCCGGCCGCATCGACGGCCCCGCCCTGCCGGCCGCCCAGTGGCACGGCCACGAGATGCTGTTCGGCTTCACCATGGCGGCGGCGGCCGGATTCTTCATGACCGCCATCACCCACTGGTGCTCGCGCCCGCCGCTGGCCGGGACGAGGCTGGCCGCCACGGCGGCGTTGTGGGCGGCCGGGCGGGCCGCCGTCTGGTGGGCGGGATCGCTGCCGCCGCTGCTGGTGGCGGCGGTGGACGTCGCCTTCCCGGTCGCCCTGGGGTTTTACGTGTCGACGGTGCTGCTGCGCCACGGCCAGCCGCGCGACCGGGTGCTGCCGCCGGTGTTCCTGGCCTTCGTGGTCGCCGACCTCTTGTTCCACGCCGAATGGCTGGGCTGGCTGGAGGACGGCGCCGCCGTCGGCTGGCGGCTGTTCCTGGCGGCGGTGGCGTTCAAGATCGCCGAGGTGGGCGGACGGATCATCCCCACCTTCATGGAGGCCTGGCTGCCGGCCCGCGACCTGCCCAAGGAGCTGGTCCGCCGCCGGCCGGCGCTGGACGTGGCCGCCAAGCTGTCCATCGTGGCCTATGCCGCCGCCGAACTGGCCGCCCCCGGTTCGGCGGCGGCCGACGTTCTGGCGCTGCTGGCCGCCACCGTCAACGCGGTGCGCCTGGCGGACTGGCGCGGCTGGATGAGCTGGCGCGACCCGCTGATGGCGGTGCTCCATCTCGCCTATGCCTGGGTGATCGTCGGCCTGGCCCTCGACGGGCTGGACGGCCTGGCCGGCGTCCAGGCGCCCTCCGCCCTCCTCCACGGCCTGGCCGCCGGCGCCATCGGCACCTGGGCGCTGGCGCTGATGAGCCGGGCCAGCCTGGGCCATACCGGCCGGCCGCTCAAGGTCGCCTGGTGGATGGTGCCCGCCTACGCGGCGGTGGTGGCGGGCGCCGTGTTGCGCGTCGTCGAGCCGTGGGTTCCCGCCCAGGCGGCCTCCGGCCTCTATGCCTCGGCCGCCGGCCTGTGGTCGCTGGGCTTCCTGATCTTCCTCGGCGGCTACGGCCGCTGGCTGGTCAGCCCCCGGATTGACGGCAAGCCGGGCTGACCGCCCTCACGCCATGGTGCCGATGGTCCGGCGGAACCGCGCCAGCGCGGCTCCGAACAGGACGGCCCCGATCAGCCCGAGGGCCACGAAGTGGGGCCACACCACCGCCAGCCCGGCGCCCCGGTACAGGACGGCCTGGGCCAGGGCGACGAAATGGGTGGTGGGGGCCGCCAGCATGACCACCTGGACGATCTGGGGCATGCTCTCGCGCGGGGTGGTGCCGCCCGACAGCATCTCGAGGGGCAGCAGCACCAGCATGATCAACAGGCCGAACTGCGGCATCGAGCGCGCGATGGTGCCGAGGAAGATTCCCATGGCGGTGGTGGCGAACAGATGCACGGCGGCGCCGGCCAGGAACAGCATCACCGAGCCGTGGATGGGCACCCGCAACACCCCCTGGACCACGAAGGCCAGCGCGACGGCGCAGGCGACCAGCACCACCAGCGCCATGGACCACACCTTGCTGGTCATGATCTGGAAGGGCGTGATGGGCATCACCAGCAGATGCTCGATGGTGCCGTGCTCGCGCTCGCGGATCAGTGCGGCGCCGGTCAGCACGATGGACAGCATGGTGACATTGTTGATCACCTCCATCACCGAGCCGAACCACACATTGCTGAGCTCGGGATTGAACCGGGCCCGCAGCACCAGTTCCACCGGCGGCGTCGACACCTCGCGGTGGCCGGCCACGAAGGCCTCGACCTCGCCGGTGATGATGGCCTGGATGTAGCCGTTGCCGGTGAAGGCCTGGCTCATGCGGGTGGCGTCGACGTTGACCTGGATGGCCGGCCGCCGCCCGGCCAGGACGTCGGCCTGGAAGTCGGGCGGGATGTCGATGGCGAAGGTGTCGATGCCGGCGTCCATGCGGGCGTCCATCTCCGCCTGGGTGATCAATGCCGGCGGCAGGAAATGCGGCGGCTGGAACGCCGAAACCAGCCGCTGCGACAGGGGCGAGCGGTCCTCGTCGACGATGGCGATCGTGGCCCGGTTCAGGGTCTCGGGCATGGCCGTGGCGGCGGTGTGGATGGCGATGGTGAAGGCCCAGACGATCAGGATCATCAGGACGGGATCGCGCAGCAGGCTGCGCAGTTCCTTGACGCCGAGATGAAGGATGGTTCCGGCGCGCATGGTCATTTCTCCTGCTTCCTGAGCAGCATGACGCACAGCCCCATCAGCAGCGGCACCGCCAGGGCCAGGGCGAGGAACGATTGCTCCAGGTCGCCGAAGCCCAGCGCCTTGGAGAAGACGCCGCGGGTGATGGTCAGGTAATGGGTGGTCGGATAGATGCGGCCGATGACGGCGCCCAGCCCCTCGAGCGCCGACACCGGATGGATCATGCCCGAGAACTGGATCGCCGGCAGCAGCGACAGCAAGGCGGTGCCGAAGATGGCGGCGATCTGGCTCCGCATGAAGGACGAGATGACCAGCCCGACGGCCGTCGAGGCGGACACGTAGAGCAGGGTCGCCACCAGCAGCGCCGCGAAGTCGCCCTTGGGCGTCACCCCGAACACCGTCACCGCCAGCACGGTCAGCAGCAGGAAGTTGAGCATGGCCAGGGCGACGTAGGGCAACTGCTTGCCCAAGAGGAACTCGGTCCGGGTGACCGGCGTGACGTACAGGTTGACGATGGAGCCCAGCTCCTTTTCCCGGACCACGCTGAGGGCAGTCAGCATGGCCGGAATCAGCATCAGCAGGATGGGAATCACCGCCGGCACCATGGCCATCAGGCTCTTGACGTCGGGGTTGTAGCGGTAGCGGGCCTCGATGCTCACCAGCCCCTCCCCGCCCGCCGCGCCGGCCGCCGCCGCCCTGACCGCCAGCCACTGCGCGTGCATGCCCTGGACATAGCCCTGGATGGTCTCGGCCCGCTGGGGCATGGCGCCGTCGATCCAGGCGCCCACCTGGGCCGGCCGGCCGTGCGCCACGTCGCGCCCGAAGCCGGGCGGGATCTCGATGGCGAGGCCGATGTCGCCGCCGCGCATGCGGCGGTCCATGTCGGCGTCGTCCAGGATGGGCGGTCGCTCGATGAAATAGCGCGAGCCCGCGATATTGAGGGCGTAGTCGCGGCTGGTCGCCGTGCGGTCGTAGTCGAGGACGGCGAAGGTCAGGTCCTCCACGTCCATGGTGATGCCGTAGCCCATCACCAGCATCAGGATCGCCGTGCCCACCAGGGCCAGGGTGGCGCGGATGGGATCACGTCGCAGCTCCAGCGTCTCGCGGCGCGAATAGCTGAGCATGCGGCGCGCCGAGAAGCCCGCCGTCCGGGCCGGCGGCGACGTGGCGCCCTGCCGCGGCGCGGCGATGGAGGAGGCCGGCCGCGGCGCGGCGATGGAGGAGGCCGGCCGCGGCACGGCGATGGAGGAGGCCGGCGCCGACTCCTCGCCGGCGGTGGCCTCCTCCAGATAGGCGATGAAGGCGTCCTCCAGCGTGGCGGCGTGGCGGCCGGCGACCAGGGCGGCGGGGGCGTCGCTGACCAGGGCGCGGCCGGCATGCATCAGCGAGATGCGGTCGCAGCGCTCGGCCTCGTTCATGAAATGGGTCGAGATGAAGATGGTGACGCCGTCGATGCGGGCGAGGTCGATCATGATCCGCCAGAAGCCGTCGCGGGCCACCGGGTCGACCCCCGAGGTCGGCTCGTCGAGGATCAGCAACTCGGGGCGGTGGATCATCGCCACCGCCAGCGACAGACGCTGGCGCTGGCCCAGCGGCAGGGCGTCGGGAAGGGCGTCCATGATGCCGGCCAACTCGAAGCGGCGCGCCATCTCCTCGACCCGGACGCCGATCTCGGCCGCCGGAACCTCGAACAGCCGCGCGTGCAGTTCCAGGTTCTGGCGCACCGTCAGCTCGGTGTAGAGCGAGAATCCCTGCGACATATAGCCGACCCTGCGGCGGGTGGCGAGGTCATGGGGATCGACCGGCCGGCCGAACAGCCAGGCCTGGCCCTCGCTGGCCGGCAGCAGCCCGGTCAGCATCTTCATGGTGGTGGTCTTGCCGCAGCCGTTGGAACCCAGGAAGCCGAAGATCTCGCCCCGCCGGATGCGGAAGCTGACGTGGTCGACGGCGGTGAAGCCGTCGAACCGCTTGGTGAGGCCGCGCGCCTCGATGGCGGTCTCGCCGTCGGTCTCCGCCGGCCGGGGCCGGATCTCCACCGGACGCCATCCCCGCCGCTTCTCCTCGGGCAGCAGGGCGATGAAGGCCGCCTCCAGGGACTCGGTCCCCGTCCGTGCCAGAATGTCCCCGGGCGTGCCGGCGGCCAGCACCCGGCCGGCATCCATGGCCGCCAGCCAGTCGAATCGCGCCGCCTCCTCCATGTAGGCGGTCGCCACCAGCACGCTCATGCCCGGCCGGCCGGCGCGGATGGCCTGGATCAGCTCCCAGAACTGGCGGCGCGACAGCGGATCGACGCCGGTGGTCGGCTCGTCCAGGATCAACAGGTCGGGATCGTGGATCAGCGCGCAGCACAGGCCCAGCTTCTGCTTCATGCCGCCCGACAGCTGGCCGGCCGGGCGGTCGGCGAAGGGGGCCAGCCCGGTCCCCTCCAGCAGCGCCGCGATGCGCGCCTCGCGCTCGGCCCGGGAATGGCCGAACAGGCGGCCGAAGAAGTCCACGTTCTCGAACACCGACAGGGTTGGATACAGATTGCGCCCCAACCCCTGCGGCATGTAGGCGATGCGCGGTCCCACCGCGCGGCGGTGGCCGGCGTCGTCCATGGCGCCGCCCAGCACCTCGACCGTGCCGGATTGTCTGGCGCGGGCGCCCGAGACCAGCGCCAGCAGGCTGGACTTGCCGACACCGTCGGGGCCGATCAGTCCGGCCATGCATCCGGCCGGAATGTCGAGGCTGACCGCGTCGAGCGCCGCGACCTTGCCGTAGCGCAGGCCGACCCCGGTCAGCCGGACGACCGGCGGCGCCCCGGCGGCGGTCATTCCGGCACCCGTACCCGCAGCTCGGGCGGCCATTCCGCCTGAGGATCGAGGCGCACATAGGCCATGCCCGGCAACCCGGTCTTGACCATGGTGATGTGCTTCCTCAGCAGGTCGGGGGCGATGCGTGCCTTGATGCGGAACATCAGCTTCTGGCGTTCCTCGGCGGTCTCCACCGTCTTGGGGGTGAACTGGGCCACGTCGGCGACGAAGGAGGCGGTGGCGGGGATGACGTATTGCGGCGCCGCGTCCAGGACCAGCCGCGCCTCGGCTCCCATCCCCACCCGCCCGGCCTGGGCGGTGGGCAGGAAGAAGGTCATGTAGACGTCGGAAAGGTCCGCCAGGTTGAGGACCCGGCCGCCCGCCGCCAACACCTCGCCGGGCTGGGCGACGCGGTACTGGACCCGTCCGTCGCGAGGCGCCCTGAGGGTGGCGTCGTCGATATCGGCCTGGATGCGCTGGACGGTGGCCCGCCCCGCCTCGGCCGCCGCCTCGGCGGCGACGATCTGCGAGCGGGCGGTACCGATGGCGGCGTCGGCGGCCGCCACCTGCGCCTGGGCGGCGGCAAGGCTTGCCTTGGCGGCCTGGAAGGCGGCGCGGTCGTCGTCCAGCGTCTGGATCGGCGCCGTGCCCTTGGCGGCCAGGCTCTGGGTCCGCGCCAACCGCTTGCCGGCGGCGTCCAGTTCGGCCTGCCGCTGGGAGACCACGGCCACCGCCGAGTCCTTCTCGGCCTGGCGCTGGACCAGAAGGCTGCGCGAGGTCTCGACACCGATGGCCGCCCGCTGCGACTCGGCCTTCGCCTCCAGCAACTGGGCCTCCAGCACCGCCGTGTCCATGACGGCCAGCACCTGGCCGGCCTGGATGAACTCGCCCTCGGCGACCAGGATGTCTGCCACCCGGCCCGGCGCCTTGGTCGCCACGTCGATCTCCACCGCCTCGATGCGGCCGTTGCCGCTGGCGAATCCCGGCGGCAACTCGGGCGGCCGGAGGGTGCGCCAGGCCCAATAGCCGGCGACGGCGACGACGAGGACGGCCAGCCCCACGAGAAGCCGGCGGTTGGGAATTCCACGCATCCGCATTCCCTCCTCTCGACCCAGGCTTGATTCCGTCACCGCGCCCGGCGTAATGTAATGAGCATTACACATGGTATGCCGCCCATGGCCGACCCGCAAGTGAAACCGCGACCGCCCATGCCCCGCGAGCCGGTGACCAACGACCCCGGAGGGTCGCGGCGGGACAAGCGACGCGACGCCATGCTGGACGCCGCCCTCCAGCTGTTCCTGGCGCGCGGCTACGGCACCACCACCCTGGGCGAGGTGGTCCGGATCTCGGGCAGGTCGCTGTCCACCCTCTACGCCCTGTTCGAGAGCAAGGAGGGGCTGTTCCGGGCGGTGGTCGAGCGCCAATGCGGCCTGATCGCCGGTTCGCTGGCGGCGGTGGAGACCCCCGATCGCCCGCCGGCGCAGGTGCTGCGGGCCTTCGCCGAGTTGATCCTGGACGTGGCCCTGGACCCGGCCAATGTCGCCTTGATGCGGCAGGTGATCGCCGAGACGCCCCAGTTCCCGGAGCTGGGCCGCACCGTGTTCGCCTCGGGGGTCGAGGTGATCCTGGCCCGCATCACCGACTATCTCGGCCGCCAGACCCGCCTGGGCGCCCTGGTCATCGACGACGTGGCCACCGCCGCCACCGTCTTCGCGGAGTTGGTCGTCCAGCAATTCCGCTTTCGCCTGCTGTGCGGCGTCCCTGTCGACCTCACGCCGGAAAGCCGCGCGTCCCATCTCGACCGGGCGACGGCGATCTTCTTCCGGGCCTTCGGGCCGGCCACGCCCAGGCCCTGACCCCGCCAGCTCCGGCATCCGCCGTCACCGGGGCGGCCTCAGCCGAAGGCGTCGGCCATCAGGTTGCGCAGCCAGCCGTCGGCGTATTCCGCCTCCATCTTGCGGTAGATGCGCGGCACCGGCTTGGGGGCGTCCTTGGTCCCGAACGACACCGGCGAGATGCCGCTGCCCTGCTTGACATAGACCCACTGGCCGGAATCGACCCGGAACAGGTGGACCACCGAGAACCCCCATTCGTGCCCGACCACGCTGTAGCACGAGTTGGTGTAGATGGGATCGGGCGCCGGCTGGCCGTTGACCTTGGCGACCAGGCTGGCGGCGACCACCTTGGCCTGGGAGTTGGCCATGTGGGCCGATTTGGGAAAGGCGTTGCCGCCCGCCACGTCGCCGCCGACACAGGCGTCGCCGATGACGTGGATGTCCTTGTGGACGGTGGACTCCATGTTCTCGGGCCTGACCGGGCACCAGGCGCCGTTGACCGTCGCCAGCCCGAGGTCGCGGGCGATCTTGCCGGCCCGGTGCGGCGGGATGATGTTGAGCACGTCGCCGGTGAAGTTCTCGAAGGTGGTCAGGCAGGTCATGGACTTGGCGTCCACCTCCTCGACCTTGCCGTCGCTGGAGGCCGGCACCCATTCGATCATGCCGCCCGGACCGTAGCCGTACAGCGCCTTGTAGGCCTCCTCGAACAACGGCTTCTTGGAGAAGCTGTCGTTGCTGTCGAGGATCAGCACCTTGGCCTTCTTCTTGCCGTGGTGCAGGCAGTGCATGGCCACCTGGGCGGCGCGCTCGTAGGGGCCGGGCGGGCAGCGGAACGGGCCCTTGGGCACCGAGATGATGAACCGGCCGCCGTCGGGCATGGCGTCCAGCTGCTTGCGCAGCAGCAGGGTCTGCGGCCCCGCCTTCCAGGCGTGCGGCAGGCGGGTTTCCGCCAGCTCGGCGGTGAGCCCCTTGACGGCGCCGTAGTCGAAATCGACGCCCGGCGACACCACCAGGAAATCGTAGCCGAAGCTCTTGCCGCCGGCGGTGGCGACGGTCTTGGCGACGGGGTCGATCCGCGCCGCCTCGTCGAACACCACCCTGACCCCGCGTTCCGACAGGCCGCCATAGCCGGTCTGCAGGGTGGCGATGGCGCGTTCGCCCGACACCACCTCGTTGGACAACGGGCACGAGGTGTAGCGGCGTTCGCGCTCGATCAGGGTGACGTCGATGCCCGGATCGAGCAGGCGCAGGTAGCGGGCGCAGCTGGCGCCGGCGAAGCCGCCGCCGACCACGACGACGCGGGCTTTAGCGCCGGCCGCCCTGGCCTGGGGAACCCTGAGGATGGCGACGCCGGCGGCGGCGGAGACGACCTTGAGGAGATCGCGGCGAAGGATGGAGTGCATGGCTTCCCCCTACCGGCCCTGAGCGCCGAAATAGCGCACGGCCGCCTCGGCTTCCGTCGCCTTGACCTCGGTGACCGCCTTGCCCATCCGGCGATGCGGCATCTTGAATTCGGGACTGAGATACTTCTCGACCTCGATCGCCATGTACTTGCCCCACTGGCCGTCCAGCGGCGGCGCGTCGATGTCGGGATCGCCGCCCTTCATGCCGTGGCAGTCGGTGCACACCCGCCGCACCGCCTCCTCGCCCGCCGCCAGGGCGTCGGCCGCGGCCTTCTGGGGCGTCGGCGTCCATTCCCGGCTGGCGAAATAGGCGGCCAGGGCGTCGATCTCGTCGTCGCTGAAGCCCTTGACGATGCGGCCCATGGTGATCGAGCTGCGCTCGTCGTACTTCCATTGCTTCATGACGCGCTTCAGGTATTCGCGCGGCAGTCCGCCGATGGAGGGCATGGAGGTTCCGGCGCTGACCCCGCCCGTGCCGTGGCAGGTGTTGCAGGTGCGGGCGAGGACCTCGATCTTGGTCTGGGCGGCCGCCGTGCTGGTCAATCCAGTCAACATCACGGCCAGGAGGAGCTTGCGCATTCTTCTCTCCGTCAATGCATCGTGGCGCGGCCGACGAGGACCAGCGTCAGGAGGGTCAGGCCGGCGACGATCAGCACGCTGGCCAGGAAGCTGGACAGCATGTCGGCGCGGCGCGAGATGCGCTTGACCAGGTACCTGTCCAGTTCGCCGCTGGCCTTGAGGCGTTCGTACTCGATCCGATGGTCGTGCTTGAACTCCTCCAGCGGGATGGCGCCGGTGAAGATGGTCGTGCTCATGGGGAAGCGGCTGGGCCGGAAATGCACGTTGAAGAAGTGCACCGTGTTCAGGAACACCGTCGCCAGCAGCGCCTCCTCGGCATGGACCAGGGTGGCGATGTTGAACACCCAGCCCGGCAGCAGGTGGGCGGTCATCTCGGGCTTGAACAGCACCACGCCCGACAGGCCGATCACCGTGGCGCCCCAGAACGGCGCCCAATAGTCGAATTTCTGCCAATAGGTCCAGCGGTCGAATTCGGGACGCGGACCCAGGCCGAAGAACCAGCGGAACATGTCGCGGACGTCGCGCAGGTCCTTCCAGGTGGGCAGCAGCGAGGTGCTGCCGAACCACCTGAAGCTCTTGCGATGGCGCCAGATGTTGCCGCCGGCGAGGACCAGATGGACCAGGAAGATGGCGACCCAGGTGATGGCCGCGGTGCGGTGGATGATCGCCTCGACCCTGGGGCCGCCGATGAAGGACACCACCGCCTTCGCCCAGTCGGTATGGGCGAACAGCAAGGTGGTGCCGGTCATCGCCAGCACCATGGTGGCGACGGCGAACAGGGTGTGGATCCACCGCCAGGTAGCCGAGTAGCGGCGGAAATAGATGGTCTCGGGCTGGTCCAGGTTCTCGAAATGGCCGATGCCCTTGCGGCGGTCCATCAGCTCGCGGTACAGCCACAGCAGCACGTGGCCCCAGAAGAAGGCCATGACGCCGATGATCAGCGCCTGCATGAAGATCTTGGCGACGGCCAGGCCGGGATACTTCTCGAAATTGTCGGGATCGCCGTGGGCCTGGAAGGTGGCGAAGCCGGGGCCGGCGTCCTTGTGGCAGGTCTCGCAGGTCTTCAAGCGGTTGTTGGCGTGAATGAGCGAGGTGGGATCGTCCTCGCCCTGGATGCCGTGGCCGCCGTGGCAGTCGAAGCACTTGGCGGTATGGGCGAATCCCAGCCGATGCACCTGGCCGTGATACGAGGCGAGATAGGTCTTCTCGGCCTCCTTGTGGCAGCTGCCGCAGTTCTGGGTGATGGTCATCCGCACCGGATCGGTCTTGGTCGGGCCGATGGCGTGCAGGCTGTGGCAGTCGGAGCAGACGGCGGTCTTGGTGTCCTTCTTCTCGACCAGCGCCTTGCCGTGGGCCGAGGCCAGGTAGTCCTTCTTCTGCTTCTCGTGGCAGGCGCCGCAGACCTCGGGATTCTTCAGGCGGTGCTCGGCCCGCTGCGTGGTGCCCGGCTTGCCGATGTCGTGGGCGTCGTGGCAGTCGTGGCAGGCGGCGTTGACCCTTGAATGGTCCATGGCGCTGGGCTTGGCATGGACGGAATGCAGGTAGTCCTCGGTCTGCCTCAGCACCACGTCCAGGCGCTCCAGCTTGGCGCCGGCGGCCTTGCTGGCCGCCTCGAACTGCTTTTCGTGGCAGTCGACGCAGCCGATGCTCCTGGCCAGCGGCTTGGCATGGGGCAGCTTGGTGACGTCGGTGTGGCAGCCGACGCACGGCACCTTGGCATGGACGCTGTGGTCCAGCCTGGCGGTGTCGATGAAGGTGTTGTGGAGACTGCCGTCGGGGCGGACGACGAACTTCTCGTCCTGGTCGGCGTGGCAGCGCAGGCAGCGCTCGTTTTCGAGCAGGGGCGGCGCCGGGATGGCGACGGGCGCGCCGCCATCGGTGCCGTGGTCCGCCGCCGCCACCGCCGCACCGGCCGGCAGCAAGGCGGCAAGCATCATCGCCGCTAGGAAAGCCCTGGCGTTCAAGCCCATCTTGAAGTCTCCCTCTCTCCCCTTTCGGGGTTTCCCCGGCGTCGTTGGCCGCGCCGGGGCTTCTTATTTTCGGGCTGGAACATACACCATATTACAATCTTTTAATATGCAATAAATGCACAGAACCCACGGATTCCGACCTTTTGCGGTGCAGCAGAGCCCTCTCGGCCAACAATTCGCAATGCGCCCTCGCGGAGGCTCCTTTACGCTTCGGGCGGAACCGGCTGCCCGTCGGGCGGCCCTTTCACGCCGAACTCATCCTTGCCCGGAGGCCCCGCGCCTCCGGGTCTTTTTGGGAACACCAGACGCATGCGCCAGACAGTGTTGATGGAGAAGTATCCGGTTTTCGTGTTGGAGGTGACCAAGGACGAAACCTCGTTCGCCTCGGTGGACGCCATCGTCGACCACCTGCGGTCCTGCATCGCCGGCAACGACAAGGTGGCGTTCATCGGCGTCTTCGACCACTTGGCGCATACCCGCGCCATCGGCGGCGAGATCGCCCCCGACATCGCCGCGGCCAAGAATGTGGTGTTCTGCTTCGGCTTCGCGCTTCCCAACGCCACCGTGATGGCGGTTCGCCCGCGCTCGATCGGCATCTGCGATCACGGCGACCGGTTCGTGGTCAGCTTCATGGAAGCGCCCATGCCGCCGGCCAATCAGGCGATGGAAGCCTGGGTCAAGGCCATCAGGAACCGCTGAGTCCCGGAAGCGGAAGCCGGACGACAGCGGGAGGAGGCCCAGCCGCGAACGCGGCTGGGCCTCGGCAATTTCAGGCCATGGGCAATTGGGCGAGGCGGCGGCGGCCGTGCTCGGTCAACACCACCGCCCGCCCGCGCGGGCCGTCGTCGTTGGCCGCCTTGACCAGATAGCCCATCCGCACCAGATCGCGCACGCAGTCGCCCTGGCCGGGCGGCAGATCGGCGAGACGGACGCTGCCCTCGGCAGCCTTCCTCAGCAGGGAGGCCTCGTCGGCGGTCAGGGGCACGGGGCGCCCACAGGCGATACACGTGATGGTCATAGGACGTTCGTCTAGCGTCTTGAGCGGCGGATCACCAGCGCACCCTCTGCACTGGAGCCATGCTGCGATGCGATGCGAAATATCATTGTCTGCTGATTTAACGCGGCGGCAGCCGATGCCATCTTGCGAAAATTCATGATCCCCATGCGCTCCGCGCGCCCCTCGCCCCTTCGCGGCTGCACTATGGTCTTGCCGTTGAGTATTCTCATTTACTAATTGACGGTGATCGACGATGCGGCGGGGGCAGATCGAGGCTGCGTGGCTTGGGCGGGCGGAATGCCGCAACTGCGGCATTCGCGACCTGGTGCTGTTCGCCGACCTCCAGGAGTCCGACTTCGAGCTGATCCACCTGCCGATCGAGGAACTGCTGATCGAGACCGGCGGCATCCTCTACAACACCGGCGACGACGGCGCGGCCGCCTTCACCGTCCGGCGCGGGCTGGTCAAGCTGGTGCATTACCTGCCCGACGGCACCCAGCGCATCGTCCGCCTGTTGCGGCCCGGCGCCGTCGCCGGGCTCGAGGTCACCGCCGGACAGTCCTACGAGCACACCGCCATCGTGGTCAGCCACGCCCTGGTCTGCCGGCTGCCGCGCGAGGTGCTGGAGCGGCTGAGCCGCGAGACGCCCCGCCTGCACCGCCAGCTCATGAACAAATGGCACCAGACCCTGCGCCTGGCCGACGAATGGCTGACCGACCTCAACACCGGCTCGGCCCGCCAGCGGGTGGCGCGGCTGTTCCTGCACCTCCTGGACGGCGCCGGCGAGGACCGCTGCCAGCTGCTGGGCCGCGAGGACGTGGGCGCCATCCTGTCGGTCACCACCGAGACCGCCAGCCGCGCGGTGGCCGAGATGAAGCGGGCGGGACTGGTGAGCGAGACCGCCCCCAACACCTTCGCCTGCGACCGTTCCGGCCTCGAGGCCGTGGCGCGCGAAGGTTAGGATTACAAAAAATCAACTTTCGCTGAGGATTCGCAATGAGGCCTCCGAGGCAGGCTGCATAAGCTCGCCTCCGCGCCCCGTTTTCCCCGCCACGCGGCGGGCGAGGGGGGCGTGGGGTCGCCGGTCTCGCGCGGGGGAGCGTTCTTCGCGGCCGGCGATCGCAAGATCAACCAAGGAGTCCGTGCATGACTGCTGCGACAGCCGCATTCGGTGCCAAGGGGGACGCGTCGCCGTATCTCGACGACGTGGTCAAGAAATTCGTCCTGGCCTCGATCTTCTGGGGAGTGATCGGCTTCATCGCCGGCGACTACATCGCCTGGCAGCTGGCCTTCCCCGCCCTCAACCTCGACCTGGAGTGGACCACCTTCGGGCGCCTGCGCCCCATCCACACCAACGCCGTGATCTTCGCCTTCGGCGGCAACGCGCTGATCGGCACCTCGTTCTACGTGGTGCAGCGCACCTGCCGCGCCGACCTGTTCGGCGGCCGGGGATTGTCCAATTTCGTGTTCTGGGGTTTCCAGGCGCTGATCGTCATGGCCGCCACCTCGTATCTGCTGGGTGGCAGCCAGGGCCGTGAATACGCCGAGCTGGAGTGGTGGCTGGACCTGATCCTGACCGTGATCTGGGTGGCCTACCTGATCGTCTTCGCCGGCACGCTGATGAAGCGCAAGGAACCCCACATCTACGTGGCCAACTGGTTCTACATGTCCTTCATCCTGACCATCGCCATGCTGCACCTCGGCAACAACCTGGCCTTGCCGGTGGCGCTGTTCGGCGGCGAGTCGTGGTGGAAGTCCTATTCGCTGTTCGGCGGCGTGCAGGACGCCATGACCCAGTGGTGGTACGGCCACAACGCGGTGGGCTTCTTCCTGACCGCCGGCTTCCTGGCCATGATGTACTACTTCGTGCCCAAGCGGGCCGAGCGTCCGGTCTATTCGTACCGGCTGTCGATCGTGCACTTCTGGGCGCTGATCTTCCTCTACATCTGGGCCGGTCCGCACCACCTGCACTACACCGCCCTGCCGGACTGGGCGCAGACCCTGGGCATGACCTTCTCGATCATGCTGTGGATGCCGTCCTGGGGCGGCATGATCAACGGCCTGATGACCCTGTCGGGGGCCTGGGACAAGCTGCGCACCGACCCGGTGATGCGGTTCCTGGTGACCTCGGTGGCCTTCTACGGCATGTCGACCTTCGAGGGTCCGATGATGTCGATCAAGGCGGTGAACTCGCTGTCGCACTACACCGACTGGACCGTCGGCCACGTGCACTCGGGTGCCCTGGGCTGGGTCGCCTTCGTCACCTTCGGCTCGCTGTACTACCTGGTTCCCAAGCTGTGGGGCCGCAAGGAAGTCTACTCGCTGAAGCTGGTGGGCACGCACTTCTGGGTCGCCACCATCGGCGTGGTGCTCTACATCACCGCCATGTGGATCTCGGGCATCATGCAGGGCCTGATGTGGCGCGCCTACGACAGCATGGGCTTCCTGCAGTACTCGTTCATCGAGACCGTCGAGGCCATGCATCCCTACTACGTCATCCGTGCCGTGGGCGGGCTGCTGTTCATCCTGGGCTCGCTGGTGATGGTCTACAACTTGTACCGCACCATCAAGGGGGACATCCGCGAGGAAGTCGCCATGGGCTCCGCCCAGACGGCGCGCGGTTAAGGGGGGACGAAGCATGTCCATCTTCAAGAGCCATCAGAAGCTGGAGACCAACGTCTTCCTGCTCGCCGTCGGCATCCTGCTGACGGTCATCACCGGCGGCCTGGTCGAGATCGTGCCGCTGTTCACCATCGAATCGACCATCGAGAAGGTCGAGGGTGTCCGCCCCTACACTCCGCTGGAGCTGGCCGGGCGCAACATCTACATCGCCGAGGGCTGCTATCTGTGCCACAGCCAGATGGTCCGCCCCTTCAAGGACGAGGTCGAGCGCTACGGCCATTACAGCCTGGCGGCCGAGTCCAAGTATGATCATCCCTTCCAGTGGGGCTCCAAGCGCACCGGGCCGGACCTGGCCCGCGTGGGCGGCAAGTATACCGACGACTGGCACACCCGCCACCTGGTCAATCCGCGTGACGTGGTGCCCGAATCGGTGATGCCGGGCTATCCGCACCTGCTGCGGCCGCTGACGTTCACCGACGCCGAAGCTCATCTCAAGACCCTGCGCGCCGCCGGGGTTCCCTACACCGACGAGCAGATCAAGAACGCCAAGGCCGACCTGCAGCAGCAGGCCGATCCGACGGCGGGCTCGGATGCCGCGGTGGTCGGGCGCTATCCGAAGGCCAAGGTCGCCGACTTCGACGGCAACCCCAAGGTCGTCTCGGAAATGGACGCGGTCGTGGCGTACCTCCAGGTGCTCGGCACCATGGTGGACTTCACCACGGTCAAGCCCGAATCCCTCCGCCGCTAAGGGGACCCAAACCATGGAACAAATCGTCGAGTTCCTCCGCTCCCTGTGGGGGCTTTGGCTGATGGTTCTGTTCCTCGGGATCGTCTTCTGGGCTTACCGGCCGAAGAACAAGGACCGGTTCGAGTCCTATGCAGACATCCCGTTCAGGGATGATGAGAAGGAGCGCTAAGATGGCTCACATCGAAAAGGACTCTGTCTCGGGTCAGATGACCACGGGGCACGAGTGGGACGGCATCAAGGAGTTGAACACTCCGCTGCCGAAATGGTGGGTTTGGGTGTTCTGGGCGACGGTGATCTGGTCGATCGGCTATTGGGTCGTCATGCCCACCTGGCCGACGATCAGCGACTACTCGCGCGGCATGCTCAACTATTCCTCGCGGGCGAATCTGGGCGACGACCTGAAGGCCCAACAGGCGTCGCGGGCGAAGTTCACCGCCATGCTGGCGGCGACTCCGCTCGAGGAGGTGTCGAAGAACAAGGACCTGCTGAACTTCGCCCTGACCGGCGGCAAGATCGCCTTCGGCGAGAACTGCTCGGCCTGTCACGCGGCGGGCGGCGTCGGCGTCGCCGGGGCCTATCCGACCCTGGCCGACGACGAATGGATCTGGGGCGGCACCCTGGCCGACATCCAGCAGACCATCAGCCACGGCGTCCGCAACGAGGACCCGGACTCGCGTCAGAGCGAGATGCCGGTCTTCGGCACCGGCGATCCGCTGGACAAGGCCCAGCTCGACCAACTGGCCGACTACGTGGTCTCGCTCGCCGCCAAGGCTCCGGCCGCCGGCTCGCCGGGCGAGGCGATCTTCGTCGAGCGGTGCTCCGCCTGCCACGCCGAGGACGGCTCGGGCACCGCGGCGCTGGGCGCCCCGGCGCTCAACAATAACCTGTGGCTGTGGAAGGCCAACGCCAAGCAGTCCAACAAGGACGTGGTCCTGGCGCAGGTGACCGCGCCCAAGCACGGCTCCATGCCGACCTGGGCCGGCCGTCTCGACGCGGCCACCATCAAGATGCTGGCCATCTACGTCCACTCGTTGGGCGGTGGCAAGTAAGTGAGCGTACCGGTGCCGGGGCTCGCGCCCCGGCACCACCCTTCCCGCCGGAGACGACGATGCTCGCGCTCATCGACACCTGCCATGCCACCCGGGAGGCCCGCGGCAATCTGTGCGCCTGCCTGGAGCCGTCGCGGATCGCGCGGCTGCGCAGTGTCGCCGGCGACCTCCATCTCGACGCCGGCGCGGTGTTGTTCCGTGCGGGCCAGCCGGCCGACGCCGTGTTCGGGCTGCGCCAGGGCATGGTCATGCAGACCCGCCGCCTCGCCGACGGCCGCCGGCAGGTGCTGTCCTTCCACTTCCCCGGCGACACCATCGGACTGGCCGACGAGCGGCATGGCGGCGACGCCGTCGCCCTGACCCGCATCAGCCTGTGCCGCATTCCCCTCGAGGCCCTGGACCGTGACCCGGACCTGGCCGCCCAGATGCGCCGCATCGCCGAACGCAACCTGGCCTCGGCGCTGGACCATGCCCTGGCCCTGGGCCGCATGACCGCCGCCGAGCGCGTCGGCCGCTTCCTCCAGGAGACCTGGCGCCGCAGCGGGCGCCCCGACGACCTTCACCTTCCCATGCGGGTCGCCGACATCGCCGACCATCTGGGCCTGCGCCCGGAAACGGTCAGCCGCTGCTTCTCCGACCTGCGCCGCCAAGGCGTCATCGGAATCCTGCATCCCACTGGAATCATGGATCTTCCCGGGACCGACCGCCTCGCCCGCCTGTTCGGGCAGGAATGAAATTTTCCGCCAAATTGCGGATTCTCAATGGCAGACTGCCTTTCATCCATTAGAAGCCGCTAACTTTTTTCTCCACTCCGTCGGGTGGGGTACAGGGAGTTAGCGAAATGGAGCGCATTCGTCACGTGGCGGCGTGCCTGCTGACGGCTCTGGCGGTGGCGGGAATGCCGCTGTCGGGGGCGTGGGCGACAACGGCCGACCACAGCAAATTCGAGGCCCTGAAGGGTCCATTCACCTCGGGCCCCGAGGTGACCAAGGCATGTCTTTCCTGCCACACCGAAGCCTCTGACCAGGTGATGCACAGCCTTCACTGGACCTGGGACTTCAACAACGAAAAGACCGGCGAGCGTCTGGGCAAGGCGCGGACCTTCAACAGCTTCTGCGGCACGCCGCTGTCCAACGAGCCGCGCTGCACCAGTTGCCACGTCGGCTACGGCTGGACCGACGTCCGCGAGAAGCCGCCGTCGCAGAAGGAGGCGGTGGACTGCCTGGTCTGCCACGACACCACCAAGGCCTACAGCAAGTTCCCCACCGACGCCGGCCACCCGCTGTATGCGCCGCGCATGGTCAAGGGCAAGGAAGTGCTGCCGCCCGACCTGGCCAAGGTCGCCCAGCACGTGGGCAAGACCAGCCGCGACAACTGCGGCGCCTGCCACTTCAACGGCGGCGGCGGCGACGGCGTCAAGCACGGCGACCTCGACAGTTCGCTGTCCAAGCCCGCCAAGGCCCTGGACGTCCATATGTCGGCGGACGGCGCCAACATGACCTGCGCCTCGTGCCATACCTTCAACGAGCACCAGCCGGCCGGCAGCCGCTACGTCACCAAGGCCACCGACCCCCACGGCCTGGACATGCCCAAGGACGACAAGGACCACGCCACCTGCCAGTCGTGCCACAGCGACACCCCGCACAAGCAGGCCAAGCTGAACGACCATACCGACCGCGTCGCCTGCCAGACCTGCCACATCCCGGAGTTCGCCCGCGGCGGCGTCGCCACCAAGACCCTGTGGGACTGGTCGACGGCCGGCCGTACCGACGAGAACGGCAAGCCCATCTTCATCAAGGGTGAGCACGGGCACCTGAAATACTCGGCCGAGAAGGGCGACTTCGAGTACGGCGAGAACGTGCGCCCGGTCTACAAGTGGTTCAACGGCGTGATGCCGCAGCAGGTGGTCGGCGAGAAGGTCGAGGCCGTGAACGGCCACGTCGACCTCAACCCGCCGCTGGGCGACGGCCGCGACCCCAATGCCCGCATCTGGCCGTTCAAGGAGATGCACGGCAAGCAGCCCTACGATCCCGTCAACAAGATGCTGATCGTCAACCACGTCTTCGGCAAGGACGACACCGCCCTTTGGACCAACTTCGATCCCGCCAAGGCCTTCAAGGCGGGCATGGAGTACGCCGGCCTGCCTTATTCGGGCAAGTTCGAATTCGTGTCCACCAACTACTACTGGCCCATCACCCACATGGTGGCGCCCAAGTCGGATACGGTGAAGTGCGGCGAATGCCACGCCAAGGACGGCCGCCTCGACGGCATCGGGGGCATCTACATGCCGGGCCGCGACGGCTTCTGGCTGCTGGACATCCTCGGGTATCTGGCCCTGGCCGGCGCCCTGGGTGGCGTCCTGGTCCACGGCGCCCTGCGCATCATCATGAACAGGAAGGCCTAGTCATGAGCATCAACAAACGCGAGGTGATGATCTATTCGCGCTACGAGCGCTTCTGGCACTGGTCGCAGGCCGCCCTGATCTTCACCCTGTTCTTCACCGGCCTCAGGATTCACGGCACCCACGAGATCCTGAAGTTCGGCCAAGCGGTGACCATCCATACCTACGCGGCCTATGCGCTGCTGGTGCTGTGGGCGTTCACCACCTTCTGGCACTTCACCACCGGCCAGTGGCGCCAGTATCTGTTCAAGAAGGGGATCATGAAGGTGATCCGCTTCTATGCCTACGGCATCCTGAAGGGCGAGCCGCACCCCTACAAGAAGTCGCTGCAGCGCAAGCAGAATGCGCTGCAGTCCCTGGCCTACATGACCTTCATGGTCATCATCGGCCCGGCGCTGTGGATCAGCGGCATCTTCTACCTGCTCTACAACGAGTGGGACCAGTTCGCCTGGGCCGGCGACGGCATCTGGGCGGTGGCGTTGGTCCACACGGCGGCGGCCTTCGCCATGGGGACCTTCGTCATCATCCACATCTACATGACCACCACCGGCAAGACCCCGCTCCACTACGTCAAGACCATGATCACCGGTTACGACAAGGTCGAGCTGTCCGAGGTGGAAGAGGCCTATCTGACCCAGACCAAGGCGGTGGACATCCGCTGACCGTCCCAGGTCGGGACAGGGCCGGCGCCGGCAACGGCGCCGGCCCTTTTCCTTTTCAGCCCGCCGGCGCGGGGGCGATGCCGGGGAACAGGCGGTGCAGCTCCGCCAGCAGCACCTGGCGGTCGACGGCGCCCTTTTGCAGCACCCGCCGCACCGAGCCAGACAGCCGCGCCCGGTCGGCCTGGGTCACGTCCTTGGCGGTCAGCACCACCACCGGGATGTCCCCGTCGCCGGGACGGCGGCGCAGTTCGGCCAGGAACTCGAACCCGTCCATCTCGGGCATCATCAGGTCGAGCAGGATCAGGTCCGGCCGCGTCCCCGCCAGCCGCTCCAGGGCGACGCGGCCGTTGGCGGCCTCGTCGTAGGTCCAGCCGTCCAGCGCCAGCAGCCGGGTCAGCATGTCGCGGTTGTTGGGATCGTCCTCGACCACCAGGACGTGACCCGGCCGTTCGGTCCTGAACCGGGCGAGGATGGAGGCGAGGTGGTGGCGGTCGATGGGCTTGGGCACCACGTGGGCGGCCCCCAGCGCCACCGCCATATCGGCGTCGCCGACCATGGTGACCATGATCACCGGGATGGCGGCCAGATCCGGGTCGGCCTTCAATTCGCTCAACGTCATCCAGCCGTCGGTGCCGGGCATCAGCACGTCCAGCGTGATGGCGACGGGTCTGAGCTCGCGGGCCATGGCGACGCCGGTCGGCCCGTCCGCGGCGGCGCGGACCTCGAACCCGTGCGAGACCAGAAGGCGGGAGATGAGGTCGCGCGCCGCCGCGTCGTCGTCCACCACCAGGATCAGCGGCGCCGTGCCGCCGGCGCCCCCGCCGGCCGGCGCCGGGCCGGCGGCGACGTCCGTCCCGGCGGGCTGGTCCGAGACGACGGCGGGCAGGCGCACCGTGAAGGTGGTTCCCCGGCCGTATTCGCTGTCGGCGGTGATGTCGCCCCCCATCATGGTGCAGAAGGCCCGGCTGATGGCCAGACCCAGGCCGGTGCCGCCGTATTTGCGAGTCGTCGAGGCGTCGGCCTGGCTGAACGGCTGGAACAGCCGCTCCATCTGCTCGTCGGTGATGCCGATGCCGGTGTCGGACACCGCGAACAGGACCTCGCCCCCCCGCCGTTGGGCCCGCAGGGTGACGGTGCCGGCCTCGGTGAACTTGGCGGCGTTGGAGAGCAGGTTGAACAGGGTCTGGCGCACCTTGGTGAGATCGGCCTCCATCGCCCCCAGGTCGGGTGGGCATAGCACGGCCAGCCGGCTGCCCTTGGCCGCCACCAGCGGTTCGATGGTGGCGGCGACCTCGGCCACCATCTGAGGAATGTCGAAGCGCTCGATGAACAGCTCGGTCCGTCCGGCCTCGATCTTGGACAAGTCCAGGATGTCGTTGATCAAGGACAGCAGGTGCTTGCCGGCGGCGCGGATCTTCTTGAGGTCGGGGACCAGCGCGGTTTCGCCCAGGTCCTCCATCTCCTCCTCCAGCATCTCGCTGTAGCCGATGATGGCGTTGAGCGGGGTGCGCAGCTCGTGGCTCATATTGGCGAGGAAGCGGCTCTTGGCGATGTTGGCCGCCTCGGCCGCCTCGCGGGCGCGCTCCATGCAGTCCGAGCGGATGCGGGCCTGGCTCACCGTCTCCTCCAGCAGGCCGAGCGCGGTCCCCAGCCCCAGATAGCGGCCGCCCTCGACGACCACGAAGCCGTCCACCATGGCCTGCAGGTTCCCGGCCAGGATGCGGGCTCCAAGATCGTCGATGCTGGTGGCGGCGTCCACCACCAGCGGGCTGACCTGCATGATCCGGGTGATCGGCCGCCGGCTGTAAAGGTCCAGCATCAGCGGCTTGGCCAGGATCGCCATGCATTCGCTGCGGCTGGCCAGCCCCAGGACCCGCCCCTCGGCGTCGGTCACCGCCACGCCCGGCCAGTCACTGTTGTCGGTCAATAGTCTGAAGACATCGACGCAAGGGGTCTCTCCGTCGACGCAAGGTAACTCGATCACCAAGTCGCGGACGCGGAGATCCCAGTTCTCATCTTTAACAAAAGTGTCATCTTTCATCACCCCCCTCCGACCCCCGATTGAATGTGTCAATATTGTTGCCTTACGTCGCGTTTATCAAGTAATGTCGGGCCGGGGGCTTGGAGGGGAATTGCCGCATGGGGACCATCCTTCTCGTCGAGGACAACGAGATGAACCGCGACATGCTGTCGCGGCGGCTGGAGCGCAAGGGGTACACGGTGCTGCTGGCCGAGGACGGCCGGCAGGGCATCGACATGGCGGCCGCCCACCGGCCCGACCTGGTGCTGATGGACATGAGCCTGCCGGTGCTGAACGGCTGGGACGCCACACGCAGCCTCAAGGCCGACGACCAGTTGCGCGCCATCCCGGTGATCGCCCTGACCGCGCACGCCATGGCCAGCGATCGCGACAAGGCGCTGGAGGCCGGCTGCGACGACTACGACACCAAACCCATCGAACTGCCGCGCCTTCTTGAGAAGATCGAGAAGCTGATGCGGCGGTGACGGCCGTGTCCCCGCTTCCCCCCGCCGACGCCCCCCTGGCCGCCATCCTCGACCGCGTCGCGGCGGTGGTCGGCCCCCGGGCCCGCGACCTCCACCGCCTCGCCGAAGCCCTGGCGGCGGGGGCGGACGGCGGCACGCTCGCCGCCGAGACCAGCTGCATCCTCGCCGCCGCCGAGCAGATGGCCGCCATGGTCGCGGCACCACCGGGCATGGAGGAGCCGGGCGGCGATCTCGACGCCCTGTGCGCGCGCCTGCGCCACGACCTCCGCGGCCCGCTGGTCGCGGTCAAGGGCTACGGCGAGCTGGTGCTGGAGGTCGCCGACGGCGACGGCCTGGCCGCCGTGGCGGATGATGCCCGCCATGTGCTCGACGCGGTGTCCGAGGTGCTGGTGGCCATCGAGCAGGCGCTGCCCGCCCGCTCGCGCGCGCTGGCAGCGGAATTGGCCGGCGACTCCGCCCCGGCGGGGCCGGTCGGCCGCATCCTGGTGGCCGACGACAGCGACCGCAACCGAGAGGTCCTGGTGCAATACCTCACCCGCGAGGGCCACGAGGTGGTGGCGGTGTCCGATGGGCTGACGGCGCTCGAGGCGGTCCAGGAACAACGGTTCGACCTCGCCCTGCTGGACATGATCATGCCGGGGCTGAACGGCGACGAGGTCCTGAAGGGCATCAAGGCCGACCCAGCCCTGCACGCCCTGCCGGTAATCATGATCTCGGCCCTGGACGAGACCGACAGTATCGTCCGCTGCATCGAGGCGGGCGCCGAGGACTACCTGCCCAAGCCGTTCAACCGCGTCCTCTTGCGCGCCCGCATCGGGGCCTGCCTGGAGAAGCGGCGGCTGCGCGAGGTGGAGCTGAGCTACCTGGCGGCGGTGGAAAAGGAACTGACCATCGCCCGCGAGGTGCAGGCCTCGATCCTGCCGCGCCGGTTCCCGCCCCATCCGGCGGTGGAGGGCGGCGGCCTGATGGTCCCGGCCCGCGACGTGGGCGGCGACTTCTACGACTTCTTCCTGATCGACGACGACCGCATCGGCGTCGCCGTCGGCGACGTCTCGGGCAAGGGGGTGCCGGCCGCCGTCTACATGGCCATGGTCCGCACCCTGCTGCGGGCGACCGCCCTGTTCGGCCTGTCGCCCGCCAAGTGCCTGCAGCGCCTGAACGACCAGCTTTCGGCCGACAACGACCGCGGCATGTTCGTGTCGCTGTTCTATGGCATCCTCGATTGCGCCACCGGCGCTTTCACCTACGCCAACGGCGGCCACAACCGGCCGGCCGTCGCCCGCGCCGGCGGTGGGGTGGAATGGGTGCGGGGCACCGACGACCTGCTGGTCGGGGTCATCTACGGCTCCGCCTATCACGACGCCGCCCTGACCCTGGCGCCCGGCGACTCGTTGCTCCTCTACACCGACGGCGTGGTCGAGGCCGCCGACCCCGCCGACGAGGAATTCGGCCGCCCACGGCTGGCCGAGGTGCTGGCGGCGCATGCCGGCGCCGGGCCCGAGGACTTGCTGGCGGCGGTGCTGGCGGCGGTGCGCCGCTTCGAGGCCGGCCAGCCCCCCAGCGACGACCTGACCTGCGTGGCGCTCCGCTTCCGGGGCGGCCCCGCCGATTCCGCCCGCTTCGAGATGGGCCTGACCCCCGACCTGGTGGAGATCGCCCGCCTGATTCCGGCGCTGGACGCCTATTTCCGTCGCATGGAGGTGCCGGCCGCGGCCGCCTATCCGTTGACCATGGCCATCGAGGAGGCGGTCGCCACCGTCGTCCGCCACGGCCGCGGCGCCCGGTCGCTCACCATCCGCATTGAGCGAACCGGCGACGGACTGGCGGCCGAGGTCGAGGACGACGGCCAGCCCCTCGACCCCGCAGCCGCCGACGGGGACCTGGGCGTCGGGCTGCAATTCGTCATGACGCTGGTCGACCGCGCGTCGTATGATCACGACGGAACATTCAACCGCTTGCGCCTGATGAAGGCGCTGGCCTGAGGGGGAAGGCCAAGGGATGAAGGTCGAAATCACCCGTCATGGAGCGATTGCGGCCATGACCATCGACGGGCGGCTGTCCAGCGCGGTGGCCGACGCCTTCGAGGACCGGCTGCGCGGCGTGCTGGACGATGGCGCCGCCCAGGTCGTGATCGACATGAGCGCCCTGACCTTCATCTCCAGTTCCGGCCTGCGCGCCTTGATCGTCGCCGCCAAGCGCCTGTCCGAGGGCGGCGGGCGCATCCATCTGTTCGGACTGGGCGCCCCCATCCGCGAAGTGTTCGAGGTCAGCGGCCTGTTGCGCATCTTCCCCGTCCACGCCACCCGCGACGAGGCCATGGGCGCGGCCGACTGACCGCGCTTGGGCCTTGAGAGCCCGGGACGGCTGGGCTAAGTCTTGGGGATCGCAACGGGAGGGGAAGGGGCGCGCCATGCCTTCGTTCGACATCGTTTCCAAGACCAACATGGCCGAGGTGGACAACGCGCTGGCCGGCATCATGCGCGAGATCGCCCAGCGTTTCGACTTCAAGGGATCGAAATGCTCGGTGGAGCGGGCCGACCAGACCATCACCGTGCTGGCCGACGACGATGCCAAGCTGAAACAGATGCACGAGTTGCTGAAGGTCTACTTCACCCGCCGTCAGGTCGATCCCAAGGCGCTGGACTTCCAGAAGGTCGAGGCGGCCTCGGGCAACACCGTCCGCCAGCAGGTGATGGTCAAGCAGGGCATCGACAAGGAGCTGGCCAAGAAGCTGGTCAAGGAGATCAAGGACAGCAAGATCAAGGTCCAGGTGGCGATCCAGGGCGACGAATTGCGGGTGTCGGGCAAGAAGCGCGACGACCTGCAGGACGCCATCGCCCTGGTCCGCAAGGCCGACGCCGACCAGCCGCTGCAGTTCGTCAATTTCCGCGACTGACCGGACAACGATTCGGGATGACAATCGGCGGGCGGCCTTGCGTGGATGTTTGCCAGGCACCTAAGTGACCCCCTGACTGGGGCTGGAAAAAAGGCCGCCTCGATGGCGCAGCGGCTATGGCGACGCCTTGCCGGCACCGCCTTCGGCGAGGCGGGCTTCATCCTGGCGCTGTGCCTGGGCCTGACCGCCGTGGGCTGGTGGGCGGTGGAGCGGCAGTCCCGCGCCTTCGCCGAGCAGCGGTTCGAGACCATCGCGCACGGCGTGGCCGACAGCGTCGTCAAGCGCATGGGCGACTACGAACAGATCCTGCGCGGCGCCGCGGCGCTGATGGAAGCCAGCGAGCACGTCACGCGCGCCGAATGGCGGGCCTTCGTGGGCCGTCTGGCGGTCCACGAACGCTATCCCGGCATCCAGGGAATCGGCTTCGCCGTCCGCATCCCGGCCGGTGGCGTCGGCGCCCACGAACAGGCCGTCCGCGCCGAGGGATTTCCCGATTACGGTGTCAATCCGCCCGGCCTGCGGGCGGACTACTTCCCCATCGTCTACCTCGACCCGTTCGACCTCCGCAACCGCCGCGCCTTCGGCTACGACATGTTCGCGGAACCGATCCGCAGGGCGGCCATGACCCTGGCCCGCGACACCGGCGCGCCCTCGCTGAGCGGTCCGGTGACGCTGGTCCAGGAATTGGCCGAGGACGTCCAGAAGGGGACCCTGCTCTACCTGCCGGTCTACGAGGGCGGGGTCGATCCCGGCACCCCCGCCGCCCGGCGGCGGGCGATCGCGGGATTCGTCTACAGCCCATTCCGCATGGGCGACTTGATGAGGGGCATCCTCGCCGAGCGCCTGAACGACGTGGCGGTGCGCCTTCACGACACCTCCCGGCGTGCCGAGACGCTGCTGTTTTCCCACGGCGACGAGCACCGCACGTCCTTCCAGCACCAGATATCCATCGATCTCTACGGCCGCCATTGGGACATGACGGTCACCGCCCTGCTCCCGCTGGAAGCGGAGCTCAGTTCGAAGGTTCCGACGCTGGTCCTGATCTCGGGCTTCGTCATCAGCCTGCTGTCCATGTGGCTGGCGCGGTCCAAGGTGCGCGAGCGTCAGCGCAGCCTGGCCCTGGAACGCAGCAATCACGACCTCGCCCAGGCCCGGCTGCTGGCCGAGACCGCGCGCGGCCAGGCCGAAACCGCCAACGCCGCCAAGTCCAAGTTCCTGGCCGCCGCCAGCCACGACATTCGCCAGCCGGTCCAGTCGATGATGCTGCTGATCGAGGTGCTGGCCCAGCAACTGGGGAACCACCCCGCCCACCGGCTCCTGGACCCGTTGGACAAGTCCCTGGACGCGCTGCGGATGCTGCTCAACGGCCTGCTCGACATTTCCAAGCTCGAGGCCGGCGTCGTCGAGGCGCGCATCGAGCCGGTCGCCCTGGGACCGTTGCTCGAACGGCTGGCCGCCGAGTACCGCATCCGGGCCGAGGGAAAGGGCCTCGAACTCCGGCTGGCGAAGACCGACGCCTGGGTGCTGTCCGACCCCGCGCAACTGGAAAGAATCCTGCGCAATCTGCTGGAAAACGCCCTGCGGTATACCGAGACCGGCCGCATCCTGGTGGGATGCCGCCGGCGCGGCGCGCAGGCGCGGATCACCGTCACCGATACCGGCATCGGCATCGCGGCCGACCAGTTGGAGCACATCTTCACCGAGTTCTACCAAGTGGCCAATCCCGAGCGCGACCGCTCGCAAGGACTTGGCCTCGGCCTCGCCATCGTCGAGCGCCTCGCCCACATGCTCGGCCACGGGGTGGAGGTGCGGTCGCGGCCCGGGCGCGGCTCGTGCTTCGTGGTGACGGCCCCCAGGACGGCGCCGCCACCGGCCATCGCCCCCACCGAAACCGGGACCGTCGCGGCCGGCGCGGGCGTGCTGGTCCTGGTCGTAGACGACGAGGCCATGGTGCGCGACGGATTCCGCGACCTGCTGGAAAGCTGGGGATTCTCCGTCGTCGCCGCCGCCTCCGAGCAGGACGCGGTCGATGCGGTGGCCGCGCGCAACCTGCGCCCCGGCCTGATCCTGGCCGATTACCGCCTGCGCGGCGGTGAGACCGGAACCGACGCCATCGCCCGCATCCGCCGGGTCACCGGCCGCCACGTGCCGGCGGTGGTGGTGACCGGCGACACCGCCCCCGAGCGGATCGTCGATGCCGAACGCGGCGACCATCGCCTGCTCCACAAGCCGGTGCTGCCCGCCGAGCTGCGCGCCGCCGTCGAGGAAGCGCTGTCGCAGCCGGCCTGACCTTCGCAATCTTGCCCCGCGCGCGGCCCTGGCTTAGGGTCGGTGGTAGGACCAGTCGGAGGATCGGATGCAGGTGGTATTGGACGTGGCCCTGCCGGTATTCGCCATCGTCGCCGCCGGCTATGTCGGCGGGCGCACGGTCCT
Source organism: uncultured Rhodospirillaceae bacterium (assembly GCA_937887565.1). Lineage (GTDB taxonomy): Bacteria > Pseudomonadota > Alphaproteobacteria > Rhodospirillales > Magnetospirillaceae > CALABS01. The sequence goes on along the minus strand of CALABS010000058.1, from coordinate 44,935 downwards.
GGGGGAGAGCGCCTCGCAGGCGCTGTCGGCCTTCGTCTACTGGTTCGCCCTGCCGGCGGTGCTGTTCCTCGGCATGGCCCGCCAGCCGCTGGACCAGATCTTCAACCTGCCCTTCATCGGCGCCTTCCTGGGTGCCATGGTGATCATCTACGCCCTGGGCGGGCTGGCCGGCCGGCTGCGCCGGCGCGACCGCGCCGAGGTCCACGCCATGCAGGGCCTGAACGCCTGCTTCTCCAATACCGGCTACATGGGCATCCCGCTGTTCGTGGCCGCCTACGGCCCCGACCGGCTGCTGCCGGCGATCATCGCCACCGTCATCATGAGCGCGGTGATGGTGGGGCTGGCGGTGATCGTGCTGGAACTGGTCCGCGCCAAGGGCCGGCCGCCGGCCGAGGCGCTGGCCGAGGTCGCCAGGGCGTTGGCGCGCAACCCGCTGATCGTGTCGTCCTTCGCCGGGCTGGGGTGGAACGCCGCCGGCCTGGCGCTGCCGACGCCGGTGGTCAACCTGTGCCAGTTGATGGGCTCGGCGGCGGGCCCTTGCGCCCTGTTCGCCATCGGCGTGTTCCTGGCCGGCCGGCCGCTCAGGGTCTCGTGGGGCGAGGTCGGCTGGATCGTGCCGCTGAAGCTGGTGGCGCAGCCGCTGCTTACCTGGGCGCTGATCGCCACCCTGTTCCCGCTCGACCGTTTCTGGACCGGCGCCGCGCTGCTGCTGGCGGCCCTGCCCACCGGCGCCCTGACCTTCGTGGTGGCGACCCAGTACCAAGTCTATGTCGAACGCACCTCGCAGGTCATCCTGTGGTCCACCATCGCCTCGGTGCCGGTGCTGTCGGCCATCCTCATCGCCTACGCCTAATCGCTTTGCCCGCGACGGCCGGGCCGGCGTATGATCCGCCGCCATGACCCTGGTCCCCGCCCGTCGCCCGCGCCCGCCGGCCCCGTTCCTGCCCATGACCCGCGCCGAGATGGACCGGCTGGGTTGGGACGAATGCGACGTGGTGCTGGTGACCGGCGACGCCTATGTGGACCATCCCAGCTTCGGCATGGCCATCGTCGGCCGGCTGCTGGAGGCGCAGGGCCTGCGCGTCGGCATCATCGCCCAGCCCGACTGGCAGGACGCCGGGCCGTTCGCGGCGCTGGGCCGGCCGCGACTGTTCTTCGGGGTGACGGCGGGGAACATGGATTCCATGGTCAACCGCTACACCTCGGACCGCCGCCTGCGCCACAACGACAGCTACACGCCGAACGACGAGGGCGGTCGCCGCCCCGACCGCGCCACGCTGGTCTATTCCCAGCGCTGCCGCGAGGCGTTCAAGGACGTTGCCATCGTGCTGGGCGGCATCGAGGCGTCCTTACGCCGCATCGCCCATTTCGACTACTGGTCCGAGAAGGTGCGCCGCTCGGTGCTGCTGGACGCCAAGGCCGACATCCTGGTGTTCGGCAACGCCGAGCGCGCCCTCGTCGAGATCGCCCGCCGCGCCGCCGCCGGCGAGCATCCCCGCGCCATGACCGACATCCGCGGCACGGCGATCGTCCGCGACGACGTGCCCGAGGGCTGGACCGTCGAGGACGCCGGCGACGTGGAGCATCCGGCCCGCCGGATCACGGGCGAGCGGGTGGTGGTGCGCCTGCCGGCCTACGAGCAGGTCAAGGACGACGTCGTCCTTTACGCCCAGGCGTCGCGGGTGCTGCACCTGGAAAGCAATCCCGGCAACGCCCGGCCGCTGGCGCAGCGCCACGGCGACAAGGAACTTTGGCTCAATCCGCCGCCCATCCCGCTGACGACCCCCGAACTGGACGCGGTCTACGAGCTGCCCTATGCCCGCGCGCCGCATCCGTCCTACGGCGACGCCCGCATCCCCGCCTGGGAGATGATCCGCTTCTCGGTCAACATCATGCGCGGCTGTTTCGGCGGCTGCACCTTCTGCTCCATCACCGAGCACGAGGGCCGCATCATCCAGAGCCGCTCGGCCGAGTCGGTGCTGCGCGAGTTGGCCGAGCTGCGCGACCGCACCAAGGGCTTCACCGGCACCGTCTCGGACCTGGGCGGGCCGACCGCCAACATGTACCGCCTGGCCTGCAAGGACAAGGAGACCGAGGCGGTCTGCCGGCGCCTGTCCTGCGTTTATCCCGACATCTGCAAGAACATGGGCACCGACCACGGCCCGCTGATCGATCTCTACCGCAAGGCCCGCGCCGTGCCGGGCATCAAGAAGGTGCTGGTGGCGTCGGGGCTCAGATACGACCTGGCGGTGCGCGACCCCGACTATGTGAGGGAACTGGTCACCCACCATGTGGGCGGCTATCTCAAGATCGCCCCCGAGCACACCGAGCCGGGGCCGCTGTCCAAGATGATGAAGCCGGGCATCGGCGCCTACGACCGCTTCAAGGAGATGTTCGAGACGGCGGCCAAGGCGGCGGGCAAGCGGCTGTACCTGATTCCCTATTTCATCGCCGCCCACCCCGGCACCGGCGACGAGGACATGATGAACCTGGCGCTGTGGCTCAAGCGCAACGGCTTCAAGGCCGATCAGGTCCAGACCTACCTGCCCTCGCCCATGGCCCTGGCCACCGCCATGTATCATTCCGGGCTCAACCCGCTGAAGCCGGTGCGCCGCCACGGCTCGGAGGCGGTGGTCTCGGCCCGGGGCCTGAAGCAGCGCCGCCTGCACAAGGCCTTCCTGCGCTGGCACGACCCCGAGAACTGGCCGCTGCTCCGCGAGGCGTTGATCCGCATGGGGCGCAAGGACCTGATCGGAAGCGGTCCCGGCCAGTTGGTCCCGGCCGGACGCGGCCCCGCCCCGCCGCCCCCCGGTCCCGGCAAGCGCTTCCTCACCCAGCAGGCGGGCAAGGGGCGGCGACGGTAGGGCGCTTGAATCAGCGACCGGCGGGATATACATTCAACATATCCAGCCGCGAGGAGGCGCCCTTGACCCGCACCACGCTTTTCCGCAGCAACAGGTCCCAAGCCGTTCGCTTGCCGAAGGACGTGGCCTTCCCCGAGGGTGTCAAGGAAGTCGCCATCCTGAAGGACGGGGCGACACGGGTCATCGTCCCGGCCAACGCGGTGTGGGATGATTTCTTCGCCGCCGCCGGCATCGATCTGCCTGACCGCGAGCAGCCCGTCACGCAGGAACGCGAGAGCTTCTAGCATGCTGCGCTACATGCTGGACACCAACCTGTGCATCCGGGTGCTACGGGAACGGCCGCCGTCGCTTCGCCAACGCTTCAATTCCGAGGCATCGTCACTTTGCATCTCGACGGTCACCCTGGCGGAACTGCTGACCTGTGCCGAGAAGTCCGTCCGCCCGGCGGAAATGCGCCACCACGTGGAAGCCTTCGCCGCCCGCCTGGATGTTTTGGCATTCGACGCCGAGGCTGCCGCCCACTACGCCGATATCCGCGCCGAGTTGGAACGGCAGGGGCGGGTCATCGGGCCTTACGACCTGATGATCGCCGGGCATGCCCGCAGCCGGGGACTGGTGGTGATCACCGGAAATCTCGGCGAGTTCACCCGGGTGGCCGGGCTGCGGTGCGAGGACTGGCTCACCTGAACCCGCTGTCCAGCAGCAGCTTGTGGAACTCGCGCAAGCTCTTCTCGGCCTTGGCGGAGTCGCCGACGCTGGCCAGGAACTTCTCCTCGAACTGGGGCTGGCGCAGATGCTCGACCACGGCGGCGCGGGCCAGCGCCATGGACTTGCCGTCGATCAAGACCCCCGAACCGCAGAACTTCACCAACCGGATGGCCCTGAGCGCCAGCGGGTCGTCCTGCTTGTCGATCTTCTCGATCACGCCCTCGTCGACCAGATACTTCGCCAGCATCTCGTCCACATGGGTGCGCAACTCGGCCTTCGGTCCCTCGTCGAGGTCCGGCGAGGCCGCGAGCGCGCGGGCCACCGCCGCCAGCGCCGCCATGCGGTCGCGCGGCGGATGGCGCACCGGCACCCACAGGTCGATGTGGTCGCTGTCCAGCACCCGCGATCTCAGCTCGCGGGCGAGCTCGTCGCCGAGGCTCCGTCCGACCTCGCTTCCCGCCAACGCCACCAGCACCTGGACGCGGTGGACGGTGTCGGCCAGGGCCGAGAGCAGGAAGTCCAGCGCCTGCTTGACCGCCCTCGAGCCCGTATTGTGGACCTGGGCGCTGCGATGCAGCAGCGCCTCGGCCAGCGCGGCGCCGCCCAGCACGGTCTGGTGACACACCACCCGGTGGGCGACCTTGCTGAACATCTCGAATTCCAGCTTGGGCTCGTTGCGCGACAGCGGATTGACCCCGCCCAGTTCGCGCGCCACCCGCCCCAGCAGCACCGCGCGCGCCTGGGGCAGGCTGCCGGCGGCGAACAGGGCGTTGAGCTGGCTGAAGCTCTCGGGGGCGAACTTGGCCGGCTGGGCGACACCCTCGGACAGGTCGCACAGGCTGACGAGGGCGTGGGCCAGGTTGGGCTGGAACCCCAGCAGGTCCTGGATCACCTGGGCCGAGACCACCACGTCGGCGACGAAGCCGTCGATGAGCGGCAGGATATCGCGCCCGCCCTCCTCGGCGGTCCATTTGAGCAGGACGTCCAGCTTGCCGGGGATGTTGCGCACATCCAGCAGCCGCGCGCTCATCAGGGCGCGGCGCCGGTAGTCGAGATCGCCGTCCTCGCCCGGCTTGGCCCTCAGGATGTCGGCCAACGTCTTGGGCGCCGCCAGCTTCTTGCCATCCGACAGCCGGCGGGCACGGATGCACAGGTCGTCCCAGCACTTGCCCAGGAAATCGCGCCGGCTCTTGGCGTCCTCGCCGGTGGCGGCGGCCTGGAGGGTGGCGATGCGGTCGATGGCCGAGAACAGCAGCCGGTCCTTGTCGCCGAACCGCTTGAGCTCGGCGTGGCTGTGCAACAGCTCGGTGGGCGTCACCCCCATCTCGTCCAGGTATTTGCGGCACATCCGGCCGAGGGTAAGGCGGGCGGCGGGCCCGAAGAAGTCCGCCAGTTCCCGGCACACCGGCGCCTCGGAGACCGGCGCCAACGACAGGTCGGAGCCCTTCGTCTCGGTGGACTGCTTCTCGAGGATGACCGTCTCGGTATGCAGGCCGTCGGCGCGGGTCCAGTCGCGCACCACCCGCACGGCGGCGTGGTTGCCGGTCTGCAGCAGGTTGTCGGCGAACGCCTTGGCCTGATTCTCGTCGCCGGCCATCTCGGCGATGACCCAGTTCTTGTCGGTGAGGACCTGGACCTCGAAGGTGACGTTGCGGCTCATGGCGCCGCCCCCGCCAGCCGGGCGGCGGCCTCCTTCAGCCCCTCTGGCCCGATGCGGGCGGCCAAGGCGGCCACCGCCCGCCCGGCAGGGCCGGCGATCGCCGCCAGCGGCGACCCGGCGGCCAGCGACAGCCAGCAATAGGCCTCGATCTCGTCCTTGGCCACGCCCTGCCCCGAGGCGAGCATGACGCCCAGGTTGAAGCGGGCCAGGGCGTTGCCCCGCTCGGCCGCCTGGCGGAAGCGGCGCGCGGCCTCGGCCTCCTCGAACGGCACACCGTCGCCGATCAGGTGCATCACCCCCAGATCGCACTGGGCGCGGGCATCGCCGGCATCGGCGGCAGCGCGCAGCAGGCGGGCGGTGGCGGCGGCGTCGCCCGGCATGTCGCCATGGTCCATCAGCATGGCCAGGTGATACTGGGCGCGGGGGTCGCCGGCGTCGGCGGCGCGGCGGAACCACAGGGCGGCGGTGGCCTTGTCGCGCGCCACGCCCTGGCCGGTGGCCAGCATCAGGGCCCAGTTGAACTGGGCCTGAGCCAGCCCCTGCTCGGCGGCACGGTGGCACAGATGGGCTGCCTCGGCGGCATCGGGATCGACGCCGCGCCCCTGGCGCAGCATGTTGGCGAGGTTGTACTGGGCCTCGGCCTCGCCCAGATCGGCGGCGCGCCGGTAGAATTCCACCGCCTTGACGTCGTCTTGCGCGACGCCGCGGCCGCTGTCGTGCAGGACGCCCAGCGCGAACAGGGCGGCGCCGTCGCCCTGGGCGGCCGCCTTCTTGAACCATTTGGCGGCCACGGCCGGGTCGGGTTTGCAGCCCCGGCCCTGGAGGATCATGTTGCCCAGGTTGAACTGGGCGGCGGCATCGCCCTGGGCGGCCGCCTTGTGGTACCAGCGCAACGCCTCGGCGTCGCTTTGCGGCACGCCCAGGCCGCGATCGTGCAGCACCGCCAGCGCATACTGTCCACGGGCGTCGCCCGCCTCGGCGGCCAGGCCGTACCAGCGGGCGGCGGCGGCGGGATCGGCGTCGCGCGACACGTTCCCCAGCGCCACCCGGGCGGCGGGGTTGCCGGCCTCGGCGGCGGCCCGCAGCGCCGCGAGGTCCACCTCGTCCTCGGCGACATAGAGCGGATCGGTCTCCGGCTCGGGATCGGGCAGCAGGACATCGACGCCGCCGTCCCCCTCGTTGGCCGCCCCGGGCGCCAGGCTGTCGAGCAGGTCGTCCAGGCTCTGCTGGCGGCGGGGGGCGTCCATTTCCGGCGGCGGGGTGATGTCGATCCCCTCGGCCTGCATCTGCCGGAGCTTCTTGATGGCCTCGCGGTGGCCCTGGCTGGCGGCCTTGGTGAGCCAGCGGACCGCCTCGACGAGATCGCGGGGGACCCGGTAGCCCAGACGGTAGGAATCGCCGAGATTGAATTGCGCCATGGCGTCGCCGCGCTCGGCCGCCTCGCGGTAACGGGTGACGATCTCGGGTTCTCTCGCCATGCCAGCCACTCCCCCTCTCCGGCCAGGATGCCGGATCGCCACCGCCCTGTCGAGCGGACGGGGCGGCGCGCGCCCGGAGATGACCAGCCGGGGGTGGGCTTCCCACCCGAGAGTGATTTATATCAAGGCGACTACGGTAAACCCCTGTTACTCTGCATCTCCATCCGTCAAACCCTGGAGGGGGAGTTCGACATGGTTTTGGATACCGACGCCTACATCGCCCTGGGCTTCGTGGTCATCCTGCTGGTGATCACCGGTGGCCTGGCGTGGTTCGTGATCAACAAGGGCAACCGTTGATCGTCCCGACACGTCTCAATCAGGACCGAGTTTCCTTTCAGGCCCCTGGCGCGAATCCGCCGGGGGCTTGTTGTTTCAGGGCCCGGGAACGGGGCCTGACCGCCGCAGCTCGCCGAGCACGAAGACCCGGATGGCCGAGGACAGGTTGCCCGGGCGGCCGGCGTCGATCTCGGCGACCAGATGGTTGAGCGACATCCCGCGGCGGTCGGCGATGTCCTTGAGGGCGTCCCAGAATTCCTGCTCCAACGACACGCTGGTGGCATGCCCGGCGATGACGATCGACCGCTTCCTCACGGGAACCCGCCCTCCCACGCTCGTGTTGTCCGACCGACACCCATTCGAGGAGGAAGACCATGAACTGGGAGCAGGTCAAGGGCAATTGGAACGAGTTCAAGGGCAAGGTCAAGCAGCAGTGGGGCGATCTCACCGACGACGACATCTCGCGCATCAACGGATCGCGCGACGAATTGGTGGGCAAGGTGCAGAAGGCGTACGGCATCTCTAAGGAGGACGCCGACCGCCAGGTGCGGCAGTGGGAAGGAACCATGCACTGAACTGCTCCAAGTCCCGGTGATCGGTTCCGATCACCGGGACAAGGTATCAGCCGGGCTTCGTCATTTCCTCGGGCCGGACCCAGCGGTCGAAGTCCTCGGCGGTGACAAAGCCCGACGCCATGGCCGCTTCCCTCAGACTCAGCCCCCCGGCGTGGGCCGCCTTGGCGATGGCGGCGGCGCGGTCGTAGCCGATATGGGGAGCGAGCGCCGTCACCAGCATCAGCGACCGGTCCCGCAATTGGGCGATGCGGTCGGCGTCGGCCGCCAGCCCGTCCACACAGCGCAGTCGGAAGCTGTCGGCGGCGTCGGCCAGCAGCCGGATGGATTGCAGCAGGTTGACCGCGATCAGCGGCTTGTAGACGTTGAGCTCCAAGTGGCCCTGGCTGCCGCCGATGGTGACCGCCACGTGGTTGCCCATGACCTGGCAGCACACCATGGTCAATGCCTCGGCCTGGGTGGGATTGACCTTGCCGGGCATGATCGACGACCCCGGCTCGTTGGCCGGCAGGATCAATTCCCCCAGGCCGCAGCGCGGGCCCGATCCCAGCAGGCGGATGTCGTTGGCCACCTTCATCAGCCCGGCCGCCAGGGCATTGAGGGCGCCCGACAGCGCCACCAGCGCGTCATGGGCGGCCAGGGCCGCGAACTTGTCCGGGGCCGGCCGGAACGGCAGGCCGGTCAGCGCCGCCATCTCGTCGCAAAACGCGCGGTCGAAGCCGGCGGGAGCGTTGATGCCGGTGCCGACGGCGGTGCCGCCCTGGGCCAGTTCGAACACCTCGCCCAGCGCCGCCCGCACCCTTGCCGCGCCCGCCGTCACCTGATGGGCCCAGCCCCCGGCCTCCTGGCCCAGGGTCAGGGGGGTGGCGTCCTGGAGATGGGTGCGGCCGATCTTCACCAGCCCGCCGAACTCCGCCGCCCGGGCGGCCAGGGCGTCCCCCAGGCGGTCCAGGGCCGGCAACAGGCGGCGCTGCGTCTCCTCGGCCGCCGCCACGTGCATGGCGGTGGGGAAGCTGTCGTTGGACGACTGGCTCTTGTTCACATGGTCGTTGGGATGGACCGGAGTCTTGGCCCCCAAGGCCGAGCCGAGCATGACGTTCGCCCGGTTGGCGACGACCTCGTTGATGTTCATGTTGGATTGAGTCCCCGAGCCGGTCTGCCAGGGCACCAGCGGGAAATGATCGGCGAGGCGGCCGTCGATCACCTCGGCGGCGGCGGCGGCGATGGCATCGGCCAGCCGGGGATCGAGCACGCCCAGCCGGCGATTGGCGATGGCCGCCGCCTTCTTGACCAGCGCCAGGGCACGGACCAGGGCGAAGGGCAGCCGGTCGTCGCCGATGGGAAAGTTCTCGAGGCTGCGCTGCGTTTGCGCGCCCCAGTAGCGGTCGGCGGGAACGCGGATTTCGCCCATGGTGTCGCTGTCGAGGCGGAATTCGTCCATCGGGGTCACTCCTCCCCTTTCGCGGGCCATATGGGGCGCCCGGACCGGCTATCCAGTCCGCCCCCGGCAAGTAATTGAAGTATATTGAAAAATATAACAGATGTTTCAGAAAACCTTAAAGGTAGCCCGCTTGCAACACTTCTGGCCGGGGACTAACTTTACGCCAGGGTGGAAGCCATTGAAAAATAACGCGAGGCCCGGGAGGAAGTCATGGCCAAGCAGGATCTGAGCCTAGCCGAAAGCGGCGCCCTGGCGTTGGCCGACGCGGCTGCCGAACTGGACCGGGCGGACAACCCCGCCAAGTTCATCCGCGCCTTGGAGCGCAACCGCCGGGTCTGGGAAAGCCTGCGCGACATCGCCGCCCGCCAGCACTGGCGGGTGCCCAATCGCCAGCAGGCCGATTACGCCCTGGCCACCGCCGGCAAGATGGGCCGCGTCAACGACGACCACGTCCACGCGCTGATCGACATCAATCGCCGCGTGTCGGCGGAACTGGCCGGTGGCGGCGACATCGACCGCATCCGCGACCGCGCCTATTACATCTGGGTCGAGAACGGCCGCCCCCACGGCCAGGATCTCGATCACTGGCTGCTGGCCGAGCTGGAATTCGGCGGCCGTCCGTCATGACCTGCGGTTGACACACCTCGGTAACATTCTTGCCTTTGACGACCCGCCAGCCATCCTTTAGGGTAAAACTCGCACGAGGAATTACCCTAAAGGAATAGGAAGACCAACCCGTGGGCATTGTCGCGATCCCCGTTCGCCTCAGTCTCGCCGAAAGCAGCGCCGTGGCGCTGATGGAAGCCGCCGACGACCTGGCCGGCGCCGACCGCGCCGAGAAATTCGTCGCCGCCCTGGACACCAACCGCCTGTTGTGGCTGACCTTGTCGGCGGTCGCCGAACGCCACCGCTGGGCGGTGCCGGCGCCGCGCACCACCGATTTCGTGATGACCACCACCCGTCACGCCGGCCGCGGCCTCACGGACCAGCACGTCGAGACGCTGATCGCCGTCAACCGCGAGGCCTCGCGGGGGCTGGTTGGCGGCCGCGACCTCGACCCGATCCGCTCGCGGGCCGTGCTGGCCTGGCACGAGAGCGGCGAACAATACGGCCTGCCCTTGGGACGCTGGCTGATCGCCGAGATCGATCGCAAGGCGCGTCTGATCGCCGAGTGACCGCCCCGGCGAGCCGGTTCCGTGATATGGTCCGGTGCCGCCATCACGCGCCCGGAGTCCCATGCGCCGCTCGTCCTTCCTCGACACCCCGCCCAAGCTCACCGGCGAGATCCGCCGCTTCTGCGCCGCCATCGCCGCCGCCGAGCCACTGTTCGTCAAGCTGGTGCCGTTTCCCGGCTGCGAGGCCGACAGCGTCGCCAACCTGCCCGGCCAATGCGCCCGCTTCGGCGGCACGGCGGTGGACGGCTGGCGGGTCGTGGCGTGGCCCCGGGTGATGATCCAGGCCGAGCGCCACATGATCTGGCATTCGCCCAAGGACGAGATGATCGACGTCACCCCGGCCGGCGGCGGCGCCAGCACCCTGTTCCTGCCCGACCCCGAGGCCGGCGCCAAGCCCGGCCCCCGGCGACTGCCCCTGGTCCGCGACGCCAATCTAGGCCGCTGGATCGCGCTCGCCGCCGAGGGCCGGGAGATGGACCCCGAGGCCCTGCGCGCCTTCGCCGAGGTGGTCCGCGCCCGCGCCAAGCCCACCGACCCCTGCCACTGCGGCAGCGGCCGGCAGATGCGGAAATGCCATCCGCTGCGGTGAGGCTCAGCCGTCTCCCTGCCGCTCGTCGCCCTTGAGGCCCAGCGCCCACATCAGGCCGACCATGGCGCCCTTGGCCGCGGGCAGCAGCCGCCAGATGAGCAGCCCGGTCAGCAGCACCGCGCCCAGGACATGGGGAATCACCGGCGGCGCCCAGGTCTGCTCGACCCACAGCGAGACCGGCACGGCGACGTGGCCGGCAACCAGCACGGTGAAATAGGCCGGGCCGTCATCGGCGCGGATATGGCCCAAGGGCTCGCCGCAATGGGGACAGCGGGGGGCCACGGTCAAGTAGCCGGCCAGGCACGGCCCGACACCGCAGCGGGGACAGCGGCGCCGAAAGCCGCGCCACAGGGCTCGGGCCTTGGAGCGCGGCGCGAGAACCGGCGGGGACTGCGTGTTCATGGAAAGGAATGTGGGGCTCCCGGCCCCGGCATGCCAGCGGCGCGCGCGCACATGGCCAGCGCCTTGTACGAACCGGTGCCGTTGGCCGACGTGATCCGACCGCAATGGCGGCGGATGCCGGACGGCAGCGCGTCCCACACCGGCGCCAGATCGGCCTGCGCCTGGGCCTCCCACCGCCGGCACTCGGAGAGGATGGTTGCCGACACGGATTCGCCGGTCCAGGCGAGGTCGCGGCACAGGCCGCCCACGTCCACCTCGGGCGGCGCGGTCAAGGCGACGGCGGGCAGGAAGGCGAGAAGGACGACGGGCCTCATGCCGGGTGAACGGCTGGGGACGAAAAAGGCTCCCCGAACACCACCCCTCCCCGTGCACGGCGCCGGGGGAGGACGGGAGGGGGGCAGGCGGCGGAAGGCCCCCACCCAACCCTCCCCCGGCCGAGCCGGGGGAGGGCTGGAGCGCCGCGCCATAAATACTTTTGCGCGCATTGAGCGCGCGGCCAAGCCGCCGGAGGCGGCGCCCGGCGAGGGCAAAGTATACGGGCTATACCGTGATGCACATTTTGGGCATCGCGGTATAGAAGTCAGTGGGCAAACTCGGCGAAGAAGTCGTTGCCCTTGTCGTCGACCACGATAAAGGCGGGGAAGTCCTCGACCTCGATGCGCCAGATGGCCTCCATGCCCAGCTCCGGGTACTCCAGCACCTCGACCTTCCTGATGCAGTCCTGGGCCAGGCGAGCGGCGGCGCCGCCGATGGAGCCGAGATAGAAGCCGCCATGCGCCTTGCAGGCCTCGGTGACCGTCTTCGAGCGGTTGCCCTTGGCGATCATCACCATCGAGCCGCCGGCGGCCTGGAACTCGTCCACATAGGAGTCCATGCGTCCCGCCGTGGTCGGCCCGAACGAGCCCGAGGCCATGCCGTCCGGGGTCTTGGCCGGGCCGGCGTAGTAGACGGCGCCCTGGCGGAAGTAGTCGGGCAGGCCCTCGCCCCGGTCCAGACGCTCCTTGAGCTTGGCATGGGCGATGTCGCGGGCGACGATCATCGGCCCGGTCAGGCTGACGCGGGTCTTGATAGGATATTGCGACAGGGTCTTGCGGATCTGCTCCATGGGCTGGGTGAGGTCGATCTTGACCACGTCGCCCGACAGCGCCGACACGTCCACGTCGGGCAGATACTTGGCCGGGTCCTTCTCCAGCGCCTCGACGAACACGCCGTCCTTGGTGATCTTGCCGAGGATCTGGCGGTCGGCCGAGCACGACACGCCGATGGCCACCGGGCACGAGGCGCCGTGGCGCGGCAGGCGGACGACGCGGACGTCGTGGCAGAAATACTTGCCGCCGAACTGGGCGCCCAGACCCATGTCGCGGGTCATCTGAAGCACCACATGCTCGAGGTCGCGGTCGCGGAAGGCCTGGCCGTAACTGGTGCCCGCGGACGGCAGCGAGTCAAGGTACTTGGCCGAGGCCAGCTTGACCGTCTTCAGCGTCATCTCGGCCGACAGGCCGCCGATGACGATGGCCAGGTGATAGGGCGGACAGGCCGCCGTCCCCAGGGTGCGGATCTGGGCGTCGAGGAACTTCAGCAGGCTGGTGGGGTTCAGCAGCGCCTTGGTCTGCTGGTAGAGGAAGGTCTTGTTGGCCGAGCCGCCGCCCTTGGCCATGAACATGAACTTGTAGGCGTCGCCGTCGGTGGCGAACAGGTCGATCTGGGCCGGCAGGTTGGTGCCGGTGTTGACCTCCTCGTACATGGACAGGGGCGCGGTCTGGGAATAGCGCAGGTTCAGCCGGGTATAGGCCTCCTGCACGCCCCGCGAGATGGCCGCCTCGTCGCCGCCACCGGTCCACACGTGCTGGCCCTTCTTGCCCATGACGATGGCGGTGCCGGTGTCCTGGCACATGGGCAGGGTGCCGCCGGCCGAGATGCAGGCGTTCTTGAGCAGGTCGTAGGCGACGAACTTGTCGTTGGCCGAGGCCTCGGCGTCGTCGAGGATATGGCGCAACTGCCCCAGATGGGCCGGGCGCAGCAGGTGCGAGGTGTCGCGGATGGCCTCGAAGGTCAGCCGGGTGATCGCCTCGGGCGCCACGGTGACGATGTCCTGGCCGTTGAAGCTGGCGCTGCCGACGCCGTCCGAGGTGATCTTGCGATAGGGCGTGTCGTCGTGCTCGAGCGGGAACAGCTCGTGGAAGGCGAATTCGGTCATCGGGGGCCTCGGCTGCGGACAGGGGGTGGGATCGCCCCACCGGCTGGGGTGGGGGCGACCGGTCCTACGAACACCTTTTCGCGGGAGAGGTCAAGAGAGGCGCAACGCGAAATCCAGGAAAAGCGAATATCCCGGCCGGCATCACTTCTTGCGGAAGGCGTCCAGCGCCACCACCTTGCCGTCCTCGCTGGACGCGGCAGCCTCGCCGTCCTTGGGCTTGTCGTCCAGCACGCCGGGATCGGCCAGGAACGAGACCTCCATCTCGTCGTCGTCCACGTCGTCCTCGTCCTCGTCGAAACCGACGCCGCCCTCGGTCTGGAACTGCAGGCCGAACTTGGCGGAGGGATCGGCGAAGCCGGTCACCGCCTGGAAAGGGATGCGCAGCTGCTCCGACACGCCCGAGAACGACAGGGTGACGACGAAGCCGTCGTGATCCACCTCGAGGCCCCAGAACTGGTGCTGGAGCACGATGGTCATCTCTTCGGGATGGCGGGCCAGGATATGGGCGGGCAGTTCGACGCCGGGCTGGCGGGTGCGGAAGGTGATGTAGAAGTGGTGGTCGCCCATCAGCCCCTGCTGGGCCGTCACCGTCAGGGCGTCGCGGACCACGCCGCGCAGCGCCTCTTCCACCATCTTGTCGTACCGCAAGCCGTCTTCGGCCATGCCTCGCCCCTCGGACAGAATTTAGTGGGGGGAATTCTGTTGCCCGGCTCCCCCCGGACCGCGCTTACCGGTTAAGCGGCAGCGGCAAGAGCAACGTTGTCGTTGGCACTTGTTAGGTTCGGCCCGATAACGGTGGATACCATGCCGAGCGCAAGCCGTATCTTTACTACCCGCGTCGATCCTGTTTCGCCCCCATGGGCCGGAAGGGTTCCGGTGAATGGTGGAGGCGCCGGGTACCGCCCCCGGGTCCGCAAGGCCTATTCCATACGACGTTTAGCGCCATAGTCGGGTGCGACCCGACAAGGCCAATATAGTGCGGTTGCCGGGCCGACGCCACCACCCATCTGAGAAAATGACGATTCTCCCGGCGCGCGGGCGAGGTGACGGCGATGGAGGTGGCGCTGGTGGCGGCCGTCGACGAGGCCGGTGTGATCGGCGACCGCGGTCGGCTGCCGTGGCATTGCCCCGAGGATCTGGCGCGGTTCCGCGAGGTGACGATGGGCAAGGCCATGGTCATGGGCCGTCGCACCTGGGAGGCGATCGGCCGCCCGTTGCCCGGCCGCGACAGCGTGGTGCTGACCCGCGACCCCGCCTGGACCGCCGAGGGCGCCCATGCCGTCCACTCGCTGGCGGAGGCGCGGGCCCTGGCCGCCCGCCTGCGCCCCGACGCCGACGAGGTCGCGGTCATCGGCGGCGCCGAGGTCTTCGCCCAGGCGCTGCCGCTGGCCAGCCGGCTCTATTGGACCGAGATCGCCGGCCGCCACCCGGGCGATGCCCGCTTCCCACCGTTCGACCACGCCGACTGGCGGGAAATCGCGCGCGAGCGCCGCGCCTGGGGTGCCTTCGTGACGCTGGAGCGCGCGCGGCGAGCGACCCTGCCGGCGCTTTCACCACCCCTCCGCGATCGCCTATAACGGATGGGGGGTCACCGGACGGCGGGCGGCGTGAGCGAGGGATTCAAGGACAACAGGGTCAGGCTGTTCGGCCGCGCCGCCGACCTCGGGCGGCTGGAGGCGCGCGTCGACGCATGCGCCCGGGGCCTGACCGTCCTGACCGCCAAGCCGCTCACCGGCAAGACCTGGCTGCTGACCGAGTTGGGCCGCCGCCTCGACACCAGCACGGATCGCCCCTTCCTGGTCGGCTATCACGAGATCACCGGCCAAGAGCCCGACGGCCTGCTGCGGGTACTCAAGGACCTGTACGGGCGATGGCTGGCCGATGCCGGCATGCGGGCCGCCTTCGCCGCCGCGTGAAAGGCGCCCGGCGCCAAGCCGCCGTCGCGGATCGCCGGCGTCACCGCCCAGGCCCTCAAGGAGATGGCGGCACTGCTGGGCGACCCGGCCACCGGCGTGGCGACCCACGCCGTCGGCACCGCGCTGGAGTCCCTGGTCCGCGCCGCCGGGGCGGTCACCAGCGGCGGCATCACCCTTCCCACCGTGCAGATCGACCAGGTCCGCGACCTGCTGACCGTGCTGCACGAGGTGTCGGGCCGCCGCCCCGTCCTGATCCTGGACCAGTGGGAGAAGTCCACCCAACTGGACCACGAGGCGGGCGGCATCGATTCCTTCCTGCGCAATCCCGACCGCTGGCCGCCCTGCCACATCCTGGCCGCCGTGCGGGACGAGGGGAACCCGCTGCCGGCGCCGGTGCGCGGCATCCTGCGCGACCATCGCGGCCCCGCCGAGGAAATGGCCCTGGGCGGCATGGATCTTGGCGACGCGGGCGAGCGCGACCGGCTGACCCATCTGCTGCGTGTCGAGATTCCGGGCGCCGGCGACGTGGCTGACGAGCGCCTGCTGGCGCTGGTCGGCGACCATCCGGGCGTGCTGCATCAATGGCGCAACCAGTCCCCGCCGGACGAGCCCGCCTTGGCCCGCGTCGCCGCCGAGGCCCATGCCGGCCGCTTCCGCGACGTGGAGCGGGCCCTCGATACCCTCGACGATTCCCTGCTCGCCCTTGCCATCCGCCTGATGCTGGCCCCGCTGGACGACCACCCCCTGGACAGCCGCTTCGCCACCGTGGTGCTGGGCGGGCGCCCCGCCACCGGGCTGGAGCGGCTGAAGCGGGCCGGCGTCCTGGACAGCCTGACCCCGCCGTCCTTCGGCCACCCGAAACGCCTGGAGACGGCGATCCGCTGGACCGATGCCGAGCGACGCCTGCCCCTCCGCGCCCACCTGCCCGGCCTTGCCGCCGATCTGGCGCGGCCGCTGCGCGGCACATCCCCGGATGGCGCTCCCTTCGCCGCCGCCCTGGCGGCCCTGGGGCCGCACTGCCGCAATCGGGGGGCGCCGCTCGCCGAGGCCCTGTCCATGGCGGCGGCATCGCTGTTCGGCCGGCCGACCGCCTTGCCGGTCGCCGGCCTCGCCCCGGCCGCCATCCCCCCCGATACCGCCGCCCTGATGTCCATGGGACTGTTCAACACCCTCGTCCACGCCAAGGACGAGGGCGACACCACCCGCCGCGACGCCCAGCTCGACGAGTTGCGCGCCCTCGCCGCCGCCCATCCGGGCGAACCGATCGTGGCGACGATCGCGGAGAGGCTGGAACGGATCGCGCCGTCCGGCGCCGGGTGAAGGGCTCCCGCCCCGGCCCCGCCGTCATGCCCGGGCCAGGACCCCACGGTTATCCGGTTTAATTTTCGCCATGCGCCCGCCAAACCTTGCGGAGCAAGGAGTGGCGCGCCGGCGGGCGATGACGGGACACCGACTTTCCGCCTCCCCTTAGCGTCATGGCCGGGCTCGACCCGGCTATCCACGCGGTGCCGCCCGGAACTCGCGGAAAGCACGTGGATGCCCGGCTCAAGGCCGGGCATGACGACGAGGGGGCACCGGCCTACTCGAAGCTGATCTTGGGAGCCTTCTTGGCGGAACCCTGGATGATCTGGATCTTCTCCCACACCTTGGCGGCGATGTCGCGATAGGCCTTGGCGTGGGGGCTGGACGGCTTGGAGACGACGATGGGCTCGCCGCGATCCGAGGTCTCGCGGATGGAGATATCGAGCGGCACCTCGCCCAGGAACTCGGCGGACAGGCGCGCCGCTTCCGCCTTGGCGCCGCCATGGCCGAAGATGTGGGCCTCGTCGCCGCATTTGGGGCAGACGTAGTAGCTCATGTTCTCGATGATGCCGAGCACGGGGACGTCCACCTTGCGGAACATGTTGAGGCCCTTGCGGGCGTCCAGCAGCGCGATGTCCTGCGGCGTCGAGACGATGACGGCGCCGGTCAGCGGCAGGCGCTGGGTCATGGTCAGCTGGGTGTCGCCGGTGCCGGGGGGCATGTCGAGCACCATCACGTCCAGCTCGCCCCAGCGCACGTCGCGTAGAAGCTGCTCCAGCGCGCCCATGACCATGGGGCCGCGCCAGATGATCGGGCTGTCCTCGGGGACCAGGAAGCCGATGGACATGCACTTGACGCCATAGCTTTCCATGGGCAGCAGCGACTTGCCGTCGGGGCTGACCGGTTCGCCGGTGATGCCCAGCATGCGCGGCATGCTGGGGCCGTAGATGTCGGCGTCGAACAGGCCGACCTTCAGGCCCTGCTGGGCCAGCGCCATGGCCAGGTTGGTGGCGGTGGTGGACTTGCCGACGCCGCCCTTGCCCGAGGCGACGGCGATGATCGCCTTGGTGCCCGGCAGCAGCGGCTCCTCGGCGCCGTGGTGGGGCTGGTGCTGAGGCGCGCCGCCCTTGGGGCCACCGTGGACGTTGCGCTCGGCGGTCAGCACCGCCGACACGGTCAGCACGCCGGCAAGATCGTGCACCGCCTGCTCGGCGGCCTTGCGCAGCGGCTCCAGCGACGGGCCGCGCTCGGGCTCGACCTCGATGGCGAAGGCCACGTGGCCGTCCTTGACGGCGATGTTGGAGACCATGCCCAGGCTGACGATATCCGCCTTCTTGTCGGGATCGACGATCGTCTTGAGGACGTCGAGGATGTCTTGTTCGGTCACGTCGGCCATGGAACGCTCTCTCCGCAGTCTTATTGGGGGAATAACCTAGCTGGGGGCTTGGAATTTACGCGCGGGCACCAAACAACTCAAGCGTCGTCTGATATAAGGGGCGATACCTCCTTTGCAAAGCCCTTACCCTGCGCCAAGGCGCCGGCTCTGCCACCTTCGCCTTGAAATGGCCTCCCTCTTCTCCATATGGGCACGAACCGGTCGCGCCTCGCCCGCATGCGTTGCCAGGGCGCCGTGGCTGCCCTATAAGGCCATGGTGGGCGGTTGCCCGACCACGGTCCGCGAATCGCGAGAGGAACGACGCATGGCATGGAATCAAGGGGGCGGCGGAGGCCCCTGGGGCGGCGGCGGCAATGGCGGCGGCCCCTGGGGGCGCGGCCCCGGAGGGGGCGGCGGCAACGGCGGCATGCCCGGCCCCGATTTCGACGAGATCATCCGCAAGGGGCAGGAAAAGCTGCGCCGGGCGATGCCGGGCGGCCGCAAGTTCGGCGGCGGCCAGGGCATCCTGGTCATCGGCGCCCTGGCCTTGGCGGCCTGGCTGGCCACCGGCATCTACAAGGTGCAGCCCGACGAGCAGGGCGTGGTCCTGCGCTTCGGCGAATGGGTGGACACCACCGAGTCGGGCCTGCACTACCACCTGCCCTATCCCATCGAGACGGTGCTGTTGCCCAAGGTGACGGTGCGCAACCAGATCCAGATGGGCTTCCGCTCGGCGGGCATGGACGGCCGCTTCGACCGCGCCAACGCCCGCGACGTCCCCGAGGAAAGCCGCATGCTGACCGGCGACGAGAACATCGTCGAGGCCGACTTCGTGGTGTTCTGGCGCATCGGCGACGCCGGCAAGTTCCTGTTCAACGTCCGCGACCCCGAGAACACCGTCAAGGTGGCGGCCGAATCGGCCATGCGCGACGTCATCGGCCGCAACCCGATCATGGCGGCGCTGTCCGACAAGCGCGAGGAGATCGCCAAGCAGGCCCAGGTGGAGCTTCAGCGGCTGCTCGATTCCTACGACGCCGGCATCACCATCGCCGAGGTCCAGTTGCAGACCGTGGACCCGCCGGCGGCGGTCATCGACGCCTTCAACGACGTCCAGCGCGCCCGCGCCGACCAGGAACGCGCCCGCAACGAGGCCGAGGCCTACCGCAACGACATCATTCCCCGCGCCCGCGGCGAGGTGGAGCGCATGATCCAGGAGGCCGAGGCCTACAAGGAGCAGGTGCTCAACATCGCCCAGGGCGACACCAAGCGGTTCCTGGCCCTCTACAACGCCTACAAGCAGTCGGGCGACGTCACCGAGCGCCGCCTGTACCTCGAGACCATGGAAGAAATCCTGCAGAAGTCGCCCAAGATCATCATCGATCCCGCGGCCAAGGGCGGCCAGGGCGTCGTGCCCTATCTGGCCCTGCCCGAGGTTCGCAAGCGGACCCAGGCCGGCGGCAACGGAGGCGGACAATGAATCGCACATCCCTCGTCGCCCTGGCGGTGATCGGCGTCGTCGGCGTGGTCGTCGCGCTGTCGTCCCTGTTCATCGTCAACCAGGCCGAGCAGGCATTGATCCTGCGTTTCGGCGCCCACCGCGCCACCATCCAGGAGCCCGGCCTGCACCTGAAGCTGCCCTTCGTCGAGGAAGTGGTCCGCTACGACAAGCGCCTGCTGGCCGTCGATCCGCCGGCCGAGCAGATCATCCTGGGCGACCAGAAGCGCATCGTGGTGGACACCTACACCCGCTACCGCATCACCGATCCGCTGAAGTACTATCAGGCGGTTCGGTTCGAGCAGCGCGCCCACGACCAGCTGTCCAAGATCGTGTCCTCGGCCATGCGCCGGGTCATGGGCCAGGTGATGCTGCCGTCGCTGCTGTCCGAGGAGCGCACCCGCATCATGCAGTCGATCCTGGCCGAGGTGTCGAGCCAGGCGTCCCAGCTGGGCGTGCAGGTGGCCGACGTGCGCATCCGCCGTGCCGACCTGCCCGACGAGACCAGCCAGGCCATCTACGACCGCATGAAGTCGGAACGTGTCCGCCAGGCCAAGGAGCTGCGTGCCCAGGGCTTCGAGTGGGCCCAGCAGATCCGCGCCCGCGCCGACCGCGAGCGCACGGTGATGCTGGCCGAGGCGGAGCGGGCGGCCAACACGCTGAAGGCCGAGGGCGATGCCGAATCGGCGCGCATCTACAACGACGCCTACGGCCGCGATCCCAAGTTCTACGACTTCTACCGGTCGCTGGAATCCTACCGGAAGTCGCTCGGCGACGGCGACACCATGGTCCTGTCCCCGGACAGCGACTTCTTCCGGTATTTCGGCGGCGGCCCGAGTGCCCGATGAGGGCGGCGCGGTGAGGGACCTCCTCACCGCCCTCGGCTTGGCGATGGTGATCGAGGGGGTGGCCTACGCCCTCTTTCCCGCAGCCATGCAGCGCATGATGAAGGCGGTGGTGACCATGCCGCCGTCTTCCTTGCGCGCCGTGGGCCTGACCGGCGCGGTCCTGGGGCTGCTGGGCGTCTGGATGGTGCGGTCGGCCATGATCACGCCATAAATTCTTTCGATGCTTTTCCGTCTCCGAACGGCTTGACGGCCGGCGGAGCCGGGACCAAATCGAAGACGCCCGGATGTCCCCGGGCACTTCCCCGTCAGGAGGGATTCGTCGGTGCATAGCCCAAGAAACGTGAAGAAGACTCGCGCCCGCGCCGCCACGGCCGTGGACGGCCGCCCGCTGGCCTGGCTGGCCGCCGCGCTGGTCGCCGCCGCCCTGTTGCTGCACTCCTTCGCCGCCGCCGCCCGCGACGCGCCGTCCAGCTTCGCCGACCTGGCCGAACGGCTGCTGCCGGCGGTGGTCAACATTTCGACCACCCAGACGATCCAGAACCCCGAGCGCGTCCCCGAGATGCCGCAATTCCCCCCCGGCTCGCCGTTCGAGGATTTCTTCAAGGAGTTCTTCGAGCGCCAGATGCGGCCCGACGCGCTGCCCCGCCGGGCCACCTCGCTGGGCTCGGGCTTCATCGTCGACGGCGGCGGACTGGTGGTGACCAACAACCACGTCATCGCCGACGCCGACGAAATCACCGTCACGCTGCACGACGACACCGTCTACAAGGCCGAGGTGGTCGGCCGCGACACCAAGACCGATCTGGCGGTGCTCAGGATCGATCCCGGCGCCAAGAAGCTGGTGGCGGTTCCCTTCGGCAATTCCGACGAGATGCGGGTGGGCGACTGGGTGGTCGCCATCGGCAATCCCTTCGGCCTGGGCGGCACGGTGACCGCCGGCATCATCTCGGCCCGCGCCCGCGACATCAACGCCGGCCCCTACGACGACTTCCTGCAGACCGACGCCTCCATCAACCGGGGCAATTCGGGCGGCCCCATGTTCAACATGAAGGGCGAGGTCATCGGCATCAACACCGCCATCTTCTCGCCCTCGGGCGGCTCGATCGGCATCGGTTTCGCCATCCCGTCGTCGCTGGCCAAGCCGGTGGTCGCCGACCTGACCAAGTTCGGCAAGACCCGCCGGGGCTGGCTGGGGGTGCGAATCCAGTCGGTGGACGACGAACTGGCCGAATCGGTGGGCCTGAGGACCGCCAAGGGCGCCCTGGTCGCCTCGGTGAACGACAACGGCCCGGCCGCCAAGGGCGGCATCCGCCCCGGCGACGTCATCCTGACCTTCGACGGCCGCGACATCGAGGAGATGCGCAAGCTGCCCCGCGTCGTCGCCGAGACCGCCATCAACAAGAAGGTGGATGTCGAGGTGTGGCGCGACGGCCGCCGCCAGACCGTGCAGGTGATGGTGGGCGAGATGGAGGACGAGCCGGCCGAACCGGCCAAGGCCCCCGAGAAGCCCAAGCAGGACCTGGGCGGCCAGGCCGTGCCGGGCACCGGCATGACCGTGTCCGCGCTGACCCCGGACCTGCGCGAGCGCTTCGGCATCGACGAGGCCACCAAGGGCGTGGTGGTGACAGACGTCAAGGGCGACGGCCCCGCCGCCGAGAAGGGCATGCGCCCCGGCGACGTCGTCATCGAGGCCGGCAACAAGCCGGTGCGCAGCCCGGCCGAGTTCGTCAAGGTGCTGGAGGCGGCCCGCGCCGCCGGCCAGAAATACCTGCTGCTGCGCGTCGAGAACCCGCAGTCGCTGCGCTATGTGGCGCTGCCGCTGGGAACGGCCAAGAAGTAGCCGGATCGTTCCGAGGCCCCTCCCCCGCCCGGCGCGGGGGAGGGGCTTCTTGATTCTCCCACGAGCGCCCGGCTTGCCGCGGCATCGCGCCGGACGGAACGCCAGACCGCCACTCTCTCCCCGTCATGCGCGGACGTGATCCGCGCGTCCACGCGCTCCCGCCGGAATGTCATTTCCGGCGCTCGATCGGGCGGAGCCGCGTGGATGGCCGGGTCGAGCCCGGCCGCGATGGTTGAGGTCCGGGAGAGCTGGCGTCCAACGAAAAAAAGCCCCTCCGATCGCTCGGAGGGGCTTTCCGGTGTCCGCCCGCTTTAGGGCAGGACGATCTCGACGCGGCGGTTCTGCGGCTCGCGGACGCCGTCCGGAGTGGCAACCAGCGGCTCGCTCTCGCCCTTGCCGACCACGGCGATCTGGTCGGCGGGGATGCCCTGCTTGACCATGGCCGCCTTGACGTTGTTGGCGCGCTTGAGCGACAGCGCCATGTTGTACTTGTCCGGGCCCGAGCGGTCGGCGTGGCCGGTCAGGTTGACACGGGCCGAGTTGCCGGCCTTGGCGGTCTGGACCGCCTGGCTGATGATGGCCTGGGCCTCGGGCTTGATATCGGCCTTGTCCCAGTCGAAGAAGACCATGAAGTTCTTTTGCACCACCGCCGGCTTGGGCGGCGGGGGCGGAGCCGGGGCGGCGACCGGCGCCGGCGCCGGGGCGGCGACGGGGGCCGGAGCCGGCTTATTGAACTTGTAGGTCAAGCCGACCAGGATCGAGTGGTTGTCGTAGTCGCCATCGACCTTGGTGCCATTCGACGCCTTGAGGTCCTCCTCGAGGGTGGCGAAATAGCGGTACTGGGCCTTCACGGCCAAGTCGGCGGTGACGTCGTAGGCGACGCCCAGGAAGCCCTGATAGGCGAAGGCGTCGTAGCCGTCGTTGACCGTCACGCCGGCGGTGTTGGTGGCCAGGGTGTCGGTATCGACCCACGCCCAGCCGATACCGGCGCCGACGAAGGGATGCCACTTGCCGGTCGGCATGAAGTCGTAGATGCCGTTGACCATGGCGCTCCAGGCGCTGACGTCGCCGGAACGGTAGCCCCCCTCCAACTCCACCTTCGGGGCGCCAAAGCTGTAGCCCAACTGGCCAAGGCCGACGAAGCCCCAGTCGTCATCGTCGCGGACGGTGATGTTGTTGCCGGAGATGTCCGAATTGGTGTAACCGGCGCCGGCATCCGCACCCAGATACCACTGGGCGTGGGCGGCGGTCGGCAGGACGGCCAGGGTGGTGGCAGCGAGAAGAGCCTTGAGGGTGCGCATGGGTGAAGCCTTCCTTGACGCGAAACCGGGGTATTCGCACGAACCAGCCGTTTTTACCCCGAGGCGGCGAGGCACTCAAGGGGGCTGCGGACCACCACCTTTGATTTCAAGGTGGCGTTGCATTCCTGCAACGCCGTGACGCACAGGCATCATGCCCAGCTTGATTAGAATTATCTCATATGATAGAGGCGATCGTGGACGCCTCCTCCGGGCCCAACCCGGCGAAGGCCTCCCAGCGACCTCCCTGTGAAGGCCCAGCCCGCTCGGCGCTGGGCCTTTTTTTCCGAACGGGCGACGCCCCCGCTTGCCGCCGACCACCTCGAGGCGCCGCCGTTCAGCGTTCGTCGGCCGGCGCCCCGTCGGCGATGGCGCGCAGCCGCTCGGGCCGCAAGACGACGAGCCGGCCGCGACCGCCGGCGACGATGCCAAGCTGAGTCCATGCCGCGACGATCCGGCTGGCGGTGTGCAAGGTCGCCCCGGCGGTCTCGGCCAGCATCTGGCGCGACACCGGAAAAGCAATGGCGACGCCATCCGCAGCCGGCCGGCCGGCCGCCTCGGCCAACCGCAGCAAGGCGCGCGCTAGGCGTTGCTCGACCCGTTCGGTGATCACCTCGCGCAGTCGGTCCTGGACCTCCCGCAGACGGGTCCCGAGGACCTCCAACGCATTGAGCGCCAACTCCGGCTGGTGAAGAACCGCCTGTCGGATGGCGTGCCGGTCCCAGCACAGACCGACGCAGTCGGCAACCGCTTCCGCCGTGCCGGGGAAGGTTCCGCCCCCCATCGACGCCACCCACCCCAGCATCTCGCCGGGGCCGACCACTCGGACCACGACCTGGTCGCCGGCCAGCCCCGTCTGCACCAGCTTCACATGCCCCGTCACCACAAGGTAGCCGTGCTCGGCGGGCTCCCCCTCACGGAAGAAGACCGCGCCTTTTGGTAGGCTTTTTTGCGTCGCTACCGCCAGCAGGGTCGCGATGGCGCACCCGTTGACGTTCTTGAACAACGCGACGCCGCGAAGATCATAGCGGCTCCCCATACCCGACCATTTTTATCAGTTATTTGCGCTGGCGCAACGTTTCCCGTCGGCACCGCTGCCATAGTCGTACCGTTCATGCAGGAAAGGCAACCCGATGATCAGCCGTACGAGCACCTTTCGCCATCACCACGCCGAAGTGCGCACCCTTGTCACCCGCATCGAGGCCCTCCTCGACCCGGCCGCGATCACCCGGGACAGCACCCCCGTCGCCACGATCGTGCGCGAGCTCTTCGGAAAGTTCGGCGTCCACCTGTCCATCGAGGACGACGCATTGTATCCACGCATGGCCATCCACGCCGACCCCCAGGTGCGCCAGACGGCGGCTCAGTTCCAACGGGAAATGGGGGATCTCAGGGGGCGCTTCGACGCCTATCGCGCCCGCTGGCCCGGCCCCAGGGCCATCGCGCACGACCCGGCCGCCTTCGTCGCCGAGACGCGCAACATTCTGGCCGCCCTCACGCGGAGAATCAGCCGCGAGGACGCCGAATTGTACGACCTCTACGACAGGGCCTCGTGACCAATGGCCGGGCTCACCCGCCGGCCTGGGCGGGCGGGGCGGCGCCCCCCGCCTCGACCCGCTCGGCCTCGCGCTTGAGGCGGCGGAAGGAACGAACCGACAGCGGGATCATGCCCACGTAAAGGACTCCGACCACCACCAGGGTCAGCCACGGCTCGGTGACCAGGAAGGCCGCCAGCAGGCCGATGACCAGCAGGATGGGCAGCACCCATTTATGGGGAATGCGGACCTTCTTGAACGAGAAGGTGGGGATGGTACTGACCATCAGGAACGACACCCCCAGCAGGAACACCGCCACCACCGCCGGCCGGTCGAAGAACCCGGCGTCGAACTGGAAGCTGGCAACCATGGGGAACAGCACCAGGCCGGCGGCGGCCGGGGCCGGGACGCCGGTGAAGAAGTTGTAGGCATAGGGCGGCAGGTCGTCGCCCAGCATGGTGTTGAAGCGGGCCAGGCGAAGCGCGCAGCACACCGCGAACAGCAGCACCAGCGCCCAGCCGAACCCACCCGCCGTCTGCATGGTCCAGAAATACAGCAGCATGGCCGGGGCGACGCCGAAGCTGACGAAGTCCGACAGGGAATCCAGCTCGGCGCCGAACTTGGAGGTGCCCTGCAGCAGCCGCGCCACCCGGCCGTCGAGGCCGTCGAGGATGGCCGCCAGGAAGATCGCCGCCACGCCCGCCTCCCACTTGCCGTGCAGCCCGAAGCGGATCGAGGTCAAGCCGGCGCACAGCGCCAGCAGGGTCAGCACGTTGGGAATCATGTGGTTGATCGACAGCCCCGGGATGCGGGGCGGCCGGATGCGGGCACGGCGCGGGCGGAACATCAGCGGACCTCGCCCGCCCGGGCAGCCTCGCCCGACTCCAGGTCGGCCAGGACCGTCTCGCCGGCGATCATCCGCTGGCCGCAGGCGACCAAGGGCGACACCCCGTCGGGCAGGTAGACGTCGACCCGCGAGCCGAAGCGGATCAGGCCGAAGCGCTGGCCGGCGGTCACCTCCTGGCCCTCGGACAGGTCGCACTTGATGCGCCGCGCCACCAGGCCGGCGATCTGGACGAAGGCGACCTCGCGGCCATCGGCCATCTCCAGGCGCACCGCCATGCGTTCGTTGTCCTCGCTGGCCTTGTCGAGAGCGGCGTTGACGAACTTGCCGGGCTTGTAGGCGATCTTGACCACGCGGCCGTCGATGGGCACGCGGTTCACATGCACGTCGAACACGCTCATGAACACCGACACCCGCATGCGCGGCTCGGACCCCATGCCGAGCTCGGCGGGGGGCACGGCATGGCCGACCATGCAGATGACGCCGTCGGCGGGGCTGATCACCAGGCCGGCGCGCGACGGCGTCACCCGGTCCGGATTGCGGAAGAAATAGGCGCACCAGCCGGTGGCCACCAGGCCCAGCCAGCCCAGCGGCTCCCAGAGCAGCCCCAGCAGCACGGCGGCGATCGCGAACAGCGCGATGAACGGCCAACCCTCGCGGTGGATGGGCGTCCAGAGATACTTGGCGAGGGTGATTTCCTGAGCCTGCACGGCATCCTCTCGGGGCAAGGGAAAGACGCATTGTAGACGGGGGCGGGGCGAAGGTTAAGCCCTCGGCGGTTCCCCGTTCAAACCCGTTCGACGCCGTGGTAGTCTGCCCGGCGCCAGGATACAAGTTCGAAAAATGTCAAACGCCAAAAGCTTGTCCATCGGCGGCATGACGCTGCCCCTCGACCTCGACGCCGTCGAGACCCTGCCCATGGGCGGCGGCGGCGCCCAGTTCGATTTCCACTATCGCGGCATCCGCTTCGCGGGCCAATGCGTCGAAAGCGACGGCGGCGCCACCCTGAAGCTGGCGGGCGATGTCGGCCGCCTGCCGTTCTCGGCCGAGGCCCCGGCGGCCCGCTCGGGCCTGTCCTTCATCATCATGCATGCCAACGGGCTGCTTGGGCGCGTCTTCCGGCTGGTGGACGACCGCATCGTCGTCGGGCGCGAGGTTTCCGTCGCCACCCCGGTGACCGCCACCGCCCTGGTCGCGGCGGTGGCTACGGTGCTGATCCCCGTGGCGCCCTATCTCGATCTGGCGGCGGTCTATTTCGAGCCGGGCGGTGAGCGGCTGAAGCCGGAATGGCGGGTCAGGGCCCGGCCGGCCGGCGCCGCCACCCTGCCTCCCCCTCGCCGCTGACCCTCAGCGGGGCGGCAGGGTGAAGACCTGGCCGGGATAGATGAGGTTGGG
Organism: uncultured Rhodospirillaceae bacterium; assembly: GCA_937887565.1. Taxonomy (GTDB): domain Bacteria; phylum Pseudomonadota; class Alphaproteobacteria; order Rhodospirillales; family Magnetospirillaceae; genus CALABS01. Next base: position 17,725 of record CALABS010000058.1, on the reverse strand, counting down.
ATCGCGGATGTGGCCCTTGTTGGCCTGATAGATCACGGTGTAGGCGACCCCGCTCCCATACAGGCGGCGCGCGATGCGCCACAACGAGTTCCCCGGCCGCACCACCACTTGTCCCGGAGCGGCGGGCATGACGTCGACCCCGGTCTCATAGTCCAGTTCGACGCGCGCCACCACCTTGCCGCCGGCATCCAGTTCGTCGGCGCGCAGCACGTGGCGCCCTTCGGCCGGCGCCTTGCCGCCGACGCTCCACTGTCCGTCGTCGTCGGCGCGGCCGTGCCCCAGGGGATTGTTGTCCATGTAAAGGCGGACGGTGCCCCCCGGCGTGGCCCGGCCGCCGACCGTCAGGCCGCCGGCGCCGTCATGGTCGACCATGTCGATGGACAGCGTCCCGGCGCCGTCGCCCGCCGCCGGCCCCTGCAGGAGCTTGGCGGACCCAGGCCCGGCCTTCATGACGATGGTCGGGTCGCCGGCCCGCTCGGGCACCACCAGTACGACCGGCTCGCGCGAGCGCGTGACGGTGCCGTCTGGATTGCGGGCCTCGAGGGTCAGCTCCCGGGACCCCGGGGGCATGGGCAGATCGGGCACGAACACCCATTCACCGCGCCAGTCGGCGGTGACGCGGCCGATCTCCTTGCCGCCGTCGAGGATGACGACCTCGGCGCCGGGCAGCGCACGCCCGGCGATGACGGCGTCGCCCTTCTCGCCGATGCGCACCACGTCGAAGGACGGATCGCGGCTTTCGGCGGGAGCGGCGGGAATCGGCTGGGCGGCCTGGGGCGCCAGCGGCGCCGGGGTCTCGGCCACGTCGTCGCGGCCCGACACCATGAACAGGACGATGGCGGCGAGGGCGGCGGCGAGGCCGACGACGGCGATGACGACGGAGCGGCTCACGGGACCTCTGGCGGCAGGCTCAATTGCCGCACACCCTAGCGCCTCGCGTCGATACCCGCAACCCGATGCGGGACCACCCCGGGATTCCTGCCATGAGTTTCGAGGGCGGGACACTAGCGAAAAGCGCGGGTTGACCATAGCGGCCGGGCGGCCATGATATCCCCCAACCGAAAGGAGAAGCCGCCATGCACCACCCCGGACGCAGCCGCGACGTCAAGGTCTGGGACCTGCCCGTCCGCCTCTTCCACTGGACCCTGGTGGCGGTGATCGCCGCCCTGTGGGCCAGCGGCGAGTTCGGCAAGCTGGACATCCACATGCAGTTGGGCGCCGGCGCCCTGGCGCTGGTGGCGTTCCGCCTCGCCTGGGGAGTGGTCGGCAGCCGCACGGCGCGCTTCGCCGATTTCATCCGCGGCCCCGGCGCCGTCCTCGCCCATCTGCGCGGCGCGCTGCCGGCCCGTGTCGGCCACAATCCGCTGGGGGCGCTGTCGGTGCTGCTGCTGCTGACCCTGGTCCTGGCCCAGGGCGTGACCGGCCTGTTCACCAGCGACGACATCATGACCGAGGGTCCGCTGGCCCAGTTCGTCTCGGCCAAGACGGTGTCGCTGCTGTCCACCGTCCACCGGGTGGGATTCAAGGTGCTGCTGGCGGCGATCGGCCTGCATCTGGCGGCCATCGCCTTCTACCGGCTGGCCAAGCGGGAAAACCTGCTCACGCCCATGATCACCGGCACGACCTCGGCGCCCGAGGGCGTCGACGGGAATTCCGGCGGCAACCCGTTGACCGCCCTGCTGCTGGCCGCCGCCGCCGCCGCGCTGGTGTGGGGCGGACTGGCGCTGGTGGGGTGATCCGCCCCCTGCCCGGGCTCCGTCATGGCCGGGCAGGGGGCGGAACGTCGGTGTCCCGTCAGTCGTTCTTGAAGTTGTCGTGGCAGCCCTTGCAGGTCTTGCCCACCTCGCCGGCGGCGGCCTTGATGGCGGCGGCGTCATTGGCCTTGGCGGCGGCGGCCACCTTGTCGGCGGCGGCGGCCATCATTTCCCAGCCCTTGCCGAAATCGGCCGAGGTGAAGGCCGCAGCCTTGGTCTCGGCGCCCTTGAGGTCCTCGGTGCCCTTGCGCCAGGCGGCCGGCGCCATGCGGGCCAGGGCCGACAGGTTCTCGGCGCGGGCGGCGGCGTCGGCCGGCAGGTCGCCCTTGCCCTGGGCGAAGGCCCCCAGCGGGCCGAAATTGAACTTCACCGCCTGCATCATGCCCTGGCGCATCTTCAGCGACTCCTCGGGCTTGAGCTGGGCGTGGGCGGCCGTGGCGGCCAGAACGGCGACGGCCGAAACGGCCAGGATCTTGGCAGTGAAACGCATGGTCGGGGTCCTCCGTCCGATGTAGATCGATGCGCGCGGGGCGCTGATATCCGCCCGGCGCCATCAGCAAATAGGCGCAGGCGAACTTTCGTAAAGAGCTGATATCCCCTGAACGCCAGCGCGTCCGTGACTATATCACCCTGACCGCCCCCCGGCACCGGAGACCGACATGCCGAGAACCAGGACGCCGCACCTGCGGTCGCTGTGCGTGTTCTGCGGATCGTCGCCGGGCAGCGACCCCGCCCACCGCGCCGCCGCCGCCCGCCTTGGCGCCACCATGGCCGCCGAGGGCGTGACACTGGTCTATGGCGGCGGCCACCTGGGCATGATGGGGGCGCTGGCCGAGGCGGTGATGGCGGCCGGCGGCCGGGTGGTGGGCATCATTCCCGAGCACCTGACCCGGGTCGAGAAGGCCTATGTGGACATCAGCGAACTGCACGTGGTCGATTCCATGCACACCCGCAAGCGGATGATGTTCGAGCGGGCCGATGCCTTCGCCGTCCTGCCGGGCGGCATGGGGACCCTGGACGAGACCTTCGAGATCCTGACCTGGAAGCAACTGCGGCTGCACAACAAGCCGATCGTCGTCGTCAACCAGGGCGGCTATTGGCAGCCCTGGCTCGACCTCGCGTCGCACATCATCGGCCAGGGCTTCGCCCATGCCGACACCGCCCGGCTGTACTCGGTGGTGGAAGACGTCGATCAGGTGCTCACCAAGGCGCGCGACGGGATCGTGATGGCGGCCGGAGGAAGGCCGCAGCTGTTCTGAGGCGTCGCCCCACCCATCCCCCGCACGAAGGTGTAGCTCTCCGGGCTTGCGTTCGCCGGTGCAGATGCTATCGTCCCCGGCTGTCCGGCCGCGTGACCGAGGGGTCCGCGCGCGCCCAACGATTGGCTTCAGACGGGGATGGAAATGACAGACGCGAAAATCATCTGGACCAAGGTCGACGAGGCGCCGGCACTGGCCACCTACTCGCTGCTGCCGATCGTGCAGGCCTTCACCAAGGCCGCCGGCATCACGGTGGAGACCCGCGACATCTCGCTGGCCGGCCGCATCATCGCCACCTTCCCCGAGGGCCTGACGCCGGAGCAGCGCATCGGCGACGAACTGGCCGAACTGGGCCAGCTCACGCTGACGCCCGAGGCCAACATCATCAAGCTGCCCAACGTCTCGGCCTCGGTGCCGCAGTTGAAGGCCGCCATCAAGGAACTGCAGTCCCAAGGCTACACGCTGCCCGACTATCCCGAGGACCCCGGGAGCGACGCCGAGAAGGAGGTCAAGGCCCGCTACGCCAAGGTGCTGGGCTCGGCGGTGAATCCGGTGCTGCGCGAGGGCAATTCCGATCGCCGCGCCGCCGGCGCCGTCAAGCAGTACGCCCGCAACAACCCGCACAAGATGGGCGCCTGGGCGCCGTCGTCGCAGGCCCATGTGGCCCACATGACCCATGGCGACTTCTACGGCAGCGAGAAGTCGGTCTCCGTCGCCGCGCCGACCACGGTGCGCATCGAGCTGGTGGGCGCCGACGGCGCCACCACCGTGCTGAAGGAGAAGACCGCGCTCAAGGCCGGCGAGGTGATCGATTCGGCGGTGATGAGCGCCCGCGCCCTGCGCGCCTTCTACGCCGAGCAGATCGCCGACGCCAAGTCGCAGCCGGGCCTGCTGCTGTCGCTGCACCTCAAGGCGACCATGATGAAGGTCTCGGACCCCATCATGTTCGGCCACGCGGTCACCGTGTTCTTCAAGGACGTGTTCGACAAGCACGCCGCCGTCATCCAAGAGCTGGGCGTCAACTTCAACAACGGCCTGGGCGACCTGCTGGCCAAGATCGACGGGCTTCCGGCCGACCGAAAGGCCGCCATCGAGGCCGACATCCAGGCCGCCTACGAGGCAGGACCGCCCCTGGCCATGGTCAATTCCGACAAGGGCATCACCAACCTGCACGTGCCGTCCGACGTCATCGTCGACGCCTCCATGCCGGCGATGATCCGCGACTCGGGAAAGATGTGGGGCCGCGACGGCAAGCTGCACGACGCCAAGGCCATGATCCCCGACCGCTGCTATGCCGGCGTCTACCAGGTGGTGATCGACGACTGCAGGAAGCATGGCGCCTTCGATCCCCGCACCATGGGCAGCGTGCCCAATGTCGGCCTGATGGCCCAGAAGGCCGAGGAATACGGCAGCCACGACAAGACCTTCGAGGTTCCCGCCGACGGCGTGGTCCGCGTGGTGGACGAGGCGGGAAGCGTGCTGATGGAGCAGAAGGTCGAGAAGGGCGACATCTTCCGCGCCTGCCAGACCAAGGACGCCCCCATCCAGGACTGGGTCAAGCTGGCGGTCACCCGCGCCCGGCTGTCCAACACTCCGGTGATCTTCTGGCTCGACCGCAACCGCGCCCACGACGCCCAGATCATCGCCAAGGTCGAGACCTACCTGAAGGATCACGACACCGCCGGGCTGGACATTTCCATCATGGCCCCCGAGGACGCCTGCCGGACGTCGCTGGAGCGCATCCGCCGGGGCCAGGACACCATCTCGGCCACCGGCAACGTGCTGCGCGACTACCTGACCGACCTGTTCCCGATCCTGGAATTGGGCACCAGCGCCAAGATGCTGTCCATCGTGCCGCTGATGGCCGGCGGCGGCCTGTTCGAGACCGGCGCCGGCGGCTCGGCCCCCAAGCACGTGCAGCAGTTCCAGGAAGAAGGCTATCTGCGCTGGGACAGCCTGGGCGAATACCTGGCGCTGGCGGTGTCGCTGGAGCACCTGGCCCAGACGTTCAAGAACCCGAAGGCCCAGGTGCTGGCCGACACCCTGGACCAGGCCAACGGCAAGATCCTGGAGTTCAACCGCTCGCCGGCCCGCAAGGTGGGGCAGTTGGACAATCGCGGCAGCCATTTCTACCTCGCCCTCTACTGGGCTCAGGCGCTGGCCGGCCAGGACAAGGACCCCGAGTTGGCGGCGCGCTTCGCCCCCATCGCCAAGGCGCTGGCCGAGAACGAGGACAAGATCGGTGCCGAGTTGATCGCAGCCCAGGGCAAGCCCGTGGACATGGGTGGCTACTACCACCCGGATTTCGCCAAGACCTCGGCGGCGATGCGGCCCAGCCCCACCCTGAACCAGGCCCTGGCGGCCATCTGAACGACAAGAACGAGGGAGCCCAATGAACAAGATCAAGGTCGCCAACCCGATCGTCGAGCTCGACGGCGACGAGATGACGCGGATCATCTGGAAGTTCATCAAGGACAAGCTGATCCTGCCCTATCTCGACCTCGACCTGAAATACTACGACCTGGGCATCGAGTGCCGCGACGCCACCGACGACCAGGTGACCATCGACGCCGCCAACGCCATCAAGCAGCACGGGGTGGGCGTCAAGTGCGCCACCATCACCCCCGACGAGGCACGGGTCAAGGAGTTCAACCTCAAGAAGATGTGGAAGTCGCCCAACGGCACCATCCGCAACATCCTGGACGGCACCGTCTTCCGCGAACCCATCATCTGCAAGAACGTGCCGCGCCTGGTGCCGGGCTGGACCCAGCCCATCGTCATCGGCCGCCACGCCTTCGGCGACCAGTACCGCGCCACCGACTTCAAGGTGCCCGGCCCCGGCAAGCTGACCATCAAGTTCGTCGGCGTCGATGGCGAGGAGATCGAGCACGAGGTCTACGACTTCCCGGGCGCCGGCGTCGCCATGGGCATGTACAATCTCGACGACTCGATCCGCGGCTTCGCGCGGGCCTGCCTCAACTATGGCCTCTTGAAGCAGTGGCCGGTCTATCTCTCGACCAAGAACACCATCCTCAAGGCCTATGACGGCCGCTTCAAGGACATCTTCCAAGAGGTCTACGAGGCCGAGTTCAAGGCCGAGTTCGACAAGCTGGGCCTGACCTACGAGCACCGCCTGATCGACGACATGGTGGCCTCCGCCCTCAAATGGGCCGGCGGCTTCGTGTGGGCGTGCAAGAACTACGACGGCGACGTGCAGTCCGACACCGTCGCCCAGGGGTTCGGCAGCTTGGGCCTGATGACCTCGGTGCTGCTGAGCCCCGACGGCAAGACCGTCGAGGCCGAGGCCGCCCACGGCACGGTGACGCGGCACTACCGCGAGCACCAGAAGGGCAAGGAGACCTCGACCAATCCCATCGCGTCGATCTTCGCCTGGACCCGGGGGCTGTTCTACCGCGCAAAGTTCGACGATACCCCCGAGGTGGCCCGCTTCGCCGAGGCTCTGGAGCAGGTCTGCGTCGAGACCGTCGAGGCCGGCTTCATGACCAAGGACCTGGCCATCCTGATCGGCCCCCACCAGTCGTGGCTGACCACCCAGCAGTTCCTCGACAAGCTGGACGAGAACCTGAAGAAGAAGATGGCGGCCTGAGGGGTCCCCGCCGCGCCCGCCCGGCATCCGCCGCTTCGTCCGTCACCCCCGCCAAAGCGGGGGTGACCGGAAGGCTCGGGCGTCGGGGAGCGCCCTGTCAGAGCGGCCGGCCCCGGGGGGGGAACCCCGCCCTCCCCTTCATCTCGCGCTCGTATTCCAGCGACCAGCGGACATTGGGATAGGCCAGGTCGGCCCAGGGGATGTCGTCCCAGTGGAACAGGCCGACCTCCAGGCTCTCGGGCCCGGCGGCGAAATCGGGCGCGGTCATGCGGGCGCGGAAGATCATGTGGACCTGGCTGATCTCGGGGATGGAATAGATGGCCAGCAGGCCATCGATCTCGGCCCGGGCCCGGGCCTCCTCCCACACCTCGCGCAGGGCGCCCTGCTCGGCGGTCTCGTGCAGTTCCATGTAGCCCACCGGCATGGTCCAATACCCCAGCCTCGGCTCGATGCCGCGCCGGCACAGCAGGTAGCGGTCGCCCCAGGTGCACACGGCGCCGACGATGATCTTGGGATTCTCGTAAAGGACGAAGCCGCAGGTGCCGCAGACCAGCCGCTCGCGGTCGTCGCCGTCGGGGATCATGCGGATGGTGGGGCCTGAAGGGATCATGGCGCCAAGTTTGGACAAGCCCCCGACCTCAGGCAAGCCGGAAACATCCGCCCCAACGGGTTACCGACCTTCAGACCAGGATGTCGAGATAGGTGCCACGCGGTGCCGAGTGGTCCAGCCGCTCCTCGGGGAAGTCGGCCGGCAGCATGCGGTGGCCGCGCGCCCCGAACGGGCTGTGGTGACGCTGGGCCGAGGCCGACGACGCGCCCTGGCTGGCGGTTCGCGGCGAACCCAGCCCAAGCGCTTCCTTGAGGACGTCGACGCCGCCGACGGACCTGCCGCCGCCGATGCCGAGAGGATTGTCGGCCATGGGCCACTCCGTTGCTCCAGTGTTCAGTCTATCACGGCCGGCTCTCCACCGCCACTGGCCGCGCCGCAGGGCCGCTAGAACGTCTCTAATTCGTATTGACGCTTCCCGGCCGGCTCCCCATTATACATGCACTGTTTCTAAATTAAGGAGCGCCAGACATGCCGGAGATCACCGTCGACGGGCGGACCTACGAGGTCAGCGAGGCCGGTTGGCTGAACGACACCCGCGAGTGGAACGAGGATGTGGCCAAGGTCATCGCCGAACGCGAGGGCGTGGCGCTGACCGGCGAGCATTGGGACGTCATCCGGACCGCCCGGGAGTATTTCGACGAATACGGCATCGTCGCCGAGCAGCGCGTGTTCATGAAGCTGCTCAAGGAGAAGTACGGCGCCGACCGCTCGACGCAGCAGTATCTCTACCAGCTGTTCCCCCACGGCCCGCTCAAGCAGGGCAACAAGATCGCCGGCCTGCCGCGCCCCAAGGGCTGTTCCTGAGCCGGCGCCGGATGGGGGGCGAAAGGCGAGTTCCCTTGCCCCCGACTCCGGCTTGAGGTCTAATGCGGGGCATGAATACCACCATCGATCCGCCGGCTGCCCCGCTGTCGCGTCCCAGCGACCTCGCCGCCCATTTCATGGAATGCGGATCGCTGAACACCAACCTGACGCTGGCCCCCGGCGAGCGGATGGTGATTACCGACGACCTGCTCAACGGCACGGTGATGGATTTCGCGGCGCTGTCCATGGCCGCCATCGTCGCCCGCGACGGCATGGTCGCCCGGGCCGCGCTGCTGCCCTTGGGCATGGCCGCCAACAAGGTCGATCCGCGCCAGCGCATCAAATACGAGAAGCTGTTTGCCCTGATCGAGGAGACGGCCTTCGACGACGGCACCCGCGAGGGCGCCGAGGCATTGATCGCCGCCAATTTCCGCGAGAACCAGATCCGCGAGATCGCCAACGAGCTGGGCGGCACGGTGGGGCCGGCGCGGCAGCGCTATCGCGACTTCCTGGAGGTGGTCAAGAAGCTGACCGCCAAGAAGATTTCCGAGGCGCTGTTCCTGGACGAGTTCCTGGACTTCACCCGCGCCGTGGCGGGAAAGCTGGACTTCGGCATCTACGCCCTGTGCGTCGACCGCCTGTTCGTATCCGAGCGCATCCCCATCATGGTCAAGGTGTCGCTGTTCAAGGAAATCCTCACCTATCCGCCGCTGGTCCGCAAGGAACTGGTGACCAACCTGCTGGCCTCGCCGGCGGCCGAGCCCGAACTGGTCCGTTTCGCGCGCGGCGAGATGGCCGGGGTGATGACCCACGACCAGCTGCACGAGGTCTTCCTGTTCACCACCCTGAAGCTGGCCTGGCAGGCCCAACGCGACGTCCAGGCCCGCAAGAGCGCCTAGTGCACCGATTCATTCAGATGGTACGCCGACCATCTGAATGAATCGGTGCACAATTCGTTGATTTTGTGGGCCGATTCACCAGACCGAAGATTCAGGCCACTGAACCTTCGGTCTGGATCGGACCACTAGAGGCCCAAGCCCGATGAAAGCCATGGTCTGCGCCGCCTTGGGCGGCCCGCTCGCCTTGTCCGACCTGCCGCCGCCCGCCCTGCCGCCCGGGGGCGTGCGCATCACGGTGGCGGCCGCCGGGGTGAACTTCGCCGACACCCTGTTGATCGCCGGCAAGTACCAGGAAAAGCTGGCCCCCCCCTTCGCCCCCGGCATGGAGCTGGCCGGCACGGTGACCGAGGTCGCCCCCGGGGTCGCCACCTGCAAGCTCGGTGACCGGGTGATGGCGGTGGTCACCGGCGGCGCCTGGGCCGAGGAGGCGGTGGCCGCCGAGACCGACGTGTTCGTGCTGCCCGACACGGTCGATTTCGTCACCGCCGCCGCCTTCCCCATCGCCTGGGGCACGTCGCACCACGCCCTCGGGCACAAGGCGCGGCTGGCGGCCGGCGAGACGCTGGTGGTGCACGGCGCCGCCGGCGGCGTCGGGCTGACCGCCGTGGCGGTCGGCCGCGCCCTTGGCGCCACGGTGATCGCCACCGCCGGCGGGCCCGAGAAGCTGCGGGTGGCCCTGGAGCACGGCGCCCACCACGCGATCGATTCGCGCGCCGAGGACGTGCGCGCCCGGATCAAGGAGCTGACCGGCGGGCGCGGCGCCGACGTGGTCTACGACCCGGTCGGCGGCGACCTGTTCGAGGCCTCGTTGCGCTCCATCGCCCCCGACGGGCGTATCCTCGCCATCGGCTTCGCCTCGGGCACGGTGCCGCGGATTCCGGCCAACATCCTGCTGGTCAAGAACGTCACCGTCATCGGCTACTGGTGGGGCGCCTACCGCAAGCTCGACCCGGCGTCGCTGCGCCGGTCCATGGCCGAGCTGCTGGCGTGGCTGGCCCAGGGCCGCATCCGCCAGCACGTTTCCGCCACCCTGCCCTTGGCCGAGGCGGAAGCCGCGCTGGCGATGCTCAAGGACCGCCGCGCCACGGGCAAGCTGGTGCTAACCCCGGAGTGACGCCGCGAACACGGCGTATTTCTGGTCCTCGACCTGGATGTGGGTGCGCAACCAGTCCCACAGCATCTCGGCGACGCCATCGTCGGCCGGCGCCATGGCGTTGCCGGCATGGGCGGTGAGCATGTGCCCCATCCGCTCGACGAAGGCGCCGTGCAAGGCCCGGTGCCGGTCGAGATCGGGATAGCCGATCCGCTCCAGATAGGCCTCCTCGCGCTCGAAGTGATCCGTCGTATAGTCAATCAGCGCGCCGAACACCTCGGCGAAGGACGGCCCGCTCGCCCACACCGCGTTGAGCAGCCGCACCAGCATCAAATGATCGGAATCCAGCACCTGCTCGCCGACGCTGAGCGAGGACTTCCATCGAATGGCATTCACGCAACCGCCCTCCCAAACACGACCCCCATACGAAGGTTAGCTTACGAAACGGCATGCAACAAGGGGGCGGAAACGCGAAAGCCCGGCCCTGGGGGAAGGGCCGGGCTTCGCGGGGCACGCAACGAGCAGGGGACCGGGCGGGAGGAGGAGCCCGGTCCCCACGCACTCGTGGCGGCTATCGATGGCTCAAGCGGCGGTCTTGGCCATCGCCTGGAACGCGGCGATGCGGGCGTTCAGGGGCTCGAGTGCGGCGGTGAACACCGACTGCGACAATTCGGCGAACTTGCGGCCCTCGGCGATGGCGATCTCGATGGACTCGCGGGCCAGCTTGGACTGCAGGTCGGCGACCTCGACGGGGGTCTTGCAGGTGGCCAGGGCCTTCAGGGCGGCGTCGGTCTTCTCGGCGTTGCGGGTGGCCAGCGCCTGCATGGCCTTGCCCATCTCCTCGAAGCCCTTGAGCGTGGCGTTGCCGCTCTTGACCATCGCCTCGGCGTTGTCCTTGCCGAACGAAACGAAAGTGTCGAAACCGTCGATCTTCATGATGTCCATCCTTCGAAATCCTGCCACGGCCTCGGCCGTTGTGCGCTGCAACATGAGGACAGGATACGCCAATCGCGGCCAAACGCAAGAGGTTTTTGTGCACTGCACAATGGCCTGGCCGCCAGGCATGGAAAAGGCCCTTCCCCGCGTCCGGGGAAGGGCCTGACGACACACCGGGAAACGGTCAGCGGGTGACGGCGAAGTCGCGCAGGACGCCCATTTCCAGTTGGGCCTCCTTGAGGCGGAAATTCACCGCGTCGCCGATGGAGACGATGCCGATCAATTCGCCGGCCTCGACCACCGGCAGGTGGCGGATGCGGCGGTCGTTCATGACCTCCATGACCTTCTTGACCGAATCGGAGGGGGCGCAGGTGGCCACCAGGCTGGTCATCAGGTTGCGCACCGGCATGTCCACCACGCCCTTGCCGAACTGGGTGATGCCGCCGACGATGTCGCGCTCGGACAGGATGCCGGCGATGGCGCCCTTGTTGTCGGTCACCACGGCGACGCCGACCCGTTTGGCCGACATCAGCTGGCAGGCCTCGGAAACGGAATGGTCGGGCCGGATGGTGAAGACGGCGCGGCCCTTGGTCTCAAGGATCTTTTCAACGGACATTCGCTCCCCCCTGTTTCTTATGATTGGGTGGCGGGCCGCCTTGATGGCGGCTCCTGGATAAGAGGATGCGACCGCCAGTGGCGAAATTCAACGAAGATCGCGAAAGAAATCGGCCTATGAAACGCCCCTCCCCGTGCGGGGAGGGGCCAGGGATGGGAAGACCCCACTCGAACCGGCGGGAGTCTCAATGAGTCTTCACCTCGATCTTCTTTTCCTGCTTCTTGGCCTCGGCCCGCTTGGGCACGATCACGGTCAGGACGCCCTTGGCGAACTCGGCCGAGACGTGGTCCTCGTCGGCGGTCTCGGGCAGGCGGAACGCGCGCGTGAACGAGCCGAAGCTCCGTTCGCTGAGGTGGTAATCCGCCTTTTCCTCCTTGATCTCCGCCTTCTTCTCGCCGCTGATGGCGAGCACGCCGTCGCGGATGGTGACGTCCACGTCCTTTTCGTCCATGCCGGGCAGTTCGGCGGTGATCTCGAAGCGGTCGTCGGTTTCCCGGACGTCCACGCCGGGCGTCACGTCGCCCATGGCCCGGAAGGCGGCGCCCATCCGCCGGAAGGGATCCATGTCCAGCATGCCGTGGGCGGTGGGGAAGAAGTTTTCGAACAGCCGGTCGACCTCGTCACGCAGGGTCATCAGGGGATGGCTCCGAGCGGCGGGCAGCCCGGTGTCCGGGTTGGTCCTCTGGATGTTGCCAGCCATGACACACTCCCTCGGTTGCGCCGTTCGCGGGAACGGCCTTTCCATCGACCGGAATTATAACACCGGACGCAGGAAAACCGTTTCGCGGCAAGGGAATGGTAGCCTTTCGATTTCCTGGGCAGTCAGGCGCCGAAGCTCTGCACCAGCGAGCCCACGACCATGTACCAGCCGTCCACCAGCACGAAGAAGATCAGCTTGAACGGCAGCGCCACCATGGCCGGCGGGATCATCATCATGCCCATGCTCATCAGCACCGAGGCGATGACCATGTCGATGATGATGAACGGCAGGAAGATCAGGAAGCCGATCTCGAAGGCGCGCTTCAATTCGCTGATCATGAAGGCCGGGATCAGCGCCTTGAGCGGCACGTCCTCGGGCTTGGCCACCTCGGGGGCGCGCGAGATGTCCATGAACAGGCGCAGGTCCTGGTCGCGGACGTGGCGCATCATGAAGGCGTGCATGGGCTTGACGGTGCGCTCGAAGGCCTCGGCCTCCTCGATCTCGCCGTCCACATAGGGGCGCAGGCCGTCGTTCCAGGCCTGCTCGAAGGTGGGCGCCATCACGAAGGCGGTCAGGAACAGCGCCAGGCTGACGATGACCATGTTGGGCGGGCTCTGCATGGTGCCCAGCGCCTGGCGCACGAAGCCCAGCACGATGACGATGCGGGTGAAGGACGTCACCATGACCAGGATCGACGGCGCCACCGACAGCACCGTGGTCAGCGCGATCAGCTGGATGATCCGCGCCGTGGTCGAGTTGGCGCCGCCCCCCGCGCTGCCGCCCAGGTCGAGGGTCACCGACTGCGCCAGCGCCGGATCGGCGGCGGCCATCAGCCCCGCCGCCAGCAGCACGCCACCAACCACCGCCCCCTTGCGCGTCATGGACGCCCCTCCTCCACCGGGTCCGGCGCCTGGGGCCGGATGCCGCATTCCACCACCACGTCGGTCACGCCGCCCACCAGCAGCAGGTGCTCGCGGTCGTCGCGGCGCACCAGCACCAGCCGGCGCCGCCCGTCGACGGCGACCGCCTCGACCACCGCCAACCGCCGGCGCCCGGCCGCGCGCGAGACCATGCCGCCGACGCCGAACTTGCGCAAGGCCCACACGCCGGCCAGCACCAGGCCGAGGACCAGCACCAGCGAGGCGACGAAGCGGAGATAGTCGGCGGCGTCCACGGGGGCCGCCGTCACGACATCTGGCCGGCATCCGCCGGCGGGGGCGGGTCGCGACGCTCGGCCACCGCCTGGGCCAGCCGGTCCAGGTCGGCGATCAGCGCCTCCATGTCCGGCAGCAGGATGCGCCCCTCGTCGCGGGCCAGGGACGACAGGGTCTCGCAGATGAAGCGGACCTTGCCCTCGAGGGCCGACAAGTCGACCATGGTCCCGGTGGCGAGCAGGCGGCGCGCCGTCCCCACCATGGAGGCGGCCTTGCGCAGCTCCTGGCTGACCTGCTCGATGGCGGTCATGCGCCATCCCCCGGCGCGGCGGGCGGCATCCGGTCGTTGGCGCGATAGACATAGGCCAGGATCTCGGCCACGGCGACGAAGGCCTCCAGGGGAATGACGGTATCCAGCTCGACGGCCGCCAGGACCTCGGCGAGGTTGGGGTCCTGGCGAACCTTGACGCCGCTGGCGAAGGCCAGTTCCAGGATCTGTTCGGCCAGGAGACCCTTGCCGGTGGCGGTGACCCTGGGGGCGTCGGCGACGGCCGGGTCGTATTCCAGCGCCACGGCGACGGCGCGGCGCGGCGCGGCGGCGGCCTCGGCCTCCGCCCGCTCGTCCCAGACATCGTGGCGATCGCCCATGGAGTGGGTCCCGGTTGAGAATCGGTGCGCAACCGCGCTAGGCTGACTTTCGGCGCGGCGCGCTTAAGAAATGGTTTAAGGCGCCCCGCCGGGTGACTTTACTGAATCTTAAGTTGCGCGGCGGCATAGTCTTCGGAAGCTGGTCGCGCGGGCGTGCGCCGGTGGCCTTGGGGCGAGGAAAGGCGATGTACGACAAGCTCGATCTGGTGGCCTTGGCCAAGAACCGCATGGACTGGGTGGCGCGCCGCCAGGAAGTGCTGGCCGAGAACATCGCCAACGCCAACACCCCCGGCTACCTCCCCAGCGACCTCAAGGACTTCAAGGCCGAGCTGAGGAGCACGCTGCTGCCGGTCCAGCCGGTTGCCACCAACCCCATGCACATGCGCCCCGAGATCAAGGACCCGCGAGTGGTGGCGGAAACCAAGAAGACCTTTGAGTCGTCGCCCGACGGCAATGCCGTGGTGCTGGACGAGCAGTTGGCCAAGCTGGGCGAGGCCAAGTCGGCCTACGACCTTGCCGCCTCGCTGATGCAAAAGCAGTTCAAGATGATCAAGACCGCCCTGGGCAAGGGCTTCTGACCGGGCGGCGGAGACGGACCATGGACGAGATCAAGAAGGCCCAGCAGATCGCCCTTTCGGGCATGAAGGCGCAGAGCGAGCGCTTGAGGGTGATCTCGGAGAACCTGGCCAACGCCGATTCGCTGGCCGAGACCCCGGACGGCAAGCCCTACCAGCGCAAGGTCGTGTCGTTCAAGCAGGAGTTGGACCGCGCCAACAGCGTGACCAAGGTGGCGGTCGACAAGGTCCGCAACGACCAGTCCGAGTTCCAACGCCGCTACGACCCCAAGCACCCGGCGGCCGACCGCGACGGCTACGTGCTGGCGCCCAACGTCAACCCGCTCATCGAATTGATGGACATGCGCGAGGCCCAGCGCAGCTACGAGGCCAATCTGGCCGTCATCAATTCCTCCAAGCAGTTGCTTTCCCGAACCGTCGACATGCTGCGCTAGGCGCGCCGCCCGGAGTAAACCATCATGACCTCCATCTCCAACGCCCTCGCCGCCTACGCCGCCGCCGCCAAACCCGAGGGCGCCGACGACGCCAAGCCCAAGGTGGCGCCCGGCACAGACTTCGCGAGCGTGCTCAAGGACGCCGCCAAGGTCGCCATCGGCACTATGAAGGACTCCGAGCAGGTTTCGGCGGCGGCCATCGCCGGCAAGGCCGACATCCGCGAGGTGGTCACTGCCGTCGCCAACGCCGAGGCCACGCTCGAAACCGTGGTCGGCGTTCGCGACAAGGTGATCAACGCCTATAACGAAATCATGCGCATGCCGATCTAAGGGCGGCCATGACCGAGGCCGAACTGATCGACATCGCGCGCGACAGCATCTTCACCATGATGCTGGTGTCGGCTCCGCCGCTCCTGACCGGCCTTGCCGTCGGCCTTGCGATCTCGATCCTGCAGACCGTCACCCAGATCCAGGAGATGACCCTGACCTTCGTCCCCAAGGTCATCCTGATCTTCGCCTCGCTGGTCGTCTTCCTGCCCTTCATGCTGTCGACCATGACCGACTATTGGAAGATGATCCTGGACAAGGTCATCGCCGGCGGCGGATGACCGCCGCCGACGGCGGGAAGGGACGGCCGTGCTCAACGAGATTTTGACCACCGACATCTACCGCTTCTTCATCCTGATGACGCGCCTGGGCGCAGCCATCATGGTGATGCCAGGCCTGGGCGGCCAGCGCGTGCCGGCCCGGGTGCAGCTCATCTTCGCCCTCGCCCTCAGCTTCCTGCTGCTGCCGGTCCTGGGCGGGCAGGTACCGCCGCTGCCGCGGACGGTGGGCGGCCTGCTGCTCGTCATCCTCGGCGAGGCCACGGTCGGCCTGTTCCTCGGCATGCTCATGCAGGCGGTGATGGCGGCGCTACACATCGCCAGCACGGTCGTCGGCTTCAACACCGGCCTGACCAACGCCTTCTCGTTCGATGCCGTCGCCGAGCAGCAAAGCTCGCTGCTGACCAGCTTCCTGTCGACACTGGCGCTGGTGGTCATCTTCGCCACCGACTTGCACCACCTGATGCTGCGGGCGGTGGTGGATTCCTACGCCCTGTTCCCGGTGGGGCGGCCGCTGCCGCTGGGAGACTTCGCCGACATGCTGGCCCAGACCCTTGCCGGAAGCTTCTCGCTGGCCATGAAGATGGCGGCGCCGCTGGTCGCCTTCGGCCTGATCTTCTATGCCGGCCTCGGCCTGCTGTCGCGCATGGTGCCGCAGATGCAGGTGTTCTTCGTCGGCCTGCCGGTGCAGATGCTGACCGGGCTATGGATGCTGATGGTTGCCCTGCCCCTGATCATGCTGCTGTTCCTGCAGCGGTTCGAGGACACCCTCGTCCCCTTCCTGCTCCCGAGGTGAGCGGTGGCCGACGAATCCGACGACAAGACAGAGGAACCGACAGGCAAACGCCTGGAGCAGGCGCGCAAGGAAGGCAACGTCGCGCAGACCACGGAGGCCAAGGTCTTCGCCTCCATGTTGTCGGCGCTGATCGTGGTGGGCATCCTCTCACCGGTGGTGGCGCGCGACCTTTCGGCCCTGGTCCGTCCCTTGATCGAGCACCCCCATGCCATCGCCCTCGACCAAGCCTCGGTTCGCGAGTTGCTGATCGAGATGGGGCTGGGAGTGACCCGCATCATGGCGTGGCCGATGCTGGTGGTGATCATCTTCGCCGTCTCGATCTCGATGTTGCAGACGTCCGGCATCCTGTGGGTGCCCAAAAAGATCATCCCTGACCTCAAGAAGCTCAGCCCGCTCGCCGGCGTCAAGCGCATCTTCGGCCCCGCCCAGATGGTCGAGCTGGCCAAGGCCTTCATCAAGATGGGCATCCTGGGCACCGTGCTCGGCTACATCATCGTCGGTGGCATCGCGGAGATGACCCACCTGCCGATGATCGAGTTCGCCCAGAGCATCACCTACATCAAGGACAAGGTCTATGTGCTGATCTTCACCACCCTGATGCTGGTGCTGGTGCTGGCGGCGGCCGACTTCGTCTACCAGAAGTGGCGGCACCACGAGAAGATGAAGATGACCAAGCAGGAGGTGAAGGACGAGCACAAGCAGCAGGAAGGCGACCCCCAGGTCAAAGCCAAGATCCGGTCATTGCGCGTGCGCCGGGCGCGGCAGCGAATGATGGCGTCGGTCCCCAAGGCGGACGTGGTGGTCACCAACCCCACCCATTTCGCGGTGGCGCTGAAATACGACGCCGAGACCATGAATGCCCCCGTCCTGGTGGCCAAGGGCGTCGACCACCTGGCCAAGAAGATCCGCGAACTGGCCGAGGAGAACGATGTTCCCATCGTCGAGAACCCGCCACTGGCCCGGGCGCTCCACGCCTCGGTGGAGATTGACCACGAAGTCCCCCAGGAGCACTACAAGGCGGTCGCCGAGGTCATCGGCTACGTGATGCGCCTGAAAGGCAAGCTTGCGCACTGACTGGCATACCGGCCCGCTTCCCTGGGCCCTGGGAGCGGCGGCCTTGGCGGGACTGGGGCTGGCGGCCTCCGACGGCGCGCTGGCGCTGCCGGCCGCCAGCCCCAGTCCCGCCAAGGAGATCGGAAGAGCACACGTCTGAACTCCAGTCACACTGATATATC
>CALABS010000057.1 GCA_937887565.1 uncultured Rhodospirillaceae bacterium | reverse complement strand
ATTTCCGCCAGCTTGGGAATCCCCTGCGATTCCGTTAGGGCGGTGAATGCTCTAGCCGGAGGACCGGCGCGCGCGAAGGGGGAATTGCGCGCGCCGGTTGCTCCGAGCCTTCCCGCCGGCGGGAAGGTTCGCCGCTAGTGCGGTGATCCATTCAGCTGGTGCCCCGGCCGTCGGGACCGGACCACTATGCCATCTTCTGGTAATAGAGGTTCTGCACGTGGCGGCCCTGGGCGAAGAACACCCAGCGTTCGGCCAGCAGGCCGAGATACTGGCTGGCGAAGGCCATCCACAGGAACGGCGGCTCGCGCACCGCCAGGCCGGCGGCCAGCAGCAGGGCCGGCAGGACGAAGCCGAAGATCAGGTAGAACACCACCAGGCCGTTGACGATCTCGCGGCCGCCGGGGTGGAAGAACTCCTTGGTGTTGAACGCCTCGCCCAAGAAGCCGCGCGACAGCTGGCGGATTTGCGGATGGTGGACGCCGATGGCGGACTTGAGCGTCGACGGCATCCGCAGGTTGCGGTTGCGCCATTGCTGGAAGGCGCGGGTGACCAGCGCCGCCAGGGTCAGCACGATGGCGTCGCCCAACAGGAACGAGCCGAGCGTGCTGCCCATGGCGGCGGCGAACACCGCCGCCAGGGTGAAGCCCGAGGCCAGCCCCATCAGGGTGAAGTTGATCACCGTCCACCACGACGCCCATTCGCGGATGAACTTGACGCAGGCGTAGATCATGCCGGTGCAGATGAACAGCAGGAACGACGCGCCGGCCACCAGGAAGCCCACCGCCATGGTCAGGTGCAGCGACTTCTGGTTGGTGAAGGTCCACAGGACGGGGTCGATGTCGAACCAGTGGACGGCGCCGTAGATCGCCGCCAGACCCATGACCATGGGCAGCACGATTACCTCGCGCGACAGCCACGAGGTGCGCCAGCGGGCGGCGGCCCGCCACGCCCGCTGGGGGTTGGCCAAGTGGAAGAACGACGCCAGCAGGCCCAGGCCCAGGAACACCAGCGCCACCGCCGAGCCGGCGGCGTAGAAGGTGCCGCTTTCCTGGATGTCGGTGGCGCCGATGACGAAGTACCACTGGCCGGCGACCAGGGCCACCAGCATGCCCTGGCCGATGCCGATCAGCGTGGTGAGGAAGAGGACCGAGAAAGCGGGATGCATGATGGGTTTCTCCCCTTACCAGCTCGACATCTCGTCGATCGACGGTGCCGTGAACGGCACCTTGGGCTGCTCGCCCTCGATCTTGAGCGGGTTGTCGGCGCGCACCAGCTCGTCCTGGTGCAGCGTGACCTTGGTTTTGCGGCGGGGCAGGTAGTGGTTGGCCGGGTTGGTGCCCCATTCCGGCATCAGCTGGAAGCCGGAATTCTCGACGATGGCCTGGGACGCCTCGGAATCGGGGTCCTTGACGTCGCCGAAGATGCGGGCGCCGGACGGGCAGGCCAGCACGCAGGCCGGCTTGCGGCGGTCCTCGGGCAGGCTGGTGTCGTAGATGCGGTCGACGCACAGCGTGCACTTCTTCATCACGCCCTGGACCTCGTCGAACTCGCGGGCGCCGTAGGGGCACGACCACGAGCAGTACTTGCAGCCGATGCACTTGTCGTAGTCGACCAGGACGATGCCGTCCTCGTCGCGCTTGTACGAGGCGCCGGTGGGGCAGACCGGCACGCAGGGCGGGTCCTCGCAATGCAGGCAGCTCTTGGGGAAGTGCACCGTCTCGGTATTGGGAAAGGTGCCCAGTTCGTAGGTTTGCACGCGGTTGAAGAACACGCCGGCGGGGTCGGCGTCGTAGGGGTTCTGGTCGGGCAGCGGCCCGGCCCAGCCCGAGGTGTTCCATTCCTTGCAGCTGGTCACGCAGGCGTGGCAGCCGACGCAGATGTTGAGGTCGATGACCAGGGCGAGTTGCTTGGTGCTCATGGCGTCGCTCCTCAACCCTTGGGCCGGCCGGCGAAGAAGGCGCGCAGCCGCGACCCGAAGCCGGTTTGGCCGGGGGCGGCGTCCAGCGGCTTGAACTGCGGCCAGGTGACCTTGGGCTCGTCGTCGGCGGCGCGGGTGACGCGGACGCGGACGTCGTACCAGGCCGCCTGGCCGGTGACCGGGTCCGAGTTCGAGACGTGGCGGCCGCCGACCATGTTCGGCAGCTCCTCCGAGATGACGTGGTTCAACAGAAAGCCCTTCTTGGATTCGTTGGCGTCGGGCGACAGGCCCCAGGCACCCGAGGCCTTGCCGATGGCGTTCCAGGTCCACACCGTGCCCGGCTCGACCGCTTCCGAGAAGCGGGCCATGCAGCGCACCTTGCCCCACGGGCTTTCCACCCACACCCAGTCGCCGTCGTCGAAATTGCCCGACGCGCCGACGCTGGGATGGACGAACAGGTAGTTGTGGGTGTGGATCTGCCGCAGCCAGGCGTTCTGGGAATCCCAGGAATGGTACATGGCCATGGGGCGCTGGGTGATGGCCGACAGCGGGAAACGCATGGTGTCGGCCTGCTTCCATTCCAGCGGCACATAGAAGAACGGCAGCGGGTCGAAGAACTGCTTGACGCGCTCGCGCAGATGGTCCGGCGGCTGCTTGCCCTTCCACTTGCCCTCGGCGGCCAGGCGGAACTTCTGCAGCACCTCGGAATAGATGTGGATGTTGATGGGGTCCAGATAGCGCACCAGGCGGTGGCGCTGCGCCCAGGTGAGGTAGCCCTTGTTCCAGTTGCGCATGTACTGGTAGCTGCGCGGCAGCTCGTAGTGGAAGTGGTTGTCGTTGCGGGCGTACATCTCCCATTGGCTGGGATTGGGCTCGCCCACCATGAACTTCTCGCCCGATTTGCCGCGCCAGCCGGCCAAAAAGCCGATGCCCGAGCCCGGCTCGGTCTCGAAATTGACGATGAAGTCGGGATAGTCGCGGTACTTGCGGCTGCCGTCCTTGTGGACGAAGGCGGGCAGGCCCAGCCGGGTGCCCATCTCCACCAGCACCTCCTGGAACGGCTTGGACTCGCCCAAGGGCGGCATGATCGGCACGCGCACCGAGTCGACGGGGCCGTCGAACTCCGAGATCGGCCGGTCCAGGATGCTCATGACGTCGTGGCGTTCCAGATAGCTGGTGTCCGGCAGCACCAGGTCGGCGAAGGCCACCGTCTCGGACTGGAACGAATCCGCCACCACGATGAACGGGATCTTGTAGTTCCCGTCCTCGTCCTTGTCGGTCAGCATGTCGCGGACCTTGGTGGTGTTCATGGACGAGTTCCAGGCCATGTTGGCCATGAACAGGAATAGGGTGTCGATCTTGTAGGGGTCGCCGCGCCAGGCGTTGGTGATGACGTTGTGCATCAGCCCGTGCACCGACAGCGGGTACTCCCACGAGAAGCCCTTGTCGATGCGCAACGGCTCGCCGTGCTCGTCCACCGCCAGATCGTCGGGGTCGGCCGGCCAGCCCAGCGGCGTGCCCTCCAGCGGATGGTTGGGCTGGATGGCGTGGTTGCCCTTGGGCGGCTTGGGGCAGGGGGGAATGGGACGCGGGAACGGCGCCCGGTGGCGGAAGCCGCCGGGCCGGTCGATGGTGCCCAGGATGCTCATCAGGATGCCGAGCGCGCGGATGGTCTGGAAGCCGTTGGAGTGGGCGGCCAGGCCCCGCATGGCGTGGAACGCCACCGGGTTGCCGGTGACCTTCTCGTGCTCGTTGCCCCAGGCGTCGGTCCAGGCGATGGGCAGCTCGATCTTCTGATCGCGGGCGGTGACGCCCATCTCGTGGGCCAGGCGGCGGATGGTGGCGGCCGGGATGCCGGTGATGGTCTCGGCCCATTCCGGCGTGTAGTCCTTGACCCGGTCCTTCAGCAACTGGAACGACGGCTTCACCGGGGTGCCGTCGGGCATGGCGTAGTCGCCCATCAGGCGGCCATCGGTCCCTGGCGTGCGCGACAGCACCGGCTTGTCGGTGTGGCGGTCCCACCAGTAGCGGTCGGGGGTGTCGAAGGTGTCGGGGCGGACGTCGACGTCGGGATCGCGGACGAACAGCCCGAAATCGTCGGCCTTCTCGTCCATGTTCACCAACTCGGCCGCGTTGGAGTACTGGATCAGGAACTCGCGGTCGAACAGGCCCATCTCGATGATCTCATGGATCAGGGCCAGCAGCAGGGCGCCGTCGGTGCCGGGGCGGATGGGCACCCATTCGTCGGCGATGGCGGCATAGCCGGTGCGCACCGGATTGACGGCGATGAAGCGCCCGCCGGCCTTCTTGAACTTGCCCAGCGCGATCTTCATCGGGTTCGAGTGGTGGTCCTCGGCGGTGCCGATCATCACGAACAGCTTGGCGCGGTCGAGGTCGGGGCCGCCGAACTCCCAGAAGCTGCCGCCATAGGTATAGATCAGGCCGGCGGCCATGTTGACCGAGCAGAAGCCGCCATGCGCGGCGTAGTTGGGGGTGCCGAACTGCTTGGCGAACATGCCGGTCAGCGCCTGCATCTGGTCGCGGCCGGTGAACAGGGCCAGCTTGCGGGGATCGGTGGCGCGGATGTGGGCCAGCCGCTCCTCCAGCATGCCGAAGGCCTCGTCCCACGAGATCGGCTCAAAGGCGTTGAGGCCGCGGTCGGCGCCGTCCTTGCGCTTCAGGGGGCGGGTCAGGCGGGCCGGCGAGTACTGCTTCATGATGCCCGAGGCGCCCTTGGCGCAGATCACGCCCTGGTTCAGGGGGTGATCCGGGTTGCCTTCGATATAGCGCACCTCGCCATCGCGGATGTGGACGCGGATGCCGCAGCGGCAGGCGCACATGTAGCAGGTGGTGGTCTTGACCTCCGAGCGGCCGAGCTCGGAGTCGCGGGTGCTGACGGGATCCCTCATGCCGACTCCTGGACGTTGGGCTCCGACCCGAGGGACACCGGGGACAGGCCGGCCGGCGACGGCGGGCCCAAGCGGCCGGCCGTCCACGTCTCCAGGCGATGTCTCCCGTCCTCGGGCCTGTTGCGGCCCTCTTTGGAACCTAACTTAAATAAGGAAGGACTAATAAATCAAACGGATTGTTTGTGGGGACAATGAACGGAACGTCCCCTCCCCCGCGCTCCGCACGGGGGAGGGGAGGGCACGGCTATCGCCCCGTCCAGCACGGCGCCCGTTTGCCCAGGAAGGCGTCGATGCCCTCGGCGGCGTCGGCGGCCAGCATGTTCTCGGTCATCACCCGGCTGGCATAGGAATAGGCGTCGTCGAGGCCCATCTCGGCCTGGCGGTAGAAGGCCTCCTTGCCGACCTTCAGCGTATAGGGCGACTTGGCGGCGATGGTGGCGGCGGTCTCGGCCACCACCCGGTCCAGGTCGGCATCGGGCACGGCGCGGTTGATCAGGCCCCAGGCCTCGGCATGGCGGGCATCGACGGCGTGGCCGGTCAGCAGCATTTCCAGGGCGTGCTTGCGGCCCACCGCGCGGCCGAGCGCCACCATGGGGGTCGAACAGAACAGGCCGATATTGACGCCGGGCGTGGCGAACCGGGCCTCCTCGGCGGCGAAGGCCAGATCGCACGAGGCCACCAGCTGGCAGCCGGCGGCGGTGGCCATGGCGTGGATCTTGGCGATCACCGGCTGCGGCATGCGCACCACCCTGGTCATCAGGCGCGAGCACTGGGCGAACACCGCCGCCACCGCCGCCTCGCCTTCCAGCGCGCGCATCTCCTTGAGGTCGTGGCCGGCGCAGAAGGCGGGGCCGTTGGCGGCGACGACCACCACCCGCACCGAGGCGTCGGCGGCCAGGCGGTCCAGCGCCGCCTCGATCTCGGTCATCAGCGCGACCGACAAGGCGTTGCGGGCCGCCGGCCGATTCAAGGTGAGCGTGGCGACCCCGTCGGCGACGGCGGTCAGCAGGATCGGCTCGGCGGAGGGGGTATGCATGACGGCTCCCTTGTCTTCGGTCGGCTAATTGAAGGAAAGTGTGTCCCCCAAATGGCCACCCGATCAAGACCACGAAAGAGCCATGCCCGCCATCACGCCCCAAGTCTTCAACGAAGCCCTGCTCGCCAAGGTGCCGTTGGCCATGCACATGAACATCCGCGCCGAGAGCATCGCGCGCGGCGCCGCCCGGCTGGTGATGCCCTACGGGCCGCATCTAGCGCGGCCCATCGACACCGTCAGCGGCCCGGCCCTGATGACCCTGGCCGACGTGGCGCTGTGGGCCGCCGTGCTGTCCGGGGCGGGGCCGGTGGAGATGGTGGTGACCACCAATCTGACGATGAATTTCCTGCGCAAGGCCGGCGCCACCGACATCCTCGCCGAGGCCAAGGTGTTGAGGATGGGCCGCCGGCTGGCGGTGGCGGCGGTGGAATTGGTCGCCGCCGATACCGACGAGATGATCGCCCACGCGACCGCCAGCTACGCGATCCCGCAGTGATCAGTGCCATCCCGAGCGGCATCACGCTCGGGATGGCCTGTGGGCGCGGACCTACTGCCGTGTCGGCGGCGGCCTGTTCCCCGCGATCCAGCCCGCCAGCCAGGCGCCGAACCGCACGCTGTCGTCAAGCTGGTAGGGATTGGCCTTTTCCGGCTTCCCGTGGCGGGCGGCCTCGGTTCCCATGCGCATGGCGGTGTCGATGGCGGTGGCGTCATGGCTCTTGAGCATCGGATCTCCTTTCCGGGTTCGGGTCCCCCGTCACATAGGCCCCGCTCCGGGTCGGTAAACCCATGCCTTTCGCCTATGCCTTCTGTATGTCGCGCCACGAAACCGTCATTTGAACATAAGTCTTGCCTGAGCCATAAACCCCGGGCACAAAATATGGTGGGGATGCCGGGCGACCGGCGAACGAGGAGGGGTGTTCATGGACGAGATCGATTTCGCCACCGAACGTGCCGAGAACTTCACCAAGGTGGCACTGCAGGCGGTTCTGAGTCGCAGCGAGGCGGCCGGGCCGTCCACCGGCGTCTGCCGGGCCTGCCACGAGCCCATCGAGGCCGAGCGCCTGCGCGCCAATGCCCACGCCCAGCTGTGCCGCGAATGCGCCGACGAGCAGGAAGCGCAGAGCCGCCGGGCCCGCTTGTGCGGGCCGCGCTGACCGGCGTTATCCCGTGTTCCGCATGCCCGTCGCCAGGGCGTTGATCGACCGCAACAGCGGCGTCAGCCACAGCGCCCGCTCGGCGTCGTCGGCGGCGTCGCGGTAGCGCTTCAGCACCGTCACCTGGATGTGGTTGATGGGGTCCAGGTAGGGATTGCGCCGTGCCAGCGACAGCGCGACCTCGGGGGTGTCGGCCATCAACTCGTTCTCGTCGGCGACGGCAAGCACGCGGCCGACGGTGCGATGGTATTCCTCGGCGATGCGTCCCAGGATGGCGTCGGCCAGCGCCGGGTCCTCGCACAGGCCGGCATATTCCCGGGCGATGGACAGCTCGGCCTTGGTCAGCGACATCTGGCTGTTGGACAGCAGCGCGCGGAAGAACGGCCATTCCCGGTACATGGCGCGCAGCGTCGCCAGCCGCCTGAGGTCCTTGCCGGCCCATGATTCGAGGGCGGTGCCGATGCCGTACCAGGCCGGCAAGGTGTGGCGCGACTGGGCCCAGCCGAACACCCACGGGATGGCGCGCACGGAATACTTGGAGCGGTCGGCCTTGCTGCGGTGGCTGGGGCGCGAGCCGATGTTCAGCAGGCCGATCTCGGTGACCGGGGTCGCCTCGTAGAAATAATCGATGAAGCCGGGGGTGCGGTCGGTGAGGTCGCGATAGGCGTCCTCGCCCTTGGCCGCCAGTTCCGCCATCACCTCCATGAAGTCGCGGCGGTCGGGGTGGCAGGCCACCGCCAGGCAGCGGCTGGCCTTCAGCAGGCCGGTGACGCCCATGGTCAGCTCGTAGACCGCCGTCTCGGCGTTGGTGTACTTGGCCGACAGCACCTCGCCCTGCTCGGTGAACTTGATCTCGCCGTTCACCGTGCCGGGCGGCTGGGCCAGGATGGCGTCGTGGGTGGGGCCGCCGCCGCGGCCGACGGTGCCGCCGCGGCCGTGGAACAGGCGGCAGCGGATGCCGCGCGCGGCGGTGACCCGGGTGATCACCTTCTGGGCCTGGTAGAGGCTCCAAGCCGACGCCAGGATGCCGCCGTCCTTGGCCGAATCCGAATAGCCCAGCATGACTTCCTGGCTGTTGCCGGACGCCTCCAGCAGGGCGCGGTAGGCGGGCACGTCCAGCAGCGCCGTCATCACCGGTTCGATGCGGCTCAGATCCTCGATGGTCTCGAACAACGGCGCCACCCGGATGTCCGAGTGCCAGCGCCCGTCCATGCGCCGGCCGCACAGGCCGGCGAAGCTGGCCAGGAACATCACCTCGAGCACGTGGCTGGCGTGGTGGGTCATGGAGATGACATAGGCGCCGAAGGCTTGTGGACTGACCTCCTTGCGCATCTCGGCCATGGTACGCATGACCGCCAGGGTCTCGCGGGTGCCGTCGCTCAGGTCGTCGGAGTAGAGCAGCGGCGAGCCGCCGTGCGACAGCAGGTCGCCCAGGATGCCGCAGCGTTGCGCCTCGGTCAGTTCGCGGTAGTCGGGCAGGTTGGGGGCCTTGGCGAACAGCTCGGCGACCGCCTCGGTATGGCGGCCGGATTCCTGGCGGATGTCCAACTCGGCCAGGAAGAAGCCGAAGGTTTCGGCCTGGGCGATGACGTCCGCCAACTCGGCCTCGGCAAGGGCGTCGTCGCCGTGGCTGGCCAGCGAGGCGCCGATGGCCTTGAGGTCGTCGACGAAATCCTGCTCCGAGGCGTAGCAGCCCTCGGTACCCGGGTCGGGGTGGCCGTCCAGCAGCGCCTCGAGGCGCGCCTCCATGCAGCCGAGCCGGTGGCGCATGAGGTAGAGCTTGCGGCGATAGGGCTCCTGGGCGTAGCGCAGCGGCTTGTCCCGAAGCGCCGCCTCCACGATGTCGGCGTCGGCGGCCAGCCGCGCCTCGAATTCCGCCGAGGGCGTGATCAGCGACGACGAATGGGTCAAGAGGCTGCCCAGTTCCTCCAGCCGGCGCCGGTATTGGCGGATGGCCTCGCGCGACTGCATGCGCACCGCCAGCCGGGTTACCCGGTGGGTGACGAAGGGATTGCCGTCGCGGTCGCCGCCGATCCACGAGCCGAAGCGCAGGAAGCGCGGCATGGCGACGGCGGCCTTGCTGCCGTACGACTTCTCGATGGCGCGCTGGAGGTTGCGGTAGATCACCGGCACCGCGTCGAACAGCGTCTCGCGGAAATAGAACAGCCCGTTCTTGATCTCGTCGACCACCTCGGGCTTGTGGACGCGGACCTCGTCGGTCTTCCACAGGGTCTGGATCTGGTTGAGCAGCGTCTGGCCGATGCGCTCGCGCTGGACCTCGCCGAGATGGGGCTCGTTCAACTGGTCGGCCAGCAGGAACAGACGCCGCTGCGCCTCCAGCAGCGTGCGGCGCTTGGCCTCGGTCGGGTGGGCGGTGAACACCGGCTGATAGCGCAGGTGATCCAGCAGCTCCTGCAACTGTTCGACCTCGACGCCCTCGGCGCGGAGCTGCTTCAAGGTGTCGTCGAACGATCCGCGCCACAGGCGCATGCCGCGGTTGACCTGGCGGCGGCGGGCGCGGTGGGCGTAGTCCTCCTCGGCGATGTTGGCCAGCAGGAAATAGTTGGCGAAGGCGCGCACCACATGCGACAGCGTGCCCGGGTCCAGCGACCCGATCACCTTCATCAGCTCGCGGCGCTTGGCCGGGTTCTCGCGCCGGCGCAGTTCGATGAAGCCCTTGCGCAGGATCTCGACCGTCTCCAGCGCCTCGGGACTTTCCTGCGCCGCCAGGACGGTCCCCAGCATGTTGCCGAACAGCTTGACCCTGGCGCGCAGGTCCTTGTCGTCGGTCGCCTTCATTTCCTGGACTCTCTTGCTCATTACGGCCCCCTGATATGCCATGGGGGCGGTACATGCAACGGGAGTTTATCCGCGACGGTCTTGCGCGGAGGTTTCCAAAGGAGCGATCCGTAACCATCCGCCGACGACTTGGTTTGCCTAAAGCTCGGGAACCATGCTTAATCGTTTCCGACAGCATTCGGCAAAAGGCGTCGCATGACGGCAGCCCCTTCGACACCGGTTCCACTCGACCCGCCGGACCCTCCCGAGGACCCGCCAAAGGCGAAGGGGGCGCTCAAGCCCAACTTCTTCAGCCGCTTCATTGCGCTGGCCGGGCCGTACTGGTCCTGCGAGGAGAAATGGGCGGTTCGTGGGCTGACCCTGGCGCTGGTGGTCCTGACCGTCCTCCAGGTGGTGGTGCCGGTGCTGATCAACAGTTGGAGCGCCGCGTTCTTCGACGCCCTCGAAGAAAAGTCGATGGAAAAGTTCTTCGTCCAGATCGGTGCGCTCGCCGGCATCCTGCTGACCAACGTGGCGGTGACCGCCACCCATCTGCGGGTCAAGCGCCGCCTCCAGGTCGGCTGGCGCAAATGGGTGACGCGCCGGGTGCTGCACAACTGGATGTCGGGCGGCCTGCACTACCAGATCACCCACATGGAGGGCGAGCACGACAACCCCGACGGCCGCATCGCCGAGGATATCCGCAACGCCACCGAATCGGCCATCGACCTGGCCCACTCGCTGTTCTACGTGGTCCTGCTGCTGGTCAGCTTCACCCAGATCCTGTGGTCGCTGTCGGGAACCATCACCCTTCACATCGACGGCTTCACCCTTCCCGTGCACGGCGACATGGTGTGGATCGCGCTGCTCTACGCCTCGGCGGGGACCACGGCCGCCCTGCTGCTGGCCCGGCCCATGGTCAAGGCGACCAACCTGCGCCAGACCGTGGAGGCCAATTTCCGCTTCGGCCTGGTTAGGGTGCGCGAGAATTCCGAGGCCATCGCGCTGATGCACGGCGAGGGCGACGAGCGCCGCCGCCTGCGCGAGAAGTTCCGCGACGTGGTCAAGGGCTGGGACGCCCAGACCAACGCGCTGACCCGCATCTTCCTGTTCAGTTCGGGTTATCAGGTTCTGTCCACCGCCTTCCCGGTGCTGGTGGCCGCGCCGCGCTATATCGCCGGCGACATCACGCTGGGCACCCTGATGCAGACCGCCCAGGCCTTCCAGCAGATGGCCGCCGCCCTGTCCTGGCCCATCGACAACATCTCGAAGGCGGCCGAATGGCGCGCCACGGTGGAGCGCGTGCTGTCGCTGACCGAGGCGGTCGAGAAGGTCGCCACCGAAGGGGCCAACCACGAGGGCTCCACCATCGCCGTCGAGCCGGCCGGGCGGTCGGCCCTGGCGTTCAAGGGGGTCTGCATCGCCTCGCCCCACGGCGAGGTGATCGTCACCGGCCTCGACGCCGAAATCCAGGCCGGCGAGCGGGTGCTGATCGCCGGCGACCCGGCGGCGGCGGTCAAGCTGTTCAAGGTGGTGGCCGGCCTGTGGCCATGGGGGCGCGGCCGGGTCGAGCTGCCGCACGAGGCGGCCATCTTCTTCATGCCCCAACGGCCCTATCTGCCGATCGGATCCTTGCGCGAGGCGGTCTGCTATCCGTCATGGCCCGACGACTTCGACAAGATGACCGTCACCGCCGTCATGCGCCGGGTGGGGCTGGCCCACCTGATCCCCCGTCTCGACAATGTCGACAACTGGGAACAGGGGCTGTCGGTCAGCGAACAGCAGCGGATCGGCTTCGCCCGTCTGTTGCTGCAGCAGCCGGACTGGGTCTTCCTCGAGGAGGCCACCGATGCCCTGGAGCCCGAGGGCGAGGAGGAGATGATGCGCCTGATCCGGCAGGAACTGCCGACGGCGACCGTGCTGACCGTCGGCTATCATGCCCAACTGGAGCGCTATCACGACCGCAAGCTGACCTTGCAGCGGCCGCAGAACGCGCGGCGGTCGGATCGCCAGACCAGGGCCGCCGAGGCGGCGGTCCCGGAATAGGTCACACGGCCGTTCCGGGGTACCGCCGCCGATGGTCGGCCAGGATCGCCTCCAGTTCCCGGATGCGGCAGGCGTCGCCGCGCCGGTGGGCTTCGGCGAGGCACTCCACCAGCAGCCGGTGCAGCCGGACACGCCCATCGGCGGTCGCCGCCAGTTCGTCGGCAAGACCGGCGGCGAGGCTGCAGGGCAGGTGCTCGTGGCGGGCCAGGGCGTCGACGACCCCGGGTCCGAAGGCGCACATGTCCAGGCAGTCCTGCAATGTCAGCATGGCGGGCGCTCCCGTGGCCGGTTCGCCGACAATGGGGGCGGCCGATCGGCCGGTCAAGGCGGGGGGGGATTACTTTTGAGTCATCCGTTGTCGTCGCGGCCGCCTCAGCCGGGTGCCGGCGCCGACAACGCCACCGGCCAGCCGGTGCAGGGGCCCGAGCGGACGGATAGGGCGCGGACGGATAGGGCGCGGCGCAGCATCTCGGCCAGCGCCTCGCCGACCGTGGCCGGCCGCTCGAGGGTTCCGCCGGCCGTCTGGCCCGGCCAGGACAGACGGAAGCCGGCGTCGGCCCACGTTTGGTCGGTGAACTGGTCCATGCTCGTATGCGGCCCCAGGGTGGTCATCATGCGGCCACTGTCTATCCCAAGTCGGCGCGCGGGCGTATGACCGTTCGGTGAAATGGGGGTGCGGCCGCCGGGATACCCCGAATCGGCTTTGCCTTCTTCCCGACCGGGGGATACCCCGTCGGCATGAGATTGCGCCTGCTCCATCTCGACGGTTCCCTGTCCGCCCAGCCGACCCTCGCCGCCCTGGCCGGGACCGGGCGCGCCCAGGAGGTCGATCTCCGGCCCGAGGGCGAGCGGCTGCGCCTGTGGGCGACGCGGGCTGCGATGATCGATTTCGCCCGCCGACTGACCGAAGAGGGCCCGGCGGCGGGCAAGGGCGCCGAGGTCACCTTCATGGGGTCGGGCGACTATCACCATCTGACCGCGCCGCTGGTGGCCCGGATTCCGGGGCCGTTGTCGGTGGTGCATTTCGACAACCACCCCGACTGGGGGCGTTGGCCGCCGGCCTATCACTGCGGCTCGTGGGTCAACCGGGTGCTGGAGATGCCCCACGTGGCCAAGGTGGTGACCATCGGCCCTTGCGCCGGGCCCGGCTGGCCGCAGCTCAAGGGCGCCAACCTGCGGGCACTGGACGGGGGCCGGTTCGAGCTGCATCCGTGGCGCATGGAGCCCAGCCGCGTGCTGGGCGGCAAGACCATCCGTTGGGCCAACCTGGCCGGCGCCGACTGGGCCGGGTTCGTGGACGATCTGGCGCAGCGCCTGCCAACCGGGCGGGTCTATGTCAGCATCGACAAGGACGTGCTGCATCCCGACGAGGCGGTCACCAACTGGAACCAGGGCGAGATGCGCCTGGACCACATCCTGGCCGCCATCCGCGCCCTGGCCGAACGGTGCCGCGTCGTCGGGGTCGACGTCTGCGGCGAATACGCGCCGCCGCGCTTCGACTGCGTGGGCAAGCGGCTGCTGGCCCGCCTCGACCAGCCGCGCCCACCGGCGACGCCGGACCTTGCCCGCAACGACGCCGCCAACCGCCGGCTGGTCGAGGCGCTGGAGGCGTGCAGCATCTAACGCCCGCCGCCCTTGCTTTCCCGGTTCACGGTTCGTAAACTTCCGCCCTTCGTTTGGAACCGGAAGTATTTTCCCATGGCCGACCTGCCGCCCGACATCGCGACCCTCAGCTTCGAGGAGGCGCTGGCCGAACTGGACAAGATCGTCCGCCAGCTCGAGACCGGCGCCACCCGCCTGGACGACGCCATCAACGCCTATGAGCGCGGCGCGCTGCTGAAGCGCCACTGCGAGGCCAAGCTCAAGGAGGCGCAGGCCAAGGTGGAGCGCATCTCGTTCGGGTCCGACGGTTCGGTCTCGGTCGAGCCGGCCAACATCGAATAGGCCCGCCGTGCCCGCGTCCGATCCCTCGGCATCGCTTGCCGACGCGCTTCGCCGTACCGGCGAGGCGGTCAACGACGAACTCGGCCGCCTGCTGCCGGTGGGCGACGGCCCCGAGGCGCGCCTGCACGACGCCATGCGCTACGCGGCGCTGGACGGCGGCAAGCGCCTGCGGCCGTTGCTGGTGGCGGAATCGGCCCGGCTGTTCAACGTGTCCGAGGCGGCGGCGATCCGGGTCGGCTGCGCGCTCGAGATGATCCACTGCTATTCGCTGGTCCATGACGACCTGCCCTGCATGGACGACGACGACCTGCGCCGGGGGCGGCCGACCTGCCATCGGCGGTTCGACGAGGCCACGGCCCTGCTGGCGGGCGACGCCTTGCAAAGCCGCGCCTTCGAGGTGCTGGCGGCCGACGCCACCCATCCCGACCCGGCGGTTCGCTGCGAGCTGGTGTGGATGCTGGCCCATGCCGCCGGCGGCCAGGGCATGGCCGGCGGCCAGATGGTCGATCTGCGGGCCGCCGAGCTGGCCATGGACGTGCCCGCCATCACCCGCCTGCAGCAGATGAAGACCGGCCGCCTGATCGCCTTCGCCTGCGAGGCCGGCGCGGTGTTGGGCAAGGCCAGCCCGCAGTCGCGCCAGGCGCTTCGCAATTACGCCCACGACCTGGGGCTGGCCTTCCAGATCGCCGATGACCTGTTGGACGTGGAGGGCGACTCGGCCGAGGTGGGCAAGAAGGTCGGCAAGGACGCCGACGCCGGCAAGGCCACCTTCGTTTCCCTGTTGGGCGCCGAGCGCGCCCGCGCCCAGGCCCGGATGCTCGCCGACCAGGCCAGCGCCCACCTGGACGCCTTCGGCGACAAGGCCGACCTGCTGCGGCGGACGGCCCGCTTCGTCGTCGAGCGGCGTTCCTAGAAGGATTTGTGATGACCCTCAGCTCCCGTCTCCTCGACCGTATCGACTCCCCCGCCGATTTCCGCGCCTTCTCGGTCGACGAGCTGAAGCAACTGGCCGAGGAAGTGCGCCACGAGATGATCGAGGCGGTGTCCATCACCGGCGGCCATCTGGGGGCGGGCCTGGGCGTGGTCGAGCTGACGGTGGCGCTGCACCACGTGTTCGACACTCCCGCCGACCGGCTGATCTGGGACGTCGGTCACCAGGCCTATCCGCACAAGATCGTCACCGGCCGCAAGGACCGCATGCGCACCCTGCGCCAGGGCGGCGGCCTGTCGGGCTTCACCAAGCGGTCGGAGAGCGACTACGACCCGTTCGGGGCCGGCCATTCCTCCACTTCGATCTCGGCCGCGCTGGGCATGGCGGTGGCGCGCGACCTCAAGGGCGGCGACAACCACGTGATCGCGGTGATCGGCGACGGCGCCATGAGCGCCGGCATGGCCTACGAGGCCATGAACAACGCCGGGTCCATGAATTCGCGCATGGTGGTGATCCTCAACGACAACGATATGTCCATCGCCCCCCCGGTGGGCGCCATGAGCGCGTATCTGTCGCGGCTGCTGTCGTCGCGGCCCTATCTCAGCTTGCGCCACTTCGCCAAGGACCTGGCGGCGATCCTGCCGCCGCCGCTGGAGCGCGCCGCCAAGCGCGCCGAGGAATACGCGCGCGGCTTCGTCTCGGGCGGCGGCACGCTGTTCGAGGAAATGGGGTTCTATTACGTCGGCCCCATCGACGGCCACAATTTCGAGCATCTGCTGCCGGTGCTGAAGAATGTCCGCGACGCCACGGACGCCAGGCCGGTGCTGGTCCATGTGGTGACCCAGAAGGGGCGCGGCTACGCCCCCGCCGAGGCGGCGGCCGACAAGTATCACGGCGTCGGCCGCTTCGACGTGGTCACCGGTGCCCTGGCCAAGCCCAAGGCCAACGCCCCCAGCTATACCTCGATCTTCGCCAAGGCTCTGCTGGCCGAGGCGGCCCATGACGACCGCGTCCTCGCCATCACCGCCGCCATG
The DNA here is from genome assembly GCA_937887565.1 of uncultured Rhodospirillaceae bacterium. Classification (GTDB taxonomy): domain Bacteria; phylum Pseudomonadota; class Alphaproteobacteria; order Rhodospirillales; family Magnetospirillaceae; genus CALABS01. Next base: position 27,065 of record CALABS010000057.1, on the reverse strand, counting down.
CCGGCCGGGACCGGCCTGGACAAGTTCGGCGCCGCCCATCCCGACCGCTGCTTCGACGTGGGCATCGCCGAGCAGCACGCGGTGACCTTCGCCGCCGGCCTCGCCTGCGAGGGGTTCAAGCCGTTCTGCGCCCTTTATTCCACCTTCCTGCAACGCGCCTACGACCAGGTTGTCCACGACGTGGTGCTGCAGAAGCTGCCGGTGCGTTTCGCCATCGACCGCGCCGGGCTGGTGGGCGCCGACGGCGCCACCCATGCCGGCGCCTTCGACCTCGCATACCTGGGCTGCCTTCCCGACATCGTGCTGATGGCGCCGTCGGACGAGGCCGAGCTGATGCACGCCGTCGCCACCGCCGCCGCCTACGACGACGGCCCGTCGGCCTTCCGCTATCCGCGCGGCGAGGGCGTCGGGGTGGAGCTTCCCGAGCGCGGCGAGATCCTGCCCATCGGCAAGGGGCGGATCATCCGCGAGGGCTCGCGGGTCGCCATCCTGTCGCTGGGAACCCGGCTGGCCGAATGCCTGAAGGCGGCCGACGACCTGGCCGCGCGGGGGCTGCCGGCCACCGTCGCCGACGCCCGCTTCGCCAAGCCGCTGGACGAGGCGATGATCCTGCGCCTGGCCGCCGAGCACGAGGTGCTGGTGACGGTCGAGGAGGGCTCCATGGGCGGGTTCGGCGCCGCCGTGCTGCATCTGCTGGCCGGTGCCGGCGTTCTCGACCGCGGTCTCAAGGTGCGGACGATGATGCTTCCCGATCGCTTCCTCGACCACGACGCCCCCAAGGCCCAGTACGACGACGCCGGCCTCAACGCCCCCCAGATCGCCGCCTGCGTCCTGGCCGCGCTTGGCGGCGGAGCGGCGGCTGTGCGTGCGTGAATAAGAATATTATAATAAAGCAATATCTACTACACTGAACGTGCGCGGATGTGGCAGGCTTAAACTACAGCAACCACAGCGCACGGAGTGGGCAATGACTCAGTCCATCGAGATACTCCGCTGTAGAAATATTGATACATTGAAGTTCAGTGGTATGGTATATGCCGACGACGCAGTGCAGCAGCGCAAGGGGCTGTCGGACATGGATTTGGAGAAACTGCAGGAAAGCGCCCGCCGGGCGAGCACCCTGCTGAAGGCGATGAGCAACGAGCACCGGCTGATGATCCTGTGCCAGCTCCTCCACGGCGAGAAGTCCGTGGGCGAACTCGAGCGTCTGATCGGTCTGTCGCAGTCGGCGTTGTCGCAGCACCTGGCGCGGCTTCGTCGCGACAATCTGGTCCAGACCCGTCGTCAGGCCCAGACCATCTTCTATTCCCTGTCGGGCGAAGAGGCGGGTGCGGTGATCAACACCCTTTACGGGCTTTACTGCGGCAAGCCCGAGGGCCCGGCCTGCGCGGCCCAGTAGCGTCCGCTCACGCCCGGCTCACCGGAATCTTCAAGTAGCTCACGCCATTGCGATCGGCCGGCGGCAGCCGGCCGGCGCGCATGTTCACCTGCACCGCCGCCAGCATCAGCGCCGGCAGGTCCAGGGTCGCGTCGCGCTCGGTGCGCAGCGCCACGAACATCTCCTCGGACACGCCGTCGCGGATGTGGATGTTGCCCGTCCTTTGCGCCGCCACCGTGGTTTCCCAGGCGATGGGGCGTCCGCCGGGGCCATAGTCGTGGCCGACGAACATCCGGGTCTCGCCCGGCAAGTCCAGCAGCCGCCGCACCGACCGGTAAAGCGCCCGCGCGTCGCCGCCGGGGAAGTCGCAGCGCGCTGTCCCGAAATCGGGCATCAGCAGTGCGTCGCCGGTGAACACCGCGTCGCCGATGACATAGGCGACGCAGGCCGGGGTGTGGCCGGGGATGTGCATCACCCGGGCGGGAATGGCGCCGACCGCGAATGTCTCGCCGTCCTCGAACAGATGGTCGAATTGCGAGCCGTCGGCGGCGAATTCCGGCGCGGCGCTGTAGAACTCCCGGAACGTCTCCTGGATCTCGGTGACGTGGGCGCCGATGCCCGTGGTTCCGCCCAGCCGGTCACGCAGATGGGCGAGGGCGGTGACGTGGTCGGCATGGACGTGGGTGTCGAGAATCCACTGGGGCCGCAACGCCCGGTCGCGCACGAAGCCGGCCAGCGCGTCGGCCGAGGCCGAGGACAGGCGCCCGGCCCGTAGGTCGAAGTCCAGCACCGGGTCGATGACGGCACAGGCTCCGGTGGCGGGATCGGCGACCACGTAGGAAATAGTCGAGGTGGCGGCGTCGAAGAGGCCGTGGACCTCCGGGCGGGGACTGGCGTTCATGACGATCTCCTCATGAACAACATCGGTCCCCATGCCGGGAAATCAAGCCCGCCGGTAGATCCACGCGCCATCCGCCCCCACCTCGCGCCGGAGCTCGCCCGTGGCGATCAGGTGGTTCAGATGGGCCAGGGTCTCGCCGGTGGCGAAGCCGATCTGCCAGGGGTCGAGCGGGCGGCGGAACAGCACCCGCAGGACGTCGAGGGCGGTGGCGGGCACGGCGCAGGCCTCGCGCGTGCGGGCCAGGCGGTCGTCGTGGTGATGCAGCAACTGGTCGACCCGCTCGTGCAGCCCCAGGAACGGCAGGCCGTGCGACGGCAGCACCAGGGCGTCGGCCGGCAGGTCGAGGAACTGCGGCAGCGAGCCCAGGAACAGCCCCAGCTGGTCGGAGTCGGGCTCCTGCGGCCATACCCCGACGATGGGGCTGATGCGCGGCAGCACCTGGTCGCCGGAAATCAGCACGCCCGCCTCGGCGCACCACAGCGAGACGTGCTCGGGCGCGTGGCCCTCGCCCACCATCACCCGCCACGAGCGCCCGCCGATGGAAAGGTCGTCGCCGGCGCGCAGGCGCCGGAAGGCGGTGGGCACCGCGCCGACCCGGGGCCGGTAGGTGTTGCCGCGCTCGCCGAGCGCCGCCAGCATCTCGTCGTCCCAGCCGGCACGACGGTAAAAGTCGACCTGATTGACGCGGTAGTCGTCGGCCTCGTCCAGCCATAGCATGCGTCCGTACAGCCACTCGCCCAGCGTGGTCCACAGCGGCGCGCCGGTGGTGTCGGCGATCCAGCCGGCCAGGCCCATGTGGTCGGGGTGGAAATGGGTGCAGACCAGCCGCGACACCCGCCGGCCCGCCAGCAGTTGGCCCCACAGCGCCCGGGTCTCGTCGTTGGCGACGCCGGTGTCCACCAGCACCCAGCCGTCGTCGCCGTCCTCCAGCGCCCACAGGTTGATGTGGTCCAGCGCGAAGGGCAGCGGCATGCGGAGCCAGTGCACGCCGGGCGCCACCTCGGTCAGGGTGGCGGGCGCGGGCGGGTCGGGGAAGGGGTGGTCGAGGGGCACGGTGGAACCTCTTGGAGTTGGAGACACAGATGAACACAGATGAACACGGATGACCAATCGGGCGGATGGGGAGAGGTGCGCCGAACCGGCATCCATGCTTATCTTGTTCATCCGTGTCCATCTGCGTCCCGTTCATCCATGCCCGACGTTCCCACCCTCCGCATCGGCATCGACCTCGGCGGCACCAAGACCGAGGCCATCGCGCTGGACGGCGCCAGCCACGCCGAGCTGGAGCGGCGGCGCGTTCCCACCGCGCGCGGCGATTACGACGCCACCATCCGCACCATCCGCGACCTGGTCGAGGGGATGGAATCCGGCCTTGGCGGCCATGGCACCGTGGGGGTGGGCATTCCCGGCGCCGTCAGCCCGGCCAGCGGGCTGGTCAAGAATGCCAACTCCACCTGGTTGATCGGCAAGAGGTTCGACCGCGACCTGGAAGGCGCGCTGGGCCGGCCGGTGCGCATCGCCAACGACGCCGACTGCTTCGCCCTGTCCGAGGCCACCGATGGCGCCGGCGCCGGGGCGGCCACGGTGTTCGGGGTCATCCTGGGCACCGGGGTGGGGGCGGGGATCGTGGTGCGTGGCCGGTTGCTGTCGGGGCCCAACGCCATCGCCGGCGAATGGGGCCACAACCCGCTGCCGTGGCCCGCCGACGACGAACGCCCCGGCCCCGCCTGCTATTGCGGCAAGGCGGGTTGCGTCGAGACCTTCCTGTCCGGCCCGGGTCTGGCCCGCGACCACGGCCGGGGGCTGGCGGCCCCCGACATCGTGGCGCTGGCCGAGGCCGGCGACCCCACGGCCGAGGCGGCGCTCGCCCGCTACGAGGACCGGCTGGCCCGTGCCCTGGCCACGGTGATCAACCTGCTCGACCCCCATGTCGTCGTGCTCGGCGGCGGCATGGGCAGGATCGCCCGGCTGTACGAGTCGGTGCCCCGGATATGGGGCCGGCACGTCTTCTCCGATCGGGTCGACACCCGGCTGGTTCCACCCCTGCACGGCGATTCGTCGGGAGTGCGGGGCGCGGCATGGCTGTGGCCGGCGAAGGCGTGATATAGGTTCCGCCATGAGCGACCAGACCGACACGATCGCCCTGCTGTCCGACCCCGCCACCTGGGGCGGCGAGCGGCCCGAGCGCATCGACACCCATATCTCGACGGTATTCCTGGCCGGCGACACCGTGCTCAAGCTGAAGAAGGCGGTGCGGCTGCCGTTCGTGGACTTCTCGACCGTCGAGGCCCGCCGCGCCGCCTGCGAGGCCGAACTGGAGGTCAACCGTCGCGCCGCCCCCGACCTCTATCTCGGCCTCGCCCGCGTCACCCGCGCGGCCGATGGCCGGCTGAGGCTGGATGGCGACGGCGAGGCGGTGGACTGGCTGGTGCGCATGCGCCGCTTCGACCAGGCCGACCTGTTCACGCGGCTGGCCGAGGACGGCCGCCTCGACCGCCGATTGTTGCAGGAACTGACCGAGGCGGTGGTGCGCTTCCATGCCGTGGCGCCGGTGCGCGCCGACCGCGGCGGGATGGCGGGGCTGACCTGGACCATCGACACCAACCGCGCCTCCATGCTGCCCTCGGCGGCGGCCGTCCTGGACCCCGGCAAGATCGAGGCGCTGGCGGCCCGGTCGCGGCAATGGCTGGACCGGCTGGCGCCGCTGCTCGAGGGTCGCCGGGCCGGCGGGATGGTGCGCCAGTGCCACGGCGACCTCCATCTCGGCAACATCTGCCTGTTCCAGGGCCGCCCGACGCTGTTCGACGCCATCGAGTTCTCCGAGGACATCGCCTGCATCGACGTCTTCTACGACCTCGCCTTCCTGCTGATGGACCTGGACTGCCGGGGCCGGCGCGGCTTCGCCAGCGTGGTGCTCAACCATTACCTCGATGTCACCGGCGACTACGAGGCGGTGCCGCTGCTGCCGCTGCTGCTGTCGCTCCGGGCCGGGGTGCGGGCTCATGTCTGCGCCACCATGGGTGCCGGCGACGAGGCGCGGCGCTATCTCGACGCCGCCCTGGCCTTCCTGGAACCGCTCAGGCCGCGCCTGCTGGCGGTGGGCGGGCTGTCGGGCAGCGGCAAATCGCGCATGGGCCGCGAACTGGCGCCGTTCCTGGCGGTGCCCGGCGCCGCCGTCGTGCGCACCGACGCCCTGCGCAAGCAGCTGATGGGGGTGTCCGTCCACGACCGGCTGGGTCCCGACGGCTATTCCCGGGAGGTGTCGGCCCGCACCTACCGCCGGCTGCTGGAGACCTGCGCCCATCTGCTGGACGCCGGCCACTCGGTGGTGGCCGACGCGGTGTTCGCCAAGCCCGAGCAGCGCAAGGACATCGAGCGCGTCGCCCGCGAGGCGGGGGTGCGGTTCGATGGCCTGTGGCTGGAGGCGCCGCCCGAGGTGGCCCGCGACCGCATCCGCGCCCGCACCGGCAACGCTTCGGACGCCACCGTCGAGGTTCTGGACCAGCAGCTTTCCTACGATGTCGGCCCCATGAGCTGGACCCGCATCGATACCTCCGGCTCCAAGGACGACGCCCTGACCGCCGGGCGCAAGGCGTTGGGCGTGTGACGGGCGTGTATGAGAGGTATCCGCCCGGTTCCGGTTAACAACCGTGGCGGACGGGCGCATACTTTCCAGACCGGCCTCTACCCAGGGAGACGACCATGATCCCCGCCTACAAGAGCATCCTGGTTCCCGTCCCCGACGGCGCCGTCGCCGACGCGGCCCTGGACGCCGCCCTGTTCCTGGCCGGCCGCCGCGCCAGCCACGTGGTCGGCCTCCATGTCCGCAACGACCCCACCCAGGCGGTGCCGCTGATGGGCGAGGGCATGTCGGGCGCCATGGTCGAGGAGATGATGAACGCCGCCGAGCGGCAGGCCGCCGAGCGTGCCGCCGCCGCCCGCGCGGCCTTCGATGCCGCCTGCGCCCGCCACGGCGCGCCGCTGGTGTCGGGGCCGCCGACCCAGGGCCTGTCGGCCGAATGGATCGACGAGACCGGCCGGGAGGAGGAATCGGTGGCGTGGCGCGGCCGGCTCAGCGACCTGGTGGTGGTCGCCCGTCCCGATGGCGGCGCCGAGGTGCCGTCGCTGATGACGCTGAACGCGGCGCTGATGGAGAGCGGCCGGCCGGTGCTTCTGGCGCCGCCGGCGCCGGCGCGCGGCTTCGGGGCGCGCGTCGCCATCGCCTGGAACGGCAGCGCCGAGGCCGCCCGCGCCGTCGGCTGCGCCCTGCCGCTGCTCAAGGACAGCCAGCAGGTGGCGATCCTGTCCATCGCCGAGGACGACCGCACCGCCACCGCCCCGGCCGGCGAACTGGCTGCCTATCTGGCCTGGCACGGCATCCGCGCCGACTGCCGCGTCATCCCCGGCCCCGGCAACCATGCCGGCGAGGCGCTGCTGCGCGAGTGCGAGGCCCAAGGCGCCGACCTGCTGGTCATGGGGGCCTATACCCATTCCCGGCTGCGCCAGATGATCCTGGGCGGGGTGACCCGGCACGTCCTCCATCACGCGGCCATTCCCTGCCTGATGTGCCATTGATTCCCAGGCGCCTTTCCCCGCCGGAGGGAGGGGAACGAGGGGCCTAACGCGGGCCGATGGCCTCCTCCACCGCGTCGTCGACGGTGTCGACGAAGCGGATGCGCACGTCCTTGCGGGCGGCGGCGGGGATGTCGCCGACATCCTTCTCGTTGCGGCGCGGCAGCAGCACCGTGCCGATGCCGGCCCGCGCCGCCGCCGTCACCTTCTCCTTGATGCCGCCCACCGGCAGCACCAGCCCCCTCAGCGAGACCTCGCCGGTCATGGCCGTATCCGAGCGGATACAGCGATCGGTCAGCAGCGACACCAGGGCGGTGAACATGGCCACGCCGGCTGACGGGCCGTCCTTGGGGATGGCGCCGGCGGGCACGTGGACGTGGATGTCGCTGGTCTCGAACAGCTTGGGATCGATGCCGATGGACAGCGCCCGGCTCTTCACCAGCGACAGCGCCGCCTGGGCGCTTTCCCTCATCACCTCGCCCAACTGTCCGGTCAGGATCAGCCTGCCGCCGCCGGGCATGCGGGTGGCCTCGATGAACAGGATGTCGCCGCCGGCCGGGGTCCACGCCAGGCCGGTGGCGACGCCGGGCATGGCGGTGCGCATGGCGGTCTCGTTCTCGAACCGCCTGGGGCCCAGCACCGCGGGCAACTCGGCGGCGGTCACCCGGATGGGGCCGGCCTCGCCCTCGGCGACGCGGATGGCGGCGTGGCGCATGATGCCGGCGATCTCGCGCTCCAGGTTGCGCACGCCGGCCTCGCGGGTGTAGTCGCGCACCACGGCGTGCAGGGCGGCCTCGTCCACCGCCACCTTGTCCTCGCCCAGTCCGTGGGCGTCGCGCTGGCGCGGCAGCAGGTAGCGGGCGGCGATGGACACCTTCTCGTCCTCGGTGTAGCCGGGCAGGTCGATGACCTCCATGCGGTCGCGCAGCGGGCCGGGGACCGCCTCCAGCACGTTGGCGGTGGCGATGAACAGCACCCGCGAGAGGTCGAAGGGGACGCCCAGGTAGTTGTCGCGGAAGGTGGCGTTCTGCTCGGGGTCCAGCACCTCCAGCATGGCCGCGGCCGGGTCGCCGTGGAGGCCGCCGCCGCCCATCTTGTCGATCTCGTCCAGCATCATCACCGGATTGCGGACGCCGGCCTTGCGGATGGCCTGGATGATGGTGCCGGGCAGGGCGCCGACATAGGTGCGGCGGTGGCCGCGAATCTCGGCCTCGTCGTGGACCCCGCCCAGGCTGACGCGGGCGAAGGCGCGGCCGGTGGCCTTGGCGATGCTCTGGCCCAGCGACGTCTTGCCGACGCCGGGCGGGCCGACGAAGCACAGGATCGGCGACTTGCCGGCCGGCGCCAGCTTGCGCACGGCCAGGAACTCCAGGATGCGGCGCTTGACCTTGCCGAGGCCGTGATGGTCCTCGTCCAACTGGCGCCGCGCCTCGCCCACGTCGATATGGGCGTCGCCGTCCCTCGACCACGGCAGCGCCGCCAGCCAGTCCAGCCAGGTCCGCACCATGCCCGCCTCCATGGAGCCGTCGGGCATGCGGCCCAGCCGCCGCAATTCCTTGTCGGCCTGACGATGGATTTCCTCGGGCATGCCGGCGCCGTCGATGGCGTGGCGCAGTTCGGCCAGGTCCTCCTCGTCCTCCTGGTCGCCCAGCTCCCGCCGGATGGCCCGCAGTTGCTCGGTGAGGATGTGGCGGCGCTGGCGTTCGCCGATGCTCTCGCGGGCCTGTTCCGACACCCGGCGGGTCACCCGCAGCACCTCGATGCGATGGATCAGCAGCCCGGTCACCTTGTCCAGGCGCCGGACCAGGTCCACCGTCTCCAGCACGTCCTGCTTCTGTCCCGCCTCGAGGTCCATGTAGCCGGCGATCATGTCGGCTAGCACCCCCGCCGGTTCGACGGTCCGCGCCGCCTCGATCAGGTCGCGCGGCGTCTCGGGAAGCAGCCGTAGGGCCTCGACCGCCAGGTCGCGCAGATGGGCGACGCGGCCTTCGATCTCGGGCCCGGCGTCGGCGGGCTCCTTGACGGGCTGGACGCGAGCGACGAAATGGGGGGTCTCCTGGACATAGCCGTGGACGCGGATGCGGCGCTCGCCCTGGCAGATGATCTGGTGGGTGCCGTCCGGAGCCGTGACCAGCCGCAGCACGCGGGCGGCGGTGCCGACGCGGTGAAGGTCCAGCGGGCCGGGCTCGTCCTGCGCCTCGTCGCGTTGCAGGACGACGCCCAAGGGCGCATCGCGGCGCACCGCCTCCTTGACCGCGCCGACCGAGCGGGTCCGGCCGACGGTCAGCGGCATGACGGTCCCCGGAAACAGCACCGCCCCGCGAACCGCCAGCACGATCATCTCCTGGATTTCGGGGGCGTGGGTTTCGAGCGCGGCCGCTTCGCCGGTCATGGCGCACCTCGCGTGAGGGTGAGATACAGGCAGCCGTCCCGCAGCTCGCTGGCGGTCACGCGGAAGCGGCCGGTGGGCAGCGGCAGGTGGCGTTCGAACAGGCCATGGGGGATTTCCATCCGGTGCAGGACGCAGTCCTCGGTGGCGGGGACCGGGCGGACGCCCCGCACCACCACGCCGCCGTCCCCGGCCGCCACGGTCACCCGCTCCGGGGGCACTCCGGGCAGGGCGACGACCATCAACAGCCCGCCGTCCTGTTCGTAGAGGTCGGCCGGCGGCCGCCAGCCGGACAGGGCGGCGGGTTGGAAGAAGCTGCGCTGGAGGCGCTCCGCCTCCTCTAGCAGCCGGGCGGCGTAGGCCCACATCCAGTCGCCGGGAATGCGCCGCCGTCCCTCGCCCATGCCTCAGGCCTTCAACCGCGGCCGCAGCTTCTCGACCAGTTCACGGTCGAACAGCGGCAGGCAGGCCAGTTCGTCCACCGTGCCATAGGGGCCGTGGCGGTCGCGGTAGGCAACGATCTGGCGGGCACGGACGTGGCCGATCCCGTCCACGTCGGACAGGGTGCGGGCCGAGGCGCGGTTGATGTCCACCGGCACCCGCTCGTGCGGGCGTTGGGCCAGCCTCACGCCCTCGACGCGATCGGACGGGCGCTCGGGCCGCAGCGGGCGGGGAGTGTCGACGGGGTCCATGCACGCCTCCGTCAGGGGGTCCACGAGTCCAACAGCCCGCCGCCCGGCGCGGTTCCCGGGAACGCCGCCGCGCCCCGTCTGTTGGCGTGGGCATGGAGCTGGCGAACACGGTGGTCTCGGCGCTGATCGGGGTGCGGCTGGCGGCCGGGCTGGCGCGGGCGCGGCTACGCCCGGAGCGCGCGCTCGCCGACCGCCTCGGGGACCTTCCGGATGATCGCCTGCCGGTGTCGCGGCCGGTGACCGTCTGGTGGGACGGCCACCAGATCCCGTTCATCGAGGCGGCCACCGACGCCGACGCCGCCGTCGCCCTGGGGGTGGTCCACGCCCATCTGCGCCTGGCCCAGATGGAGGTGATGCGCCGGCTCGCCCATGGCCGGCTGGCCGAGATGCTGGGACCGGCGGCGCTGCCCCTGGACCACGGCCTGGCGCTGCTGGACTTCCCCCGGGCGGTGCCGGCCGTCCTGGCCGCCATGCCGACCTGGACCCGCGACTGGGTCGAGGCCTTCGCCGCCGGACTCAGCCATGTGGCGCTGCATGCGCCCCGCTCGCCCGAGCTGGCCATGCTGGGAGTGGCGCGGCGCCCGTGGACCGCCGCCGACGTGCTGGCGGTGGGGCGGCTGGCCTCGGCCGACGTCAACTGGATCATCCTGTTCAACATGCTGAAGCTGCGGGCCCGCGCCGACTGGCCCGAATTGTGGGTGGAACTGGTCGCCCATGCCCGGACCGGCCCGATTCCCCTCGATGACGGCCTGCCGCTGCTGGGCCGGGTGGCGACCGCCGTCACCCGCTCGGGCAGCAACGCGGTGGCGGTGGCCGGGCATCGTTCGGCCAGCGGCGGCGCCCTCATGGCCGCCGACCCCCATCTGTCGCTGACCCTGCCCAATCTGTGGCTGGTGGCGGGTCTGCGCTGCCCGTCCCTGCACGTGGTCGGGCTGATGATCCCCGGCCTGCCCTTCGTGGCGGTGGGGCGCAACCGGGTGGCGGCGTGGAGCGGCACCAGCCTGCAGGCCGATTCCAGCGACCTGTTCGACGCCAATGGCCTGCCCGTCTCCGAGCGCCGGCGCGCCGCTCCGGTCCGCTGGGGCCGGGGCCAGGAGCACCGGCTTCGCGACACGCCGCTGGGCCCGGTGATCTCGGACTGCCCGCTGGTCGAGGGCGGCCGGCCGGTGGCGCTCTCCTGGATGGGGCATCGGCCCAGCGACGAGCTGAGCGGCTGGCTGGGCATCGCCCGTGCCCATTGCTGGGAGGCGTTCGCCGCCGCCGCCGACCGGCTGGCCGTGCCGGGTCAGCACCTTCTCTACGCCGACCGCGGCGGCCGCGTCGGCCGGCTGCTGGCCACCCATCTGCCGTGCCGGCCGCCCGGCCCGCCGGCCGACGCGGTGCTGCCGCCGGATGCGGCCCAAGCGTGGCGGTCCACGCTGTCGGCGCGGTCGCTGCCGCGACTCGTCGATCCGCCCGACGGGATCCTGGTCTCGGCCAACGAGCGGCCGGCCGGGGCGTCGGTGCGGGTGAGCACGTTCTTTCCCGGCCCCGACCGCTGCCTGCGGCTGCGGCGGCTGATCCAGGGGCGCGGCCGGATGGGGCTCGACGACCTTGGGGCGCTTCAACTGGACGTGTTCTCGGAAGCGGCCCTGGACCTCACGCATTGGCTGGCGGCCCGGACCGACTTCCCCGCCCTCGAGGCGTGGGACGGGCGCTATGACGAGGATTCGCGCGGGGCGGCGGCGCTGGAGGTCGTGGTCGCCGGCCTGCACGGTTTCGCCCATGGCGACGAGGGCCTGGCCGGCTATTGGGCGAGTTGGAATCCCACCGCCATCCTGCGCCGCCGCCTCGAAGGCGTCGAGCCGGGCGCCCTGGCCCGCGCCCTGGACTCCTGTCGGCGCCCGGTTCCCGCCTGGGGCGCCATGCATCGGCTGCGGTTGGGCCACTGGCTGGGCCTGCTGCCCGGCCTGGGCGGGCTGGCGCGTATGGTCGACCTGCCGGCGCCCGGCGGCAACGACACGGTCCACAAGACGGCCCACGGCCTGGCGGGCGCCGCGGCCCACCCGGTGCGCTTCGGCGCCAATGCCCGTTTCCTCACCGACACCGCCGACCCGGATTCGTCGCGGGTGGTGCTGCTGGGCGGCCAGGACGGCTGGCTGGGCAGTTCCACCTTCCTCGACCAGCTCGGCCGGTGGCGGGCCGGCGGGACGATCCCGCTGCCGATGCGGCCCGAGACCGTGCGCGCCACCTTCCCCCACCGCACCATCCTGAGGCCCTGATGCCCTTCGACGCCACCTTCCTCATGCGCCTTTACGCCAATTTCCGCCTGGCGGCGCTGGCGGCCGAGGACCCGGCAACGACCCAGGCGCGGCAACTGCTGGATCTCGTCCGCCGGGCGCGCGGCACCCGCTTCGGACGCGACCACGGCTTCACGTCCATCCGGTCGGTGGCCGACTATCAGGCGCGGGTGCCGCTGCGCCGCCACGCCGACCTGTGGTCGGAGTACTGGGCGGCGGCATGGCCGGTGCTGGAGGACGCGACCTGGCCCGGCCGAATCCCCTATTTCGCCTTCACCTCGGGCACCACCTCGGGGGCGTCCAAGCTCATCCCGGTGTCGGGCGCCATGGTTTCGGCGAACCGGCGCGCCGCCCTGGACGTGCTGGCGCACCATCTGGCGGCGGCCCCGCGCGGCCGGGTGCTGGCCGGCCCGACCCTCATGCTGGGCGGCAGCACCGTACTGGAGCAACTGGCCGGGGGGGTGTGGAAAGGCGACCTGTCGGGCATCGCCGCCCGCGAGGTGCCCGCATGGGCGCGGCCGTGGTCGTTCCCGCCGGCCGAGGCGGCGCTCGACCCCGACTGGGACCGCAAGCTCGACCGTCTGGCGCGGTTGGCGCCCGGCCGCGACATCCGTGCCATCACCGGCACGCCGGGTTGGGTGCTGGCCTTTCTCGAGCGGCTGGGGCGGCCGGCGCGCGAGGCGTTTCCGCACCTGGAGCTTTACGTCCACGGCGGCGTCAATTTCGCCCCCTATCGGAGCCGGTTCGCCGAGCTGCTGGCGGGCGTCGCCACCCGCGAGGTCTATCCCGCCTCCGAGGGCTTCGTGGCCATCGCCGACCGGGGACCGGGCGACGGGCTGCGGCTGGTCGCCGACAACGGCCTGTTCTTCGAATTCGTGCCGGTGGACGAGCTGGACCGGCCGGCGCCGAGCCGGTACTGGACGGGGAATGTCCGGGCCGGCGTGGACTACGCCCTGGTGCTGACCAGTTGCGCCGGCCTGTGGTCCTATGTCGTCGGCGACACCGTGCGGCTGGTGGACACCCGCCCGCTTCGGCTACGGGTCACCGGCCGGGTCGGCTGGATGCTCAACGCCTTCGGCGAGCATCTGTCGGGCGAGCAACTGGACGACGCGGTGGTGACCGCCGCCGCCGGCGCGCCGGTGACCGACTATGCCGCCGGAGCGGCCTTCGCCGACGATCATCGCGGCCGCCTGGTGGTGGTGGTGGAATTCGCCGGCCCGTTGCCGTCGGATTTCGCCGGGCGGCTGGACCGCGCCCTGGCAGCCGGTAGCCTGGACTACGCCGAGCGCCGCGCCGGCGCCGTCGGCATGGCGCCGCCATGGGTGCTGTGCGTCGGCCCCGGCTTCTTCGCCGAGTGGATGCGGGCCCGCGGCCGTCTGGGCGGCCAGAACAAGGTGCCGCGAGTGGTCACCGACGACGCGGTGCTGGCCGACCTGGTCGGGCGGGCCCGCCAGGACCGAGCCCTCCCCGTGCGTGAGGCGTGAGCGGCGCCGGTCAGATCCCCATCAGCACCCGCACGTGCTCGCGCACCGACGCGGCCAAGGCGTTGACGTCGTAGCCGCCTTCGAGGATGGAGACCACGCGGTTGTTGCAACACTCGCCGGCCACGTCGCACAGCTTCTCGGTGACCCAGCGGAAGTCCTGGGTCTTGAGCCGCATATGGGCCATCGGATCGGCGGCGTGGGCGTCGAAGCCGGCCGAGATGACCAGCAGTTCGGGCGAGAAGTCCCTGAGCTTGGGCAGGATCACCATCTCGAAGGCCTCGCGGAAGGCGTCCGACCCCGACCCCGCCGGCAGCGGCACGTTGACCATGCGGCCCAGACCCCCGGTCTCCTCGACGAAGCCGGTGTTGGGATAGGCGTGCTCCTGGTGGGTGGAGGCATAGAACGTCCCGGGCTCGTCCCACAGGACGTGCTGGGTGCCGTTGCCGTGATGGACGTCGAAGTCGATCACCGCCACCCGCTTGAGCCCATGGGCGTCGCGGGCGTGCAGCGCGGCGATGGCGGCGTTGTTGAAGAAGCAGAAGCCCATGGCCGCGTCGCGCTCGGCGTGGTGGCCCGGCGGGCGCACGGCGCAGAAGGCGTTGCGGACGCCGCCGCCGACCACCGCGTCCACCGCCGCCACCGCCGCGCCGGCCGAGCGCAGGATGGCGTCCACCGACTGGCGGGACATGACGGTGTCGGGATCGACGTGGTAATGATCGCCGTCGGCGACCTCCACCGACAGGACATGGTCCACGTGGTGGTCGTCATGGGCGCGCAGGATGTGCTCGCGGGTGGCCTGCGGCGCCTCCTCGCGCAGCAGCATCATGAATTCCTCCCCCTCCAGCGTCGCCAGGATCGCCTTCAGGCGGTCGGCGCATTCGGGGTGGTATTCACCGGTGTCGTGCTGCAGGCAAACGGGGTGCGTGAAGAGAAGCGTTGTCATTTGTTTCTTGGACCGTCCCTCATGGGTTTGAATTATTCTCGGCCATGGCCGTCGCAAAGGCCATAGTCGTTTTTCGCATGGGGCCATGCCGGATGGGTGCAAGGAAGCGGGTTGATCAACTTCTCGTGGATCGGGGGCTGGTGGAAAGCCGCTCCCGCGCCCAGGCGCTCGTGATGGCCGGGCTGGTGCTTTCGGACGGCAAGCGGATCGACAAGCCGGGCGCCCAGATGCCCGAGGACGCCCCCTTGGAGTTGAAGGGCCAGGACCATCCGTGGGTGTCGCGCGGCGGCCTCAAGCTGGTCGAGGCCCTGGACCGCTTCGCCATCGATCCGGCCGGCAAGGTGGCCATCGACGTGGGCGCCTCGACCGGCGGTTTCACCGACGTGTTGCTGACCCGGGGCGCCGCCAGGGTCCATGCGGTGGACGTGGGCCACGGCCAACTGGCCTGGAAGCTCCGGAACGATCCCCGCGTGGCGGTGATGGAGCGCACCAATGCCCGTCATCTTTCCGCCGAGCAAATCCCCGAACCGGTGGACATGGTGGTCTGCGACGCCAGCTTCATCGGCCTGGAAACGGTGCTGCCGGCGGCGTTGGCGCTGGTTCGGCCCGGTGCCGTGCTGGTGGCGCTGATCAAGCCCCAGTTCGAGGTCGGCAAGGGGCGGGTCGGCAAGGGCGGCGTGGTGCGCGAGCCCGAGTTGCACGCCGAGGTCTGCGACCGCATTTGTCGGTGGCTGGCCGCGCGCCCGGGCTGGTCGGTGGTCGGGCTGTGCGAAAGCCCCATCACCGGCCCCGAGGGCAACAAGGAGTTCCTGATCGTGGGGCGCTTCGAGGGATAGGCGATGTGCTCGCGCTATGAACTGAACGCCACCGCCCGCGAGGTCGCCGCCCGCTTCGGCCTGACCGTGCCGCCGCCGTTGCCCAACCGGGCCGAGGTTCGGCCCACCGACCTCGCCCTGGTGATCGGCCCGGGCGGTGCGGCGCGGCTCGCGCGTTGGGGGCTGGAGGTGCCGTGGGACAAGCGCCCGCTGATCAACGCCCGCGCCGAGACGTTGGGCCGGCGGGCGGCGTTTCGCGGGCTGCTGGCCAACCGGGTGCTGATTCCGGCCAGCCTGTGGTTCGAATGGCGCAAGGACGAGGAGGAGAGGGGCGGCAAGACGCGGTTCACGCTGAGGCCGGCGACGGGGTCGCCCTTCGCCTTCGCGGGGCTGGCCGACGGCGGCCGCTTCACCATGGTGACCTGTGCCCCCAGCCCGTCCATCGCCCGGATCCACGACCGCATGCCGGTGGTGCTGGCCGAGGATGCCGAGGCCCTGTGGCTGGACCCGGCGGCGCCGTTCGAGGCGGCGTCGCGCGCCTTGCGCCCGTACGAAGGCGAGATCGCCTCGGAGGGCGGCGGACCTTCCCAGGGCGACCTGTTCGCCTAGCTCGGATGGTGCTCGGCGCGGAACCGGCTCAGTCCGTCCGCCCAGGCCTTCTCGCAGGTCAGATGATGGTCGTGGGCGACGGCGACCTCGGCTTCCAGGATCGCCTCGACCTCGGCGCATCCCGTCTCGGTTTCCAGCACCCCTTCGGCCCATTCGGCGGCGATGATCGGCGGCACGTGCTTGAAGCAGGCCACCGCGTCGACCTGTTCCGGGGTGAGGCCACTGAACGCGATGCAATCCACCAGGGACAACATGGGCTCCTCCTCGCGTGGTTGGAGCTTGGTCGGTTCCTGAATGGTACCATGGCGGCCGTGGATATTTCGACCGCGCCGAGGGTTGCCGGGCGGGATGTTCGCGTGCCGTGACGCAGCGCAGCGACGCGGCGGTCCCCTTGCGTCCTGGCCGTTGCATGCGCGCGAGGCATGGCTGGATCGCCTTCGGGAGGGGGCGGAATATCGCCGGCAGGGGCGCGAACATCCTTGCCGCGCGGGCGTTCTGCCCTGCGACCACCACACTCCCCGGAGGCGGACATGACCCTCGCTCCCCATGCCACCGGCGCGGTCGCCCAGGCGCTGCAGGGAATCGCTTTCCCCGCCGACAAGCGCAAGCTGGTCGACTATGCCCGCCGCAACAACACCGACCACGACGTGATGGAGGTGATCGAACGCATGCCCGACGAGCGCTATGCCAACATGGCCGACGTCTTCAAGGGTGTCGGCCGGGCGGAGGGCTGAGAAATGGTCCGCGCGGCGATGATGGCGGCGGCGGTGGCGCTGGTGGCCGCGGGTGCCCAGGCGCGCACCGAGCTGACCCCGTTCGGCCATCTGCCCGGCCGCACCGGGTCGGCCGAGGAGTGGCTGAACCGCGACCCGCCCCTGTTCGACGGGCTGGGCGACATGGGGATGGGGATCACCACCTCCGCCCCCCTGGCGCAGGCCTATTTCGACCAGGGGCTCCGGTGGTCCTTCGCCTTCAACCATGCCGAGGCCGCCCGCGCCTTCCGCAAGGCCCAGGACATCGACCCGGCCTGCGCCATGTGCGCCTGGGGCGAGGGGCTGGTGCTGGGGCCCAACATCAACAAGCCCATGAACCCGGCCGACCTGCCGGCGGCGCGGGCGGCGGCGCGCCGGGCGCAGGCCTTGGCTCCGGACGCCGCGCCGCGCGAGCGGGCGCTGATCGACGCCCTGGCGGCGCGCTATACCGCCGAGGGACTGGACGACGCGGCCTATGCCGCCGCCATGCGCGAGGTGGCCCGGGTCCATCCCGAGGACGACATCCAGGTCCTGGCCGCCGAGGCGATGATGGACGCCCAGCCCTGGGACTACTGGGAAGCCGACCGCCGGACCCCCAAGGGCCATACCGCGACGGTGCTCGCCCTCCTGGAAGGGGTGCTGCGGGGAAACCCCGATCACGCCGGGGCGATCCATCTCTACATCCACACCGTCGAGGCCACCGACCGGGCGGAGCAGGCGCTGCCCCACGCCCGCCGGCTGGCCGGGCTGATGCCGGCCGCCGGCCACATCGTCCACATGCCGTCGCACATCTACTACCGGCTGGGCATGTGGCGGGAATCCTTGGAGCAGAACAAGAAGGCGGTGGCCGCCGACCAGCGCTATTTCGACCAGGTCGGCGCGCCGCCGGGCATCTATCGCGACGGCTACGCGCCCCACAACCTGCATTTCGTGCTGGTGTCGGCGCAGATGGCCGGCGACGCCGCCGCCGCCCTCGAGGCGGCCGACCGGCTGGCCGCCACCGTCGACGAGGACGCGGCCCGGCGGGTGCCGTGGTCGCAGCCCATCAAGGCGGCGCCGTTCTTCGCGCACGCCCAGTTCAGCGCCCCCGACACCATCCTGGCCGTCGCCGATCCCGGCGACGGGTTGCCGTATGTGAAGGCCATGTGGCACTACGCGCGCGGCGTGGCGCGGGCGGCCAAGGGAGAGGCCGAGGCGGCCCGGGCCGAGTCGCGGGCCATCCGCCGGCTCGCCGGCCGGCCGGAGATTCTCGACCTGGGCGGGCAGGGCGTCCCCGCGCCGGCGGTCCTGGACGTCGCCGCGCGGGTGGTCGGAGCCCTGGCCGCCCGGGCCGACGGCAACCACATGACGGCGGTGGCGGATCTGCGCGAGGCGGCCGAACTGGAGGAAGGGCTCGCCTATACCGAACCGCCTTGGTGGTACGCGCCGGTGCGCCAGACCCTGGGCGCCACCCTGCTGATGGCGGGCGATCCGGCGGGGGCCGAGACCGAATTCCGCAGCAGCCTGGAGCAGGTCCCCAACAACGGCTGGGCGCTATACGGCTTGATGCGCGCCCAGGCGCTCCAAGGCAAGGATGCCGAGGCCGCCGGGACCGCGCGGCGATTCCGTGCCGCCTGGACGGCGGCCGAGATGCCGCAACTGGCCGGATTGTGAGGGGACCCGGAACGTATCGGTCCCCGGCCGAGAGGGGCGGCCGGGGACCGGAGACGACCAGGCATGGAGGGGGGATCGCCTGGGTGCCCTCGGATTACGGCGGAAGGCTCCTGCGCCGGGTGCCGCTGGGTTGAGGCGAGCGGCTCCTGCGCCTCGGTCGGATCAGTGGACCAGTTGCAGGGTCAGGCGGGGATCGGCCTTCCACAGGGCCAGCCATTCCGAGGCGGTGGCCTCGCGCTCGCGGCCCTTGCGCGGCTTGACCTTCAGCGACCCGTTCTCGGCCACCCTGTAACTCTCGATCTCGTTCATCGCCCATCTCCCCAGGCTGTTGTTGACTAATTTACTCGGGTTTTGCCGCGAGTCAATCTGAAAGGCGTGGAGAGAATGTATCTTATACCTCGGTAGCAGCCTGTCCCGGCCCGGTGATGCCCCTTCGGGTCATGGCGACGTCCCGGCGAGGAACGGATGGGCCATGGCGGCGGCGACCACCCGGGCGAGATCGGGGACGCAGGGGATGCTGTCCAGGGCGGCGGGCGCGAACCATCCCGTCGCGGCGGCGTCGTCGCCGGCCTCGCCGTCGCCGGCCAGCCAGCGGCACATCACCGCGACCAGCAGGTAGTGGTGGCGGGCGCGCCCCTCGCCGTCGCGGGTCAGGGCGTCGAGCACGTCGAGCACCGGCCCGGCCTCGGCGGTGACGCCGGTCTCCTCGCGCAGTTCCCGCAAGGCGGCCTCGGCGATGGTCTCGCCGGCCTCCATCAGGCCGCCCGGCAACCCCCACAGCCCCAGATTGGGCTGGCGTCCGCGCCGCACCAGCAGCACGCGGCCGTCGCGGACCACCACGGCCAGGACGCCGGGCAGGGGATGGCGGGGATATTCGCGGCTCATGGCCCGTCATACCCCGGCCGGCCGGCCGACGCCAGCCCTTGCCGCTGCCGCCGCCGCGCCGTATGGTCGGGCGGTGGCTGACGCGAAGGGGGCCGCGTGGTCCGGCTGATCACAACTCGCCTGTCCTACAAGGTGGCGGTCGGCGCTTCGGCGCTGACGCTGTTCGTCGTGCTGGTCACGGGGTCCGCCGCCTACGTGGTGATGTCGTCCTTGATCCGCGGCCAGGCCAGTTCCCTGCTGCAAGCCGAGGCCGGCATGCGTGCCGAGAAGATCGCCGACCTCCTGGACGGTGTCACCGCCAATTTCCGGACGTTGGCCGCCAACCCGGTGGTGGCCGACGGCCTTGCCGACGGCGGAGCCCGCGAGCTCTACCTGAAGCCGCTGCTGCGCAATTTCGCCGAGGTCAACCGCCTGCCGATCTCCGTCGCCCTGTGCGACGTCAAGGGGCGGCCGCTGGTGGCGGCCGGGGACGCGGCGGTGGGCGCCGACCACTGGGTCGAGGAAGCCGTCGCCACCGGCCGCGCCCGGACCCGCGTCGGCGTCGAGCGCGGCGGGCCGGTCCTCACCGTGGCGGAACCGGTGGCCGGTGCCGGACCCGGAGCCGCCCCGGGGGCCTTGGTCTATCGGATCGCGCTTGCCGATCTCGGCCGCCGCGCCGCCGCGCCGAGCGGCGGCGGCGAATTGATCCTCCGCGACCACGGCGCCGTCTATTCGGTCGACCTGGGTCGGCGGAACCGCAAGGCCGGGTTGCCGCTTGCCTCGGAGGCGGACGTCCGGCTTCCCGACATCCTGGGCGGCATCCGGCTGTCGGTGCTGGTCGGTGCCGAGGCCGACATGTTGGATATTCCCCTGGCCCGCCTGACCAGCGCCTTCGTCGCCATCGGTCTGGGAACCACGCTGCTGGTGATCCTGGTCAGCGCCGTTCTCGGCCAGCGCCTGACCGCCACCGTGCGCCAGTTGTCGGCCGCCGCCTCGGGATACGCCTTCGGACGCGACGCCCCCGGCGCCTTCCGGGTCATGGGTGACGATGAGATCGCCCGGCTGGGCGAGGCCTTCGCCGGCATGGTGGAGCGCCTGAACCGAGCCTACAAAGACCTTGAGCGCCATAGCCAGACGGTGCTGTCCAACGCCGAAAGGGTGGCCCAGGTGGGCAGCGCGGTGTGGGACCTGGGTTCCGGCCGCCAGGTCTGGTCCGATCAGTTCCACGCGGTGCTGGCCCTCGACCCCGCCGATACCCAGCCGGGCGAGAGCGCCTTCTTCGACCGCGTCCATCCCGACGACCGGACCCGTCTGTCGGCCGCCCTGGACGGCGTGATGTCGGGGGTCGCGGCACGCCTGACCGAGGACTTCCGGATCGTGCGCGCCGACGGGGTCGAGCGCTTCGCCCAGTTGCGGGCGCAGGCCTCGCCGGGCGACGACGGCCACGTCGTCCGCGTCGACCTGACGCTCCAGGACATCACCGACCGCAAGCACATGGAGGAGAAGCTCGACGCCCTGGTCAGCGAATTGCGGCGGTCCAACGAGGAGTTGGAGCAGTTCGCCTATGTCGCCTCGCATGACCTGCGCCAGCCGCTCAGGGTCGTCGGCAGCTACGTCACCCTGATCGAGGAAGCGATCGAGGACAAGCTCGACCCCGAGACCCGCGAGTTCATGGACTTCATCCGTGACGGCGTGCGGCGCATGGACCTGCTGATCACCGACCTGCTGGCCTATTCGCGCGTCGGCCGCACCAGCCGCGACGGTCCCGTCGACACCGGGCGCGCCCTCGACCTGGCGCTGATGGACCTGCAGGTGGAGATCGACGAGGCCCGCGCCGCCGTCGAGCATCCCGACCGCATGCCGGTGGTGCTTGGGGATGCCGGCGAGATGACGCGCCTGTTCCAGAATCTGGTCGGCAACGCGGTCAAGTACCGCTCGCCCGAGCGCCGGTCGCATGTGACCATCGGCTGTCTCGACGAGGGGGGCGGGTGGCATTTCTGGGTCCGCGACAACGGCATCGGCATCCCGCCCGAGCACGCCGACCGGGTGTTCGGCATCTTCCAGCGCCTGCATGCGCGCGACGAATACGAAGGAACCGGCATCGGCCTGGCCATCTGCAAGAAGGTGGTCGAGCGCCAGGGTGGGCGCATCTGGATAGAGACGCGGGCCGGCGAGGGCACGACCTTCCATTTCACCTGGCCGAAGATGCGGCGCAGTTCCGAGGCGGGATCGTCGCCATGAGATGTCGTGAAAATTCAGCTTGTCCGACCGACCACTTTGATGGAGGCTCTGGCGGGGTTCGGTGCAAGGATGGGATAACGTGAGACCACCCAAGACCAGCTTCGATATCCTGCTTGTGGAGGACGACCCGGGTGACGCGGGGCTGGTCCGGATCGCGGTGCGCAAGGGGCCGCACCATGTGACCATCCATCACGTCAAGGATGGCGACGAGGCCATGGCCTTCCTGCGCCGTGCCGGCGGCGACTTCGCCCAGGCGCCCCGCCCCGACATCATGCTGCTGGACCTCAACCTGCCGGGCCGGTCGGGGCACGAGATTCTCGAGGAAGTGAAATCCGATACCGATCTGCGCAAGATCCCGGTGGTGGTGCTGTCCACCTCGGAGGCCGAGCGCGACGTCCTGCGGGCCTATCAGGCCGGCGCCAACAGCTTCGTCTCCAAGCCCATGGACGTCGAGGATTTCACCCGTGCCATCCATTCCATCGAGAACTATTGGTTCGAGGTGGCCCAGTTGCCCCGCTGACCATGACGGGCGACACCATCCGCCTGCTGCTGCTCGAGGATGACCCGGCCGACGCGCGGCTGGTCCAGACCATGCTGCGCCGTCTCCCCGGCGAGCCGTTCGCGGTGACCCTTGTCCATCGACTGGCGGCGGCGGTCGCGCATCTGGGGGCTGGCGCCTGCGAGGTGGTGCTGGCCGATCTGTCGCTGCCGGATTCCACCGGCCTGGCGACGCTGAAGGCGCTGACGGCGGCGGCCCCGGATGTGCCCATCCTGGTGCTGACCGGCAACGACGACGACCGCCTGGCCCTGGATGCCCTCAAGCAGGGAGCCCAGGACTATCTGGTGAAGGGGCGCGGCGACGCCCCCATGCTGATGCGCATGATCCGCTACGCCATCGAGCGCAAGGCGGCCGAGCGCGCCCTGAAGGAGGCCCGCGACCGCGCCGAGGCGGCCGCCCGCGCCAAGTCTGTCTTCCTGGCGACCGTCGGCCACGAAATCCGCACGCCGCTCAACGGCATCCTGGGCATGACCCGCCTGCTGCTCGAGAGCAATCTCGACGTCCGCCAGCGCACCTTCGCCGAAACGGTGGCCAGTTCCGGTGAACTGCTGCTGGGGCTGGTCAACGACATCCTCGACTTCTCGCGCCTGGAGGCCGAGGGGCTGACCTTGTCCACTCTGTCCTTCGATCTCATCGACACGGTCGAGGAGTTGCGGCTGATGCTGGCGCCGCGCGCCGCCGACAAGGGGCTGACGCTGGGCAACCGCTTCGGCGCCGACGTGCCGCGTCACGTCGTTGGCGATCCGCTGCGGCTGCGGCAGGTCTTGCTCAACCTCGTGGGCAACGCCATCAAGTTCACCGAGACCGGCGGGGTGCTGGTGCAGGTGGTCTCGGACGGCGAACGTGCCGACGGGACCGTCGATCTGCGGTTCCTGGTCACCGACACCGGCATCGGCATTCCCGACGCCGCCCGCGCCGACCTGTTCACCGAATTCAGCCAGGGCGACGATTCGATCACCCGGCGGTTCGGCGGCGCCGGCCTGGGCCTGGCCATCTGCAAGCGCCTGGTCACCCTGATGGGCGGCGACATCGGCTTTGAAAGCCGCTCGGGCGAGGGCAGCACCTTCTGGTTCTCGCTGCCCATGCCGGTGGCCGCCGAGGCGGCGGCGCCAGAACCGGTGCCGTCCGACGTGCCGCCGGCGCGGGTGCTGCTGGTGGACGACAACCGCGTCAACCTCGAGGTCGCCTCGGGCCTGCTCGAACGGCACGGTCACAGCGTCACCGCGGTCGAGAGCGGGGCGGCCGCCATCGATGCCATGGAGCGGACGGGTGGCGGCTTCGACCTGGTGCTGCTGGACATGCACATGCCCGAAATGGACGGCATCGAGACCGCGCGGCGCCTTAGGCGGATGGGTGCCGGCGCCCCGTCCATGCCGACCTACCTGTTGACCGCCAATCCCTCCGAGCAGGACGACCGCGCCTGGCGGGAGGCGGGAATCGCCGGCTGTCTCGCCAAGCCGTTCCGGGTCGAGGAGGTGGCGCGGCTGCTTGCCGAACCCTCGGTCCCCGCCTGGAGGGGGGGCGAGGATGGCCGGGAACTGCTGGCCCTGACCGACCTGCTGGCCGATCTCAAGGATCTCGGCCGCGAGCGGATGGCCGGCTTCGTCGACCTGTTCCGCCGCAGTTCGTCCGAGGATCTGAGGATGGCCGTCGATCTCGCCGCCGCCGGCGATCTGGCCGCGTTGGCGCCGGTGGCGCACCGCATGGCCAGCGCCGCCGCCAGCCTGCATCTGGCCGCCCTGGCGGATCGCTGCCGCATGATCGAGACGGCGGCGCGCCGGGGCGAGGCCGAGGCCGCCGCCCTCGCCGACGCCCTGCCGCGCCTGTGGGACAGCTCGGTCCGTGCCCTTGCCGACGTGGTGATCTGACCCTCAGACGGCAACCAGCCGATAGCCGATTCCGTGCACCGTCATGATGATGGCGGGGCGCTTGGGGTCGGTCTCGATCTTGCGGCGCAGGCGGCCGACCAGGACGTCGATGGTGCGATCGATCACCGCGTCGCCGTCATGCTGGGTGAGGTCGAGCAACTGGTCGCGGGTCAGCGCGCGACCGGCATTGCGGGCCAGCGCAGCCAGCACGTCGAATTCACCCCGGGTCAACCGCACCGCCTCGCCGTCGGGCGAGGTCAGCTGGCGGGCGTCGCAGTCGAGGCGCCAGCCGGCGAAGGAGAACACGCCCGTCGCCGACCGCTCGGCGGCCATGGTGGGCGCCACCCGGCGGATGAGGTTGCGCACCCTGACGGCCAGTTCGCGCGGGTTGAAGGGCTTGGTGATGTAGTCGTCGGCGCCCAACTCCAAACCGACGATACGGTCGGTCTCGTCCTGACGGGCGGTGACCAGGATGATGCCGACCGACGACTTGGCGCGCAGGTCGCGGGCGAGGATCAGCCCGTTTTCGTCGGGGAGATTGATATCCAGCAGCACCACGTCGGGGACGGTCTTGGAGACGATGGTGCGCATGTCGCGGGCGTCGGCGGCCTCGCTGACCTGGAACCCTTCGCCGACCAGTTGGGCGGCAAGTTTCGCCCGCGTCACCGGTTCGTCCTCGACGATCAGAACATGCGCCTTCGCTTGGGCAGCCAAAGTCCTCTCCCTCGCATGCATTCACAACTTGTTTACGCAGTGTTGCTGCTGAATTCAATCACACCCGCAATTCCATTGAAAGACCCTCGATATAAATGAGGACAGGTTTCGGGGAGTGTGCAGGGTGGCCGAGATTTATCCACTCAGTCTGTGTGGGAATGACACCGGGACGGCCGCCGCCGCCATGGGATGGGTGCCGGTTCGGCCGCTCGTGCCGGCCGGGGTGGCGGCGGCCAGCATCCGCGGGGAGGGCGGGGCATGACCAAGGGGGGCGCGGACATGGACGGGCGTCCGTCGTCGCTGCTGAGCCGGTCGCGGGCCGGCCGCGCGGTGGCGTGGTTCGGCGTCGCGGTCATCGCCATGGTCTGGGGCGCCATCGTGTGGGATCTGGACCGCGAACGCGCCCACGTGCTGCGGATGGCCGAGGGCGACACCGCCAATCTGGCCCGCGCCTTCGAGGAGCATTTCCTGCGCACCGTCGCCGGCCTGGACCAGACCCTGCTGTATCTGAAGGCCGAATACGAGCGGTCGCCCGAGACCTTCGACCTCAACGCCTCGGTGGCCAACGCCACCATCCTGCGTCGGGTGTCGGTGCAGATCGCCCGCATCGGCGCCGACGGCGTCCTGGCCGACAGCAACGTCGCCAATTTCGCCCGCGTCGATCTGTCGGATCGCGAGCATTTCCGCGTCCACGTGCGGGGCGGCGATTCCCTGTTTGTCAGCAAGCCGGTGCTCGGGCGCGCCTCGGGCCGGTGGTCCATCCAGCTGACCCGCCGCCTAGTGACGCGGAACGGCGAATTCGACGGCGTGCTGGTGATCTCCCTCGACCCGGAATACCTGCGCAATTTCTACGCCTCCTTCGACATCGGCGCTGACGCCGCCGTGCTGGTGAGCGGGCGGGATGGCGTGGTCAGGGCCGGCGCCTCGGCAAGCCCCGTTCTCGGACGCCGGCTTCCCGAGGATTTGGTGGCGGCAGTGTTCTCCAGCGGGCAGGGCTCGTGGAGCGCCGCCGGCCCCCTCGACACCGTCAAGCGGATCGGCAGCTATCGCGCGGTGAGCGGGTTGCCGCTGGCGGTATTGGTGGCGCGGTCGCAAAAGGACGTGCTGGCGCCCCATCTCAAGACGGTGCGCAGCTATCTGCTGGTGGGCGGCGGCCTGACCGTGCTGTTGGGGGGCGTGGTGGTGCTGCTGTTCAGCCTGGTCCGCCGCCAGGAAACGATCGCCAGCGACCTCACGGTGAAGAAGGCCGAGCTGATCGAAAGCCGCAATCGCCTGCGGCGGTATGTCGCCGACCTCGAGCGGATCGCCGAGGTGTCGGCCCATGACCTCCAAGAGCCGCTGCGCCGGATGGTCTCCTATGCCCAGCTGCTGTCCAAGCATGCCGAAAGCGTCCTCGACGAGGAAGGGCGCGGCTACGTCGCCCAGGTCGTCGAGGGGGCGCAGCGGGTCCGCAAGCTGGTCCAGGACCTCGAGGCATTCGTGGCCGTCGACCATCTGCCGCCGGTCGAGGAATTGATGCCGGCGGAGGCGGCCATGGCGGTGGCGACCCGGCGTTTGGCCGAGGATATCGAGGCCAGCGGCGCTACCCTGGTGGTCGACGTCCTGCCCAAGGTGGCCGCCGATCGTCACAGCCTGGCCGAGATCTTCAGCCAGTTGGTGGACAACGCCCTGCGCTATCGGGCCGGCGACCGCAAGCCGATCGTCCATGTGACCGCCCGCCGCGAGGGAGACCTCGCGCTGATGGGGGTGCGCGACAACGGCATCGGCATCGAGCAGCGCCACTGGGCGCGCATCTTCGAGATTTTCCATCGCCTGCGCGGGGTGGACGACAAGCCCGGCACCGGCATGGGCCTCGCCATCGTGCGCCGGATGGTCGAGCGCCTGGGCGGCCGGATCTGGGTCGAATCCGTGCCGGGCGAGGGAACCACGTTCTGGTTCACCCTGCCCACCGTCGTCGGCCAGGCGAAGGATACGGAACTGGATCAGGAGGCCAACGCAGCCTGATCCGGGCGGCAGAGACCGACGCGGCCGTCCCCGAACCCCAGTGCCGCGTCGGGATCCGGAGGGAAGGTGTCCCCCAAGCATCTTCCTTCCAGCCGCCGCTTATTCGAGACAGGGGCTCTTTCGCGGTCGTCCCCGAACCCCAGCCCGCGAAGGATGCCTCTCGACGAGGGGGGGTGGCCCCCAAACGCCCCCCCTCGACTCCATGCCCGTCGCGGCCGTCCCCGAACCCCAGTGCCGCGGCGGGTTGGACGGAGGAGGGAGCGCCCCCAACGCTCCCTCCTCTATTTCCTTGCGGGCCGGCGGGTTGCCCCGCCGGCCGCCTCGCGGAGCGAGGAATTTAAAAAAAGA
>CALABS010000056.1 GCA_937887565.1 uncultured Rhodospirillaceae bacterium | reverse complement strand
CAAAACTCAGACGCCGGACCCTACTTTGCCAAGGCGGCGCTCACCGGAGGCGTACCGCGGCGCAGCTGGGACAGCCCTTCATACAGGGCCTCGCGCACCGCTTCCGGTTCCGCCGCCCGCCCGGCGCTCGTCGTCGCCCAGCCGCCGAGCAGTTGCTCCACCAGCCCCCACCAGGGCGAGGCGCCCATCTCCTGGCGCAGGTCGGCCATCTGCGCCTGCAGCCATGTCCCGTCGACCCGTGCGGTCGCTCGCTTCAGCCGGTCGAGGAAGGCTACCACCTCGCGCAGCCGGTGCAGGGGAAACCGGTCGGACGTGGTGTCGTAGGCGGGATCACAGGGAATGCCGGCGTGGTCGCACAACGCGTGGAACGGCGCCAGAACGTGGCGTTGACGCGCCAGCACGGCGAAGTCGCTCCACGACGTGCCGGAATGTCGAGCCTGCCGCTGCTCGATGACGTCCAGCGCCGTACCGATCTGATGCGCGATGGTCCCCACCTCCAGGACCCGCACGGGTTCGCCCGCCGGGTCCTTGGCCCGCGCCCGGTCGATGCGGATGGGGTGATCGGTCTTCATCCGGTCGGTGTTGTGCCGGATCAAGGTGTTCGACGCGGCGATCACGGCGGCGGTGGAGCGGTAGTTCTCCACCAGATGGTGAACCTCCGCCGCGTAGTCGGCCTGGTACCGGCGGATGAACGCGACGTCGGCATGACGGAAGCCATACACCGCCTGGTCGTCGTCCCCGACGGCCATCAGCGCGATCCGCGCTTCGGCATCCTTCTCCTGGCGGCCGGCGATGGCGGAGACGAGGTCGTACTGCTCCTCATCGATGTCCTGGTATTCATCGATCAGGATGTAGCGGTAGCGCGCCAGCAGCCGCTCCCGCACGTCCTCGGCGTCGAGGCCCGGAAAGGCGCTTTCCCCGCGCAGAAGTGCCGTGGCATCGCCGATCACCCCGGAGAAGGGATCGGCGGGCGCGCTGTCCGGCCGGTGCTCCAGGCGCTCGGCAATGCTCGCCCCGACCAGACGCATGGCCAGCGCGTGATAGGTGTAGGCGTCGATCCACCCGGCCTCGTCGCCGATCAGGGCGCGCAGCCGCCGGCGGATCGACAGGGCGGCCGCGTGGTTGTAGCACAGCACCAGGATCGCCTGCGCCGGCACCCGCAGCACCCGCAGCAGGTAGGCGCAGCGGTGGACGATGACGCGGGTCTTCCCCGACCCCGGCCCGGCCAGGACCAGCAGGTTGCGCCCGACCGGGGCGGTCACGATCGCCTGCTGCGCCGGATTGGCGAGGTCGGTGACGATGCGGGCGTAGCTGTCCGCCGACACCGGGCGGGCCAGTTCGGCGCGCCGGCCCGGAAAGTGGCGGGCGAGCAGCCGGTCCTCCGGCAGGGCGAAGTAATCGGCGGCGAAGGCCGCCGCCCGTTCGGGGCTGGTGAGCCCCAGACGGGCGTATTCGCCCATGGCGTGGATCTGGAAGGTGCGGCCGGCGTAATGGCGGGCCAGCGGTTCATGGTCGTCGTTGGTGTAGCGTCGCCCCCGCGCCGCCTCCGGCAGCCGCAAGCTCAGACCCTGGCGGAACACCGACAGGCCACCTTGCAGCAGGATCACCTTCCAGTCGTGCAGCATCAGCAGGGCCGCCTGGACCGCGGCGATCGGATCGGACACCTCGGTGGCCAGCGTCAGGTCACCGGTCACCGCCTGGGCCAACTCCTCGATGGCGAAGGGCACCACCGTCTTGCCCGCGCCGTCCGCGGCCCGGCCGGTCGCCAGCAGACGGTCGAGCACCAGTGAGGCGACCGCTTCCTGCCGGCGCAGGCTATCCTCCAGGCCCTGCCACGTTCCCGACAGCTTCAGGCTGTACCGCCAGCGTGCCACCGTGGCGAGACGCAGGCGTGCGCTGCCCCCACGGTTGGTGTCGGACAGGGTTTTCAGCAGCCGCAGAACCACTTCGGGCTGGCACTCGGCACAGCCCCGGTCACGCAGCCGCTGGGTGGCCGCCGTCAGCGACAGGCACAGCTCCTCCCCATCCGGCGCCTCCTCCCGCAGCGTCGCCAGCAGGGTGCGGGCCGCCGCGGAGAACTGCGCCAGGACACGGCGCGAGGCGTTGACGCCCGACGGCCGCACCTGTGCGGTCAGCACGGTCCCGCTCTCGATCAGGCCGTGGCCGGCCATCGCGGTCAGCACCGTCAGCACCTTGGCGGTCGCCTCCTGCGGCGGGCCGGCGGTGTCGGCCGCCAGGGGATCGAGAGCGGCCAGCGTGTCGACGGTCAGCGGGTGCTCTTCGCTGGGATCGGCGGCGACCGCCACCAGCGTGCGGAAGATGGCCATCCACTGCGCCACCGTCGCCGCGGGCAGACCCAGACGCCCGATGGCGGTGCGCGCCTGCTCCAGCGACAGCGGCTTGGGCCGCGCGGTGATGACGGAGGTCCGGTTCTCGGACCGGATGACCAGCCCGGCGCGCTCCAGCCAGGACAGCGCCGTCTTCACCTTGGTGTCGGCGTCCGAATCGTCGGCCGCGAAGCCGAGGTCGAGTTCCGGATCGGCCACCAGTTCGCCGGCGGTGGCCACCACCTCGTCCTTCCCCAACCGCTGCGACAGCCGCCGCACGCCCCGCAGGATCTGTCCGATGTCACGCCGCCGCAGCTCCGACCGGGCGGCGAGGCGAAACTGGTCCTCCAGATCGTCGGGATCGAACAGCAGCACGCAGGTCGCCGACAGCCCGTCCCGCCCGGCGCGTCCGGCCTCCTGCGTGTACGCTTCCAGGGAGCCGGGCACATCGGCGTGCACCACCAGCCGCACGCTGTCCTTGTCGATGCCCATCCCGAAGGCGTTGGTGGCGCACACCACGGGAAGGGAGCCGCCGATGAAGCCGGCCAGGACCTCCGCCTTGTCGGCGGCCTTCATGCCGGCATGGAAGGCGGCGGCCGGCCAGCCGTATCCGGTCAGCGCGTCCCGCAACTCCTGGGTGCCGCGCCGGGTGGCGGCGTAGACCACGGCGCAGGCCGACGCTCCGCCCTGCCGGACATGCTGCTCGAGCAGGGCGGCGATGCGCTCGACCTTCTCCGCCGGCGTGATGCTCTCGACGGTGAAGGTCAGGTTGGAGCGCTCGGCGCCCCCGGCGTACAGGTCGAGTTCCTGCCCGAGCCGGTCACGGATGTGGCCGCGGATCTCCTCGACGACCTCGTGCTTGGCGGTGGCGGTCAGGCAGGTGACGGGCGGCGGCGGCGTGCCCTGGCGTTCGGCCAGTTCGGCGATGAAACGTGCGGTGTAGAGATAGTCGGGGCGGAAATCGTGGCCCCACTTGGACAGGCAGTGCGCCTCGTCGAACACCCAGGCGCCGATCTCCCGATGCTCGATGGTGCGGACGACCGACGGGTTGCGCAGCTGTTCGGGGGACACATAAAGGAGCGCGACGTCGCCATGGCGCACCCGGTCCATCACCGCCCCCCGTTCCGGTAAGGTGAGCGCTCCGTAGAGCGCGGCCGCCGCCGCCGGCCGGCCGGTCTTGCTGCGGAAATTGTCCACTTGGTCCTTCATCAGCGCCTGCAACGGCGACACCACCACGGTCAGGGCCCCGGTGCGCTGGTGGCGGGCCAGGGCCGGCACCTGGAAGCACAGCGACTTGCCGCCGCCGGTGGGCAGCACCGCCAGCGCCGGCCGCCCGGCGAGGCCGGCCTCGACGATGCGTTGTTGCAGGCTCCCGCCGTCGGGCGCGGCCGGCTTGGGCCGGAAGACGTCGAACCCGAAGGTCTCCCGCAGCCAATGCGTCGCGCTGAAGGCGGTGCGGCACCACGCGCACGAGGGGGCATCGCACGGCGTATCGCGCAGGTCGTGCAGCAGCGGCCTGACCGCCGGGTGCTGATGGCGCACCCAGGCGGGCAAAACCGAGGCGCCGCCTGCCACGCCGAGCCACGCCAGCGCGTGGGCGAAGGCGAGGCGCGCCACGGACGGTTCCAACTCGGCCGCAGCGAGGCGGGCGGACGCGGCCGTGCACACGCGTGCCGTCGCGCACTGCATCCACAGCGTGAAGGCCGCGAATGCCGTCGGCGGCAGGGGGGCGCCGCACAGGCCGAACAGGTCGGCCATGCCGCTATGGCCTGGGCCAGACAGCGCGAAGCGGTGGAACGCGGCAGCGTCCGGCGT
Organism: uncultured Rhodospirillaceae bacterium; assembly: GCA_937887565.1. Classification (GTDB taxonomy): domain Bacteria; phylum Pseudomonadota; class Alphaproteobacteria; order Rhodospirillales; family Magnetospirillaceae; genus CALABS01. The sequence continues at coordinate 14,183 of CALABS010000056.1, read as the reverse complement.
CTGCCGCACCAAGCGGACAAAGGCATCGATCTCGTCGCGCAGCACCGCCCGGCACAGCCGGGCGTCGGCGACCGGATCGTTCACCGCATCCTTCTCGAGCTTGTAGCCCTTGATCAGCCGGTGATAGGGGTTGGCCGGGAAGGCCAGCGGTGAGAGCACCAGTGTGTCCACCACCGGCAACGTCCATGCGGCCAGTCCCGGCAACGCGTCGCGCAAGATCGGCAGGTCGTGCGCCAGGATGTTGTGGCCGGCGATGCGCTCGGCGCCGCGGACGAATCCGTCCAGTCCAGCGGAGGCGAAGGACCTGGAACCACGCTTCTCCCATCGGAAGATCCGGTCGTCCAGCACCGCACCGACCGCATTCAGGCGCCCGCCACGGTCGGCTTCGACGTCGATGAACAGCGTCTTTGCCAGATAGGTGTCCACGCTCGCATCGGACAGCGGGGCGCGGGATTGCCGTTTCCTGAGGAGCGCGTCGAGAGCTTGGGACAGCAAGGAGGAAGTTCACTTCAAAGGCGATGCAACCGTCGCGAAAACTTCTACAGCGTGCGGATGCACAACCACAACGACGTTTTTCCGCTTTGTCTTTTCGGCGGCGATCCGGATACCCGGAATGATGGATTTACGGGAAACCGGCGGCCTGTGAAAACGAACTGCCGGATTATGCCTCAGGACGTGGTCCGTGTGGGCAATGGCACCGGTGGCGACCGGGGCGATCCGACCGGCCGGTAGGTCCGGCGGGGTGACGGCGGGAATGGGCGCGCGTTTGGTGCGCCTCAATTCCCACTATGGTTCAGCCCCGCCGGCGGCTCGGCGCCTTTGCGCAGGCGGACGCCGACACCTTCGCCATTGCTGGGGATGAAGATAACGCCAGCCGTCTCGAGCGTGTCCTTCAGCGCCCGCAGAATGGCCGGTATGGGTGTGCGTCCACCTTTCTCGAAATGCGTGATGGTGCGCAAGCTCACGCCGCTCGCCTCGGCAAGTTGCTGCTGGGTCATGTTCACCAGACCGCGGGCGGCGCGGCATTGGGCGGGCGTCAGGTTCATGTGCCGGATGGTAAGCAGGTGCGCAGAAAGCGCAAGGAAACGAAAAATACGCTTGCGTGTAATACGCATAGGTGCGCAAAATACGCACTTGAATGGAGATGTCGGAAGCTTTGCTTCGCTTAGGCATGCCGCGGGTGCCCTGGCCGGTAGGCCCGAGCCTTTGTGCGAGTCGGGCGCCGAAGCGACACTGGCTGACCCAGCCGGAATGGGGAGGAGCGACCGTGCCACGGGAATCACGCACGCCAAGAGCAAGGACGAGCAAGGCGGGCCGCCGCGCCACCCTGTCCGCGGCGACCCAGGTCCTGGACGCTACCCTGGATGGGAATGCCGCGGAGCCTCTCCTCGTTCTCTGGAGGGAATGGCGGGCCGCCTTTCCTCTGTCGGAGCGACTCTGCCGTGAGTCGCAGCGGCTGGAACGTCAACTGATCGACCGCATCGGCTTGCCGGCCGTCGAGATACCGATGAACGATCCTGGACGGCCGATGGTCCGGGCAACGGATCCGCGCCAGATCGACCGGGTGCTGGGCACGGCCCCGGCGACATTGGCGCAACGCCGCCGCCTGAAACGCGCTCTGGGGGCGGCGCGTGCCCGTTGGAACGCCGAAGCCGCTGCCTGTGGGCTCACGGAGGCCATCCGGTCGGAGGTTGCCGCCGACCGCCGCGTCGATGAACTGCTGCGCATCGCCGCCGCGACGCCGGCCCACTCGCTGATGGGCGCGATCGCCAAGCTCGCCGTCATCGAGCAATGGGGAGAGCGGGAACCGGAGGGCGACGATCTTCCCTGGCCGTTTCTGCGCGGCGTGCTGTCCGACCTCGTTACCCTGGCAGCGGAACTCCAGAATCCAGCGCCGCCCGGCTGAGCCGGTTGCCGACCATGGCGCGACAATCACAATGAGCACGGCGTTAATCAGGATGAAAATGGAATACCGCCATCGTGACGAAGGTCGGGCGTACCGCCGCGCAGTCTGAGAAACAAATTGCCGTACTGCCAGACTTTCCAGGGCGCATTGCACTATGGCTGTTCAGAGTGCTTCTATGCTGCCGGCTCCAGCAACATGGACGGTGGGACACCGAGCGCGTCGGCCAATTCCTTCAGCACTGTGATCGTCGGGTTGCGGGCGCCGCGCTCGATGCCGCTGATGTAGGTGCGGTGCAGCCCCGACTCGAAGGCAAGCTCCTCCTGCGACCAGCCGCGCGTGCGCCTGATCCGCTGAACGTTGAGCCCGACCTGCTTGCGGATATCCATCCGGGCAGCTAGCCCGCGTGTAGCCTATTGGTCTACAGACTATGAGTAACATTTTCTTGAGAGCATGCGCGCTACGGTCCATGCTGCACAGCCGGCACGCGAGAAAGGGCATGGTCGCATCCCGTAGCCGAAGGCGCGATGCAGGAGTAGACTTCATGGACGTCGTATCAGAGGCGAGACACAAAGGGCGTGGTCGCAGGCCGAAGGCTGGGACCGGCTTGGACACGGTGGATACCCACGTGGGTGGACGGCTGCGGCTGCGCCGCACGCTGCTCGGCCTGTCACAGACCGAACTGGGCCGGAGGGTCGGCCTGACCTTCCAACAAATCCAGAAGTACGAGCACGGCGCCAACGGCATCGCCGCGTCACGGCTCTGGCAGTTGGCGGATGTGCTCGACGTGCCGGTCAGCTTCTTCTTCGACGATATGCCGGATGCGGCGCCCCGTGCCTCTGAGCCGCCCGATCTCGAAACGCCACCGATGGGGCGGCGGGAGACGCTGGAACTGGTGAAATGCTACTACCGGATCAAGGACACGCGCGTGCGCCGGGGGATCTTCGATTTGGTCAAGGCGACGGTGGGCGCGGTCGAGGGCGTGGTCAAATGACGTTCGTCTCCTGCGGCCGATCCTTCTTGAACCGAACCCCTTCACCGCTGCCGTTCTCTGGGATGAACTCCACGCCGGCAGCCTCCAGCGCGGCACGGATCGCGCGCAGGGTCCGGACATTGAGCTGGCGCTCAATCTCCCGCTCAAAGTCGGCTACGGTCTTCGTCGAAACCTCCGCAGCCTGCGCAAGGCTCTGCTGGTTCATCCGCACCAAAGCCCGCCCAGCACGACATTGCGCGGGGGAAATAACATTATTCTTGGCATCAGTCATTTTTTGTGGTGTCATTATCAATGTCATTTTGCATCATATCAGTTGCGTCGAAAGCCGCAAAGGAGGTGACGTGTCTCCAAGGACGCGAGCGCCGAAGATGAGTCGCGCATCCCAGAGAGGGAGCATCGCTGCCGCTGCTCGTCTACTGACCTCTACTTTGAGAGAGAGTCAGGACACCGACCCACTCATCCTGCTCTGGAAGGATTGGCGAGAAACCTTTGCCTCCTCGCAGCGGCTGTGCCACGAGGCTCAGCGCTTGGAACGGGAATTGGCCGAGAAGATCGGCTTTCCCCGTGTCGAGATCCCCCTCGATGGCCCGGGGCGCCCTTCGGTCGTCGCCACGGACGCCCGCCAGATCGACCGGGTGCTGGGGACAGCACCGGCCACCCGCTCCCTGCGCCGACGGCTGAAGCGCGACCTTGCCGCCGCGCAGGCGCGCTGGGACGCCGAGGCGGTGGCGGTCGGTCTCACCAGTGCCATGGAGCGGGAGGCCGCCGCCGACCGGCGGGTGGACGAGTTGCTCCGGACCGCGTCCCGCACGCCCGCACGGTCGATCCCCGGCGTGATCGCCAAGCTCGCCATCGCCACCGAATGGAGCGAGCTGGAACCCGACGCCGACGGCTATCCCTGGGACTTCATCCGCGGCGTTCTCGCCGACCTGACCGCGCTGACCGCAAAGGAAGCGTAGCGTGCTTCGTGCCTCCTCCGCGTCTTCGGCAAGTGATCTCCAAGAGAAAACCGGATAAGGTCCGCAACCATAGGAATCATGTTCGGGCGCGAGAGTCAGGATCCTTTGACGGCCAACATACGAAGCCTCGTTGCCGCGCTGGTCGGATCGGCGGTCGCCGTCACCATCATCGCCGTGAGCGCCACCATCATCATCGATCACCGGACCACCCGCCTGCACGCGGAGCGGGAGCTGGACCAGCGCACCATCCTGGTGGCCGAGCACGTCCGGGCGGTGATCCGGACCGACGTCATGCTGCTCGGGCGGGTCGCTGACCATTTCGCCGGCCGGCCGCTGCCGACCCCCGAAGCGGCGGATGCCGACCGGGAGGCCCTACGGGCGATGCTTCGGGACGCCGACGGTGTCGATTCCCTGTGGGTGTACGATGAGCGCGGCGACGCGGTGTTCTCCACCGCCGAGGAGAGGCTGGGCCGCCTCAGCGTGGCGGACCGGGAGTATTTCCAGGCGGCCAGGGCCGGCGAGCGGCTGTTCCTCAGCCCGCTCATCTGGGGGCGGGTGACCGGCGGCTTCTTCTTCGTCGTGTCCCGGCGCCTGGAGGATCCCTCCGGCACCTTCCGCGGCATCGTGGTGGCCGGGGTGCCTGCCGACCGGTTCGCCGACTTCTACCGCCGCATCGCCGGCGATGAGAACGCCTCGGTCGCCATCCGGAAGCTGAACGGCGATGTCGTCGTGCGTGCTCCGCTGCCCGCCGCCGAGCCGCCCAAGGGCTGGCCGGAGGGCTCTTATGTTCATGAGCGCTTGACCGAGGAGGCGGGGGTCTATGAACACGTTTCCCCGATCGACGGGGTCGCGCGCCTGTACGCCTTCCGCCGCCTCGACCCGGAGGGGCTGGTGGTGATCGCCGGCCGGCCGCTGGACGCGCTGTTCGCCCCCTGGTGGTCGCGGACCCTGCTGGTCTGGGGGGTGGGCGGCGGCGGCGTGGCGCTCAGCCTGGCGCTCAGCGTCCTCGTCCTGCGCGCCGCGCGCCGCGAGGCCGACGCCCTGCGCGACGCGCTGCGAGCGGTGCGCGAGAGCGAGGAGCGCTTCGATATGGCGGTGGCCGCCACGGCGGACGGCATCTGGGATTGGGATCTCCGCACCAACAAGGTCCGCCGGACGACCCGGATGAAGGCGCTGTACGGCTTGGCCGACCACGAGATGGGCGACGACTCGCGGGAGTTCTGGGACCTCCTGCACCCGGCGGATGCCCCGGTCCTCCGGGCCGCCGTGCAGGCGCACCTGGAGCGGCGCTCCGAGCAGGTTGAGGCGGAATGTCGCGTGCGCCACAAGGACGGCTCCTGGCGCTGGCTGTTCGTCCGCGGCCGGGCGCAGTTCGGTGCCGACGGGGAGCCGCTGCGCATGGTCGGCATGATGACCGACGTGACCGAGCGCCGGGAGCGCGAACTGCTGGTGCAGGCCGCCCACCGGGCGGCCGAGGCGGAGAAGGACCGCGCCCGGTACGCCGCCAACCACGACCCGCTGACCGGGTTGCCGAACCGCGCCTACCTGACCGAGCGCCTGACGGCTTTGACCGGGGCGGCGGCGGACGGCGCCCGGCAGGCAGTGATGCTGCTCGACCTCGACGACTTCAAGGCGGTCAACGACACGCTGGGGCACCCCGCAGGCGACGAGCTGCTGCGGATCGTCGCCGGCCGGCTCCGGAGTTGCCTGCGCGACGGCGATTTCGTGGCGCGGCTGGGCGGCGACGAGTTCGCCGTGCTGGTTCCGTCGGCCTGCGGGACGGCATGCGGCACGCTGGCCCTGGCCGAGCGCATCGTCGCGACGGTGGGGCAGAGTGCGGTCATCGCCGGCCGGCCCGTGCGGGTCGGCTGCTCGGCCGGTGTGTCGGTGTGGGCGGCGGCCGCGCTGGAGCCCGAGGAGGCGATCCGGCAGGCGGACGTCGCGCTGTACGAGGCGAAGCGCACCGGCAAGAACCGGGTGGTGCTTCAGGGATGCGGGGATGCTTCACATCCCGCTTGCGGCAGCGGTGCGGCCTGATCAGCCGCCGCCGACCCGTCGCCTGTTCCGGCGACGCCTGTCACCTTGCGTTCTTCGGTCGCCGTCCGGTTCGGCCGAGTCCCCGCGCCTTGGCGAGCGCGGAGCGGGACGCCGCGTAGTTCGGAGCGGTCATCGGATAGTTGTCCGGCAGGTTCCAGCGCGCCCGGTACTCCTCCGGCGTCATGCCGTAGACGGTTCGCAGGTGGCGTTTCAGCATCTTCAGCCTCTTGCCGTCTTCCAGGCAGACGATGCAGTCGGGCGTCACCGAGCGGCGGATCGGCACCGCCGGCTTCCGTTCAAAGTGCCGCGGTTCCTCGGGCGTACCAAGGGTTTCCAGGATCCCGCGTACGGTCGCGATCAGGAGCGGCACCTCATCCACGCCGACAGGGTGGTTTCGGACATAAGCGGCCACGATCCTGGCAGTCTGTGTGATCACATCGGTCATGGTTCGGAACGCTCCGCGTTGGCGTTGCACGGGACGGTATGGAACGGTTCCGGCAGCCAAGAATCCACAATTTCATAGTGGCTGTGTGGTTCTCGATCATCTTGCCGGCACACCGGCCCCCGATGCGGTCACCGCACCCCAAGCAGGTTTCGGAGGGCTGTCAGAACCGGTTGGGAGCCGACCGGCTTGACCATGATAATGGTGCCGGCCGCCGCGCCGCGCAGGTCCGCGAAGCTGCTGGGGTCGGGGGCGCCCGTCATCACGATCACCGGCAACATGGGGTGCTCGGCCCGCAGCACGCGGATCAATCCCTGCCCGTCCAGGCGGGGCATCTGGAGATCGGTCAGCAGCACGTCGGCGGGATCCCTGGCCTGAAGGGCGAGCGCTTGCTCGCCATCGTGGGCGACGGTGACCCGGTAGCCGGCCTCTTCCAGGATGGAACGCAGCGCCCAGGCGACCAGCACCTCGTCGTCGGCGACGAGGACATGGACGGGTGTATCGCTGGCCATGGTGGTTGTCCTCATGCTTATCCGCGTATGATATTCCGCGCCGGCTGCACGCCGGCTGCACGCCGGCCGCACGCCGGCCGCACGCCGGCGGTCACCGCGTCACCCCCGTTCGGGCCGACCATTGAGCGCCGCCAGGACACCGCCGAACACCGTCTCGCCGCGGTCTCGCCGGAGGACGGCGAGCAACGCACCATCGTTTTGAGCCGATACATCCGGCAGAGGTGTCGGTTCGACCGGGCCGTGGTCTGCATGGAGCGAGGCGTTGGGAAAAGAAAGTGATGAGAGGTTTCGGCCATCTACTGCCAGCCGCCTCCGGCAATGAAGGCCTGCACGGTCCGCAGATCGCCCTGCCAGCAGCCGGTGTACGGCAGGGGCACGCCGAAGCGCGCCGTCTCGTCGTAGATCAGCTCCTTGATGGCCGCCGCCTGCCAATAGCTCTCCACCGCGGCGGGCAGGTCGGTGGGCGTCAAGGCGTCGCCGTCGTTCATGCACCGGTCGTAGCGCGTCACCAAGGCGGCCAATTCCCAGACACGCCGCATCGCCCTGTCCTCCACACCGTTGTCGGCTTTTCCCAGGCGTTTGTCGCCGCGCGCGGCTGGACAAGGCCGGTGACGAGGCGGGACGGCGATGCGGCCCCTCCCTCGCCACCCTGCGGCCGGGAAAAGGCGGCGGATCGCTGCAGCCGGAGAGTGTATCCCCTTCAGGCCTCTGATGCGACTAGAATAGTCGTTTTTGTAGCGGCGGGCGCGAGCATCGGGAATGTGATCTGCAATGATCACACCCAGGCAAATACGGGCGGCACGGGCGCTCCTCGGCTGGACCCAGGAGACGCTGGCGGATACGGCTCTGGTCGCCTTGACCGCCCTGAAGCGGCTGGAGTCGGACCGCCTTGATGTGCGGGACACGACCCGTGATGCCGTGCGCAAGGCGCTGGAGGAGCACGGCGTCATCTTCCTGTCGTCGGCCCGCGGGCTTGGCGTCATGCTGGTCGATCAGCCGGAAGGCATGCCGGCCGCGCAGCAGGACGTGTCCAGTCCGTCGCGGCAAAAGCATGGTTGACCCGCTCATGGTTCTTCGAGATGCCATCCGCGATGGCCCACGAGAACGCGCTTGATCGTGTCCCAGCTGCCGCTCCTGCTGTCTCAAAGGGTGCCGCGGTCCTTCGTTACAAATGAAACTGGCGCCCGCGCGGACGAGCCCGCGCGCCGGGCTCTCGTGAATCGAGCCTCCTGCGGAGTCTCGAGTCTGACGACCGTCGATCCCTGGCGCATCTCCCGCGACGTGCCTTCCTCCTGCAAGGCTGGCGACGGCAGGAGCCGCTTCCGGGTGCAGGGCGACTCCAACCACGGCGGGAACGTCAGGAGCCCCCGACGACGATCATCACCGTCAATCTTTGGCGCTTTCCCGTGGCGATCATCCGCCGCCGGCCGTCTCCCGTGCCAGGAAGTTTCAACTCCTGATCGCCGCAGTGGTTCATGGGGCTTCGTCGCTGTCCATGCGGACGCCCGCGGCTTCGAAGGCCCGCCGGAGGCTGCCCGGCACGTAGCCCCGCGACGAGCCCCTGCCGAGTTCGAAGGCGCGCACCGCCGACACCGACAGCGTCGCTTTCTCGGCGAGAGCCTCCTGCGACCATCCCAGCTCACGCCGGAAGAGCCGGCACCGCTCCGGGGTCATGCATCCATCTCCGCCCAACCGCTCCATCGGGCGACGCTATCACGGCGGGTGGGAGCTGTTGATGGTCCTTCTCCCGGACCGAGGCCATGTGACTGGGAAACGCGGCTATTTCCGGCACGGTTGCATCCGGCATTGCACTGCGGCGCCGTGAGCGGTGTTGTCTCCGGCTGAACGGCTCGCGGCTCGACCACGGCGGCCTTTCCTGCTGGCGACCCTGACGCCGGGTGTGGCTGCGGAGCAGCCCGACCTCGATCCCGCAACGGCCGGGGGCCGGCCTTCTTCCCCGCCGTGCTCGGCTGCGCCTGTGCGCGGCTTCCTCGCGAGGCAAGAAGCCCGGCCCCTGGCCGTCCTCCGCTGCGCTGCGGCCCTTGCGGGTGCGGGCCGGTCGCCCGGCGCCCTTGTGATCGCCATCAAGGCCGCGGTGGTCGCGGTCGAACCCCGCAGGAGAGGATCATGGCTCAGATCGGCACCTTCACCCGCAACGACGACGGCTCCTTCACCGGCACCATTAAGACGCTCACCCTCAACATCAAGGCCCGCTTCGTCCCGGCCGCGAAGGACAGCGACAAGGCTCCCGACCTGCGCGCCCAGAGCAACGGGATCGAGATCGGTGCCGGGTGGCGCAAGACCGCCAAGGAGACCGGCCGCGACTACCACTCGGTCAAGCTGGACGACCCCAGCTTCCCGGCTCCGATCTACGCCAGCCTGGTCGAGGTCGACGGCGGCTACGCCCTGATCTGGTCCCGCTGAGGCCGGCCACCGGTTGCGGCGCTCCATCCGGGCGCCGCGGCCGGCTCCGAGCCACAACGGACGTGCTGGAACGCGACAAGCGGCTGGCGCCGCTCTCATTGGCCGTGATCGCTGTGCGACCGGTCGCGGGCCGAGACGGGGAGCTCCCTGTGCTCCCGAAAGTCCGTCTGTCTCTTCGGACGTCCCAGCCTACCATGCCGGGGCGGCCCGCCTCGAGGACGAGCGGTCCCCCCAAAAGGCTGCGCCTTTTGGCTCCCCCGCTCGCCGGCAGGCCGGTCGCCTGCGGCGATCCTCGACCCGGACCGCCCCGGCATCGTGACGCCCCCTCGTCTTCAAAACCAGAGGAGGGACCGATGCTCACCATCCACGACCAAGTCCGGGAACTGCGGGCCGAGCTGGCGTCCTGTGCCCTGACCCGCCGCGAACGCGCCCAGGCCCGGGCCGAACTGGACCGCCTCCTCGCCCGGCAGGCGAGGATGGACCGCGCCACCGACGCGCTGGTGTCCACCGAGCAGGCGCCGCCCGCCTGAGGCGGCGTCGTGCGTCGTGGCCAGGAGGCTCGTTGCGCGGCCGGAGGCCGCCTGCTGGTGTCGTCGGCTCCCAAAGACGCGAGCGGGGCCGATAAATCAGCAGTCGGCCCCATAATTCTGCGAACATGGCCCCTAACCGTGCGACTGGTGGCCCTTTATTTTGCGACTGGCGCATAAGCAGCTCGACGTCGTGGCGCGCTGATGTGGCGTCGGACCCATGCGCAGAGGGTGCACGGCACGATGCCGGCCGCATCGACGGCCAGTTCGACCGGCCTGCCGTCGCACACATCGGCCATCCATCTGTCCGGCGGTGCGCCAGTGATTCTCCTCCATCTCCACCGGTCGCCGCCATCGGGCGCGCAGCTCCTTCCTACCCGGATTTACGGAGAACCGGCGATCCGGATGTCCGGCTGTCCGCCGATCCGGGACTCCGGATCGCCGTGAACACGGGAATGCACTCCCGGCCACTGCCCGGATTGACTGGCATACGCCTAAAAAGTCTCGCACCTCTCCCGGAAATCGTTGGCATCGCCAACTCTTTCGCCCCAAAAGCAATGGTGGCGGACATGGGGCGTCCTACCCACGTATGTCGTCACGCACCGCCGTCACCGTCTCGGGTGGGGCCGGCCAGTTCGGAGAGGAAGGGGTGATCGGGGGGCAGCGCCAGCAGATCGCCGGGGAGCACCTTCAGCGCCCGCGCCAGCCGGCCGAGCGTCACCACGCTCGCCTTGTGCTCGGCCCGCTCGATCTGGCCGACGTAGCTGCGGTCGATGCCCGACAGATGCGCGAGCTCCTCCTGCGTGATGGCGCGCTCACGCCGCAGGCGCCGGATGTTCGCGGCCAGTATGTCGGGAAGGTCCTCCATCGCCAGGATGGAGCCCCATTGAGGGAAAAGTCGCCACGGGATACATATACCATTCGGTCGTCGGCCCATGGCCGACGGGTGGTCTCCAACACCGAAGGGAAAGGAGCCTGCGCATGAGGAAGCCGCGCATCGACGCGCCGGTGTTCGACGTAGCGCCCACCGGCGAAACGCTGACCGACTACGACCGGCTGCATCTGGTCACCTACCTGCGCCTGCTCGACGCCGCGGCGGACGGCGCCGATCCCGACGAGGTCGCCCGGATCGTGCTGCGCATCGACCCGGACGAGGAGCCCGAGCGCGCCCGGCGTGCCCACGCCAGCCATCTCGCCCGCGCCCGCTGGATGACCGAAAGCGGCTACCGCCACCTGCTCGTTTCGAATTAAGCCGTCATCGCCATCCCACCCGTCCGGCATCGCCGAACGCCGGCTGGGCGGCTCTTTTCCTGCCCGATCAAGCGCTTCCACCCCTTTCGATCGGGGTGTGCCGGTTGCATCGACCCCCCGATACGCCGCACCGGCCTACCGGTGCGTTTGGCGCTTCGCAACCTGAGCGTTTGGATGCGCATCCGTCCCTTCATCCACGACGAGGACGGTTTCATGACAGGCACGAGAGACTGGCGGTCCGCCGCCGCCTACGCCGACACGGCAGCGCTGCCGGTGGCGGGCTGGGCGTGGGAGTTCCTGCGCCGCAATCCCGAGTACAGGGCCGCGACGCGGTCCGCCGCGCCACGCTCGGCGGAACACGCCGCCGTGGGCCGGCGCTGGGGGTTGTCCTTTCGCCGAGGACCCGGACCGGACCGCCCACGACACGGCGATCTTCTGGACGCCGGACCTGCTGCCGGACCTGGTGCGGCTGATTCCGGTTCCCATGCAGCCGATCCCCGTGGCTCCGGACGCTGACCCGCTGGCCGGGCCGGGGCGGCGGGCCGTGTTGCCGACGCCGGACGGTTTCCACGTGGTGATCGCCGACGGCGCCCGCGAGCGGCGCTTCCTGGTCCTGGCGCCCGACCTGCCGCCACCGGGGACGCCGTTGTGGGCCACCGTGGCGTTCGACCGGCCGCGGGCGCCACAGGTCGCCGGGATCGAGCGGCTGGCGGCGCTGATGGCGGGCCGGCCGCCGATGCCCGAGCTGACGCCCACCCAGACCGGCCTGCTGCGCCACGCCCTGCAGGCGCTCGACGCCGCCCTGGCCGGCGCCAGCCTGCGCGACACCGCCGAGGCGGTGTTCGGCGAGCGGCGGGTGGCGGCCGACTGGTTCCGCTCCAGCCCCCTGCGCGACCAGGTCCGCTACCTGGTCCGCCGGGGGCGGCGGCTGATGGCCGGCGGCTACCGCGAGCTGCTGGCCGGCCGCCTCGGGCGCGGCCAGCGGTAGACCGCTCCGGCGAGGGAGGGGCCGGGGGACTCCGGCCCCTCCGGTCTTTCCCCTCCCCGGCGCCTCGCCGTTTCCGCGAGCCTTCCGCCATCGCGCACCGCCGCTCCCGGCGGCGCGCTCCGGATGACGGAGGCTCGACCATGCTGGACACCACCGGCGATCTGCCGCCCCGCTTCCTGCGCACGCCCGAGGCCGCGCGCTTCCTCGGCCTGTCCGGCCGGACGCTGGAGAAGCACCGCGTCTACGGCACCGGCCCGCGCTACCGCAAGATCGGCGGGCGCGTGGTCTACGCGCTCGACGACCTGAAGGCCTGGGCCGACCGCGGCCTGCGCACCTCCACCTCCGACCCCGGCGCCAGCGCCGTGCGGCCGGCCCGCCGCTGAGGGGAGGGGAGTATGGACGACCCTCGCTTTCCCGCCCGCCGCACCGACATCGCATTGCGCGACGTGGCCGACCTGATGGTCTGGCCGTGGTTCAGCCTCGCCAAATCCCCACGCCGCACGCCCATTGTCTTCGAACAGGGGGCGGTGCGCATCCGGGTCGAGCCGGCCGGCGACCTCGGCATCGCCACCCTCTGGGACGCCGACGTGCGGGTCTGGGCGGCCAGCCAGCTGACCGAGGCCCTCGACGCCGGCCGGACGCCCACCCGGCATCTGGAAACCCCGGCGTATCCGCTTCTGCGCTTCCTCGGCCGCGGCGTCGGCCGGCACGACTACGCGTTGCTGCACGCCGCCTTCGACCGTCTGGCGGCCACCCGGGTCGAGACCACGCTGCGCGCCGGGCCGGAAGGACCGGCCCGCTTCCGCTGGCTGGAGGGGTGGGAGCCGACCGCGGCCGGCGTCCGCCTGACGCTGCCGGACTGGCTGTTCGCGGCGGTGTGCGAGCGCCGCGTGCTGACGCTGGATCCCGGCTATTTCGACCTCACCGGCGGGGTGGCGCGCTGGCTGTACCGGCTGGTGCGCAAGATGGGCGGCCGGCAGCGCGGCGGCGGCGCCATCGGGGTGCGCCGCCTGCACGCCCGCAGCGGCAGTCCGGTGCGCCCGGCCGAGTTCGCCCGCCACATCCGGCGGATCGCGTCCATCGGCCTGCCGGGCTATCGGCTGTCCATCGAGCGGGGCGGTGGCGAGGAGCGCCTGCTGTTCTCCCGAGCGCGACCCTTGGCGAACCTGTCCACAGCCCCCTGTGGACAACCTGTGAATGATGTCGGGACATCATATCTATCGGAAAACGGGAGATCACCATGCCGAGTCGCGGGGGAACACCACCCCGACTCGGAGTCAAGTCCTTGGCCCGCTTCACCGATTCGCCCCTATAACTTATATAACTTAAACAATAACAGACTCTTGGCGGCTGACTCCTCGACTCCTCCGCCTGTGGATAAGTCCTCCGGAGCGGGGAGGGCGCCGCGATGATCGTGGCCTTCCTCAACCAGAAGGGCGGCGTCGGCAAGACGACGCTCGCCCTCCACCTCGCCGGCGAGCTGACCCGGCGTGGCCATCGCGTGCTGCTGATCGACGCTGATCCCCAGGGCTCGGCGCTCGACTGGGCGGAACAGCGCAACCGCGAGGGGCTGCCCCGGCTGTTCGCCATGGTCGGGCTGGCCCGCGAGACGCTGCACCGCGAGGTGCCCGACCTGGCCTCCGGGGTCGAGCACGTGGTGATCGACGGGCCGCCGCGGGTGACGGCGCTGGCGCGCTCGGCGATCCTGACCGCCGAGCGGGTGCTGATCCCGGTGCAGCCCAGCCCGTTCGACGCCTGGGCCTCGGCCGAGCTGCTGCGCCTGCTCGACGAGGCGCGCGGCTGGAAATCGGACCTGACCGCGCGCTTTCTGCTGAACCGCTGCATCGCCCGCACCCGGCTGCTGGCCGATGCCCGTCGCGAGCTGGCCGGGGTGGTGCCGCCGGCGATGGCGGCGTCGGTCGGCCAGCGCGTCGTCTTCGCTCGCTGCGTGCGCTCCGGCCGGCTGGCCTTCGAGAGCGAGCCGGACTCCACGGCGGCCCGCGAGATCGCGGCGCTGGCGACCGAACTGCTGGAGACCGGGCCATGAGCGGCGGGCGGATCGGCTTCGGCGCCCGTCCCGGTGCGCCCGATGCCTGGGTGCGCCGGGGCGAGGGCGGGCCGGCCAAGGCGGAGGTCTACACCGCGC
>CALABS010000055.1 GCA_937887565.1 uncultured Rhodospirillaceae bacterium | reverse complement strand
GACGGCGTGCTTCGCACGCGCGGCGCCGGCGTCGTCGCCAAGATCATCGAGTAGTTTCCGACCGCGTCCGGCGCCGGTGGACCCCGTGTCCCCCGGCGCCGCGATGTTGTTGCGAAACCATCCGAGTAGCTGTATAAGGTGCGGCTCCGCCGCGCCGACCGTACAGTCGGCCCCTTGCGAAAGGGGCGGTTCGCGGTCTGGAGGAGTGTAGCTCAACTGGTAGAGCACCGGTCTCCAAAACCGGGGGTTGGGGGTTCGAGCCCCTCCACTCCTGCCATGCCGCGGTTCATTGGTTGGCGCCTTCCGGGGCGCGCAGACAGTTAAAGAGATTATGGCAAAGACGTCTCCAGGTCAGTTCGTCAAGCAGGTCCGCCAGGAAGTCGCCAAGGTCACTTGGCCCAGCCGGCGCGAGACCACCCTGTCCACCGGCATGGTGTTCGTGATGGTGGTGCTTGCCGCCCTCTTCTTCATGGTCGTCGACCAGGTCTTCGCCTGGGCCGTCAAGCTCGTGTTCGGACTGGGAGCGTGATATGGCCGCCGCCCGTTGGTACGTGATCCACGTCTATTCCGGCTTCGAGAAGAAGGTTTCCCAGTCGATCCGCGAGCAGGCCGAGCAGAAGGGCATGGCCGAGCTGATCGAGCAGGTGCTGGTGCCCACCGAGGAGGTGGTCGAGGTCCGGCGCGGCTCGAAGGTCAACGCGGAGCGCAAGTTCTTTCCGGGCTACGTGTTGGTGAAGATGGTGCTCACCGACGACACCTGGCACCTGGTCAAGAACACCCCCAAGGTGACCGGCTTCCTGGGCGGCAAGGGCCGTCCGGTGCCCATCACCGAGGGCGAGGCCGAGCGGATCATCAAGCAGGTGCAGGAAGGCGTCGAGCGCCCCAAGCCCTCCGTCACCTTCGAGGTCGGCGAGCAGGTGCGGGTCTCGGACGGCCCCTTCACCTCGTTCAACGGTATGGTCGAGGAAGTCGACGAGGAGCGAGCCCGCCTCAAGGTGGCGGTGTCGATCTTCGGCCGCTCGACCCCGGTGGAGCTGGAATACTCGCAGGTCGAGAAGATCTGACGAGGCTGTCGGGACCGTCGGCCGGATCGTGAGGGTCCGGCCGCGTTCCCGTTTTCATTGCCGCGCGGGCATGGTGCCCGCGGGGGCGTACCGGCGGAAGGCCAGCCACTGGCCGCACCGCCAACCCTGTTGTGAAGACAGAGGACTGGAAGATGGCAAAGAAAGTCATTGGCTACATCAAGCTCCAGGTCCCGGCCGGCAAGGCGAATCCGTCGCCGCCGATCGGTCCCGCCCTGGGCCAGCGCGGCCTGAACATCATGGAGTTCTGCAAGGCGTTCAACGCCCAGACCCAGCAGATGGAAGCCGGCATGCCGATCCCGGTGGTGATCACCGCCTATTCGGATCGCACCTTCTCGTTCGTCACCAAGACCCCGCCGGTCAGCTATTTCCTGAAGAAGGCCGCTGGCCTTCAGAAGGGCTCGCAGACCCCCGGCAAGGCGACCGCCGGTCAGGTGACCATGGGGCAGATCCGCGAGATCGCCGAGAAGAAGATGGTCGACCTCAACGCCAACGACGTTGACGCCGCGGCCAGCATGATCGTCGGTTCGGCCCGCTCCATGGGCCTCAAGGTGGTGGAGTAAGGCAATGGCTCACATCGGAAAGCGTCTCAAGAACGCCTACGCGGACATCGACCGCAACAAGTTCTACGCGCTCGATGAGGCCGTGAAGGCCATCAAGTCGCGCGCCGGCGCCAAGTTCGACGAGACCGTCGAGATCGCCATGAACCTGGGCGTCGATCCCCGCCACGCCGACCAGATGGTGCGCGGCGTGGTCGAGCTGCCCCACGGCACCGGCAAGACCGTGCGCGTGGCGGTGTTCGCCAAGGCCGACAAGGCCGAGGCCGCCCGCGCCGCCGGCGCCGACGTGGTCGGCGACGACGATCTGGCCGCCGAGATCCAGAACGGCCGCATGGACTTCGACCGTGTCATCGCCACCCCCGACATGATGGGCGTGGTCGGCAAGCTGGGCAAGGTGCTGGGCCCGCGCGGCCTGATGCCGAACCCCAAGCTGGGCACCGTCACCCCCAACGTGACCGAGGCGGTGCGCGCCGCCAAGGCCGGCCAGGTGCAGTTCCGCGTCGAGAAGGCCGGCATCGTGCATGCCGGCATCGGCAAGGCGTCGTTCGACGAGGCCAAGCTGGTCGAGAACGTCAAGGCCTTCGTCGACGCCATCAACAAGGCCAAGCCCCAGGGCGCCAAGGGCACCTACGTCAAGAAGGTGTCGCTGTCGTCCACCATGGGCCCCGGTGTGAAGCTGGATCTGGCTTCCATCGGCTGATCGAGTTTCCTCCCCCTCGGGGGAGGATGACCGGAAGGTCCCCTCGGGGGCCTTCCAACCTGTCCGAGACCGTAGGTGCCGCCCAAGGTTCGTCCTGGACGGCAGAATGGGGTTCCCCGCCTGCGCAGACAGAGGTGAAACCGTTTCGAAGGCTGTTCGGGAAGTTCCCGGCGGGCGAGAGCGGCTTGAAGCTTCTGGGACAGGCCACCGGCTCCGCCGGGGTCCTTGGACCAAGGCGGAGTCTAGGGCAATGGACCCGAAGCCGGCCTCTCGCCGGCCCTAGGGCTCTGTTATCGGAGACGTAAAACGTGGACCGGACACAAAAGAAGGAATGGGTCGGGTCGCTTCACGGCACGTTCGAAGGCGCCTCTCTCGTCGTCGTGACCCACTATTCGGGTCTGTCGGTGGCGGAGATGACCGACCTGCGTGCCAAGATGCGTGCCGCCGGCGCCAGCTTCAAAGTGACCAAGAACCGCCTTACGCGTCTCGCCCTTGCGGGGACCGAGTATGAGGGCCTCGCCGACCTCTTCAAGGGGCCGACCGCGATCGCCTTCTCGAAGGATCCGGTTGCCGCCGCGAAGGTCGCCGTCGATTTCTCCAAGGCCAACGACAAGCTGAAGATCCTGGGTGGATCGCTCGGCTCGATGGCCCTGGACGTCGACGGCGTCAAGGCTCTCGCCACCCTGCCGTCCCTGGACGAGCTGCGTGGCAAGCTGGTCGGCATGCTCCAGACCCCGGCCACCCGTATCGCCATGGTGCTCAAGGCTCCCGCCGGCCAGGTGGCCCGGTGCCTCAGCGCCAAGGCGGAGCAGGGCGAAGCCGCGTAAGAATCGACTACAAAACCCGAACTTCAAGCCTTATGTAGGAGTGTTGAAATGGCTGATCTCGCCAAGCTGGTTGACGAGCTGTCCTCCCTGACCGTTCTGGAGGCCGCCGAGCTTTCCAAGATGCTGGAAGAGAAGTGGGGCGTTTCCGCCGCCGCTCCGGTTGCCGTGGCCGCCGCCCCGGCGGCCGCCGGCGCCCCCGCCGCCGAGGAGAAGACCGAGTTCGACGTCGTCCTGGCGGAAGCCGGCGACAAGAAGATCAACGTGATCAAGGAGGTCCGCGCGATCACCGGCCTCGGCCTCAAGGAGGCCAAGGACCTGGTCGAGGGCGCTCCCAAGACCGTCAAGGAAGGCGTGTCGAAGGACGAGGCCGAGAAGATCAAGAAGGTTCTCGAAGAGGCCGGTGCCAAGGTTCAGGTCAAGTAACCTGCACCCTTTTCGAGACCTTTCGGTCGTGGGGCCGGACGCGGTGGCGGGATTCGCCGCCGCGTGCCGGCCCATCGGCGCTTCCGTTTCGAGGCTCGGCGCCAGAGCCTCCGAACGGAAGCGCCGGATGCCGCGAATCGCGGCGAAGGTGAACGTTTGTGTTTATTCGGGCGGGTGGGCACCCGTCCCCGGCACGGAATTTCCGGCCGGAACCGACATGAGGACGAGGAGCGGCAATGGCTAAATCCTACACGGGTCGGAAGCGTGTGCGCAAAAGCTTCGGACGTATTCCCTCGGTTGCGCCGATGCCCAATCTGATCGAGGTTCAGAAGAGCTCCTACGATCACTTCCTTCAGATGGAGACGCTGCCCGAGAAGCGCGGCAATGTCGGCCTGCAGGAGGTTTTCAAGTCGGTCTTCCCGATCAAGGATTTCTCGGAGCGCGGCACCCTGGAGTTCGTCAAGTACGAGCTCGAGCAGCCCAAATACGACGTCGAGGAATGCCAGCAGCGCGGCATGACCTTCGCGGCGCCGCTCAAGGTCACCCTGCGCCTGGTGGTGTGGGACGTGGACGAGGACACCGGCGCGCGCTCCATCCGCGACATCAAGGAGCAGGATGTCTACATGGGCGACATGCCGCTCATGACCGACAACGGCACCTTCATCATCAACGGCACCGAGCGCGTCATCGTCAGCCAGATGCATCGCAGCCCGGGCGTGTTCTTCGACCACGACAAGGGCAAGACCCATTCCTCGGGCAAGTACCTGTTCGCCGCCCGCGTCATCCCCTATCGCGGCTCGTGGCTGGACTTCGAGTTCGACGCCAAGGACCTCGTCTACGTCCGCATCGACCGCCGCCGCAAGCTGCCGGTGACCACCTTGCTCTACGCGCTGGACAGCGTCGCCACCCAGGCGCTGCGCGCCGAGCGCAAGGCCGAGGGCCGGGCGGTCGACCTGGGCGAGCTGAAGGGCATGACCAGCGAGGACATCCTCGACTACTTCTATGAGAAGGTGTCCTACACCCGCGGCCCCAAGGGCTGGAAGACCCAGTTCCAGCCCGAGCGCATGCGCGGCGTGAAGCTCATCAGCGACCTGGTCGACGCCAAGACCGGCGAGAAGGTGGCCGAGGCCGGCACCAAGATGACCCCGCGCATCGGCAAGAAGCTGAAGGAGCAGGGCGTCGAGGAGATCCTGGTCTCCACCGAGGATCTGGTCGGCCAGTTCGTCGCCGAGGACATCATCAACGAGCAGAGCGGCGAGATCTACGTGGAGGCCGGCGACGAGCTGACCGCCGCCGTGCTGGCCGAACTGGAGAAGGCCGGCGTCACCGAGCTGCCGACCCTGTTCATCGACCACATCAATGTCGGCCCCTACATTCGCAACACCTTGGCCATCGACAAGAATTCCTCGCGCGAGGAGGCCTTGATCGACATCTACCGCGTGATGCGTCCGGGCGAGCCGCCGACGCTGGAGACCGCCGAGGCGCTGTTCCAGGGCCTGTTCTTCGACGCCGAGCGCTACGACCTGTCCGCCGTCGGCCGCGTCAAGATGAACTCGCGCCTGAACGTCACCGACAAGGACGCCCCCGACACCATGAGGGTGCTCCGCAAGGAGGACATCCTGGCGGTGATCAAGATCCTGGTCGAGCTGAAGGACGGCAAGGGCGAGATCGACGACATCGACCACCTGGGCAACCGCCGCGTCCGCTCGGTGGGCGAGCTGATGGAAAATCAGTACCGCGTCGGCCTGTTGCGCATGGAGCGCGCCATCCGCGAGCGGATGTCGTCGGTCGACATCGACTCGGTGATGCCGCATGACCTGATCAACGCCAAGCCGGCGGCGGCGGCGGTGCGCGAGTTCTTCGGCAGCTCGCAGCTGTCGCAGTTCATGGACCAGACCAATCCGCTGTCCGAGATCACCCACAAGCGCCGCTTGTCGGCGCTTGGCCCGGGCGGCCTGACCCGCGAGCGCGCCGGCTTCGAGGTGCGCGACGTGCATCCCACCCATTACGGCCGCATCTGCCCGATCGAGACGCCGGAAGGCCCGAACATCGGCCTGATCAACTCGCTTGCCACCTATGCCCGCGTCAACCAGTACGGCTTCATCGAGGCCCCGTACCGGCGCGTCGCCGACGGCAAGGTGACCGACGAGGTGGTGTACCTCTCCGCCATGGAGGAAGGCCGCTACACCGTCGCCCAGGCCAACTCGGAACTGGACGCCGAGGGCCGCTTCGTCTCCGACCTCGTCTCGTGCCGCCAGGCCGGCGAGTTCGTGATGGTGCCGCCCACCGAGATCAACCTGATCGACGTGTCGCCCAAGCAGCTGGTCTCGGTCGCGGCGGCGCTGATCCCGTTCCTCGAGAACGACGACGCCAACCGCGCCCTGATGGGCTCGAACATGCAGCGTCAGGCGGTGCCGCTGATCCGCGCCGAGGCGCCCCTGGTGGGCACCGGCATGGAGCAGGCGGTGGCCCGCGACTCGGGCGCGGCGATCACCGCCAAGCGCACCGGCATCGTCGACCAGGTGGACGCCACCCGCGTCGTGATCCGCGCCACCGAGGACGTGGCCGCCCACGAATCGGGCGTCGACATCTACAACCTGCTGAAGTTCCAGCGCTCCAACCAGAACACCTGCATCACCCAGAAGCCGCTGGTGAAGGTGGGCGACCAGATCAAGAAGGGCGACATCATCGCCGACGGCCCCAGCACCCAGCTGGGCGAGTTGGCGCTGGGCCGCAACGTGCTGGTCGCGTTCATGCCCTGGAACGGCTACAACTTCGAGGACTCCATCCTGATCTCCGAACGCATCGTCCGCGACGACGTGTTCACCTCGATCCACATCGAGGAATTCGAGGTCATGGCCCGCGACACCAAGCTGGGCCAGGAGGAAATCACCCGCGACATTCCCAACGTGGGTGAGGAGGCTCTGAAGAACCTGGACGAGGCCGGCATCGTCTATATCGGTGCCGAGGTGAAGCCGGGCGACATCCTGGTGGGCAAGGTCACGCCGAAGGGCGAGAGCCCGATGACCCCCGAGGAGAAGCTGCTGCGCGCCATCTTCGGCGAAAAGGCCTCGGACGTCCGCGACACCTCGCTGCGTCTGCCCCCGGGCGTGACCGGCACCATCGTGGAAGTGCGCGTCTTCTCGCGGCGCGGCGTCGAGAAGGACGAGCGCGCGCTGGCCATCGAGCGGGCCGAGATCGAGCGCCTGGCCAAGGACCGCGACGACGAGCGGGCCATCCTGGAGCGGTCGTTCTACGCCCGCCTCAAGCAGCTGATCGCCGGCAAGAAGGTGGTGTCCGGTCCCAAGGGCGTGCGGGCCGGCCAGACCGTCGCCGACGACATGCTGGCCGAGCTGCACACCAGCGCGTGGCGCAACATCGCCGTCGACGACGACGCGGTGATGGCCGATGTCGAGCAGCTCAAGCGCGCCTTCGACGCCGCCGTCGAGCGGCTGCAGGCCCGCTTCGAGAACAAGGTCGAGAAGCTGCAGCGCGGCGACGAGCTGCCGCCCGGCGTGATGAAGATGGTCAAGGTGTTCGTGGCGGTGAAGCGCAAGCTGCAGCCGGGCGACAAGATGGCCGGCCGCCACGGCAACAAGGGCGTCATCTCGCGCATCGTGCCGCTCGAGGACATGCCCTATCTCGAGGACGGCCAGCAGGTCGACATCGTGCTCAACCCGCTGGGCGTGCCGTCGCGCATGAATGTCGGCCAGATTCTCGAGACCCATCTGGGTTGGGCCTCGGCCGGCCTGGGTCAGCAGATCGGCAAGATGCTCGACAGCTACCGCCACAGCCAGGCCAAGGTCGAGGACGTCAAGGGCAAGCTCAAGGACGTCTACGGGGAGGCGATCTTCGAGGACGAGATCACCGACCTGCCCGACGAGCAGATCCTGGAACTGGCCAACAACCTGAAGCCGGGCGTGCCCTTTGCCTCGCCGGTGTTCGACGGTGCGCGCGAGAGCGACATCTGCGACATGCTGGAGAAGGCCGGCCGCCACCGGTCGGGCCAGGTCACCCTGTTCGACGGCCGCACCGGCGAGCCCTTCGACCGCAAGGTCACCGTCGGATACATCTACATGCTGAAGCTGCACCACCTGGTGGACGACAAGATCCACGCGCGCTCCATCGGCCCGTACTCGCTGGTCACCCAGCAGCCCCTGGGCGGCAAGGCGCAGTTCGGCGGCCAGCGCTTCGGCGAAATGGAGGTGTGGGCTCTCGAGGCCTACGGCGCCGCCTACACGCTGCAGGAAATGCTGACGGTGAAGTCGGACGACGTGTCCGGCCGCACCAAGGTCTACGAGGCCATCGTCCGCGGCGACGACAACTTCGAGGCCGGCATTCCCGAGTCCTTCAACGTTCTGGTCAAGGAGCTCCGCTCGCTGGGCCTGAACGTCGAGCTGACGCAGCGGGACTACTAAGGGTACAGGACCTCGTCCTTCGAGATGCCGCGTCGCGGCTTCTCGGGACGGGGCCCGGTTTCGAACCTCACCCCGAGGAGGCCCGCAGGGCGGTCTCGACGGGTGACTCTCCTAGGCAGGAGTAGGTCATGAATGAACTGATGAAGATCTTCGGTCAGGCCAGCGGCACGCAGTCCTTCGACCAGATCCGGATTTCCATCGCCTCCCCCGAGCGCATCCGCTCGTGGTCGTATGGCGAGATCAAGAAGCCCGAGACCATCAACTACCGCACCTTCAAGCCGGAGCGCGACGGCCTGTTCTGCGCCCGCATCTTCGGTCCGATCAAGGACTACGAGTGCTTGTGCGGCAAATACAAGCGCATGAAGTATCGCGGCATCATCTGCGAGAAATGCGGCGTCGAGGTCACCCTGGCCAAGGTCCGGCGCGAGCGCATGGGCCATATCGAGCTGGCCAGCCCGGTCGCCCATATCTGGTTCCTGAAGTCGCTGCCGTCGCGCATCGGTCTTCTGTGCGACATGACGCTCAAGGACCTCGAGCGCATCCTCTATTTCGAGAACTACGTGGTGGTCGAGCCCGGCCTGACCCCGCTCAAGATCCGCGAGTTGCTGTCGGAAGAGCAATACCAGCGCGCGGTCGAGGAGTATGGCGAAGATGCCTTCGTCGCCAAGATCGGCGCCGAGGCCATTCGCGACATGCTGACCGCCATCGACCTCGAGGCGGAGAAGGCGAACGCCAAGGCCGACCTCAAGGAGACCACCTCCGAGGCCAAGCGCAAGAAGCTGGTCAAGCGCCTGAAGCTGGTCGAGGCCTTCCTGGAGTCCGGCTCGCGCCCCGAGTGGATGATCCTCGAGGTCATCCCGGTCATCCCGCCCGAGTTGCGCCCGCTGGTTCCGCTGGACGGCGGCCGCTTCGCCACCTCGGACCTCAACGATCTCTACCGCCGCGTCATCAACCGCAACAACCGCCTGAAGCGGCTGATCGAGCTGCGCGCCCCCGAGATCATCGTGCGCAACGAGAAGCGCATGCTGCAGGAGGCGGTGGACGCCCTGTTCGACAACGGCCGCCGCGGCCGCGCCATCACCGGCGCCAACAAGCGGCCGCTGAAGTCGCTCAGCGACATGCTCAAGGGCAAGCAGGGCCGCTTCCGCCAGAACCTGCTGGGCAAGCGCGTCGACTATTCCGGCCGGTCGGTCATCGTCGTCGGCCCGGAGCTCAAGCTGCACCAGTGCGGCCTGCCCAAGAAGATGGCCCTCGAGCTGTTCAAGCCCTTCGTCTACTCGAAGCTCGAACTCTACGGCATGGCCACCACCATCAAGGCCGCCAAGCGCATGGTCGAGAAGGAGCGTCCCGAGGTGTGGGACATCCTGGAGGAGGTCATCCGCGAGCATCCGGTGATGCTGAACCGCGCCCCCACCCTGCACCGCCTGGGCATCCAGGCCTTCGAGCCGGTGCTGATCGAGGGCAAGGCCATCCAGTTGCACCCGCTGGTCTGCACCGCCTTCAACGCCGACTTCGACGGCGACCAGATGGCCGTGCACGTGCCGCTGAGCCTGGAGGCGCAGTTGGAGGCCCGCGTGCTGATGATGTCCACCAACAACATCCTCAGCCCCGCCAACGGCAAGCCGATCATCGTGCCGTCGCAGGACATCGTGCTGGGCATCTACTACATCACCATGGAGCGGGACGAGGTTCCCGGCCTGGCGGTGAAGCTGCACTCCATCGACGAGCTGAAGAACGGCGTCGCCAACGGCACCTTGTTCTTCTACACCCCCGCCAACCCGGCGGATAAGGCCGACGTCACCGATCCCGACACCCTGATGGGCCGCATCGCCCGGCGCGAGGTGACCGCCCATCGCGCCGTCAAGGTGACCAGCCGCGAGATGCTGGTGGCCGGCCTCGAGCGCGGCGACCTCAAGGTGTTCAACGCCGACAAGCCCGGCATCGCCTTCCCGTCGGCCGACGCCGGCGACATCGAGGCGGCCGTCGGCGCGGGCAAGGCGTTCCTGTACCGGGTGCCGGTGTTCCGTGACATCGCCGAGATCGAATCGGCGCTCAACGACAAGGTCTTGAACCTGCACCAGCGGATCAAGTGCCGCTTCACGCTCATGGACCGGGACGGTCAGCTGGTCACCCAGCTGGTCGAGACCACGGCCGGCCGCATGATCCTGGCGCAGATCCTGCCCCGCAACCCCAACGTGCCGTTCTCGGCCATCAACCGCCTGCTGACCAAGAAGGACATCCAGAACGTCATCGATCTGGTGTACCGCCACTGTGGCCAGAAGGAGACGGTGATCTTCGCCGACCGGGTCATGGGCCTGGGCTACAGCCACGCCTTCCGGGCCGGCATCTCGTTCGGCAAGGACGATATGGTGGTGCCGCCGGCCAAGGAGAAGCTGGTCACCGAGACCGAGGAGAAGGTCAAGGAATACGAGCAGCAGTACCAGGACGGCCTGATCACCCAGGGCGAGAAGTACAACAAGGTGGTCGATGCGTGGTCCAAGTGCACCGACGACGTCGCCGACGCCATGATGAAGGAAATCAGCCGCGCCGAGCCCGGCCGCACCGTGAATTCGGTGTACATGATGGCCCATTCGGGCGCCCGTGGCTCCGCCGCCCAGATGAAGCAGCTGGCCGGCATGCGCGGCCTGATGGCCAAGCCCTCGGGCGAGATCATCGAGACCCCGATCATCTCGAACTTCAAGGAAGGCCTGACCGTGCTGGAGTATTTCAACTCCACCCACGGCGCCCGCAAGGGCCTGGCCGACACCGCGCTCAAGACCGCCAACTCGGGCTATCTGACCCGCCGCCTGGTGGACGTGGCGCAGGACGCCATCATCGTCGACGAGGATTGCGGCACCACCAACGGCCTCACCGTCTCGGCGGTGGTCGAGGGCGGCGAGGTCATCGCCCCGCTGGGCGAGCGCATCCTGGGCCGCACCGCCGCCCGCGACGTGGTCCATCCCGGCACCGGCGACGTGCTGGTCCCGGCCGGCGAGATCATCGGCGAGGCCGAGGTCGAAACCATCGAGGACGCCGGCATCGAGGTGGTCGCCATCCGCTCGGTGCTGACCTGCGAGGCCCGCGAGGGTGTCTGCGCCAGCTGCTACGGCCGCGACCTGGCGCGGGGCACCCGCGTCAACGTCGGCGAGGCGGTCGGCGTCATCGCCGCCCAGTCCATCGGCGAGCCCGGCACCCAGCTGACCATGCGGACCTTCCACATCGGCGGCGCCGCCCAGCGCGGTGCCGAGGCCTCGTCCATCGAGTCGGCGGGTGACGCCACGGTGACCGTGCTCAACCGCAACGTCGTCAGCAATTCCTCGGGCGCCAAGATCGTCATGAGCCGCAACTGCGAGGTCGTGCTCACCGACGACAACGGCCGCGAGCGGGCCCGCCACCGCGTGCCCTACGGCGCCAAGCTGCTGGCCGACGCCGGCGACAAGGTGACCAAGGGCACCAAGCTGGCCGAGTGGGATCCCTACACCCTGCCCATCATCACCGAGACCAACGGTGTCGCCCACTTCGTGGACCTGGTGGAAGGCCTCTCCATGCGCGAGGTCGTCGACGAGGCCACCGGCATCGCCTCGAAGGTGGTCATCGACTGGAAGCAGCAGCCGCGCGGCGCCGACCTGCGCCCCCGCGTCGAGCTGCGTGACGACAAGGGCAATCCGGTGACCCTGCCCAACGGCCTGGAGGCGCGTTATTTCCTGTCGCTGGACGCCATCCTCAACATCGAGAACCAGGCCAAGCTCCATGCCGGCGACGTCATCGCCCGCATCCCGCGCGAAGGCTCGAAGACCCGCGACATCACCGGCGGTCTGCCGCGCGTCGCCGAGCTGTTCGAGGCCCGCAAGCCCAAGGATCACGCCATCATCGCCGAGATCGACGGCCGCGTGGAATTCGGCAAGGACTACAAGTCCAAGCGCCGCATCCTGGTGGTGCCCGAGGACGGCGATCCGATCGAGTACCTGATCCCCAAGGGCAAGCACATCTCGGTGCAGGAAGGCGACTACGTCCGCCGCGGCGACGCCCTGATGGACGGCAATCCGGTGCCGCACGACATCCTCAAGGTGTTGGGCGTCGAGGCGCTGGCCCAGTATCTCATCAACGAGATCCAGGAGGTCTATCGTCTCCAGGGCGTGAAGATCAACGACAAGCACATCGAGGTGATCGTCCGCCAGATGCTGCAGAAGATCGAGATCACCGACGGCGGCGACACCACCTTCCTGGTCGGCGAGCAGATCGATCGGCTGGAGTTCGAGGCCGAGAACGACAAGACCATCCGCGAGCAGGGCCGCCCGGCCTCGGGCACGCCGGTGCTGCAGGGCATCACCAAGGCCAGTTTGCAGACCCATTCGTTCATCTCGGCGGCGTCGTTCCAGGAGACCACCCGCGTGCTGACCGAGGCTGCCGTCTCGGGCAAGGTCGACACGCTGAACGGCCTCAAGGAGAACGTCATCGTCGGTCGTCTCATCCCCGCCGGCACCGGCGCGGTGATGAACCGCCTGCGCGAGATCGCCGCCAAACGCGATCGCGAGATGCAGGTGGAAGGCGGCGAGGGCGAGGAAGCGCCCGCCCTGCCGCCGGGTACCGACGGTGGCCAGCCCGGCACCCCGCCGGCCGAATGATCGTTCACGCCTGATTGGCAAAGGCCCCCGTCCCGGCACCGAGGCGGGGGCTTTTCCTTTCCGGCCCGATGACCTTGCGGCTGCATGTCCGCGACCCCGCGCATCCTTTGCTTGCACCCCCCCCGGCGCGGGCAGACGGACGTCCCTCCTCCTACTTCTTTTTCGCGGTTGCCTTCGTCTAGACGGAGCAGCCGCCCTTTCGTCCGCCCGCTTGGCACCCGGCCCCTTCGGAGGTACCATTCGCGTGCAGGGAGAGGGGATTACCTGAAAGAGGTGCCGGTGAACCAGAGCTGGAGGCGGTTGATCGAGCCTCGACGCCTGCTTGTCGCCATGACCGTTTTCTACGGCCTGGTCGGCGGTGCCGTCGGCACCTATGTCATCCTGTCCGACCGGGCAGAAACCGCCGCGCGGGTGGTCCAGTCCGCCGAATCCTATGCCCGCCTGTTCGAGGAGCACGTCAACCGCACCCTCGACGCCGCCGAGATGACGGCGTTGCGGGTGGGCGAGCGCGCCGTGGCCGGGGCGCGGGACGAGGTCGTCGGCGGGCCGCTACGCGATGCTCCCCATCTGGTCAACGTGGTGGTGGTCGATGCGACGGGGCGGGTGATGGCCGATGCGCGCGGCGCCCACCGGCCCGGCGAGGACCTGTCGGCGCAGCCGTGGGTGCGCGCTTTGGGCGAGGGGGAGGGAACGGTCATCGGCGCCGCCGGGTTCGACGAGGCCAGCCGCGCCTACGTCTTCCCGGTCGCGCGGCGGGTCCTGGCCGAATCCGGCCAAGTGGTGGCCCAGGCGGCGGCATTGGTCGATATCGATTATTTCAAGCGCTTCTACCAGAACATGGACCTGGGGCCGGTCCCCTCGCTGGGCCTCTTGACCCTGGACGGTGAGGTCATCGCCCGTCAGCCCCTCAAGGTCGAGGATCTGCGGAGCGCCGCGCCGGGGACGCTGGCCGTCGCGGCGCATCTGGCACGGGCCGACGCGGGGACCTTCCGCGACCGGACCATGGACGGACTGGCGCGGGTGGTCGCCTATCGGGTGCTGGCGCCGCGACGGCTGGTGGTCTGGGTCGGCGTCGCCGATGAGGAGGCGTCGGCGCTGTGGCGGCTGCGGGCGGTGCGGGTGGCGCTGCTGCTGGCGGCGGGATTGGCGGTGATGACCTCGCTGACGGTGCTGCTGGTCCGCGAACTCGCCCGCCAGCGGCGGGCGGCGCTGGACATGCAGGCGTTGAATCAGGATCTGGAGCGGTCCAACGCCGACCTCGAGCAATTCGCCTATATCGCCTCGCACGACCTCAAGGAGCCGCTGCGCAACATCGCCAGCTATGTCCAACTGCTTCAGCGGCGCTACGAGGGCAAGCTGGACCCCGACGCCGACGCCTTCATCGGCTACACCGTCGACGGCGTCCGCCGCATGCAGGCGATCATCAACGAGCTGCTGGCCTATTCGCGGGTCGGCACCGGCAAGCTGGAGATGATCGAGATGCAGGCCGGCGCGGCGGTCACCACCGCCCTGGCGCAGTTGAAGGTGGTGATCGCCGAGGCCCAGGCGGCGGTCGAGGTCAAGGGGCCGCTGCCGGTGGTGAGGGTCGATCCGCCCCAGTTGGCCAGCCTGTTCCAGAATCTGATCGGCAACGGCGTCAAGTACCGCCGCCCCGACGTCCGTCCCGAGGTCACCATCGGCGCCGAGGATCGCGGCGGAGAATGGGGGTTCTACGTGGCCGACAACGGCATCGGCATCGAGCCCCAGTACCACCAGCAGATCTTCGACCTGTTCAAGCGCCTGCACGCCCGCGACCGCTATGGCGGCACCGGCATCGGGCTGGCCACCTGCAAGCGGGTGGTGGGGCGCCACGGCGGCCGCATCTGGGTGGAAAGTGAGCCCGGCAAGGGATCGACCTTCTGGTTCACCTTGCCGAAGGTCTTTCATTGACTACGCTTGGCCGTCCTCCATGGCCTGCAGCATCAGCCGCAGGACCGGGCCGCCCTGGGCGCCGAGCGCGCCGGCGGCGGGCGCCGGAGGCAGGGTGACCGGGAAATAGGGCGAGGTCGGCTCGATGGCGTTGGCGAAATGCGACGGGGGCGGAACCCGGGCCTGGGCGGCGGCGAGTTGGACGGCGGTCTCGGCCTCGGCCGGGGAGGCGGGCTCGGGTTCCGTCTCGGGACGTCCGGCGGGGCGCAGGGCGGCAAGGTCGATCTCGGGCCGCACCCTCTTGGCGACCGCGGCGACATGGGCGGCGGCCGTGTCGAACCGTTTTTGCAGGGTGTCGTACAGGCCGGCGAAGCTGCGCGGGCGCCGGCTGCCCGGTTCGTGGAAGATTTCGGGATTGGCGCGAGCGGCGTCGGGCAGGGCGCGCGAGGCGGCCTGGCGCGGCCGCTCCTCGGCCCCCTCGATGACCCGGGCGGCGCCGTTGGCGCCCAGGAAATGGGCGAGGTAGAGATCGTGCGCGGAGGCCGCGCGCCCCAGCCGGGCCTCCAGCACCTTGCCGTTGTCCTTGGCGTATTCCCCGGCCATCAGGGCCGACACCGCCGGATCGCGGCGGAGCTCCAGGATTTCCTTGCGCAGCGCCTTGTCCTTGACGGTCCAGCCGTCCTTGTCCCAGGTGATGGCCTCGGCCTCGCGGTCCAGGCCGTGCCCGGCGCCGTGCTTCTTGACCATTTCCAACCAGGTCGCGCGGGTGAACTGGAACAGACCCATGGCCGACGAGCGGCGGTTGCGGGCGTCGGGGTCGAGGCGGCTTTCCTGGTTGGCCTGGGCCAGCAGGTACTCGAACGGCACGCCGGTGGTCTCGGCGGCGACGCGGATGTGGTCGGCGACCCGTTCCGGGGCCGGGGCGGCTGAGGCGACGGACGTCGGCGCGGTCATCGGAACCTCCTTCGACGTGGTGCCATCCTAGCACCGATTCGTTAAGTTTTTCCCCCGCCGCGCGCGCCGGCCGGGGGCGACTCTTTCTCTTGACGAGGGGGGTGGGGATAAATAGGATGCGGGCCTTCTCGGGGAGCCGGTTTCCGGCCCGTGGCCTGTTTGCTGTCTTCCCGGCACTCTGAAACACTTTTGAAAACGCCGAACGGGTCGGCGACCGGCAACCCGAAGGAAGCCCCGGCGGCACGCCCGCCGGTTGGTTTTTTTCATGGTTGCGCCGACGTTCGAGCGAAGGGAACGAGAATGCCCACGATCAACCAATTGATCCGTAAGCCGCGCCAGCCCCTGTCGGCGCGCAACAAGGTGCCCGCCCTGGAGGCCTGCCCCCAGAAGCGCGGCGTGTGCACCCGCGTGTACACCACCACCCCGAAGAAGCCCAACTCGGCCCTTCGTAAGGTCGCCCGCGTCCGTCTCACCAACGGTTTCGAGGTCACCTCCTACATTCCCGGTGAAGGCCATAACCTGCAGGAGCACTCGGTCGTCATGATCCGCGGTGGCCGCGTCAAGGACCTTCCCGGCGTTCGCTATCACATCATCCGCGGCACCCTCGACACCCAGGGCGTCAAGGACCGCAAGCAGCGTCGTTCGAAGTACGGCGCCAAGCGTCCGAAGTAAGGAGCTGATCCCATGTCCCGTCGTCACGCCGCTGAGAAGCGCGAAATCAATCCCGACGCCAAGTATGGCGACCTGGTGATCGCCAAGTTCATGAACTGCCTGATGCTGGATGGCAAGAAGTCGGCCGCCGAGGCGATCGTCTACGGCGCCCTGGACAAGATCCAGAACAAGACCGGCCAGGACCCGCTCAAGGTGTTCCACGAGGCCCTGGACAACGTGAAGCCGGCCCTCGAGGTCCGCTCGCGCCGCGTCGGCGGCGCCACCTACCAGGTGCCCGTCGAGGTCCGGACCGACCGCCGTCAGGCGCTGGCCATCCGCTGGCTGATCGACTACGCGCGCAAGCGCTCCGAGACCACCATGATCGATCGCCTGTCGGGCGAGCTTCTGGATGCCGCCAACAACCGCGGCGCCTCCGTCAAGAAGCGCGAGGACACGCACCGCATGGCGGAGGCCAACAAGGCCTTCTCGCACTACCGCTGGTAACACCGAGCCACGAGAGACCCCATGGCCCGCACCCATACCCTCGATCGCTATCGCAATATCGGCATCATGGCCCACATCGATGCCGGTAAGACGACCACGACCGAGCGCATCCTTTACTACACCGGCAAGTCCTACAAGATCGGCGAGGTGCACGAGGGCACCGCGACGATGGACTGGATGGAGCAGGAGCAGGAGCGCGGCATCACCATCACCTCGGCCGCGACCACCACGTTCTGGCGCGACCACCGCATCAACATCATCGACACCCCCGGCCACGTCGACTTCACCATCGAGGTGGAGCGCTCGTTGCGGGTGCTCGATGGCGCGGTGACCGTGTTCGACTCGGTGGCGGGCGTCGAGCCCCAGTCCGAGACGGTGTGGCGCCAGGCCGACAAGTACGGCGTGCCGCGCATCTGCTTCGTCAACAAGATGGACCGCGTCGGCGCCGACTTCTATCGCTGCGTCGACATGATCGTGGACCGCCTGGGCGCGCGTCCGCTGGTCATGCAGCTGCCCATCGGCTCCGAGTCCGAGTATGCCGGCGTCGTCGACCTGCTGCGCAACGTCGAGATCGTGTGGCTCGAGGAGACCCTGGGCGCCAAGTTCGAGGAGCGTCCGATCCGTGCCGAGCTGGCCGACAAGGCCGCCGAGTACCGCGAGAAGCTCATCGAGACTGCCGTCGAGATGGACGACGAGGCCATGGAGCAGTACCTGGGCGGCGAGGAGCCGGCCCTGGAGGTGCTGCAGAAGTGCATCCGCAAGGGCACCATCGCCCGCACCTTCGTGCCGGTGTTCTGCGGTTCGGCGTTCAAGAACAAGGGCGTGCAGCCCCTGCTCGACGCCGTCATCGACTACCTGCCGGCGCCGATCGACGTGCCCGCCATCGAGGGCGTGAAGTTCGGCACCGAGGACGAGATCCAGAAGCACGCCACCGACGACGAGCCCTTCGCCGGCCTGGCCTTCAAGATCATGAACGACCCCTTCGTCGGCTCGCTGACCTTCGTCCGCATCTATTCGGGCGTGGTCGAGGCCGGCTCCTACGTCCAGAACACCGTCAAGGAGAAGCGCGAGCGCGTCGGCCGCATGCTGCTGATGCACGCCAACTCCCGTGAAGAGGTGAAGGAAGCCCGCGCCGGCGACATCGTCGCCTTCGCCGGCCTCAAGGACACCACCACCGGTGACACCCTGTGCGACCCGACCCCCAGCTCGCTGGTGGTGCTCGAGCGCATGGAGTTCCCCGAGCCGGTGATCGAGGTGGCCGTGGAGCCCAAGTCCAAGGCCGACCAGGAGAAGATGGGCATGGCCCTGGCCCGCCTGGCCGCCGAGGACCCCTCGTTCCGCGTCTCCACCGACCAGGAGTCGGGCCAGACCGTGATCAAGGGCATGGGCGAGCTGCACCTGGAGATCATCGTCGACCGCATGAAGCGCGAGTTCAAGGTGGAAGCCAACGTGGGCGCCCCGCAGGTGGCCTACCGCGAGACCATCTCGAAGGCCTACGAATGCGACTACACCCACAAGAAGCAGACCGGCGGCTCGGGCCAGTTCGCCCGCGTCAAGATCGTCTTCGAGCCGGGTGAGAAGGGATCGGGCTTCACGTTCGAGAACAAGGTCGTCGGCGGCGCCGTGCCGAAGGAATACGTGCCGGGCGTCGACAAGGGCATCCGCTCCGCCATGGACAATGGCGTGCTGGCCGGCTTCCCGATGATCGACTTCAAGGCCACGCTGGTGGACGGCGCCTACCACGACGTCGACTCGTCGGTGCTGGCGTTCGAGATCGCCTCGCGCGCCGCCTTCCGCGAAGGCATCGCCAAGGCGGGCCCGAAGCTGCTGGAGCCGATGATGAAGGTCGAGGTCGTCACCCCCGAGGACTACATGGGCGACGTCATCGGCGACTTGAACAGCCGCCGTGGCCAGGTCAACGGCATGGACCAGCGCGGCAACGCCCGCGTGATCACCGCCATGGTGCCGCTGGCCAACATGTTCGGCTACGTGAATACCCTGCGCTCGATGTCGCAGGGCCGTGCCCAGTACACGATGACCTTCGATCACTATTCGGAAGTTCCGAACAACGTGGCCGAGGAAATCCGTGCCAAGCTGGCCGGCTAAGTCAAACCAGAACGACCTATTTGAGGACGGAGCACAAAGACAATGGCTAAGGCGAAATTCGAGCGCAACAAGCCGCACTGCAACATCGGCACCATCG
>CALABS010000054.1 GCA_937887565.1 uncultured Rhodospirillaceae bacterium | reverse complement strand
CTGACCGGCCCCGACCCGTCCACCCCCCGGCAACAGCAGGCCACCCCGCCCAGCCGGCCCCCCCAGCCCATTCCCCCGCTCCCGCCCAGCACACCCCAACAGCCGCCGCCGACGGGCAACGCGCATCCGGGACGGCCGGCCGAGCCGGTGGAGCCCATGGGGCCGCTGGAGATCGGGCAGATCGATGAGATCGACCACGACAACGGCGGGAAACCGCATCCCAATAGCCAAAAAGGGCTAGATTCCATTCCGAATCCGGAGCATCGGGAGATCATCGAAAAAGCGATATTTGGGAGCGGGAAATCCAACGGAGCGGACGGTGCCGCCACGAATGTCATCGGCAAAGGTGATTTCGATACGGGCAAGGCCCAAGTGACCGAAATGGCCGAGAAGACGGGTGCAAAAGTTCGGAACATCGGAGGGGGCATTGGATTTGACACCCCGGACGGTCGCCTGACCGTGTCCGTGCGGCCAACCTCCAGCGCCGCAAGCGGCGGCCTGCCGACAATCGAAGTGGTGGTCAGAGACAGCAAGGGCGAACCGCGATACACTTTCAAGAAGCGCTTGAAACCTTGACTTATTGGGGAAGGCGGATGGTCAAACGTCTGCAGCAGTCCGAGTACTTGCACTGGGAGCCGGTCCGCCAAAGAATTTTCGCAGGACGGCCAGATGGCACCTTCGTCTTCCCCTTCACCTTGCGGTCATGGGAGGTCGTCCCCATTCCCAACCATCCGACAAGCCGGAAATCCCCCGCCTCCTGGTTGGACTACGATGGAACTCCTGCGGTATTCGACGAATACGCTCCGCTGTTTCGCTTCCTCCATGGCCGGGGAACCCGGTCGATAGTTGCCTGGTCCCCGGATTCCCCAGCCTTCACCCTGAGCCCTACGAGGGCGGAGATTAGCGAATTATTGTGGACTGACGGATTCTGCGACGTCTGCCACCCTTCTTATTTCAGTGCCGAAGCTGATTGGGGGCTTCAAACTTTTTGGGAAGAGGTCAGCGTATTGGGTGGAACGCCGGATTTCATGGACGGCTTCTATCGCCATGCCGGTGGCCGCGACACCGTGCGGCAGCGGTTCATCGACTATGATGTCGGCTGCGCCTGGGCGCTGTCCCACTACCAGATATCCCCAGAGAACCTGCCCGTCCCTGCCGGCGGTTATCCCTTCGACGACGCCCCCCGCAAGTCCTTCTACGACATGATCGGCTGGGAGATGCCTGCCTACGACATGGAGCAGGTGAAGAAGGATGCGCCGTGGCTGTTCGAACGACGGCCTGAATGACATCGGCCTGCTGGGCGGCCTTACGCCGCCGACCCCGGCCGAGGTCGACGACCACCACCAGCGCCTGGGGCGCGGCGAGCCGGGCATCCTCAACACCCGCCCGGCGCGGCTGTCCATCCGCCTGCCCCGGCAGGTGCCCGAGCTGGACGAGCAGACCCACGCCTTCAACGCCGACACCGCCCGCGCGCTGACCCGCACCAGCGTCGACGGCGACGTGCCCAACATCTATGCCAACCACCTCAAGCAGGCCGGCGCGGCCGGCCACGCCACCGTGCTCGACCTGGTCGAGCAGGTGACCGCCGCCGAAGGCCGCGACCGCGCCGAGCGGGTGCTGCACGCCATCCTCGGCCAGCTGCCCCCCGACCAGGCCACCGCCTTCCTGGGCGGCGCGATGCCGCCCCGCCGCCCGCTCGGCGTCCGCGACGCCGACCTGCCCCGCGACGACCACCAGCCGCTGTTCGCGCGGGCTTCGGCGGCGGCGGACACCGAGGCGGCCAGGCCGGTCCAGCTGGCCCAGGCCGACACCGGCACGATGACCGACGCGGCGCCGGCGAGTGCTCCGCCGGCCGAGCCCCCGCGGTCGGCCGCGCCCTCACCGCCCAAGCCGGCGCCGGGAGCCAATCTCGAACCCGACCGGCAGCCCGCGCCTCGGCCGCAAAGCGATACCGAACGCCTGCTGGGCATGCCCATTCCCAACGACGAGGACGCCCGCAAGGAAACCCGCGCGACGCTGGAAAAGGTCCGCGACCGCGGCAAGGCGCTGGGCCAGGGCAAGGCAAGCGAATTGCTGGACCATTACCTCGATGGCGACGGCTCCCCCGTCACCCTCGACAAGGACTGGGTGCGCGGCCACAAGCCGGTGAAGGAGGCGGAACGGAAAGGCGAAGGGCATTTCGAGAACTGGTTGTCGGGCAAGGGGCGTCCCGACACCGAATTAAAGACGATCAACGACCACATCCCCCGCGACGGTGAGACCACCGAGATCAAGGGGTTGAAGTGGGACGCCGCCGCCGACAATTCGGTGTGGAGGGAGTTGGACGATCGCAGCAACGCGCTGGGGGGCCTGAGCGTCAAGAGCGTTGGCGACCTCAAACTCGAACGCCGCGGTGACGAGGTCATCGTCACCGGTAAGGTCACCCAAAGCGCACAAGACCGGTACGATTTCAGCAAGGGCAGGACGGAGGAAGACAAGCGGAAATACGCGGGCGAGGTCCTGCCCCAGGGCATTGCCGGCGGCAACTTCAACCTTACCCGCGGCCAGATCGATCAACTCGAAGCGGCCGGCGGCGCCACGCCGTTCATGATCGTGACCGATCCCTGGACCAAGGAACTGGTCGGCCGCCTCAAACTGGACAAGAACGGGCGCGTCATCGGCTCGACCTTCGAGTGGAAACGCTGACGCCCTGTGCGTAGGATGCGTGCATGACCCTACGCCGCTTCCTTCGCATCACCCTGGCCACCGCTGCCGTTCTGGCGGTGGCGGCCCTTGGCGGGTTGGGTTGGTACAATTGGTGGATCCGCCACACCTGGATGCCCATCCATCCCGTCTGCTGGGATGGCGAAGCCCTGGTCCAATTTGCCGAGCCCCTGACCCCTGAAGCACATGAGCTGTTCTTGCGCTATGTTTCGTGGACCCGTGCGCGAGATGCCGAGAAATACAGGGCGCAACGCGCCACTTATGTCCGCGTCATCGGCTCCCAGGCCTATGTCCGCACATGGTTTTGGCTGTTGGGACCGGTGGAGATGATGAACCTCCAGGCCTACTTCGAGGACGATCTCGCGAAGATGTTCAACAGCGGGGAAATCATAACTTGCCTGGGCCTCGCGAGGATCGCCACCATCCGTCGCTCCGACCACTACGCCACCGAACCCTACATTTCGGAAGACACCGCCGAATTCCTCTCGTCCTTTTCCTTCGGCGTCGAACGTGAGCGCGAGGGGGAATACTCGCTGGTCGGCCGGTTCTTCCAGCACTTCGACGACATCCCGCCCCAGCCGTCGAGCGGAAAGGGGCAATAGCGAAGGCCCATTGCGGAAGTGAAGGCTCGATACGATCCGCAGGACGAGAGCCCGCAATTCGAGGGGAGGGAATGACCGCTGCGCGGTAGGCTTGCCACATGAAACGCCCGCGCCTGCGCACCCTTGCCCTGCTCGCCGCCACCTTGCTGTTGGTGGCGAGTGTCGCATGGCTGGGGTGGGTCAACTGGAAGATTCGCAATACCTGGGTGCGGCTGTATCCGGTCTGCCGGCATGCGGGGACCTATGGCGCCATAATCACGCGGAGGCGTGCCAGTTCCGGCATTGGCTTGGGTGCGGGCGAGCCCCCCCCTGCCCCTGCGCCATCTGGTTCGGGACGGGCTTCGATCCCTGCGTCGGAACACCGCCGGCGGATGGCACAGGCTTTGCCGCCTGGGGCTGCGGAGATGCCGGGGGCTGAACCTGCGGAGCACTCGCCGGCGCCGCGTCGGTCATCGTGCCGGTGTCGGCCTGGGCCAGCTGGACCGGCCTGGCCGCCTCGGTGTCCGCCGCCGCCGAAGCCCGCGCGAACAGCGGCTGGTGGTCGTCGCGGGGCAGGTCGGCGTCGCGGACGCCGAGCGGGCGGCGGGGCGGCATCGCGCCGCCCAGGAAGGCGGTGGCCTGGTCGGGGGGCAGCTGGCCGAGGATGGCGTGCAGCACCCGCTCGGCGCGGTCGCGGCCTTCGGCGGCGGTCACCTGCTCGACCAGGTCGAGCACGGTGGCGTGGCCGGCCGCGCCGGCCTGCTTGAGGTGGTTGGCATAGATGTTGGGCACGTCGCCGTCGACGCTGGTGCGGGTCAGGGCGCGGGCGGTGTCGGCGTTGAAGGCGTGGGTCTGCTCGTCCAGCGCTGCTCACTTACGACGACATCATCGCGGCCCCAAAGCTCATGCCCATCCCGCCCTTTGTCGCAATTCGTCCAGGCATTCCGAGGGGACCTGCGCCGTTGCGGCCCACTCCTCGAACCGGGCGCGAACGTTCGTCTCGCCCCCGGCGCGGTCGAGCACGCGGGCGGCGATGTCGGGCTCGCCTGCCATAAAGGAAACCCCTTCGGCCAGCGAAACCAACAGCCAATCTCCCTGCGAATCGATCATCGCCACCGGGCGACCTGCAAAATCCGGAATATTCAGTGCCCACACCTTCGGCGCCACGATTCGGACGGACTGTGGGGAGTGGGCGTGGTCGAGCGCGGCTATGCACAACTCCCAGCGGTCCGCACTCGTCAGCACGAATAGAAGCGCGTCATACTCCTCAAGTTTCGGATGGGGGTCGATGATTCCGAATTCGAACAAGCCACCGCCTTCCGTGACGACGTGCCCGCGAAACGGGAAGGCCCTCCAACCTGGAGGAATTGACGGCGCAGACAGGTTTCCTTCCAAGGCCAGCCGGTCGAAAACTGGCTGCCAGATATTGCGGAATTCGTCCTCACTGGGTTGACGGCCAAACACTTCACCTTGATTGGGATAAGGCGGCACCTCCCATCCGAAGGCCTGGTAGAGAGCCACCCGATACTCGTCGGACCATGGCCTCATGGCGTCACCCCATTTCAGGCCGAAGTCGAATTGCACAAGGCGCCGATGGAGAGCATTCTCGCCGCAAGCATGCCGAAGGTACGTTTCGACGAAGTTCTGATTTCCGCCAACGATGCTGACCGTGGCGTCCCAGTCGCACAGGACACCCCAGTCGGCATGTTCATCGAAGAGAAGATAATGGCCGACGAAATCCTCCAGTTCCCTGTTGGCCTGTTCGGCTGCCTTTTCGGTAGGTGGTAGGAGCCATGCGCGTTCGTCATACCGAAGGCAGAATCGTTCCCGACCAAGTGAGCGAAGTGTCGCAAGGAGTGGGGCCGCTTCGAGCACGGCCGGGTTTCGGCCGTCGTCGTGCTGTGGATGACGTGGGGATGGTCCGGACGTCAGGTGATTAAGCATGGGAACAAACCGCCATCCGCGACGGAGGGATGGCCGTTCGGGCCGCCATATTTCCCACGCGGTGCAAGGGCCGGAGCCGAAGACGTTTTGGAGCGCCGGTTTCCACCGACTGTTGAATGTCAGTGCATCCAATTGAAGGATGTCTCCCATGTTAGTGCCGCCTTTTCACCGTGAATTTCTCGCCGTTTGAGCCTCTGTAGGTCGTCTCGACCGTAACGCGCCCTTCCTTCGTTGATTTTGGTCGGTAAGAGCCGGATTGGCCCGTCTTGGGGTCCACGTATTTCTTGCCCCCGGGCATTCCAGGGATATCCTCGATCTTGGCTCCGAGCTTTCTGGCGTCTTCCTGGAACTCCTTCAGGCCGGCCGCCGCGCCACCGTTGCCAGCATCTATGACGACCCCATCGTTCCCATAAGCTGCGGTCTTACCAGTAAGGATTTTCTCCTTTTCCACTTTCGACCGCAATTCGGGATCGCGGATCGTCTTTTCGAGCCCTTCCTTGGTGGAAGGATGCGCCGGAGATCCGTTCCGATGGTCAATCTGCCTGTCAATCGGCAAGGTTCGGCTCTCCAGCGGTTCCATGGGCTCCACCGGCTCGGCCGGCCGTCCCGGATGCGCGTTGCCCGTCGTCGTCGGCTGTTGGGGTGTGCTGG
>CALABS010000053.1 GCA_937887565.1 uncultured Rhodospirillaceae bacterium | reverse complement strand
CGCTCGGCCCCGGCGCGGCCGCCCGTCCGCCCGCGCCCCGCGCCGACAAGCCGGCCGCGCCCCGGACCGCCGCCCCGCCCGCCTCGGCGGGGACCGAGGACCCGGTGGTCCTGGACTGACGCGCCGCGCTCCGGCTCATGGAGATATTTCGATGACCCGTTTGCGAATCCTGACTCTCGCCGCCACCATGATCGCTTCCGCCGTCCCCGCCGCGACGGCGACCACGCTGGCCGAGTACGCGGGACGGACCCCTGCCGTCGCGGCGGCCTTCAGCGCCGACGGCTCGGTTCTGGCGACGGTCCACGACCGCTCGGGCACCCAGGTTCTGGGCCTGTGGGATATGGCCCGGCCCGAGGCGCCGGCCCTGCACCTGGACGAGAAAGGCGGCGGCATCGGCAAGGTTCTGCTGTTGTCGGCCGACGGCCGCCAGATCGCCCTCGGGCGGGGAGCCCGGGACGAACTGGCGCTGGTCGATGTCGCCACCAACCGGACCACCCGCCGGCTGGACCTGCCTTTCCCGCGCGACCAGATCGTGGGGGGCGCCTTCAGCCCGGACGGCAAGAGGCTGGCCCTGATCGTCCACCAATACCCGGCCAGCGGCCTCCACCTATTCGACGTGGACAGCGGCGAGCGGCGCGTGTTCTACGAGTCGCACGCCTACAGGGCGCTGACCGGAAATTACTCATTCGGTCCTTGGGTGAACTTCTCGCCGGACGGGCGCGTCATCCTGTTTGGCCTTGTGAAGGAGGACGTCACGCCGGGCAATCCGCCGCGGCGCTATCCGCTGGCTCGCGGCGCCATGTTGTTCGACGCCGTGCGCGGCGTCGAGATCAACGATTTCGGCATGAGCATGGACGCGCCACGGTTCACCGAAATGGACTACGGGACATTTCTTCCCGAGGGTGCCAGCGCGGTCGTGCTGGGCAATGTCTCCGCCGAGTTCTTCACGGTTCCGGGAGCCGCCGGGATCGGTTCGCTCGGAACCGGGGGGCGTTACCTGTTCGCCAGGATGGGAGCGGTGCATGGGAAACACTTTGGGGCCGTGGTGGGGCGGCGGGACAACTCGGGAACAAATCTGTGGATCTCTTTGATCGAGGGCGCCAAGACCTACTTCCTGAGATTTCTCGATACCGGCGTTGCAGTGCCCCTGGCCCTGGCGGTGGGCAAGGACGGGGAATGGCTGGTGGCAACCGCGCAAGGCCTCAGGCGCTTTCCCGCC
This sequence comes from uncultured Rhodospirillaceae bacterium, assembly GCA_937887565.1. Classification (GTDB taxonomy): domain Bacteria; phylum Pseudomonadota; class Alphaproteobacteria; order Rhodospirillales; family Magnetospirillaceae; genus CALABS01. Next base: position 107,183 of record CALABS010000053.1, on the reverse strand, counting down.
TTGCCGCCCCATGCCGGCCGGGCGGCCCTGGCCTTGGCCGAGGCCCGCGAGATGGCGAAGATCGGTTTCGCCGACGAGGCGTTCGACCTGCTGACGCGGGCGCTGGACGACGATTGGCGGGTGGTCCGGCGCAGCGGCATGGATATCCTTCTTCCCCATTCGACGCTCCTGGCCGGCCGGATCGAATTGAAGCGGTGGCGGCTGATGCGGGCCGAGGGCGACGCCGAGGCGGCGTGGCCGCTGTTCAGCTTCGGCTATCTGGCCGTTCAGGCCGGGCATCCGCAGATGGCCGTCCAGGCCGCCGCCGCGTTGCGGCAAGAGGGGGATTTCGGCACGGCGCTGGCCGGCTATCTCGACGCCCTGGTGCTGGCGGCGCGCGGCGACCGCGATGGCGGCTACCGTCTGGCCCTGGCCGCCAGGCGCGCTCTTGACGACCACAAGCTCGAAACCCTGGCCGAGCGCGTCAAGATCCATGCCCAGGCCTGGCAGCCACTTTACGCCGACCGCGCCAAGCTCGCCTTCGTCGTCGGCGCCGGCGAAGCGGATCTGCCGCCCGCGCCCCCGCCTGGCGGCGCGGTGACGCCCTATGTGGATCTCGACGGCCGTCCGCTCGGCCCCGGCGCGGCCGCCCGTCCGCCCGCGCCCCGCGCCGACAAGCCGGCGGTCCTGGAATGAGGCGCCGCGGCCAAGCCGCCCTGTTCACGCTCGTGGCGATCCTGGTGGTCGCGCCCTTCGCCACGATCATCGCAGCCATCTTCGCCAACGACATTCTGTTCCTTCATGACGGGCGCGAACCGATTGCCGACAACTCGGTGATCGTCGTGACGGCGGCGGGGACGCCCGAAGAATCGTGGGACGTCTGCCAGGGCGGGCGGTTCTTCCTGCGACAGGGACCCTTATGGTCATCCGGACCCTACCGCTTCATCCGGATCGGCGGCCCAGGCGCCATGACGTTCGAGACCTGGATGGGCAGCCCCGAAGGACGCGCCGCGACCGGCTCGCGTCAGGAATATATGCGCCACCTGCAAGCCAGGGCTGCCGATGCGATGCGAACAATCGAAATCGTCATTCCCAGCCTGGAACAAGCCCCTCCCCTCGATCGCGAACCAGCCCCGCCGCGCAGGCCCGGCATGACCGGAGGACGGCTGGGATTTGATCGCGTCTTCAGGGTCGATCTGGAGGATGGCTCGGTCATTCAGGTGCCGTCGCGGTGACGGGTCAGGGTTCGATGATCATGAGAGCGATGTCCTCGTCGGGCTCGATGTCCTTGATCGTCACCGAATAGGTGCCGGGACCGCTCGCCCGCAATCCGGGAAAGCAGGTCGCCAGCATGCGCCCGGGGGAGCCGGTATCGATGGTGATGGTCAAGCGTCCGATGGGACCTTTCCAGTTGGCTCCGGTGGTCAGGCGGTAATCCACGAAGCGGGCCAATACGTCCTGCCCCCGGTTTGCAGCCGCGTCCACCAGCCGAAGGGCACCGCTGACATCCCGTTCGGTCATGCAATACTCCCGTGCCAGCCCCGGATGCTCGCCGAAGCCGGTGATGAGGGGACGGAGCAGGGACACCGCCCCCGTCAGCGGGACGTAGCTGTGCTCGATGATCACCGGCTCGCCAACGGGGAAGACTTGCCGCCAATACAGGCGCATCCGCATGGTCCAGGCGGGGATGCCGTTCTCGTCCATCAGCCCCGCGGCCTTAAGCCGCTCCGTCGTCCCGGGCGCAATGCGGAAGAAGTTGGCGTCCGCCCCTGCCCGGGCCAGCCTGTCAGTGATGTCAGTGCCGTCTCCGATGACGCCGCGCATGTCCTGGATGACCTGGATGGGGCGTCCGCCGGAGCTTGCCCGGAAGGACACGATATCGTCGCCCTCCGGACCGGGAAGGCCTTCGAACCGACGGGCGTAGTCTTCGGGGGTAAGATCGGGCTGCACGAAGGCCACCAGGCTTTCGACCGCGGCCGGTCCTTGGTTAAGGAATCGGAACCGGACCTGGACCAAGCCCGGGGATATCGAAAGGTCCTGCTGCTCCAGGACGATGTCGTCCGAGGTAAGCAATTGCAGGCCGCCGGCGCCCAAGGACACCAGGGAATCGTCGCCATTGGCGAAACCCGGGCCCAAGACCATGGCCGCCGCCAACATGGCGAGCACATTGTTGAGCCGGTTCGTCTGGCCGGACCTCCCTTTGAACGTCATCAAGCCACTGCTTCCCATAATTTCCGGACGCACTCCATGCCCCATTCCAAGGCCCGAAAGGCGGCGGCGAGCCGCCCGGTCGATTCGCCGACCTTGCCCAAATGGCCGGATAGCCCCTCGTTGCCATCTGCGGGCGAAGAACGCTTATGGTGGCTACATCCGACAGAACTACGTTATCACCGGCAACGCGCCTATGCCCGTCTATATCGGTCCCATTCCGCTGCACGTCTTCGCCAAGGACTGCACGGGAGACATCGTCTACTCAAAGGCGCAGTAGCATGTGCGGTAAGTGGCGGTGGGTGTGAGATTCGAACTCACGGAGGGTTTCTAGCCCTCGGTCGTTTTCAAGACGACTGCCTTAAACCGCTCGGCCAACCCACCATTTCACTTCACGTTGGAAATCCGTTAAACGGCGCCCAACCGGAGCGCAGCAAGAACGCGGTATCACGCTGTTTTTGCTGCGTTTTTCATACCCTCATGCCTCAGGGTGACAAGTTTTCAAGACCGCTGCCTTAAACCACTCGGCCACCCATCCGGCGCCCGCGTTTTTAGCGCGGGGCCGGGGGTGGTGTCCATGGAAAGGCTCGTGGTGACAATCCTGCGGATGGTGCCCGCGCCATCCGCAGGATTGTCACCACAGTTCAATAAGTTGGTGGGCCTCCTTGTCCATCCGCTTGGGAGCCAAGCGTCCGGGGAGGGCCACTAGACCTTCTGGTAGGTGTTGGTGGTCGGGTCGAGGCGGAACAGGGCGCCTTCCTCGAGGTCGAACCACCAGCCGTGCAGTTGCAGGCGGCCGCCTTCGACCCGTTCGCGGATCCACGGGAAGGTCATCAGGTTGCCCAGCGAGATGGCCACCGTCTCGTGCTCGCAGAACCGCAGCGCCGCCTCGATGGGCTGGCCCGAGGACAGCGTCAGGGCCAGGGCGCGGTCGCGGGCCGAACTGGCGATGCTCATCCAGCCCTGGATGAAGTCGCCCTCGCTGGACCCCTCGACCAGGGCGCGGACGCCGCCGCAGCGGGCATGGCCCAGGACCACGATATGCTCGACCTCGAGGCCACGCACCGCGTATTCGACGGCGGCGCTGGTACCGTGCAGGCCGGAGTCGGGCGCGTAGGGGGGGATCAGGTTGGCGACGTTCCTCAGCACGAAGATGTCGCCCGGCCCGGCGCCGAAGATCAGGCCCGGGTCGACGCGGGAATCGCAGCACCCGATCACCAGAACCTTGGGCGACTGCCCCTTCTGCACCAGCGCCTCGAACAGGCCCTTGTTGTCCTCGAAATAGGATTCGCGCCAGCGTCGGAAGCCTTCGATCAGCCGTTCCATGCGATTTCCCCGTCACTCGTTGGTCGCGGCCGCTTGATTATCACGAACCCGGGCGCCGCGCACCCGCAAAACCACCCGGGGGGGCGGTGACATCCCGCCCCGGTCGCGGCAATATGGCGCCATGTTCGTGGTTTCCAAGCTCGTCGGCATCCTGTCCGACCCCGTTCTGCTGACCGTGCTCGCCGTGCTCGCGGCGACGGTGCTGCTGTTCACCCCTGGGTGGCGTCTCGGCCGGCGCCTGCTGGTGCTTCTGTCCGTCGTGCTGGTGGCGGTTTCGGTGCTGCCCTGGAACGCATGGCTGATCACGCCGCTGGAGGACCGCTTCCCCGTGCCGCCGCCGCCGGAGCGCGTCGACGGCATCGTCGTGCTGGGCGGGCCGCTCGACGCGGTGCTGTCGGCGGCGCGCGGCAGCCCCCAGGCGGGCGGGTCGCTGGAACGGCTGACCGAGTTCACGGCGCTGGCGCGCCGCCATCCCCAGGCGCGCCTGATCTTCACCGGCGGCAGCGGGTCGCTGGCCCACCAGGACGCCAAGGAGGCGCCGGTGGCCCAGGAATTCCTCACGTCCCTCGGCATGGACACCGGCGGAATCGCCTTCGAGGCGCAATCCCGCAACACCCGCGAGAACGCCCTGTTCAGCCGCGACATCGCCCGCCCCGAGCCCGGCCAGACCTGGGTGCTGGTGACCTCGGCCATGCACATGCCGCGCGCCGTGGGCGCCTTCCGCGCCGCCGGCTGGCCGGTGCTGCCCTATCCGGTGGATTACGTCACCGCCGGCGGCGGCGGCTGGTCGCCGGGATTCGACCCGTGGTCGGGTTTCGCCTCCATCGCCGCCGGCCTGCACGAATGGCAGGGACTTGTTTACTACCGCCTGCGAGGATGGACCGACACGTTGTTCCCCGGCCCGACGAACGGCGTGTGACCGACGTCCGGCCCGGTTGCGGCTACCGGCGCGGCTGTGGCACAACGGGCATCCTTCGGGTTCGGCAGGAGACGATGATGGCCTTCAAGGCGGCAGTGGTGGCGGGCGTGACGGTTCTCGGCATGGCCCTGGTGGCACCGGCGTGGTCGCAGCCGGCCGACGGCAAGGATTTCGGCACCTGGCTTCAGGACCTGAAGGCCGAGGCGGTGGGGAAGGGAATCAAGCCCGCCATCCTCGACGATGCCCTGGCCGGCGCCGAGCCCATTCCCCGCGTCATCGAGCTGGACCGCAAGCAACCCGAGTTCAGCCTGACCTTCCGGCAGTACATGGACCGCGTCGTCTCGCCGGCCAAGGTGGCCAAGGGCCGCAAGATGATGGCCGAGAACCGCGCCCTGCTGGCCGAGATCGAGAAGCGCTACGGCGTCCAGCCCCGCTTCGTGGTGGCGCTGTGGGGCATCGAGACCGATTACGGCCGCGTCACCGGCGGCTTCTCGGTGGTCCACGCCCTGGCGACCCTGGCCTATGACGGCCGCCGCTCGGCCTATTTTCGGGGCGAGCTGCTCAACGCCCTGGAAATCCTGAACCAGGGCCATATCGCCTCCGCCGACATGAAGGGCTCGTGGGCCGGCGCCATGGGGCAGTGCCAGTTCATGCCGTCCTCGTTCCTGAAATTCGCCCAGGATCACGACGGCGACGGCCGCCGCGACATCTGGGAGACGCGCGGCGACGTCCTGGCCTCGGCGGCCAACTACCTCGCCACCGAGGGCTGGCGGGGAGACCAGACCTGGGGCCGCGCCGTCCAGTTGCCCAAGGGATTCGACCCCAAGCTGATCGGCCCCGACACCCGCAAGAGCCTGAAGGAATGGTCGCGGCTGGGGGTACGTTCGGCCGGCGGCAAGCCGCTGCCCAAGGTGGACATCGAGGGGTCGGTGATCCTGGCCGAGACCGGCAAGGGCCCCGCCTTCATGGTCTACGACAATTTCCGGACCATCATGAAGTGGAACCGCTCGACCTATTTCGCCCTGGCGGCCGGCCATCTTGCGGATAAGCTCGGCGCTCGCTAGACTACCACATCTTTTGGGTCTGGTTCGAAGGGGCACTAGATGATGCGGAGCGCTCCGCGGGGGTGGCGGGTGGCCGCGCTCGTGACCACGACGGCGCTGCTTTCGGGCTGCGCCGAGGCCAACCTGTTCGGCCATTTCGCCAAGCGGGCGACCGACGACGACCCGCCGCCGCCCATATCGGCGACGGTGGCGCCGACCTACAAGGTGGGCAAGCCGTATCAGGTCCGGGGCGTGTGGTACTATCCCGACGAGGACTGGGACTACGACGAGACCGGCATCGCGTCGTGGTACGGGTCGGACTTCCACGGCAAGGCCACCGCGAACGGCGAGGTCTTCGACATGAATGCCGTCACCGCCGCCCACAAGACCCTGCCGATGCCCAGCATGGTGCGGGTGACCAATCTCGAGAACGGCCGCTCGGTGGTGGTGCGGGTCAATGACCGCGGCCCGTTCGTCAACGGCCGCATCATCGACCTGTCGCGCCGTTCCGCGCAGATGCTGAGCATGGAAATGCAAGGGACCGCCAAGGTGCGGGTCCAGATTCTGGCCGACGAGAGCCGCGTTCTGGCCGGCAAGCTGAAATCCGACGGCGTCGCCGCCGAAACCAAGGTGGCCGCCGCCCCGCGCGAGAGCGTGACCGCCGAGACCCTGCCGCCGCCGGGCAGCCGTGAGGCGCCGAAGCCGATCCTGGCCTCGGCCAACGGGCCGGCCCGTTCGTCCCCGGGCATGCAGGCGGCCGAACGGGTGCTGGAAGCCCAGGAGGTGACCACGGTTCCCGTCGGCCCCACCGGCATCTTCGTCCAGGCCGGCGCGTTCAGTCGCTACGACAACGCGCTGCGGCTGTCGGCCCGCCTCTCGGGGGTGGGCAAGGCCGCCATCCAGCAGACCTCGGTCAAGGGCCAGACGGTCTATCGCGTCCGCCTCGGCCCGGTGGCCAATGTCGAGGAGGCGGACCGGCTGCTAGACGCGGTGATCGCCACCGGCCATCAGGACGCCAAGGTGGTGGTCGATTGACCTGACCCCCCCTTCGCCCAAGTTTCGTCGCATTTGCGGTCTAGGCACGAAGGGCTTTCCCGTCCGTCCAAATCCGTTCGAGGACAAATGGTACCGATGCACATCTTCCGCCGCTCGCTGGTCGCGGCCTTCGCGCTCGCCGCCGCCATCGCCGCTCCGGCCGCCGCCGAGACCATCGAGACCTCGGCCAAGCAGGCCGTCATCATCGACTTCCAGACCGGCACCACGCTGCTGGAGAAGAACGCCGACGAGCTGATGGTGCCGTCGTCCATGAGCAAGCTGATGACCGCCTATCTGGTCTTCGACAAGCTCAAGGAGGGCAGCTGGAAGATGGAGGACATGCTGCCGGTGTCCGAGACCGCCTGGAAGCGGCACTACAAGTCCGGCGGCTCGCTGATGTTCCTGCCGGTCAATTCCAGCGCCAAGGTCGGCGACCTGATCCGGGGCGTGATCATCCAGTCGGGCAACGACGCCTGTTCCGTGCTGGCCGAGGCCCATTCCGGCAGCGAGGAGGCCTTCGCCGAGGAGGCCACCCGCCGCGCCCACGACATGGGCATGCGCAACACCACCTTCCGCAACGCCTCGGGCTGGCCCGATCCGGACCACCTGACCACCGCCCGCGACCTGTCGGTTCTGGCGCGGCGCCTGATCACCGACTTCCCGGACTATTTCCCCATCTATTCCGAAAAGGAATTCGTCTATAACGGCATCCGCCAGGGCAACCGCAACCCGCTGCTCTACGGCGTGTCGGGCGCCGACGGCCTCAAGACCGGCCATACCGAGGCGGCCGGCTACGGCCTGGTGGGGACGGTGAAGCGCGGCGACCGCCGGGTGATCATGGTCATCAACGGCCTGAAATCCATGAAGGAACGGGCCGAGGAGAGCGAGCGCCTGATCGAGTGGGCGTTCCGCGAGTTCAGCAACTATGCCCTGTTCAAGCCCGGCGATCCGGTCACCGACGCCGAGGTCTGGCTGGGCCAGGCCGCCACCGTGCCGCTGGTGGCGGGCGAGAAGCTGGAGGTGACCCTGCCGCGCAAGGCTCGTCGTGACATGAAGGTGACGGCGGTCTACAACGGCCCCATCGCCGCTCCCATCAAGAAAGGCGAGAACCTGGGCAAGCTGGTGATCGCCGCCCCCGGCGTGGAAACCATGGAACTGCCGCTGGTGGCCGGCGCCGACGTGGGGCGGCTGGGCTTCATGGGCCGCATCACCACCGCCGTCCAGCACATCCTGTGGGGGCCGAAGGGCTGACCCGGCGGAACGTTTGGTAGGCGCGCGTCTGTCGCCGGACGCGCGCCTTTTTCGTTAGAAAAATTGCCCTTTGCCGGTGGGCAAGAATGAGGCTTAATCCGGGCCATGGGGACACACCGACCAATCTTCATCGCCATTGATGGCATCGACGGTTCCGGCAAGACAACCTTGTCGTCCAATCTCGGCGCACTGTTTGCCGATTATGAACCGGAGTTGACCAAGGAACCGACCGCAGATTCGGAATGGGGCCGCCGGTTGCGGCTTTCCGCAACCGAAGGACGGCTTCCGCGTGAGACGGAAATCGATTACTTCCACCGCGATCGGCTTCACCATATTGAGCATTGCATCCGGCCGTGCCTTGAGCAGGGCCGGGTCGTGATTTGCGACCGCTATGTGGATTCCACGTTGGCTTTTCAGGCGCGCGACGAACAGGAAGCAGACGCGATGTTTGCCCGCTTCGAACAGGAAATCTTGCTGCCCGACGTGACCTTCATCCTTCGCTGCCCTGTCACCGTTGGCTTGCAGCGGATCAACGAAAACCGCCCGGAAAAGTCGACCTTTGAAGAGGTCGGCACTCTGGACCATGCCCATCGGATTTACGAGCATCGGGTATCAAAGGGCGGCAACTACTTCGCCATCGACGCCACCGGGTCGATCCATGACACTCTCAGGCAAGCGGTCGCGGCGTTGATTCGGTTGTTTCCAGACCTCGAACAAACCCTTCGTAGCCACCATCGGCGCCTGTTTCCGGATCAGGCAGGGAATTTCTAGCGTCATGGCCGGGCTTGACCCGGTCCACCGTTCCCACCCGGATTGAAACCACAGAGACACAGAGGCACAGAGATGAACTTCTCCGGGGCTGGTACCGACCCATCCTCCTGCACGGTCTCTCTGTGCCTCTGTGTCTCTGTGGTGAACTACTCCCTTCCCGCAAACATGGATGGCCGGGGCGAGCCCGGCCAGGACGGATAGAGGGGGCGTGCCATGACCGACCCCCTCGACCCCCGCGACAATCCCGACCTGGTCGGCCATGGCGAGGCCGAGGCCATGTTCCTCGACGCCTGGAATTCCGGGCGTCTGGCCCATGCGTGGCTGCTGGTGGGTCCCAAGGGCATCGGCAAGGCGACCTTGGCCTATCGCATGGCGCGCTTCGTGCTGTCGGGCGGCGGCGAGGGCGGCGGGCTGTTCGGGGGGGGGCCGGAAACCCTGGCCATTTCCCCCGACCATCCGGTGTTCCGCCGCGTCGCCGCCGGCGGCCATGCCGACCTCAAGGTGGTCGAGCGTGGCTATACCGACGACAAGAAGACCAAGCTCAGGAACGACATCGTCATCGACGACGTGCGCGGCATCGGCCATTTCCTGTCGCTGACCCCGGCCGAGGGCGGCTGGCGGGTGGTGATCATCGACGCCGCCGACGAGATGAACCGCAATGCCGCCAACGCGGTTCTCAAGGTACTTGAGGAACCGCCGCGCAACGCCTTGATGTTGCTGATTTCGCACAGTCCAGGGCGGTTGCTGCCGACCATCCGCTCGCGGTGTCGGCGGCTGACCTGCAAGCCGCTTCCGGAAGCCACGGTGGCCGATCTGCTGGCAAGGGCGCGCCCCGACCTCGCCCCCGACGACGTCACCGCCCTGGCGCGGCTGGGCGAGGGCAGCGTCGGCAAGGCGCTGGCCCTGGCCGGGGAAGGGGGGCTCGATCTCTACCGCGAGGTGGTCGGCATGCTGTCGGCCCTGCCCAAAATGGACGTCCCCGCGCTTCACGCCTTCGGCGAGCGGGTGGCGCGCCCCGATGCCGACGCCGCCTGGCGCACGGTGACCGAGCTGTTGGGCTGGTGGCTGGCGCGGCTGGTCCGGGCCGGCGGCAGCCAGGGCAGGGGCATGGCCGAGGTCGTGCCCGGCGAGGCGGCGGTCATGGGGCGCCTGTTGTCGGGAGCCAGCCTTGAACAGTGGCTCGAGGTGTGGGAAAAGATCACCGCCCTGTTCGCCCGCACGGACGCGGTCAACCTCGACCGCAAGCAGGCCGTCATCAGCGCCTTCCTGGCCGTCGAGCGGCTGGCACGGGCTTGATCCGGGGCGCCGGAGCGCAAAGCTCCAAGAATAACACCTGGAGAGAGCGATGACCGGGGCCAAGACCTTCTACGTCACCACGCCGATCTATTACGTCAACGACAAGCCCCATATCGGCCACGCCTACACCACGCTGGCCTGCGACGTGCTGGCCCGGTTCAAGCGGCTGGACGGCTTCGACGTCAAGTTCCTGACCGGCACCGACGAGCACGGCCAGAAGGTCGAGAAGTCGGCCGAGGCCTTCGGTACCACCCCCCAGGCGCTGGCCGACGCCAATTCGGCCAATTTCCGCGACCTGGCCCGTATCCTGGGTTGCTCCAACGATGATTTCATCCGCACCACCGAGCCCCGCCACGTCCGCGCCGTCCAGCATCTGTGGACCAGGCTGGTCGAGGCCGGCGACATCTATCTCGGCCATTACGAGGGCTGGTATTCGGTGCGCGACGAGGCCTTCTACGGCGAGGACGAACTGGTCGCCGGCCCGGGCGGCGCCAAGCTGGCGCCCACCGGCGCGCCGGTGGAATGGGTCAAGGAACCCAGCTATTTCTTCCGCCTGTCGGCCTGGCAGGACCGGCTGCTGGAATGGTACGACCGCGAACCCGACTGCATCGCGCCGCAGTCGCGCCGCAACGAGGTCATCAGCTTCGTCAAGTCGGGCCTGACCGACCTGTCGGTATCGCGCACCAGCTTCAAATGGGGCATTCCGGTACCGGGCGACGAGGCCCATGTGATGTATGTGTGGCTGGACGCGCTGACCAACTACATCACCGCCGTCGGCTATCCCGACGAGGGCGGCGACTACGCCCGCTACTGGCCGGCCGACCTGCACATGGTGGGCAAGGACATCCTGCGCTTCCACACGGTCTACTGGCCTGCCTTCCTGATGGCCGCCGGCCTGCGGCCGCCGAAGCGGGTGTTCGCTCATGGCTGGTGGACCAACGAGGGCCAGAAGATCTCGAAGTCGGTCGGCAACGTCATCGACCCGGTGGGGCTGATCGAGCGCTACGGACTCGACCAGGTGCGGTTCTTCCTGCTGCGCGAGGTGCCGTTCGGCAATGATGGCGACTTCAGCCATCGCGCCATGGTCAATCGCATGAACGGCGAACTGGCCAACGATTACGGCAACCTGGCCCAGCGGGTGCTGTCCATGGTCGGCAAGAATTGTGGCAATGCCGTTCCCGTCCACGGCGAGTTCGGCGACGACGACCGCGACATGCTGGACGCCGCCCACGGCCTGCCGCACAAGGTCCGCGACGCCATGGATCGCCAGATGTTCCACGAGGCGCTGGAGGCCATCTGGGTGGTCATCCGCGCCGCCAACGGCTATGTGGACCGGCAGGCGCCGTGGACGCTCAGGAAGACCGACCCCGCCCGCATGGGAACGGTGCTGTGGGTGCTGGCCGAGACCATCCGCAACCTCGCGCTCCTGACCCAGCCGTTCATGCCCGCCGCCTCGGCGCGGCTGCTGGACCAGCTGGCGGTGTCCGAGGACGCCCGCGGGCTGGCCTTCTGCGGCTCGCACCATGCGCTCAAGCCCGGCGCGCCGCTGCCGCCGCCCCAGGGCGTGTTCCCGCGCTTCGTCGCCGAGGAGGAGGGGGCCGCCTGATGCTGGTGGACAGCCACTGCCACCTGGATTTCCCCGATTTCGGCGACGACCTCGACGCCGTCGTCCAGCGGGCCCGCGACGCCGGGGTGGGATTGATGCTGACCATCAACACCCACGTCACCCGCTTCGAACGGGTGCTGGCGGTGGCCGAACGCTTCGCCGACGTCTACTGCACCATCGGCATCCATCCCCACGAGGCCGGCACCGAGCCGGCCGCTGACGTGGAAAGGCTGGTCGAGGCCGCCCGCCACCCCAAGGTGGTCGGCTTCGGCGAGACCGGCCTCGACTACTACTACGACAAGAGCCCGCGCGACCGCCAGCGGGAGTCCTTCCGCGTCCATATCGAGGCCGCCCGCCGCGCCGGCCTGCCGGTGATCGTCCACACCCGCGACGCCGACGACGACACCGCCGCCATCCTGGCCGAGGAAATGGGGAAGGGGGCCTTCCCCGGCCTTGTCCACTGCTTCAGCTCCGGCCCGGAACTCGCGGAAAAAGCTATCGATCTCGGCATGTACATCTCGATATCCGGCATCGTCACCTTCAAGAAGGCCGAGGTCTTGCAGGAAACGGTGAAGGGCATTCCGCTCGACAGGCTGCTGGTCGAGACCGACTGCCCGTATCTGGCGCCGATCCCCTATCGCGGCAAGCGCAACGAACCGGCCTATGTGGCCCATACCGCCGCCAAGGTGGCGGAGCTGAAGGGTGTGACGGCCGACGAAATGGCGCGAACGACGACGGCCAACTTCCTGGAATTGTTCACCAAGGTGCCGCGGTGAAGGTGACCGTCCTGGGCTGCGGCGCCGCCGGCGGCGTTCCCAGCATCTCGCGCGGCTGGGGCGCCTGCGACCCCGCCAATCCCAGGAACCGGCGGCGGCGGCCGTCCATCCTGGTGGAGGAGGGCGGCACCCGCGTCCTCATCGATACGTCGCCGGATCTGCGCGAGCAGTTGCTGGACGCCGATGTCCGCCACCTGGACGCGGTGCTGTTCACCCACGACCACGCCGACCACCTGCACGGCATCGACGACCTGCGCGAGGTCAACCGCGCCATGAAGGCGCCGCTGCCGATCCACGCCGCGCCCGAGGCCCTGGACAGCATCCGGGCGCGGTTTCCCTACGTTCTGGGCGAGGTCGGCGAGGGCCAGAGCATCTACAAGCCGATGCTGCTGCCGCATGCGCTGCACGGGCCGTTCCGGGTCGGCGCCATCGAGGTGGTGCCGTTCGACCAGGATCACGGCTATGGCCGCACCATCGGCTATCGCTTCGGCCCGGTCGCTTATTCCACCGATCTGGTGGACCTGCCGGAAGCATCCTTCGACGCACTGGCGGGCATCGATCTGTGGATCGTCGGGTGCCTGACTTTCGATCCGCATCCGACCCACGCCCATTTCGACAAGGTCATGGGCTGGATCGACCGGGTTCGGCCGGCGCGGGCGTATCTGACCCATATGACGCCCGGGCTCGACTACGAAGACCTGCGGGCCCGCTGCCCGCGGAACGTGGAACCGGCCTGGGACGGCCTCGTGATTCACCTGGACGGAGACCTGAACCATGGATAGTGGAAAGATCGCCATGGCGATCATGATCATCATGGCACTTCTGGTGCTGATCGCCACGATGATCCTGAACGAGCTGCCCCAATTCGGCTAGGTCCCGCAGGTTCCATAATATGCATTATGCGACAAAAGCATCCGGGGAAAGATGCCGGATCAACACCTTGTTGCCATCCTCCCCTTTGTGAGCCTCGACCATGCGCCCCATCGACCGTCTGCTGTCCATCATGGAGACGCTCCGTTCGCCCGACGGCTGTCCGTGGGACCGCGAGCAGACCTTCGCCACCATCGCGCCCTATACCATCGAGGAAGCCTACGAGGTCGCCGACGCCATCGACCATGGTGACATGGTCCATCTCAAGGACGAGCTGGGCGACCTCCTCTTCCAGGTCGTGTTCTACGCCCAGATGGCCAAGGAACAAGCCTTGTGGGATTTCGACGCGGTCGCCTCGGCCATCGCCGACAAGATGGAGCGCCGCCATCCCCACGTCTTCGGCGACGCCCACATCCCCGACGCCGACACCCAGACCCGGGCCTGGGAGGAAGCCAAGGCGGCCGAGCGGTCGGGCGCCGGCGCCGCCAGCGTGCTGGACGGCGTCGCCCGCTCGCTGCCGCCCATGACGCGGGCGCTCAAGCTGCAGAACCGTGCCGCCCGCGTCGGCTTCGACTGGACGGCAGCGGCGGACGTCCTTGACAAGATCGCCGAGGAAGTCGCGGAAATCAAAGAGGAAATCGATGCCGGCGCCGCGGCGGAACGGCTGCAGGACGAGATGGGCGACGTTCTCTTCGCTTGCGTCAACCTTGCCCGCAAGCTCAATATCGACCCCGAGCAGGCGCTCAAGCACGCCAACGCCAAATTCGACAGGCGTTTCCGTCACATCGAGGCACGCCTGGCGGCGCGGGGTGCCTCGCCCGAGGCCGCCAGCCTCGACGAGATGGAGGCGCTGTGGACCGAGGCGAAGCAGGCCGAACGCGAGGGAGACCGGGGACAATGAGGAACCGAGGGCTAGTCCGGGCGCTGTTGGCGCTGGCCGCCGTTGCCACCCTCGCCTCCTGCTACGTCCCCGACAAGTTCCGGTCCGAGCTGCGCATCTCGAAATACGGCGACTACGCCCTGTCCTATGACGGCGAACTGATCTACGCGCCGATCCTCCACGACTACGCCAACGGCAAGATCACCCCCGAGAACGAGGAAGAGCGCAACAACAACATCTACAAGGACCTGATCCGCGACGTCGCGTTCAAATCCGTCGAGCGGGTCGGCAAGGGCCGCTTCAAGGTCCGCTACGAGCGCATGGGCCGCCTGGGCAAGACCCAACTGACCGCCATCCTGCGCCGAGATGCCCGCCTGCTGGCGCTCAAGGGCAACGAGGACGGCGCCATCATCATCGACGCCAACGGCGTCAAGCCCGGCGACGCGCGGCGCATGGCCGAACTGGGCGTCGGCATGGAGGGCGAGTTCCGCGTCACCACCGACGCCGCCGTCATCAAGCACAACGCTTCCGAGGTCCGCCCCTTCGGCCAGTACAAGGTGTATGTCTGGAAGATCGAGAACCCGCTGTCGCCGTCGCCCTATCTGGTGATGGTGCGCGAGGACGACCCTTCCCGCCCACTCAACTGAGGAGCCGTCCATGACCGAGTGGAAGGACCGCATCGTGTTCGTCACCGGCGCCACCGCCGGCTTCGGAACCGCCATCGCGCGCCGCTACGCCGCCGCCGGCGCGGGCCTCGTCCTGTGCGGCCGCCGCGCCGAACGGCTGGCCGCGATCAAGGCCGAGCTGTCGTCGGTGCCCGTCCACACCGTCCCCCTCGACGTGCGCGACCGCAAGGCGGTGAGCGAGGCCGTGGCCGCCTTGCCGGCCGATTTCGCCGCCATCGACGTGCTGGTCAACAACGCCGGCCTCGCCCTTGGGCTCGATGGTGCCGACGAGGCCGACCTCGACGACTGGGACCAGATGGTGGACACCAACGTCAAGGGCCTGATGTACGTCACCCGCGCGGTGCTGCCCGGCATGGTCGCCCGCGACCGCGGCCACATCGTCAACCTGTCCTCCATCGCCGGCACCTATCCCTATGCCGGCGGCAACGCCTACGGCGCCACCAAGGCCGCCGTCACCCAGTTCTCGCTCAACCTGCTGACCGATCTGGTGCGCACCCGCGTCCGCGTCACCAATATCGAGCCCGGCCTGTGCGGCGGCTCGGAATTCTCGCTGGTCCGCTTCCACGGCGACGCCGGCAAGGCGGCCAAGGTCTACGAGAACACCGACGCTCTCTCCTCCGAGGACGTCGCCGAGGCGGTGTTCTGGGCCACCACCCTGCCCGCCCGCGTCAACATCAACCGCATCGAGATGATGCCGGTGACCCAGGCCCCCGGCGGCCTGACCGTGCACCGGCGCGGCTAGTCGACCAGCGGCCGCAGTTGGTTCCAGCTTCCTTCCCCCGGGGCCAGCAGAATGGCGCCGTGGTGGAGGACGGGGGTGTAGGGGGTGCCGTCCACCATGCGGCCATGGCCGCCGGCCTCGGCGTGCATGAGGACGCCGGCGGCGTGGTCCCAGGGCATCAGGCGGTCGAAATGGGCGAAGTGCAGACGGCCGGTGACCAGATCCAGGTAGTCGTGGGCGGCGCTGCCCCGGCGCGCCACGTGCAGCACATTGGCGGCCACCTTGCCCTTCTTCTTGACCGAGCCGCACATCTCGGCCAGCGGCACCTCCTCGGCCACCCGCAGCATCAGGCGGGTGGTTCCCTCGGCCCGCCAGCAGCCCTGGCCCTTGATCGCCACGATGGTGCGGTTGGGGACCGGGTCGTGAATCCAGCCGGCCAAGGTCTCGCCGTCCACCACCAGCGCCACCGCCACCGCGAAGCGCGGACGACCGTGAGCGAAGTTGGCGGTGCCGTCCACCGGGTCGATCACCCATACCGGGCCGGGACGCCCGAGCGCGTCCATCAGGGCGGGGGCGTGCTCCACCGATTCCTCCCCGACCACGGCACCCGGCAGCAGGTCGGTCAGACGGCGGGCCAGGACCTTCTCGGCCTCGATATCGGCTTCGGTGACCAGTTGGTTGGGCTTCTTCTCGCGGATTTGCGAGGCGCGCAGATTCTTGAACCGCGGCAGGATCTCAGCCTCGGTGGCCTCGCGGATGATGGCGTTGACCGCCTCTGGCGCCGGGACGGTCACGATCCGCGCCCTTCGGCCAACCTCTGCCGCAGGCGCTGGGCGTCGGCCGGGTCCAGGCGCACGCGCACGAAGGCGACGGCGTCGTCGTCGCGGCGGGCCACCACCTCGCCCTGACGGTAGAGCCAGGAAATGGTGGCGCCGTCCACAAGCGGCACCTGGGCGTCCACCAACTGGCGGCCGACGGACAGCCGCTCGTCCAGGCAGGCCAGGAGGGCGTCCACTCCTTCTCCGGAAACCGCCGACACCGCCACCGTTCCCGGGCGGCGGGCGGCCTGGTTGGACACCAGCTCGCGGGCGTGCTCGTCGAGGAGGTCGATCTTGTTGAGCGCCTCGACCAGCCCCGTATCCACCATGGACCCGATCCCCAGCTCCCTGAGCACGGTTTCCACGTCGGCCGCCTGGGCCTCGGTGTCGGGATGGGAGATGTCGCGGACGTGGACGACCACGTCGGCTTCCAACACCTCCTCCAGCGTGGCGCGGAAAGCGGCCACCAGCTCGTGGGGCAGGTCGGAGACGAAGCCGACGGTGTCGGACAGGATGACGTTGCGCCCCGACGGCAGCCTGAGGCCGCGCATGGTCGGGTCCAGGGTCGCGAACAGCATGTCCTGGGCCAGCACCTCGGCGCGGGTCAGCCGGTTGAACAGCGTCGACTTGCCGGCATTGGTGTAGCCCACCAGGGCGACGATGGGATAAGGCACCCGCTTGCGGGCCGAGCGGTGCAGGTCGCGGGTCCGCTTGACGTCGTCAAGCTCGCGCTTCAGCTTGACGATGCGCTCGCCGATCATGCGGCGGTCGGCCTCGATCTGGGTCTCGCCGGGGCCGCCCAGGAAGCCGAAGCCGCCGCGCTGGCGCTCCAGGTGGGTCCACGACCGCACAAGGCGCGAACGCTGGTAGCTGAGCGCCGCCAGCTCCACCTGCAGCGCGCCCTCGCGGGTGCGCGCCCGCTCGCCGAAAATCTCGAGGATCAGGCCGGTGCGGTCGATGACCTTGCACGACCACGCCCGTTCGAGATTGCGCTGCTGGACCGGCGACAGGTGCCCGTCCATGACGGCGACCGCGATCTCCTTGTCCTTGACCTCGACGGCGAGACGGTCGACGGCGCCCTTGCCGAGCAAGGTGGCCGGTCGCAACTTGGCGACCGGCACCACCTCGGCATGGACGATATCGAGAGAAATGGCCTGGGCCAGCCCGACCGCCTCGGAGAGGCGGGCGTCCGGCTGGCGAACGGCCCCCTCCCCCGTCTTGACGGCGGGGTGGACCACCATGGCACGCTGAGGGTCCGGCCGCGCGGGGCCGGTCTGTCCGCTCGCCACTTACTCTTCGCCGCTTTCCTTGTTCGGCTCGAACAACGAGATCGGAGTCGACGGCATCACCGTCGAAATCGCGTGCTTGTAGACCAGCTGGGTATGGCCGTCACGGCGCAGGAGCACAGAGAAGTTGTCGAACCAGGTTACGATGCCCTGCAACTTGACCCCGTTCACCAGGAAGATCGTGACAGGTGTCTTGTTCTTGCGGATGTAGTTGAGAAAAACATCCTGCACATTTTGGGACTTTTCCGCGGACATGATGGATGATCCGTTCTTATTTGCCCGAGATATTTTCTGGGTCGGTGAAGAAGAGTATCCTCCCCAAGACCCCCTCGTTACCATCAAATTCCCGATATGGGAACCGCTAGTTCGCTCACAAGGGCGACGATCGCACCGCACCCCGCCAGATGACATACGGGCGGGTAGGACCCGAACTCACCTGCCCGGGGAGGGTCGCCACGCATCAGCACCGGCAGGCACCCGGAAGCGTGCCCGCACTGCATGTCGATGGCGGCGTCGCCCACGAACCACACGTCCGGACCGGGATCGAAACCACCAGGGGCCAGGGCCATCCGGACCGGGGACGGGTGGGGCTTGTCGGCCTCGGCGTCGTTGGCCCCGACCAGGCCGCCGAAGAACCGGCTCCATCCCAGGGCCTCGACCTCGCCCCGCAGGAACGAACCGCGCTTGTTGCTGACCACCGCCAGGTAGACGCCGCGTCGGGTGAAGTCCTCCAGCATGGATTGCGCCCCCGGCAGCGGATCGAGATGCGACATATGGATGGATTCGAAGCTGGCGTAGAAGATGTCGCGGGCTTCCTCCCAGCGGTCGCCGAACAACGACGGGAATGAATCGCGCAGCGACTTCGCCACGTTGACCTTGCATTCCTCCAGGCTCCATTCCGGCATTCCGAAATGGCCGAAGGTCATGTTGTAGGATTCGCGGATGCAGGCCCAGGAATCCACCAGGGTGTTGTCCCAGTCGAACACCATCGCCTTGGGCACGGACAGCAGGCTCACCGGTTGCGAAGCTCCAGGACGCGGGATCTCAACGCCAAGGTTACCGGACCCGGCGTCCCGTCCGCCACTGGCCGGCCGTCGATGCGGGTCACCGGCAATACCGCGATGGTGGTGCCGGTCAGGAAGGCTTCGCGCGCGGCCGAAACCTCGTCCAGACCGAAAGGTCGCTCGCCGATCTCGAGTCCCATCGACCGCGCCTGCGAAACGACGTTGGCGCGGGTCACCCCGGCCAGGATGGCGTGGTCGGCGGGATGGGTCAGCAGCGCGCCGTCGCGGCCGATGATGAAGAAATTGGTGGCCGAGCCCTCCCGCACCTGCCCCGCCTCGCCGATCAACAGCGCCTCGAAGGCGCCCACCTCCTTGGCCGACTGCCGGGCCAGGGCGTTGGGCAGCAGGGCGACGGTCTTGATGTCGGGACGCTTCCAGCGCTGGTCGGGCCGGGTGGCGACCGCCACGCCCTCCTCCACCTGGCGGGCCGACGGCCCCTTGGCCGCCCAGGCCGACACCACCAGTCCCGGCATGGCGGCGGCCGGGAACAGATGGTTGCGCGGCGCCGCCCCCCGCGTCGCCTGAAGATAGACGACGCCGTCGGCCAGCCGGTTACGGCGCACCACTTCGGCCAGGATCAGCGGCAGGACACGGCGCGGCACCGGCCAGGCGATGGCCAGGGCGCCCAGCGAGCGCTCCAGCCGGTCCAGGTGCTGGTCCAGGTGGCGGACACGGCCGGCGGCCACCGGCATCACCTCGTAGACGGCATCGGCGAACTGGAACCCGCGATCCTCGATGTGAATGGCGGCTTCGGCGTGGCGGACATAGTGGCCGTTGACGTAGCTGACCCGCGGCACGTCAGAAATACTCCAGCCGCACCGAGAACATCTTTTCGACCTTCTTCACCGCGTCGGCGGCGGCGAACAGCACCACCCGGTCGCCGGCCTGGACGACGGTGTTGCCGCGTGGGCTGATGACCTGGCCGTCGCGCACCACCGCGCCCAACAGCACGCCATTGGGGAGCTTGACGTCGCGGAGCGGCTTGCCGACCAGGCTGGAGGTCTCCAGGGCGTCGGCCTCGATCAACTCTCCGAAGCCCTCGTGCAGCGAGTGGACGGCGTGGATGCGGCCACGGCGCACGTGCTGGAGGATATTGGAGACGGTAATGGCGCGCGGGCTGATCACCACATCCACGCCCAGCGGCCCCATCAGGGCGTTGTAGGTGGTCTTGTTGATCAGCGTCATGCCGCGCCTGGCGCCATAGCGCTTGGCCAGCAGCGAGGACAGGATGTTGGTCTCGTCGTCGTTGGTCACCGCCACCACGGTCTCGGCGGCGGCCACGCTGGCCTCGTGCAGGATCTCGGGGTCGAGCACGTCGCCATGCAGGACGACGGTGCGATGCAGGGTCTTGGCGACGTATTCGGCGCGTTCCTTGTCCGTCTCGATGACCTTGACCGACGCGCCCGGGTGCTCGGCCTCGATCTGCTGGGCGAGGAACAGGCCGATATTGCCGCCGCCGAAGATGACGATGCGCCGCGCTTCCTGGTCCTCGCGGCCGAAGGCGGCGAGCGCCCGGTCCACATGGGCCGTGTCGACCACGAAATAGACCTCGTCGCCGTCCAGCATCTGGTCCTCGGCGGTCGGCACCATGGCCTTGCCGCCGCGCACGATGCCGATGATCACGATGTTCAGATCCGGAAACAGAACGGTCAGCTGCCGGAGCGGCGTGTTGATCAGCGGGCAGGCCTCGGTGCACCGCACGCCGATCAGGCGCACCTTGTCGTTGGCCAGCGGGATGACGTCGATGGCGCCCGGCACCTGCAGGCGGCGGGTGATGGCCCGCGCCACCTCGATCTCGGGGCTGATGATGACGTCGATGGGCAGATGCTCGCGCGAGAAAAGCGTCGCCCACATGTGCTGGAGATAGGATTGCGAGCGTACGCGGGCGATCTTGGTGGGCACGTTGAACAGCGAGTGCGCCACCTGGCAGGCCACCATGTTGACCTCGTCGGCATGGGTGACCGCGATGATCATGTCGGCGTCGCCGGCACCGGCCTGCTCGAGGACCGGCGGATGCGAGGCGTAGCCCAGGATGGCCTGGACGTCGAGGGTGTCGCTGATCTTGCGGATCAGGTCGGGGCGCTGGTCGATGACGGTGACGTCGTTGTTCTCGCTGGCGAGATAATGGGCGATGTTGAAGCCGACCTGGCCGGCCCCGCAGACGATGACCTTCATGGCCGCCCCCCTACTACCCTGTTAGCCGCGCTTGTCGTCTGTGTTGACGCCGAGCAGCTTCAGCTTGCGATGCAGCGCCGACCGTTCCATGCCGACGAAGGCGGCGGTGCGCGAGATGTTGCCGGCGAAACGATTGACCTGCGCCAGCAGGTATTCACGCTCGAACAGCTCCCGCGCCTCGCGCAGCGGCAGGGTCATGATCTCGCTGGACTTCTCCCAGCGCAGCACCGCCGGGGTGATGGCGCCGATCTCGCTGGGCAGCATGTCGGCGCGGATGGAATCGCCGCCGTCGCCCGGGGCCATGATCAGCAACCAGTCCATGACGTTGCGCAGCTGGCGGATGTTGCCCGGCCAGTCATAGGCCTGGAGCGCCGCCAGCGCGTCCTCGCCCAGCGGGCGCGGCTGCACGCCCGCCGCCTGGGCGGCCAGTTGCATGAAATGACGGGCCAGAAGCGGCACGTCTTCCTTGCGGTCCCGCAACGGCGGCACCTTCACCGGCACGACATTGAGGCGATAGAACAGATCCTCGCGGAAGCGGCCGGCGGCGATCTCGGACTGCAGATCGCGATTGGTGCTGGCGATGACGCGGACATCGACCTCGACCCTTTTCCCGCCGCCCACCCGCTCGAAGGTCTGGTCCTGGAGCACGCGGACGATCTTGCCCTGGGTCTCCAGCGGCATGTCCGCCACCTCGTCCAGCAACAGGGTGCCGCCATGGGCTTGCTCGAAGGTGCCGATCTTGCGCGGGCTGTCGGGGCCGTCGACGCCGTGCTCGGTGCCGAACAGCTCGATTTCCATGCGGTCGGGATGCATGGCGGCGCAGTTCAGCACCACGAACGGCCCCTCGGCGCGGCGCGAGCGGCCGTGGATGATGCGGGCCACCACCTCCTTGCCCGAGCCGGCCGGGCCGGTGACGAGGACGCGGGAATTGGTCGGCGCCACCTTGTCGATGGCGGCGCGGATCTGCTGGACGAAGGGCGAGGCGCCGACCAGGTCGGCGGCGGCGCCCGAGCTTCCCACCCGCAGGCGCAGCTCGCGGTTCTCGCGCCGCAGGCGGGCGGCCTCGATGGCCCGCTCGACGATGATCAGCAGGCGGTCGGTCTTGAACGGCTTTTCGATGAAGTCGTAGGCGCCTTGCTTGATGGCCTGGACGGCGGTCTCGATGGTGCCGTGGCCCGAGATCATCACCACCGGCACGTCGGGATGGTCGCGCTTGATGGCGTCCAGGATGCCGAGGCCGTCCAGGGCCGATCCCTGCAGCCAGATGTCCTGGATGACCAGGCTGGGCCGCCGGGCCCGCACGGCGTCCAGCGCCGCGTCGGAGGTGGCCGCCTCGCGCGTCGAATAGCCCTCGTCCTCGAGAATGCCGGCGATGAGGGCGCGGATATCGGCCTCGTCGTCGACGATCAGGATGTCATGCGCCATGGGTTGCCGTCGGATTGGCGGATGCGGGGGACGGTTGTTGCGGCTCGGCCTCGCGGAAGACGAGTCCGACCCTGGCACCGCCTCCCGGAGCGTCCTCCAGGTAAAGGTCTCCGCCATGGTCTTCCATGATTTTCTTGACGATGGCAAGTCCTAATCCGGTGCCCTTGGCCCGGGTGGTGACGTAGGGTTCGGTCAGGCGTTCGCGTTCCTCGGCCGGCAGGCCGCGACCATTGTCGCGAACCTCGACGACGATGCGGTTCCCCTCTCGGGTCAGCGACAGGGCGACGCGACCGGCCGGCAGGTCGTCGCCTTCCCTCCCCCGGATCGCCTCGACCGCGTTCTTCAGGAGGTTGGTCAGCGCCTGTCCGACCAGGCGGCCGTCGCAGACCGCCGGCACCGCCTCGGGCGGCAATTCGGCCTCGAAGGCGACGTCGGGATAGCCGGTCTTCTGAAGGAACAGCGACTGCCGGCAGAGGTCGGCAAGATCCTCGGCCTTCATTTGCGGGGCGGGCATGCGGGCGAAGGACGAGAACTCGTCGACCATCCGCCCGATGTCGCCCACTTGACGGACGATGGTCTCGATCAGGGTGGCGTAGGTCTCGGGATCGCTCTGGATCTCCTTGAGATACTTGCGCTTCAGGCGTTCGGCCGACAACTGGATGGGGGTCAGCGGATTCTTGATCTCGTGGGCGATGCGCCGCGCCACGTCGGCCCAGGCGGCCTTGCGCTGGGCCGAGACCAGCTCGGTAATGTCGTCGAAGGTGACCACGTAGCCGATGGTCTCGGAGGCCAGCCGTTCCGCCGCCACCCGCACCAGCAGGGTGCGGGGCCGGCCGCCGCGGGCCAGCTTGACCTCGTGCTGGACCAGACGGTCGGGGCGGCGGCGGGCTTCCTCCAAAACGCCGCCCAGTTCCGGAACCACGGCGTCGAGGGGACGGCCGGCCATCTCCTCCGGCGACGTCGCCAGCAACTCGCAGGCCGAGCGGTTGGGAAGATGGACGGCACCGAAACGATCGATGCCGATCACGCCCGCCGACACGCCCTCCAGCACGGTCTCGGTGAAACGGCGGCGTTCGTCCAGTTCCCGGTTGGCGCCCATCAGGTCGCGCCGTTGCTGCCCCAACTGCTCCGTCATGCGGTTGAAGGCGCGCGCCAGGGTGCCGATTTCGTCGGTGGCCTCCCTCTCGTCGACCCGCGCGTCGAGGTCGCCGCTGCGCACCTTCTCGGCGGCGTCGATGAGGCGCGCGATGGGCGTGGCCAGCGTCATGGCCATCATCAGGCCGACCCAGATCGCCGCCAGCAGGATCAGCAGCGCCACCACCGCGAAGACCAGCATGAAGGCGCGTTCCAGGCCGACGCGGCGGCCTTCCAGCTTCTCGTATTCGGCCACGGCGGCCGAGGTCTGCTCCACGTGGCCGACCACCTGGGGATCGACGAAGCGGCCCACGAACAGATAGGTCTCGCCGATGAACGCCGGAAGCCTGACCAGGGCGCGGACGCGGTCGTCGTCCTCGCTGGTCAGCACCGCGACCTCGCCGTTGCGGGCCTTCTCGGTGGCCCAATAGGGAATCTGGGAGATGCTCGATTCGATGGAGAAGGCCAGGCCTGACCGGGCCAGAACCTGCCCCTGGTTGTCGAAGACGATGGCCTCCGTCAGGCCGCGCACCGCCGCCTGGGTGGCGACGAAGGTGTTGAAGCGCTGCTGGGCGGCGACCAGCAGCGGGCCTTCGCGGTTGATGTCGTTGGCCATGGCCAGGGCGTCGCCGGCGATGACCTGCTGGTGTTCCTGCAGGTAGGCATGGGCCACCTGGATCGAGGCCTCGAGGGCGGTCCGGACGCGGTCGGAAAACCAGGTCTCGACCCCGTAGCGGAAGAACACGGCGGAGCCCAGCGACACCACCAGCGACGGCGTGATCGCCACCAGTGAGAACAGGAGGATGAAGCGCAGATGCAGCTTGGACCCGCTGGACCCGCGCCGCCTGGCCCGCCACACGCCGGCCACCCGCACGCCGACCACGACGCCGAGCGCCAATAGCAGGGCCACGTCCAGCCCCAGCAGGCTCAGCACCGTCCGGGGGTCGGGGCCGGCGGCGTCGGATACCGTCATGGCCAGGAAGGTCGCCACCACCGACGGCACCACCGCCAGCGTCAGCGCCACCGCCAGCCGACGGGCGAGCCCGACGCGGCGGGCCCACAGCATGAGGCGGACGCCAAGCCGGCGGCGATCGGTGGCCATGGACTACTTCAGCCCGCCGCGCGACACCGGGATGTCGAGGTCGCGGATCTTCTTCCGCAAGGTGTTGCGGTTGAGGCCCAGGATGTGCGCGGCCTTGATCTGGTTGCCGCGGGTGGCCTCGAGGGCCAGCGAGATCAACGGCTTCTCCACTTCCCTGAGGACGCGGTCGTAGACGCCGGGCGGCGGCAGGGTGTCGCCGTGGCTGGCGAAGTACTCGCGCAGGTGGCGGTCGACGGTGGCGCCCAGCCCCTCGCCTTCCACCCCGGACACCGCGTCGACCGGTGGCGCGCCCCCGGCCAGCTCGGCCTCGATGACGTCGATGCCGATCACTTCCTGGGAGTAGAGCGCCGCCAGGCGGCGGACCAGGTTCTCCAACTCGCGGACATTGCCGGGCCAACGGTGGCGCTTGAGGCGCTCCATCGCGATGGCGTCGATGGTCTTGGGCGGCAGTCCCTCGGCCGAGGCCATCGTCAGGAAGTGGCGCACCAGTTCCGGGATGTCCTCGGATCGCTCGCGCAGGGGCGGCAGCCGGATGGGCACCACGTTGAGACGGTAGAACAGATCCTCGCGGAACAGGCCCTGGCGGATCAGCTGGGTGAGGTCGCGGTGGGTGGCGGCGACGATGCGGACATTGGCGCGGATGGGGGTGCGGCCGCCGACGGTGGTGTATTCACCCTCCTGGAGCACCCGCAGCAGGCGGGTCTGGGCCTCGGGCGGCATGTCGCCGATCTCGTCCAGGAACAGGGTGCCGCCCTCGGCCTGCTCGAAGCGGCCGGCGGCGCGCTGGGTGGCGCCGGTGAAGGCGCCCTTCTCGTGGCCGAACAGCTCGCTCTCGATCAGCTCACGCGGGATCGCGGCCATGTTGATGGCGACGAAGGGGCCGTTGCGGCGCTTGCCGTAGTCGTGCAGGGCGCGGGCCACCAGCTCCTTGCCGGTCCCCGACTCGCCGGTGATCATCACCGTCAGGTCGGTACCCATCAGGCGGGCCAGGGTGCGGTAGATCTCCTGCATGGCCGGCGAACGGCCGATGAGGGGAAGCTTCTCCTCGTCGTCGTCCGGCGTTCCCGCCTCGGGGGCGGATCGCGGCGCCGACAGGGCGCGCTGGACCACCGAGACCAGCTCCTTGAGGTCGAACGGCTTGGGCAGATATTCGAAGGCGCCGCGCTGGGTGGCCTTGACGGCGGTCAGCAAGGTGTTCTGGGCGCTCATGACGATGATCCGCATGTCGGGGCGGATCTTTTTGATGCGCGGCAAAAGGTCGAGGCCGCTCTCGTCGGGCATGACCACGTCGGTGATGACCAGATCGCCCTCGCCCTCGGAAACCCAGCGCCACAGCGTCGAGGCGTTGCCGGTGGTGCGGACCTCGTAGCCGGCGCGCCCCAGCGCCTGGGCCAGGACGGTGCGGATGCCGCGGTCGTCGTCGGCGACCAGGATGGTGGATGTGGTGGTGGTCATGCGGTCAGGCCTCGTCCCCCTCTTGCACCATGGGCAGCATCACGCGGAACACGGTGCGGCGCGGCTGGCTGTCGAATTCCACCACCCCGCCATGGTCGCCGATGACCTTGGCGACCAGCGCCAGGCCAAGGCCGGTGCCCGAGGGCTTGGTGGTCACGAAGGCGTCGAACAGGTGTGGACGCAGGTCCTCGGGAATGCCGGGACCGTTGTCCTGGATCGCCACCACCAGCGGCAGGTGGCGACGCTCGCCGGTCCCCGGCACCGCCAGGCGGACGCCGTGCTGATAGGCGGTGGACAGGACGATCTCGCCACCCTCGGCGGGCACCGCCTCGGCGGCGTTCTTGACCATGTTCAGGAACACCTGGATCAACTGGTCGCGGTTGCCCAGCACCGGCGGCAGCGACGGGTCGTAGTTCTCCACGAACCGCACGTGACGGGCAAAGCCGTTCTCGGCGATGCGCCGCACATGCTCCAGCACCTGGTGGATGTTGATGGCCTTGCGGTCGATGGGCTGCTTGTCGGTGAACACCTCCATGCGGTCAACCAGCGCGACGATGCGGTCGGTCTCGTCGACGATGAGGCGGGTCAGCACGCGGTCGTCCTCCTCCGCCGACGCCTCCAGCAGCTGGGCGGCGCCGCGGATGCCCGACAGCGGATTCTTGACCTCGTGCGCCATCATGGCCGCCATGGCGGTGACCGAGCGGGCGGCGTTGCGGCTGGCGAGCTGGCCGCCGATCTTCAGCGCGATGGACTGCTCGTGCAGGGACAGCACGACGGCGCCGGGAACCTCGTTCACCGGCGCGGCCTGCACGGTCACCGTGCGGTTGCCGGTGCGCGGCGTGTCCAGGCCGACGCCGTATTCCGACACCACCAGGGCGTTGTCGCGGGC
Organism: uncultured Rhodospirillaceae bacterium; assembly: GCA_937887565.1. Taxonomy (GTDB): domain Bacteria; phylum Pseudomonadota; class Alphaproteobacteria; order Rhodospirillales; family Magnetospirillaceae; genus CALABS01. The sequence goes on along the minus strand of CALABS010000053.1, from coordinate 80,468 downwards.
CTGCTGGACCAGGGCCAGGATCGGGCTGTCGGGCGGCAGGAAGTCGGTGACCGGCTGCCCGCAAAGATAGCTGGCACCGGACTGGAACAGCTGTTCCGCGGCGGCATTGACATAGAGGATGCGGGCGTCCCCGTCCACCACCACCACGGCCGAGGACAGCGCCCCCAGCACGATGGCCGGATCGAGACTCTGGCAGCTCTTGCGCCTCCACGCCGATTCCGCCTTGCCCATCATGCGGCCGCCTTGTCCAGGAGGGGGGAGAAGAACGCATCGATCAGCCGGCGCACGCCATCGGCGTCGGTCTGGCGGTTGACCTGGGACCGGAACTCGGCCGAGCCGTGCAGGCCGCGTGAATACCAGGCGATGTGCTTGCGGGCGATCCGGAGGCCGGATTCGTGCCCGTAATGGCCCAGCATGTCGTCGAGATGCTCCAGCATGACCGCCAGCACCCGCTCCAGCGGCGGGTCGGGCAGGCGCTCGCCGGTGGCGAGGAAGTGGGCGACCTGGCCGGGCAGCCACGGCCGCCCGTAGGTGCCCCGCCCGATCATCACTCCGTCCGCCCCGGATTCCGTCAGGGCGCGGACGGCGTCGTCGACGCTCTCGATGTCGCCATTGACGATCACCGGGATCGAAACGGCGTCCTTGACCCGGCGGACGAACGACCAGTCGGCCGTGCCGGTGTAGAACTGCTGGCGGGTCCGCCCATGGACGGTGACCATCCGGATGCCGCTGGCCTCGGCGATGCGGGCGAGATTGGGGGCGTTGAGCCGGTCGCGGTCCCAGCCCATGCGCATCTTCAGCGTCACCGGCACGTCGACGGCGCCGGCCGTGGCCTCCATCAGCCGGCCGGCCAGGACCTCGTCCTTCATCAGTGCCGAGCCCGCCTCGCCCTTGACGGCGATCTTCTTGACCGGGCAGCCCATGTTGATGTCGACGATGGCGGCGCCGCGGTCGGCGTTCATGCGCGCCGCCTCGGCCATCACCTCGGGTTCGCAGCCGGCGAGCTGGACGGACAGCGGATGCTCCTCGGCGCAGCCGGTGGCCATCTTCACCGTCTGCCGGTTGGCGCGGATCATGGCGGCGCTGGCGATCATCTCCGAGACCACCAGCCCCGCCCCCATGCGCTTGACGAGGCGACGGAACGGCATGTCGGTGACGCCCGACATCGGCGCCAGGATGACGGGATTGTCCAGGGTCACCGGACCGACGGTCAGGGTGGTTCGCGAAGGCGTATCCATGTTGCGTATTTATTATGCAGCGGCCGCCCAAATCAACGGCAAAAGCCGTCACGCCGCTGAACAAATTTAGAGCAGCACTTGCGTGACGAACTTGACACCCGGAAAAGCGAGGGTCACCAACAGATAGGCCACCAGCACCACCCGCGCCGCCATGCGGCCGCGCACCCCGCACACCCGGTGCCCGGCGAGCACCGCGCCGATCAGGGCGAAGGCGATCAGCGACAGCAAGGTCTTGTGGTCCGCCACCAGCAGCGAGCCGGTCTCGAAATACTGGGTCGCCATGCCGGTGGCCACGCCGATGCCCAGCACGGCCTCGGAGGCCAGCAGCAGCCGGTCGGCCAGGCGCTCGCCCTCCATGACCGGGGGCAGCATGCGGGTGAGGCGGTTGGGGCGCTTGGTCTTGAGCGCGCGCTCCTGCAGGAAGACGCCGAGCGAGGCCACCGCCGCCAGCGTCAACAAGGCGTAGGTCAGCACCGAAACGACGATGTGGGCATCCAGCCAGATGGCCGGGGCGCTCGCCACCATGGGCCGGGGCTCCCCCCGCACCACCGAGGCCAGCGCCCCCATCACCGCGAGATACGGCATCATCAGCGGTGCCAGCCGCCACCCCTGGCGGGTGGTGGCGGCGACCAGCGCGAACAGCCCCGAACTGGCGGCAAGGCTCACCCACACGGTGGTGCCCAGGTCGGTCTGCCACGCGCCGGAGAGCAGCAGGGTGGTCGACACCGCCGGCCCCAGCACCGCCAGGGAGATGGCGCCCCAGAACGCGGCATCGCGGCCGCCGCCGGCGCGCAAGGGAACCAGGGCCGCCGGCAGCAGCGACAGGAGGGCGAGAATATTGAGGGTGACGGGCGTGGGCATGGCGGCGACTATAAGCTTTGTTGGGGCGGCCGCAAAGGCCCGGTTTGGAGCCTCTTGGCAGCGGAAGCGCACCGGCTTACCCTTCCCGCCCCAGGCTGGGAGGATGCGGATGACCAAGGTGGTGGCGCTGATTGTGGCTGCGGGTCGCGGGTCGCGGGTCGGCGGCGACGTTCCGAAACAATATCTCGACCTGGCCGGGCGGCCGGTCCTTCGCCACACCCTGGCCGCTTTCGCCGTCAATCCGCTGATCCACGCGGTCCGCGCGGTCATCCATCCCGACGACCGTCCCCTTTACGACCATGCGGCGGCGGACCTGCGGATGCTCGAGCCGGTGCCGGGCGGCGCCAGCCGTCAGGACTCGGTGCGGCTAGGGCTGGAAAGCCTGGCCGAGATCAATCCCGACATCGTCCTCATCCACGACGGCGCCCGCCCCTTCGTCACCGCCGACATCGTCGGCCGCGCCGTCGCCGCCCTCGACGCCCATCCCGGCGCCTTGGTGGCGGTGCCGCTGGCGGATACCCTCAAGCGCGGTGTCGATGGACTGGTGGCCGCCACCGTGGATCGCACCGCCCTGTGGCGGGCCCAGACGCCGCAGGCCTTCCGCTTCCGCGACATCCTGGACGCCCATCGGGCCGCCGCCGGAGGTCCTGAACTCACAGACGACGCGGCGGTGGCCGAACGAGCCGGCCTGGCGGTCGCCCTGGTCCTGGGGGCCGATGAGAACTACAAGATCACCACCGCCGCCGACCTCGACCGGGCTCGGGGCCGGTTCCACGGCCAGGGCGATATCCGCATCGGCACCGGCTTCGACGTCCATCGTTTCGCGCCGGGAACAGGGGTATGGCTGTGCGGGGTGCCCGTGCCCCACGACGAGACCCTGGCCGGCCACTCCGACGCCGACGTCGCCCTGCATGCCCTGACCGACGCGATCCTGGGGGCCGTCGCGGCCGGCGATATCGGCCACCACTTCCCGCCCTCCGACGATCGCTGGAAGGGGGCGTCGTCGGATCGCTTCCTGGCCCATGCCGCCGGTCTGGTCGCGGCCCTGGGCGGGCGCGTCGTCAACGTCGACGTCACCATCGTCTGCGAACGGCCGAAGGTCGGCCCGCATCGAGCGGCCATGCAGGCCCGCCTGGCCGAGATCCTCGGAATGGGCCGCGAGCGGGTCAGCGTCAAGGCCACCACCACCGAGGGACTGGGCTTCACCGGCCGCCGGGAAGGCATCGCCGCCCAGGCCTCGGCCTGCGTGTGGCTGCCCGCCTAAGAGACACGATGATTAGGCGGTCTCGGTCCCGATCCATTCCAGGAAGGCGGGATTGCCGGCCGTGATGGGCAGCGCCACCACGCAGGGGCAGGAATAGGAATGGAGCGCGCGGGCGCGGTCGATCAGGCGATCCGCCAGGTCGGCGCGGGTCTTGAGGACCAGCGCCACCTCGTCATCCTGGTTGACGCGGCCCTCCCACCAATAGATCGAGGTGATCGGCCCCACAAGATTGGCGCAGGCGGCCAGCCGTTCCTCGACCAGCGCGCGGCCGAGACGCAGCGCGTCCTCGCGGCCGGGCGCGGTGATGTAGATCAGCACGCGATCGGTCATGCAGCCTCCTCGGTTGGCGATCGACTGTGGCCGCCTTCGGGGCTTTCCGTCAACAAAAGGGGCGGCGGAAGCCGGCATGGCCCCCCTCCGCCCCAGGAGTGGACGTGAGGCTCGCCTCTGGAGAGGAGACGGATCAGAGGCCGCCCAAGCGCGGCGTTCGCGAGCGGACTCGCGGGCGGGCGCTGTTGTGAAGATGGGGGTGACGGCGACCGATTTCGATGCTTCCGCGTGATGAATCCGGGTCGCGTCAACTGCGTTCGCAGGCACCCCGTCCGGCAAGACCGGCTCTTTCGATGCGATCCGCCACCTCGGACACCCCGTCCGGCGTTGCGGGCCGCGGCTTTGGGCCGCCCAACACCATACGTAGTAGCGACGGCAGGCGGCCGTCGAAGAAGGCCTCGGTGGGAACCGCCATGCTGCGCGTGTGGTTGGCGAGCCAGTCATCGAGATTGGGCGATTCCGGCCAGCCGGGGCGTGGGACGTACAAGACCGGCGTGCCGGCGACCCCGGCCTCGGCGAAGGTGCCGTAGCCCACCTTGGTGACCACCAGATCGACCGACGGAATCAGGTCCGCGAACGGAATCCCGAGCGTGGCCCAGGGTATCATGTCGGGGCGCTCGGGCACCTCGGACAGCGCGTTGATCCACCGCCATCCGGCGATCGCCGGCCAACGCTCGGTCGGCAGCCGATGATCGATGCCGCCAAACGCGATCAGGCCGACGCGGGTCGCGGCGGAAATCCCCATCACCGCGTCCAGTTCGTCGCGCCGCCGTCGTCCCCGCCGGGCCACCACGCCCACATCGACCACATTGGGCAGCGTCATATCCTGCGCGGGGGTGCAGCGTAGGAAGACGTCGGCGGCCGCATAGGCGGCGCGGATTTCACGTTCGATGCGCGCCGCGCCGGGCATGGCGCGCAGATAGCGGGCGAACATGTCGGCCCAATTCAGGCACGAGAAGCCGATGGCCGGCACGCCCGCCCTCGCCGCCCCGGCCAGGACCGCGTAGGCGACATTGGACACCACCACGTCCGGCCGGGCCGCCTCCAGCCTGGCCGCCTCGCGCGCCACCACCGCGTCGAAATCGGCATGCAGACGAGCATATCCGTCGGTGCTGGCGGCGACATCGATGTCGATGGAGGAGTGCATGCGGAAGCCGAAATCGGGAATATCCGGCACGTGCACGAAGTCGTCGCCGAAGGCCGAGCGCAGGAACCCGGGCGCGATGCCGGTCTGAATCGTCAGCCGCAGATCCGGCCGCCGCCGGCGCAGCTCCTCCACCACCGGCGCGGCCATGGCGGCGTGACCGTATCCGTGGGGGGACAGGGCGAGCCAGAGATGCGGTTGAGGGCACTGGGTGGAAGACATGCCGCCATCATAACGAAGGCGCCGCCTTGGTCACCTGCTTCATGCGGCGATAGAGGGTATTCCGGCTAATCCCCAGTGTCCGCGCAGCCTCGGACAGATTGCCGCCGCTCTGTTGCACCGCCAGTCCGATGGCACGATCCGATGCGTCGCGAAGCGACAGCATGCGGCCGCCACCGTCCGTCCGCGGCATCTGGCTGGGCCGCCGCAGCTCGTCGACCAGATCCTCGGGCAGCGTCTCCCACCCGATCCACCCCTCGCCCGGCTCCAGGAGCGCGCAGGCCGTGCGCAGGGCATTGGCGAGTTGGCGGATATTGCCGGGCCAGGAATGGGTGGCGAAGGCAGCGGCGACGTCGGGCGTCAGCATGATGCCCTTCCCCGGCTCGAGCGAGTCGAGGATGCGGTCCACCAGAATCCCGAAATCGCCACGCTCGCGCAAGGGAGGCAGGGTCAGGGTCAGGCCATTGAGGCGGTAATAGAGGTCGGCGCGGAAGCGACCGGCCTCGACCTCGGCCCTCAGCGGGCGATTGGTCGCCGCGACGACGGAGAAATCCACCGTCACCGGCCGGCCGCCGCCCAGCGGCACGACCTCGCGGTCCTGCAGCACCCGCAGCAGGCGCCCCTGCAGGGCCAGCGGCATGTCGCCGATCTCGTCCAGGAACAGCGTGCCGCCGTGAGCCTCGCGAAGCCGCCCGGGATTGCCGTCGCGCCGCGCCCCGGTGAAGGCGCCGGGGCCGTAGCCGAACAGTTCGGCCTCGATCAACTGTTCCGGCAGGGCGGCGCAGTTGACCGCGACGAAAGGCCCCTTGCATCGCGTGCCCGAGGCATGGAGCGCCTTGGCGAAGACCTCCTTGCCGACCCCGGATTCGCCGTGGAGAAGCAGCGGAATGGGCTTGTCGACGACACGCCGGGCGCGGTCGATGGCCGCCTTCATGCGGGCGTCGCCGGTATCCAGCGCCTCCAACGCATCGGATGGTTGGCGACTTGGGCGCACGGCAACCACCGTCGTCGTCGTCGCGTCGGCCCCCCATTCGATCCTGACAAACAGGCGGCGGTCACGGCCGGCGGCGACCATGACGGTCCCTGGCCGGCGGCGGCCCCAGTCGGCGAGGTCCGGGAAGCGCGCCCGCAGGCACGATTCGATGCCGATCCGTCCCAGATCGGCCACCGCGATGCCCAGCAGGGCCAGGCCGGCACGGTTGGCGCCGATGACGACGCCGTCTTCCGAAAGGGCGGCCAGGCCCTCGGCGACGGTGCCGATGCCGTCGGCGCGCGGATGGAAACGGATGCGATGGGCGCGGGCATGCCGGACCTCGAACAGCCGGTTCTCGATCAGGTGCGCGGCGGTGCGGACGAGCCCGAAGCTGTGGGGATGGCGCCCGCGACGGGGCCCCGAGATGTCGAGCACCCCGAGAAGACGGCCGTCGGGGCCCATCACCGGGGCGGCGGCACAGGTCAGGAAGGAATTGTGTTCGAAGAAATGCTCCTGTCCATGCACCACCACCGGGCCGCCTTCGGCCAGGGCGGTGCCGATGGCGTTGGTGCCCCGGTGGGGCTCGCTCCAGGATGCGCCGGGCATGAGGGCCACCCTGCCGGCGCGCCCCACGAAGTCCGGGTCGCCCAGGGCGTCGAGCAGCAGGCCGCAGTCGTCGCCGAGGATGACCATGCTCCCGGACCCGCGCAGGTTGGCATGCAGGTATTCCATCAGCGGTCGGGCGCAGGCGACCAGCTCGGTGCGCCGTTCGACCGCGCGGGCGATCTCGGCCGCCGCCAGCGGCTCGCCGCCGGCGACGCGCCCGAACGGCAACAGCCCGGCATCCATGCTTCGCCGCCACGAGCGGGCGACCGTCCGGTCCACGAGGCCGTCGGGAGGGATTTCCCCACATTCGAGCATATGGCGGGCCCGCCGCAGCGCCGAGCCCGGAGTCCGACCGTTCACCGTCTGCATTGACGTTCCTCCCCGTGGCTCCGTGCTTCGCGGCGCCATCGGCGTTTCCTGCGAGTCTAGGGGAGCCGCGACGGCAGGCAAGGAAAAATTGGTAATGCCTCGCACCTGTCCCGTTTTGGGACAGTGTCCCGGAGCGGGACGCCCCTGCGACATGGCAACGGCTGTCGTTTTCCTTTCCGTCCAATGCCTTACGGGATCGGCACGCTTCCTGCGAGGACGATGGCGAACCCGCCTGACGCGGGACGACGAACACTCGACGGGAGGTAACACGAATGCTCTACGCCGCTCCCGGCACCGCCGGTGCCAAGCTCCAGTTCAAACCCCGCTACGACAATTTCATCGGTGGCGACTGGGCGGCCCCCGTCAAGGGGCAGTACTTCGACAACGTCACCCCCATCACCGGCCAGGCGTTCTGCCAGGCCGCCCGCTCCACCGAGGAGGACATCTCCCTTGCCCTCGACGCGGCTCACAAGGCGGCCGAGGGCTGGGGCCACACCAGCGTGGCGGAGCGGGCCAGCATCCTGAACCGGATCGCCGACCGCATGGAGGCGAACCTGGACCTGCTGGCCTATGCGGAGACCGTGGACAACGGCAAGCCGATCCGCGAGACGCTGGCCGCCGACATCCCCCTGGCCATCGACCATTTCCGCTATTTCGCCTCGTGCATCCGCGCCCAGGAAGGCACGCTGGCGGAGATCGACGCCAACACCATCGCCTACCACTTCCACGAGCCGCTGGGCGTCGTCGGCCAGATCATCCCGTGGAACTTCCCGATCCTGATGGCGACGTGGAAGCTGGCCCCGGCGCTGGCGGCCGGCAACTGCGTGGTGCTGAAGCCGGCCGAGCAGACCCCCATCGGCATAATGGTGCTGGCGGAACTGATCGCTGACCTGCTGCCGCCGGGCGTGCTCAACATCGTCAACGGCTTCGGGCTGGAGGCGGGCAAGCCGCTGGCGTCGTCGAATCGCATCGCCAAGATCGCCTTCACCGGCGAAACGACCACCGGCCGGCTGATCATGCAGTACGCCAGCCAGAACCTCATTCCGGTGACGCTGGAACTGGGCGGCAAGTCCCCCAACATCTTCTTCGACGACGTGGCGGCGAAGGATGACGACTTCCTCGACAAGGCCATCGAGGGCTTCGTCATGTTCGCCCTGAACCAGGGCGAGGTCTGCACCTGTCCATCCCGCGCCCTGGTTCAGGAAAGCGTCTACGACCGCTTCATGGACCGCGCCCTGGCCCGGGTGGCGGCCATCAGGCAGGGCAATCCGCTCGACACCGACACCATGATCGGCGCCCAGGCCTCCACCGAGCAGATGGAGAAGATCCTGTCCTACATCGACATCGGCCAGCAGGAGGGCGCCAAGGTGCTGGCCGGCGGCGGCCGCGCCGAGCTGGGCGGCGAGCTTTCGGGCGGCTATTACGTCAAGCCGACCGTGTTCCACGGCCACAACCGCATGCGCATCTTCCAGGAGGAGATCTTCGGCCCGGTGGTGGCGGTGACCACCTTCAAGGACGAGGCCGACGCCCTTCACCTGGCCAACGACACCCTTTACGGCCTGGGCGCCGGGGTGTGGACCCGCGACGGAAACCGCGCCTATCGTTTCGGCCGGGGAATCAAGGCCGGCCGGGTGTGGACCAACTGCTACCACCTCTACCCCGCCCATGCCGCCTTCGGCGGCTACAAGCAGTCGGGAATCGGCCGCGAGACGCACCAGATGATGCTCGACCACTACCAGCAGACCAAGAACCTGCTGGTCAGCTACAGCCCCAAGGCGCTGGGCTTCTTCTAGCCCGTGTCCGTGTCCCCGGGGCATCTGGCCCCGGGGACCGTTTCCGTGGAGGGTTCCCATGGTCGAGCGCGTCGTCGCCACCCCCGCCGCCCTGGCCCTGATCGAGACCCTGAAGGCCAAGCACGGCGAGCTGATGTTCCACCAGTCCGGCGGCTGCTGCGACGGCAGCGCGCCCATGTGCTATCCACGCGGCGAGTTCCTGGTCGGCGACTCGGACGTCAAGCTGGGCGAGATCGGCGGCGCGCCCTTCTATATCGGCAAGGCCCAGTTCGAATATTGGCGCCACACCCAGCTGATCATCGACGTGGTCCCGGGCCGTGGCGGCATGTTCTCCCTCGACGGCGCCGAGGGGCAGCGTTTCCTGACCCGCTCGCGGGTGTTCACCGACCAGGAGGCGGCGGATCTGGAGGGATGACGCCGCCGAAACGAAAAGCCGCCCGAGGGCGGCTTTCTTGGTGGCGAGAGTTGGTCGGAGCGGCGGGATTCGAACCCACGACCCCCAGTCCCCCAGACTGATGCGCTACCGGGCTGCGCTACGCTCCGACCGTCTCGTGGCGGGGCCTTGGCGGCCTCGCCGGGGGTTCCGCCGGCGGGGTCCGCCGGGAGAGGGGCGCACTATACTCAGGTGCCCCCTGCCCTGCAACCCTCATCTTTCGCGAGGCTGCAGAAGGCCGCGAAGCTGCTCCAGCTCGGCCAGAAGGCCCTCGAGCTCGCGGCGGAGACCGGGGGCGAGGCGGCCCGGTTCGGCCGGCCCAGGGGCCGGCGGCACCGGCGAAACGACCGCCGGGGCCTCGGGCTCGTCGGCGACGGTTTCGACCTCCCCGCCGGCATCGTCGGCGAGGACGGGGTCCTCGTCCGCGCGGCCGGGCTCGAAGCAGGACTCGGGCTCGGCCGCCGGCCGGGCCTCGCCGCCGACGTCCTTGAGCCCGCCCTCGCGCAGCAGCTTCTGGACGCCCTTGATGGTGTAGCCCTCGGAATACAGCAGGTCGCGGATGCGGCGCAGCAGCTGAACGTCCTCGGGACGGTAGTAGCGGCGGCCGCCGCCGCGCTTGAGCGGCTTGACCTGGGGGAACTTGCTCTCCCAGAAGCGCAGCACGTGCTGGGGTACGTCCAGATCCTCGGCGACCTCGCTGATGGTGCGGAAGGCAGCTTCCGACTTGCCGGGCTTGCGCACCAACGGCAGTTCGCCGTCGGCGCTCATCACTTCCCGGCCTTGGCCGCCACCGGCCCGTCGTTGATCTTCTTCTTGAGAAGCTGCGAGGGACGGAAGACCAGCACCCGGCGGGGCAGGATCGGCACCTCCTCGCCGGTCTTGGGGTTGCGGCCGACCCGCTGGCCCTTGGACCGGACCGCGAAGCTGCCGAACGAGGAAATCTTCACCGCCTCGCCGCGCGCCAGGGCCGACGAGACCTCGTCCAGCACCGCCTCCAGCAGATCGGCGGATTCGTTTCGCGACAGTCCCACCTCCTGGTAGACGGCTTCGCTCAGTTGCGCGCGCGTGATGGTCTTGTCGGACATGGCAGGCCTATGGAATCGATGAATTGGGAAACAAGTTCGCAGACGGTATCCCCTTCCCCGAAACCCGTCAATATCAAAGGGATGTGGCAAGTCGTTGCCAGTCGCGGGCAAGATCGGGTGACAACCCTATCCCTGCAGCCGCCCAGCCCCTGCCTGTTCCTACAGGCGCGCCAGCGCCGCGCCCCAGGTGAAACCGCCGCCCATGGCCTCGAGCAGGACGAGGTCGCCCTTCTTGATGCGCCCGTCGGCGACCGCCTCGGTGAAGGCCAGCGGCACCGAGGCCGCCGAGGTGTTGGCGTGGCGGTCGACGGTGACCACCATGCGCTCCGGCGCCAGCCCCAGCTTGCGGGCGGTGCCGTCGAGGATGCGGCGGTTGGCCTGGTGGGGAACCACCCAGTCGACGTCGCCGGCGGTCAGGTTGTTGGCGGCCAGCGCCTCGCCCACCACCTCGGCCAGGTTGGTGACGGCATGGCGGAAAACCTCGCGGCCCTCCATGCGCACATGGCCCACGGTCTGGGTGCTGCTGGGTCCGCCGTCGACGTAAAGAAGGTCGTGGTGGCGCCCGTCCGAATGCAGGTGGGTGGACAGGATGCCGCGGTCGCGGTTGGTCCCGTTCTCCTCGGCGGCGCGCAGGACGAAGGCGCCGGCGCCGTCGCCGAACAGGACGCAGGTGGTGCGATCGTTCCAGTCGAGGATGCGGGAGAACGTTTCGGCGCCGATGACCAGGGCGGTCCTGGCCTGGCCGGCGCGGATGAAGTTGTCGGCGGTGGCCAGGGCGTAGATGAAGCCCGAACACACGGCGGCCACGTCGAAGGCGGCGCCGCCGGTCATGCCGATGCGCGCCTGGACGGTGGTGGCGGTGGCCGGAAAGGTCTGGTCGGGGGTGGCGGTGGCCAGCACGATCAGATCGACGTCGGCGCCCTTGATCTCGGCCATCTCCAGCGCCCTGAGCGCAGCCTGGGTGGCGAGGTCCGACGTCGTTTCGCCGTCGGCGGCGATGTGGCGCATGCGGATGCCGGTACGCTCGGAAATCCAGTCGTCCGAGGTATCGACCATCGCGGCCATCTCGTGGTTGGTGACCACCCGCGCGGGCAGATAGGACCCGCAGCCGACGATATGGGAGCGCAGCATCATCAATGGATCATCCGCCGGCGGCGCGCTGGGACGGCGGCGCCTCGGCTGTCTTGAGGCGGTCGAATTCCTTGCGGATTCTGTCGTTGTATCCGTGGGCGACCAGATCGACCGCCACGCCGACGGCATTGGCGAAGCCGAAGGCGTCGGTGCCGCCGTGGCTCTTCACCGCGATGCCGTTCAGGCCCAGGAACATGGCGCCGTTGTACCGCCGGGGATCGGTGCGCACCTTGACCTTCGTCAGCGCCTGCTTGGCCAGCAGGAAGCCGAGCTTGGCCAGGATGGAATTCTGGAACGCCTGGCGCAGGAACGAGCTGTAGAACTTGACGGTGCCCTCGGCGGTCTTCAGGGCGATATTGCCGGTGAAGCCGTCGGTCACCACCACGTCCACCGTGCCGGCGCAGATGTCGTTGCCCTCGACGAAGCCATGGAACCGGATGGGCAGTCCGCTGTCGCGCAGCCGGTTGGCGGCGGCCTTGACCGCGTCGTTGCCCTTCATGTCCTCGGAGCCGACATTCAGGATGCCGATGGTCGGCTGCTCCAGGCCAAGGACGTGGCGGGCGAACACCTCGCCCATCACCGCGAACTCCACCAAGTTGTTGGCGTCGCAGTCGATGTTGGCGCCAAGGTCCAGCATCACCGTCTCGCCGCGCTCGGTGGGGAACAGCCCGGCGATGGCCGGGCGGTCGATGCCGGGCAGCATGCGCAGCACGAACTTGGACACCGCCATCAGGGCGCCGGTGTTGCCGGCCGACACCACGCCGGCGGCCTCTCCCTTGGCGACGGCATCGACGGCCAGCCACATGCTGGACCGGCGGCCGGTGCGCAGCACCTGGCTGGGCTTGGCGTCGCCCGAGACCGCCTCAGGCGTGTGGCGCACGGTGCAGACGCCCCGAAGCTCGGGGCAACGGTCGAGCAACGGCTCGACGCGCGCTTCATCGCCGAACAGCAGATAGCGGACGTGCGGCAGCCGCACGTGCGCCAACCGAACACCCTCCACCACCATTTCGGGGGCGTGGTCGCCGCCCATGGCGTCGATGGAGATGGTCACGGGAGCGCTCACGGGCCCGGACTCCGCTGTTGCTCAGCCTACGCCGGTCAGGCGCTGGCCTCGTTCTGGGCGACAACCTCACGGCCGTCGTAATGGCCGCAGGACCCGCAGACGTGGTGGGGCTGCTTCATCTCGCCGCAGTTGGGGCACTCGTTATAGGACGAGGCGGGCAGGGCGTGGTGCGCGCGGCGCATGTTGCGGCGGGACTTGGAGGTCTTTTTCTTCGGAACAGCCATTTCGGTGTACTCTCAGCTCAGGGGCCCGTGCGGGGAAAGGCAGGTTTATTATCGAAAAAGACCGTTGGGGGCAAGGGGATGCTTCCCCCTCACTCCTTTTTTTGTCGCAACCGTTCCAGCACCGCGAACGGGTTGGGCTTTTCATCGGTGTCCTCGGACTCGGCGCGGGCCTTGGAAAGCCTGGCTCCGCGCTTGCGCGGGAACGGGTCGAGGCCAAGGGCCAGATGTTCGGCCACCACCTCTCCGATGTCAATGATTCCACCGATCATCGGGTCGGGAACATCCTCGTCGTCGAGGGAAATGTCGATTTCCTCTCCCTCGTCGCCGTCATCGGGCCCGAAGGTGACCTGGAACTCCTCCTCGACCGCGCCCGGCACCGGTTCCAGCGTCACCACGCAGGCCTGAACCACCTCCGCCGACAGGCTGCCGGTCACCCGGATCAGTTCGCCGCCGCGGAACGGCTTGAGCCGCACCGCCGCCGTCAACCGGTTGACGGCAAGGATGCCGAAACGCTCCGCCAGCGCCCGCCGCTCGCTCTCCGAGGCCTCGATGCGATGCTCGGTCCCGGCCATGGGCACCTGCTCGGCGCGGACAGGGCGCGAGAATTCCGGCCGCGCGGTCATTCCGGCCCCGTGAAGGTCACTTTGCCGGCCAGCAGGGCGGCGTCGTCCTGGGCGTCCAGATGCCCTTCCTGGGCGATGAGATATTCGGCCATGGCGCCGGCATGGGGGATGTCGGCGACGACCTCGGCGCGATAGAGATTGCGCGCCAGGGCGTCCGCCAAGCCATCCCCACCACCGCCGGCCAGCGCCTTCTCGTAGGCGGCGATGCGGCCGTAGAACGCCTCGGCCATCTGGCGGACCTTGCGGCCGACGGCGAGGTCGCTGACCCCCATCTCGCGAAGCTGCTGGTCCATGTCGGCGAACATGAGGTCGAACAGCGCCTGCGACAAGTCCCTGCCGCCGTCGACGCGCCCCAGTCGGCGCATGACCACGAAGGCGTGGGCGACGATGAGGTCGAAGCGGCCATCCACCGTGTCCGGCACGCCCAGACGGGCGTAGAAGGCGGGCTGGCGGGCCTGGGCGACGATGGACAGATAGAGGGAATGGGCGATGCGTTCCCGCCGCCGGCGGTCGCTCTGAAACAAGCGGAAAGGCATGAAGCGTCCTGTAGGGGTTTCCCCGTCCGCCCTAGGCGGCGCGGGGTCGTTGACAACGCCGCCGCAAGGCGTGCAATGTTCGGCACAACTTTGGCCACCAAGGCCGTTCCCGTCAATGGCTCGGCGTCGCGCGCGGATGATCAGACCCTCCACATCGCTCCTCACCCTGGCCCTCGCGGCCTCGCTGGCCCTGTCCGGCGCCGCTTGCACGCCCACCGTCGACCAGCGCGGAAACCTGCCCCATCCCGAACTGCTGGCTCAGGTTCAGCCGGGCAAGTCGACCCGCGACGACGTCATGGCGGTCCTCGGCACGCCCTCGGCGACCATGACCTATGGCGGCGAGACCTGGCACTACATCTCGGCCAGGACCGAGACCACGGCGTTTTTCGAGCCCGAGGTGCTGGAGCGCAAGGTGGTGTCGGTGGTGTTCGACGAGAAGGGCGTCGTCCGCGACGTCGTCACCAAGGGACTCGAGGACGGCAAGGACGTCTCGATGGTCGAGCGCACCACTCCCACCGCCGGCAAGGAAATGTCGATCCTCGAGCAGCTCCTGGGCAATGTCGGCCGGTTCTCGAAGGACCCCGCCGAGAAGTAGCGTCGGCGGATCGGCCACACGGAAAAAAAACCCCGGCCGTTTCCGGCCGGGGTTTGCTTTTGCCGCGATGGCGCCGGTCAGGCGACCATGGCCAGCAGCAGGATGGCCACCAGGTTGATGATCTTGATCATCGGGTTGACGGCCGGGCCGGCGGTGTCCTTGTAGGGATCGCCGACGGTGTCACCGGTCACCGCGGCCTTGTGGGCGTCCGAGCCCTTGCCGCCGTAGTGACCGTCCTCGATGTACTTCTTGGCGTTGTCCCACGCGCCGCCGCCCGAGGTCATCGAGATGGCGACGAACAGGCCGGTGACGATGGTGCCCAGCAGCATGGCGCCCAGCGCGGTGAACGCGGCCGCCTGACCGGCGAACAGCGCGACGACGGCGAACAGCACCACCGGCGACAGCACCGGCAGCATGCTGGGGATGACCATCTCCTTGATCGCGGCACGGGTCAGCATGTCGACCGCGCGGCCATAGTCGGGCTTGGCGGTGCCCTCCATGATGCCGGGGATCTCCTTGAACTGACGGCGCACCTCGATCACCACCGAACCGGCGGCGCGGCCGACGGCCTGCATGCCCATGGAGCCGAACAGGTACGGCAGCAGGCCGCCGATGAACAGGCCGACCACCACGAACGGATCCTCGAGGCTGAAGGACACCTTCAGGTCGGGGAAATAGTGCTTCAGGTCCTCGGTATAGGCCGCGAACAGCACCAGCGCGGCAAGGCCGGCCGAGCCGATGGCATAGCCCTTGGTCACCGCCTTGGTGGTGTTGCCGACCGCGTCGAGCGCGTCGGTGGTCTTGCGGACCTCCTTCGGCAGCTCGGCCATCTCGGCGATGCCGCCGGCGTTGTCGGTCACCGGGCCATAGGCGTCCAGGGCCACGATCATGCCGGCCAGGGCCAGCATGGTGGTCGCGGCGATGGCGATGCCGAACAGGCCGGCCACCGTGAACGACACCAGGATGGCGACGCAGATCACCAGAACCGGAAGCGCGGTCGATTCCATCGACACCGCCAGGCCCTGGATGACGTTGGTGCCGTGGCCGGTCTCCGAGGCCTTGGCCACCGACTTGACCGGGCGGAAGTCCGTGCCGGTGTAGTATTCGGTGATCCACACCATCAGACCCGTCACCGCCAGGCCGATCAAGGAGCACAGGAACAGGTCCATGCCGCTGACCACGCGCGAGCCCATCTCGAAGGTGGCGCCGAAGCCGCCGAAGCCCACCACGATGGTGCCGGCGATCAGGGCCGCCGACAGGACGCCGGTGACGATCAGGCCCTTGTAGAGGGCCTTCATGATCTTCTGGCTCTCGTCCAGCTTGACGAAGAAGGTGCCCACGACCGAGGCCACGATGCACACCGCGCCCACCACCAGCGGGAACAGCATCATGTCGGCCTGGGCGGCGCCGGTGAAGAAGATGGAGGCCAGCACCATGGTGCCCACCACCGTCACGGCATAGGTCTCGAACAGGTCGGCGGCCATGCCGGCGCAGTCGCCGACGTTGTCGCCCACGTTGTCGGCGATCACCGCCGGATTGCGCGGATCGTCCTCGGGAATGCCGGCTTCCACCTTGCCCACCAGGTCCGCGCCCACGTCGGCGCCCTTGGTGAAGATGCCGCCGCCGAGACGGGCGAAGATCGAGATCAGCGACGCGCCGAACGACAGCGCCACCAGCGCCTCGATCAGATGCCGCGAATCAAGCCCCATGGTCCGCAGGATGACATAGTAGACCGACACGCCCAGCAGGCCCAGGCCGACCACCAGCATGCCGGTGATGGCGCCGGACTTGAAGGCGACGTCCAGGGCCGGCTGCATGCCGCCCGAGCGCGCCGCCTCGGCGGTGCGGACATTGGCGCGCACCGACACGTGCATGCCGATATAGCCGGCGATGCCCGAGCACACGGCGCCCAGCACGAAACCGACCGCCTGGAAGATGCCCAGCCAGACGGCCAGGATCACGGCGATCACGACGCCCGCGATGGCGATGGTGGTGTACTGACGGTTCAGGTAAGCCTTGGCGCCCTCCTGGACGGCGCCGGCGATCTCCTGCATGCGCGGAGTGCCCGCGGAGGTCGCCATGACGGACTTGATCGCGTATGCCCCATAGAGCAACGCCACCACGCCGCACGCGATGACGAAAAAGTAAGCCATGTCTGGATTTCCCCTCAGCAGCTTCTTTTCCTTGCCGATTTCCCTGGTACCCCAGCCTTCGCTTGTTTGCCGGTTGGAGGGAAAGCCGACGAAGCGCGAAAAAGCTGCCAGAAGAATAGAGCCGATGCAATAAAATGCTTTGGCCGCCATGCCCTTAGGATGCTTATGAGTAATATCTAATAGAACAATTGTTCTAAACTATCGAGAGGTAACACCGGTCGCGAAGCAGGCGATCACTTCACCGCCGACTGCTCGATGACGACATCCTCCACATGGCCGGCCCCCAGGGTCTTCCCGGCGACCGCCGTCAGCCGCCGCGACACCGCGACGGTATCGATCCCCGCGCCGCCGCGCAGGCGCAGCGACAGGTAGCCCATCATGTCCTGCAGGAAGGCATGCTGCAGGCGGGGAAGGTTGGACGCCACCTTCTCCTTCTTGTCGCGCGGCACCTGCAGCCGCAGGACCATCTCGGCCTGCTTCTTGATCTCGCGGTCCTGGATGATCGGCACGATCAGGATGCCGAAATCGACATAGCTGGCTTGCGGGGCGGTCTCCTGCTGCTGGGCGGAATCGGCCGGTGCCTTGCCGAGCATGAGGTCCAGCTGCGCCAGCGGATCGACGCCCCAGAAATACAGGCCGCCGATCAGCGCGCCGATCATCATCAGGAAGGCGACGACGATGAAGATGAGACGTACCAAGAGCCGGCCCCCCGAAAACCGCTAGAAGTGGCGCCACCCCCCGTGGGCGAGGACCAGCGGGTGCCCGTCCGCGTCCGCCACCGTCACCCCCTCCCCCGCCGTCATCGCGCCGATGCGGGTCACCGCCACGCCGATGCCGGCGGCGGTTTCGGCGACCCCGGCCCGGCGATCCGGCGGGGCGGTGAACAAGAGTTCGTAATCATCGCCTCCCGTCAGCACGGTGGCAAGATGGGAGTGGTCGGCCGCCACGACGGCCGCCGCCGCATCGGAAAGCGGAACGGCGTCGGCGCCGATCGCCGCCCCCAGCCCGGAGGCGCGGCAGAGGTGGCCGAGATCCTGGACCAGCCCATCCGAAACGTCCATGGCGGCCGAGGCCACGCCCACCAGATGCGGTCCAAGCTCCGCCCGTGGCCGCGGCATGCGGTAGCGGTCCTCCAGGTGGCGATCCGCCGGCAGGGCGCCGGTGGCCACCAGCAGGCCCAGGGCGGCGTCGCCGATGGTGCCGCTGACCCAGACGTCGTCGCCGGCCGACGCCCCCGAGCGCAGGAGCATCCGCCCCCGCGCCACCTGGCCGAACGCGGTCAGGGACAGGGTCAGCGGCCCCGGGGTCGCGACGGTATCGCCACCGGCCAGGGCCATGCCGAACAGGCGCAGATCCTCGCCCAGCGCGGCGGCGAAGCGGCGCAGCCAGTCATCGTCGATGCCCTTGGGGAAGGCCGCCGTCAGCAGCGCCGCCACCGGCCGCGCGCCCTTGGCGGCGAGGTCGGAAACGTTCACCCGCACCAGGCGGCGGGCGATCTCCTCGGGCGGCGCGTCCGGCAGAAAGTGGATTCCGGCGACGATGGCGTCGACGGTCGCCACGCAGTCCGCATCGGGCGGGCACGGCAGCAGGGCGGCGTCGTCGGCCAGGCCGAGCGCACCGGGAAACCCCGCCGCCAGGGGCGCGAACAGGTCGGCGATCAGCCGGAACTCGTCGGGAGGCGCGCCCATGGCGGGCGCTCAGCCGGCCCCGAACTCGGCGGGCCGCAGTTCCCGGGCCACCTTGTCGAGGACGGCGTTGACCAGCCCCGGCTCGGGACCGGCGTAAAAGGCGTGGGCCACGTCCACGTATTCCGAGATGGCGACCCGGGCCGGGGTCTGCGGCCGCGACTTGATCTCGTACGCGCCGGCGCGAAGAATGGCGCGCAGCACCGCCTCCAGGCGGTCCACCGACCAGTCCCGGGCCAGCGACCGCCCGATCACGGCGTCCAGCGGTTCGGCCTCGGCGGTGGTGCCAGTCACCAGGAAGGCGACGAGATCGCCGTCGGGGGCGGCCATGCGGCCACGCGGCTCGTCCAGGCGCTGGCGGAACTCGTCCAGCGCCTCCTCGGCGGTCACTCCGGTGATCTCCATGGAATAAAGCGCCTGGACGGCGGCCAGCCGCGCCGCGCTGCGGCGGGCGGCGTTGGGATTGGGCTTGTTGGGGGCTTTGCTCATCTAATCTTTTACAGTTTCAGCTCGCGCTTGAGATCCAGCATGCGGAGGCAGGCGCGCGCCGCCTGCCCCCCCAGGTCCTTGCGAGTGGCGTCGGCCCGCGCCAGGGCCTGGGCCTCGTCGTGGACGGTCAGCACCCCGCTGCCCAGCGCCAGGCGATACCTGACCGACAACTCGGTCTGGCCGCGCATGCACTCGGCGGAAACGTGGTGGTAATGATCGCTCTCGCCCCGGATGGCGGTGCCGAGGGTGACATAGCCGTCGTATTTCTTGTCGATGGTGCCGCCCTCCTGGGCGGCGACAACCATCTCCAGCGCGGCCGGAATCTCGTAGATGCCGGGCACGGTGATCTTGTCCCAGGCAGCGCCTTCGGCCTCCAGCGCCTTGACGGCGCCCTCCAGCAGCATGTCGGCGATGTGGTCGTAGAACCGCGCCTCGATGATCAACACCCTGGCCTTCATGACGTTCTCTCCTCAGGCGGCGGGGATCGGCCGCTGCTCGACCACTTCCAGCCCGAACCCTTCCAGCCCCACCAGGGTCTTGCCCTTGGTGTTGGACAGCAGGATCATCTCGCGCACGCCGAGGTCCAAAAGGATCTGGGCACCGACGCCGTAGTCGCGCAACGAGGCCGGGGCGGGCTGGGCCGCCAACTGGGCGCGGACCTGATCGGACAGGCTGGTGGCGCGGGGCTCGCGCACCAGGACGACCACGCCGCGACCGTGGCCGGCGATCATCTCCATGGCAGAATGAAGCTGGCCGGCCTTGCCCGAGCCCTGGTCACCGAGAACGTCGTCGAGGATGTTGACGGCATGGACGCGGACCATCACCGGGCCCTCGCCGTGCATGATATTGCCCTTGACCAGGGCGATGTGCTCGGCGTAGGCGACGGTGTTGACGTAGACCATCATCTTCCAGTCGCCGCCCCACTTGGAATGGAACGGCGTCTCGATCTCGCGGCGCACGATCTTGTCGTGGCGGCGGCGATAGGCGATGAGATCGGCGATGGTGGCGATCTTGAGGCCGTGGAACTGGGCGAACTTCACCAGATCCGGCATGCGGGCCATGGTGCCGTCGTCGTTCATGATCTCGCAGATGACGCCCGACGGGGTGAGGCCCGCCAGCCGCGAGATGTCGACGGCGGCCTCGGTGTGCCCCGCCCGCACCAGCACGCCGCCCTCGCGGGCCTGCAGCGGGAAGACGTGGCCGGGGGTCACGATGTCGTGGCGGGACTTGCTGGGGTCGATGGCCACCTGGATGGTGCGGGCGCGGTCGGCGGCCGAGATGCCGGTGGTCACGCCCTCGCGGGCCTCGATGGACACCGTGAAGGCGGTCTCCATGCGAGTGCCGTTGTTGCTGCTCATGGGGCGCAGCCCCAGCTCCTCGCAGCGGCCGCGGGTCAGCGACAGGCAGACCAGGCCGCGCCCGTGCTTGGCCATGAAATTGATGGCGTCCGGGGTTGCCATCTGGGACGGGATGACCAGATCGCCTTCGTTCTCGCGGTCCTCGTCGTCGACCAGGATGAACATGCGGCCCTGGCGGGCCTCGTCGATGATCTCCTCGATCGAGGAGAGGTACTGGTGGTATTCGGACACGGCCGCTCAATCCCTTTCCAGAAGGCGGGCAACATAGCGCGCGAGCATGTCGATTTCCATATTCACGCGACTGCCGACGCTGTAGGTGCCGAAGGTGGTCACGGCCTGGGTATGGGGAATGACGTTGATGCCGAAGCGGCGGCCATCAACCTCGTTGACAGTCAGCGACACGCCGTCGAGCGCCACCGAGCCCTTGGGGGCGACGAATTTCTCCAGCTCGGCCGGGGCCTCGAAGGTGAAGCGCAGCGACTGGTTCTCGGGAACGATGGCGGTGACCACCGCCACTCCGTCGACGTGACCCGACACGATATGGCCGCCCAGCTCGTCACCGACCTTCATGGCGCGTTCGAGGTTGACGGGCGAGCCCTCGACCCAGTCGCCCAAGGTGGTCTTGGACAGGGTCTCGGCCGAGGCCTCGATGGCGTACCAACCCTCGCCCACCTCGACGATGGTCAGGCAGACGCCGTTATGGGCGATTGAGGCGCCGATCTCGATGCTTCCAGTGTCGTAGGCCGTGTCGATCTCGAAACGGGTTTCCCTGCCCGCCCCCTTCACGACCCGCCGCACCCGGCCCAGATCGGTGACGATTCCCGTGAACATCGCCCGGCCCTCTCCTCTCTAGATCTTCTTGTAGGTTTCCATGACGTCGTCGCCCAGCGGCCGCACGTCGACCCTCTCGAATCCCGGCGTGGCCGCCAGATGGTCGACCCCGAAGGCCTGGGCCGCCGGCAGTCCGTCGCCGCCGATCAGGCGCGGCGCCCGAAACCATACCATCCGGTCCACCAGCCCGTCCCGCAACAGCGCGGCCGCCAGATGCGAGCCCCCTTCGACCAGCACCCGCGTCACACCGCTTTCGGCCAGGGCGGCCATGGCCTCGGCCATGTCGAGCGTGTGGTCGGGGCCGGCGGGGACCTCGATCAACTCGACGCCCGCATCCTGATACGCCTCGCAACGGGTTTCGTCGCCACCCTCCTGGGTAATCACCCAGGTGGGAACCTCGTTGGCTGTGGCGACGAGACGGCTGGTCAGCGGCAGACGCAGGCGGCCGTCGACCACGACGCGAACCGGCGAGCGCTCCTCCAGCCCGGGCAGGCGGCAGGTCAGGTCGGGATCGTCGGCGATGGCGGTGCCGCTGCCGACCATGACGACGTCGTTCTCGGCCCGCAACAAATGCGCCACGGCGCGGGCCGGCTCGCCGGTGATCCATTTGCTCTCGCCGGTATGGGTGGCGATGCGGCCGTCCAGCGTGGTGGCCAGCTTCAGCGTCACCAGCGGCCGGCCCTCGCGGACTTTGAGGAAGAAGCCGGCGTTAAGGTCGTCGGCCTCGGCGCGGCAGACGCCCTCGGTCACCTGGATGCCGGCCTCGCGCAGCATGGCGAGCCCCCTGCCGGACACCCGTGGATCGGGGTCCTCGGTGGCCACCACCACTCGCGCCACCCCGGCGGCGATCAGCGCCTCGGCGCAAGGCGGTGTCTTGCCGTGGTGGGAACAGGGCTCCAGGCTGACATAGGCCGTCGCGCCGCGGGCCGCCTCGCCGGCCATGGCCAGGGCCTCGGTCTCCGCGTGGGGGCGCCCGCCCGGCTGGGTCCAGCCGCGGCCGACCACGCGGCCGCCGCCGACGATGACGCAGCCGACCGCAGGGTTCGGCCACACCGTCCCCAGACCCCGCCGGGCAAGGCCCAGCGCGGCCAGCATATGGGCGCGGTCGCCGTCAGTCGTCGTCGCGCAGGCCACCGACCATCTTACCCAGGAAGTCCTCGAAGTCCTTGGCTTCGCGGAAGTTTCGGTACACCGAGGCGTAGCGGACGTAGGCCACCTTGTCCAGGTCCATGAGCACGTCCATCACCAGCTCGCCGATGTACTTGGACGGCACCTCGTTCTCACCCATGCTTTCGAGGCGGCGGTGGATGCCGTTGACGATGCGCTCGATCTGCTCGTCGTCCACCGGCCGCTTCCTGAGCGCGATGCGCAGCGACTTGAGCAGCTTCTCGCGATCGAAGGGCGACCGCGAACCGTCCTTCTTGATCACCACCAGGTCGCGGATCTGCACCCGCTCGAAGGTGGTGAAGCGCGACCCGCATTCGGGGCACGAGCGCCGCCGCCGGATGGCCGAGTTGTCCTCGGTCGGGCGTGAATCCTTCACCTGGGTGTCGTCATGGCCGCAGAACGGACAACGCATCTGGAAATCCCCCTGGAGACTCGCCGGAGGCCGCCCCCTGGGGCCCCCGGCGCTGGATCAACTCACTGGTAGATCGGGAAGCGCTTGCAAAGTTCGGCCACCTCGGCGCGGGCCTTGCTCTCGGCCGCCGAGTTGTCGTCGGGATTGGCGGCCAGGCCGTCCAGGACGTCGCCGATCATCTCGCCCACCGTCCGGAACTCCTCGACGCCGAAGCCGCGGGTGGTGCCGGCCGGGGTGCCCAGGCGGATTCCCGAGGTGATGGTCGGCTTCTCGGGATCGAACGGGATGCCGTTCTTGTTGCAGGTCATGCCGGCGTGCTCGAGGCTGGCCTCGGCGGCCTTGCCGGTCAGCTTCTTGGGCCGCAGGTCGACCAGCATCAGGTGCGAATCGGTGCCCCCCGACACGATGGCCAGCCCCCGGCGGACCAGGACGTCGGCCAGGGCGCGGGCGTTCTCGACCACCCGGCGGGCGTAGTCCTTGAACTCGGGTTCGAGCGCCTCGCCGAAGGCCACCGCCTTGCCGGCGATGACGTGCATCAGCGGGCCGCCCTGGATGCCGGGGAAGATCGCCGAGTTGATCTTCTTGGCGATGGCCTCGTCATTGGTCAGGATCATGCCGCCGCGCGGGCCGCGCAGAGTCTTGTGGGTGGTGGTGGTCACCACATGGGCGTGGGGGAACGGGCTGGGATACTGTCCGCCCGCCACCAAGCCGGCGAAATGGGCCATGTCGACCATGAACAACGCCCCGACCTCGTCGGCGATCTTGCGGAAGCGGGCGAAGTCGATGGTGCGCGGATAGGCCGAACCGCCGGCGATGATCAGCTTGGGCTTGTGCTCGCGGGCCAGCGCCTCGACCTCGTCGAAGTCGATGAGCGCGTCCTGCTGGCGCACGCCGTACTGCACCGCCTTGAACCACTTGCCCGACTGATTGGGCGCCGCGCCGTGGGTCAGGTGGCCACCGGCGGCGAGCGACATTCCCATGATGGTGTCGCCGGGCTGGAGCAGCGCCATGAACACGCCCTGGTTGGCCTGCGAGCCCGAGCTTGGCTGGACGTTGGCGAACCCGCAGCCGAACATCCGGCAGGCACGGTCGATGGCCAACTGCTCGACGACGTCGACGAATTCGCAGCCGCCGTAGTAGCGCTTGCCCGGATACCCCTCGGCGTATTTGTTGGTCATCACCGAGCCCTGCGCCTCCAGGACGGCGCGCGAGACGATGTTCTCGGACGCGATCAGCTCGATCTGGTCCTGCTGGCGCTTCAGCTCGTTCTGGATCGCGGCGAAGACGTCGCTGTCCCGCTCCGACAGGGAAGTGCGGAAGAAGGCTTCGGTGGTGGTGGTCATGCTGGTCTTTCGATCGGTTCGGTGTTGATCAGCGTTCGCCGGCATCCGCCAGCTTGGCGACGCGCCGGGCGTGGCGGCCACCCTCGAACTCGGTGGTCAGGAAGATGTCGACGCATTCCTTGGCGACCTCGGGGCCGATGGTGCGGCCGCCCAGGACCAGGACGTTGGCGTCGTTATGCTGGCGCGACATGCGGGCGCCGTAGGCGTCATGCACCAGGGCGGCGCGGACGTGGGCGTGGCGGTTGGCGGCGATGGAGATGCCGATGCCGGTACCGCACATGAGAATGCCCTTCTCGGCCTTGCCGTCCTTCAGCGCCCGGGCCATGGCCTCGGCGAAATCCGGGTAGTCGACGGACCCGTTGCCGTCGGTTCCAAGGTCGAGGACGGCGAATCCCTTTTTCTCGACCTCCTCCTTCAGCAGGGCCTTCATCTCGACCCCACCGTGATCCGAGGCCAGCGCGATGGTGTGCTTGCTCATTCCCATCTTCCGCTCATTTCGTTGGACGTGGGCGCTAGATACCATATGTCGCCTCCCCTTGCCAATGCGCCACTAATCCATGGGGAGCGGCGACGACTTCAGGGCACCGACGGCGATCCGACCGGAAACCGTGGCGTCCCCTGGCGTGGTGCAAATCATCCCTCGCAAACCATACAGACGTTTGGGTTATATTCCTCCCCCTTACGGGGGGTTTTATTGAAATTGGCGGAAGCGAAAAGAACTCATTACTCGCGTCAGCGACTTTTGAATTGACACACAAATCGATGCATGGATTCATTGATTCAGACGCCGAAACCGACTTCAGGTGGATACCACCATGACTGACATCCTCGCCGACAAAGCCAACCGTGACGACCTCCTGCGCATGGCGGTGGATGTCGTTGCGGCCTATGTGAGCAAGAATCCGCTTCCCGCCGGCCAGATCCCGGAAGTGATCCATACCGTCTATGCATCGCTGTCCTCGCTGGAGGGCGGCCCGCAGGAGGCGAAGACCGAGGCGCCCAGGCCGGCGGTTCCGGTCAAGAAGTCGGTGACGCCCGACTACATCGTCTGCCTGGAGGACGGCAAGAAGCTGAAGATGTTGAAGCGGCATCTGCGCACCACGTACAACATGACCCCCGACGAGTACCGGGCCAAATGGGGCCTGCCGGCCGACTATCCCATGGTGGCGCCCAATTACGCCGCCCAGCGCTCCGACTTCGCCAAGAAGATCGGTCTCGGCCGCAAGGCCGGCGACGAGAAGGCCCCCCGTCGGCGCGGCCGTTGAGGCCTTGCCGACGAAACAGAATGGCCGCCCTGGGGCGGCCATTTTCTTGATGGGCCGGCGCCCGGCCGCTATCGCTTGGGCGGGTTCGCCTGCTTTTCCAGCACGTAACGGAGCTTCCGCAGCGCCGTGGCCTGCAACTGGGCCTGGCTGCGGAGCGGCCCGACCACCGACACCTCGGTGGCGGTCGCGGAATCGATGGCGGAAACCTTGAGGTAGTTCCCCACCCGCTTGATCTCGAAATAGACGGCGCTTCCCGCTGCCATGGCCCTGCCCTCGCGTTGCCGCGCAGAATGTCTCATCCCGCGAAGAACTCAAGCTCTCCGTCGTCCAGCGGCGCGAACAGGGCGTCGATCCGCGTCGCCGGCAGCTCGGCCAGGGTCGGGGGCGACCAATGCGGTGTCCGGTCCTTGTCGATCATCAGCGCCCGGATGCCCTCGTGGAAATCGTGCCCGGCGAGGAACCGGCGGGCCAAGCGGAATTCCCGCCGGATGGCGTCGTCGAAGCCCAATCCCTTGCCGTCCGACAGCTGCCGCCAGATCACCGCGACGCTGGTGGGCGATGCGTCGCCGATGGACTCCAGCGCCTGCCACGCCCAATCGGCCCCCTCCGCCACCAGCGCCGAGACCAGTTCGCGTGGAGAGGGGACGGCGAACACCCGGTCGACGGCGGGCGCCAGATCCGCCAGCGACGAAGGTCCGGGCTCGCGGTGATGCGCTGCGAGAATCGCCTCGACTGCCTCGGCGGGCTTGCCGGAACCGGCGGCCCGGCGCAGATCCACCTTCAGCGCCGGCAGGGCCGAGGCCAGCACGAAATGGGTCGCCAGCCCCGCCCACAGGCAGTCGGCAGGACCCAGCCGGGTGCCGGTGAGCCCCAGGAAAACGCCGATCCGTCCCGGACAGCGAGACAGGAAATGGGTGGCGCCGACGTCGGGAAAGAAGCCGATGGCGGCTTCCGGCATGGCGAACAGGGTCCGCTCGGTGGCCACGCGCCAGCGGCCGTTGACCGAGACACCGGCGCCGCCGCCCATGACGATGCCGTCGAGAACGGCCACGTAGGGTTTGGGGTAATGGTGGATCAGGCGGTCCAGGCGGTATTCGTCCCGGAAGATGGCGATGTTGGCGTCCTCCCGTCCCGCCAGCCGATTATCCCACACCGCCCGGATGTCCCCGCCGGCGCAGAAGGCCCTCTCCCCGGCGCCCTCGACGACCACCGCGCCGACGGCGGGATCGTCCCGCCACTCCAGCAGCAGGCGGCCAAGATCGGTCAGTTGCCGGGGAGACAAGGCATTGAGCACGCGGGGCCGGTTGAGGACGATGGCGGCCAGACCGCCATCGACGCCGTGGATGGTTTCCACCTCGGACATGAAGACCCCTGGTTATTTTACATTTCAATAATGGATATCATCCGCAGGACCGCTTGACAGCCGGCATTCGTGGTGTTCAACTCTCAGTCCCCGGTCATCCCCGCCCTGCTAAGGCGGATTTTTTTTGGCAAGGAGTCCACGGCCATGACGGTGAAGAGCAAGCATCCCGAAACCATCGTCCTCCACGCGGGCTACCGGGCCGATCCGACCACGGGGTCGGTGGCGGTGCCCATCCACCAGACCACCTCGTACCTGTTCCGCGACACCGACCATGCCGCCAACCTGTTCGCGCTTTCCGAACTGGGCAACATCTACACCCGCATCATGAACCCGACCCAGGACGTCCTGGAGAGCCGCATCGCCGCCCTCGAGGGCGGCGTCGCCGCGCTGGCCACCTCGTCGGGGCAGGCCGCCAGCACCTTCGCCATCATGAACCTGTGCCAGGCCGGCGACAACTTCGTCACCTCCACCGACCTCTATGGCGGCACCTGGAACCTGTTCGCCAACACGCTCAAGCAGTTCGGCGTCGAGGCCCGGTTCGTCGACCCCGCCGATCCCGAGGCCTTCGTCAGGGCCACCGACGAGCGGACCCGCTGCTGGTACGCCGAGACCCTGCCCAATCCCAAGCTGCACGTCTTCCCCATCGCCGAAGTGGGGAAGTTGGCCGAGCAGGCCGGCGTGCCGCTGATCATGGACAATACGGCGGCGCCGGTGCTCTGCCGGCCGCTGGAGCACGGCGCCCATATCGTCGTCTACTCGACCACCAAGTTCATCGGCGGCCACGGCACCTCCATCGGCGGCATGATCGTCGACGGCGGCAGGTTCGACTGGGAGAAGCACGCCGGCCGGTTCCCGCTGCTGACCCAGCCCGACCCCAGCTATCACGGCGCGGTGTGGACCGAGGCGGTCAAGCCGTTGGGCCCCATCGCCTACATCATCCGCGCCCGTGTCGTCCTCCAGCGCGACGTCGGCGCCGCCATGAGCCCGTTCAACGCCTTCCAGATCATCCAGGGCCTGGAGACCCTGCCGCTGCGCATGCGCGTGCATTGCGACAACGCCGCCGCCGTCGCCCTCTGGCTGAGCAAGCATCCCAAGGTCGAGACGGTGATCTATCCGGGCGTCATGCAGGGCGAATACCGCCGCCGCGCCGACGCGGCGCTCAAGCACGGCTACGGCGCCCTGCTGGGATTCGAGCTGAAGGGCGGCGCCGAGGCCGGCAAGCACTTCATCGACAAGCTCGAGATGTTCTACCACGTGGCCAATATCGGCGATGCCCGGTCGCTGGCCATCCACCCGGCCAGCACCACCCATTCGCAGCTGTCCGCCGAGGACCAGCTGGCGACTGGCGTGACTCCGGGCTATGTGCGATTGTCCATCGGCCTCGAACACGTGGACGACATCATCGCCGACCTGTCCCAGGCCCTCGACGCGGCCTGAGCCGCCGCGCAACCGGAGAACAGCCCGTGCCCGCCTTCCTGCCCCATGCCCAGTTCCCCCGTACCCGCATGCGCCGCCCCCGCCGCCACGACTGGTTGCGCCGCATGGTGTCCGAGAACCGGGTGGCGGTGGACGACCTGATCTGGCCGCTGTTCGTGGTCGACGGAACGGGTGTGCGCCAGGAGGTGGTCTCCATGCCCGGCGTCGAGCGGCTGTCCATCGACCTGCTGGTCGAGGCCGCCGCCCACGCCGCCGGCCTGGGCATTCCCGCCATCGCCGTCTTCCCGTCGGTCGACCCGGCGCTGAAGACCCCCGATGCCGCCGAGGCGACCAATCCCGACAATCTGGTGTGCCGGGCCGTGCGGGCGGTGAAGAAGGCGGTTCCCGACATCGGCGTCATCTGCGACGTGGCGCTGGACCCGTTCAGTTCCGACGGCCACGACGGCATCGTCCGCGACGACTATGTCGTCAACGACGAAACCGTCGGCATCCTCGCGCGGATGGCCGTGGTCCAGGCCGAGGCCGGCTGCGACGTCGTGGCGCCGTCGGACATGATGGACGGCCGCGTCGCCGCCATGCGCGACGCCCTGGACGCCGCCGGCCTGATCGACGTCTCGATCCTGTCCTACGCCGCCAAATATGCGTCGGCCTTCTACGGCCCCTTCCGCGACGCGGTGGGATCGGGATCGGCGCTCAAGGGCGACAAGAAGGCCTACCAGATGGACCCCGCCAACACCGACGAGGCGTTGCGCGAGGTGGCGCTGGACATCGCCGAGGGCGCCGACATGGTGATGGTCAAGCCCGGCATGCCCTATCTCGACGTCGTGCGCCGGGTGAAGGAGAGCTTCACCCTGCCCACCTTCGCCTATCAGGTGTCGGGAGAGTACGCCATGATGAAGGCCGCCGCCGTCAACGGCTGGCTGGACTGGACCAAGGTGATGATGGAAAGCCTGCTGGCCTTCAAGCGTGCCGGCGCCGACGGCATTCTCACCTATTGCGCCCCCGAGGCCGCGAAGCTGCTGAACTCCCGATAGGCCTAGCATCCCTGAACGCAGGGAGGCGGGTTGCGGCGACATTTTACATCAATATATTGTTGTTAGCCGAAGTCAAATACACCGGCATTCACCACGCGCATCATCTCAGCGTTTTCAACAACATCCCATGCGCAGTATATTACATGCATGGGGTATAATGAAAGAAGGGATGGCATGATGCGTTTGTTCCCCACACTCACTGTGTTGTTCACCGTCATCCTGGCGGCAACCGCCGTCGCCAACGACAAGGACGTGGTCAACCCGAGCTGTACCCTCGAACCCGAGGCCAACTGCGGCTGGGCCGAGCTGCGCAAGGCGAAGCTTGCCGGCAAGGATCTCAAGGACAGCCAGTTCATGGCCGCGCGCCTGGACGAGGCCGATTTGGAAGGGGCGGATATGTCCGGCGGCCATCTGCAACTGGCCAATTTCCACAAGGCCAATCTCAGGAACGCCAACATGGCCTTCGCACACATGCACGCCGTCAATCTGGTCGGGGCCGATCTGCGGGGTGCCAATCTCGACGGGGTGAATTTCCTCGACGCCAACCTGTCCGGAGCGAACCTCAGGGGCGCCAGCGTGCTGCGCACCCTGTGGACGGCCGCCAATTTGTCGGGAGCCACCTGGATCGACGGTCGCGTCTGCGCCGACGGCTCCAAGGGGGAATGCCGATAGGACGGCTTCCCAGCCACTCTCCAGGGTCGTACACCTTCGGCCCGGCTTCGGGTATGGTCACGTCAACCTTGGAGGTGGAAGATGGACGCAAGCGCTCTCCAGCAGCGGTTCGGGATCGATGGCAAGGCCGTCGTAACGGCGGGCAAGCATGGGCTTCCCATGGTCGAGGTTTCCGTTCCCGGCGCCCGGGCGATGATCTCGGTCTATGCCGGCCAGTTGCTGTCCTATCAGCCGGACGGGCACGAGGACCTGTTCTTCCTGTCGTCCAAGGCGTTCTGGGCCGACGGCAAGGCCATCAAGGGCGGCGTGCCGGTCTGCTGGCCGTGGTTCGGTCCCGATCCCGACGGGATGGGGCGTCCGGGCCACGGCTTCGTGCGCAACCGTCCCTGGGACCTCCGCGCCGTCGAAGATCTCGGCGACGGCCGCGTCAGGGTGAGCATGGGGCTGGCCGACAGCGAGGCCACACGCGCGCTCTGGCCCCACGCCTTCGACCTGGAAATGGCGGTCACCGTGGGCGGCGCCGGCGTCCATGCCGCCCTGACCACCCGCAACCTGGGCGACGCGCCGTTCACGCTGACCCAGGGCCTGCACACCTATTTCCGGGTCGGCGACATCGCCGCCGTCAGGGTGCACGGCCTGGAGGGGACCTCGTATATCGACAAGATGGACAACGGGACGGTGAAGACCCAGGACGGGCCGGTCGCCATCACCCGCGAGACGGACCGCATCCATACCGGCGTCGTCCGCGACCTTGCCATCGCCGATGCATCGCTTGGGCGCACCATCCGCGTCAAGCCGTCGGGAAGCGCCAGCGCGGTGGTGTGGAACCCCTGGGACGTCACCGCCGCCGGCATGGCCGACCTGGAGCCGACCGACTACCTGCGCATGATCTGCGTCGAAACCACCAATGCCGGCCCCGATGGAGTGACCGTGGCGCCCGGGGCATCGCATACGCTGGCCGCGACCTATTCCGTGGCCTAGAGATCGACCTCGTAGAGGCTGAACAGCAGGTTGAAGACGTAAGGGGTGTCGATGGTGTCGCCGTCGGCCAGCTTGCGGAGCGATTTGCCGCCGCACAGGTCGGTACCCGACAGATTGATCAGTGAGCAGCCATACCCCAGACCGGCCATGTGGCGGCGGATGGCCGCCTCGCTGGTTCCGCCCCGCGCCAGGGCGGTGCGGTTGATCTCGCAGATCACCAGCGGTGGGCGGTGGCGGTTCAGCAGGCCGTGGGCGCCGGCCAGCACCCTCCCCTCCCACCCCTCGGCGTCGATCTTGATCATGCGGGCCCGCGCGAAGGGTTCGAATCCGGCCACCATGTCCAGCGGCAGGCAGGACACCGATGTCGTGCGCGGCCGTGCCGCCGTCCGGGCGTAGCGGGCATCGGATGCGACGTCCCACAGCGCCGATTCGCCCTCGTTGTCGTCGTTGATGTGGAAGGTCAGGGTCTCGGCACGGTCGCCGACCGCGCAGTTAAAGGCATGCACCCGTCCCGCCCGGTTGGCGGCCAGGTTCAACACCAGGGTGCGATAGGTCTCGGGATTGGGCTCGAAGGCCAGGATGGGGGCATCCGGGCCGGCGGCCGCGAAGGCCAACAAGGCGTAGTAGCCCACATGCGTCCCGACGTCGATGAACCCGTCGCCCGGCCGCAGCAGCTCCACCACCAGGCGCGAGGTGTGCAGCTCGTAGGGCCGCCCCTCCTTGAACGCCGCCAGGATGTCGGCCTGGGTCCGCCGGGCCGGATCAAGGAGGAACGTCAAGTGCCGGGTGCCGCCGGCGACCGGCAGCCGAACCTCAACCCTCTCGTAGGCCACGCCGGGCCTCCGCCAGGAACGGCAGGGCCATGACAACCAGCATGGCGCTCCAGGTCAGCATCTCGCCGTTGGCAAGGAAGATGTCGGCCATCAGCGGGACTTGCTGCGACAGGTCGGGATGCATGGCCTGGAAGTCCACGCCCCGCCACAAGGCGATGGATTCCGACAAGGGCGCCGCGACGGCCGACACCAGCAACGCCCGCGCCATGGCCCGCGCCGGCCCGAACCCACCGGGCCTGCCGCCGGCGAACAGGCAGCCGGCGGCGAAGGCATCCACCCCGCCCCGCCCCAGCACCGCCATGCGGGCCAGGGCGAAGGCGGTCACGCCGACGGCGGGAACCAGGAATTCCAGGTTCGGAATGTCGCGATAGCGCCCATTGAAGAAAATCAGCGCCGTGGCGACCACCGCCGCCGCGCCATAGGCCGGCACCAGGCGCTCGGCCCAGCGGCTGGCTGTGGGCGCGGCGCCGTCGGCGAAGGTCTCGCCGGCAGCGAGCAGGATCAACCCGGCGAAGGCGGCATGCAGGCCGATCCTCGCCAAGGCCCAGGCGTCGGTGACGAGGTCGTAGGACAGCGCGACGGCGTTCAGCGCCTGCCAGGTCACCAGCGCGGCCAGCACCTGCGCCAGGGCGGCCACCGCCAAGGCGGCACGGGGACGGTAGCGGTTGGGCCGGCGCAGCAGGACCCAGCCGGCGGCGGCCAAGCCGCCCAGCACCGACAGCGCGGCGTGCGTCCTCCAGTCGGGGTTGGGCTCGACGGGACCGGACATCCGGTACTTCACCCGCCGATCCTCGTCCACCACGCCCCATTTGGCGCCCACCGACCCTTCCAGCTGCGCCTTCCACGGCTGGTCGAAGGCCTCGACCACGTTGTAGTCGAAGCCGTTGGCCTTGGCGACCCGGGCCAGGGTGCGCACGAAGACGGCGGCGTTCTCCATGTTGACCGCCGCCGGACCGCGATTGCGCCCGCGCGTCGGCCAGCCGGCCTCGCCGATCAGGATCGGCTTGCCGGGAAACGCCTCCTGCACCATGCGATAAATCTTGACGATGTGCTCGGCGGCGCCATCGACCCCGACGGGCTCGTCCTCCCAATAGGGCAGGATGTGGATGGTGATGAAGTCCACCTCGGCGGCCAACTGGGG
Source organism: uncultured Rhodospirillaceae bacterium (assembly GCA_937887565.1). Classification (GTDB taxonomy): domain Bacteria; phylum Pseudomonadota; class Alphaproteobacteria; order Rhodospirillales; family Magnetospirillaceae; genus CALABS01. The sequence goes on along the minus strand of CALABS010000053.1, from coordinate 47,817 downwards.
ATTCTTCAGCCAGAACGCCCACACATCGGCATAGGAGACCGGCTGGTCCACCGCCTCGCGCACCCGCCGGATGTAGCCCGCCAGCTGGTCGGCGGTCAGATCCTGGCGCAGCAGCACCTCGTTGCCGACGATGACCCGCCTGATGGTGTCGGGATACTCGCGGGCGGCGTTGATCAGTGCCCTGACCTCCTGCTCGTTGACGTCGAGCTTGGCCCCCAGCCATGCCGAGTGGGTGACCTCGATGCCGTATTTGCGGGCCAGGCCGGGGACCACGTCGATGCCCTCCCGCGCCGTGTAGGTGCGCACGCCCCTGGCGACGCCCACCAGGCCGCGCAGATCCTCCTCCACCTGGGCCGGCGGCGGGTAGATCCGGGTGATGGGCCCTTGGCCGCGGCGGAAGGGGGCGAAGGACACCGACGGGAACGGCTCGTCGTAGGACAGCCCCACCGGGATCGGGCGATTGAACCACCACCATCCGGCCGCGCTGGCGGCGGCGGTCAGCGCGAGGAAGAGAACGGTAAGGATGATACGCACGTGACTACTCCGCGCCGGGCGCCCTGTATTGGAGATAGGCCAGCCGCTTGGTCTCGCGGCGGCCGTGCTTGACGTTGTCGAGCACGAAGCCCGAGGACAGCGACAGGAAGGCCAGGATCATGATTCCGGTCGCCAGGATGGCCGTGGGAAAGCGCGGGACCAGGCCGGTCTCCATGTAGGTCACCACCACCGGCGCCGCCAGCACCACCGCCAGGGCGGCGAGGGCCGCGAAGATGGCGCTGAAGAAGAACAGCGGCCGCTCCTCCTTGAGCAGCTTGACGATGGTCACCAGGATCCGCCAGCCGTCGCGATAGGTATGCAGCTTGGACACCGACCCCGGCGGGCGGGCGAAATAGGGCGTCTCCACCTCGGCCACCGGCATGCGCAGGGCAAGGGCGTGGACCGCCAGCTCCGTTTCGGTCTCGAAGCCTTTCGACAGGGCCGGAAACGACTTGACGAAGCGGCGCGAGAACACCCGGTAGCCGGACAGCATGTCGTCGAACCGGTCGCCGAACAACCACGCCACCGTGCCGGTCAGCAGATGGTTGCCGAGTTCGTGCCCGCGTCGGAACGCCCCGGCCTCGTCGGTGTGCAGGCGGGTGCCGACCACCATGTCCAGGTTCTCGTCCACCAGCCGGGCGATCATGGCGACGGCGCTGGGGGCATGGTAGGTGGCGTCGCCGTCCACCATCACATAGACGTCCGCCTCGATGTCGGCGAACATGCGCCGCACCACGTTGCCCTTGCCCTGAAGCGGCTCGGAGCGGACGACCGCGCCGGCCTCGCGGGCGATCTCGACGGTGCGGTCCTTGGAATTGTTGTCGTAGACGAAGATGCCGGCCGCGGGAAGGGCGGCGCGGAAGTCGCGGACCACCTGGGCCACGGACAGTTCCTCGTTGTAGCAGGGAATCAGGACGGCGACCTTCATGGCGGCCTTTCAGAGGGGCGGGGCGCGCACCATCGGCATATCACGACCGGAATAGCCCGGCCATGTTCTCGTTTAGCCTCGGCCGCCAATGCCGTCAATGGCGTCGGCCCGCCCCTATCCGCGCCCCAGCATCGCCGCGAAGGCGCCGTTGCCCAGCAATCCGCCGATGGTGAAGGTGCTGCCGAGGTTCTGGCTGTGCAGGACCTGGGTCCCGACCACCATGGTGCAGGCGACCACGGCGATCCAGGCCATGACCGAAGCCCATGGAATTCCGTTCGGGGCCAGGATGACTTTGTCTGACGGTTTCACGGCGTTCCCTCCCTCGCCGGAAATGATGTCATCATCCTGACACAACGGTGAAATCACGAACAGTCGTGGAGACCCTTACGGTTGCGGGTCGAAGCGTCCCGATTGTTGGAAATCCACCGGCTTCCGCCCGCCCGCCACGTCCACGAAGGCAGTGCCGGTCAGGGTGTACTCGAACCCCGAGCGGCCGGGGACGGCCAGGATCTGCCGCAACAGGTCGAGGGTCGACACCACCGCGCTGGCCTCGGTGGCCGCCTCGCCCAGACGCGGCACGGTCACCCGCTGGTCGGAAAAGCCGGTGGCGAAGGGCCGGCCGTTCAGTTCCAGGGCGAAACGGTAGCCGTCGATGGGCAGCGCGGCGTCGTTGGGGTTGCGGATGCGCAGCGTCACCGCCACCCGCTGCTCGAACAGCCCCACCTGGCCGGGCCTCAGATCGGCCAACGACACCTCGGGTGGCAGATCGATGTCGCCGGTGGCGCAGGAGGAGACGGCAAGAACGGCCACAATGGCCAGCACCGTTCTGATGGTCCTCATATTTCCTCCACCTCCACCACCCCCGACACCGACCGCAGCGCCCCCATGAAGCTGGGGCTGATCTGGATGGTCTGCTTGAGGCCGATCTCCACCTCGCGGCTGCCGATCTGCGACACGATGGCGATGCGGTTGCGGCCGCGCGCCTCCTTCTCCACCAGCTGCGCCAGGGTGGACAGCGGCGCCTCGTCGCGGATGAAGATCTTGAGGCCGGCGGCGGCACGGGCCGCCTCCTGGTCCAGCGACGAGATGCGCTGGCAGGTCAGGCGCAACTGCTCCTCCTCCAGCTTGGCGTCCACCTCCAGCAGCAGCGGCCCGCCGGCCTCCAGCAGCTCGCGGCTGGCGGCCAGGGTCTCCGAGAACACCGTCACCTCGAACATGCCGGTGGCATCCGACAGGGTCAGGAAGGCGTAGCGGCTGCCCTTGGCGCTGGTGCGTTCCTGCTTGGCCAACAGCGAGCCGGCCAGCTTCACCCGTCCCTTGCCGCCGCCCTTGAGGTGCCCCGGCAGCTCGGCAATCTTGAGCACGTTCAGACGCTTGAGGCTCTTGGCGAACGCATCGAGCGGGTGAGCCGACAGATAGAAGCCGATGGCCTCGAACTCCTGGTTCAGCTTCTCGGCCGGCGACCAGTCGGGGGCGTTCTCCAGCTTCGGCGCCGGGGCGACGCTGCCGCCCAACAGGTTCATCTGGCTGGATTCCCGCTGCTCGGCTTCGTTGGCCGCGTAGCGCAGCAGGCCCTCGACATTCTTGAACACCTTGCCGCGGTTCCTTTCCAGGCCGTCGAAGACGCCGGCCTTGACCATGTTCTCCATCTGGCGGCGGTTGAGTTGCTTTGCGTCGAGGCGCCGCGCGAAGTCCCACAGGTCCTTGTAGGGGCCGGAACGGTCGCGCTCCTCGACGATGGACCGGCACGCCCCCTCGCCGACGTTCTTGAGCGCCGCCAGGGCGTAGCGCACCGCAAGCTGCCCGTCGGCCAGCTTCTCGACCACGAAATCGTGGCGGCTCTTGTTGATGTCGGGCGGCAGCAGCTGGATCTTCAGCCGGTCGAGTTCCTGGCGGAACGAGTTGAGCTTGTCGGTGTTGCCCATGTCGTAGGTCATGGTCGCCGCCATGAACTCGGCCGGGTGGTTGGCCTTCAGCCACGCCGTCTGATAGGCGATCAGCGCGTAGCAGGCGGCGTGCGATTTGTTGAAGCCGTATTCGGCGAACTTGGCGACGCGGTCGAAGATCATCGAGGCCTGGCCGCCGTCGACGCCGCGCGAGGTCGAGCCGTCCACGAAGGTCTTGCGCTGGGCCTCCATCTCCTCCTTGATCTTCTTGCCCATGGCGCGCCGCAGCAGGTCGGCGCCGCCGAGCGAATACCCGGCCAACACCTGGGCGATCTGCATCACCTGCTCCTGGTAGACCATGATCCCGAAGGTTTCCTTCAGGATCGGCTCCAGCAGCGGGTGCATGTAGTCGGGCTCCTCCTGCCCATGCTTGCAGGCGATGTAGCGCGGGATCTGGTCCATGGGACCGGGGCGGTAGAGGGCCACCACCGCGATCAGGTCCTCCAGGCGGTTGGGCCGCATCTTGCGCAGCACGTCGCGCATGCCCGCCGATTCCAGCTGGAACACGCCGGCGGTGTCGCCCCGGGTCAAGAGCTCGTAGGCGGGTCCGTCCTCGAGCGGCAATGCGCTAAGATCGACGTCCAAACTCTTGGTTTTCTTGATGTGACGGCAGGCGGTGACCATCACGGTCAGGGTCTTGAGACCCAGGAAGTCGAACTTCACCAGGCCGGTCGATTCGACCCATTTCATATTGAACTGGGTGACCGGCATGTCCGAGCGCGGATCGCGGTACAACGCCACCAGTTGGTCCAGCGGCCGGTCGCCGATCACCACGCCGGCGGCATGGGTCGAGGCGTGGCGGTACAGCCCCTCCAGCTTCATGGCGATGTCGATGAGGTGGCGGACCGTCTCGTCGTTCTCGCGCGCGTCCTTGAGCAGCGGCTCGATGTCCAGCGCCTGCTCCAGGGTCACCGGATTGGCCGGGTTGTTGGGCACCATCTTGCAGATGCGGTCCACCTGGCCGTAGGGCATCTGCAGCACGCGGCCGACGTCGCGCAGCACCGCACGGGCCTGCAGCTTTCCGAAGGTGATGATCTGGGCGACGTGGTCGTAGCCGTACTTGTTCTGGACGTATTTGATCGTCTCCTCGCGCCGGTCCTGGCAGAAATCGATGTCGAAGTCCGGCATGGACACGCGCTCGGGATTGAGGAAGCGCTCGAACAGCAGCCCCCAGCGCAGCGGGTCGAGGTCGGTGATGGTCAGCGCCCAGGCCACCGCCGAGCCGGCGCCCGAGCCGCGGCCCGGGCCGACGGGAATGTCGTGGGTCTTGGACCACTGGATGAAGTCGGACACGATCAGGAAGTAGCCGGGAAAACCCATCTGCTCGATGATGCCGATCTCGTATTCAATGCGCTCGCGGTACGGCTTGGCCGCATGTTCCTTCTCCTCGTCGGTCATGCCGGGCCGGAAGACGTGCTTGGCCAGCCGCATCTCCAGACCTTCCCAGCACTTCTTGCGCAGCACCTCGGCCTCGGTGAGGCCGTCCATGCGGTAGGGCGGCAGCAGCGGCTTGCGCTTGGCGACCATGAAGGCGCAGCGCCGGGCCACCACCAGGGTGTTGTCGCAGGCCTCGGGCAGGTCGGCGAACAGCTCGCGCATCTCGGCCGGCGACTTGAAATAATGCTCGGGGGTCAGCCGGCGGCGTTCGTCCTGCGCCACATAGGCGCTTTCGGCGATGCAGATCAGCGCGTCGTGGGCCTCGTACATCGCCCGGTCGGCGAAAAAGGGCTCGTTGGTGGCGACCAGCGGCAGGGCGTGCTTGTAGGCCAGCTCGACCATGGCCGGCTCGACCCTGTCCTCGACCTCCAGCCCGTGCCGCTGCAGCTCCACATAGGTGCGGCCCGGGCAGGCCCGGGCCAGGCGGACCAGCATTATCTCGGCCTTGTCCTTCTGGCCGTCGGCCAGCAGGCGGCCCACCGGCCCCTTGACGCCGCCGGTCAGGAGAATCAGCCCCTCGGACAGGATTTCGAGGTCGTGCGGGGTGATCTGGGGCGTCTCACCGGCGTCCGTTTCCAGATACGCCTTCGAAACGAGCTTCATCAGGTTGGCGTAGCCGGCCTCGTTCTGGCAGATCAGCACCACCCAGTCGGGCTCGGGGCGGCGACCATCGCGCGCGGGCGCGCCGTCGTCGCGCCTGAGCGCCACCTGACAACCGACCAGCGGCTGGATGCCGGCATCGGCGCAGGAGGTGGAGAATTCCAGTGCCCCGAACAGGTTGCCGGTGTCGGCGATGCCGACGGCGGGCATGGCCATCTTCTCGCACAGCTTGACCAGCTGCTTGATCTTGATGGCGCCTTCCGACAGCGAATAGGCGGTGTGGGTGCGGAGATGGACGAAGTCGGCGTGGATCGGCATGGCGCCATGATGCGTCGTCGAGAGCGCCTAGTCCACCTCCTCCGCCACCGCTTCGGCACGGTAGGCGGCCATGTCGACCTTCACCGCCGCCACCACGCCCTTGTCCAGCTTGCCGGCGAAGACCATGCCGTCGAGGATGGCGGCGATCTCGTCGGCACCGAGCGGCTGGCGATAGGGCCGCCTTTGGGCCAGGGCCTGGACCACGTCGGCCACGGCGACGATGCGGGCCTCCAGCGGCAGGGCGTCGCCCTCGCGGTGGAATGGATAGCCCTGCCCCGAGACGTATTCATGGTGCAGCGCCGCCCATTCCGCCACCGGGCCGTCGCCGAACACGCGCCGCAGCACCTCGTGGGTGTCGAAGGCATGGCGGGCCATGCGGCGGCGTTCCCCGGGGGTCAGCGGCCCGGTCTTCTCCAGCAGTTCGTCGGGGATGCGCAGCTTGCCCAGGTCGTGCAGCATCGCCGCCACCTCGATCATGTCGAGCGCGTCGGCCGACAGGCCGAACCGCCCTCCCAGCCGCCGCGCCACCCGTGCGACGCCGACCGAATGGCGCTCGGTATAGGGGCTCTTGGCGTCGATGATGCGGCCGAACATGGCGGCCAGGGCCTTGATCTCGATGATGGACAGGGGCTCTGGCGCCCCCGTCGTCATCAGCTCCCGCACCCGTTCGCGCAGGGTGGGGTCCTCCTGGACGAACCAGAACGCCTCGCGGCGCGCCTCCTCGGCGAAGGCGGCCATCAGTTCGGGAGCGAAATGGCTGTCGCGATAGCGCGTCAGGACGTCGAGGACCGGCCGTCCCTCCCCCACCCCCCGGGCATGCACCGCGTCGGCGCGGTCGCAGAGATAGACGAGATTGGCCGCCATGGCGGTGGCCGGATCGACCCGCCGCCGAACCAGGTCGGCCCACGGCGTGTGATGCTCCAGGACCACCGGCGCCAGATAGGCCAGCGGCGCCACCGAGGAAAGGTAGGCGAAGCCGCGCTCGCAGTGGGCGTGTTCCCCCTCCCAGCTCATCTCGTCCACCAGATGGCGGTGCTCGCGGGTGGAGGAGACGCCGCAATCGTGAAGCAGGCCGGCGCGGAGGACATCGTGGACCCGGCCGCCGTCCCAGCCCAGGTTCTCCGCCACCATCGCCGCCATCAGCCCCACCCGGTGGCCGTGGCCGATCTCATCGACGCCGATGAAGTCGAGGGCGTCGCACAGGGCCAGGACGGCGCGATCGAGATCGACGGACAAGGGGGCGGACACGGAGGTCTTGGCGGGTGTCATGGCGGCCTCCATAGCTTTCGGTCAGTATACCCCACCTCAGCGGCGGCGGCGATCCTTCGGCCAGTCCACGTAGTCCGGCGGCCGCCTGCGGACCCAGGCGATGAAGCGGGCCATCTCGGGATCGGCGCGCGCCGCGTCGGGCGTGGCGTAGATGGTGGCGAGTTCCCGCTCGGTGAAGCGGGCATGCAGGGCGCGGTGACAGACACGGTGGATCGCCGACGTGACCCGGCCGCCCTCGCATCGGGGCACCCAATGATGCTCGTCGACGCTGGGGCCGGCGACCATCGGACGGCCGCAGAGCGGGCACGCTTCCGGCACGGATCAGCCCTCCACCAGCAGCCCCTCCTCCATCCGCACCACGCGGTCCATGCGCCGTGCCAGGTCGGGGTTGTGGGTGGCGATCAGGGCGGCGACACCGGTGGACCGCACCAGGGTGATCAACTGGTCGAACACCGATTCCGAGGTATGGGGGTCCAGGTTGCCCGTGGGCTCGTCCGCCAGCAGGACCTTGGGCTGGTTGGCGAGCGCCCGGCAGATGGCGACCCGCTGCTGCTCGCCGCCCGACAACTGGCCGGGCCGGTGCTCGGCGCGGGCCTTGAGCCCCATGCGCTCGAGCAGGTCCATTGCCCGTTCGCGGGCCCGCCCCCGCGCCGTGCCGGCGATCATCTGCGGCAACACCACGTTCTCGATGGCCGAGAATTCCGGCAGCAGGTGGTGGTACTGGTAGACGAAGCCCAGATGCGAGCGCCTGAGCGCCGTGCGCTTATCGTCGCCGAGCTTGCCGGCGGCCTCGCCGGCCAGCCACACCTCGCCGGCATCGGGACGCTCCAGCAGACCGGCGATGTGCAGCAGGGTCGACTTGCCGGCCCCCGACGGCCCGACCAGGGCGACGATCTCGCCGGGTCGAATGGACAGCTGGGCGCCGTTCAGGACATGCAGCACCTCCTTGCCCTGGGCGAACCGGCGGACGACGCCGTCGAGCCGCAGGCCGGCGGCTGCGGACGGGCTATTCATAGCGCAAGGCCTCCACCGGATCGAGGGTGGCGGCCCGCCAACTGGGATAGATGGTGGCGGCGAAGGACAGGCCCAGCGCCATCACCACCACCGACACCACCTCGCCCGGATCGACGCGGGCCGGAAGCTGGGTCAGGAAGTAGATCTCGGCGGCGAACAGCTCGCGGCCGATGATGGACTGGATGAACTGGCGGATGGTCTCGATGTTGGTGGCGAACCACACCCCCAGCAGGGTGCCGAACACGGTGCCCACCACGCCGACCGAGGCGCCGGCCAGGAAGAACACCCGCATGATGGCGCCCCTGGTCGCGCCCATGGTGCGCAGGATGGCGATGTCGCGGCCCTTGTCCTTCACCAGCATGATGAGGCTGGAGATGATGTTGAAGGCCGCCACCAGGATGATCAGGGTGAGGATCAGGAACATCACGTTCCGCTCGACCTGGATGGCGTTGAAGAAGCTCGCGTTGGCCTGCTGCCAGTCGTAGACGCGCACGTCGCCGCCGGCCAACCGGAAGATCTCGCGCCGCGTCTCGGGGACGCGGTCGGGGTCGTCCAGGAACACCTCGATCTGGGTGACCGCGTCCGGAAGCTTGAAATAGGTCTGGGCTTCGTCCAACGGCATGAAGGCGAAGCCGGAATCGTATTCGAACATGCCGACATTGAATGTGCCGGCGACGGTATAGCCCCGCATGCGCGGCATGGTGCCGAAGGCGGTGGCGTTGCCCTTGGGCGAGATCAGGGTAATGGTGTCGCCGATTCCCACGCCCAGCTTCTCGGCCAGCCGGTAGCCGATGACGACGGCGTTGCCGGCCCGGAAGGCCTCGGGATCGCCGGACAGCCCCTTGGCGAAGATGTCGCGGCCCAGCAGGTCGTCGGGCCTGACGCCCCGGACGATGGCGCCCGACGCCCCGGCCGGCGTGGTGGCCATCACCTGACCCTCGACGGTGGGGATGACCCGGGTCACGCCCGGCAATGCGCGGATGGCGCCGGCCAGCGGATCGAACTCGACCAACGCGGTCCCGGTCCCGTAGACCCCGAGATGACCGTTGATGCCGAGAATCCGGGTCAGCAGCTCCTGGCGAAAGCCGTTCATCACCGCCATCACCACGATCAGCGTCGCCACCCCGAGCCCGATGCCCAGCAGCGAGAACCCCGCGATGACGGAAATGAAGCCCTCCTTGCGCCGCGCCCGCAGATAGCGGAACGCCACCATTCTCTCGAAGGCATCGAAGACCATGCGCCCGTCCGTTGTCAGCCCGTTTCGGTGGCGGCGACTTTAGGCGTTGCCCGCCGCGAACACAACGCGCCAGAACGGCCGCCCTACTTGACGCCCAGCCTTGCGCAGGCTTCGGCCAGGTCCCGCATCTCTGCCGAGCCCAGCGGCTGACCGTTGAACAGGAAGGTCCCCTTGGCGATGTCGTAGGTGACCGTGCCGATCTTCATGGAAGATTCGTCGAGGCCGCGGGCCGACAGGGACGACAGGGTGGCGTCGGCACCGCTCTTGGCGGCGGTCGCCGATGCCTCGGCGTCGGGAGCGGCGTCGATGATCGCCTGCTGGCTGGCCTGGGCGGCCGCGTTGGCGGTCAGGGCTTGGGCGTTGGCCGTCACCTCCGCCTGCTTGGCGGTCACCTCGGTCTGTTTGGCCGCCACCGCCCGACGCTGGTCGATGTAGTCGGGGTCCCAGCGCTTCAGCGTGCCGGCGTCGATGGCGGTCTCCATGGCCGCCAGATCGGCCTCCAGTCCGGTGAGATCGGTCTGCAGGTCGCCCAACTGAGTGGTGAGCGTCCCCTGGGTCCCGGTCAAGGTCGTGTTCTCGGCCTGCAGGGTGGCGAGCGAGGACTTGGCCGCGAGGCGGCCCTGGATGCTGTCCGCCAGCGACTTCTCCGCCGCCGCCTTGGCCTTCTGCGCCGTCACCCGCTCTCCCCATCCCACCGGATTGACGGCGATGGTGAACTCCAGCACCTCGGGCAGGACCTTGAGGTCGGCGCCGCTGCCCGGCAGGTCGGCGGGGGCCACCTCGCGGCCCTTGACGTCCACGCCCGGCTGATAGGCCACGTCGGCCGACGGCGTGTGGCGGATAAGCCGGGCGCAATCCTGCCTGGTCACCGTCACCCGCACCTCCTCGGCGGAGGCGGTCGCGGCAACCATCAGGAGGCAGGTGGCCAGGGCCTTGGCAATCATGGCGTCACCGGCAATTGCGTACCCCTTCGAGGGTGCCCCATCGGCGCCCTCGCCGCAAGCATGACCCGGCACGAAACTTTCATGAAAAAAATGGTTGGCTGGTATCAGGAAATTGCGTAGAGTTCGCTCAAGGCACAAGGGGAATGACCCAAAACGCGGCGCCCCGGCCACTGCGGCTCAAGTTTAGGGAGGAGGACGCCGGTTGTCCCAAGGGGCGGCCAGGCGCGGAGACGCAAGGGAAATGGCGGGATCGCTCGGCGGCCCCGCCATTTTTCTGTCTGCGCCTAGCCCTTCGCCATCCACGCCGGTCGGTGCGGCGCGATGCGGGCGAAGACGGGGCAATCGTCCCGATGGGCGCCGGGCAGATAGCCGATGCTCATCAGGAACTCCCCCACCACCTCGCCGCCCATGAACACGAAGGTCCGGCGGAACAGCTTGACCCAGTCCTCCTTGGGCAACGGATGGTGGCGGGCGATCCAGGACGCGAACGAGCCGTGCTCGGCCGCCACCGCCAGCAGGCGGCGGGCATTCTCGACGCAGGCGGCGATCTTGCGGCGGTTGCGGATGATGGAGGCGTCGGCCAGCAGCCGGGCGGTGTCGGCGTCGCCATAGGCGGCGACCTTGGCCGGGTCGAAGGCGTCGAAGGCCCGGACCAGGGCGGCCCGCTTCTTCAGCACGATCTCCCATGACAGCCCCGCCTGCATGATCTCCAGGCACAGCCGCTCGAACAGCACACGGTCGTCGTCCTGGGGGAAGCCGTATTCGAGGTCGTGGTAAGGGCCGTGCACCGGATGGCCGGGGGCCGCGTCGCAGTACCAGTTCATTGGGTGTCCTCGCCCACGTGGCCGCCCCGCCGGCCCCACGTGGGCGAGTAAGGGTCAGGCTTGTTCCAGTTCCACCAGTGTACCGCAAAAGTCCTTGGGATGCAGGAACAGCACCGGCTTGTCGTGGGCGCCGATCCTGGGCTCGCCGTCGCCCAGCACGCGCATGCCGTCGGCCTTCAACTTGTCGCGGGCGGCCAGGATGTCGTCGACCTCGTAGCAGACATGGTGGATGCCGCCCGAGGCGTTCTTGTCGAGGAAGGCCGCGATGGGCGACTTGTCGCCGAGGGGATGCAGCAACTCGATCTTGGTGTTGGGCAATTCCACGAAGACCACGGTGACGCCATGGGCCGGCTGCGGCACCGGTTCCGAAACCTTGGCGCCGAGAGTGTCGCGATAGAGCCGGGCCGCCGTATCGAGGTCGGGAACGGCGATGGCGACGTGGTTGAGCTTGCCGATCATTGGCGTCCTCGTCTGTTCTGGTCGAGCGCCCCCTATACCACGCCGCGCCGCAACAAAGGAATCCCAACCGTTCGGCGGTGCGAAGAGGCTTGCACTCAAGATGCCGAAACACTACCACTTTCCTCGCGCCGCCACCGCCACTCCCCTTGGGCAACGGAGAATTTCGCGCGTGCAGGACAGTCCCCTCGATTCCGCCGACGACCCGCCGTCCCGCGACGAAGGAATCGTCATCGGCGACGAGATGCGCTGGTGGGCGCAGTTGCTCAACGGCGTCGTCCTGGTCGTGCTGGCGACGGCGTCGGTGGCCTTCCTGTGGCTGATGAGCTCGCTGCCGCGCATCGAGGGCCATGTTCCCGTCCACGGCCTGCAACTGCCGGCCACCGTCGCCCGCGACCATCACGGCGTTCCCCGCATCACCGCCCGCAGCGTCCGCGACGCCTATTTCACGCTCGGCTGGGTCCATGCCCAGGACCGCATCTGGCAGATGGAGTTCCAGCGCCGCATCGGCGCCGGGCGCCTGTCGGAACTGGTCGGCGAACGGGGGATCGCCAACGACCGCTTCATGCGCACCCTTGGCCTTCGCCGTCGCGCCGAGGGCAGCTTCGACCAGTTGGACAAGCCCACCCGCGACGCCCTGACCGCCTATGCCGAGGGCGTCAACTCGTGGCTCGACGCCCATCGGCACCGCCTGCCGCTGGAGTTCATCCTCCTCGGCGACGCCCACCCGGAGCCGTGGACCCCCGCGGATTCGCTGGTATGGGGGCGGCTGATGGCGCTGCAGCTGACCGGGGACTGGCGCGCCGAGATGCTGCGCGCCAAGCTCGCCGACCGCCTGCCGCCGCAGCGGCTGCGCGAGCTGTGGCCGGCCGACCGGGGCGGCGCCACGCTGGCGTCGCCGCGCCGCGCCGCCGACGGGCTGCCCGACATCGTCCCCGAGCACGCGGTGCCCCGGCTCGCTTCCAACGTCTGGGCCGTCGACGGCCGCCACACGGCCACGGGCAAGCCGCTGCTGGCCAACGATCCCCATCTCGGATTCCAGGCTCCGGTGCTGTGGTACCTGGCCGCTGTCGAGGCGCCCGGGCTCTCGGTGACCGGGGCCACCGTACCCGGGGTGCCCTTCCACCTCGTCGGCCATAACGGGCGCATCGCCTGGGGCACCACCACCACCCACGCCGACACCGTCGACCTGTTCGTGGAGACCGATCTCGGCGACGGCACCTATGCCACCCCGGACGGCCCCCAATCCTTTTCGACCCACCGCGAGACCATCCGCGTCAAGGGCGGCGACGACGTGGTGCTGGACGTGCGCGAAAGCCGGCACGGGCCCATCATCGGCGACCTGCTGCCGGGGGCGGCCCGTGACGGGCGGGCGATCGCGTTCCGGGCCACCGCCCTGGAGCCGGTCGACCTGACCGCGCAGGCCATCCACAAGCTGAACCGGGCGGTCGATTGGCGAAGCTTCCTGTCGGCGCTCGAGGACTTCCACGCGCCGGTGCAGAATTTCGCCTATGCCGACACCGGCGGCGCCATCGGATTCGTCACCGCCGGACGGGTGCCGGTTCGCGAGTCGGGCGACGGCACCCTGCCGGTGGACGGCGCCGGAGGTCACGGTGACTGGAAAGGGTGGATCCCCTGGCAGAAGATGCCGCAAATCCTGGCGCCGAAGCAGGGGCTCATCATCAATGCCAACAACCGCGTCGTCGGCGCCGACTACCCCTACCTGATAACCACCCACTGGCCCGATGGCTTCCGCGCCGCCCGGATCGCCGAGCTTCTCTCCGGCCGGTCTGGGCTGACGGTGTCCGACATGGCGGCCATGCAGATGGACGACCTGTCCCTGGCCGCCGTGTCGCTGAAGGAGCTTGTCGCCGACACCGAGGCGCGCACCCCCCTCGCCGGCGAGGCGTTGCGCCTGATCGTCGCGTGGGACGGCCGCATGCGCCACGACCGCCCCGAGCCGCTGATCTTCAACGCCTGGATGGACAAGCTGTGGCGGGCCGTGTTCGCCGACGAGCTTGGCGACGACTTCCCGGCCTATGGCGGCCCCCACCCCGCCGTCCTGGCCGCCGCCCTGACTCTCGACCGCCATTGGTGCGACGACATCCGGACGCCCGAGGCCGAATCCTGCCCCGCCCTGGCCGCCGCCGCCCTTGACGACGCGGTCGCCGATCTGGCGGCCCGCCATGGCCGCCCGGTCGCCGGCTGGCGCTGGGGCGAGGCTCACCGGGCGGTGTTCGCCCATCCGATCCTGTCGCATGTTCCGCTCATCGACAGGATGGCGACCATCGCGGTGCCGACCTCGGGCGACGACTTCACCGTCAGCCGGGGCAGCTTCGCCGCCGGCGACTTCACCCAGGTGCACGGTGCCGGGCTGCGCGCCGTGTACGACCTCTCCGACCTGTCCAAGTCGACCTTCGTGATCGCGACCGGCCAATCCGGCAATGTCCTGTCGCGGCATTTCGGCGACATCACCGACCTGTGGCGGAGCAATGTCGGACTTCGGCTCGGTGGACGGCCGCCGGAAGCCGCGGTCCTGAACCTGGAGCCCGGCTATTGACGCTGACCGCCGACGACATCAGGGCGGCGGCGGCCGCCATCGGAACCGGGGTGATCCGAACGCCGCTCGTCGCGGCGGCAGGGCTGCTGCCCGGGGTCGACACCGTCCTGAAGCTCGAGAACCTGCAGGTTTCCGGCTCGTTCAAGGCCAGGGGCGCCCTCAACCGGCTCTTGGCCCTGGACTCGGCCGAACGCGGCCGCGGCGTCGTCGCCATGTCGGCCGGCAACCACGCCCAGGGCGTCGCCTGGCATGCGCGCGCCATGAGCATTCCGGCGACCATCGTCATGCCCAGGGAGACGCCGTTCACCAAGGTCTTGCGCACCGAAGCGCTGGGAGCGACGGTGGTGCTGGAAGGCGACGGCCTGACGGAGGCGGAGGCCCATGCCCGCGCCCTTGCCCAGGCCGGGGGACAGGTCTTCGTCCATCCCTACGACGACCCGCTGGTGGTCGCCGGCCAGGGCACGGTGGGGTTGGAAATGCTGGCCGAGCGGCACGACCTCGACACCATCGTCGTTCCCGTCGGCGGCGGCGGGCTGATCGCGGGCATGGCGGTGGCGGCGCGGGCGCTCAAGCCGTCCATCCGCATCATCGGGGTGCAGGCGTCCGGATACGCGACGCTGGTCCGTTCCCCGCCGGCCTGCGAGCCGCCGCCCGCCTCGCTCAGGACCCTGGCCGAGGGCATCGCCGTCAAGCGCCCCGGCGCCTTGACCCGCCCGCTCGTCGAAAGCCTGGTGGACGACGTGGTGGCGGTCGACGAAACCCAGATCGAGCGGGCCGTCGAGGCATTGTTCGAGCGGGCCAAGGTGGTGGCCGAGGGTGCCGGCGCCGCCGTCCTGGCGGCGGTGGCGGCCGCTCCCGACCGTTTCAGGGGCGGCCCGGTGGGGCTGGTCGTGTCCGGCGGCAATATCGACAACCGCCTGATGGCGTCGATCCTGATGCGGGGCCTGGTCCGCGCCGGCCGCCTGGCCCGGCTCAGGATCGAGATCTCCGACGCCCCCGGCATCCTCGCCCGTGTCGCCAGCCTGATCGGCGACAATGGCGGCAACATCGTCGAGATCTACCACCAGCGCCTGTTCCAGGACGTGCCGGTCAAATACGCCGAGATCGACGCCGTCGTCGAGGCCACCGACACCGCCCATGTGCAGGCCATGATCGACGCCCTCAGGGGGGCGGGCTATCCCACCCGCCAGCTGGGCTCCTTCGCCACCGGCGAATGACGGTCAGGCGCTCGGCAGAGGGCACGGCTCCATGTAGGCGCCGCGGAAATAGACCAGCGGCGAGCCGCCTTCCTGGTGGCGCAGCCGCTTGACCTCGCCGACGAAGATCAGATGGTCGCCGCCGTCGATGGCGTTCACCACCCGGCATTCGAGATTGGCCAGGCAGTCGGAAAGCCACGGAACCCCGCTTTCGGCGGTCTCGAACGACAGGCCGGCCCATTTGTCGTCGGAGCGGCTGGCGAAGCGGATCGACAGGTCGCGTTGGGTTTCGGCCAGGACGTTGACGCCGAAATGCCCGAAATCCTTGAATGCATCCAGGCTGGACGTCTGCTTGCCGAGGCAGAACAGGACCATCGGTGGATCAAGTGAAAGCGACGAGAACGCGCTGACCGTCACTCCCACCGGAGCGCGGGTCTGGGGGTTGAGAGTCGTGACCACGGTCACGCCGGTTGCGAAACACCCCAAGGCCTTGCGGAAGGAACGTTGGTCGATCGACATTGGCTCGCTCGGTTGGAATTGGACTTCGGTGCCCTGAGATTAATAAGGTTGGCACCGGCGGGTCAAATCCCCCTTGCGCGAAGACACCATGTGCGCTTCGCCAGCATAATTTTTTTCATCCGATCATGCAGTTGACTCGCGACAGGCGGCCGGATTTATAGCATCCTCCGTGCGTTTGCTGGTGCGCCGTCGTCAGGGCGGACCGAAACAGGGGTAGTGAATGTTCGCGATCATCGGCATCGCCATAACCATCGTCGCCGTCATCGGCGGTTATGCTGCCGGCGGCGGCCACGTCGACGTGCTGTGGCAGCCGTTCGAATTCGTCATCATCTTCGGCGCGGCCATCGGCTCGCTGCTCCTGGGCAACCCGAAGTCCACGATCACCGGCATCGCCAAGAACTTCGCGATGATCTTCAAGGGCCCGCACCACAGGCGGGACGATTACATCGAACTTCTGTCGATGCTCTACGCAGTCTTCAAGCTGGCCAAGACCAAGGGCGACCTGGCCCTGGAAAGCCACGTGGAGAAGCCCGACGAAAGCCCGCTGTTCGCCAAGTTCCCCGGCTTCAACGGCGACCACCACAACCGCACCTTCCTGTGCGACTACCTGCGCCTCCTGACCCTGGGCACCTCGAACGCCCACGAGCTGGAGGCCATCATCGACGGCGAGATCGAGGCCCACCACAAGCACTATCACGAGATTTCCCACGCCATCACGCTGATGGCCGACGCCATGCCGGCGCTGGGTATCGTGGCGGCGGTGCTGGGCGTCATCCACACCATGGGCTCGATCACCGAACCCCCCGAGGTGCTGGGCCATCTGATCGGCGCCGCGCTGGTGGGCACCTTCTCGGGCGTGCTGTTCTCGTACGCCTTCTTCGCGCCGTTCGGCCGCAACCTCCAGATGGCCTTCGATTCGGACAACTTCTATCTGCTGGCCATGAAGGCCGGCCTGCTGGCCCACATGCAGGGCTACGCGCCGCAGGTGTCCATCGAATTCGCCCGCAAGATCCTTCCCGACGAGCTTCGTCCCAGCTTCCAGGAACTGGAGGAGACCGTCACCAACCTGCCGCCGGACTAAGCGATGGCCGACGGCCAGCAGATCATCATCAAGCGCGTCAAGAAGGTCGCCGGCGGCCACCACGGCGGTGCCTGGAAGGTGGCCTACGCCGATTTCGTGACCGCCATGATGGCGTTTTTCCTGCTGCTGTGGCTGCTGAACGCCGTCACCGAGGAGCAGCTGACGGGCATCTCCAACTATTTCGCGCCTTCCATGGCGTCCAAGAGCAATTCCGGCGCCGGCGCCATCCTGGAGGGGGCCGCTATCGGACGGCCGGGCGTGGGCACCACCAACCAGGCCGCCCCCGCCCTCATCCAGCACTTGCCGCCGCCGTCCATCGGCGCTGGCGGCGAGGATCTGACCACCGACGCCACCGAGCCGTTGGAGGGCATGAGCGAGCAGGAGTTCAAGGAGAAGCTGGCCGAGCGCGAGCAGCAGAAGTTCGACAAGGCCAAGAACCTGCTGGAGCAGGCGGTCAAGGGAATTCCCGAACTGCAGCAGTTCCAGGGCTCGATGATGGTCGACAACACCCCCGAGGGCCTGCGCATCCAGCTGACCGACCAGGAGGGGCTGGCCATGTTCCCGTCGGGCAGTTCGGCCATGTATGGCCACACTCGTGCCCTCCTCGACCTGGTGTCACGGATCGTCGGCCAACTGCCCAACCGGCTGGCGATCTCGGGCCATACCGATTCCATCCCCTTCCGCGATCCCTCCGGCTACAGCAACTGGGAGCTTTCGGCCGACCGTGCCCTGGCCAGCCGCCGCGCGCTCCTGGCCTCCGGTGTTCCGGAGGAACGCATCGACCGCGTCGTCGGCAAGGCCGCCACCGAGCCGTTGGACACCGGGAACCCCAAGGGCCCGCGCAATCGCCGCATCAGCATCATCCTGCTGCGGGAGCAGGATCTGACCCCGCCGCCGCTGACCCCACCCGGCGACATCGGCAAGGCGGCGGCCGAGCCCCAACCGCCGCCGCCGCAGGCACCGGCTAAGGCGGCACCCGCTCCGTCGGCCTCCCCCGCCCTCCAGGCCCCCATCCCGCAGGCACCCAGGGCACGCCCCTAGGGTTCGGCTCTGGTAGGGTTCGGCCCTGGCCGGCGGGGATTCGCCACCTACATCCTTCGGAAGCCCAGCCGAGGAGTTGCCCATGGCCGACAACCGCGCCGTCGTCACCGCCGCCGTTCCGCCCGAATGGGCCGATCCGTGGCGGCACCCGGAATTGTTCCGCGGCGTCACCGCCCGCCGGATCTTCGCCTATATGGTCGATCTGGTGGTGGTCGGCATCGTGGCGGCGGCGGTGTGGTTCGGCTTCGGCGTCCTGGCGCTGCTCAGCCTCGGGCTGCTGCTTCCCTTGCAGGCGCTCGCCGTCGCCCTGACGCCCTTGGCCTACCACTCGTTCTTGATTTCCTCCCCGGCGGCCGCGACCCTCGGCATGCGCGTCATGGGTGTCCACGTCGCATCCGTGGCGAATGACGGAGGCAGTGGACGACCGACCCTCTTCCAGGCCATGATCCAGACAGTGGCGTTCTACGGTTCGGTCGCGTTGACCAGCTTCCTGGTCCTGGCGGTCGCGCTGTTCAATCCCCGCCGGCGAACCCTTCACGACTGGCTGGCCGGAACGGTGGTGGTGAACGATCCCGGACGGTGGCGGCATCCGCCCGCCTAAGCCGTCGGAGGGAGACGGCCTCCCCCGTCCGGGGTTGGTGGTGGGGTATGCGGCGGCCACCATATCAGGGGTGAGCGCGGCGCGACGCCGCCCGTGGACGCGGATGAATGCTGGGACGCGATGGATCACATACCCCTCAAACGGCCGCACTTCTTCTTCACCACCGCGCCCTTGCCGTGCCCGTACATCGCCGGAAGGCTGGAACGGAAGATCGTCACCGAACTGAACGGCCCCGACGCCGAGGTCCTGCACGAGGCGCTGTCGCGGGCCGGCTTCCGCCGTAGCCATTCCATCGCCTACACCCCCGCCTGCCCCGGCTGCAATGCCTGCGTCCCGGTCCGCATCGTCGTCGATGGTTTCTCGTGCGGTCGCACCATGCGCAAGATCTGGCGCGCGAACACCGACCTCATCGCCCGCAAGGTCCCGGCCCGCGCCACCGCCGAGCAGTACCGGCTGTTCGCCCGCTATCAAGAATCGCGCCATGCCGGCGGCGACATGGCGTTGATGGGCTTCTACGACTACCGGTCCATGGTCGAGGACAGCCCGATCGAGACCTTCCTGGTCGAATACCGCGATCCCTCGGGGACGCTGGTGGCCGCCTGCTTGGCCGATCAGATGAGCGACGGGCTGTCGGCGGTCTACAGCTTCTTCGACCCCGATCTCGGCAACCGGTCCCTCGGCACCCACGTCGTCATCTGGCTGGTCGAGGAGGCCAAGCGGCTCGCCCTGCCCTACGTTTATCTCGGCTATTGGATCGCCGAAAGCCGCAAGATGTCCTACAAGATGCGCTTCCAGCCCCTCGAGGCCTTCGGCCCCAACGGCTGGCGCCGCCTGACCCCGAAGACGGAACCGGCCGCGACCATGGACGTGGCGGGCGACCTGCGCTAGATAGGGACGCACCGTCCGAGCGTGGGGGAGTCCGTCCGTGTCGCGTCTGTTGCGGGTCAGCGTGCTGATCGACCGCCTGAACCGGGCCGTCGGGCGATCGGTGCCGTGGCTGGTTCTGGTCATGGTGGTGGTCAGCGCCGGCAACGCCGTTGTCCGCTACACCCTGAACACCAGTTCCAACGCCTGGCTGGAGGTACAGTGGTACCTGTTCTCGGCCGTGTTCCTGCTGACCGCCGGCTATACCTTGCTTCGCGACGAACACGTCCGCATCGACGTGCTCACCGGCCGCTTCCCGCCCCGGGTCCGGGCCTGGATCGACGTGGTCGGCGGCGTGTTGTTCCTGCTGCCCATGGCCGCGACGATCCTGGTGCTGTCGTGGCCGATGGTTGCCGATTCCTTCATCCGCGGCGAGATGTCCGGCGACGCCGGCGGGCTGTTGCGGTGGCCGGTCAAGGCGTTGATCCCCCTGGGATTCCTGCTGCTGGCCCTGCAGGGAATCTCGCAGATCATCAAGAAGTTGGCCTTCCTGTCGCGGAGCGGCGACGAATGAGCGCCGTCATCGCCGCCAACATGGCGCCGCTGATGTTCGCGGCGCTGGTGGTGTTCCTGCTGTCGGGATATCCGGTGGCCTTCGCCCTGGCGGCCAACGGCCTGGCCTTCGGCCTGCTGGGAATCGAATTTGGCCTGTTCGGCCCCGAGTTGCTCCAGGCCCTGCCCGAGCGCGTGTTCGGGATCATGCGCAACGACACCTTGCTGGCGATCCCGTTCTTCACCTTCATGGGCCTGATCCTCGAACGCAGCGGCATGGCCGAGGACCTGCTGGACACCATCGGCCAGGTGTTCGGCCCCATGCGGGGCGGACTGGCCTTCGCGGTGATCTTCGTCGGCGCCCTGCTGGCGGCCACCACCGGCGTCGTGGCCGCCAGCGTCATCTCCATGGGCCTGATCTCCCTGCCCATCATGATGCGCTACGGCTATGACCGCCGGCTCGCCACCGGCGTCATCACCGCCTCGGGCACGCTGGCCCAGATCGTGCCGCCGTCC
The DNA here is from genome assembly GCA_937887565.1 of uncultured Rhodospirillaceae bacterium. Classification (GTDB taxonomy): domain Bacteria; phylum Pseudomonadota; class Alphaproteobacteria; order Rhodospirillales; family Magnetospirillaceae; genus CALABS01. Next base: position 27,380 of record CALABS010000053.1, on the reverse strand, counting down.
TTGGTGCTGATCGTCATGGCCGACCAGTTGGGGCGGTCGGTGGGCGCCATGTACGAGGGCGCCCTGGTTCCCGGCCTGGTGCTGACCGCGCTCTATGCCGGCTACGTCGCCGTGGTGGCCGTCGCCGTGCCGGGGGCGGTGCCGGCCCTGCCCGCCTCGGCCCGGACCCTGCGGGGCGGCCGGCTGGCGGCCCGCGTGCTGGTGTCGCTCCTGCCGCCGCTGGTGCTGATCTTCCTGGTGCTGGGCACCATCTTCCTCGGCGTCGCCACCCCCACCGAGGGCGGCGCCATGGGCGCCACCGGTGCCCTCGTCCTGGCCGTGGCCAAGCGCAGGCTTTCCCTCGACCTGCTGCGTCAGGCCATGGAAAGCACCGCCAAGCTGTCGTCCTTCGTGCTGTTCATCCTGATCGGATCGACCGTGTTCGGCCTGGTCTTCCGGGGGGTCAACGGCGACCTGTGGGTCGAGCACCTGTTGACCGGACTGCCCGGCGGCCAGTTGGGCTTCCTGATCGTTGTCAACCTGCTGGTCTTCGTGCTGGCGTTCTTCCTGGATTTCTTCGAGCTGGCCTTCATCATCGTGCCGCTGCTGGCGCCGGTGGCCGAGACGCTGGGCATCGACCTAGTGTGGTTCGGGGTGCTGCTGGCGGTCAACATGCAGACCTCGTTCATGCACCCGCCCTTCGGCTTCGCGCTGTTCTTCCTGCGCAGCGTCGCCGCCAAGGAGGATTACACCGACAAGGTCACCGGCAAGCGCATGAAGGCCGTCGCCACCGGCGAGATCTACTGGGGCGCGGTGCCGTTCGTGCTGATCCAGGTCGTGATGGTGGTCCTGGTGCTGGCCTTCCCCGGCATGGTCGATTCGGACCTGGCAAAGACCGAGAAGATCGACCTCGACAGGATCGAGATCGACGTCCAGATGCCGGGAGCCTTGCCGCCGCCGCCACCGCCACCGCCGGCATTCGGGCAATAGGAAGGCGGGCGCCAGGCCCGCGCTTCCGCCCGCCGCCTACTTCACCGGATTGGTCAGGGTGAAGTAGTCGTAATTGAACTCGGCCACCTTCCACCACTGCTGGATATCGTCGCGGAACTGGCGCCACGGCTTGTAGATCCGGGCGAAGCGGGGATTGCCGGCGGCGATCTCGTCATAGAGCTGGAACGCCGCCGTCTGAGCGGCGGCCATCACCTCCTTGGGGAACGGCCGCAACTGGACGCCGTTGGCGACCAGCTTCTTGATGGCGGTCACGTTGCGGGTATCGTACTTGGCCTGCATTTCCAGGTTGGCCTCGGCGCAGGCGACCTCGAAAGCGGCCTGGAACGGCCTGGGCAGGGCATTGAAGGCCTCGATGTTGGCGAAGGCCGAGATGGTCGGCCCTCCCTCCCAGAAGGCGGGATAGTAGTAGTACTTGGCGACCTTGTAGAAGCCCAGTTTCTCGTCGTCGTAGGGGCCCACCCACTCGGTGGCGTCGATGGTGCCTTTTTCGAGGGCCGGATAGATGTCGGCCCCGCCCAACTGCTGCGGCACCACCCCCAGCCTCTGCATCACGCTGCCGGCGATGCCGGCGATGCGCATCTTGAGGCCCTGGAGGTCCTTGACCGACTTGATCTCCTTGCGGAACCAGCCGCCCATCTGGACGCCGGTGTTGCCGGTGGGGAAGTTGACGACGTTGTAGTCCTTGAAGAACTCGCGCACCAGCTCCAGCCCGCCGCCCTGGTAGAGCCAGGCATTCTGCTGGCGGGCGTTCATTCCGAACGGCATGGCGGCCTCGAAGGCGAAGGTCGGGTCCTTGCCGACGTAGTAGTAGCTGACGGTATGCCCGCACTGGACGGTGCCGGCCTGGACGGCGTCGAGCACCGCCAGCGGCGGCACGATCTCGCCGCCGGCGAAGACCCGGATTTCGAACTGGCCGTCGGTGAGTTCCGAGACCCGCTTGGCGATGCCCTCGCCGCCGCCGAACAGGGTGTCGAGGCTCTTGGGGAAGCTGGACGCCATCCGCCATTCCACCTTGGGCGCGGCCTTGACGACGGCGGGCGTGGCCAGGGTGGCGCCGGCGGCGCCCACGGTGGCGGCGGTCAGGAACGTGCGACGCTGCATGCTGTGTTTCCCCCTTGTTGTGTTCAACTGAACCTGTTGCTGCGCGGGAAGCCGGTGGGCGGCAGGCGGCCGACCGAGGCGCGCTTGCCCAGCCAGGGCGTCAGGTCCAGCTCGGTGCGGGTGCGGTCGCCCAGCGGCCAGCTCAAGCCCTCGGCCAGGGTGAACACCTTGATGTCGGCGATGCCGCCGTCACGGTACTTCTGGAGCATCACGCCCCGCCCCCGGGTCATGGTGGGGATTTCCTCGGCCATGAACACCAGGAGCTTGCGGTTGTCGCCGATGATGGCCACGGCGTCGCCCTCGGCCGGCAGGCAGAACGCCGCCTTGTCGCCGTCGCCAGGGTCGAGCACCATCTTGCCGGCGCGGGTCTGGGCCACCACCGCGTTCTCCTCGACCACGAAGCCGCGGCCGCCGCCGGAGGCGACCAGCAGCTTGCGGCCGGGCCGGTGCGCCATGACCTTGGCGATGTCGGCGTCGTTGGCGAGGTCGATCATGAGGCGCAGCGGTTCGCCGAACCCACGCCCCGACGGCAGCTTGTCGCCGCCGATGGTGTAGAAGCGGCCGTCGGTGGCGAAGAACAGGACCTTGTCGGTGGTTTCGGCCCTGAGCGCGAACTTGAGCTGGTCGCCCTCCTTGAACTTCACCGACTCGAGGTCGGCGACGTGCCCCTTCATGGCGCGAATCCAGCCCTTCTCGGACAGGATGACGGTGATCGGCTCGCGTTCCACATAGGCCTCGATGGGCACCACCACCGCCGACGGCGCGTCGGCCAGCTCGGTGCGGCGGTCGCCTAGCGCGCCGGAACCGAAGGCCTTGCGGGTCTCGGCGATCTGCTTGGCGACGACCTTCCACCGCCGCCCCTCGTCGGCCAGCAGCGCCTCGAGGTCGCCCTTCTCGGCCGAGAGCTTGGCGTGCTCGTCCTTGATCTCGATTTCCTGCAGCTTGTGCAGCGAACGCAGGCGCATGTTGAGGATGGCCTCGGCCTGCACCTCGGTGAGCTCGAAGGTGCCCATCAACTCGGCCTTGGGCTCGTCGCCGTAGCGGATGATGCGGATCACCGCGTCGAGGTCGGCATAGACCTTGAGATAGCCGTCCAGCACCTCCAGGCGTCTGGCGATCTTGTCGAGCCGGTGACGCGAACGACGCTCGAGGACCTCCATGCGGTGGTCGAGGAAGGCGCGCAGCACCTCTTTCAGCGTCATGACGCGCGGCACCGCGTCACGATCGAGCACGTTCATGTTGAGGCCGATCCGCACCTCGAGGTCGGTCTGCTTGAACAGCTGCTCCATCAGGTGCTCGGCCTCGACGGCGCGGTTGCGCGGCTCCAGCACGATCCGCACGTCCTCGGCCGATTCGTCGCGGATGTCGGCCAAGAGCGGCAGCTTCTTCTCCTGCAGCAGCTCGGCGATCTTCTCGATCACCTTGGACTTCTGGACCTGATAGGGAATCTGGGTGACCACGATCTGGTACAGGCCGTGGGACAGCTTTTCCACCTCCCAGCGGGCCCGCAGCCGGAACGAGCCGCGCCCGCTGCGATAGGCCTCGGCGATGGAGTCGCGGCCTTCCACCAGCACGCCGCCGGTGGGAAAATCGGGCCCCGGGACGAACTGGACGAGGGCGTCGACCTCGCAGTCGGGGTGCTTGATCAGGTGCTGCAGCGCGTCGCACAGCTCGCCGGCATTGTGCGGCGGGATGTTGGTGGCCATGCCCACCGCGATGCCGGCGGCGCCGTTGGCCAGCAGGTTGGGAAAGGCCGCCGGCATGACCACCGGCTCCTCGTCGGTGCCGTCATAGGTGGGCCGGAAATCGGCGGCGTCCTCGTCGAGGCCGTCCATCAGGGCGGCGGCGACGGCGGTCAGCTTGGCCTCGGTGTAGCGCATGGCGGCGGCGTTGTCGCCGTCGATATTGCCGAAATTGCCCTGGCCCTCGACCAGCGGATAGCGCACCGCGAAATCCTGGGCCAGGCGCACCATGGCGTCGTAGATGGCGGCGTCGCCATGGGGGTGGTACTTGCCCATGACGTCGCCGACGATGCGGGCGCACTTCTTGAAGCCGCCTTCGGGGTCCAGCTTCAAAAGCCGCATGGCATAGAGCAGGCGGCGATGGACCGGCTTGAGGCCGTCGCGCACGTCGGGCAGCGAGCGCGACACGATGGTGGACATGGCATAGGCGAGGTAGCGCTCGCCCAGGGCCTCGGTCAACGGCGTCTCGCGGATCTCGCCCGCGACGGCTGGTTCGGTCATACCCGGTCCTTCATACGAAAACGGCTAGATATAGTACTTCAAGGGCGAAACCGGTCAACAAGTCGCGAGCGTGCCGCCGGCATGGCGACCCGGTGGGGCGCCAGCACATGGCGGTCGAGGAAGAAGCCGGCGAGGTCCAGCCCTTGGAGGATGCCGGCGCGGTCCCCTTCCCCGCCCTCGACCAGGAACCGCGGCAGCGCCAGCAGCCTGTCGCGGTAGGGGGCGCCGGCCGACAACGACACGGCGCGGCCGCTCCTGGGACTGACATAGGCCAGCCCGTCATTGGCGCCGGTGGCGGCGCAGCAGGTGAGGTCGAGGCCGAATCCCAGGTCGCGCAGCAGTGCCAGCTCCCAATGCACGTAGACGCTGGGCCAGCTATCGGCCTTCAGGGCGCCCAGCAGGGCCGCCAGGGCCGCGTGGGCGGCCGGATGGGGCTGGCGCTCGGGTAGCGTCGCCTCGCACAGGGCGCAGGCCGAGGCCAGCGCCGCCAGCTTGCCGGCGTCGTCGAGGAGCTGGCCGGCATGGTCGGCCACCAGTTCCACCCTGAGGCTCCCCAGCTGCTCCGCCAGGCGGCCGCGCCACGTGGCGCGCACCACGTTGCCTGGTTGCAGAACCCCGCGCTGCGCCTTGCCCGTTCCCCCGTGAACCAAACCAGGATGGCGGCCGTGGGACCTTGTCAGCAGGCTCGCGACCACGCCCGTCTCGCCATGCCTGCGCACGGCAAGGACGATGCCGTCGTCGCTCCATTCGGTCACAGGAAACTCGCCACCGTCAGCGCGGCGCCGACCGCCGCCAGCGCCATGCCGGCGATGGCGATGGACTTGGCCCAGCGGGCCACGGGGTGCTCGGTCTCGAAGGCGTCGGCGCTCCAGGCGCCGGTACGGATGCGATGCTGCAGCACCGCCACCAGGGCGACGGTCCCCAGCCAGATCAGGATCAGTCCGATGCCGCGCGCGTCGTCCATTGTCTCCCTCCCCCGGCACCGCCGGGGGAGGGCCGGGGTGGGGGTCTATCCGAGCGACGCGAGGCACGCTATGCGGGCGGAAGCATGCCCCCTCCCATACCCTCCCCCGGCGTTGCCAGGGGAGGGCCTTTCATATCATACGTCGAAGTCCAGCCCGAACTCGTTGTAATGGCCGCGCTTCTCCATCCAGTCCTCGCGCACCTTGACGTGCAGAAACAGGTGGACGCGACGTTCCAGCAGCTCCTCCAGCTCCTCGCGGGCGGCGGCGCCGATGGCCTTGACCAGCCGGCCGCCCTTGCCGACCACGATGGCCTTCTGGCTCTCGCGCTGGACGTAGATGGTCTGGTCGACGCGCGCCGAGCCGTCGTCGCGCTCCTCCCACTGGTCGGTCTCCACCGTCAGCGCATAGGGCACTTCCTGATGCAGCAGGTGAAAGGCCTTTTCGCGGGTGATCTCGGCGGCCAGCAGCCGCTGCGGCAGGTCCGATATCTGGTCCTCGGGGAACATCCACGGCCCCTGGGGGCAACGCTCGGCGAAGACCCGCTGGAGGTCGTCGAGCCCGTCGCTCTTGAGCGCCGAGACCATGAACACGTCGGTGAAGATGCCCTCGGCAGTCAAGGCGGCGGCCAGGGTCAGCAGCTTGTCCTTGCGGACCAGGTCGACCTTGTTGAGGACCAGGATGGCCGTACGGCCGGCGTCCTTCAGCCTGTCGATGATCGAGCGGGTGTCGTCGTCGACGCCGCGCTCGGCGTCGACCAGCAGACAGACGATGTCGGCGTCGGCCGCCCCGCCCCAGGCCGCCGCCACCATGGCGCGGTCGAGCCGGCGACGGGGCTGGAAGATGCCCGGTGTGTCCACCAGGATGACCTGGGCCGCACCGTGCATCACGATGCCCAGCACCCGGAAGCGGGTGGTCTGGACCTTGGGCGAGACGATGGAGACCTTGGTCCCCACCAGTCCGTTGACCAAGGTGGACTTACCGGCATTGGGGGCGCCGACGATGGCCACGTAGCCGCACCGCTTGTCGCTTTCCGGCATCTCGGTCATTTCGTCAAAGTCTCCAGCATCGCCTTGGCGGCCGCTTGTTCGGCCGTCCGCTTCGACGGCCCCTGGGCCGTCACTTCCCCTTCGCCTTCCACCGACACCGACACCGAGAAGATCGGATCGTGCGGCGGCCCCTCGGTCCCGACGGTGGTATAGGCCGGCAGCGGCCGTCCCCGCCCCTGGGCCCATTCCTGGAGCGCCGTCTTGGCATCCTTGGGCGGCGAAGCCGCCTCTTCCATCAGCGCCGTCCAGCGCGAGCGGACGAACCGCGCCGCCACCTCGAACCCGCCGTCGGCGTAGAGCGCCCCGATCACCGCCTCGCAGGCGTCGGCCAACAGGGCGGGATTGCCCCGTCCGCCGGCCTCGTCCTCGCCCTTGGACAGCAAGACCGCCTCGGGGAGCGCGATGTCGACCGCCACTCGCGCCAAGGTCTCGCGCCGCACCAGGGCGGCGTGCCGCCGCGCCAGCGCCCCCTCGGGCTCATCGGGAAAGCACTCGAACAGCATCTGGGCCACCACCAGGCCAAGCACCCGGTCGCCAAGGAATTCCAGCCGCTCATAGGGCGTGGCGCGGCGGGGAGAACGCCCCTGCGCGATGGACGGGTGGGTCAGGGCATCGGTCAGCAATTCGGGCCGGACGAAACAATAGTCCAGCCGCGCGCGAAGCTCCGCCGTGTCGCCGCCGCTCATGGCGTCAGTCGATCCCATCGAGCAGGCGGCCATACCGCACCGCCCACGGCCATTTCCACACCTCCCACAGCGCCGCCGAACCGTCGCCGGAAAAGAAGATCACCTCGGCGCGGCCGACCAAATTCTCGGCCGGAACGAAGCCGACATCATCCAGATAGCGCGAATCCTGCGAGTTGTCGCGGTTGTCGCCCATCATGAAATAGTGACCCGGCGGCACCACGTAGACGTCGGTGTTGTCGGCCGGACCGTTGTCGCCGAAATACTCGATGATCCGGTGCTGCTTCCCGTTGGGCAGCGTCTCGATGTATTGCGGCGCCCTGAGGATGTTGCCGTCGCGGTCGCGCTCCACGAAATCCTCGATCCGCTCTCGCCGCACCGGCTCGCCGTTGATGTGGAGAACGCCGCCCACCACCTGGATGCGGTCGCCGGGCAGGCCGATCACCCGCTTGATGTAATCGACCGTGGCCTCGGGCGGCTTCTTGAAAACCACCACGTCACCCCGCTGCGGTTCCTCCTCGAGGATGCGGCCGCCGCCCGGCCCCAGGCTGAGCGGCATGGAATGGCGGGAGTAGCCGTAGGCGTATTTGGACACGAAGAGATAGTCGCCGACCAGCAGCGTCGGAATCATCGAGCCCGAGGGAATGTTGAAGGGCTCGAACGCCACCGTTCGGACGAAGCCGGCGATCACGATGGCGTACAGCACCGTCTTGATGGTTTCCCAGGTGCCGCCGGACTTGTTTCTCGACATGAATATGGTCGCCTAGTGGCTTGATGTTAAAAAAATTGTCCGCCGCGAATGGAGGATGCGGCCGCCGTGAACAAACCAGCCCCCGCCGCCCCTGTCAAGCCGGTATGGCGGAGATCACCACCACCGCCTCCGCCATGGGATATTCGTCGGTCATGGTCAGATGGAGCCGGGCCGCCATTCCGTCCGGAGTAATGGCCGCCAGCCGGGCGGCGGCCCCTCCGGTCAGGACCAGGGTCGGCAGGCCCGTCGCCAGGTTGACCACTCCGATATCGCGCAGGAACACACCGTGGCTGAAACCGGTCCCCAGGGCCTTGGCGCAGGCCTCCTTGGCGGCGAAACGCTTGGCATAGGTCGCGGCCCGGATCTGCGGCGCCCGCCGGTCGGCCTTGGCCCGCTCCGCCTCGGTGAACACCCGGTCGAGGAAGCGGTCGCCGAACCGCTCCATGCTCCGCTCGATGCGGCGGATGTCGCACAGGTCGTTGCCGAGCCCGAGGATCACTGGCCGCGCGCCTCGTCCATCAGCGCCCGCATGTGGCGGATCGACGCCTCGAAGCCGACGAAGATGGCCTCGCCGACCAGGAAATGGCCGATATTGAGTTCCACGACGGTGGGGATGGCCGCCACCGGCTTGACGGTGTCGTAGGACAGGCCATGACCGGCATGGCATTCCAGGCCGATGGCCTCGGCATGGGCGGCGGCGGCGACGATGCGGGCCAGTTCGCGGTCGCGCTCCCCGCCGGTGTGATCGCAGTAGGCGCCGGTATGCAGTTCGACCACCGGCGCGCCGATGGCCCTGGCGGCGTCCAACTGGCGCGGATCGGGCTCGATGAACATGGACACGCGGATGCCCGCCTCGGTCAGGCGCCCGACCATGGGCCGCAGCCGGTCCACCGCGCCGGCGACGTCGAGGCCGCCCTCGGTGGTGCGCTCCTCGCGCCGCTCGGGAACGATGCAGGCCGCATGCGGGCGGTGCCGCAGCGCGATGGCCACCATCTCGTCGGTGGCCGCCATCTCCAGGTTCAGCGGCAGCTGGATTTCGTTGGTCAGCCGCTCGATATCCGAATCCGAGATATGCCGCCGGTCCTCGCGCAGATGGGCGGTGATGCCGTCGGCGCCGGCGGCGGCGGCCAGGTGGGCGGCCCGCACCGGATCGGGATGCAGTCCGCCGCGCGCGTTGCGGATGGTGGCGACGTGATCGATGTTCACGCCGAGACGCAGTTTCTTCATGGTCTTGCCCCGGTTATTGTTCCGCGCGCGATCGCCCGCGCTCAGTTCCTGGCGCGGTCCACCGAATTGATCACCGGGGTCGCCCGCAACGCCGCGATGATGTTGGTCAGGTGCCTGAGGTCGCGCACCTCGATGTCGATGATCATCTCGAAGAATTCGGTGGTGCGGTTGGTGATCTTGAGGTTGGTGATGTTGCCCATGTTCTTGGCGATCACCGTCGAGATGGTCCCCAGCGCCCCCGGTTCGTTCGAAACCACCAGGTCGACGCGGCCGATATGGGCGGCGGCGTCGCTGTCGTCCCAGGACAGGTCGAGCCAGCGTTCGGGAGTATCGGCGAACTGCTCCAGGTTCTCGCAGTCGATGGTGTGGATGGTCACCCCCTTGCCGGTGGTGACGATGCCGACGATGCGGTCACCCGGAAGCGGATGGCAGCAGCCGGCGAAATGCACCGCCATGCCGGGGATCAGGCCCTTGATCGGAACCGCATGGCTCTTGCCCTTGCCCTCGCTCTTGGCCTTGCGCTGGATCGGCACCACGTTGTCGGGGCGCTGGGCCTGGGCCTTCAGCTCGGGGAAGACGGCGTGGAGCACCTCGCGCGCGGTCAACGTCCCCTCGCCGACCATGGCGATCAGGTCGTCGGCGGAGGCGGCCTTGAAGATCTTGAGCACGCCGTCCAGGGCTTTGTCGGCGAAGTCGTAGCCCTCCTGACGGAAGGCGCGGACCAGGATGGCGCGGCCGAGATCGACGTATTGCGCCCGCTGCTGGGTGCGGACGAAGCGGCGGATGCGGGCGCGGGCCTTGCCGGTGACGACGAAGCGCTCCCAGGTCGGGTTGGGGGTCTGCGCCTTGGAGGTGATGATGTCCACCTGGTCGCCGTTCTGCAGCCGGGTACGCAACGGCATGATGCGGCCGTTGATCTTGGCGCCGACGCAGGTGTCGCCGACCTCGGAGTGGACGGCGTAGGCGAAGTCGACCGGCGTCGCCCCTTGCGGCAGGGAGATCAGGTCGCCCTTGGGCGTGAAGGCGAACACCTGGTCCTGGAACATCTCCAGCTTGGTGTGCTCGAGGAACTCCTCGGGATTGGCGGCATGCTCCAGGATGTCGAGCAGCTCGCGCAGCCAGCGGTACTGGCGGCCATCGGTCAGGCGGCCGCCGCCCTGCTTGTACTTCCAGTGGGCGGCGACGCCGAGCTCGGCCAGCTCGTGCATCTCCTGCGTGCGGATCTGCACCTCGATGCGGTGGCGCTCGGGCCCGAACACGCCGGTATGCAGCGAGCGATAGCCGTTGGGCTTGGGCGTCGAGATGTAGTCCTTGAAGCGGTTGGGCACCATGGGATAGCGGGAATGGATGGTGCCGAGCGCGCGATAACAGTCCTCGATGCTGTCCACCACCACGCGGAAGGCCATGATGTCGGACAGCTGCTCGAAACCGACATTCTTGCGCTGCATCTTGAGCCAGATGCTGTAGGGGGTCTTCTCGCGGCCGGAAACGGTGGCCTTGACGCCGGCCTCCTCCAGCGTGTTGCGCAGCTCCTCCAGGATGCGGCCGATGAGGTCGCCGCCCTGCTCGCGCAGGAAGTTCAGGCGCGAGATGATGGAGGCCCGGGCGTCACCATGCAGTTCGGTGAAGGCCAGGTCCTCCAGTTCCATCTTCATCTCCTGCATGCCAATGCGTTCGGCCAGCGGAGCGTAGATTTCCATGGTCTCGAGCGCGATGCGGCGCCGCTTCTCGGGCTTGGAGATGTAATGCAGCGTGCGCATGTTGTGCACGCGGTCGGCCAGCTTCACCAGCAGCACGCGGATGTCGTCGCTCATGGCCAGGACCAGCTTGCGCAGGTTCTCGGCCTGCTTGGCGTGGTCCGACTGCATCTCGATGCGCGACAGCTTGGTGACGCCGTCCACCAGTCGCGCGATCTCGTGCCCAAACAGCTTTTCGATGTCCTCCAGCGTCGCCGGAGTGTCCTCGATGGTGTCGTGCAGCAGCGCGGTGATGATCGACGAGGAATCGAGGCGGTAGCGGGTCAGGATGCCCGCCACCTCGATGGGATGGGAGAAATAGGGGTCGCCCGAGGCCCGGAGCTGCGAGCCGTGCATCTTCATGGCGAAGACGTAGGCGCGGTTGATCGCTTCCTCGTCCGCCGCGGGATCATAGGACTTGACGCGCTCGACAAGTTCGAATTGGCGCATCATGCGTCGTCATCCCCCCCCGGGCGCCGGCCAGGCGAGGGTCGGGGCGGCATCGGCGCCAGCCGTTCGGCCATCAGCCGCCCCATTCCGGCGCGCCTCGCCGTCAGTCCTCGACGTCGGGCATGTCGCCGGCCGAGAAATCGGCCTCGAAGTCGACGCCGTCCTCGGAAACGGTCAGGCCGTCCTCGGTCACCTCGTCCTCGCTGGCCGCCATGTTCTCGAACGCGATGTCGCGCTCGGGCATGAACGCCTCCATCTCGTCGGCCTCGGGCTCATCGTTCTCGACGTGCTTCTGCAGGCCCTGCACCAGCGCATTCTGCAGATGATCCAGCGGAATGGTGTCGTCGGCGATCTCGCGCAGCGCCACCACCGGATTCTTGTCGTTGTCGCGCTCGACAGTGAGCCTGCCGCCGGACGAGATGTCGCGGGCGCGCTGCGCCGCCATCAACACCAGCTCGAAGCGGTTGGGAACCTTGAGGACACAATCTTCAACCGTGACGCGGGCCATGAAACGTCCCTTGTAACTGCGACAATGGATAAGAATCCGAGTGTATATATTGGCAGCCGGCCAGGAAAGCAAGCTTCCGGCCCGCATGCCTCCCCCACGAAAGGGAGAGGCGGCCCGATTGGGGTTGCCCGCCGCCCCCGGCAAGCCTACCTTTACCGACATTGCGACACGGCCCCGACGCCGCCCCCGGATTTTATTTTAGAGAGTTGCCGCCATGCATTTTCATCCCGCCGAGCGGATCGGCCTGTTCATCGACGGCTCGAACCTGTACGCCGCCGCCCGCGCCCTGGGCTTCGACATCGACTACAAGCGCCTGCTCGAGCATTTCGCCTCCAAGGGGCGCCTGATCCGGGCGTTCTACTACACCGCCCTGATCGAGGACCAGGAATACTCTCCCATCCGCCCGCTGGTCGACTGGCTGGACTACAACGGCTACACCATGGTCACCAAGCCGACCAAGGAATTCACCGATGCCATGGGTCGGCGCAAGATCAAGGGCAACATGGATATCGAGCTGGCCATCGACGTGATGGAGATGGCCCAGCATCTCGACCACGTCGTGCTGTTCTCGGGCGATGGCGATTTCCGCCGCCTGGTCGAGGCGGTGCAGCGCAAGGGGGTGCGGGTGTCGGTGGTGTCCACCGTCCGCTCGCAGCCGCCCATGGTCGCCGACGAACTGCGGCGTCAGGCCGACACCTTCATCGAATTGCTGGAGCTCGAGCCGTTGATCGCCCGCTCCCAGGCCCACCGCGAGGATCGCCTGACCGCCCAGCAGATCGCGATGATGGACCGGGACGACGACGAGGAGTGAGCGCCGTCCCCATGGCCCCCACCCCCGACTGCGGCCTGTGCCCGCGGCTGGTGGAGTTCCGCCGCGCCAACGCCGCCGCCAATCCCGGCTGGCACAACCGCCCCGTCCCGTCCTTCGGCCCCCTGGAGGCGCCGGTCCTGTTCATCGGCCTGGCCCCCGGCCTGCGCGGCGCCAACGCCACGGGGCGGCCGTTCACCGGCGACTACGCCGGCGACCTGCTTTATTCGACCCTTTCGGCATTCGGACTGGCCGAGGGCGAGTACGACGCCCGGGCCGACGACGACTTTCGTCTGGTCGGGGCCCGGGTGACCAACGCCGTGCGCTGCGTGCCGCCGGCCAACAAGCCCCTGCCGGCGGAATTCGCCACCTGCCGCCCGTTCCTGGTGGCCGAGATGGCCGCGATGCCCAATCTCAAGGGATTGTTCGCCATCGGCCGCGACGCCCATGAGGCGGTGCTCGGCGTGCTCGGCCAGCGAAAGGCCGGCCACCCCTTCGCCCACGGCCGCGTGCACCGGCTTCCGGGGGGGCTGGTGCTGACCGACAGCTACCACTGTTCCCGCTACAACACCAACACGGGACGGCTGACCGAGGCCATGTTCCATGACGCGGTCGCTGCGCTGCTCGACACCGTAAGGTAGCCATATCGCATCGCACACTTTCCTTGGTGGCTGCACCTCCCTTTCGACACAGCATTTTGTTTGCACAAAACTGCAATATCTCCTACGGTGTGCGCATTGCCCGTGGGGGACCGGACACGCGGACTATGAGGATCGCCGCATCGGGCCGGTTGGGAATCGGGAGGAGAGCCAATGACCATGATGCGCATCCACTGGAGCGACGATTTCAAGCTGGGGCTGCCGGCCATCGACGCCGATCACGAGGAACTGGTGGAATTGTGCAATACCTTCCTGGACGCGGCCCAGAACGGTGCCCGGTTGGCCGATCTCGCCACCGCCCTGGACCGACTGCTGCTGCGGACCCGCGCCCATTTCCTCCATGAGGAACGGATGCTGGACCGCCACGGCTATCCCGGCCTGGCCATCCACAAGGCCGAGCACGACCGCCTGCTCTCGCAGGCCGAGATGCTGAAGTCCCGCTTCGAGGACGTGGAAGGCGAGGACGCCATCCGCCGCGTGACCCTGGAAACGGCGGATTTCCTGCAGTCCTGGCTTCTCGACCACATCAAGACCAACGACCGCCCATACCGGCCGTTCCTGATGAGCCTGGCCTGACGCCCCTCTCGACGCTCCCCGTCCCGGACCCCCATATGCCCGGCGACGGCAACCGACGACAGGAGCGAGCATGGACCGGGGAACGAAGCGCCGCTGCCCGCATTGCGGGGCCCCTTTCTACGACCTGAACCGCCACCCCATCCTGTGTCCCCGGTGCGGCGAGGAAGTCCGCCCCGAGGCCCCGGCCAGGATTCCCGCACGCGGGCGCATTCGCCCGTCGCCGCCGGTCATCGAGGCCGCCGAGGACGCCGGTTCCCTCACCGAGGATGAGGACGTGGAAGCGGCGGACGACCGCGACGACGAGGACGACGACAATCTCGGCGGCGGCGTTTCCGACGACGACCAGGACGACCTGCGGGATTGACGGCCACCTCAGGCCGGCTCACCCACGAAGACAAAGTTGTTCTTGCCCTGGCGCTTGACGGCGTACATGGCCTCGTCGGCCATGTTCAGGAGCGCCGAGCCGTCGTCGGCATCCTCGGGGAAGATGGCGATGCCGATGGAGCCGCGCACCTGCGCGGTTCCGTTGTCGAGATGGAATGGCCGAGCCAGGGCATCGAGGATCTTGGCCGCCACCAGCCCGGCGTCCTCGCGGCCGGCGATCCCCTGGAGGATGATGGTGAACTCGTCGCCGGCCAGACGGGCGACGGTGTCGCTGGCGCGCATGCACTCGGTCAGCCGGGCGGCGGTCTGCTGCAGCAGCACGTCGCCGGCGGCGTGACCGAGGGTGTCGTTGACCTGCTTGAAGCCGTCGAGGTCGATGAACATCAACGCGAAGCGGGCGCCGTTGCGCCGAGAATGGCGCACCGCCTGCGACAGGCGATCGACGAACAGCGCGCGGTTGGGCAGTCCGGTCAAGGCGTCGTAGTTGGCCTGCCGCCAGACGCGCTCCTCGTCCTCCTTGCGATGGGTGATGTCCGAGAACACCGCCACGTGATGCGTGGTGGCACCGGTCTCGTCCTTGATGCCGACGATGGACAGCCATTCGGCGTAGAACTCACCCGACTTGCGGCGGTTCCAGATCTCGCCGCGCCACCGTCCGGTCTCCTGCAGCGACCGCCACATGGCGCGATAGAAATCGGCGTCGTGGCGCCCCGACTGCAGCATGCCGGGATTGCGGCCGATGGCCTCCGCGGCGGTGTATTCGGTGATGGTGGTGAAGGCCGGATTGACGAATTCGATCTCATTGCGGGCATTGGTGATGACCACCGCCTCGCTGGCGGTCTCCAGAACCTTGCCTGCCAGCTTCAACTGCTCCCGCGTGTCCTTGAGGGCCGAGATGTCGTAGACCCAGGCCAGATTCACCGCCTCACCCTCGAACTGGGTGCAGCGCAAGGTGAGCAGGCTCGAGAACGGCGTGCCGTCCCGGCGCCGGAACTCGACCTCGAAGTCGTCGATCCGGCCCTTGTCCTTGAGGATGCGGATCAGCCGGTCGCGTTGGGCGTCGTCGACGTAGTGGTCGCGGGCACGGCTTCCGATCACCTCGGCCACCGTGGCGCCCAGGATCTCGCAGAACCGTGCGTTGGCGAACACGACCACGCCGTCGTCGCGCCGCGAAACCGAGACCCCGACCGGGCTTTCCTCGAGGATGCGGCGCAGCCGCACCCCCGACTCGCGCAAGTCCCTCTCGGCCTGGGTGCGTTCCTCGATGTCGCCGCGAATGCGCCGGGTCATCGGCCCGAACACGAAGGCGGCCGACCCGATGAGCAGCAACAGCGTGGCCGCCAGGGCGGCGCCGTGCATCACCGACAGGTGAACCAGACGCTCCCGCCCCTCGGCCTGATAAAGGGCGGCGACCTCGTCGAGGCCGGCGAGAAGCGGCCCGTCAGCCGCCGCGACCATCGCCACCACCCGCGGATCGTTGATCCCGATCGCCTGGTCGCTCGCCAGGAGCGCCCGGCCGTCGGCGACGAAGGCCCTGATCTTGGCGTCCACGCCGCCGTCGGGGCCGAAATAGATCGCCCGCGCCCTCTCCGACAGCTCAAGCCCGCCCTTGATTTCGGGCAATCCGTCCAGAAGGCCGATATGGGAGCTTTCCAGCACGTCCAGGCTGTCGGCGAGCAGCCTGCGCGCCCGCTCGCGATCGGTGGAGAAGACGGGCGCCAACGCGCCCAGCCGCGAGGCGGCCAGCGCCGCGCGCTCGACCAGCATGCGCTGCCGGCCGGCCACGTTGAGCAAGATGGTGCCGCTTTCCGCATCGGTCATGATGCGCGTCAGCCCCAGGAAGGACACGATGGCGAGCCCGCCCAGCACCACCAGCACGGTGATGTAGCGAACGGTCAGATCCCTGGTGATGGTTTCACCGTGATCGGCCATGACGTCCCCGGAACACGTGTCCGCTCGAGCGGATTCTAACCCCGGTCATACCACGATTCGACGGACCCGGCGAACCGGCATTTCGGTTGGGGGGATGTCCGCCGTCCCCCTCCCCCGACGGTCAGGCGCCGGACAGCCGCTGCAGCGCCTCGGCCAGCTTGTGCTTGGCGGCCGCCCAGTCCTCGCGCCGCTCGCGCTGCTCGGCGACCACGTCCTCCTTGGCCTTGGCCAGGAAATCGGGATTGGACAGCTTGCGGTCGACCTTGGCGATCTCGCCGTCGAGCTTGGCGATCTCCTTCTCCAGCCGGATCCGCTCCTTGTCGACGTCGATGACGCCGCCGAGCGGCATCACCAGCGTCGCCTCGTCCACCACCATCTGCGCCGCGCCGTGGGTGAAGGCCTGGGCCACCCGCGACGGATCGGCCTGGGTCTCGAACGCCTGAAGGCGGGCGAGGCGGGTGATGATGTCGGCATGGGTCCGCGCCCATCCCTGGCGATCGGCCGACAGGCCGGTGACCATCAGGTCGACCTGGGCCGAGGCCGGCACGTTCATCTCGGAGCGGACGCCGCGCACGGTGGAGACCATGCGCACCACCCAGTCCATCTCGGCCTCGGCGGCGGCATCGTGAAGGCCGTCCAGGACCGGCCAGGACCGCAGCATCAGCTGGTCGGCGCGCTGGCCCAACTGTTCCCACAGCTCCTCGGTGATGAACGGCATGAAGGGATGCATGACGTGCAGGATCTGGTCCAGCGCCCAGGCGGCCGTGGCCCTGGTCTCGGCCTTGGCCGCCTCGTCGTCGCCCGCGAAGATGGGCTTGGCGAATTCCAGGTACCAGTCGCAGAAGGTTCCCCACACGAACTGATAGACGGCGCCGGCGGCGGTGTCGTAGCGGTAGGCGCCCAGCGCCTCGGCCACCTTGTCGGCCAGCTCGGCGGTCTTGCCGGCGATCCAGCGGTTGACGGTTTCCTTGACCGCCTTGGGGTCGAAGCCGGCCACCGGCGCGCAGCCGTTCATCTGGCAGAAGCGCGCCGCGTTCCACAGTTTGGTGGCGAAGTTGCGGTAGCCCTCGACCCGGCTCTCGGCCAGCTTGATGTCGCGGCCCTGGGCGGCCAGCGCCGCCAGGGTGAAGCGGAGCGCGTCGCAGCCGTATTTGTCGATCAGCACCAGCGGATCGATGATGTTGCCCTTGGACTTGGACATCTTCTGGCCCTTCTCGTCGCGGACCAGGGCGTGGATGTAGATGTC
This sequence comes from uncultured Rhodospirillaceae bacterium, assembly GCA_937887565.1. Lineage (GTDB taxonomy): Bacteria > Pseudomonadota > Alphaproteobacteria > Rhodospirillales > Magnetospirillaceae > CALABS01. The sequence continues at coordinate 10,075 of CALABS010000053.1, read as the reverse complement.
CTTGAACGGCACGTCACCCATGAAATGGATGCCCATCATCATCATCCGGGCTACCCAGAAGAAGATGATGTCGAAGCCCGTCACCAGCACGTCGGTGGGATAATAGCGGGCCAGCTCCGGCGTCCGCTCGGGCCAGCCCAGGGTCGAGAACGGCCACAGCGCCGACGAGAACCAAGTGTCCAGCACGTCGGCGTCGCGGGTCAATTCGACGTCCTTGCCGTAATGGGCGCGTGCAGCGACCTTGGCCTCGTCCTCGCTCTCCTCGACGAAGAAGGCGCCATCGGGACCGTACCAGGCCGGGACCTGATGCCCCCACCAGATCTGGCGCGAGATGCACCACGGCTGGATGTTGCGCATCCACTCGTAGTAGGTGTTCTCCCAATGCCTGGGGACGAAGCGGGTCCGGCCGGTCTCCACCGCCTCGATGGCGGGCCCCGCCAGGGTGGCGGCATCCACGAACCACTGGTCAGTCAGCCACGGCTCGATCACCACGCCGGAGCGGTCGCCATAGGGGACCATGTGCGTGTGGGGCTCGATCTTGTCCAGCAAGCCCAGGGCCTCCATGGCCTCGACCACCTTCTTGCGGCCGTCGTAGCGATCCAGGCCCCGGTACTCGGCCGGAATGTCGTCGCCCGTCAGCCTGGCGTCGCGGTCGAGCACGTTGATCATCGGCAGGGAGTGCCGGCTTCCGACCTGGAAGTCGTTGAAGTCATGGGCCGGGGTGATCTTCACCGCGCCGGTGCCCTTGGTGGGGTCCGAGTATTCGTCGGCGACGATGGGGATCAGGCGGCCGACGATGGGCAGGCGCACCATCTTGCCGACCAGTTGGGTATAGCGCTCGTCGTCGGGATGGACCGCGACGGCGGTGTCGCCCAGCATGGTCTCGGGACGGGTGGTGGCGACGGTGATGTATGTATCTTCAAGGCCTTCCACGGGATACTTGAAGTGCCACATATGGCCCTTGACCTCGCGCTGCTCGACCTCGAGGTCGGAAATGGCGGTGTGCAGCTTGGGGTCCCAGTTGACCAGCCGCTTGTCGCGGTAGATCAGTCCCTGCTTGTGCAGGGTGACGAAGACCTTGCGAACGGCGGCCGACAGCCCCTCGTCCATGGTGAAGCGCTCGCGCGCCCAGTCCGGCGAGGCGCCCAGGCGCCGCAGCTGGCGGGTGATGGTGCCGCCCGATTCGGCCTTCCATTCCCACACCCGCTCGATGAACCTGTCGCGGCCGAGATCGTGGCGCGTGACCTTCTGGGCCTCGAGCTGGCGTTCGACCACCATCTGGGTGGCGATGCCGGCATGGTCGGTGCCCGGCTGCCACAGGGCGTCGCGGCCGGCCATGCGATGGAAGCGGACCAGCACGTCCTGCAAGGTGAAGGTCAGCGCATGGCCCATGTGCAGGCTGCCGGTCACGTTGGGCGGCGGCATCATGATGGTGTACGGCGCCTGGTCGGACTCGGCGTGGGAGGCGAAGGCTTCCGAATTCTCCCAGCGCTCGTAGTGCTTCGGCTCGACCTCGTCGGGGCGATACGTCTTGTCCAGCATGGCCAGGCTGTTCCTGTTGCTTTTGGTCGGCGATGATCTCGGGGGGGAAACGAAGACGGCCCGGGAAGGCCCGGGCCGCCTGAACCTCGGGCGCCTGAGACTAAAGGTTCTCGGCCCGGTTTACCATCTTCTCGATTTCCTTCTTCACGATCCGCTCGATCATGTAGGGAAGGTTCTCGTCCAGCCACTCCTTGAGGATCGGCTTCAGCAACTCGCGGACCATGTCCTCGAGGGTGATGCCGCCGTTGCCGATGCCGATGGCGCGGGCACGGACGATCTCGCGGGCCAGGTCGGACAGCAGCGAGGTGCTGCGGGCGGCGACCGGCGGCGACAGAAGATCGTCGTCCTCGTCCATCGGCGCGGGCCTGCGCCGCGGCGGCGGAGGCGGAGGCGGCAGGTCCTCCTCCTCCTCCTCCTCGAAATCGGGCGGAATGTCGTTCAGGCTGAAACTGGGCGCGGGCTCGGCCTGATCGAGCACCATGTCGTCGGTGAGTTCGAGGACGTCCTCCTCGGGCTCGGGCTCAGGCTCCGGCTCCGGCTCGGGGACGGCGAACAGGGCGTCGATGTCGTCCTGCGACGCCGGCTCCGGTTCGGGCTCCGGCGCAGGGGCGGCGAACAGGGCATCGATGTCATCCTGCGACGCCGGTTCCGGCTCAGGCATGGGCTCGGGCTCGGGTGGCGGCTCCGGCGCCTTGGCCTTTTCCTCCGCCTCGTCCTCCGACAGGATGCGTCGGATGGAGGCGAGGATATCCTCCATTGAGGGTTCCTGTTGGGCCTTGTCGTCGCTCATCGTTCGACTGTCCGATCGTCCCCTTGTGCCGGATCAGCAGCCATCTTGCCGCACGACCCCGTACAATTCGTTAACACGCGGGGACCCCGGGCCCCCTCCCCCATTATTCCGGCTTGGCCGGCGCGTATTCCTCGTAGCCCGGCGCGGGGTCGATGCCGGTGCCGATCCATTGGCCACGGACGTCCTCGTAATGGGCGACCGGATCGTAGACGTCCACGGCCAGCGCCAGCCCCTGGGCGGTCATCTGACCCAGGGCCGACTTGACCTGGAAGGCCGCCACCATCTCGTCGCGCTGGGCGCGGACGAGGCTGACGCGGGCATCGAACAGTTCCTGTTCGGCGTCCAGAACATCGAGAACGGTGCGCGACCCCACCTTCGCCTCTTCCTCGACGCCGGCCAGGGCCATTTCCGACGCCTTGATCTGGGCGTCGAACGACTTGATGCGGGCGCGGGCGGCCTGCAGGTCCTCCCACCCACGGGTGGCGGTCTCGAGAGCGTCGCGGCGGGCCTGATCGGCCTCGATGCGCCGCTGCCCATAGGTGTGCTTCTGGGCCCGGACGCGCGAATAGGCGTCGCCGGCCTCGTACAGGGGGACGGTAAGCTGGAGCGTCGCCTCGAGGGTCTCGCTCTCGCTGCCCACCTGGGTGGTGGCGAGGCTGCGGCCGTACTCACCGTTCAGGCTCAGGGTCGGCAGCAACTCGCCGAACACGAGGTCGATGCCGTCCTTGGCGGCCTGCGCCGTCCATTCGCTGGCGACGACGGTGGGGTTCTGGGTCAGGGTGACGGACTTGATCTCGTCCAACGATCCCGGCACCGCCACCGCCTCGCCCGGAGCCTGGGGGCTTTCGGGAGGGCGGCCGACGATGTTGATGAAGTTGGCGCGACTGTTCTGGAGCGCGCCCTCGGCGGCGACCCGGTCGGCGATGGCGCGGGCGAGCCGGGCCTCGGCCTGGCTGACGTCGGTACGGGTGATCTCGCCGACGCGGAAGCGTTCCTGGGCCGCCTCGAGCTGCCGACGCAGGACCTGCTCGTTGTTGACGTTGAGCTTCAGCACCTCTTCGTCGCGGGCGACGTTGAGGAAGGCTGTGGCGGCATTGAGCAGGATGGTCTGCTCGGTGGACTGCAGCAGCGCCCGCTCGGCCAGGACGGTGGCCTCGGCCTGCTGGGTCTCGGCGACGGTGCGGCCGCCGCGATAAAGCGGCTGGCTGATGGAAAGCGTGCCGCTCTTGGGGGTGCGGTTCGTCTCGCGATTGGCGGAGACGTTCGACTCATAGCGGCCGCGGCCGGCCTCGCCGCTGAAACTTACCGTCGGACGCCAGTTGGACAGCGCCTGCGGCACGCCCTCGTCGGTGGCGCGGACACGGGCGCGCCGGGCCTGCAGCGTCGGATTGCTTTCATAGGTGGTCGAAAGGACCTGCTCCAGGGTCTCGGCCCGGCCCTCGGCCGGCGCCCAACCCATGGCCAGGCCGACGACCGCCACACCCGCCAACAAGCACGTTTTTCTCATGCCCCACCTTCCAGCAATGTTGTCCGCCCCCAATCCACGCGGCGAAAAGATTCCCCCCGAACAATAACTTCCTTCAACGAAAGATCAAGAAATATTGCTGGATCGTTGCTTGCCCGCACCGGTTACCCCGGACGAGGGGCGCCCAGGCGAAGCCGCCACGCAAAAATGGAATGGGGACCGGACAGTTACGGTCCAGTCCCCATGACGATGTATTTACGATCTCTTAACTCTCGGCTGAGTTCGACTATGTCCGAAGGGATCGCGGCGTCAGAACACGAACCCCGCTCCACTCCGAAATCCCGGCAGCACCGGCGTGCTGGCATCGAATAAGACACGGCGGCCGAAGGTGTCACCCACCCGGACCACCAGCGTCCCCTTCCCCAGGCCGCTCCCGGCATCGACCACGGCCACCAGCCGCCCGCCGTCGGCCAGTTGGCGGCAGATGGCCTGAGGGATGTCGGCGACCGCGCCGGCGAAGACGATCACGTCGTAGGGGGCCTGGGCGGCGTAGCCCTGGTCCGGCGGCCCCTGCACGACAGCGGCGTTGTCGATGCCCAACTCGCCGAGACCGGCCGTCGCCCGCGTACACCAATCGCCATCGCTCTCGATCGTCACGACGGTCTGGGCCAGCCGTGAGATCACCGCGGTGACGTAGCCAGTGGCGTCGCCGATGTTGAGCACCAGGTCCCCCGCCTTGATCGCCGCCCCTTGAAGGAGTCTTGCCAGCACCAGCGGCTCGACCAGATAACGGCCGCCGCCGACGTCCAGATCGTCGTCCACATAGGCGAAGCCGCGCATGGGCTTGGGAACGAAGACTTCGCGCGGCACGTCGGCCAACGCCGCGATCACGGCCTCGTCGGCGATGCGGTTGGTGCGGATCTGGTTCTCCACCATGTTGAGCCGGGCGGCTGTGAAATCCATGCCGGAAACTCCGATGCGAAAGGCCTGGGATGCACAGGCGTTATACTGGTGTGGAAGCCCGAACTCAATGGCATGCCGGGGCGCACGAAAATTGGTCAAACATCGGCTTGACCACAACGGCCGACGCGCGTATAAGCACGGTCCTCACGTCGGCCGGCGGCCGAGAGCCTAGGCTTCAGTGGGCCGGGTGGCAGAGTGGTGATGCAGCGGACTGCAAATCCGCGTACGTCGGTTCAATTCCGGCCCCGGCCTCCAAGCCTTCCCGGTTCGGATGGCGCGCAACGAGTTTCCAGGGCCCCGCGACCGCGGCGGGGCGCTGATCCGGAGTAGCTCAGCGGTAGAGCAGCCGGCTGTTAACCGGCTGGTCGGGGGTTCGAATCCCTCCTCCGGAGCCAATAAGGGGCCGGGTCCTTCGGGATCCGGCCCTTTCCGTTCGCGGCGGCCGAACGGCCGCCTCCCCATTCCGCCATAGACCCCGGAACTGACGAGGGATGACGCCCGCCGGCGCCGGCGCCGGTTCCCATCTTGCATCGCGATCGCCCTCCGGCCATGCCCCATCCGGGAGAACGACGATTCCCGACTTCATCCTTCTTATTGCATCCGTAGCCTGGGTTCTTGGCGGCGCCACCATCGGGCTTGCCATCGGACGGCGGCGGACCGCCCGGGTCGAGACCGCCTTGGCCGAATCCCGGGCACGGACGACGGCGATCCTCGACGCGGCGGTGGATGGCATCGTCACCATCGACGAATCCGGCCGCATCCTGGGTTTCAACCGCGCGGCCGAACGAATTTTCGGTTACGCGGCGGCGGACGTGACGGGGAGGAACGTCAGCATCCTGATGCCCGAACCCTATCGCGGCCAGCATGACGGCTACCTTCGCAATTACCTCGCCACGGGCGACGCCAAGATCATCGGCATCGGCCGGCAGGTCGAGGGGCTGCGCAGGGACGGAACCACCTTTCCCATGGATCTGGCCGTCGGCGAAAGCCGCCTTGGCGGGCGGCGCATCTTCGCCGGAACGGTTCGCGACATCAGCGAGCGGCGGGCCGTCGAGGAGCGCCTGCGCGCCAGCGAGGAGCGGTTCAAGGCACTGGTCGAGGGCGTCCGCGACTACGCGATCGCCCTGCTCGACCCCGAGGGGCGAATCGTCAGTTGGAATCCCGGCGGCGAGCGACTGTATGGGTTCACCGCCGCCGAGGTGCTGGGAACGCCGATATCGCGGTTCTATCCGTCCGACGAAGTGGCGGGCATGGCCCCCGAGCGGACTCTGGACCAGGCCGCCCGCGAGGGCCGCTCCGAGGACGAGGGCTGGCGGGTCCGCAAGGACGGCAGCCAGTTCTGGGCCCACGTCGTCACCACCGCCCTGACGGGTTCCAACGGAGAGCTTCGGGGTTTCGCGCGCATCTCCCGCGACATGACCGCCACCAAGCTCAACGAGGACGCCCTGAGGCAGGCGCGCGACGAGGCGGTGACCGCCCGCGAGGCCGCCGAACGCGCCAACGCCGCCAAGACCAAGTTCCTCGCCGCCGCCAGTCACGATCTCCGGCAGCCGGTCCAGGCCATCGTCTTCTTCGCCTCCGTCCTCAGCCACAAGATCGGTGCCAAGCATCCGGCGGCGCCGGTCATCGAGGACCTGCAGGCATCGGTCGAAGGCCTCAACATCCTGCTGGATTCGCTTCTCGACGTCAGCAAGCTGGACGCCGGCCTGGTCGTGCCCAAGACGACGGCATTCAGCGTGGGCGCCATCCTCGACCGCATCGCGGTCGAGTTCCAGCAGACCGCCGCCGCCAAGGGTCTCGACCTGACGATGGTGCCGTCCTCGGCCGCCGTCCGCAGCGATCCGGCGCTGCTGTCGCGCATCGTCCAGAACCTGATGTCCAACGCCGTCCGCTATACCGCGCGGGGGCGCATCCTGGTGGGCTGCCGTCGCGCCGCCAACGCCTTGCGGATCGAGGTGTGGGATACCGGCCCTGGCATTCCGCCCGAGCGCAGCCGCGAAATCTTCGAGGAGTTCACCCAGTTGGGCAATCCCGAGCGCGACCGCAGCCAGGGCCTCGGACTGGGTCTTGCGATCGTGGACCGCCTTGCCCGCCTTCTCGGGCATCGGGTCGCCCTGCGCTCGCGCCCCGGCGTCGGATCGGTGTTCTCCGTCGAGGTTCCGTTGGCCGCGGTCCAGCGCCACCGAAGGATCCCGGCCAAGCCCGCCGCGGCCGAGAAGCGGCGCCATGACCGCCTCGTGGTCCTGATCGACGACGAAAGGATCGTCCTCAGGGGTCTGTCCATGGTCCTGGAAAGCTGGGGCTACAAGGTGGTGGCGGCGACCTCGGAGGCCGAGGCGATGGACATGCTGGGCCAAGTGACGGAACGGCCGGGGCTGATCCTGGCCGACTACCGGCTGCGCGAAGGCCACACGGGGACCCAGGCCGTCGCCCATATCCGAAGCCTGTTCCAGGAGGCTATTCCCAGCATCATCATCACGGGCGACACCGCGCCGGAGCGCCTGCGCGAAGCCGAGGCCAGCGGCCTGTCCATCCTCCACAAGCCCATCCAGCCCCCGGCCCTCAAGCAGATTCTCACCCAGACGTTCCCGCTCGAGTCCGGCCGTATCCAGTAACGCTTGACGCAATTGCCGCCCCAAAGCAATCTGTCCAGGACATCTTTCGGCGCTCCCGCCCGATTGGGATACACAACATGCCTGGCAATCTTAACCTGCAGTTCATCTCGTTCACAGTCGGTGGCGAAGAATACTGCGCCGATATCATCGCGATACGTGAGATCAAGGGCTGGTCGACGACGACCGAACTTCCCAACACGCCACAATACATTCGCGGCGTCATGAATCTGCGCGGTTCCATTGTCCCCATCATCGACCTGCGGGCGCGGTTCGGGGGCAGGCGGACCGATCCATCGGATCGCCACGTCGTCATCGTGATGGCGGTGGATACCCGCGTCGTCGGCATCCTGGTGGATGCCGTGGCCGACATCATCACCGCCACCGCCGATGACATCCAGCCGATCCCGCAGTTGCAGGCTGACGACCGGTCAGGCTTCCTGACCGGCCTGGTGACCGTCGAGGGCCGCATGGTGGCGCTGCTCGATCTCGACCGCGTCCTTGACCTCGAAGACGCCGCCGCCTGATCCGCCAGCATTGTCTTGCGGGCCGCCATGCTAAGAGCTTCCCCTCCAACCCCCCTTTCGGGTAGTCTTCCGTCGGGACAGGGAACAGGAATTCGCCAATGGCCTCGGGTCTGACAGTCAAACGCCGCATCTATGGCGGCTTCACCTTGCTGCTCGCCTTTCTCGCCATCGTGGCCGGCGTCGCCGTCGTCCAACTGATGGGGCTCGGGCGCGACGTCCGCACCTTCGGCGTCACCACCGACCACACCGTCGAGGTCCTGAAGATCGACCGGTCGGTGGCCGACATGCGGCGGATGGTCCTGGCCTATGCCGACAAGGGCGATCCCAAGACCGCCGACGCAGTCCGGTCGCTGATCGCATCCATGCGCGACGAGGTCCGCACGGCGGCGCAGGCCAATGACGGCGAACGGCGCGGCCTGCTCGACCAGAACGACCAGATATTGTCACAATATCGGGAGCGCTTCGATCGCGCCGTCACCATCCGAAGCCGGCGCGACGTGCTGGTGGTGAATGAAATGACGCCCTTGGGCAACACCGCCCTGTCGGCGCTGACGGAGCTTCAGGCGGCCACCCTGGCCTCGGGCGACCACCAGACCGCCGCCCAGGTCGGTGACGGCTTGCGGGAATTGCTGACGGCGCGCATGGCGATCCTGCGCTACCTGACCTTCCCCGATGCCAAGCTGGCCGAAAGCGCCCGGCGTGGCTTCACGGCGCTGGACACCCTGTTGCGCCGCATGGCGGCGCAGGAGGCGGACCCGGCCCACCGCAAGCCCATGCTGGCGGCATTGGAGGTCATCCCTCCCTATGTAAAGGGCATCGACGAACTCCTCGCCAACCTGACCGAGGAAGACACCATCATCGGCAAGGAGCTTCCCGCCCTCGGACTCCGCTTCGCCGACAACACCGCCAAGGTCCGCGACATCCAACTGGCCGATCTGGCCGGCATGCGCGACGGCATGACCACCTCGATCTCGGCCACCACCGTGGCCTCGCAGGCGATCGCCGCCGCCGCCCTGGTCATCGGCGTGGTTATGGCGGTCCTCATCGCCCGCTCGATCCTGGTGCCGGTCGGGCGCATGACCCACGCCATGGGCGACCTCGCCGGCGGCCGCCTCGACGTCGCCATTCCCGCCCTGGATCGCCACGACGAAATCGGCGAGATGGCCAAGGCGGTGCAGGTGTTCAAGCAGAACGCCATCGACAAGGTGCGCATGGAGGACGAGGAGAAGGCCCGCCTGGAAGCTGCCCGCAAGGCCGAGGAAGAGCAAAAGGCGCGCGAGGCCGCCATCGTCGCCGAGGTCGCCGAGGTCGCCAAGGCCGCTTCGCTGGGCGACCTGGAACGCCGCATCGACCTGATCGGCAAGGACGGCTTCCTGCTCGATCTGTGCCGGGGGGTCAACGATCTGGTGGCCCAGACCGGTGTCGCCCTCAAGGACGTCGCCCAGGTACTGGCCGCCGTCGCCCGGGGCGACCTGACCCGGCGCATCACCAACGACTACGGCGGCCTGTTCGGGCAGTTGAAAGGCGACGTCAACCTGACCGCCGACAAGCTGTTCGAGATCGTCACCAACATCAATTCGGCGGCGGAACAGATTGGCTCGGCCGCCTCGGAGGTCGCCGCCGGCTCGGCGGATCTGTCGGCGCGCTCGGAGCAGCAGGCGGCCAGCCTGGAGGAGACGGCGGCTTCCATGGAGGAACTGGCGGCGACGGTGCGCCAGAACGCCGCCAACGCCCAGCAGGCCAACCAGCTGGCGGCCGGCGCCCGCGAGGTGGCCGCCTCGGGCGGGCGGGTAGTGGCCGACGCGGTGGCCGCCATGGGCCGCATCGAGGCCTCCAGCCAGAAGATCGGCGACATCGTCGGCATGATCGACGAGATCGCCTTCCAGACCAATCTGCTGGCCTTGAACGCCGCCGTCGAGGCGGCGCGGGCCGGCGACGCCGGCAAGGGCTTCGCGGTGGTGGCCCAGGAGGTCCGCAACCTGGCCCAGCGCTCGGCGCAGGCGTCCAAGGAGATCAAGACCCTGATCACCCAGTCGACGGCCGAGGTCAAGCAGGGCGCCGACCTGGTTACAGGCGCCGGCACCACGCTCGACGAGATCCTGGGCGGGGTGAAGCGGGTGGCCGACATCGTCGCCGAGATCGCCGCCGCCTCCTCCGAGCAGGCCGCCGGCATCGA
>CALABS010000052.1 GCA_937887565.1 uncultured Rhodospirillaceae bacterium | reverse complement strand
CGCAACTTCAGCTTCCTCGGTTCAGACCGAGTGGGCAACCTCCTGAGACTTCACAGCTAGACCACCAGCACGTCCGCCTCGGCGGCCCCCGGCAGGGTGGCGATCACGATCGCGTCCTCGCCCTCGCCGGGATCGAGCAGCAGGCGGTCGGTATCGGCGTCGAACGCGACCTCGCCCGCCCCCACCGCCATCTCCGCGATCTCGACGGTGTCGTTGGCGGAAAAATCGACGATGGTGTCGCCGAAATCCAGCCGGTCGCCGAACACGAAGGTGTCGGCGCCGCCGCCGCCGGTGATCAGGTCCCGCCCCACCGACCCCTCAATGCGGTTGGCGGCCGCGTCGCCGGTGATGGTGTCGTCGCCCAGCGAACCGCGCACGTCCTCGACGCCCGACAGGGTGTCCTCGGCCCCCGAGGCGTCGGCGGCCGCGCCGGCCGCCAGGTCCACCGTCACCGGCCCGCCGCCGGAATAATCGGCGAGGTCGCGGCCGGCCCCGCCGATCAGGGTGTCGGCGCCCGCGCCGCCCACCAGGACGTCGTCGCCGCCGCGTCCGTCGAGACGGTCGGCGCCGACGCTGCCCTCCAACCGGTTGGCCTGGGCGTCGCCCAGCAAGACGTCGGCGAAGCTGGTGCCCACCGCCCCCAAGATGCCCGACAGGACGTCGAAGCCGCCGTCCCATTCCTCGGCCACGCCCTGGGCGAGATCGACCTCGACTGCGCCCTCGGAGCCGGCCCAGGTGGCGTAGGCGCCGTCGGCGCCGCCGACCAGCACGTCGTCGCCCAGCCCACCGCCCAGCAGGTCCAGGCCCGCCCCACCCATCAACAGGTTGTCGTGGTCGTCGCCCAGCAGGGTGTCGCCGAAGACCGAGCCCGACACCGCCTCGACCTCCTGGACGAACTCGAACGCCCCGCCCGCCTGCACCGACCCGGTGGACAGGTCGACGAAGGCCGGAGCCTGGGAGACATGGAAACTCAGGGTGTCGGTGCCGGGGCCGCCGTCATAGCTGTCGAAGCCGTCGCCGCCTTCCAGGCGGTCGTCGCCGATGCCGCCGTCCAGGATGTCGTCGCCGCCGGCCCCGAACAGCACGTCGTCACCCCTGAGGCCCCGCATGGCCTCGTCCTCACCGGTGCCCAGCAGGACGTCGTCGCCGACGGTGCCGTCGACCTCGACGATGTCCTGGGGGAAGGGAAGGATGTCGCCGGCCCCCTGCCCGCCGGCCACGTCGTCGGCCACGTCGCCGGCCACGCCGCCGGATTGCCCGCCGGAGCGGGCGCCCACGGCACCCGAAGGGGGAAGTGCGCTCGCCATGCCGAACCTCCTGTGTCGATGCCTTTGCCGTCGCTGCGCCAAAGGTGGCAATCCGGCGGCGGACGACGACAGGTCATGCGGGGGATGGTTCCGTCACGGAGTCGGTATGACGGGACGCCAGGGGCAACTCGCAGCGCGGGACCCTGACGGAGAAGACGGTGCCGCGGCCTTCCCGCGAGCGAACCTCCACCGGATGGCGCAACAGCAGCGCCATGCGCCGCACCACCGCCAGGCCCAGGCCCAGGCCCTTGGCGCGGTCGCGCTCGGGATTGCCCAATTGGACGAAATCCTCGAACACCTGATCGAGCTTGTCGGCGGGGATGCCGGCGCCGGTATCCCACACCTCGATGCGCATGGCACCGCCGGCGGGACGGCAGCCCAGGAGGATGCGGCCCTGGCTCGTATAGCGCAGGGCGTTGGCCAGCAGGTTGCGGACCAGCCGCGACAGCAACACGGGGTCGGTCTCGACCCAGGCCTGGGAGGGGACGTAGCGGAAGTCGAGATGGCGGGCGCGGGCAAGGCTCCGGAATTCCGCCGCCAGCTCCGCCAGCACGTCGTCGAGGGCGACCGGCCGCATTTGGGGCGCGACGATGCCGGCGTCGAGGGTGGAGACATCGAGAAGGGCCCTGAGCAGGTCCTCGGCCCCCTTCAACGCGCTCGACGCATGGCCGAGGATGCGGCGGTCGGCGTCGCCCTCGAGGCGCCGGTCCAGGACCTCGATGAACAGCCGCAGCGCCTGGATCGGCTGGCGCAGGTCGTGACTGGCGGCGGCCAGGAAATGCGCCTTGGCATTGTGGGCGCGCTCGGCCAGCCGCAACGCCGTCTCGCGGTCGCGGATGGCCGCCACCGCCTCGGCGGTGCGCGCCGCGACCGCGTCCTGGAGATGGGCCTCGGCGGCCCGCGCCTCGTCCGCCCGACGGATGGCGAGCACGGCGCTGCCGGCCAGCAGGACGACGGCGGCGGTCGCCAGCAGCCCGCTGACCACCGTCGACCGCGCCCATGGCGCCAAGGCCGCTGCCTCCTCGACGCCATAGGTCACGTAGAGCGGGTAATCCTTGACCCGATGGAAGGCGTAGACGTGCGCGCCACCGCCGCCGCGCGGGCGGGCGACCCGGTAGGTTCCGCTCTCGGCCGGAATCATCTCCATCAAACCGGGACTCCCGGGGTGCAGGTCGACGGGAGCGGGAGGAGTGGGATAGCGGACCAGTTGCCGGCCGTCCTCGCGGAACAAGGCCGCCACCCCCTTCAATCCGTCCTGACCGGCCATGGTGGCGAACACCGTCTCGAAATAGCCGGCCCACAGCATCGCCGCCACCACCTGCCCGCCCGCCAGGCGGCGCGACAACGCGAACAGGCGGTCCTTGGAGACACGGCCGATGAACTGGGGCGAGACCGCCAGGCCGGGCGCGATCACCGCGTCGATGAAGTACTCGCGGTCAGCCAGGTCGGTTCCGGCCCCGCAGGCCCTGTTGCTGCTGGCCGTCACCATGCCGTCGGGATCGAGGATGACCAGGCCGGCGGAGAATTCCGTGCGCGCCACGAATTCGGCCAGCCGGGCCGACAGCCCTGGGCCGGAGAGATGGCCTCGCGCCTGCTCGACGCCATCGAAGACGATCTCGTAGGTGCCAAGGACGCGCTGGGTGTGCTCGGCCAGGATCGCCGCCCGCCGGACCAGCCGGTCCTCGAGGTTGGCGACCTCCGCCTGCCGGCTTTGGACGGCGTAGAAGACGAACAGCGCCAGCGGCACCAGCACGCCGGCGACCAGCGACAGGCCCAGATGCGGCCGGCCGCGCAGCCACGTGAACGACACCCAGGAAGCACGAAACGTCATACCCTTACTCCGGAGGGGATTATTTCTCTCCGCCGGAGAGAGGGCCATACGCCTTAGGTCGCTGCGCTATGGCGAAAGCATGCACTTCAGGCCTTGAGATCCTTCGGCCGCACGAAACCGGCCAGCCGGCAGGCGCCGTCATCCAACTGGCCCCAGTGGTCGATGGCGCAATCGAGGACGGCCAGGGCGCCGGTGGAAAACTTCTCCGCCATCCGCGCCAGCGCCCCGCTGTCGCCATGGCCGGCCGCCAGCGCATGCGCCAGCCGCTCCAGGCCGGGGTTGTGGCCGATCACCATGACCGAGGGCAGATGATCGTCGAGGCGCCGCAGCCGGACCAGAAGGTCGTGCTTGGCCGCCTCGTAGACGCTGTCCTCGTAGGCGACCGGCACGCCGCGCAGGCTGGGCTCGATGATGGCGAAGGTCTCGCGGGTGCGCCGCGCCGCCGAGCACAGCACCAGCGCGGGATGAATCGCCGCCTCGCCGAGGTGGAGCGCCATGGCGCGCGCCGCCTTGCGGCCCTTGTCGGCCAGCGGGCGTTCGAAATCGTCAAGCGCCGGATCGTCCCAGCTGGATTTGGCGTGGCGCAGCAGATACAGCCGTCGCATTTCCGTCATCCTCGCGGCCATGACAGCCGCACCACGAGCATATATAAAGGATCATTCAGCACCACGCCTTGAAAACCTGGAGACATTTCATCGTGACGACCGCCCAGCTCGCCGAGGCCCAGGTCATCGACCCCGAGTCGAAGGAACGGTTCATCAACCGCGAGCTGTCGTGGCTCGCCTTCAACGGCCGCGTCATCGAGGAGGCGTTCAACCAGCGCCATCCGCTGCTGGAGCGCCTGCGGTTCCTGTCCATCTCGGCCTCCAACCTGGACGAATTCTACATGGTGCGCGTGGCCGGCCTGAAGGGACAGGTGGAGGCCGGCGTCATGACCACCAGCGAGGACGGCCTGACCCCGGCCCAGCAGCTGGCGGCCATCAACCGCGAGGCGTCGGAGCTGCTCACGGCCCAGAAGACCTGCTGGCGCGAGCTGAAGATCGAGCTGTGCGAGGCCGGCATCGCGGTGATCAACGCCGCCGAGGTCACCAAGCCCGAGCGCAAATGGCTGGAACAGCGGTTCATGGAGCACATCTTCCCGGTGCTCACCCCGTTGGCCATCGACCCCGCCCACCCCTTCCCGTTCATCCCCAATGCCGGCATCGCCATGGTGCTGCACCTGTTCCGCCTCGAGGACGGCGAGGTGCTGCGCGCCCTGGTGCCACTGCCCCACCAGATCGAGCGCTTCATCCGCCTGCCCGGCGAGGCCATCCGCTTCGTGCCGCTGGAAGACACGGTGATGCTGTTCCTCGACCGCCTGTTCCCCGGCTTCCGGGTCGAGGGCGTCGGCATCTTCCGCGTCATCCGCGATTCCGAGATGGATATCGACGAGGAGGCCGAGGACCTGGTGCGGGTGTTCGAGACGGCGCTCAAGCGCCGCCGGCGCGGCCACGTCATCCGCATCACCATCAATTCCGGCTGCCCCGAGGACCTCAAGCGCCTGGTGGTCAACGAGGTCCACGTCGCCGAATCCGACGTGTTCGAGTTCGACGACATGATCGGGCTGGTGGACACCAAGGCCATCATCACCGACGAGCGGCCGGACCTCCTGTTCCCGCCCTACAACGCCCGCTTCCCCGAGCGCATCCGCGACTTTGGCGGCGACTGCTTCGCGGCCATCCGCAAGAAGGACATCGTCGTCCACCACCCGTTCGAGAGCTTCGACGTGGTGGTCCAGTTCATCCGCCAGGCCGCCCGCGACCCGGCCGTGGTGGCCATCAAGCAGACGCTCTATCGCACCTCCAAGGACAGCCCCATCGTCAAGGCGCTGGTCGAGGCCGCCGAGGCCGGCAAGTCGGTGACCGCCATGGTCGAGCTGAAGGCCCGCTTCGACGAGGAGGCCAACATCCGCTGGGCCCGCGACCTGGAGGCCGCCGGCGCCCAGGTGGTGTTCGGCTTCATGGAGCTGAAGACCCACGCCAAGATCAGCCTGGTGGTGCGGCGCGAGAGCGGCGGGCTGGTGTCCTACGTCCATTTCGGCACCGGCAACTACCACCCCATCACCGCCAAGATCTACACCGACCTGTCGTTCTTCACCTGCGACCCCGAGCTGACCCGCGACGCCGCCAAGGCGTTCAACTACATGACCGGCTACGCCCTGCCCGACCAGATGGAGAAGCTGGCCATCGCGCCGCTTTACCTGAAGAAGCGCCTGCTGGCCTGCATCGAGGCCGAAATCGACAATGCCAAGGCCGGCAAGCCGGCGGCCGTGTGGGCCAAGATGAATTCCATCGTCGATCCCAAGTTGATCGACGCGCTGTACCGCGCCAGCCAGGCCGGCGTGCAGGTGGACCTGGTCATCCGCGGCATCTGCTGCCTGCGCCCCGGCGTTCCCGGCCTGTCCGAGAACATCCGCGTCAAGTCCATCGTCGGCCGCTATCTCGAGCATTCCCGCGTCATCTGCTTCGGCAACGGCCACCGGCTGCCGTCGCGGCACGCCAAGGTGTTCATCTCCTCGGCCGACTGGATGCAGCGGAACATGGACTGGCGGGTCGAGACCCTGGTGCCCATCGAGAACCCCACCGTCCACCGGCAGATCCTCGAGCAGATCATGGTCGCCAACCTCAAGGACCAGGCCCAGACCTGGATGCTGAACGCCGACGGTACCTACGCCCGCCTCGACAATGACGAGGGGTCCTTCAGCGCCCACACCTATTTCATGACCAACCCGTCGCTTTCGGGCCGCGGCAGCGCGCTGGAGCGCGGCCGGGCCCCCAAGCTGCTGCTCGACAAGGCCGAGTGAGGGCGGCGTGAAATTCAAGGTCCGCCAGGAGCCGGTCGGCATCGTCGACATCGGGTCCAACTCCATCCGCCTGTGCGTCTACGACGGCGCCTTCCGGGTGCCGATCCCGCTGTTCAACGAGAAGGCGGTGTGCGGGCTGGGGCAGGGACTGGGGGCCACCGGGCGGCTGAACCCGCAGGGGGTGGAGATGGCGCTGACCACCATCGGCCGCTTCGTCGAGCTGAGCCGCGCCATGGAGGTCGAGCGCCTCGACATCCTGGCCACGGCGGCGGTGCGCGACGCCGAGGACGGCCCGGCCTTCGTGCGCGAGGTCAAGCGGCGCTTCGGCGTCGACGTCAAGGTGCTGTCCGGCGGCGGCGAGGCCAAGATGGCGGCCATGGGCGTCCTTTGCGGCACCCCCGACGCCGAGGGGATCGTCGCCGACCTGGGCGGCGGTTCGCTGGAGCTGGTCGAGGTGGAAAGCGGCGCCTTCGGCCGCCACGTCACCATGCCGCTGGGCCTGCTGCGCCTCGCCGAGGCCTCGGGCGACGACCGCGCCAAGGCCGCCGAGATCGTCGGCCGGCACCTCAAGAAGCTCGACTGGCTGAAATCGGGAAAAGGGCGCAGCGTCCATGCGGTCGGCGGCGCCTGGCGCTCCATCGCCCGCATCTGCATCGCCCAGACCCACCATCCGCTGACCGTGCTCGACAACTTCTCGCTGGACAGCCGCGAGGCGGTGCGGATCATCGACCTGGTCTCGACCCAGAGCAAGAAGTCCCTGGCCGCCGTCCCCGGCGTGTCCAAGAAGCGCGTCCCCGGCCTGCCGCTGGCCGCCTTGGTGCTGGAGAAGGTGATCCAGGCGGTGCAGCCCGAGACGCTGGTCTTCTCCATCTACGGCATGCGCGAGGGCCAGTTCTTCCGCCGCCTGCCCGACCGCCTGAAGACCCAGGACCCGTTGCTGGCGGTATGCCGGCAGCTGGCGTTGATGAACGCCCGCTTCCCCGAGCACGGCGACGAGCTGATGAACTGGATGGCGCCGCTGTTCGCCGGCGAGACCGCCCACGACGCCCGCCTGCGCCACGCCGCCTGCCTGGTCTCGGACATCTTCTGGAACGAGCATCCCGACTACCGCGCCGAGCAGGCCTTCCTGCGCATCCTGCGCCTGCCCTTCATGGGGGTCGGCCACCGCGACCGCGCCGCCATCGCGCTGACCGTGTTCCACCGCTACCAGGGCGACGAGGACAACCCGCACGCCCTGCGGGCCATGGCCCTGCTCGACGACGCGGCGCTCAGGCGCTGCCGCATCACCGGCCTGGCGCTCCGGCTGGCCCACACGCTGTCGGGCGGCGCCCCCAACCTGCTGCGCCAGACCCGGCTGGTGGCCGGCGGCCCCGACCTGATCCTCGAGGTTCCCGACAACCCCGCCTTCGCCATCGAGAACGACCGCACCTTCGACCGCCTGGCGAAGGTCATGGACTGCGAACTGCTGGTGTTCCGAAAGGTGGCGGCATAGGCCCCGCCACGCCCTGGGGAGGACGGCATGGGGATTGCTTGACCCGGGGCGCGTTTCGCCAAAACTGTTCGCCATGACCACGCTTTCGCAGGACCCCAAGGGATACTACGCGGTGCTCGGCCTCGCCCCCGGCGCCGAGCCGCGCGCCATCAAGGCCGCCTATCGCAGCCGGGTCAAGGCGGTGCACCCCGACCGCAACGTGTCGGCGGACGCGGCCGAGGAATTCCAACGGCTTGTGGAGGCCTACACCACCCTCAAGGACGTCGTCCGGCGGGCGGAATACGATTCCACCGGCCTGCACGGCATCGCCGAGGACGACCTGTCGCGGCCGGCCGTGCCGCTGGCCTGCGGCAGCTGCGGCAAGGTCACCGCCCAGCCCCGCTACGTCGTCTTCCACCGGGTAAAAAGTTACCTGCTATGGGCGCGGAACCGTCGGATGGAGGGAATTTTCTGCCGGGACTGCGCCGACCGGGCCGCCGTCAAGGCGTCGTCCTCCACCTGGGCCTGGGGGTGGTGGTCGCCGCCGGGCCTGGTGCTGGCCCCGGTCGCGCTGATCCGCAACCTGATGGGCGGAACCATGCCGGCGCGCGACAACCTGCGCCTGCTGATGCGCCAGGCCCGCGCCTTCCTCGAACGCGGCGACCCCGACATCGCCCATGCCCTGGCGCTCCAGGCCACCGGCTACGCCCGCGACGCCGCCCAACGGCGGCAGGTCGAGGACATGCTGGCGCGCACCGCCCAATGCGGCCGCCGCCTGCGGAACCGCTGGCGGATCGGCGGCGGCGTGTTCGCCGCCCAACTGATGCCGCTGCTGGCGCTGCCGATCCTGGCCGCCATCTTCGCACTGATCTGGACCAAGCCGTGGAACGAGCCGGTGGCGGCCGGCGCCGCCGGCATCCGGGTGGCCCCGGCCTCGGTGGGCGAGATCCGCCATGTGGCGGTGGGCGAGTTGAAAGTCCGCCAGATGGCGGCCGAGAACGCGCCGGTGGTGGCGCTTCTGGACCGCTTCGCCACGGTGACGGTGATGGACGCCCCCGACGACCACCAGTGGACCAAGGTCCGCACGCCCTCGGGGGTGTCGGGCTGGGTGCCGTCGCGGGCGCTGTATGTCGGCACCGGCGGCGCCATCAAGGCGGAGTGGTGCGCCGACAACAAGGGCCCCGCCCCCGAGGCCGGCGAGGTGCTGTTCCGCCGCGCCACCGGCGACAACCGCATGCTGATCCACAACGACGGCCGCTTCGACGCCGTGGTCAAGCTGAAGACCCAGGCCGGCAACACGGTGGTGTCGTACTACGTGCCGGCCACTTACCATATCGGCGTCAGCGGCATTCCCGACGGCACCTACGGCATCGAGTTCGCCACCGGAACCGGCTGGTCGCGTGCCTGCGGCCTGTTCGTCGACCGCATGGGCGCCGCCCGCCTGCCCTACACCCTGACCTACCGCGCCCTGTCGTCCAGCCGCGCCGCCGCCCAGACCACCATCCCGGCCATCACACTGGTCACCGCCCCGGGCGCGGCGTCGGAGCCGGTGCCCATCGACAGCGACCGCTTCGTCGCCGACGAGTGAGGCCGGCCAACTTGAGCAGGCTGCGGAACAACCCGAAAATTGCGTCATCGGGCTCGATTCGTCATGGCCGGGCTTGACCCGGCCATCCCCGTATCGATACCGAATATATATTTGGAACAACTGGTTATGCGGCGGCGCGTGGATGCGCGGGTCAAGCCCGCGCATGACGGAAAAGGGCATGTGGAGGCCAAATCGGCATATTTCCGCAGCCCGCAAGATTTGACGTGTTGGGCGGCATTCAGCCGCAGCGGCGGCCAAGCGGCCGAATGGTTCAGAACTCCGCCACCTTGTCCAGGAAGGCCTGGCCGTAGCGGGCCAGCTTGGCCTGGCCGACGCCGTGGATCGCGGACATTTCGATCAGGCTGCGGGGCTTGTGGGTGGCCATCTCGATCAGGCTGCGGTCGGCGAACACCACATAGGCCGGCACGCCCTCGGCCACCGCCAGCGTGAGGCGCAGCGATTTCAGCGCCGACAGCAGCGCCGCGTCGGCACGGCCGATATCCGCCGGGGCAGTGGCGCCCCGCTTCTTGCGCTCCTTGCGGCCCAGCACGTCCGAGCGCAACTGGATGGCCGCCCTTCCGCGCAGGACGTGGCTGCCCTCCTCGGTCAGCGACCACCGCCCGTGCTCGGCGAAGTCCATCCAGATCAGGCCGGCGGCGTAGAGCTGGCGGAAGATGGAGCGCCATTCGTTGCGGGACCGCTCGGCGCCGACCCCGAAGGTGGGCAGGCGGTCGTGGCCGAACTGCAGCACCTGGTCGCTGGCGGTGCCCATCAGCACGTTGACCAGATGCTCGGTACCGAACCGGCTGCCGGTGCGCAGGATGGCGCTCATCACCTTCTGGGCGTCGACGGTGCCGTCGAAGGTCTGCACGCCCTCGATGCACAGGTCGCAGTTGCCGCAAGGCTCCGCCTGCTCGCCGAAATAGGCCAGCAGCGTCTGGCGCCGGCAGCGCGGCGCCTCGCACAGCGACAACAGGGCGCCCAGGCGCTGGCGCTCGACCCGCTTCTGGTCGTCCGAGGCCTGGCCGTCCTCGATCTGCATCCGGCGCAGGCGGATGTCCTCCATGCCGTACAGCGTCAGCGTCGCCGCCGGCAGGCCGTCGCGGCCGGCGCGGCCGATCTCCTGGTAATAGGCCTCGATGTTCTTGGGCAGGTCGGCATGGGCCACGAAGCGGACGTCGGGCTTGTCGATGCCCATGCCGAAGGCGATGGTCGCCGCCATCACCACCCCGTCCTCGCGCAGGAAGGCGTCCTGGTTGGCGTCGCGCACCTCCTGGGGCAGGCCGGCATGGTAGGCCAGCGCCCGGAAACCGCGTTGATTGAGGAGTTCGGCGAACTCCTCGGTGCGCGCCCGCGAGCTGCAATAGACGATGCCGCTGGCCCCCGGATGGGCGGCGACGAAGTCCAGCACCTGATCCTTGGCGCCCTTCTTGGCCCGCATGGCGAGGCTGAGATTGGGGCGGTCGAAGCCGCCGATGAATACCTTGGGCTCGGCCTTGAACAGCCGGCCGGCGATGTCGGCGCGGGTGGCGGCGTCGGCGGTGGCGGTGAAGGCCACCGTCCGCGCCCCCAGCGCCTCGGCCACATGGCCGAGCGCCAGGTATTCGGGACGGAAGTCGTGGCCCCATTGGCTGACGCAATGGGCCTCGTCGATGGCGACGCGGGCGACGCGGGCGCGCGACAACAGCTCCACCGTGTCGGCGCGGGCCAGCCGTTCGGGGGCGGCATAGAGCAGCCTGAGCCGGCCCTCCATCAGCAGCTCGATCACCCGGCGGTTCTCGGCCGGGTCGTTGGCGGAGTTGAGCGCGGCGGCCTCGACGCCGTTGGCCCGCAGCTGCGCCACCTGGTCGCGCATCAGCGCGATCAACGGCGAGGCCACCACCGTGACGCCGGGGCTCAGCAAGGCGGGGAGCTGGTAGCACAGCGACTTGCCGCTGCCGGTGGGCATCACCGCCAGCACGTCGCGGCCCGCCAGGATGGCCTCGACGATGGCCTCCTGGCCGGGGCGGAAGGATTCGAAACCGAACACCTCGCGAAGCGTCCGGCGCGCGTTGTCCATCGTCATGGCGCCTCGGGCGGCCCGAAGGCGACCACCACGTCGCCGGCCTGGGCGCGCAGCGGCTTGCCGGGGCGGGCGAAGGACAGCCGCTTGCCGCCCTTGAGCACGAACACCGGCTGCGACTCGGGAACCATGGCCGCCCGATAGGCCTCCAGGCCGAATTCCTCGGTCAGCCGGGTCTTCTGGAACCGCCAGCCCGAGGCCAGCAGGGCGTCGAGGTCGGCCGCCCCCATGCCGGCGCGGAACAGGGTCCGTCCACCCAGCGTGAAGGACAGGCGGTGGGGGTCGTCGGCGTGGCGTTCGTTGAGCTGGAACACGTGCGAGCGGCCAAGGTCGGGAGCGAGGTCGGTGCAGACCAGGGCGTTGTAGGCATCATTCTCGCTGGCCGCAATCAGGAAACCGAAGCCGTTGAGGTCGAGGCGGTGCTCGGTGACCTCGGACAGGATCTCGCCGTAATAGGTGGACAGGCCCATCTCGCGCGCCCGCCGCAGCCGGTGCCACACCCGGTCGGCGATGGTGACCGGGATCGAGAAGTCGCCCACCACCCGGGCCAACTCGATGCTCCATGGCGTCGCCCCCACCACCAGCAGGCCCGGCCGCTCGGCCGCCACCAGCCCCAGCAGCCGCGCCAGCGGCCCGATGGTGAAGCCGTGGGCGATGACGGTGGCGAACACCACCGCGAAGGACAGCGGCACCAGCAGGGCGCCGTCGGCGTGGCCCAACTCGGCCAGCTTGAGTCCGAACAGCCCCGACACCGCCACCGCCACGATGCCTCGGGGCGCGATCCACGCCACCAGCAGCCGCTCGCGCCAGGTCAGGCGGCTGCCGATGGTGGCCACCGCCACCGAGGCGGGGCGCACCGCCAGCAGCAAGACCGCCACGAAGACGGCATGCCCCCAGGTCAACTGGCGCAGATGGCCGGCGTCCAGCATGGCGGTCAGCACGACGAAGACGCCGGATACCAGCAGGATGGCGATGCTCTCCTTGAACCGGCGCATCTGCTCGATGGAGGCGATGCGGGCATTGCCGAAGGTGATGCCCAGCGCGGTGACCGCCAGCAGGCCGCTTTCCTCGGCCAGGGCATCGGCGGCGACGAAGGCCGACAGCACCGTGCACAGCATGGCCGGCGCCTTGAGGAACTCGGGGATGGCGCCGCGCTTGAACAGCAATGCCAGCGCCCGGCCGCCGCCGATGCCGATGGCCGCCGCCACCGCCGCCCCCGCCGCCAGCTGGACGCCGACCATGGTCCAGTCCTCCCCCCGGCCGGCATGGGCCACCACCTCGTAGACCAGCACCGCCAGCAGCGCGCCGACCGGGTCGTTGACGATGCCCTCCCATTTCAGCACCGCCGCCGGCCGCGCCGCCAGCTTGGCCTGGCGCAGCAGCGGCACGATCACGGTCGGCCCCGTCACCACCAGGATGCCGCCGAACAGCAGCGCCGCCGGCCACGACAGCCCGGCCACATGACGGGCGGCCAGCGCCGTCAGCACCCAGGCCAGGGGCGCGCCCACCAGCACCAGGCGCCAGATGGCGCACTTGATCTCCTTGAATTCGCGCAGCTTCAGCGACAGGCCGCCATCGAACAGGATGATGGCCACCGCCACCGCGATCAGCGGCCGCAGCAGGTCGCCGAAATCCGCCGCCGGATCGATCAGCCCGAGGCCGGGGCCGGCCACCAGCCCCGAGGCGGCCATCAGCACGATGGCCGGCAGCCTGAGCCGCCACGCCACCCATTGAGCGCCAATGCCGAGCACGCCGATGACGGCGATGGTGGAGACCAGCCCTTCCATGGGGGCGAGTGTACAGGACCGTCATTCCCGCGAAAGCGGGAATGACGGTGCCGAAAAATCATCCCGCCCATTGCCGCGGCTGGTCGCCGCCGCGATGGACGCCGGGCATTCCCGCGAAAGCGGGGATGGCGGTCGTGAAAAATCAGCCCGCCCGTCGCCGGGGCTGGTCGCCGCCGCGATGAACGGCGGGGCCGTGCTTGGGCGCGCCATGGCCGACATGGGGCTTGTTCTGGCGCTGGGGCTTGGCCGCCTGGGGTTGGCCCTGGGGCTTGGTGGCCTGGGGCTGGCCCTGCGGCTTGGCCGCCTGTGGCTGACCCTGCGGCCGGCCGCCCTGGGGACGGGCCGGGCGCTTGGGGGCGCCGGAGCCGCGACCGCCCCGGGTCTCGTACAGACGCTGGGTGTTGGCGCAGTGGAAGCGGTGGTCGTCCAGCACCGGTACGGTCTGCCGGGTGGTGCGCTCGATGGCCTTCAGGTAGGCCACCTCCTCGGCGTCGCACAGCGACAGGGCGATACCGTCGGCTCCGGCCCGCGCGGTGCGGCCGATGCGGTGGACATAGCTTTCCGGCTCGTTGGGCAGGTCGAAGTTGATGACGTGGGTGATGCCGTCGATGTCGATGCCACGGGCGGCGATGTCGGTGGCGACCAGGGCGCGGACGCGGCCGTCGCGGAAATCGGCCAGCGCCTTCTGGCGGGCGTTCTGCGACTTGTTGCCGTGGATGGCGTCGGCCTTGACGCCGCCCTTCTGCAGGATCTCGGCGATCTTGTTGGCGCCGTGCTTGGTGCGGGTGAAGACGATGGCCCGCGACACGGCGCGATCGGACAACAGCTCGAGCAGCAGGTCGCGCTTCCTGTCGCGGCCGACGAACAGCACCTTCTGCTCGATACGCTCGGCGGTGGAGGCCACCGGGGTGACCTCGACGCGGACCGGCTGGTTCAGCAGGCTGGCGGCCAGGTCGGTGACGCTGTCGGGCATGGTGGCCGAGAACAGCAGGGTCTGGCGCTGCTTGGGCAGGCGGCTCGCGATGCGGCGGACATCATGGATGAAGCCCATGTCCAGCATGCGGTCGGCCTCGTCGAGGACGAAGATCTCCACCGAATCCAGCACACAATGGCCCTGGTTGATCAGGTCCAGCAGGCGGCCGGGGGTGGCGACCAGCACGTCGAGCCCGCCCATCAGCGCCTGTACCTGCGGATGCTGGCCGACGCCACCGAAGATGACGTGCTTCTTGACGCGCAGATTGGCGCCGTAAGTGGCGAAGCTCTGGCCGATCTGCACCGCCAGTTCGCGGGTCGGGGTCAGCACCAGCACGCGGGCCGACTTGCGCTCGGGGCGGCGGCGCTGGGTGCCGAGGTGGTTGAGGATGGGCAGCGAGAAGGCGGCGGTCTTGCCGGTGCCGGTCTGGGCCAGGCCCAGGACGTCGCGGCCCTCCAGCAGGTGCGGGATGGCCTGCGCCTGGATGGGGGTGGGGGTGGTGTAGCCCTCGGCGGCGACCGCCTTCTGGATGGGGTCGATGAGGCCGAGGTCGGAGAATTGGATGGTCAAGCGATCTGTCTTTCAAAAATGGGGATCGCGCCCAGGCCTGAGCGGCGGGCGGCGACGGATTGATGGGTGCCCGTGGGGCACGCGGCCATCGGGGAGCGGGTTGGGGGGATTCGGCGGATAAGGCTGCCGCCCGTCACCCCTTTGGGCCGGCGGCGCCCGCGTGCAATCGCGGCGAAATCCGTGGACCGACACCGGTCCGTGGCGCCGCTTATAGCAGGTCGCACGACGGAACGCACGTCATATCCGCTTGATTCGCAAGGAAGGAGCATTAACCCTAATGGAGGCCCCCGCCGAGGAGACTCCGATGACGCTCGCCACCTTGTCCGACGCCCTGTCCCGTTTCCTGCGCCTGGAGGCCGCCGGCGGCATCCTGCTGGTGACGGCGGCGGCGCTGGCCATGGTGCTGTCCAACACCGGCGCGGCGGATGCCTATGTGGGCTTCCTGGACACGCCGGTGGCGGTGCTGGTAGGCGGCTTCGAGATCTACAAGCCGCTGATTCTCTGGATCAACGACGGCCTGATGGCGGTGTTCTTCCTGCTGGTCGGCCTGGAGATCAAGCGCGAGGTGCTGCAGGGCGAGCTGTCCAGCATCGGCCAGGCGGCGCTGCCCGGCATCGGCGCCATCGGCGGCATGGCGGTGCCGGCCCTGGTCTACACCGCCTTCAACGTCTGGGACCCGGCGCGCATGGCCGGCTGGGCCATCCCGGCCGCCACCGACATCGCCTTCGCCCTGGGGGTGCTGGCGCTGCTGGGCCGGCGCGCGCCCGCCTCGCTCAAGCTGTTCCTGCTGGCGCTGGCGGTGATGGACGACCTGGGCGCCATCGTCATCATCGCCCTGTTCTACACCACCGAGCTGTCGGCGCTGGCGCTTGGGCTGGCGGCCGCCGGCGTGGCGGCGCTGGTGGCACTCAACCTCACCGGCGTGCGCCGCCTGGCGCCCTACATGCTGGTGGGCACGTTCGTGTGGGTGTGCGTGCTGAAATCGGGCGTCCACGCCACCCTGGCCGGGGTGGTGGTGGGGCTGGCGGTCCCCCTGCGCGGCATCGCCGACCAGGAGCCGCCGCTGTCGCGGCTGGAGCACATGCTGCATCCGTGGGTGGCCTACGCCATCCTGCCCGTGTTCGCCTTCGCCAATGCCGGCGTGCCACTGGCCGGGCTGTCGCCGTCGGCGCTGCTCGACCCAGTGCCGCTGGGCATCGCGCTGGGGCTGTTCCTGGGCAAGCAGGCCGGCGTCTTCGCCTTCTGCTGGGCGGCCATCAAGGCCGGCTGGGCGCGGCTGCCCGAGGGCGCCAGCTGGCGGCAGTTCTACGGGGTGTCGGTGCTGACCGGCATCGGCTTCACCATGAGCCTGTTCATCGGCACCCTGGCCTTCCCCGACGAGGGCGGCCACGGCGCCGGGGTCCGGCTGGGCGTGCTGGCCGGTTCGCTGCTGTCGGCGGCGGTGGGCTATTTCGTCCTGGCGACGTCCCACCGCCCCGCCGAGGCGGCGGCGGAACCGGCGGCTTCCTAATGACGGAGCGGATGCTCCGGATGGGTGGCGGCAATGCCCCGCCACATGGTCTCGACCATTTCGGGGTCGCCGGCCACCTCGGGATGGCCGCGCATGAAAGCGGTCACGAGGTCCTGGAGCTCCTCGTCGGTATCGGCGACGGCTCCGATCTCACGGCCACGGTTGAAGGCGAAGTCGCGGACCTGCATGGTTGACTCCTCCGGCCAATGGTCACCTTGCCAGCCTGAACGATTGCATGCGCAAGGAGTCGCGGCTTGTGCGCATGGCTGGGTTACTGCGGAGGACGCGGATGACGGTCAAGGACGCCTTCGATGCCGTGGCCAGGGACTATGACGCCGGCCGCCGGCGGCTGATTCCCTGCTTCGACGATTTCTACGGCGTCGCCGTTTCGCAGTTGGAGTTTCCCGCCGCCGCGTCGCCCAGGGTGCTGGACCTGGGGGCGGGGTCGGGCCTGCTGGCGGCGGCGGTGGCGGCCCGCTTCCCCCGCGCGCGGCTAACGCTGGTGGACGTGTCGGAGGCCATGCTGGAGGTGGCGCGCGAACGCTTCGCGGCCCTGGGCCGGCCGATGACGGCGATCACCGCCGACTACCGGTCGGGCCTGCCCGGCGGCGGCTGGGACGCCGTGGTCTCGGCACTGTCGATCCACCACCTGGACCACGACGCCAAGCGGCTGCTGTTCGCCCGCATCGCCGCGGCGCTGGCTCCCGGCGGCGTCTTCGTCAATGCCGAGCAGGTGCTGGGCGAGACGCCGGCGGTGGAGGGCAGGAACGACGCCTGGTGGGTCCGCGAGATCCGGCGCCTGGGGGCGACCGACGACGATATCGCCGCCGCGCGCCGGCGCATGCGCCACGATATCATGGCCACCGCCGCCGAGCAGATGGAGTGGATGCGCGCCGCCGGACTGGCCGAGGTGTGCTGCCCCTATCGCCACCACCGCTTCGCGGTGCTGGCCGGTCAGCGCGCCCCGCAGACGGCGTCGTAAAGGGCCTTGGGCGCACCGTTGGCCACCCAGGCATCGGCGCGGGGCAGGCCGGCCTCGGTGAACTCGACCTCGCCGGTGACCGGGGCGCGGCGGCGCTGGACGCAATCCACGAACTGCCGCAGCGCCAGGGTCTCCTGGTTGCGCTCGACCAGCAGGGTGGTGACCAGGCTGATATGGGGATAGGCGGGATTGGTCAGGGCGGTGCCGCGATCCACCACCAGCAGGCGGTCGGCGCGCGGCACCACCAGCGCCCACGGCTCGGCGATGCCGTCGTAGGGATAGGACGCCACCACCGTCGAGCCCTCGGGCAGGTTGGCGGCATAGCGCTCGGCCCAGGTGTAGCGGTCCCACTGGACGTAGGCGAACATGGCGAGGCCGGCGGCCACCAGGGCCAGGGTCTTGGGCGTCTTGCGGCGCATCAGCTTGGCCGGCAGCACGACGACACCGGCACCGGCGAAGGCCACGCAGACGACGATCACGATCTCGAAAAGCATTGTTCACCCGGTCAGTTGAGAAGGTCGCGCAATTGCGCCGGCTTGGCCCCGCCCAGCATGGTCGCCTGCACCAGGAACAGTTCGGCGCAGGCCAGGGCGTCGGTCAGGGCATCGTGCGGCCGGTAGCGTGGCAGCCCGCGGCGCGAGCGGCAAGCATCCAGACGCAGCATGCCCTCGGCCAGGGGCGTGTCGGAGCGGCCCAGCAGCCGCCGCTCCAGGTCCATGGTGTCCAGGTACGGCACCTCCAGCGGCCGGCCGTACAGGCGCCGGCAGGCGCGGGTCAGGAACTCGCGCTCCACCTTGGCGTGGTGGGCGACGGGCAACCGGCCGGTCAGGGCGGCCAGCACCTCGGGCATCACCTCCTCCAGCGGCGCGGCGGCGGCCAGGACATCGTCCAGCAGGCCGTGGACGGCGGCGGCCCGCTCGCCCACCGGCCGCGTCGGCCGCACCAGCCGCCTAAGCGCGCCGGACAGGACCACCCGGCCGCCGACGATGGGCACCAACCCGATGCTGACGATGTCGTCGACATCGGGATCGAGGCCGGTGGTTTCCAGGTCGATGGCGGCGAACTCGGCGCGGGTCCAGGGCGTGTCCTCGGTGGGGGTGTCGACGCGGTAATAGTCCTTGAGCGCCCCGGGGGCGCAGCGCGCGCTCAGCCACCAGCGACGGACGTCGTCCGACCCGAACCAGCCCCGCGCCATCCGCCGCCCCCCGTCAGAACCGGCTGAGGTGGTAGGCCGCCGCCATGGCGGCCTGCAACGTCTTCACCACCGTGAAGGCGTTTTTCAGGTGGGTGCGCTCGAAGCTGGACAGGATGCCGGGCTCCAGGAAGTTGTCGGGCTTCCGGCCGTCGCGGATCATGCGGGCCTGATGCCTGAGCCGGGTCATGGAGATGAATTCCAGCGCGTCGATGAGGTCGCGCGCCCCGTCCTGGCTGATGGCCTTGGCCTCGGCGGCGGCCAGCAGGCGGTCATGGGTGTTGACGGCGGCCAGTCCCGCCGACAGGGCGTAGACCCGGGCCAGGTCGATGATCGGCACGACGCCGTTGTGCTTGAGGTCCATGGTGTGGGCGTGCTCGCCGCCGCGCGCCAGCACGAAGTTGCGGAAGAAGCCGATCGGCGGCTGGTGGGTCATGGCGTTGGACGCCATGTGGGCCAGGAAGATGCCGTTCTTCCGGGACTTCTCCAGCACCAGGTCGTGCAGCTCGTCGAACAGCGCGGCGTCGCCGTCCACCAGGCGCAGATCGAAGAAGATGCACGACAGCATCAGCGCCTTGGGCTGGGGCTGGTCGATCCACTTGGTGAAATAGTCCTTCCACACCTTCAGCGGCTGCCGCCACTGGTCGGTCTGGGCCATCATCTCGCCCGGGCAGTAGACGTAGCCGCAGATGTCGAGGCCGGCATTGACGAACTGGGCGAAGGAGCGGAAATAGGCGCCGTGCCCGGCCTCGTCGTAGCTGTCGTGCAGGATCAGGCAGTTGTCCTGGTCGGACAGCGCCGTCTGCTCCTGGCGAGCCTGCGAACCGGCGGCCAGCCAGGCATAGGGGATGGGCGGCGGCCCCAGCCGCGCCTCGGCGAGGCGGATCAGGCGGTGGGTCACCGCGTCGGTCAGCGTCGAGACGATGTGGCCGATGCTGCGCGAGGTGGCCCCGGCATCGGCCAACTGATGCACCATGTCGGGAACCCGCGCCACCGCCTCGGCCAGTTCGCGGGCGCTGTCGCAGCCGTGGATCTTGCGGGCCAGGTACAGCGGCGAGGCGGTCTGGCTGTTGATCAGGGTGGTGGCGGTCAGGCAGCCCCGCACCGCGCCCTTGTCCATCACCGGCAGGTGGTGAATGTTGTGGCGCCCCATCAGCAGCATGGCGTCGAAGGCGATGGCCGAGGCCTCGACGCTCATGGGGTCGGCGGTCATCACCGCCGTCACCGGCACGCCGGTCGGCAGGTTCTCGGCCACCACGCGGTTGCGGAGGTCGCGGTCGGTGAGGATGCCGGCCAGCCGGCCGTCGCGGGTGACCATGACGCAGGACACCTTTTCCGACCGCATGGCCTGGGCGGCCTCGCGCACGGTGGCGCCGTCGGGAATGGTGACCGGGCCGCGCACCAGCAGATCGTCGACCCGCTTGGACAGCAGGTCGAGGTTCTTGTTGCCGAGCACGGCGTCGGCCGAATCGGCCAGGCGGCCGCCATCGAAGGCGGCGCAGAAATAGGCGAAGGGCGGTTGGTCGCGGCGCAGCCGCTCGAAGGTCTCGCGCGGCAGCAGGAACAGCAGCGAATCCTCGATGGCGGTGCTCTGGTTGACGGCGGTGCCGCCGCGCAGCAGCGCGCGGATGCCGAACACCTCGCCCTCGTCCAGCCGGGCCAGCAGCTGGCCATGGGGGTCGCGGGTCTCGGCGGCGCCGCTGCGCACCACGAACAGGTGGCGCACCTCGTCGCCGGGTTTCATGACCACATGACCCTTGCGGACGTATGAAATCTCGACCTGGCGCGCGATTTCCGCCAGCGCCTGCGCCGGCAGCAGGTCGAAGGGATGATGGGCCGCCAGGAAGTCGCGGACCTCGATGATCTCGGTGCTGTCCAAGGCGTTCCCCCGTCTGTTTGAACACTGTTGCTTGAACACTGCCCCAAACGGAATGCGGACCCCGTGTCCCCACGGGGTCCGCACCCTTACCCTACCACGTCATGCCTGCCGGCATCAGTGGGCCTGAGCGGTACCCGCGCCCTGGGGCAGACGGATGTGCTCGATCAGCTCCTGGACCTCCTTCGGCGGCGGGGCGGTCACCTTGGACACGGCGAACGCCACGATGAAGTTGAGGACCATGCCGACGGTGCCGATGCCTTCCGGCGAGATGCCGAACAGCCAGTTGGCCGGGATGTTCTCCGCCATCGGGGTGATGAAGATCCCCTTGAAGTAGAGGATGTAGCCGAAGGTGAAGAACAGGCCGGTCAGCATGCCGGCGATGGCGCCCTCGCGGTTCACGGTCTTGGAGAAGATGCCCATGATGATGACCGGGAACAGCGACGAAGCGGCCAGGCCGAAGGCGAAGGCCACCACCTGGGCCACGAAGCCCGGGGGGTTGTAGCCGAGATAGCCGGCGATGCAGACCGCCACGGCGGCGGCGATGCGGCCGGCCATCAGCTCCTGCTTCTCCGAGATGTCCGGCGTCAACGTCCCCTTCAGCAGGTCGTGCGAGATGGAGGACGAAATCACCAGCAGCAGGCCGGCGGCGGTGGACAGCGCGGCCGCGATACCGCCGGCGGCGACCAGGGCGATGACCCAGTTCGGCAGCTTGGCGATCTCGGGGTTGGCGAGCACCATGATATCGCGGTCGACGGCCAGCTCGTTGCCCTTCCAGCCGAAGGACGCGGCCTTCTCGGCGAACGCCTTGTTCTTGTCGTTGTAGTACTGGATGCGGCCGTCGCCGTTGAGGTCCTTGAACTTCAGCAGGCCGGTGGTCTCCCAACGCTTCATCCACTCCGGACGCTGCTCGTAGGACAGGTTGCCCTCGGGCGAACCCACCTCGCCGGTCTGGATGGTGTTGGTCAGGTTGAGGCGGGACATGGCGCCCACGGCGGGGGCCACGGTGTACAGGAGGGCGATGAACACCAGCGCCCAACCGGCCGACGACCGGGCGTCGCGCACCTTCGGAACGGTGAAGAAGCGGACGATGACGTGCGGCAGACCGGCGGTGCCGACCATCAGCGCGAAGGTGATCGCGAAGATGTCGATCATCGACTTGTTGCCCTCGGTGTAGGCGGCGAAGCCCAGGTCGGTCACCACCTGGTTCAGGCGGTCGAGCATGTAGCCCGAACCGTCGGCCATGGTGGAGCCGAAGGCCAGCTGCGGGATCGGGTTGCCGGTCAGCTGCAGCGCGATGAAGATCGCCGGGATGGTGTAGGCGGTGATCAGCACGCAATACTGGGCGACCTGGGTATAGGTGATGCCCTTCATGCCGCCGAGCACGGCGTAGAAGAACACCAGGCCCATGCCGACCAAGAGGCCGGTCACGATCTCGACTTCCAGGAAGCGCGAGAACACGATGCCGACGCCGCGCATCTGGCCCGCCACGTAGGTGAACGAGATGAAGATCAGGCAGACCACGGCCACCAGGCGCGCGGCGCTGGAGTAGTAGCGGTCACCGATGAACTCGGGCACCGTGAACTTGCCGTATTTGCGCAGATAGGGCGCCAGCAGCATGGCCAGCAGCACGTAGCCGCCGGTCCAGCCCATCAGGTACACCGAGCCGCCGTAGCCCAGGAAGGCGATCAGGCCGGCCATGGAGATGAACGAGGCGGCCGACATCCAGTCGGCGCCGGTGGCCATGCCGTTGACCACGGGATGGACGCCGCCGCCGGCGACGTAGAACTCGCCGGTGGAGGACGCACGCGACCAGATGGCGACGCCGATATAGAGGGCGAAGCTCAGGCCGACGATGATGTAGGTGAGTGTTTTCAGATCCATTTTCGCGCTCCCTGCCTCAGTCCTCGTGGACGCCGTGGTCGCGGTCGATCTTGTTCATACGCGAGGCGTACCAGAAGATCAGCGCGACGAACACATAGATCGACCCGTTCTGGGCGAACCAGAAGCCCAGCTTGAAGCCGCCGATCTGAATTGCGTTCAGGGCGTCGTGGAACAGGATGCCGAATCCATAAGAAACGACGAACCAGATGGCGAGACACGTGAAAATGAGACGGATCGAGGCTTGCCAATAGTCCTTGGCGTTGGCGTCGGAATCCGTGGAAATGTTGTAGTCTTTCATAAGACCAAACCCTCCCGTCTTCGTTTTTGTTTTCAATTCCCCGGCTTGCCCGGAAGTGCGGGGCCCTAGGGCAGCCCACATCCCACCCTCGGAGGGTCTTCGCCCTCCTCCGGCGGTCAAACCATGGGATACAGGATTCCATGAGGCACGTCGAGAAAAACGGAAGTCTTACCGATCAAAATCGAGAAAAATCCGGACGTCCGGGGTGGTTATGCAACGGATGGGACGCTCAAACCCGTTGAAAATCGCAGGTTTCCTGTTGAACATACGTATAAACCGAGACAGTTATCGTTCGCGTTTCGCTGCGCAGGACCGAAGGGAAAGCCGCCAGCCCCCCTGCCAGATGCCATACGTAGTTTCACCTATATGAGTGCTTTGTAAGTGAAAATGCGTAGCGGTTATCCCTGAAACCTTCCTTGTTGACTTATGCATATTCCAAACACTACGCTTCGCTTAGCATATGCGAAATTGTTGTTACAAACCTCTCGGGTTTCGGCTTACTTTACTTTCGAAATTCCGATCGCCGATGGGAAGAATTTACCAGGCACCTCTTCCCAAAGCACCATGTCCGAGAGGTCGCGGAGTCATTCTTTAGCCGATTTCAACTCGGCATCTTGTCACTTTTTCCTTCGTGACTAGACGGCCCCGGCGGCCTCCGCCGGGGCCATTTTCTTGCCGCGGCGTGAAATTCCCTTCGCGCGGGCACGATCGGGACGCGGGCCATTCTTCGGGCCGACGGAACGGTCAGATGAGGAGGTCCACCGCAGGGACGGCGCCGGGCTCCTCGGACAGCCGCGGGCGACAGACGAACAGGCGCCCGGGCTCGACCCCGGCGGCGACCAGCCATCCCTTGACCGCCTGGTTGCGGCGGTCGGCGAGTTCGCCGAGCAGGTCGCGGTCGGGGGTATCCTCAGCCGGCACCGGCGGCCTGCCGACCATCTCTCGCAGCCGCGACAGCAGGTCCGCACGCTCGCGGCGGCGCCGTTCGGCCAGGGGCGGCCAATCGGCCGCCGGGACGGCGACCCCGCAGATGGTGAGCTTGACCCCCGGCCGCTGGTGCAACAGCTCGGCGACGGTCCCCAGGTGCTCCTCGTGGGCCGGGGTCAGCGCTTGCTCGCCGGCGGCGAAGACCAGCGGCTCCAGCGACAGCCGCGGCGTCGACGCCTCGTCGATGACGAGGCCGATCAGCGCCACCACCGGAAACGCCACCTTCAGCGTGGTCAGCACCGTGCTCTTGAGCGCGCCTCCCACCGCCTGCGACACCGCGTCGCTGACGTCGAAGTCGGGCCGCGACAGGTCGCCCCGCACGGGGATAGTCAGGCGGATGCGCTGTTCGGAATCGCGCAGCAGGTCGAGGACGGTCTCGACCGGCATGTCGGCCTGCCTTGCCAGCGGCGCCCGGGGGTCGGGCTGGTCCACGAACAGCCGCGACAAGACGATGTCCATGCGCCCGTCCAGAGCCCCCCGATCCAGGCTGACCGCCAGGTCGCCGTCGAACTGGCCGGTATGGAGGCGGACGCCGAAGGTGTCGGCGGCGTAGGGCGACAGGGCCGGCAGGTCCAGGGCCTCGACCCTTCCCTTCACCGAGCCCGACAGCGTGGATGCAAACGGCCGCAGCGCGCCCCGCGCCTCGATCCGCGCCCCCTGCAGCCGGGCCGAGAGGCGGAACGGGCTGTCGCGGTCCGGGCGGCCGGTATCGAGGCGGCGGGCGGCCAGCTCGATGTCGTCGACGGTCAGGCGGACCGGCTCGCTGGGGGTGCGGTCCTCGAATTCGACCCGGCCGCCGGTGACGGTCAGCCGCGCCAGCCCGAGGCGCATCGGCTCGCCGCCGCCCTCGCCCTCGGCGGCCGGAAAGCCCTCGAACCCGTCGGCGGTGCGGACCAGCCGCGCCGACACGCCGTCCAGCGCCAGTCCCTTCGCCGTCACGTCGCCGGCGGCGGAAAGCGCCCCCTGCTCGGCGACCGCCCGGGCGACCCGCACCCGGCCGTCCTTGGCCTCAAGGCCGCTCGCCTCGATGCGGGCGACGCGCGCCCCGTCGGCCGGGGCCGCCGTCACCCCCGACGCCACCACCCGGTCGGCGGCGCCGATCAGCCGCCCGAGCGCCGGGTCGCCGACCCTCACACCCTCGACCCACAGGTCCAGGGCCGCCTCGACCGGCGGCAACACCGATGCCGCCGGGGCGTCCGCCACCACCGTCAGGCGTCCCGTGGCGCCGGCCCGGCCATGGTCGACGCGGTGCTCGCCCAGACGCCCCACCAGCCCGGCCAGGGTCACCTCGCCGTCGATGCTGAACGGGCGCGCGCCCGCGGCCGCGCGGGCGGTGCCGGTCCAGGCCGCCGCCTGGAATTCGACGGTACCGTCCCGCCGCGCCGCGCTCAGCCTCTCGGCACGCAGGGTCCCATCGGCGTCGAGGCCGCCATCGCGCCAGGCCAGGTCCCCGGACCAGTCGAGCATGGCGGCGCCAACCGTCACGGCGCCGGCGGCGGCGGCCGCGCCGCGCACCCGCGCCGTGCCCGTGGCGCGCATCGGGCCGTCGCCCGCCACCAGGTCCAGACGAGCCGACAGGCGGCCGGCCAGCCCGTCGACGCCCTGGCGGCGGACGGGTTTGGCGATCGCGGCGAGATCGAAGCCCTCCACGGACGCCGTCACCGTCAGCCGGGGGCTGGCGGCGAAGGGAGCGGCGGCGCCCTCGGCCGTCACCGGGGCGCCGTTGATCCTGCCCGCCAGCCGCCACGGCACTGGCTCGTCGGGGGCCGAACCGCGCCAAGCCCCGATGCTCAGCTCGTCGACCTCGACCTCCAGGGTCGTGCCGCCGTCCACGATGGTGACGTGGCTGTCGACCAGACGCAGCCCGTCGGCCTCGACCGTCCAGCCATCCTCGCCCCCGCCCGCCGCCGGCAGCGGCAATCCGCCGACCACCCAGCCGCCGCCGTCGCGTCGGATTTCCATCCGCACCCCGGCCAATTCCGCCTCACGCAGCGACACCACCTGGTCCAGCAGCGGCCGCCAGCGGAATCCCACCACCAGGCTGCCGAGATCGAACGGCAGCCCGGCCCCGCCACGGGCCGTGACACCTTGCACCCGCACCCGGCCCTGGAACAGCGAAAGGTCGGCCCCGTCCAGCGCCACCTCGGCCATGCCCAGCCGGCGCAGTCCCTCGACCACCCCCCACCGCAGGCTGGCGGCCGGCAGCCACAGGCCGGCGGCCGCCACCGCCGCCAGCGCGGCGATACCCAGCAGCACGAAGACGGCGCGGCGACGGAACCGGGATCGGGACAGAGATCGGGACGGGGCATCCATGCCCCGAGTCTAGCGAAAAAGGGGTATGGCTGTCAGCCGGCCACGACGCGGTCGCGACCATCCTGCTTGGCGCGGTAAAGGGCGCGGTCGGCGCGGGCCAGCAAATCCTCGATGCCGGCGTCGGCGGCGTCGAGGCCGGCCACCCCCAGGCTGGCGGTGAAGGACAGAATGCCGTCCACCGCCACCGGCACGCCGATGCCGGCGACGGCGGCGCGCAGCCGCTCGGCCACCTCGACGGCGCCGACGGGCGGGGTCTCGGGCAGAACCACCGCGAATTCCTCGCCGCCCAGGCGCCCCAACAGATCGACGTCGCGCAGCGCGCCATGAAGGGTGGCGACCAGCGCCCGCAACGCCTCGTCCCCCACCGCGTGGCCGTGGGTGTCGTTGATCCGCTTGAAGTGGTCGATGTCCAGCATCACGACGGAAAGCGCGTGGCCGTAGCGGCGGGCCCGCTCAAGCTCGGCGGTCAGCCGGTCCATGAACTGGCGGCGGTTGGCGGCGCCGGTCAGCGGGTCGATCGTCGCCAGCCGGCGCAGTTCCCGTTCCAGCGCCATGCGTTCGGAGATGTCGGTGATCACGCCGAGGACGCCCACCGGATGACCGTCGTCGTCGCGGTAGCAGCATTTGGAAACCAGCAGGTGGTGAAGCTCGCCGCCGACGGCGGGCAAGCCCGCCTCGAACACCACCTGCTCGACCGCGCCCGACAGGATATCGGCGTCCGACCGGCGGTCCTCCTCGCACAGGGTGATGGCCGCGTGGTCGTCGCCGAACAGCTCGCGGAAGGCGCGGTTGCTCGACTGGACGATCCCGCGCGCGTCCTTGAACCATATCGGGCCGGGAATCATGTCGAGCAGGCTTTCGGTGAAGCGGCGGCCGGCGTCGGCCACCGACTTGTTCTCCTCGGCCAGGCGGCGCTGCTCGGCCAGTTCGCGGGTCCGCTGGGCGACCCGCATCTCCAGGGTCTCGTTGGCCGTGCGCAAAGCGGTCACGGCGCGGTTGTGGGCGGTGATGTCGCGGGCCTCGACCATCAGTTCGAGCCCCCGATGCGACGGCAGCGCCGACACCGACACCAGCACGTCCACCGGCCGGCGGTCGAGCCGCTTGAGGCGCATGGGAACGCCGGCACTTTCGGCCAACAGGAAGGACAGCGTATCGGGTGTGAAGACCCCGGCGTAGTCATCGTGGAAAATGTCGGCCAGGCCGAGCCCGACCACCGCCTTCCGCGACCGCGCGCCCAGCATGGCCAACCCGGCGCGGTTGACGTAGCGAAGCCGCCCGTCCACCACGTGGCAGACCAGGTTCATGGCGTTCTCGACCAGCAGCGCGAAACGGGCGTCGGTCTCATGGGTGCGGTCGGCGGCCTGCCTGTCGCCGGTGACGTCGCGGCAGACGATGACCGTGGCGTCGGGGGCGATCTCGCGGGCCGGATAGACTTGCATCTCGACGTCGCGGGTGGCGCCGTCGAGAGCCAGCAGACGGGTGGGCACGGCCTTGTCCTCGCTGGCCTTGCCGGCCAGGAACAGGGCCATCACCGAGGCGTATTCGGGGACCAGGAAATCGGCCAGCCGGCTGCCCAGCACCTGCTCGGTGGTCACTGCGCCCAGCAGGCGGACGCCGGCGCCGTTGATGGCGGCGATGGCCCCGCCCCGGCAAAGACAGACGAGGTCACGGCTGACCTCGAGGATATCCATCAATCCGCCGTCGAAGCGGGGCCCACGGCGCCGCCTCTCGCTGGCCAGATCGATGATGTTGCCCGCATCCATGCCCGTTCGCCCCCGCCGACGCCGTCCCACCATCCGAGTGGTACAACTTCCCGCGCCACGTCTTCAACCATCGAGAGTCGCGACCGCGAAACCTTGGCGCGCGCATGGCGCGGCCTGACGCGGCGGCGGCGCTGCCGTTCCCCCTCCCCAGGGGAAAATGAGCACCACTGATGGCCGAATAAAGAGTGTCCGCGCCCGGGGCGCGCGATCCCACCCGCGCTTCCCGTCGGATTGTGACGAGTTGTGCCGCCCCACCCTCCCTTGGGTCTGGACGGCGGACGGCCGCTTGCCCACAATGCCAGGGATTCCCCACGTCGCTCGAACGGGTCAGCCTTGCACCACAGTCGGATCGAACCGGCGCCGAAACCGACCGCACCGGGGACCTTCGAGGTCCGAATGCTGGACGGCCTGTCCTTCAAGCAGGCCTTCCTGACCCTGGCCATCGCCCTGGTGCTGGGACTGGCCACCAGCGCCTACGAGCTTCTCAGCGACTATCGGGCGCTGCACCGGCAGGTCGACCGGGAGATGACGGCCAGCCTGAAATTGGTGCGCGGCCTGGCCATCGAGGCCGCCTATCAGTTGTCGCCCGAACTGGCCGGCGAGGTGGTCCAGGGGTTGGCCCAGGAACCGGCGGTGCTGGCCGTGGACCTGACCGACAACTACGGCGGCACCCTGGGCAGCGCCCGCCGCCCGGCCGAGGCGACGCCGCTGCCGTCGGTGGCGGCGACACTGTTCAGCGACCTGGCCGTCTACACGCTGCCGCTCGAGACCCGCACCAACGACGGCGCCGTCACCGCCGTCGGCACCCTCGAGGCGCGGCTGGACGCCGCCACGCTGATGAACCGCTATCTGGAGCGGGTCCTGGCCAATGTGGCGACCAGCTTGGCCCGCGCCGTGGGCCTGTGCGTGCTGGTGGTGGCCGCGCTATATGCCCTGATCACCAAGCCGCTGCTGCGCATCACCGCCGACATCGCCCGGGTCGATCCGGCCCATCCCGGCGATTTTCCCATCGGCCTGCCGCCCCGCCACGAAAAGGACGAGCTGGGGCTGCTGGTGGGCACGGTCAACGCCATGTTGGCGAAGTCGCAGGAGGGCCTTGACGGCCGCGAACGCGCCAAGGCCGAACTGGCGGCGCTGGCCCGCGACCTGGAGCGGCGCGTCACCGAACGCACCGTCGAGCTGGCCCGTGAGAAGGAGGGCGTCGAGCGGGCACTCGCCCAGCTGAACCTGGCCAACGCCGAGCTGGAAAAGGCCAACCGCTACATCAACGACGGCATCCGCTACGCCAGCCGCATCCAGACCGCCCTGCTGCCCGACCAGGGCGCGCTGGTCGGGCTGGTGGACGAGCTGGCGGTGGGCTGGCAGCCGCTGGACATCGTCGGCGGCGACTACTACTGGGCCGGCGCCTTCGGCTCCAAGGGCGTCATCGCGGTGATGGACTGCACCGGCCACGGGGTGCCGGGCGCCTTCATGACGGCGGTGGTCGCCTCCAGCTTCTCGCGCATCCTGCACCACCACGGCCACGACGACCCCGCCGAGATGCTGACCCAGCTCAACCGGCTGGTGAAGACGGCCCTGCGCCAGGACCGCGACAGCGCGGTGTCCAACGACGGCCTGGATGCCGGCATCTGCGTCATCGACCGCGAGGCCGGCACCGTCACCTATGCCGGCGCCAGCCTGCCGCTTTTGGTGCACGGCGCCGACGGCTTCCAGCTGCTGCGCGGCGATCGCATGAGCCTCGGCTATCTGGACAGCCCCGAGGACTACCGCTTCACCGCCCATCGGGTTCCGATCGTCCCGGGCGAGGCGTTCTATCTGTTCACCGATGGCGTCACCGACCAGGTGGGCGGAGACCAGCGCCGCCTGTTCGGCCGCCGCCGCCTGCAGGATCTGCTGGAGGAGGTCGCCGACCGGCCGCTGACCGACCAGATGGACGTACTGTTCCAGCACTTGTCGCGCTGGCGCGGCGACGAACGCCGCCGCGACGACGTCACCTTCCTGGCCTTCCGGCCGGTCAGCCGGGGCTGAGTCGCTCCTCCGCCGTCACCGGCATCACCAGCGTGAAGGTGGTTCCCCGCCCCGGGGCGCTGTCCACCGTCAGGGTGCCACCCAGCGAGCCGCGCACCAGGGTGTGGGCGATGTGCAGCCCCAGGCCGGTGCCGCCCGAGCCGCGGCGGGTGGTGAAGAACGGATCGAAGACGCGGGCGCGGTATTCGTCGGGGATGCCCTTGCCGTCGTCGGCATAGACCAGCCGCACGGTGACGGGATCGGGCTGGTCGACGCGAATGGACAGCCGGCCGGCGACACCCTGGTCATAGCCATGGACCACCGAATTCATCACCAGATTGGTCAGCACCTGGCCGAGCGCCCCCGGATAGCTCTCCATCATCAGCTCGGCCGGACAGGCGACGGTCACCGTGTGGCCGGCCTGCCGCAGGCCGGGACCCAGGCTGTCCAGGGTCGCGCCGATGGTCGCGGCGAGGTCGAAGCGCCGCCGCTCCGAGGTGGTCCGGTCCACCGCCACCTGCTTGAAGCTGCGGATCAGCGCGGCGGCCCGCTCGCAATTGGCCAGGATCAGCCGCGCGGTGTCGGCGGCGGTGTCCATGTAGCGCTGGAAATCGTCCACCCCGATGTCGTCGGCGGCGAACAACCGGTGGATCGCCGCCGTGGCGTCGGACAGGTGCGAGGCGCAGGACAAGGCGATGCCGACGGGGGTGTTGATCTCGTGGGCGACGCCGCCGACCAGGGCGCCCAGGCTGGCCAGCTTCTCGGTCTGCACCAGCTGCTCCTGGGCGTCGCGCAGCCGGGCCAGGGCTTCCTCGGCCTCGGCGGTGCGCTTGGCCAGTTCCTGGTTGACCGTCCCCAATTGGCCCTGGAGCCGGTCGCTGACCTTGACCAGCCGGCGCTGCTCGCGCACCGCGCGGCGATAGGCCTCGACCAGGGCGCGGACGTCGGCCCGCAGCTCCTCGGGCCCGTCGGCCACGCGCCGTTCCAGGCCCTCGGCGGCGGCGAGGACCTTCTCCTCGGCGCCGAACAGGTTGAAGTCCGGAGGCTTGCCGGACGCCACGGCCGACTCAGCCGCCATCCGGCGGCGTGGCCACCAGATGGAAGCGGACGTGGGAGAGGTCTTCCGAGAAATCCTCGCCGAACTCGCGCATGGTCTCGTCCTCGGGCGCGAAGATCCAGTTGACGGTGACCGCGCGTCCGCCCTCGGCCGCCTTCTCCAGCATCTGAAACATGTTCATCAGCGCCTTGGCGCTGGAGCTGTTGAAGTAGATCAGCTCGAAGTCGAACCGGATGGCGGGGCCGGGGCTGGCGGCCAGGAAGCGGTCGAGCGCGGCGAACAGCGGCCCGAACAGCGCCGCGGCGTCCTCGGGATAGGATTCGCCCCGGATCGACAGGCGGCCGCCGGCGAAGTCGAAGTCCACCTCCGGCGAGCGCTCGGTGGCGGGGATGGTCAATCGTTCCATTCTTCCCCTCAGATGCACACTTTAAGCACGAAGAACGACTTGCCGCCGTCAATGGCGTCGAAATCGAACTCGATCGGCTCGCTGGCGCGCCGCGCGATCTCGATCAGGCCGATGGTCGCCCCCCGGCTCTTCTCGTCCGGAGCCTCGCGCAGCTGCTCCTTGTAATAGGCCTTGATCTCGTCGCGGCCCATGCCCCGCAGCAATTCCAGCCGCTGCCGCAGCCTGGCGACGTCGTCGTCCAGCACCACGTTGGCGCAGACGATGAAGAAGCGCCCCTGCTCGGTGCCGATGGTCACCATTCCCGACGACAGCTCGACGCTGCTGGCCGACACCTTCTCGGCCGAATAGCGGATGATGTTCTGGGCCTGCTCGATGAAGACCGAAAACACCTTCTTGATGGTGTTGAGGTCGGTGTCCTCGAGCGCCATCTTCTGGCGCATGGCGTCGCCCAGGGAATACAGGATTCCCTCGGACATATAGCCCGAGAAGGAAAAGATGATCCCCTTGGCGTCGAGGTCCCGTTTGAACGACCGGTACGTTTGCGCGAGCATGTCCGAACCCTTGGCGCGATGCACCGCCTGTGGGCGGCCCGGGGATGGTACCAGCCGCCCGCGAACCGCTCAAGCCGGCCGTCAGCGACGGCGGCGGCGCGGCGGCGGCGCCGGCCGCAGCCGGACGGTGAAGGCGGACCCCGCGCCCTCGCTGCTGTCGACGCTGACCGAGCCGCCGTGCAGCTCGACGATCTGGCGCACCATGTGCAGCCCGATGCCCGAGCCCGCCACCGTGCGCACGTTGGCGGCGCGGTGGAAGCGCTCGAAGATCAGCGGCAGGTCGTCGGCGGGAATGCCGATGCCGTGATCGACGACGCGGACGGCCACGCCGTCGTGCCAGCCGGTGACGGTGATGTCCACCGGCGCGCCGTCCGGCGAATACTTGATGGCATTTCCGACCAGGTTGTTGATGGCCAGGGCCAACAGGCCGGGATCGCCCCAGACCGCCGGCACCGGCACCGCCGACACCCGGATCGGCCGGCCCGAGGCAGCGTGGTGGTCGCGGATGGATTCGACCAGCGGCACCAGGTCCACCGCCTGCTCGCGCAACACCAGGCGCCCCGATTCCAATTGCTCGTCGGCCAGGCAGGTGTCGATCAGCTCGACCAGGCGGGTGACGGCGCCCCGGATGCCGTCCAGGCGCGGCAGCATGCCGGGGTCGCACTTCTCGGCCTTCAGGGTCAGCATCTGGGCGGCCGAATCGATGATGGCCAGCGGGGTGCGGAACTCGTGCGAGACCATCGAGACGAACTGGCGCAACTGGCTCTTGGCCTCGGATTCCCGCTTGAGCGCCAGTTCGGCGCGGTCCTTGGCGCGCACCAGGGCGTCCCGGCTGGCCTCCAGGTCGGCGGTCCGTTCGGCCACCTTCCGCTCCAGGGATTCGGCGACGGTCTCGACGGTGACGATGTGGCGCCAGGCCCGCACCGCCCCCACCAGGGCGGTGAACAGCTTTTGGGCCGTCAGCTCGGTCTTGCTCTTGTAGTCGTTGATATCGTAGGACAGCACCACGTCCCGCTCGGGGGCCTCGCCGGGCTGGCCGGTCCTGAGGATGATGCGGAGCCGGCGGTTGCCGATGTCGTCGCGGATGCGGCGCACCAGCCTGAGGCCGGCATCGGCCGCTTCCATGACCACGTCGACAAGCGCCACCGGAATGTCGGGATTGGCCCTGAGCACCGCCTCGCCCTCGGCGGCGGAGTGGGCGCTCAACACCGTGAAGCCCCGCCCGTCGAACTGGAAATCGCGCAGCAGCACGCGGGTCATGTCGTGGACCTGGGGGTCGTCGTCCACCACCAGCACCGGCCACGGCTCGGCGGCCGGCGTATCCTGCTTCCGACGCGGGCGCTCGACCAGACGCAGTTTGGCGGCCGGCGCCGTCACGGTGTCACCTGACGCTGACGGGAGCGGTGAAGGCGTAACCGGTGCCATGGACGGCGTCGATGGGCAACGGCCGGCCGAGCGTCTCCTCGGCCTTGGCGCGCAGGCGGCGGACCATGGAATCCACCGAGCGGTCGGTGGGATCCCATTCCCGCTTGCCCAGGGCGCGGAAGATGTCGGCCCGCGACACCGGCGAACCCGGCTTGGCGACCAGCAGCGCGACGAACACCCGCTCGTTGGCGGTCAGCTTGACCATGGCGCCGCCGGGAGCAATCAGGTCCCAGGCCACCTGGTCATAGACCCAGCCGTCGGCGGGGGCGGCGACGGCGACGGGAGCGGGCGGCGGGGCGACGGACACCTTCATGCGGCGGGCGAGGGTGCGGATCTGCGCCTCGAGCTCGCGCAGCTCGACCGGTTTGGTCATGTAGACGTCGGCGCCGATCTCGAGGCCGACGACCCGATCCACGTTCACGTTGCGCGCCGTCAGCATCACGATGCCCACGTCCGATCCGTCCCGCAGCCGCTTGGCGATGGAGAAACCGTCCTCGCCGGGCAGGTTGATATCGAGAATGACGATGTCGACCGGGGCGTCGGCGAAGATGGCATCCATCTCCACCCCGCTTCCGCAGCCGACCACCGCGTGACCGCAGGCGGACAGGTATTCCACCACGTCCGCCCGCAGGGAGACTTCGTCTTCGACAACCGCGATCCGTGCCATGCCTTTCCCCGGCCGATTGCGTTTCCATAGTGGTGCACGCGAATGGGCACAGCGTCAAATGGCAATCGAACCGGGCGCGGCCGGGAAAGCACCGAAGTCACCGCTCAATGGCGGGGAGAGACGATCTGCTCCACCAGCTTGACCAGCAGGCGGTCCATGCGGGACGCCCAGGTCTCGTCAAGGTCGATCATTTCGCGGCAGCGGCGGAAGGCCCTGAGCACGGTGGTGTGACTGCGCCCCCCGAACACCCGGCCCAGCTCGGGCAGCGAGCATTGGGTGAGCAGGCGGCAGTAGTACATGGCCGCCATGCGGGGCTTCCACACCCGGTGGTCACGGGAATGCACCAGCATTTCCCGCTCGGACAGGCCGAATTCGGCCGCGACGGTGGCGATGACGTCGGCGACGAACGGATCGCTCACCTTGTAGCGCGGGGTGGAACGGTCTTCGGGCAGCTTGGCGACAATGCTCAACATGGCTCATTCCCCTTGGATCGAGCGTTCTTCGTTGTTGTGCATTGTGCGCGGGTCCCGTCCATGGTCCCACCCGCGAGTTGCGTCCAGATGTGTCGCGTAATGCCATGAAAATAAACGCGCTGTGACGCCCATCGGGCGAAAGCCCGAGTGCGATTCGGGCGAAGACCCTACCCGGAATCGGGGCTTGGCCCTATTTCCAGATCGGCGTCCCCGATCCCGGCAGCCCGTACTCGCCCCAGCGTGACGAAACCCGCTCGACGATGTCGTCGGCCATGCGGATCTTGATGCCCCATTCGCGATGGGTCTCGGGCGGCCACTTGTTGGTGGCGTCCAGGCCCAGCTTGCCGCCCAGGCCGGATTCGGGACTGGCGAAGTCCAGGTAGTCGATGGGGGTGCCCTCGACCACGGTGATGTCGCGGGCCGGGTCCATGCGGGTCGAGACCG
Source organism: uncultured Rhodospirillaceae bacterium (assembly GCA_937887565.1). Lineage (GTDB taxonomy): Bacteria > Pseudomonadota > Alphaproteobacteria > Rhodospirillales > Magnetospirillaceae > CALABS01. Next base: position 79,214 of record CALABS010000052.1, on the reverse strand, counting down.
CCCACATGACGTCCTTCCAGTTCCGCGCGTCGATGTCGTCGTCCACCACGATGACGAACTTGGTGTACATGAACTGCTTGAGGAAGCTCCAGATGCCGAACATCACCCGCTTGGCGTGGCCGGGATAGGCCTTCTTGATCGACACCACGGCGATGCGGTAGCTGCAGCCCTCGGGCGGCAGCCAGAAATCGACGATCTCGGGGAATTGCTGGGTCAGCAGCGGGATGAACACCTCGTTCAGGGCCTCGCCCAGCACGCTGGGTTCGTCGGGGGGGCGGCCGGTGAAGGTGGTCAGGTAGATGGGGTCGCGGCGCATGGTCACCGCCGAGACCCGGAAGACCGGGAAGTCCTCGACGTTGTTGTAGTACCCGGTGTGGTCGCCATAGGGACCCTCGGGGCCGAACTCGTCAAGCATCACATGGCCTTCGAGCACGATCTCGGCCTCGGCCGGCACCTTGAGCGGCACCGTCTTGCAGTCGACCAACTCCACCTTGCGGCCGCGCAGCAGGCCGGCGAACTGGTACTCGCTCAGGGTCTCGGGCACCGGGGTGACGGCGGCGATGATGGTGCCGGGATCGGCGCCGATGACCACGGCGGCCGGCATCGGCTCGGCCTTGGCGCCGGCCCAGCGGCGGTAGTGCTGGGCGCCGCCGCGATGCTTGAGCCAGCGCATCAGCGTGGTGTTCCGCCCGGTCACCTGCATGCGGTAGATGCCGAGGTTGAAGGCGTCGCGCCTGTCGTCCTTGGGATCGGGGCCTTGCGTCACCACCAGCGGCCAGGTGATCAAGGGCGCCGGCTCGCCCGGCCAGCATCCCTGGATGGGCAGCATGGACAGATCGACGTCGTCGCCCTGGTACACCACCTGCTGGCAGGGCGCCGAGCCGACCGTCTTGGGCTTCATGGACATCACCGTCTTCAACAGCGGCAGCATGTCCAGGGCCTCGCGCCAGCCGCCGGGCGGCTCGGGCTGCTTGAGGAAGGCCAAGGTCTCGCCCACCTCGCGCAGCTGGCCCGGCTCGCGGTCCATGCCCCAGGCCACCCGCTCGACGGTGCCGAACAGGTTGACCAGCGCCGGCATGGGGTATTTCGTCCCGTCCTCGCGCACCACGGTCTCGAACAGCACCGCCGGCCCGCCCTCGGCCAACAGGCGGGTCTGGATCTCGGTCATCTCCAGATGCGGCGACACCGGCGCCTTGACGCGGACCAGCCGGCCCTCCTGCTCCAGGCGGCGCACGAAATCGCGAAGGGAATCATAGGGCACGGCGGCATCTCCCCGAGGTGGCCGCCTAGAGAAGACCGGAACCGCCGGCGCGTCAAGGGACGCGCCCGACCTTGGCGGGACGGGCGATTGCGGGTAATCTGGACGCTGTCCAACCCGTGGACGAGGAGCACCACATGGCCGCAGCGGCGACACAGGAGCAGCGCTACCGGACTCTCATCGAGCTGGGCATCGCGCTTTCCGCCGAACGCAACCACAACCGCCTGATGGAGAAGATCCTCCAGGGCGCCAAGGCCATGACCAACGCCGATGGCGGCACGCTCTACCTGGTCACCGACGACCGCCGGGGGCTGAAGTTCGAGATCATGCTCAACGACACGCTGGACGTCGCCATGGGCGGCACCACCGGCAAGCCGATCCCCTTCCCGCCGCTCAAGCTCCATGACGACGACGGCCATCCCAACCACAAGAACGTCTCCAGCTACGCGGCGCTGGAAGGGATCACCGTCAACATCGCCGACGCCTACGACGTCGACAAGTTCGACTTCTCGGGCACCAAGGCCTTCGACGCCAAGACCGGCTACCGGTCGATGTCGTTCCTCACCGTGCCGCTCAAGAACTACGAGGGCGAGGTGATCGGCGTGCTGCAGCTGATCAACGCCCGCAACAAGAAGAACGACGTCATCGCCTTCGGCCCCGACATCACCCCCTTGATCGAGGCGCTGGCCTCGCAGGCGGCGGTGGCGCTGGACAATCAGCGCCTGATCGACGCTCAGAAGCACCTGTTCAAGAGCTTCATCCAGGTGATCGCGGGCGCCATCGACGCCAAGTCGCCCTACACCGGCGGCCACTGCAACCGCGTGCCCCTGCTGACCACCATGCTGGCCGAGGCGGCCTGCGCCGCCACCGACGGCCCCTATGCCGACTTCATGCTCACCGACGAGGAATGGTACGAGCTGGAGGTGGCCGGCGGCCTGCACGACTGCGGCAAGGTGACGACGCCGGAATACATCGTCGACAAGGCCACCAAGCTGGAGACCATCTACAACCGTATCCACGAGGTGCGCATGCGCTTCGAGGTCAAGAAGCGCGACGCGGTGGTCGATTACCTGCAGGCGGTGCTGGAGGGCGAGGAGGACCCCGACGCGCTGAAGCAGAATCTGGACGACACCCTGGCCCGGCTCGACGACGACTTCGCCTTCGTGGCCGAATGCAACGTGGGTGGCGAGTTCATGGCCCCCGAGCGCGTCGATCGCCTCAAGGGTATCGCCCAGATGACCTGGACGCGCACCATCGACGATACCCTGGGCCTGTCCATCGACGAGATGAAGCGCCGCCCGACCGAGGAGCCCAAGCCGCCGGTCGAGGAGCCCATGCTAGCCGACAAGGACTGGCACATCATCCCCCACGACGCCCCCATCGACTACGGCCGCTACGACGCCGAGGGCATCACCATCAAGCCCGGCCCGCACAAATACAACCTGGGCGAAATCTACAATCTGTGCATCGGCCGCGGCACGCTCACCGCCGAGGACCGCTTCAAGATCCAGGACCACATCATCCAGACCATCTTCATGCTGAAGGCCCTGCCCTTCCCCAAGAACCTGGCCCGCGTGCCGGAATGGGCGGGCGGCCACCACGAGATGATGAACGGCAAGGGCTACCCCAAGGGTCTGGTCAAGGACGATATGTCCGTCCCCGCCCGCATGATGGCGGTGGCCGACATCTTCGAGGCGCTGACCGCCGCCGACCGCCCCTACAAGAAGCCCAAGACGCTGTCGGAGGCGCTCAAGATCATGTCGTTCATGGTCAAGGACCAGCATATCGACGCCGACCTGTGGGAGCTGTTCCTGACCTCGGGGGTGTGGAAACGCTACGCCGAGGCCAACCTCAAGCCCGAACAGATCGACGATCCCGACATCAGCCAGTGGATCCGCAAGGCGGCGGAGTAGCGCTCCGCCACCCCATCCGGCGGTTGACTGTGGCGCCGTTTCGGGTAAACCAGCCGCCATGCATATCGAGCCCCGCACGCCCAACGCCGTCGAGAACCTGATCGAGCGCTTCCTGTTCTGGAGCCGCTGGCTGCTGGTGCCGCTCTATGTCGGGCTGTCGCTGGTGCTGCTGCTGTTCTCGGTCAAGTTCGTGCAGGAGTTCCTCCACCTGGTGCCGCACCTGCCCGAGTTGGCCGAGGCCGATCTGATCCTGACCGCGCTGGCGCTGATGGATCTGGTGCTGGTCGGCAACCTGCTGGTGATGGTGATCCTGTCGGGCTACGAGAGCTTCGTGTCCAAGATCGAGGCCGCCGCCAAGGGCGAGCAGCTGTCGTGGCTGGGCAAGCTGGATGCCGGCACGCTCAAGGTCAAGGTGGCGGCCTCCATCGTCGCCATCTCGTCCATCCATCTGCTCAAGGCCTTCGTCAACGTCGAGAAGATCGCCAACGACAAGCTGATGTGGCTGGTGGTGATCCACCTGACCTTCGTGGTCTCGGCCCTGATCCTGGCCTGGGTCGACAAGATCGCCTTCGCGACCCACCGCGAGCACTGATCACCCGCCGAAGGTCACCGACACCCGCAATCCGCCCAGTTCGGAGCGCCCATACGCCACCGCGCCGCCGTTCAGCGCCGCGATGTCGGCGACGATGGCCAGCCCGAGTCCCCAGCCCGGCGTGGTCTCGTCGAGGCGGCCGCCCCGGCGGGCGGCCTCCTCGGCCTGCCCGGGGGCGAGGCCGGGGCCGTCGTCCTCGACGACCAGGGTCAGCCCGCCCCGGGCCGTCATCCGCACCCGTGAGCGCGCCCACTTGGCGGCGTTGTCGGCCAGGTTGCCGATGATCTCCTCCAGGTCCTGGCGCTCGCCCCGGAAGGCGGCGGCGTCCTCGATGGCGACCTCGAAGGACAGCCCCTTGTCGGCATGCACCCGGCGCAGGACCCGGAGGATGTCGTCGGCCACCGGCGCCACCGGCACCTTGCGCCCGAGGGCGCGGCCGGCGCCCGCCACCGCCGATGCCCGCGCCAGATGGTGTTCGACCAGCCGGGTCATGGCCTGGACCTGGGCGCGCACGGTCGCGGGGTCGGGGGCGCCGGCCGCCTCGGCCGCCAGCACCGCCAGCGGCGTCTTCAGGCCGTGGGCCAGATTGCCCACATGGGTGCGGGCGCGCTCGATCAGCACCGCGTCGTGGTCGAGGACCTGGTTCATGGCCTCGGCCAGCGGCGCCACCTCGCGCGGATAGCGGCCGGCAAGGCGCGCCCGCTCGCCGTCGCGCACCGCCTGGAGATCGGCCCCCAGCACCCGGAGCGGCCGCAGCCCGAAGCGGACCTGCGCCACCACGGCGCCGGCCAGGCCCAGCCCCAGCAGCGCCAGCGCGGCGGCGAGCAGGGAGTCGAAACGCCCGGTCTCGGCGGCGATCTCGCCCAGGTCGGCGGCCACCAGCACGTGGACGGGGCCGGCGACACCGTCCAGGGTGACGTCGCGCTCGACCGCCAGCAGGACTTCGCCGTTGGGACCGGCGATGCGGTCGATTCGCACCCCATGGGCGGCGGGATGGACGGGCAACGTCGAATCCCACAGCGACCGCGACCGCAACAAATCGCCCGCGGGCGGCGTCACCTGCCAGTACCACCCCGAGAAGATGCGCTCGAAGCGGGGGTCGCCCAGCGGCCGCGTCACCGCCAGCCGCCCGTCGGCGCCCACCTGCAGGGCGGCGATCTGGGCCTTGAGCAAGGCATCGAGGCGCTGGCCGAACTGCCTCTCGACGGTGTCGTCGAAGGCGCCCTTCAGCACGATCCCGCCGCCGCCGAGCAGCAGCACCGTCCACAGCAGCGCCGCCGCCACCAGCCGGACGGTCAGCGACGGGACACGGGGCGCGGTCATGCCTGCTCCGGCGGGCCGAGGCGGTAGCCCTGGCCGCGCACCGTCTGGATCATGCCGGCCGGCAGCTTGCGGCGGATGCGCCCCACCAGCACCTCCAGCACGTTGGAATCGGCGTCGAAGTGGCGGTCATAGACGTGCTCGGACAGTTCGGTGCGGCTGACCACCTTGCCGACATGATGGATGAGGTAGGACAGGATGCGGAATTCCTGGGCGGTCAGCGCCACCGGCATGCCGTCGACGGCGGCGCGGCCGCCGTTGGTGTCGACCCTGAGCGGCCCGCAGGCCAATTCGGGCTGGGCATGGCCGGCGGCGCGGCGGATCAGGGCGCGGACGCGGTAGACGATCTCCTCCATCTCGAAAGGCTTGGTGACGTAGTCGTCGCCCCCGGAATCGAACCCGGCCATCTTCTCCGACCACCGCGACCGCGCGGTCAGGATCAGCACCGGCATGGCGCGGCCGTCCTCGCGCCAGCGCCTCAGCACCGACAGTCCATCCAGCTTGGGCAGGCCCAGGTCGAGCACCACCGCGTCGAAGGGCTCGGTGTCGCCCAGATGCCAGCCGTCCTCGCCGTCATAGGCGACGTCCACCGCGTAGCCGGCGCCCTCCAGCGCCCTTTGCAGCCGCAGTGCGAGAGCCGGCTCGTCCTCGACCACCAGCACCCTCATCGGCGGCGTCCCTTCTCGGCCAGGGGCTCGCCGGTGGCGGCGTCGAACAGCAGTTCCACCACGCGGCCCTCCGGGGTCAGCAGCTTCAGTTCATAGACCAGCCGGCCGTGCTCGTGTTCCAGCTCGGCCTCCAGCAGCTGGCCGGGCTGCTCCTTCTCGGCGCGATCGAGGATGGTCTTGAGCGGCAGCACCTGGCCGGCCTCGACCGCGCGGCGGACGCGGTCGTGCTCACGCTCGCCGGCCAGGGCGGGGGCGGCGAGGGCCAGGCAGAGAAGGAAGGCGAGGATGCGTTTCATGCCGGAAAACCTATGACCGCCAACCTGAACCGGGGCTGAACCGTGGGGTCAGGTCCGGTTCAGGCATGCCCCGCTAAGGTGGGCTCCCATCGTAACCGAGGAGAGCCCGATGCTGCGCAAGATGATCCTGCAAGGCCTGGCCGCCGCGCTGCTGATCGCCGCCGGCGCCGCCGCCTATGCCGCCGCGACCACCGGCGACCTGCCCCGCCTCTCCCACGACCATGACGACGATTAAGGAGCGTTTCATGACCACGCGCAAGCCCACCCGGCTGGACGTCACCATCCTGCGCCTGTGGCACGCGGCGATGGCCGGCGGCTTCTTGGTCGCCTGGCTCACCGGCGACGAGGACACCTATGCCATGCACGTCTTCTCCGGCTACGCGGTGCTGGCGGCGGTGGCGATCCGCCTCGTCCTGGGGCTGTCCGCCCCCTCCGGCTCGCCCCTGCGCCTGCCCCGGCCCTCGCTGGCCGCCACCCTGGAATGGCTGGGCCGCCGCCGGGGCCGCAATCCGCTTCATGCCTGGCTGGGGGCGGCGGTGTTGGCCGCGGTCGGCCTCGCCGCCGCCACCGGTGCCATCGCCGACGTGGTGTTGTGGCTGGAGGACCCGCACGAGGCGGTGGCCGAGGCCTCGTTGATGGCGGTCTTCGTCCATGTGGGATTCATCCTGTTCGTGCACGGCGGCAAGCGGCTGCTGGCCCGGCTGGTGCCCGCCTCGGCGGTGGTGCTGGTGCTGGCCGCCGGCCAGGCCCAGGCGGCGGACTTCCGCGCCGCCGTCCTTGAGCACTTCGCCGCCCAGGCCCGCGCCGCCGACCCCGCCTTCGCCGGCTTCTCTGCCGAGCGGGGCGAGGCGCTGTTCCGCACCCGGTGGGCCGGCGGCGACGAGCGCACCCCGTCCTGCACCGCCTGCCACACCGACGATCCGCGCCAGCGGGGCCGCAACGCCAAGACCGGGCGGCCCATCGAGCCGGTGGCGGTATCGGCCAACCCCAGGCGGTTCACCGACATGGGCGAGATCGAAAAGCAGTTCGGCCGCGACTGCAAGAGCGTGCTGGGCCGCGCCTGCACCGCCCGCGAGAAGGGCGACTACATCACCTTCATGACGGAGCAATGAGATGAAACGTCTTGTCCTGGTGCTGCTGTTGGCCGCCCCCCCCGCCCTGGCCGACGACGACCGGGTGCCGCCGGTCACCGACCCGCTGGTGCTCAAGGAATGCGGCGAATGCCACATGGCCTTCCAGCCCGCCTTCCTGCCGGCGCGGTCGTGGAACGCCGTCATGGATGGCTTGTCCGACCATTTCGGCGACGACGCCTCGCTGCCCGCCGACACGGTCGAGGCCATCCGCCGGGTGCTGGTGGCCGGGGCCGGGCGCGAGCGCAAGCGGGATCGGGGCGAGTTCACCCTCGCCATCACCAAGACGCGGTGGTTCCGGCACGAGCATCGTTTCCCCGACCGGGTGTGGGCGGACCCCAAGGTGACGACGCCGTCCAACTGCCCGGCCTGCCACCGCGACGCCGAGCGCGGCTGGTACGAGGAGGATTAGGGCCAAACAGGCGGAGCCTGCGCCGACTACGGCCTGTCGCCCAGCCGCTCCTTGGCCGCCTCCCACTCGGCCAGGATGACCTTGGCGCCGTGCTTGTCGTGCTTGCGGACCAGTTCCTGGTAGCGGCGGTCGTAATAGCCGTTGCGGCCGACATTGCGGGCGTCGCGGTCCCAGGCGATGCGCCGCTTGTCCAGCTCGACCCGGCAGCGGGGCGAGCAGGTTTCGGCGGCGGGGTCGGCGACGGCTCCGCCGCAGCTCTTGCACGTTCCCATCGGCGGCGTCTCCTTGCTGGACTCGGGCGCCTCGGCCCCCATATAACCGCAGGCATGAACACCGTCGGCATCCCCTTCGTCAAGATGCACGGGCTTGGCAACGACTTCGTCATCCTCGACGCCCGTCCGCGCCCGCTCGACCTGTCGCCCGAGGCCATCCGGGTGATCGCCGACCGCCGCCGCGGCGTCGGCTGCGACCAGGTCATCGTCGTCGAGCCGGCCCGCAATGCCGTCTCCGACGCCTGGATGAGCATCTACAACCCCGACGGCTCCGAGGCCGGCGCCTGCGGCAACGCCACCCGCTGCGTCGCCTGGCTGCTGATGCGCGAGAAGGGCGACAAAGGCGAGGATGGGGGCAAGGTGGTGATCGAGACCCGCGCCGGCCTGCTGGACGCCGAATCGCGCGGGGAGATGATGGTGGCGGTGGACATGGGCCCGGCCCGGCTGGACTGGCGCGAGCTGCCGGCGGCCGAGGCGGTGGACACCCTGCACATGGGCATCGGCGCCGGCGCGCTGCGGGACCCGGTGGGGGTCAGCATGGGCAACCCCCACGCGGTGTTCTTCGTCGACGACGCCGAGGCGGTGGACCTGGCCGCCCTGGGGCCGGTGCTGGAGAACCACGCCCTGTTCCCCGAGCGGGCCAATATCGAGGTCGCCCAGGTGCTGGGCGACGGCCGCATCCGCATGCGGGTGTGGGAGCGTTCCGCCGGCATCACCGCCGCCTGCGGTTCCGGCGCCTGCGCCACCCTGGTCGCCGCCGCCCGCCGAGGCCTCACGGGGCGCAAGGCCGAGGTGGTGCTGGACGGCGGCACGCTGTCCATCGAGTGGCTGAAGGACGACCACGTGCTGATGACCGGGCCGATATCGCTGGCGTTCACCGGGACGCTGGATCCGAGTTTGTCACCATGACTGGAGCGAGCGAAGCGAGGGACTGGGCCGTTGAGGCCCCGCGAGCCCGTGCGAGCGCAAGCCAAGCCGCCGGAGGCGGCGCCCGGCGCCTGAGGGCCAGATGACACGAGTCATCACCTTCGGCTGCCGCCTCAACGCCTACGAATCCGAGGTGATGCGCGAGCATGCCGACGCGGCGGCGTCGGGCGTCGAGACCATCATCGTCAACACCTGCGCGGTGACCGCCGAGGCCGAGCGCCAGGCGCGCCAGTCCATCCGCAAGCTCAGGCGCGACAACCCCGACGCCCGCATCGTGGTCACCGGCTGCGCGGTGCAGGTGGATCCGGCCAAGTTCGCCGCCATGCCCGAGATCGACCAGGTGCTGGGCAATGTCGAGAAGATGGCGCCGACGGTGTTCGCCGAGCCGCCGGCAGAACGCATCGTCGTCACCGACATCATGCAGGTGCGCGAGACCGCCGAGCATCTGGTGTCGGGCTTCGAGGGCCGGGCGCGGGCCTTCGTCGAGGTGCAGCAGGGCTGCGACCACCGCTGCACCTTCTGCATCATCCCGTTCGGGCGCGGCCCCAACCGCAGCGTCCCCATGGGCCGCATCACCGACCAGGTGCGCGCCCTGGCGGCGCAGGGATTCGCCGAGGTGGTGCTGACCGGTGTCGACGTCACCGCCTATGGCGGCGACCTGCCCGGCGCCCCCACCTTCGGCCAGATGGTTCGCCGCCTGCTGGCCGCCGTGCCCGAGCTGCCGCGCCTCAGGCTGTCGTCGCTGGACCCCGTCGAGGTGGACGACGACCTGCTGCGCGCGGTGGCCGAGGAGGAGCGGCTGATGCCGCATTTCCATCTGTCGGTCCAGGCCGGCGACGACATGGTCCTGAAGCGCATGAAGCGCCGCCACGGACGCGCCGACGTGCTGGCGCTGGCGGCGAGGCTGCGCGAGTTGCGCGGCGACATCGCGCTGGGGGCCGACATCATCGCCGGCTTCCCCACCGAGGACGAGGACATGTTCCGCCGCTCGCTGGACCTGGTGGACGAGGCCGGGCTGACCCATCTGCACGTCTTTCCGTTCAGCGCTCGCCCCGGCACCCCGGCGGCGCGCATGCCCAAGGTGGCCGGCGCCGAGGTCAAGGACCGCGCCGCCCGGCTGCGCGCCAAGGGCGAGGCCGCCATGGCCGCCTTCCTCCGAACCCGCCTGGGCCGCGAGGTGTCGGTGCTGATCGAGCAGGACGGCCAGGGATTTTGCGAGCATTATCTGCCCGTCCGCGTCGCCGGCGAGCAGGGCCGGGTGGTGCGCGCCCGGGTGACGGGCATCGATGGGACGACGTTGAGGGCGGAGACGGCATGACCAAGAAGGGCTTTTTCGGCCGGCTGTGGGGCGGCAAGGAGACGGTGGAGGAGCAGGAGCTGGCCCCCGAAGCGGAGCCCGCGCCCGTGGACGCACCCGAGCCCGAGCCGGAACCCGAGGTGGAGCCCGAGACCGACGATTCCCATCTTGCCGAGATGGTGGCCGAGCGCGACGCCGCCGTCGCCGAGACCGCCGAGATCGCCAAGGCGGGCTGGTTCGGCCGGATGCGGGCCGGCCTGTCCAAGTCGTCGTCGCGCCTGACCCAGGGCCTCGCCGACCTGTTCACCAAGCGCAAGCTGGACGACGAGGCGCTGGAGGAGCTGGAGGACCTGCTGATCACCGCCGACCTGGGCGTCGCCACCGCCGCCCGCGTCACCCGGCGCCTGGCCAAGGCCAAGTTCGGCCAGGACGTCACCGCCGACGAGATCAAGTCCGCCCTGGCCGAGGAGATCGCCGACATCCTGGAGCCGGTGGCCCGCCCGCTGGAGCTGGACCCCGACCTGCGTCCGCATGTGGTGCTGGTGGTGGGCGTCAACGGCTCGGGCAAGACCACGACCATCGGCAAGCTGGCCAAGCGCTGCAAGGACGAGGGCCGCAAGGTGTCGCTGGCCGCCGGCGACACCTTCCGCGCCGCCGCCGTCGAGCAGTTGAAGGTGTGGGGCGAGCGCACCGGCTGCCCGGTCATCGCCCGCGACACCGGCGCCGACGCCGCCGGGCTGGTGTTCGACGCCATGAAGGAGGCCCAGGCGCGCGGCGACGACGTGCTGTTCATCGACACCGCCGGCCGCCTGCAGAACAAGACCGGGCTGATGGAGGAACTGGCCAAGGTGGTCCGCGTCATCAAGAAGATCGACGAGACCGCCCCCCACGACGTGTTGCTGGTCCTCGACGCCACCGTCGGCCAGAACGCCCACTCCCAGGTCGAGGCCTTCCAGGAGATGGTCGGGGTCACCGGCCTGGTGGTCACCAAGCTGGACGGCACGGCGCGCGGCGGCGTGGTGGTCGCCCTGGCCGAGAAGTTCCACCTGCCGGTTCACGCCATCGGCGTCGGCGAGAAGGCCGACGACCTGCGCCCGTTCTCGGCCGAGGATTTCGCCCGCGGCGTGGTGGGGATGGAATGATGCGTTTCCTGCTTCCCGTCGCGGCGCTGGTCGCCGCCGCCCCGGCCTGGGCCCAGGACGTCGCCGACGTGGACAACGAGACGCTGGCCGGGCTGATGGCCAAGGGCGTGCCGGTGGTGGACATCCGCACGCCGCCCGAATGGAAGCAGACCGGGGTGCTGGCCGGCTCGCACACCATCATGGCCTTCGACGACAAGGGCCGCCTGGCCCCCGACTTCGTCCAGCGCCTGGCCCAGGTCGCCGGCCCCGACGACGAGGTGGCGCTGATCTGCCGCACCGGCAACCGCACCCGGACCATCTCCCAGGCCCTGGCCCGCCAACTCGGCTATCGCCGGATCTACAACGTCGAGAAGGGCATCAAGGCCTGGATCGCCGAGGGGCGGCCGGTGGAGCGGTGATCACTCTTCCCGCCGTGCCCAGCACGAGATCGATGCCGTCAGTCCCGCCTCGCCCATTTCTCCGGCGGCGACCGCCAACATGGTCGTAACGCAATCGGCGTCGTCGGCCGTGAGTTGGTGCCCGTTGAGAGCCAGGAACAACTCAAGCGCCACATACGCCGTGCGCTTGTTGCCATCCACGAAGGGATGGTTGGAGGCTAGGCCGTAAGCATAGCAGGCGGCCAGCGCCGCCGCGTCCGGATCTCCATATGCGGCCAAGTTCCGTGGCCGCGCCAGGGCGGATTCCAGAAGGCCCAAGTCGCGGAGGCCCACCCCTCCGCCATGTTCCGCCAACTGCGCGTCGTGGATCGCCCGCACCACGTCGGGACGGAGCCAGACCCAGCCACTCATTTCGCGAGCGCGTGCAGTACGTCGCGGCGCTTCTTCATGATCTTGCGCGCCGCGTCCATCTGGGTCTCGAACTCGGGGTCATAAGGAGTGAGCCGGTATCCGTCCTCGGCTTCCACCAGGAAGACGGTGTCCCCTTTCTCCAGGTTCAGCCGCTCCGCGGCTTCCTTGGGGAGCACGAAGCCGACGGAATTGCCGATGCGGGTGAGGCGAAGAGTGAACATGGCTCGCGCTCCTTGTTCTAACATGAGTTAGAATGTGGAGCGCCGCCGCCGCTGTCAATCCCTACAGCAGCTTCAGCATCGCGAAGCCGACCACGATCAGCACCAGGGTCGCGGTCATCACCAGCTTCAGGCGCTTTTCCACGAACACCCGGATGGGGGGGCCGAACTTCCACAGCAACAGGGCGACCAGGAAGAAGCGCATGCCGCGCGCGACGACGGAGGCCACGGTGAATTCGGCCAGGTCGAAATGGAAGGCGCCGGCGGCGATGGTCACCACCTTGTAGGGGAAGGGCGTCATGCCCTTGGCGATGATGAACCACACGCCCCATTCGTCGATGACCGGCTTCAGGCCCTGGAACTTCTCGACCGCGTGGAACGCCGACAGGATGGCCATGCCCACCGTGTCCATCAGGAAATAGCCGATGGCGTAGCCCAGATAGCCGCCGGCCACCGAGGCCAGGGTGCACACGGCGGCCAGCCGGAACCAGCGGGTGGGCGCGGCCAGCACCATGGGAATCAGCATCACGTCGGGCGGGATGGGGAACACCGAGCTTTCGATGAAGGAGATGGCCGCCAGCCACCAGACGGCATGGCCGTGGCCGGCCTTGTCCATCATCCAGTCATAGGTGTTCCGAAGCATGGGCTCCCCGCGCGCAAGCGGCGCCCGGTTTAGCAGCTTGGGTGGCGGCCGGCAATCGGATTGGGGCGGCTACCCCCATTCGCCGGGCGCTGCCCCTTGTCTTTCCGGCCAATGGGGGGCACTCTCCCGGCGGGGCTTCTGGATAGGGAGATCGGATGCGTGGGTCCTTGGCCGGGCTGACGGTGCTCGCCACCGCCACGGCGCCCGCCGCCTTGGCGCAGGGGCTTGACACCTCCGCGCTGGCCGGCCTCGACCCGGGGTCGGTGGCGGTCGGCGCCGCCCTGGTGCTGCCCCTCGCCTTGCCGCTGGTCGCCTTCCAGCGCTGGCGCATCCTGCGCCTGGGCCGCCGCGCCGCCGAGAAGGAGGCCGACGCCCGCCGCCTGCACGAATGCCTCGCCGCCGCCCCCGACGGCTATTACGCCTTCGCCGCCGGAAGCGGGGACCAGCGCGAGACCTGCTCGCGCCGGCTGGCGGTGCTGCTGGGGCTGCCCAGGGGCATCGATTCGACATGGCCCGAGGTGATGGAGGCCTTCGCCCCCGGCGACGCGGACGGCCTCGACGGCCGCCTGGCGGCACTCCGGCGCGACGGCGACCCGTTCGAGATCGAGCTGCCGCTGCCCGAGGGCGGCCGGCGGGTGCGCGCCACCGGCATGCGGGTGGCCGGGGCCGACGGCGAGCATCTCGCCGACATCGTGTGGATGGCCGACGTCACCGACGGCGCCGCCGTGGTCGAGGACCTGGCCCGCTCGCTGCAGGCGCTGGCCTCGGACACCGCCTATATCCGGGTGCTGCTGGACGCCCTGCCCATGCCGGTCTGGCTGCGCGACGACGACCTGTCGCTGGTGGCGGTCAACCGCGCCTACGCCCGCGCGGTGGATGCCCAAAGCGCCGAGGCGGCGGTCGCCGCCGGCACCGAACTGGCCGCCGATGCCAGCGTCCGCGAGGCCCGCGCCCTCGCCGCCCGGGCCCGCGCGGCCGGCGAGCCTCGCTCCGAGACCTTCCATCTGGTGCTGGAGGGCGAACGCCGCCTGAGCCGCATCACCGAGGTGCCGGTGTCGGTCGGCGACAACCTGCTGACGGCCGGCTTCGCCCTCGACCAGACCCGCGAGGAGGAACTGCGGGGCCAGCTCGACCAGCACGTCACCGCCCACGTCGAGGTGCTGGAACGCCTGGCCACCGCCATCGCCATCTTCTCCACCGACACCCGCCTGTCCTTCTTCAACACCGCCTTCACCCGCCTGTGGCGGCTCGAGCAGGACTGGCTGGCCAGCCAGCCCACCTACGGCGCGGTGATGGATTCGCTCCGTGACCGCCGCCTGCTGCCCGAGGTCGCCGACTACCGCGCCTACAAGGAAGAGGAGCTCAAGCGCTTCCTGTCGCTGATCGAACCGGTCGAGGCGCTGCTGCACCTTCCCGACGGCCGCACCCTGCGCCGGCTGACCTCGCCCCACCCCCATGGCGGGCTGATCTTCACCTACGAGGACGTCACCGACACCCTGGCCCTGGAGCGATCGTTCAACACCGCCATGGCGGTCCAGCGCGAGACCCTGGACCACCTGCACGAGGGCATCGCGGTGTTCGGCGGCGACGGCCGCCTGAAGCTGTCCAATCCGTCCTTCGCCGCCATCTGGGGGCTGGCCGCCGACGAGCTGGCGGGCGGGCCGCATCTGATGGAGATTGTCGAGCGCCTCAAGCCGTTCTTCGAGGGCCGGCCCGACCGCGCCTCGTCGTGGCCGCTGGCCCGCGAACGGCTGATGGCGCTGGCCAACCAGCGCAGCCCGGCCGAGGAGCGGCTGGAGCGCCAGGACGACGCCATCATCGACTGCACCAGCGTGCCGCTGCCCGACGGCGCCACCCTGCTGACCTTCCTCGACGTCACCGACTCGGCCCGCGTCGAGCGCGCCCTGATCGAGCGCAACGACGCCCTGGCAGCCGCCGACCTGCTGAAGAGCGAGTTCATCGCCAACGTCTCGGCCGAGGTGAGGAAGCCGCTGACCACCATCATCGGCTTCGCCGAGATGCTGTCGGCGGAATACGCCGGCAAGTTGAACCGGCGCCAGCACGACTACGCCCGCGCCATCACCGAGGCCGGCCAGTCGCTGGCCGGGCTGGTGTCGGACATCCTGGACCTGGCCGCCATCGAGGCCGGCCAGATGACGCTGGAACTGGACACCGTCGACATCCACCCCATGCTGGGCGGCGTGCTGTCGCTGGTCCGCGAGCGGGTGCGCGAGAAGAAGCTGGGGCTGGATTTCGACTGCCCGCTGGACATCGGCTGGATCGTCGCCGACGAACGCCGCCTCAAGCAGGTGCTGTTCAATCTGGTCGGCAACGCCGTCAAGTACACCCCGGCAGGCGGGACGGTCACCGTGCGGGCCGGGCGCGAGGGCGGCGAACTGGTGCTGACCGTGGGCGATTCGGGGCCCGGCATCCCCCAGGCCGACCAGGCCCGCGTCTTCGACAGCTTCGTGTCCATCAGCCACGAGGACGGCACCCAGGGGGCCGGGCTGGGCCTGGCGCTGGTGCGCCGGTTCGTGGAACTGCACGGCGGCCGCATCGACCTGCGCAGCAACGCCGCCGAGGGCACCTGGGTGACGGTCAGGCTGCCGGCGGGGATGTGAGACCCCGCAGGGTCATGCCGCGCGGCGCTTGAGCGCCACCGTCCCGGCATGACTTGGCCCCACGGGCCAAGTTCATTGGCCGGGCGGTATCAGTGGGCGGGCGCGTGCCCCGCCTCGGCGGCGCGGGCGGGCGCCGACGGATCGGGATCGCGAAGCACGTAGCCCCGGCCCCACACCGTCTCGATGTAGTTGTCGCCGCCGGTGGCGGTGGCCAGCTTCTTCCGCAGCTTGCAGATGAAGACGTCGATGATCTTCAGTTCGGGCTCGTCGATGCCGCCGTAGAGGTGGTTGAGGAACTGCTCCTTGGTCAGCGTCTGGCCCTTGCGCAGGCTCAACAGCTCCAGGATGCCGTATTCCTTGGCGGTCAGGTGCAGCGGGTCGGCGCCGACCTCGACGGTGCGGGTGTCCAGGTTCACCGACAGCTTGCCGGTGCGGATGATGGATTGCGCATGGCCCTTGGAGCGGCGCACGATGGCCTGGATGCGGGCCACCAGCTCGCCGCGGTCGAAGGGCTTGGTCAGATAGTCGTCGGCGCCGAAACCCAGGCCCTTGATCTTCTTGTCGGGCTCGGTCAGGCCCGACAGGATCAGGACCGGCGTCTCCACCCGCGACGAGCGCAGCCGGCGCAGCACCTCGTAGCCGTCCATGTCGGGCAGCATGAGGTCGAGGAGGATGATGTCGTAGTCGTACAGCTTGCCGATCTCGAGGCCGTCCTCGCCCAGGGCCGTCGTATCGACCACCATCCCCTCGGCCTTGAGCATCGTCTCGATGACCTGGGCCATCATCCGGTCGTCTTCAACCACCAGCACGCGCATCTGAGCTATCCCGATCTCGCCGTGTATTGAGATTGAGTTAACCATAAGGGGGTATTTTGGCGACTTCAAGGCGCCCGGCATGACAATCCCCTCGCGACAAGGGGTTAGCGCTCATCCCAACGGCGCGGAACCCTCTCCGGAAGCGCACAGAATGGAGACCGAAGGTTGAAATTCCTGGTCAAGAACGTCATCGGCGACATCGACCGGCTGGCCGGCATCCGCGTCTACGGACGGGTGGCCGCCGTCCAGGGCATGCTGATCGAGGCCGGCGGCGTGCAGCGCCAGATCTCGGTGGGCGATCGCTGCGAGGTCATCGCCCGCGACGGCCGCCGCGTGCCCTGCGAGGTGGTGGGCTTCCGCGCGGGCCGGGCGCTGTTGATGCCCTTCGTCGCCATCGACGGCGTCGGCCTGGGCTGCCGCACCGAGGTGGGCGATGCCGAGCCGGTGATCCATCCCGATCGCGGCTGGCTGGGCCGGGTGGTCAACGCCTTCGGCCAACCGGTGGACGGCCAGGGCCCCCTGCCCATGGGCGACGCCGCCGTGCCCATCCGCAACCGGCCGCCCTCGGCCCATGCGCGCAGCCGGGTCCGCGGCAAGGTCGACCTGGGCGTGCGCGCGGTCAACGCCTTCCTGACCATGTGCAACGGCCAGCGCATGGGCGTGTTCGCCGGCTCGGGGGTCGGCAAGTCGTCGATCCTGTCCATGATGGCGCGCCACACCTCGTGCGACGTGTCGGTGATCGGCCTGATCGGCGAGCGCGGCCGCGAGGCGCGCGAATTCATCGAGGACGACCTCGGCGAGGAAGGCATGAAGCGGTCGGTGGTGGTGGTGTCCACCTCGGACGAAAGCCCGCTGATGCGCCGCCAGGCCGCCTACATGACCCTGTCGGTGGCGGAGCATTTCCGCGACCAGGGGCTCAACGTGCTGTGCATGATGGATTCGGTGACCCGCTTCGCCATGGCCCAGCGCGAAATCAGCCTGTCGGCCGGCGAGCCGCCGGCATCGAAGGGCTACACCCCCACCGTCTTCGCCGAGCTGCCGCGCCTGCTGGAGCGCGCCGGGCCCGGCGTCGAGGGCCAGGGCGGCTCGATCACCGGCATCTTCACGGTGCTGGTGGACGGCGACGACCACAACGAGCCCATCGCCGACGCCGTGCGCGGCATCCTCGACGGTCATATCGTGCTCGACCGCGCCATCGCCGACCGTGGCCGCTATCCGGCGGTGAACATCCTGCGCAGCGTGTCGCGCACCATGCCCGGCTGCAACAACGACCAGGAGAACGCCCTGGTCAGCCGGGCGCGGCGGCTGTTGGCCACCTACGAGGACATGGCCGAACTGATCCGCCTGGGCGCCTATCGGCGCGGCACCGACCCGGCGGTGGACGAGGCCATGCACTACTACCCGATGATCGAGGCCTTCCTGACCCAACGCAAGGACGAGTCCACGGACCTCGCCACCTGCTACGCCCAGTTGGCGCAGATCCTGGGCATGGAGTTCAGCGGCGACGGCATGGGGGCCCGCTAGTCCATGGCCAAGGCCAAGGGCCTCAAGACCCTGATCCGGCTGTCCAAGTTCAACGTGGACGAGAGGCGCCGCGTGCTGGTGGCGCTGCAGAACGCCGAGGATCAGGTGCTGGCCGAGATCGACAGCCACGATCATCGCCTCAAGGAGGAGCAGCGCCTGGCCGCCCAGGACGCCACCGGCGTCGGCTATCTCTACGGCTCCTACCACCGCGCCTGGATGGACCGCCGCGAGAACCTGCTGCGCTCGCTGGCCGCGCTCCGCCAGCAGATCGAGGCCGCCCGCGACGCCCTGGCCGAGGCCTACCGCGAGCAGAAGACCTACGAGATCACCCAGAAGGAACGCGAACGCCGCGAGGCCGAGGAGCGCGACCGCAAGGAACAGGCCTTCCTCGACGAACTGGGCCAGCAGATGCACCAGCGGAAGAAGGACGAGGCGGGGTGAGGAGTTCCGTCGTTCCGATATTCTCCCCTCCCCCCGCGCTTCGCGCGGGGGGAGGCCGGGAGGGGGGCATGGGTACCGGCCGCCGTCGCGGGCGGCGGCAAGCCCCCACCCCAGCCCTCCCCCGGCACGCCGGGGGAGGGAGGTCGTCTCCATGACGCCCGCGATGACCGCCTATCTCGCCCCCGAGGGCTTCGAGGCCGACCTGCGCGCCGAGCTGGGCGACGTGGCCGAGGAGCATGGTCGGCTGATGCTGGCGCCCGGCCCGGCGCGGGCGGTGGCGTGGGCGCAGAACGTCTGGCTGGAGCCGCTCCGCATCCCCGTCGCCTCCATCGGCGAGGCCGCCAAGGCGTTGCGCGCCATCCAGCGCAACTGGTGGCCCTATGCCCCCACCCTCCATCGCCGCACCGCGCTGCTGGTCGACAAGCTGCCCAAGGTCTCGGCCAAGCCCCAGGTGTACGGCCAGCCGGCGCCGACGGCGTCCCTGGGCTCGTTCACCCTGCTGGACGAGCACACCCTGCTGGCCTCGGCCCGCTGCGCGAGCCCCTTTCCCAACGGCGAGGTCCAGTTCGTCGAGGACCGCGAGGGGCCGCCCAGCCGGGCCTATCTCAAGCTGTGGGAGGCCTTCACCGTGCTCGGCGTCCAGCCGGCGGCGGGCGAGACCTGCCTCGATCTCGGCGCCTGT
Source organism: uncultured Rhodospirillaceae bacterium (assembly GCA_937887565.1). GTDB lineage: Bacteria > Pseudomonadota > Alphaproteobacteria > Rhodospirillales > Magnetospirillaceae > CALABS01. Next base: position 60,255 of record CALABS010000052.1, on the reverse strand, counting down.
CCCGGCGGCTGGACCTGGGTGCTGGCCCGGCTGGGCGCGCGGGTGACGGCGGTGGACAAGGCGCCGCTGGCTCCGAACGTCGCCGCCATGGCCGGGGTTTCCATCCACGCCGGCAGCGCCTTCGGCCTCGACCCCCGCCAGGCCGGGCCGGTGGACTGGCTGTTCTCGGACGTCATCTGCTATCCGTCGCGGCTTCTGGCCCTGGTGCGCCGCTGGATCGAGGCCGGCGCCGCCCGCAACATGATCTGCACGGTCAAATTCCAGGGCGAGACCGACTTCCAGGCCCTCGCCGCCTTCGCCGCCATCCCCGGCGCCCGGCTGCTGCACCTGTCCCACAACAAGCACGAGGTCACCTGGGCGCGGCTGGATCGCGATCTCGTCTAGCTGTTGCCCAACGCCCGGGATGGGGTTACACCTAGAGCCGCTTAGAAATTTTCCGAGTTCGGGGTCATGGGCGTTCCTACCCTTCCGCCACCGGTGGACATCGACAACGACACCAAGAAGGCGGTCATCGACGGCCTCAAGACGGTGCTGGCGCGCCTGCAGGAGCAGGGGCTGGTCGATCCGGACGCCAGCTACCAGAACCTGATTTCCCAGCCCGATCTGCTGGAAAGCTTCATCGCCACCTTCGTCTCCCACCGCGACTCCTTCGACGACATCGTCAAGGACGCCACCGGCGCCCCCATCCGCGACAACCACACCGCCACCGCCTGCGGCGTGTCGCTGGATCAGATCCAGCAGTTGCTGGTGCGGACCTGCGCCAAGAAGGTGATGGAGTCCGAGAAGACGGTGGCGACCGTCACCGAGACGGTGACCAAGAAGAGCTTTCTCGGCCTGATCAAGCGCACCGAGGAGGTGAGCCGCGAGACCACCGACCCGGTGGAGGAGCGCAAGATCCGCGAGATCACCCGCTACGTGGCCTTCGGCTGGCAGTTGCCGCTGCTCGATTCCTATCGCCGTTTCCTGACCTACCAGCAACTGATGGAGATCGGCGAGGATCTGGTCGCGCTGCCCACCGCCGCCCACGTCGAGGCGCTGTCGCATTTCGACCCCGCCATGCTGCGCAAGGTCAAGCAGGCCGCCGGCGAGGACTTCGCCGAAATCCTCGCCGACCGTCCCCAGGCCATCGCCGGCGTCGCGGTGTGGAACCGCGACATGTACGACTTCTATCGCAAGATGCTGGGCGACCGGGCCTGGGCCTTCTTCGCCCGCGATTCGTCGTTCTTCAACGTCGTCGCCTCGCTGGACAAGTCGACGGCACGCATCCTGGGCGACGTCCTGTGCTACGTCGCGGCCGAGAACCTGGCCGAGATCCAGCGCCTGAACATCGACAAGATCGAGGTCCTGGTGACCTCGCTCAAGGCCGCCTTCGGCGAACGCCTGGGCCAGGTGCTGTCGGTGCCGTCGTTCTCGAAGGACATCCTGCGCAAGGTCATCGACAACCTGCTGCATATGAGCCAGGAGAAGGACAAGCTGATGACGTCCTTCGCACTGACCTGCAAGGCCATGGTTCCCACCGTCATGGAATGGCTGTCCAAGCAGCGCGTCGGGGCCTGACGGCGCGGTGGCGTTCCAGGGACTCGCGGGGCTGGCCGGACTGGTGGCCGTTGCCTGGGCACTGTCCGAGGACCGCCGCCGCTTCTCGCTTCGCCTAGTGCTGGCCGGCATCGCCGTGCAGATGGGAGTAGCGGCGCTGCTGCTGAAGGCGCCGGGCTCGCAGGCCATGTTCCTGGCCCTCAATCGGGTCGTCGACGCGCTGCAGGGCGCCACCCGCGCCGGCACCGCCTTCGTCTTCGGCTATCTGGGGGGCGGCCCCGCCCCTTTCGCCACCTCCGACCCGGCGTCAGGCTTCGTGCTGGCTTTCCAGGCGCTGCCGCTGGTGCTGCTGATGAGCGCGCTGTCGGCGCTGCTCTATCACTGGCGGGTCCTGACCTGGGTGGTGCGGGGGTTTTCGTGGCTGCTGGAGCGGTCCCTGGGCATCGGCGGCGCCGTCGGAGTGTCGTCGGCTGCCAACGCCTTCGTCGGCATGGTCGAGGCGCCGCTGCTGATCCGCCCCTACCTTTCCCGGCTCTCGCGCGGCGAACTGTTCGTGGTGATGACCGGCGGCATGGCCACCATCGCCGGCACGGTGATGGTGCTATATGCCTCGTTCCTGGCCGGCGTGGTCGCCGATCCGGTCGGCCACCTGCTGACCGCCTCGCTGATCTCGGTGCCGGCCGCCATCGTCGTCGCCAAGGTGATGGTGCCCGACGCCACTTGCACCGGCGGCGGCAAGGTCATGCCCGCATCGGGCTACGGCGGCGCCATGGATGCGGTGGTCAAGGGCACGCTGGATGGCGTCCAGTTGCTGATCAACATCATCGCCATGCTGGTGGTGCTGGTGGCGCTGGTCAGCCTGGCCAACGCCGCCTTGTCGTTGCTGCCCGAAATGGGCGGCGCCCCCGTCACCCTGCAACGGATGCTGGGGGTCGCCATGGCGCCCCTGGCATGGATGATGGGCGTTCCCGCCGGCGAGGCCATGACCGCCGGGGCGCTGATGGGCACCAAGACGGTGCTGAACGAGCTGCTGGCCTATCTGGAGCTGTCGCGCCTGCCGGCCGGCGCGCTGTCCGAGCGCTCGCGAATCATCATGACCTACGGGCTGTGCGGCTTCGCCAATCCGGGGTCGCTGGGGATCATGATCGCCGGGCTTGCCGCCATGGCCCCGGAACGGCGCGACGAGATCGTCGCGCTTGGCGGCCGTTCCATCATCTCGGGAACCCTCGCCAGCTGCATGACCGCCGCGGTGGTGGGGCTGATCCTCTGAGCGGCACGGCCGCAGTCGTTTACTTTGGCCGTTGGATGCTGCATCTTCGCCCCATGATCGACGGCTCCGCGTCCAAACGACTTTTGGTCATCGAGGACAACCCGGGCGACCAGCGCCTCATCGAGATCAAGCTCGCCGAGGACACGGGCGCCTGGACGGCGGACTGCGGCGCCAGCCTGGCCGAGGCCCTGGCGCGGCCGCTCGAGTCCTACGACTGCCTGTTGGTCGACTTGGGCCTACCCGATTCGTCGGGCATCGACACCGTGCGCCAGTTGAAGAAGGCCGCCGCCGACGTCGCCCTGGTGGTGCTGACCGGCCTCGACGACGAGCGCGTCGCCCAGGATGCCATCCGCGCCGGTGCCCAGGACTACATCGTCAAGTCCATGGCCGGCCTGGAACTGCTGCCGCGAGTCATCCGCCATGCGGTCGAGCGCCAGCAGACCCAGCTGGCGCTGGAGGCGTCGCGGCGCACCAACGAGGCGCTGCTGGACGCCAGCCATGACTTCGCCGCCCTGCTGGAAGCCGACGGGCGGCTGATCACCATCAACGCCAAGGGCGAGGAATTCTTCGGCCGCACCGCCGAACAACTGGCCGGGGCCAACCTGTTCGAGCTGCTGCCCAAGGCGCTGGCCCCCCACCGCCGTGCCTATCTGGACCAGGCGCTGGCCAGCGGCCGCACCGTCGAGTTCGAGGATTCCGACGGCCACCACTGGTATGCCAACCGGGTCCTGGCCGTGGCCGGCGCCCGCCCGGGCGAGCATCGTTGCGCCTGGTTCTGCCGCGACGTCACCTCGGAACGGGCCGCCGCCGACAAGCTGGAGGAGGCCCGCGAGGCCGCCGACCTGGCCAACCGCGCCAAGACCGACTTCATGTCGCGCATGAGCCGCGACATCCGCACCCCCTTGAACGACGTCATCGGCTTCGCCGAGATGATCGCCGCCGAGATGCTGGGGCCGGTGAACCCCGCCGGCTATCGCGAATATGCCGACAGCATCCTCAATTCCGGTTCGCAGATCCTGAAGCTGATCGACCGCATCACCGACGTGTCGATGCTGGAATCGGCGCTGATGAAGGATCAGGCCTCGTACCGCGACCTAGTCGAGCTGTCGCCCGACCTCATCTGCGTCTGCGCGGACGGGATCATCGAGCGCATCAACGCCGCCGGCCTGGGCATGCTGCGCGCCCCCTCGGCCTCGGCCTGCGAGGGCAAGCCGTTCGCCGATTTCGTCCACCCCGACTACCGCGCCATCTTCGACCTGGGGCTGGAGGCGCTGTACGAGGAGGACCACCCGGTCCCGGTCAAGGTGGTCACCTTCGCCGGCCGTGTCCGCGACGTCGAGCTGTCGGCGGTGGCGCTGCGCCGCGACGAGCGCGTGGCCACCCTGCTGGTCGGCCGCGACACCACCGAGATCACCGCCGCCATGCGGGCGGTGGCCGCCCGCGAGCACCGCATCCGGGCGATCATGGACACCGTGCTGGATGCCATCGTCACCATCGACGACGAGGGCATCATCGTCAGCGCCAACCTGTCGGTGGAGCGCATCTTCGGCTATTCGCTGCCCGAATTGGTGGGCGCGAACGTCGCCATGCTGATGCCCGAGCCCGACGCCTCGCGGCACGATGGATACATCCAGCGCTTCATGGCCGGCGGCGGCGGCACGATCATCGGCACCGGCCGCGAGGTCATGGCGCGGCGCAAGGACGGCTCGCTGATCCCGGTCCATCTGTCGGTGTCGGAACTGCGCCTGGACAAGCGGCGGCTGTTCACCGGCACCATCCGCGACCTGACCGAGAACAAGCAGCTGGCCCAGCGGGTCAACTACCTGGCCAACCACGACCCGCTGACCGACCTGCCCAACCGCTCGCTGCTGACCGACCGCCTGGGCCAGGCGGTGGCCATGGCCCGCAGCCTGGGCGGGCATGTGGCGGTGATGACCATCGACCTGGACGGCTTCACCACCATCAACGACTCCCTGGGTCACGACGTCGGCAACATGCTGCTGCGCGAGACGGCGCGCCGCCTGAGCCAAGCGGTCGGAGCCACCGGCACCGCCGCCCGCCTGGCCGGCGACGAGTTCGCGGTGGTGATCCCGCAGCTTAGGGATCTCTCCCAGGTGACCGCCGCCGTCGAACAGGTGCAGGACCATTTGTCCAAGCCGTTCCACGTCCACGGCACCGATCTCAACCTGCCCGCCGACATCGGCGTCTCGATCCACCCCCGCGACGGCGACGAACCGCTGGACCTGCTGCGCAGCGCCGAGATGGCGCTGCACGCGGTCAAGAAGGACCCCGACCGGCGGCTGGGGTTCTTCGACACCGCCATGTCCTACGCCGTCTCCGAGCGCCTGACCCTGGAGCGCTCCATCAAGGACGCGCTGACGGTCGGCCAGTTCGAGCTGTTCTTCCAGCCCCAGGTGCGGCTGTCCGACTACCGCCTGATCGGCGCCGAGGCCTTGATCCGGTGGCGCCACCCCGAACTGGGCATCATCGCTCCCGACAAGTTCATTCCGGTGGCCGAGGAGACCGGCCTGATCGTGCCCATGGGGCGCTGGGTGCTGCGCGACGCCTGCCGCCAGTTGCGGGAATGGGACCGGCTGGGGCTGCCGCCCATCCGCCTGGGGGTCAACATCTCGGGTCGCCAGTTCCGCGACCCCGATCTGGCCGACACCGTCGCCCAGGCCATCGCCGACGCCGGCATCGACGCCCGCTCGCTGGATCTCGAACTGACCGAAAGCATGCTGATGGTCGACGGCGAGGGCACCTTGAAGCTGCTGCGCGAGCTGGCCCGGCTGGGCGTGTCGCTGTCCATCGACGACTTCGGCACCGGCTATTCGTCGCTCGCCTATCTCAAGCGCTTCCCCGTCAACACGGTCAAGATCGACCGCGCCTTCGTGCGCGACATCGAGCACGACGAGGACGGCCGCGTCATCGCCAACGCCATCATCTCGCTGGCCCATTCGCTGTCCTTGAAGACCATCGCCGAGGGCGTCGAGACCGAGAACCAGGCGGCGCTCTTGGCCAAGCACGGCTGCGACGAGATTCAGGGTTACCTCATCGGCCGGCCGCTGCCGGCGGCGGACTTCATCGCGTTCGCCACCAAATGGGAGGCGGCCGGCGAAGGGGCCGGGCAAAGACGGGGGGGAATGATATGACCGGCACCGTGGTCATCGTCGAGGACAACGCCATGAACATGAAGCTCCTGGAGCAGGCGCTGTCCATCGCCGGATACGAGACCGTCAAGTCCATCGACGGCGAGGGCCTAGTGGAGCTTGCCGCCGACGCCAAGGCCGGACTGATCCTGATGGACATCCAGTTGCCCAAGTATTCCGGCGTCGATCTGTTGCGCATGCTCCGCGACGATGACCGCACCGCCGCCGTCCCGGTGCTGGCGGTCACCGCCTTCGCCGATCCCGATTCGGTGGCCGGCTTCCTCAAGGAAGGCTTCAACCAAGTCATCACCAAGCCCATCTCCATCCGTAAGCTGCTGGACGAGGTCGCCCGGTATTGCGGCGGCTGAGGGCCGCCCGATTTCCGCCCCCCCGCCGCGCGCCCGTCACGTCAGGAACCCCCCCAATGTCCGCACCCGCCAAACCGAGCGGCGACCCCGTCACTTCCAAACGCCAGCTGGTCGAGCATCTGGCGTCGGGCTGCAAGCCCCGCGAGGCTTGGCGCATCGGCACCGAGCACGAGAAATTCGCCTACACCCTGGACGACCTGCGCCCGCTGCCCTATGACGGCGAGCGCGGCGTCAAGGCGGTGCTGCTGGGGCTGGTGCGGCTGGGCTGGCAGCCGGTCGAGGAGAACGGCAACCTCATCGCCCTGGTGGACGACACCGGCGCCAGCGTGACCCTGGAACCGGGCGGCCAGTTGGAACTGTCGGGGGCGCCGCTGGACAGCATTCACCTGACCTGCCGCGAGACCTACGCCCACTTGAAACAGGTCAAGCAGGTGGCGGCCAAGCTGCATATCGGCTTCCTGGGAGTCGGCTTCCAGCCCAAATGGGGCCGCGACGACATCCCGTGGATGCCCAAGGGCCGCTACCGCATCATGCGCGACTACATGCCCAAGCGCGGCTCCAAGGGCCTGGACATGATGCTGCGCACCTCGACCGTGCAGGTCAATCTGGACTTCGCCTCCGAGGCCGACATGGTGGCCAAGTTCCGGGTGTCGCTGGCGTTGCAGCCGGTGGCCACGGCGCTGTTCGCCAGTTCGCCGTTCATCGACGGCCGGCCGTCGGGCCTGCTGTCGTCACGTTCGGACGTGTGGACCGACACCGACCCCGACCGCTGCGGCATGCTGCCCTTCGTGTTCGAGCCCGGCATGGGCTTCGAGCGCTACGTGGACTACATGCTCGACGTGCCGATGTATTTCGTCTACCGCGACGGCCGCTACATCGATGCCTCGGGCCAGTCGTTCCGCGACTTCATGGCCGGCCGCCTGCCGGCCCTGCCGGGCGAGGTGCCGACCATCGGCGACTGGAACGACCACCTGACCACCGCCTTCCCCGAGGTGCGGCTGAAGAAATACCTGGAGATGCGCGGCGCCGACGGCGGCCCGTGGCGGCGGCTGTGCGCGCTGCCGGCGCTATGGACCGGCCTGCTCTACGACGACGGCGCCCTGGCCGCCGCCTGGGAGCTGGTCAAGGACTGGACCATCGAGGAGCGCGAGCGCCTGCGCGCCGAGGTTCCGCGCCTGGGCCTCAAGGCCAGCGTGCGCGGCCGCTCCGTCCGCGACCTGGCCCTGGAGGTCCTGGAGCTGTCGGCCGCCGGCCTGAGGGCGCGGCGGCGGTTCAACGATTCGGGCCGCGACGAGTCCATCTTCCTCGATACCCTGAAGGCCATCGCCGAATCCGGGCGAACCCCGGCCGAGGAGATGCTGGAGGCCTATCACGGCCGCTGGCGCGGCAACGTCGATCCGATCTTTAGGGAATATGCCTACTGACGTCCGAAGACTTGTGTACCGGGAGAACGATGATGAAGTGCGAGACCCTTGAGCAGGTGCGGGAAAACATCGATCGGCTGGACCGGCGGATCGTCCCCCTGCTGGCCGAACGCGCCGGCTACGTGGAGCAGGCGGCCGGTTTCAAGGCGACCAAGAGCGCCGTGGTCGACAACGAGCGCATCGAGGCCATCGTGCTGAAGGTCCGCCATATCGCCGTCGAGGAAGGCACCGACCCCGACCTGATCGAGCACATCTACCGGGCGATGATCAACGCCTTCATCATCCACGAGTCCCAGGAGTGGAAGAAAGTCCACGGCGAGGGGTGACTGGGCGCCCCGCGCCTCACCACCGCATGATGCCGCCCAGCGGCCTCTTCTTCACGCCCAGGCCGCGCTTGGTCATCAGCACCCAGTCGTTGACCTGCATGAAGCGCGGCGCCAGGAACTGGTAGATGTCGCGGATGCGGTTGATGTTCTCGTCCGAGCGCACCACGAACACCGTCTTCCAGATGGGGATGATGTCTTCCCACGGCATCAGGCGGCGGTGCAGCTCGTCGCGCACCGAACGGATGTAGTCGACCTGGTTGTCGATGTTCTTGAGCATGGCCAGAATCTCGCCGGTCTGGGCGTCGATCTGGTCGAAATAGTCCTGGAACACCTTGAGCGCGCGCTGCGACAGCCGCGCCACTTGGTCGGTGGTCTCGATCATGCTGCGGTCGGCCGAGTAGAGGCGGCGCAACCCCTGCAGCTTCTCGTCGATCTTCTTGATCTCGGCGTAGACGTCGCGCTCGGCCTCGATATAGGCCAGCTCCTTGGCCAGCATCTCGATGTAGTGGATCACGTCCTCGCGGCGCTCGCGGCCGATGCCGATCTCCTCGGCGGCCTCGGCGAAGGCCAGGTTGACGTTCTTCTTGACCTGCGGGTCCTCGGCCACCTGGGCCAGTTCCTCCACCGAGGTGAAGATGTGCTCGTTGCCGGTCAGCCAGGTGACCAACTGCATGGTCAGGCGCTGGTGGGCGATGCGGCGATGACGGTCGGTGGGTTCCCACGATGCCTCGCGGGTCAGGATTTCCTTGGGCAGGTTCTCGCCCGGCCGCAGGCCGCGCACGAATTGCAGCCCCTCGGCCACCTGGGCCAGCATGCGGGCGTCGTGGGAATCCTCGCCCAGCATGAATTCCTTTTTGATCCCGTCGAAGGACAGGACGGCATCGTTGCTGGCCAGCTTGAGGACGGCCACGGGTTCCCCGGTATCGCTGAGGCGGAAATACAGATCCTCGAACGACTGGAAGAATTTGTGGTCGAACCGGATGGACCCATCGTCCTCCGGCGCCTTCGTCTCGTCAACGGCTGCCATTGTCCCCATCCGACACCGTTCACCCCCGCGCCGGCATGCCCGCGTCTGGTCGAACAGTATGCCGCCGCACGCGGCCAGCGACAAGGGGGTGCCTTAACCGTCCGCGTCCACGAACAGATGACCTTCACGACCATGGATGTAGCCGTTGGCGAATTCGGCGCCGGGGCACAGCGCCTCGAGGCGGCCGCCGGCCTCGGCCGGATCGAGGCCGCCGGCCAGCACCGCGCGGTACAGCGCCGCCACCGCCACCATATCCACGTCCTGTGGCCACAGGCGGAAGCGGTGCACGCCCATGCGGCGTAGGTCGCCCAGCTCGGCCAGCAGGTCCAGATAGTGATAGGACATCGTCTGGGTGCCGTTGACGGCCAGGAACGGCTCGTCGTCGAGCGTGTCCACCGCCATGCCGTCGGGGTCCTCGGCGCAGACGTACTGGCAGCCGTCCTTGGCGAGATTGCGCGAGCGGGCATGGTAGCAGCGGGCGGAAATGGCCAGCGGCAAGCGCCCGAACGCCTGAACCTCGATCTCGGCCTTGGCCGATCCGGCCAGCAGGCCGATCACCTCGGCCGGCAGCTCGGCCGGCAGGCAGGCGCGGGTGGCGCCCCGGTCCTCCAGGTAAGCCAGGGTGCCCTCGTTGTAGACGTTGACCATGGGGCCGACCACGAACGGCCGCCCGCCCATCATGGCGGCGACCGAGACGTCGTTGGCCTCGACCAGCCAGCCCTCGGCGGCGGCCAGCTCGCGGGCCTGCTCCAACTCGCGCTCGCTCATGATCAGGGCCAGAGACGACAGCACCACCTCCTTGCCGGCGGCGGCCAGGCGCTCGAGCACCTCCGGCACGAAGGGGGCGAAGAACGGCGTGCGCTTCGAGCACACCACCTCGCCGACGCAGACGGTGTCCACGTCGGCCTCGTCGGCGATGCGGAAATAGAAGTCGCGCAGGGTCTCGGGCCGCCAGTTGAACAGGCACGGGCCCAGGGTCAGCGACGTGGGGGACGGGGTCATGGTCTTGGTCAACGCCAGGCCTTCTCGTAAGCGCCGGTGGTCTGCCGGCCGCCCTCGGTGATGCGGTCGAGGTCGATGTCGGGCAGCGCCCGGCCCGCCATCACCGCGTCGACGCCGGCCCGGAACGCCTGCACCACCGCCGCCACATAGGCGCGGCCGCGCTGGCGGCCCTCGATCTTGAAGGCGGTGACGCCCGCCTTGATGAGATCGGGCAGGATGGCCAGGGTGTTGAGCGAGGTCGGCTCCTCGAACAGGTAGCTGGTGCGGCCGGCCGCCTGGAAGCGGCCCTTGCACAGGGTCGGATAGCCGGCCGGCTCGCCGGCCCCGAAGCGGTTGATGGTGAAGCCGGCCAACTGCGAGGTCACGCCGCCCGACGCTTCCTCCACATAGCGGACATGGCCGGCCGGCGAGCAGACGCCGTTCATGTTGGGCGACTGGCCGGTGGCGTAGGAGGACAGCGCGCAGCGGCCCTCGGCCATGACGCACAGGCCGCCGAACACGAACACCTCGGTCTCGACCGGGCGGATCTTGTCGTTCAGCGCCGCGATCTCCTGGACCGTCAGCACGCGCGGCAGCACCACCCGCCTGACCCCGAAGGTATCGGCGTAGAAGCGGATGGCATCGGGGTTGGAGGCGGCGGCCTGGACCGAGAGATGCAGGCGCAGCTCGGGATGGGCGCGGGCGGCATAGTCGATGAGCCCGATATCGGCCAGGATCGCCGCGTCGGCCCCCAGCCGGGCGGCGTCGTCCACCGCCTGGTGCCACCGCTCGGGCTGGCCGGCGCGGGGAAAGGTGTTGATGGCCACCAGCACCTTGGCGCCGCGCTCGTGGGCGTAGGCGATGCCCTCCTCCAGCTCCTTGCGGCTGAAGTTGAGGCCGGGGAAGTTCCGCGCGTTGGTTTCGTCGCGGAAGCCGACATAGACGCAATCGGCGCCGGCATCCACCGCGCTCCGCAGCGCGGCCGGGGTGCCGGCGGGGCAGACCAGTTCGGGGCGCGCAAGCTCCATCACGCCATCCCCCGCGACCGGCGGTCCTGACCGCGGGCGGCCTTGCGCAGGGCCCGCACCTCGGCCTCAAGTTCGGACAGGCGGGCCGCCTGCAGCTCGCGGTCCTTCAGCGCGGGGGCGATCATGGCCTGGCGCAGGGTCTCGACATTGGCCCGCATATGGGCCACCAGGTCCAGCGCCGCCCCGGCCACGCGGCGGGCCGGGCGGGCGAAGGGGCCCATGGCCGAGGTCAGATCCTCGACCAGGTCGATGCCGGCGCCGTCGATGGCGTTGCGGAGCGCCACCACCACCTCGGTGTCGCCCTCGATCAGAAGCTGGCGCGAGAAGAACAGGGCGTCGCCGTCCACCTTGCCCTCGGCCAGCGCGATCAGGGTCTCCAGCGGCCCGCGGATGGTGGCCGAGACCTCGGCCGGGTCGACGGCGCGGCGGACGACCAGGCGGGGGTCGGCGGGATGGGGCTCGAACAGGATCATGAACGGCAGGTCGACCGGATCGATGCACACCACCGACTCGGCGAAGGGCTCCATGCGCTCCAGGATGTCGGGATGGCGGCCGCGGATCACCCGCAGCATGGCGTCGAACACCGGCTGCAGCAGGGCGGGGCGCACCGGCCTGAGCGCCATTCCCAACAACAGCACCGGCGAGAACGGCGGCGTCACCGGCTTCGCGGCCGGCCGCGTCTGACCTTCCTGCATGAAATTCCCATTCCTCGATCGACGGGACCTATACTCCCGACGGTCATAGCCCCCCTCCTTGATCGCCGTCAAGCCGCGCCCCCCTCTTGCGCGTCGTTTTGCTTGGCATGGCCGGCGCGGAAGGATAGATAGACGATGGGGATATTGGGGCAATGGCCGCCCCGGGGACTTGGGACCGCATGATTGTCGACATCGACCTTGCTCCGTTGACGGTGCTGATCATCGACGACAGCCGCTATGCGCGCTCGTTTCTCAAGTCGGCGCTGCATTCGTTCGGGCTGCGGCAGATCGTCGAGGCCGGCGACGGCCCCAGCGGCATCAGCCTGCTGACCGAGCAGAAGGTCGATCTGATCCTGGTCGACTACGACATGAACCCCATGAACGGCATCGACTTCACCCGCTTCCTGCGGTCGGGCGAACTGCCCGACTGCCGGCGGCTGCCGGTGATCATGATCTCGGGCATGGCCGAGATGGACAAGGTGGTCGAGGCCCGCAACGCCGGCGTCACCGAATTCCTGGCCAAGCCGGTGTCGGCCGAATCCCTGTTCCGGCGCATCCGCAACGCCCTGGTAAATCCGCGCCCGTTCGTGGAAACCGAGTCCTACACCGGTCCCTGCCGGCGCACCGTCGACCGGGGGCCGCCCGACAAGGCCGAGCGCCGCGTCGCCCCGCCGCTGCCCAAGCCCAAGCCGCTGATCACGCTGCCCAAGGGGTCGGCCCGCCCCACCGTCAGCCGGGCGATGGCCGAGGCCGCCGCCAAGGCGCGTCCGGCCGGAGCCGGTTCCGACCGGACCAGCCGCAAGCGCTTCAAGGCCGGCACCCGCATCTTCGACGAGGGCGCCGAGGGACACGAGGCCTATGTGGTCGAGACCGGGCGGGTAACGATCTTCAAGGACACCGCCGCCGGCCGGATGGTCCTCGGCCATCTGGGACCGCAGGGCATCTTCGGCGAGATGGCGCTCATCGACGGCGAGCCGCGCATGGCCTCGGCCGAGGCCGCCGAGGACACCGTCTGCCTGGTCCTGCCCAAGGCCGCCCTGGCCGCCCAGATCGGCCGCACCCCCGACCTGGTCATCCTGGTGCTGGAGACCCTGCTCCAGGACATCCGCAAGATGGGCCACGAGCTGGTCGAGGTGCGCGGCCGCCTCAAGCGCCCCCGTCCCTGACCGGAACGACGGCGCGGGGCGTCGACGAGGATTGTCCCCCCCTCCCTTTCCCGCTACCCTCCGCCCGGACCTATCCCTTGGAGTTGGCTCGGGTGGACGGCATGGTGTTCCTGCGTGGTTTGGCGATCGGCTTCGCGGTGGCGGCCCCGATCGGCCCGGTGGGACTCCTCTGCATCCGCAAGGCCCTGGCCGACGGCCGCGTCGCCGCCCTGGCCGCCGGCCTCGGCGCCGCCCTGGCGGACACGGTGTTCGGCGCGGTGGTCGGCCTGGGACTGGGGGCGGTGTCGCATTTCCTCAACGGCCACGCGACGCTGCTGAAGACGGCGGGCGGCCTGTTCATGCTGGCCTTGGGCGCCAAGACCTGGGCGGCGGCGGCCTTCGCCGTCGAGCCGCCCGAGGGGCGCGGCCCGGGCCTGGCGCGCGACTTCGCCTCGACCTTCCTGATCACCATCACCAACCCCGGCACCATCCTGGGCGTGATGGGGGTGTTCGCCGCCCTGGGCGCCGCCGCCAAGCCGGCCGGATCGGGAGAGGCGTGGATGCTGGTGGGAGGGATCTTCCTGGGCTCGACCCTGTGGTGGCTGGTGCTGGCCGAGTTGACCATCCTGGTCCGAGCCCGCTTCTCCCCCGCCGCCATCAGCCGGCTGAACCACGTCTCGGGGGCGCTTCTGGTGCTGTTCGGGCTGGGCGCCCTCGCCAGCCTGGCGGTCTAGAAATCCAGGTTCGCGTAGTGCTTGGCGGGCGGCACGCCGGGCAGGTGGTCGGTCAGCAGCTGGCGGAAGCTGGGGCGCGACTTGACGCGGGCGTACCAGTCCTTGGCGCCCGGATGACGGTCCCAGGGGACGTCGCCGATATAGTCGATGCAGCTGACCTGGGCGGCGGCGGCGATGTCGGCCAGCGAGTAGGACGACCCCGCCAGCCAGGTGCGGCGCTCGGTCAGCCAGCCGATATAGTCGAGATGCTGGTGGATAGCGGCATAGCCGGCGCGGATGGCGCGGCTGTCGGGTTCGGCATGGGCGGTGGTCAACCGCTTTTCCACCTTCTGGCCGACCAGATTGGCGGTCACCTCGCGGTGGAACTTCATGCCGAACCAGCCGACCAGGCGGCGGACCTCGGCGCGTCCGACGGGGTCGGCGGGCAACAGCGGCGGCTCGCGATGGGTCTCGTCCAGGTATTCGGCGATGGCGGTGGCGTCGCAGAAGGCGGTGCCGCCCTCGTCCACCAGCACCGGCACCTCCGAGGCCGGGTTCAGCGCCACGAAGTCGGGGCGCTGGTCCCAATAGCGCTCGACCTGGGCCTCGAACTCCAGCTTCTTCTCGGCCAGCACAATGCGGACCATGCGCGAGAACGGGCAGACCGGATGGTGGTAGAGGGTCCTCATGGGCCCTTTCTAACGCTTTTCGCGGCGCGGGAACAGGGGCGAAGCGCCCGGCCTCCTACGCTGCCCGGCTGGCCGGCGATTCGGTCAGCAGCGCGTAGAGCCCATCGGAATTGTCGGTGCCCCGGAGTTTCTCGCATACCCCCTTGTCGCGCAGCAGCCGCGACACCCGAGCCAGGGCCTTGAGGTGATCGGCGCCGGCCGATTCGGGCGCCAGCAGCAGGAAGATCAGGTCGACCGGCTGCTCGTCGATGGATTCGAAATTGATGGGCCGCTCCAGGCGGGCGAACAGGCCGTACAGCCGGTCCAGCGTGCCGAGCTTGCCGTGGGGGATGGCGATGCCGTTGCCGACGCCGGTGGTTCCCAGGCGCTCGCGCTCCAGCAGCACGTCGAAGATGGCGCGCTCGTGCAGTCCGGTCAGCTCGGCCGCGCGCTTCGCCAGATCCTGCAGCGCCTGCTTCTTCGAGGTGGCGCGCAGGTTGGGAATGACGGCGGCCGGAGAGATGAGGTCGGCGATGTCCATGAAGTAGCCCTCTGTTCGCGGAACATGGGCCGTCGCGGCACCATCCGCAATCGGCCTAATCCGGGCGGATTTGGCTCATCCGCCTTGCTCGGTCCCGTGCCGGGCCGCCGATGCGGCCCACCCCGCCGGACCGGTCCAAGCGAGGGCCGGAAAATAGGCCCGCCCCACTCCGGAGTCAAGCGCCCCGGGTGGGGGGGCTCCCCCCGCCCCGAAATTGCCTCACACCCCCAAGGCCTTCTCGCGGCGCCGCTGCACCGACGAGGGGATGTTCATTCCTTCGCGGTACTTTGCCACCGTTCGGCGGGCGATGTCGATGCCCTCGGACCTGAGAATCTCGACCAGACGGTCGTCGGACAGCACCTCCCTGCCCTCGGCCTCGATCAGCGCCTTGATGCGATGGCGCACCGATTCGGCCGAATGGGCGTCGCCGCCGTCGGCCGAGCCGATGGCCTGGGTGAAGAAGTACTTGAGCTCGTAGATGCCGCGCGGGGTGGCGATGTACTTGTTGGAGGTCACCCGGCTGACCGTGCTCTCGTGCATGCCGATGGCCGAGGCGATGTCGCGCAGCACCAATGGGCGCAGGTGCTGGACACCCTTGCGGAAGAAGGCGTCCTGCTGGCGGACGATCTCGGACGCCACCTTGAGGATGGTGGTGGCGCGCTGGTGCAGCGACTTGACCAGCCAGTTGGCGGATTGGAAGTGCTCGGACAGGTAGGACTTGTCCTCGCGGTTGCGGGCGGCGCCGGCGACCTTGGCGTAATAGCGGGTGTTGACCAGGACGCGCGGCAGGGTGTCGGCGTTCAGCTCGACGTGCCAGGTGCCGTCCGGATTGCGGCGCATCAGCACGTCGGGGGTGACGGCCTGGGCCACCACATGGTCGAACCGCAGGCCCGGCTTGGGGTCCAGCGCCTTGATCTCGGAGATCATCCCGGCCAGGTCCTCGGCATCGCAGCGGCACACCTTCATCAGCCCGGCGAGATCGCGCTTGGCCAGCATCTCCAGATTGGCGAGCAGCGCCTGCATGCAGGGGTCGAGGCGGTCCTTCTCGGCCAACTGGGCGGCCAGGCACTCCTTGAGCGAGCGGGCGAAAACCCCCACCGGGTCGAACCGCTGCATGCGCGCCAGCACGGCCTCGACGCGGGCGACGTCGCAGTCCAGCTTCGCCGCCACCTCGGCGACGTCGCCGGCCAGATAGCCGCACTCGTCCAGCATCTCGATCAGGTGCAGGCCGATCAGGCGGTCGGCGGGGTCGGCCATGTCCATGTTGAGCTGGGCGACCAGGTGGTCGCGCAAGGTCGTTCCCGCATCGGCCAGGGTCTGTTCCAGGCCGCTCTCGCCGTCGTCGAAATCCAGGCGGCCGCCGGTGCGGCTCCAGTCACCGAACGCCTCGGCGCCCTCGCCCGCCCCCAGGCCGTCGCTGGCACTGTCGTTGTTGTAGAGGTTGTCCACGTCCACATCGAGCACGTCGTCGGCACCCGAGCCGGTGGATTCCAGCATCGGCTCCTCGGCGCGGGTGTCCAGCTCGTGTTCGGGCGGCTCGGGCTGGTCCGGCCGGTCGGCGTCCTCGCGCTCCAACAGGGGGTTGCGCTCGAGTTCCTGCTCGATGAAGGCCGCCAGTTCCAGGTTGGACAGTTGCAGCAGCTTGATCGCCTGCTGCAACTGCGGCGTCATCACCAGCGACTGGGTTTGGCGGATGTCGAGGCGGGGGGCGAGCGCCATCGCGTCAGACCGGCTCCGGGATCACAGGCTGAACCGCTCGCCCAGATAGACCCGACGCACCCCCTCGTGCGCCACGATCTCCGAGGGCCGGCCCTCCATCAGCACGTGCCCGTCGTGCAGGATGTAGGCGCGGTCGATGATGTCCAGGGTCTCGCGGACGTTGTGGTCGGTGATCAGCACGCCGATGCCGCGGTCCTTGAGATGGGCGACCAGGTCGCGGATGTCGGACACGGCGATGGGATCGATGCCGGCCAGCGGCTCGTCCAGCAGGATGAAATGCGGCTTGGACGCCAGCGCGCGGGCGATCTCGACCCGGCGCCGTTCGCCGCCCGACAGCGCCATGGCCGGGGCGCGGCGCAGATGGGTGATGGAGAATTCGGCCAGCAGGGTCTCCAGTGCCGCCTCGCGCTTGTCGGCCACCGGCTCGACGACCTCGAGCACCGCCATGATGTTGCCTTCTACCGTCAGGCCCCGGAAGATCGAGGCCTCCTGCGGCAGGTAGCCGATGCCCAGGCGGGCCCGGCGGTACATGGGCAGGTCGGTGATGTCGTGGCCGTCCAGCAGGATGGTGCCGGTATCGGGGGTGATCAGGCCGGTGATGGTATAGAAGCAGGTGGTCTTGCCGGCGCCGTTGGGGCCCAGGAGCCCGACCGCCTCGCCGCGCTGCACCGAGATGGAGACGTCGCGCAGAACCGGCCGGCGCTTGAACCGCTTGCCGATGTTGCGGGCGACCAGGCCGGGATTGTCGGCCACCAGGCGCGGCCCCACGCCCGGCCGCTCGGTGATATCCATCCGCCCCTTCGCCATCACCGCGCCCCGTCCTTGCCCGCCCCGTCCTTGCCCGCGCCTTCCCGGGGGCCAGCCCCCTGGAACACCGCCTTGCGCCCTTCCCCGTCGTTCTTCTCGGGGGTGAAGACACCGCGCACACGGCCGTCGCCGGAACTGCCCGGCCCCGATCCGCCCGGCCCCGATCGGCCCGGCGTGGTGCCGAACAGCTTGCTGATGCCGGTGTTCATGTTGACGTGGGCATACCCGCCGGTCAGCTCGTTGCCGTCGCGGGTGATCTTAACCGAACCGGTCACGGTGGCGATACCGGTTTCCAGGTTATAGTCGCCGCGGTCACCGACCACCTGCTCCTTGGGCGAGATCAGTACCACGTTGCCATAGGCGTCGGCCCGCTTGAGCTCCATGTCGCCGGTCTTGCCGTCCTTGAAATGGGCGGTCAGCACGTCGCCCTTGAGCGTCCGGGTGGTGCCGTTGGCCTTGTCCTTGTGGACGGCCACGGCGTCGCCGCGGGCCACCGCCATGCGCTCGGCCTCCCAGTATTCCAGGGTGTCGGTGGCTGTGATGTCGTCGGTGGGGGTGACCAACCGCGGCGGCTGGCCTCGCAGGACGAAGATGGCCTTGTCCAGGTCGTAGGTTGCCTTGGAGCCGGTGGCCTTCTCGGAATCGGTGAAGATGGTGACGTCGCCGTCGGCGTCCAGGCGCCAGATCTCGTCGCCGTCGGGGCCATCGCGGTAATAGGCGACCAACTGGTCGGCGGTCACCGTGACGCGGCCGCGCACGGCCTTGGCGTTGCCGCGGGCGATGACCCGGCTGGCCTCGCTCTGCCACTCGATCCCCTCGTCGGCGTAAACCTGGATCTGCTCGGAATTGCCGCGCGCCATGTTGAACTGAGCGGCCGCCGGCGGCGCGGTCAGCACTGCCGCGACGGCGGCGAGGACGGAAAGCAGGCGGGTCATTTGCCCTTCGCCCCCTTCAGCTGGAGGGTGGAGCGGCCGGTCACCAACACCTGGGCGCCGCCGTCGCGGATCTCGAAGCCTTCGCCTTGCAGGGCGCCCTGGGGCCCATGGCCGGTCACCGGCGCCTCGCCCCGGGCGCCCGACCTGGCCAGGTCGACCTGCGCCTCCTGGGTGTGCAGTTCGTAGCCCTGGTCATGGAAAAGCGCCACGTCGCCGACCAGGTCGAGAAGCTGGGTCTTCTGGTGGTAGAATCCCTGGCGCGCCTCGACATAGACGTTGGCGCCGCTCTTGGTGGTGAAGTCGGCCTTGGGCGCCTCGAGCAGGATCACGTCCTTGGGCCGTTCCTCGGTCGCCACGTCGGCAGTGACGGTGAAGGGACGGTTCTGCTCGTCGATGCCGAAATAGCGGGCGTTGACCATGGACAGGGATTCGACCGCGTCGGGTCCGATATTGGCGAAGCCGATCTGGAATCGGTCTTCAAGCCCGCTCAGGCGCGGCCACACCAGGATCAGGCCCAGCAGCATGAGCGCCGCCATCGGCAACACGATCTTGAGGACGCCGACGAAGCGCGAATACCGCCGGTGCGCGGACATGCGGACCGGGTGTTCCGGGCGATCGCCGCTGCGGCTGGGTTTTCGCGCCATGGCGTTGAGGGTCATTCCCGCCATCCCCGTTCCCGTCAGGCCACGCCCGCCCGCAGGCAGTCGTGGATGTGCAGCACGCCGACCGGGCGGCCGTCCTCGACCACGAACAGGCTGGTAATGGCCTTGGCGTTCATGATCCGCACCGCCTCGGCCGCCAACATGGCCGGCGGCACCGTCTTGGGGTCGCGGGTCATCACCTCGCGGGCGGCCAGGTCCAGGAGATCGGACCGCATGTGGCGGCGCAAGTCGCCGTCGGTGATGATCCCGTCGAGCCCGCCGGTCGCCGACACCACGCCGGCGCAGCCCAGGCTCTTGGCGGTGATCGTCAGAAGCACGTCGGCCATGCGGGCCTCGGGGCCGACCAGGGGCAGGCCATCGCCGCCGTGCATGAGATCGCACACCTTGAGGAGGCGCTTGCCGAGCTGGCCGCCAGGATGGAACACCCGGAAGTCGGCCGGCGAGAACTTCTTGCGCTCCAGCAGCGCCACCGCCAGGGCGTCGCCCAGCGCCAGCATCATGGTGGTCGAGGTTGTCGGCGCCAGCCCCATGGGGCAGGCCTCGGGAATGGGGGGCAGCACCAACGACACGTCGGCCGAGCTCGCCAGGGTGCTGCCGATTCGCGAGGTGATGGAAATCAGCGTGATGCCGAAGCGGCGGGTATAGGCTACCAGATCGCCCAGTTCCGGCGTCTCGCCGGAATTGGACAGCGCCACCACGGCGTCGCCCGGGGTCACCATGCCCAGGTCGCCGTGGCTGGCCTCGGCGGGATGGACGAAGAAGGCGGGCGTGCCGGTCGAGGCCAGGGTGGCGGCGATCTTGCGCGCCACGTGCCCGCTCTTGCCCATGCCGGTGACGATCACCCGCCCCGACGCCGTGGCAAGAGCCTGGATGGCGGCCGCGAAGTCGTCCCCCAGCGACAGTCCCAGCGCCTGGAGCGCCTGAGCCTCGATGTCGAGCACCCGGCGGGCGGAAGCGATGTCGGCGGGCACGGCCGAGCCGTCGCGGACGCTGATGGTCATCAGGAGGGGGCCTCGATATTGCAAGCCGCGCGCCAAGGTCGACGCGCGCCAGTACTATACGAAACCGCGCGCGGTTCGAAAGGCAAAAAGGACGTATCCTCGCCGCCCTGGACGCCTCAATGCGCGAAGATATCCTCGTCCGCCCAGCCGGCCAGGTCCAGTTCGGCGCGGTCGGGCAGGAAGCGGAAGCAGCCCTCGGCCAGATCGCGGCGACCCTCGCGGTCGAGCAGGGCGTCCAGGCGCTCCTTGATCCGGTGCAGGTACAGCACGTCCGAGGCGGCATAGGCCATCTGCTCCTCGGTCAGCGTCGCCGCGCCCCAGTCCGACGACTGCTGCTGCTTGGACAGGTCCACCCCCAACAGGTCGCGGCACAGGTCCTTGAGGCCGTGGCGGTCGGTGTTGGTCCGGGTCAGCTTGGAGGCGACCTTGGTGCACCACACCGGCTCGCAGCGCACGCCCAGATGCCGCCGGACCATCGCCAGGTCGAAGCGCGCGTAGTGGAACAGTTTGGTCACCACGCGGTCGGCGAACAGGCGGACCAGATTGGGGGCGTGGTAATGGGGCTCGGGGAAATGGACGACATGGGCGGTGCCGTCGCCGGCCGACAGTTGCACCACGCAAAGCCGGTCGCGGTTGAGATTGAGGCCCATGGTCTCGGTATCCACCGCCACCACCGGCCCGAGGGCGAGGCCGGGGGGAAGGTCGCCGACGTGATAGGAGATGGCGGACATGCGAACGGCTCCGTTGGGGTGACCCAAGGAGCCGTCAGCAGGTGGCCCCTTGCAGGGGCTCCCGGTCATCGCCGGGAAGATATGGTGCCCAGGAGAGGACTCGAACCTCCATGGCCTCGCGGCCACACGGACCTGAACCGTGCGCGTCTACCAATTCCGCCACCTGGGCAGGTGACCGGGACGACCGGAGCCGTCCGAGGCGCAGAGGGATATACGAGCCGCCGCACCCTGTCAACACGTTTCAGAACGGAATTGTCACCCCCGGCTTGACCTCCTCCGCACCGCTCAATATAAACTGAACCGTTCAGTTCAAATCAGGGGCTCAAGCTCGTGCGCAAACCCGTTCTCGCCGCCGTCGGTGCCGTCGTCTTGCTGGCCGCCATCATCGCGGGCGTCCGCTGGATGACCGTATGGCGTTGGATCGAGGTCACCGACGACGCCTATGTGGAGGGCGACATCACCCCCATGGCGCCGAAGGTGGCGGGAATCGTGGTCGAGGTAGCCGTCACCGACAACCAGGAGGTCGAGGCGGGGGCGGTGCTGGTCCGCATCGACGACGCCGATTACCGCGCCCGGGTCGCCGAGGCCCGCGCCCTGGTGGCGGCCCGCGACGCGGCGCTGGCGCAATTGGACGACCGGGTCGCGGTGCAGGAAGCCGTCGTCCGCCAGGCCTCGGCCGGCATCGCCTCGGCCCAGGCCGACCTCACCCGCGCCAACCGGGATCTCGACCGCGTCAAGGCACTGGTCAAGGACGACTTCGTCAGCCGCCAGCGCTTCGACACCCAGGCGGCCGAAGCCGCCAAGGCCTCGGCCGGGCTCCGGGGCTCGAACGCCCAGTTGGCCGCCGCCCGCGCCCAGTTGGAGTCCCTTGAATCCGAGCGCCACATCGCCGCCGCCCAGGCCGAGCAGGCCCGCGCCTTGGCCGACCAGGCCCAGGCCGACCTGGACGGCACCGTCATCCGGGCGCCGGTGGCCGGGGCCATCGGCAACCGCGCCGTCCGCGTCGGCCAATACGTGCGGGCCGGCCAGCACCTGCTGTCGGTGGTGCCGTTGGCGTCGGTGTGGGTGGACGCCAACTACAAGGAAACCCAGATCGGCCGCATGCGCCCCGGCCACCGCGCGACGATCGCGGTGGACGCCTTCCCGGGCATCGAGATCGAGGGCCGGGTCGAGAGCTTCTCGCCGGCCTCGGGCGCCAAGTTCAGCCTGCTACCGCCCGAGAACGCCACCGGCAACTTCACCAAGGTGGTCCAACGGCTGCCGGTGCGCATCAGCCTGCCCGCCGGCCATCCCCTCGCCGGCCGCCTGCGCCCCGGATTGTCGGTGACGGCGCGGGTGGACACCCGCGAATGACCGCCGACCGGCTGACGATCCGCCCCGAGGACCGTGTCGTCACGGCGCGGGACTGGGTGGGCTTCGTCGCCATGGTGGTGGGCATGTTCATGGCGATCCTGGATATCCAGATCGTCGCCAGTTCCATCGCCCAGATCCAGGCTGGCATCTCGGCCTCGGCCGACGAGATCAGCTGGGTGCAGACCGCCTATCTGATCGCCGAGGTGGTGATGATCCCGCTGTCGGGCTGGCTGGCGCGGGTAGTGTCGACCCGGTGGCTGTTCTTCGCGTCGTGCACCACCTTCACCCTGGCCAGCCTGCTGTGCGCCACGGCCTGGAGCATCGAGAGCATGATCGTGTTCCGGGCCGTCCAGGGCTTCCTGGGCGGGGCCATGATCCCGACGGTGTTCGCCAGCGCCTACATGATCTTCCCACCCCGCCGCCAGGCCGGCATCTCGGTGCTGATCGGCCTGGTCGCCACCATGGCGCCGACGCTGGGGCCCACCTTGGGCGGCTGGCTGACCGAGGCGGCGTCGTGGCACTGGCTGTTCCTGGTCAACGTGATCCCCGGCATGGTGGTAGCGACCCTGGTCCTGGCCTGCGTGCACATCGACCGCCCGCGCCTGGAGATGCTCAAGGGCTTCGATCTCGCCGGCATCGTGCTGGTGGCGGTGTTCCTGGGCTCGCTGCAGTTCGTGCTGGAGGAGGGGCCGGGCGACGACTGGTTCGACGAGCCCCGGATCGTCCTGTTCTCGACGGTGGCGGCGGCGGCGGCCGTCGCCTTCGTGTGGCGCGAGCTGACCGTCGCCCATCCGGTGGTCGACATCAAGGCTTTCGCCGACCGCAATTTCGCGGTGGGGTGCCTCTACAGCTTCATCATCGGCATCGGCCTGTATGGGTCGGTCTATGTCATCCCCCTGTTCCTGGGCCGGGTTCGCGGGTATTCGGCGCTGGAGATCGGCATCACCATGATGGTGGTCGGCCTGTTCCAGTTCCTGTCGGCGCCCATGGCCGGCGCCCTGGCCCGCAAGCTCGATCTCAGGGTCATGCTGGCCGCCGGGCTGACCCTGTTCGGCACCGGCTTGTGGCTGAACGCCCATCTGACCAGCGAATGGGGGTACTGGGAGATGTTCCTGCCCCAGGCGATCCGCGGCCTGTCATTGATGCTGTGCTTCGTGCCCATCAACACCGTGGCGCTGGGCCACCTGCCGCCGGCCGAGGTCCAGAACGCCTCGGGCCTGTACAACCTGATGCGCAACCTGGGCGGCGCCATCGGCTTGGCGGCGATCACCACCATGCTGGGCCGTCGGACCGACCTCCACTACGCCCGCATCGCCGAATCGGTGACCTGGGACAATGCCACGGCGGTGGCGCGGCTTGACGGACTGGCGGCCCGGTTCGGCGACCTCATCCCCGGCGACGCCCAGATGGCGGCGCTCCGGACGCTGACCCAACTGGCCCGGCGCGAGGCCCAGACCATGGCTTTCGGCGACGTGTTGATGGTCATGGCGGGGGTCTTCGCCGTGGGGTTGATGCTGACGCCGCTGCTGCACAAGGTCGGCCATCCTAGTGCCGGAGGCGGCGGCCATTAGCGCCTTGCCCCGGCCGCGCGGGGACGTTTACTGTGCGGATGGGGCATGGGGGACGACATGAGCGGCATCGCCGGATTTCTGGACCTTTCCGCACGGACGCCGGAGCCGGAGCGAACCGCCGCCGCCATGGCCGGCGGCGGCGCGACCTGGACCGACCCGGCGGCGGGAGTCGCGGTGGGGGCGGCAGTGCTGGCGGCGTCGCGCGACGGGCGCTGGGTGGCCGCGATCGATGGCACCGTGCTCAACGCGGCCGAACTGAGTGCCCGACTTGCCCCATGCGATGGAAGCTCGGATGCGATGGTGCTGGCCGAGGCGGTGGCGCGCTGGGGGCTGGAACGCGGCCTCCAGGCGGCCGACGGCGCCTTCGCCGCCGTGCTGTGGGACCGGGTCGAACGCACGCTGCATCTGGTCCGCGACCGGTTCGGCGAATGCATGCTGGCCTGGGGCCGGTTCGGCGGCGCGCTGCTGTTCGCCAGCCGCCTCGCCGCATTGCGCCGGCACCCGGCCTTCACCCCCGAGATCGACCGCGACGCCCTGGCGGCGATGCTCGCCATGGGCTTCGTTCCATCATCACGCTGCATTCACCGCCACGTCCACAAGCTGGCGCCGGCCGAGGTGCTGTCGGTGCGGGGCGTGGATCACGTCGCCCGCCCGGCCTGGCCGGTCGTCGAGCGCATGCGGGCGGTGACCGGCGGCTTCGGCGGCGGGCCGGCGGCGGGGGCCGAGCGTCTCAACCTGTTGCTGCGCGGATCGGTGTCGGCACGGCTCGACGCCGGCCGGCCGGTGGCCGTGCTGGTGTCCGGCGGCCCCGCCTCGTCGCTGGTAGCGGCGGTGGCCCGCGAACTGGGCGGGCGCATCCACGCCCTGACCCTCGCCGACACCGAGGCCGCCGCCGCCGCCGGCCGGGCGGTGGCCACGAAGCTCGGCGTCGCCCATTCCGAGGTGGCTCCCCCCGACGCCGAGGGGGCGGAGCTTCTCCGCCGCCTGCCCGCCCTGTGGGACGAGCCCTTCGCCCATCCCGGTCAGGCGGGAGCGGTCCTGCTGGCCCGCGCCGCCGCCGCCGGGGGAGACCACGTGGTGCTCACCGGCGACGGCGCCGACGCCCTGTTCGGCGGGTCGCCGCTCTATCGGCAGACCGCCGCCGACTGGACGTCGTGCCAGGCCGCCGCCCCGTGGCGGCGACGGGTGGCCGCGTGGATGGCGCGTATCCGGCCCGGCGGCGCAAGCGGCTCGCCTCCCCGCTCGGCGCCGGCGCTGATGGCCCGCCGCCGTGCGCTGTGGCGGGACCTGCCGCCGCCGGTCCCCGGCGCATCCCGGTGGGAGCCCGCTCCCGCCGGCCTGGCCGACCCGGTGCAGGATTGCATGGGCGCCGACCTTCTCTGCACCCTGCCCGACCGCGCCTGCACCCTGGGGCGGGGGGCGGCGGACGCGGCCGGCATCCAGATTCTGCGGCCGTTCCTCGACCCCGCGCTGGCCGAGTTCGCCTGGAGCCTGCCGGTCGGCATGAAGATCGACGCCGGCCTGGGCGAGATCTGCCTGCGCGAGGTGCTGTGGCGCTATATCCCGGGCCTGGGCGAGGACCCGCCGCCTTTGGGCGCGGGGGCGCCGTTGCGGGCCTGGCTGGACGGCCCCCTGGCCGAGTGGGCCGGCGACCTGCTGTCCGAGGAGCGCCTGCGCCGCCAGGGGCTGGTCGACCCCCGCGCGCCCGCCCGCTGCCGGGCCAAGGGCCGGGTTGCCGAGCTGTGGACGCTGCTGATGGCGCAGGCCTGGATCGACGCGGCCTCCCCCTGAATCGCCCCCCGGATTGCCCTGGCGGCGCCATGATCGCGGCCTAGATTGAAGGGATGGACCGCCTTCTCGCCTTGATCGTCGTCCTGGCCCTGTCCGCCTGCGCGCCGACGCTGGTGCGCACCGACGTGACCCGCTTCCATCGCCTGGACGGCCCGGCCACCGACCGCGCCTTCACCATCCTGCCCCGCGACCAGCAGCGCGGCAGCCTGGAGTTCCAGCGCTATGCCGAGATGGTGGCGGCCCAGTTGGAACGGCGCGGCTGGCGCCCGGTCCCGGCCAGCCAGCCGGCCGACACGGTGGTGCTGCTGGAGTGGGGCGCCGGCCAACCGCGCACCGTCACTTGGCAAAGCCCGTCCTCGGTGTATTCCGGATTCGGCTGGGGACCGCGCTCGCACTGGTACGGGGCCGGGGTCGGAATACCGCTCGGCGATCCCTTCCCCTATTGGGAGACACGCAGCGCCACCTACTTCCCCAAATGGGTGGCGCTGGACATCCTGGATGCCCGCGCCTGGCCCGAGGAGCGGCGGGTGGTGTTCGAGGGGCGGGCGGTGACCGAGAGCGGGCGCCGCGAGATCGCACCGGTGATGCCCTATCTGGTCGAGGCCCTGTTCACCGGTTTTCCCGGCGCCAGCGGTGGCACCGTCGAGGTGGACGTCCCGGTCAGGGAGTAGGAGACGGGTCGTCGCCGGCGACGGCGGCGGCGGCCACGATCAGGTCGCCGAACTCGCGCAGGAACACCGAACCCTTGACGGTGCGCTGGACCAGCACGCTGCGCCGGTCGGCGTCGTCGGTCTTGCGCTTGATCAGCCCTAGCTCCGACAGACGGTCGAGCGCGCGGGTCACCGCCGGCTTCGAGATGTTCAGCGTCTGCGCCAGGCCGCGCACGGTGTGCGGCGGCGGCGTCAGATAGACGGTCAGCAACAGCGCCATCTGGCGGGCGGAAAGATCCGGGCCGTCACGGCGCACGCTTTCCACGATCGCGCCGCGCCACAGATCCAGGGCCTGCACCGCCTTCAGTTGGAACCCCATGGGACCTTCCGTTCATTCCGCCGACGAAATCTTTTAGCCGACCCCGAGGGGTTCGGCAATGGTTTCAAGCGAGTTTTTCCAGGCATCGAAAGAGTTACTTGCCGAACCTCTGGGCGATGACCGCGAAGAGGGCGCGCAGTCCCATGGCCTCGCCGCCGTCCGGGCGGCCCGGGCGGGCGGCGGGATTCCAGGCGAAGACGTCCAGATGCGCCCACGGAACGCCGGGGGCGATGAACTCCTGCAGGAACAGGGCGGCGGTGATAGCGCCGGCATGGGGGCCGTCGGAGACGTTGTTGAGGTCGGCGACCTTGCTGTCGAGCATGCGGCGATAGGGCTTGTGGAGCGGCAACCGCCACAGCGGGTCGGCCTCGGCCTCGCCGGCCCGCAGCAGGTCGCCGGCCAGCAGCTCGTTGTTGCAGAACAGGGCCGGCAGGTCGACGCCGAGCGCGGTGCGGGCCGCGCCGGTGAGCGTCGCCAGGTCCACCAGGAGGTCCGGCTTGTCGCGCCCCGCCTCCCACAAGGCGTCGGCCAGCACCAGCCGCCCCTCGGCGTCGGTGTTGCCGACCTCGACGGTGACGCCCTTGCGGGTGCCCAACACGTCCAGCGGCCGCATGGCGTCGCCCGACACCGCGTTCTCGACCGCCGGAATCAACACCCGCAGCCGCACCGGCAGCTCGGCGTCCATGATCATCGACGCCAGCCCCAGGACGTGGGCGGCGCCGCCCATGTCCTTCTTCATCAGCTTCATGTTGGCCGAGCCCTTGAGGTCCAGCCCGCCGGTGTCGAAGCACACGCCCTTGCCCACCAGGGTCACCCGCGGCGCCCCGGCATCGCCCCAGGTCAGATCGATCAGGCGCGGCTGGCGCTGCCAGGCGGCGGCGCGGCCGACGGCATGGATGGCGGGATAGTTCTCGGCCAGCAGGCCCTCGCCGACGATCACCCGCACCCCAGCGCCGTGGCGCGACGCCAGTGCCTCGGCGGCGCCGGCCAGTTCGGCCGGCCCCATGTCGGCGGCCGGAGTGTTGACCAGGTCGCGGACCAGCGCGGTGGCCCGGGCGGTGCGGGCGACGAAGGCGCGGTCGGCGGCGGCGGGCCAGACCAGCGCCGGCCACTGGCGGCCGTCCTTGCCCTTGTAGCGGCGAAAGGAATAGGTGGCGAGCGCCCATGACAGCGCCGCCCAGGATGCCGCCCTCGACGCCACCCCCTCGACGCGGTAGGTGTTGCCGGCCGGCAGCTTGGCGGCCAGCGCCGCGAAGACCCAGGGGTCGTCGTCATCGCCCAGGCCGGCGGCGATGGCGGCGATGCTTCCACCGTCGCCTGGCAGCGGACAGGCGGTGCCGGCCTCGGCCGTGAAACCGTTGGCGGCGATCCAGGCTCGCTCGGCGTCCGACCGGCCGCCCAGCCACTCGGCAAGCGCCGGCTTGGCGACCGCGATGATCTCGATGGCGTCGGGGGCGGCTTCGACCAGATGCTCCAGCAAGGGACGCTCTCCAGGGTGGTTGGGCTCGGCACAGTGTGGGCCAAGCCGGCGGCGGAGAAAAGAGTCCGGCCGCCCGACTTGCGGCCAGCCCGGTTCTTGGCGATCATGGGGCCCCAACCGTTTCGGGAGCCCGCCATGACGTCCGTTCCCATGACCCTGGTCATCGGCAGCAAGCGCTTCTCGTCCTGGTCGCTGCGCCCGTGGCTGACGCTCAAGAGAGCGGGGGCGGATTTCCAGGAGGTGGAGATTCCCTTGCGCCAGGCCGACACCAAGAGCCAGATCCTGAAATGGTCGCCCAGCGGCAAGGTGCCCTGCCTGATCCATGGCCAAGTGAAGATATGGGACTCGCTGGCCATCTGCGAATACGTCGCCGAACTGTTCCCCAAGGCCGCCCTGTGGCCGCAGGGCGCCGAGGCCCGCGCGGTGGCGCGCTCGGTCTCGGCCGAGATGCATTCCGGTTTCGCGGTCCTGCGCCAGCGCTGCCCCATGGACGTGTGCATCCGCACCCCGCTGGCCGACCCGCCCACCGAGTTGCTGGTCGAGGTCGAGCGGGTCAAAACCATCTGGAATGAATGCCGCCACCGTTTCGGCCAGGGCGGGCCGTTCCTGTTCGGCCGTTTTTCCGTCGCCGACGCCATGTTCGCGCCGGTGGTGACCCGCTTCACCACCTACGCCCTCAAGCTGGACCAGGTGTCCAAGGCCTATTGCGAGGCCGTCTGGGCAATGCCCGCCATGCAGGAATGGAAACAGACCGCCTGCGCCTGACAGAAAGGAATCAACCGATGATCATCACCACCACCGACTCCGTCGACGGCGTCCGCGTGGCCGAATACCTGGGCATCGTCTCGGGCGACGCGGTGCTCGGCACCAACATCTTCCGCGATTTCTTCGCCTCGATCCGCGACATCGTCGGCGGCCGCACCGCGTCCTACGAGAAGCTGCTGCAGGAGGCCAAGGAGACCGCCCTGGCCGAGATGACCGACCGCGCCCGGGCGCTTGGGGCCGACGCCGTGCTGGCGGTGGACCTGGACTACGAGGTCATCGGCGGCGACGCCAAGACCATGCTGATGGTCACCGCCAACGGCACGGCGGTGAAGCTGGCGCGGTGAATCCCCGGCGCGGGCCTCACATCGGCCCGCTGGGTCCCTGGACGCTGGGCTGGAACGAGCCGCCGCCATCGAGATAGGTGGGCAGGATCGCCTCGGCCGTGGTGGGGGCGATGCCCAGCTCGGCCAGGCCCGGCTTGCCGCCGCGCGCCACGTTGTCGACCCGCATCAGCGCCACCTGGTCGGGGGTCAGCACCGGCGTCGGCAGGTATTGCAGCAACGCCGCCTGCAGGCGCGCCACCGCGAACGGCAACGGCAGCAGCATCCGCCGGCGGCCGGTCATGCGCAGCACCAGTTCCATGATCTCCTTCATGGAATAGCGGCGCGGCCCGCCGAGCTCGAACACCTTGCCGGCCAGCGACGGATCCTCGACGGCGCGGGCCATGGCCTCGGCCACGTCGCCCACATAGACCGGCTGGAAGATCGGCCCGCCCGAGCCGTAGAGGTCGAGCACGTAGCCCGACTCGGTCCGCTTGGGGCCGAAGCCGTCGGCGGTGATCACCGGCAGGAACGGCGACAGCGCCGACATGCGGGCGAAGCGGTTGAAGAAGTCGTCCTCGGGGCCGAACACCACGCTGGGACGGAAGATCACCGCGCCGGGGAAGTTGGCCTGGACCGCCTCCTCGCCCGCCGCCTTCGAACGGGCGTAGGCGGCCGGCGAGTTCCGGTCGGCGCCGAGGGCCGACATATGGACCAGACGGGCGACGCCGGCCTCGCGGGCGGCCTTGGCGACGGTCTCGGCGCCCAGGCGGTGGATGCGGTCGAAGCTGCGCCGGCCGCGCTGATAGAGGATGCCCACCAGGTTGACCACCGCCTCGGTCCCGGCGACCGCCGCCGCGACCCCAGCGGGGTCGGTGACGTCGACGCGGACGGGATTGATCTGGCCGACGTCGCCCATGGGGCGCAGGTACTCGGCGCCCACCGGATCGCGGACGGCGACGCGCACCCGCCATCCCCGGGCGGCCAGCCGCTGCACCAAGTGCCTGCCAATAAAACCAGAGCCGCCGAAAACGGTGACCAGCCGCCGCGTCATGCCATCCTCCGATTCTTCTTCCCCGGGGGCATCCGACCATTGCGCGGACACCGTGAATCCTTGGCAATCGAGGCTAGACGTTTCCCGGCACGAACGCAACGGGCCGCCTCGACGGATGGTTGCCGCCGCACCGCCGGCGGGGGTAGTCTTCGCCCATGCATCGGTTCGTCCCCGCCCTGCTTTGCCTGCTTGCCGCCGCCCCCGCCCACAGCGGGGAGCATCTGCAGGTCCCGAGGGTGCCGGGCTGGGTCGCCGTGGCCTCCTATGCCGGCCCGGACAGCGAGGTCACCGAACTGGTCCCCGAGGGCGAGCCGCCCGAGGCCGCCGGCCGGCGCATGGTGGTCCAGGCGTTTCGCGATTCGGCGCTGGCCGTCGCCGCCTATCTGGAGATGGTGGCGATCAATTCCGCCGCCTTGTGCAGCGACGGCGCCTCGGCCGAGCCGCCCCGGCTAGGCCGGCTCGGGCCGCTGGAGGCCGGGTCGCGCCTGGTTTCCTGCGGCCGCACCAAGACGGAGGGCAAGGGCGAGGTGGCGCTGCATTACGCCATCCGGGGCCGTGATGCGTTCTACGTGCTGGCCCGGGCTTGGCGGGGCGCCCCCTTCGCCGCCGGCGCCAATCCGGTGGCGCGGCGGGAGATGGACGACTGGATCAACTTCATGCGCGCCGTCGCCGTCTGCGACACCCGCGACCCGGCGCGGCCGTGCCGGTGATTATCCCTTCACCCGCACCCGATAGCGCAACGCCGCCTCGCCCTTGGCCGGGACGGTGACCGTCCAGGCGGCGGTGAAGGCGCCGTCACGGCTGTGCTGGGCGGATTCGTCCACCACCAGCCACTCGCCGTCGAAGCGTTCGCGCACCGTCACCTTGGCCGGCCTGTCGCCGCCATTGGCGAGCTTGACTTCCCAGGCGGCCTCGGTGACCTCGGGCGCCACCCGCACGAAATCGGTCTGGACGCGGCGGGCGGTGACGTCGAAGGCCTCGCCGAGGACGATCCGGGCGGCGGCGCCGTCGGGGGTGGCGTCCAGGCGGTCCTCGCCCACCAGCAGCGGCGCGCCGTCCTTGACCGCCTGGGTCACCCGCACCACGCCGGCCGGCAGCGGCTGGCCCAGGCTGTTCCTGAACCGCAGGTGCAGGGTGGGATGGCGGGTTTCGGGGTCGGCCCAGCGATCGCGCCACGCCTGCGACGGCACCGGGTCGAGGATCAGCGCCCGCTCCACCTCGACGGCGGCGGCGGCAGTCAGCGCCACCTGGCGGGTGTCGCCGTGGCGGATGGTGACCGGATCGGGCAGGCTGTAGACGTGGTAGGGGCCGGCCGCCTCGGGGGCGCCGCCATCCATGGCCGCCGCCATGGCCATCTCGCCGCGGGCGGCCTTCATGACCCGGGGCGGCGGCGGAACCCGGTTCAGGGTCCCCGCCACCACCCGCACCCGGGCGGCCTCGAAATCGGCGCCGCTGGCATTGGTCAGGGTCGCCCATCCCGCCACCACCATGCGGTCGCCGTCGAGATGGGCGCTGTAGTCGGCGCGCCAGTCCAACCCCTCGGCCAGATAGCTGAAATCCGCCTCGCGCCGCCCCGCCCGCGACGACTCGACCTTGGCGGTCCAGACCGGCGCCGGACGCAGGCCGGCCGGCAGGGAATCGACCAGCACCCGTTCGGGCCGGCCGGCGGTCACCTTGCCGTCGACGCGGAACAGGGGCATCGGCTCGGCCGCCAGCACGGTCGCCCGCTCCTCCTTGGCCGAGCCGGGCCACACCACCGTCACCTCGCGCCCCACCGAGGCGGCCAGCAGCCTCGCGGCGTCGATGCCCGCCAACTCGAAGCCGTGCTCGCGCACCGCGACGCCAGCGGCCGCCAGCGCGCCGGACCCGTCCCGGGCCCGGCCGGCGACGCCGTCGACGACCAGCACCGAGGCACCCTTGGGCAGGTCCACCATGCGGCGGTCGCGCACCAGGCCGAGGCCGCCCTGGTAGATGGTCAGGGAAAGCTCGGCGCGGTCGGCGGCGGTGGAGACGACCTCGGCGGCGAGGGCGACGGCTGGCAGCAGCGCGGCGGCGAGGGCGGGAATGGTGACGGCGGGAATGCGCATGGGGCGAGGACTCCGGTGTGCGGGCATCCCCAGTGGTATGCTATGAAATTGGCGGTTCGATGGCATCGGAGGGATAAGGGTGGACGCGACGATGGTTATTCTGGGGCTGGCGGTGCTGGCGGTGCTCGGGCTGGCGGCGTTCTTCGCGCTGCGCGGCCAGGCGGGCGCGGCGGAGGCGGGCGCCCTGGCCCGCGCGGTGGAAGGCGTCGCCCAGGCCCAGGCATCGCTGGCCGGGCGGCTGGCGCAACTGGCCGAGACCCAGGCGGCGTCGCAGGCGCAACTGGCCGACCGGCTCCAGGCCCAGGAACGGGCGCTGTCGAAGACGGTGGAGGAACGGCTGTCCGACATGGCCAAGCGCATGGACGACGGCCTGCAGCAGGCCTCGCACCGCCAGTCCACCACCCTGCACGAGCTGCGCGAGCGCCTGGCGGTGATCGACGCCGCCCAGAAGAACATCACCGAATTGTCGGCCCAGGTGGTCAGCCTGCAGGACATCCTGTCCAACAAGCAGGCGCGCGGCGCCTTCGGCGAGATCCAACTGGCCGATCTGGTCAGCGGCGTGCTGCCGCCTTTCGCCTACGAGTTCCAGGCCCAGATCGGCGACGGCCGGCGGGTGGACTGCCTGCTCAAGCTGCCCAATCCGCCCGGCGCCATCGCCGTGGACGCCAAGTTTCCGCTGGAGTCCTATCACCAGCTCCGCAACGCCCGCGACGAGGCCGAGCGCACGGCCGCCGGCCGCGCCTTCGCCACCGCCATCCTCAAGCACGTCCGCGACATCGCCGAGCGCTACATCGTCGCCGGCGAGACCGCCGAATCGGCCCTGATGTTCCTGCCCAGCGAGGCCGTCTACGCCGAACTGCACGCCAACTTCCCCGAGGTGGTGGAAAAATCCTTCCGCGCCAAGGTGTGGATCGTGTCGCCCACCACCCTGATGGCGACCCTGAACACGGTGCGGGCCGTGCTCAAGGATGCCCGCATGCGCGAGCAGGCGGGGGTGATCCAGAAGGAGGTGCGGCTGCTGCTCGACGATGTCGGCCGCCTCGATGATCGCGTCGGGGCGCTGGACAAGCACTTCACCCAGGCCGCCGAGGACATCCGCCAGATCCGCATCTCCACCGACAAGGTGGTCAAGCGGGCCGACAAGATCGAGGCGGTCCAGATGGGCGAGGCGGAAGTGGTGGCCGAGGTGGCGCCGCCGCAGCCGAAGCTGCCGGCGTAGGTGCCCGCGCGAGACCCGTCAGTCGTCGCCCGAATCGTCGGCGCCGGGCTTGGCGCGGCGGCGCACGGTCTTGGGATCGGCGGTGATGGGGCGGTAGATCTCGATCCGCGCCCCCTCCTCGACCACGGTGTCCAGCGTCACCGGCTTGCCGAAGATGCCGACCTTCTGGGTCTCGAGGTCGATCTCGGGGAACTGGGCCAGGATGCCCGAGGTGCGGATGACGCTCTCGACCGTGGTGCCCTCGGGGACGTCGATGGTGGTCCAGGTCTGCTTGCTGGGGGTGGCGTAGGCGATTCCGACCTTCATGGCAGTCACTCGGCGGCGTGGCAGGCGGGAGCGGCGGCATCCATCTTCTTGCCGGCGCGGGCGTCGATGATGCGCTTGAGGGCGATCAGCACGCCGGTGGCGAGGAAGCCGCCCGGCGGCAGGATCATCACCAGCGCGCCGGGATAGTCGGCCGGGGTCAGCGTCATCTCCAGGAAGGTGAAGGCCGGCCCCAACAGGCCCGAGGCGTTGGCGAACAGGGTGCCGGTGCCGATGATCTCGCGCACGCCGCCCAGCACCACCAGCGCCAGGGTGAAGCCCAGGCCCATGGCGAGGCCGTCGACGATGGACGGCGCCACAGGGTTCTTGGAGGCGAAGCTCTCGGCGCGGCCCAGGATCAGGCAGTTGACCACGATCAGCGGGATGAACAGGCCCAGCACCTTGTAGAGTTCGTGCAGCCAGGCGTTCATGGCCATGTCGACGATGGTCACCATGGTGGCGATGATCAGCACGAAGGCCGGGATGCGAACCTCGGCGGTGATGAAACGGCGAAGGGCCGCCACCAGCAGGTTGGCCGCGGTCAGCACCGCCAGCGTGGCCAGCCCCATGCCCAGGCCGTTGGTGGCCGACGAGGTCACCGCCAGCGCCGGGCACAACGACAGCATCTGGCCGAAGACCACGTTGTTGTCCCACAGCCCCTGGCGGACGATGGTGCGGTACTGGGCCATCAGCGGACCTCCAGCATCTCGGTCTTGTGGGCGGCGAAGAACTTGAGCCCGTCACGGATGGCGTTCACCGTGCCGCGCGGGGTGATGGTGGCGCCGGCGAACTGGTCGAAGGGGCCGCCGTCCTTCTTGACCGCCCACTTGTCCTCGGGCGGGTCGCCCAGGAACTTGCCGGCGAAGCGGGTGATCCAGTCCGACTTGGCAACCTCGATCTTGTCGCCCAGGCCGGGGGTCTCGGCGTGCTTGACCACGCGCACCCCCATGATCTTCCCGTCGGAATCGACGCCCATGATGACGCGGATCTCGCCGCCATAGCCGTTGCCGGTGGTCTCGAAGGCGACGCCGGTGACCTGGCCGCCCCTGAGCGCCCGGTACACCTTGCGGCCGTCGACGGTGGTGGCGTCGGCGACCGGGCTGTTGTCGTGGATGGCGGCCGGGATCACCTGGGTCAGCGACGCCTGCAGGTCCTCGACCGCGCGCAGGCGGATCTCGTCCGCGGTGAACATGTTGCCGCTGGCCAGGAGACCGGCGGCGGCCAGCGAGAAGCCGCCCAGCACCACGGCGTGGATCAGGGTGTCCTTGGCGTTCATTTGCCCCCCTTGACCGGCAGCGGCTCGCCCCGGCGGGTGCGGCCGAAGACGCGCGGCCGCAGCCCGCGGTCGATCAGCGGCGTCATGGCGTTCATCAGCAGCACGGCGAAGGCGACACCCTCGGGATAGCCGGCATAGGACCGGATGATCCAGGTCAGCAGCCCGACGCCGACGCCGTAGACCAGTTGCCCCTGCTTGGCCACCGGCGAGGTGACGTAATCGGTGGCGATGAAGAACGCGCCCAGGAAGGTGGCGCCCGACAGCAGATGGAACAGGCCGTCGGGGTAACGGCCGGGATCGATGGCGTGGAATACCGTGCCGAGCACGAAGACGGTCCCCAGCATGGCGGCCGGGATGTGCCAGCTGATGATCCTTTTCACCAGCAGGAAGGCGCCGCCCAGCAGGATCAGCACGGCCGAGGTCTCGCCGAACGAGCCCGGCGCCATGCCCAGCGCCAGATCCATCAGCTCGGGGGCCTTGGCGATGCTGTCGGTGACCGGGATGCCGCGTGACAGCTCGGTCTTGACGTGGCCCAGCGCCGAGGCGGCGGACAGGGCGTCGACGTCGAAGCGGCCGCCGAAGGTGATCGCCAGCGAGTCGATCAGCCCGGGCGACCCGGCCTGGCCGATGGGGGCCGGGCGGGTGAAGATGGTCATCTGGACCGGGAACGAGATCAAGAGGGCGACGCGCGCCACCATGGCCGGGTTGAACACGTTTTGGCCGATGCCGCCGAACATGTGCTTGCCGAAGGCGATGGCCACGAACGAGCCCACCACGCCGATCCACCACGGCGCCCACGGCGGCAGGCTCATGGCGAGCAGCCAGCCGGTCAGCGCCGCCGATCCGTCCCACAATGTCGGCGAGGTCGGCCGGCCGAGCAGGCGCAGGCACAGGGCCTCGGTGAGCAGCGCGGTGACCAGGGTGAGGGCGAACAGGAACAGCGCCGGCCAGCCGAACAGCCAGATATTGAAGGCGGTGGCGGGCAGCAGGGCGGCCAGGACCAGGGTCATGGTCCGCTGCACGCTGGTGGGGGCGTGGGCGTAGGGCCCACTCTTGTCGATCAGGACGGTCATGCGCTGGCCTTGTCCTCGCTGGCAGCGGCGGCCGGCTGCTCGCCCTCGGCTGCCTTGGCGGCTGCCTCGGCGGCGGCCTTGGCGGCCTTGGCGGCCTCGGCGGCGGCCTTCTTGGCGGCCAGCGCCTCGCGCTTGGCCTTGGCGATCTTCTCCATGCGCTCGGCGCGCGCCTCGACCAGCCGCTTGACCAGATCGCGCTTGCGCTTGTCGCGCTCGAGGGCGTTGATGCGGCCCTTGGCGTAGTTGAAGTAATGGACCAGCGGAATGTGCGACGGGCAGACATAGGAGCAACTACCGCACGACACGCAGTCCAGGACGCCCGACGCCTGGGCGCCCTCCAGGTTCTCCTTGCGGATGAAGGCGGCCATCTCCACCGGCACCAGCCCGCACGGGCAGACCGACACGCAGGTGCCGCAGCGGATGCAGGGCTGGGCGGGCCGCTCGTTGGTCTCGGCCTCGGTCAGCGCCAGGATGCCGCTGGTGCCCTTGATCACCGGCACGGCGGTGCTGGGCAGCGGCTGGCCCATCATCGGGCCGCCCGAGATGATGCGCCGCGGCTCCTCGGTCAGGCCGCCGCAGAAGGCGATCAGCTCGGAGACGTGGGTGCCCAGGGGCACCTCGATGTTCTTGGGCTCGGCGACGGCCGACCCCGACACGGTGACCAGGCGGCTGATGAGCGGCCGCCCGGCGCGGATGGCCTGCGACACGGCGCGGGCGGTGGCGACGTTGTGGACCACCACGCCGATGTCGGCGGTCAGCTTGCGGGCCGGGGTCTCGCGGCCGGTCAGCGCCAGGGTCAGGTGGCGTTCCGAGCCCATGGGATAGCGCACCGGCACGCCGATCACCCGGATGTCGCCGTCCAGGGTGGCGGCGGCCTTGGTCATGGCCGCCAGGGCCTGGGGCTTGTTGTCCTCGATGGCGATCAGGACCGTCTGGACCTCCAGCGCGTAGGCCATGATGCGCACGCCGTCCATGACCTCGTCGGCGTGCTCGCGCATCAGGCGGTCGTCGCAGGTCAGGTAGGGTTCGCACTCGGCGCCGTTGACCAGCAGGATGTCGAGTCTGCAACGCGACCGCAGATCCAGCTTGACCGCCGACGGGAAGGTGGCGCCGCCCAGGCCGACGATGCCGGCCTCGGCCACCCGTTTCGCGATGTCGGCCGGGGTCAGCGACAGATGGTCGGCCACCGGCGCCGGCAGCGGCGCCCATTCGTCCTTGCCGTCGGGCTCGATGACGATGGTGCGCTGGGGCAGGCCGGATGGATGCGGGGCGGTGTGGTTGCCGATATCCACCACGATGCCCGAGGTGGGGGCGTGGACCGGGGCCGACACCGCGCCGGTGCTCCGCGCGATCATCTGGCCCTTGAGCACGCGCTCGCCCACCTGCACCACCGGCTCGGCGGGGGCGCCGATATGCTGTTGCAGCGGCATGTACAGGCGCTGGGGCAGCGGGAACGGCACCGTGGCCTTTTCCGAGCTCAGCTCCTTGCGGTAGTCGGGATGAACACCGCCCCGGACGCGAAACAGCTTCATCTCAATGCACCATCCGCGAGACCGGCTTGTGCCAATGCCAGCTGGCCAGGGTCACCGGCACCGGCCGCATCTCGACGGCCTCGGTGGGGCACACCTCGACGCACTTGCCGCAGCCGTGGCAGACCTCGCCGATCACCGTGTGCATCTGCTTGGGGGCGCCGACGATGGCGTCGGTGGTGCACTCCTGGAAACACCGCATGCAGCCGATGCAGATGTCCTCGTTGATGAAGGCGATCTCGGGCTCCATCTCCTCGGCGCCCGACAGGTCGACGGTGACACCCAGCTTGGCGGCGATGGCGGCGGCGGTCTCGCGGCCGCCGGGCGGGCACATGGTCGGCTTGGCCTCGCCCGAGACCAGCGCCGAGGCCGCCTGCTTGCAGCCGGCATAACCGCACTGGCCGCATTGCGACCCGGGCAGCAGCGCCTCGATTTCGGCTTCCAGCGGGTTCTCGTCGACGCGCAGGTAGCGCGCGGCGATTCCCAGCAGGGTGCCCAGGGTGGCTCCGAGAACGGCGAGACTTCCGACGGCGGCGAGCATGTCCCTAACCTCTTACTTGGCGCTGATGCCGGCGAACCCCATGAACGCCAGCGACAGCAGGCCCGCGACGATGAAGCCGATGGGCGCGCCCTCGAAGGCGGCGGGGACCTCGGCCAGCGCGACACGCTCGCGCAGGCCGGCGAAGATGACCAGGATGAGGGTGAAGCCGGCCGCCGAACCGAAGCCGTACAGCAGGCTTTGAACGAAGGTGTGGCCCTCCTGGACGTTGAGCAGCGCCACGCCCAAGATCGCGCAGTTGGTGGTGATCAACGGCAGGTAGACGCCCAGCGTCTGATAGAGCGCCGGCGAAATCTTGCGAACCACCATCTCGGTGAACTGCACCACGGCGGCGATCACCAGGATGAAGGTGATGGTGCGCAGGAAGGCGAGATCGAGCGGCACCAGCAGGAAGGTCTCGATGCCCCAGGCCAGCACCGACGACAACGTCATCACGAAGGTGGTCGCCATGCCCATGCCGATGGCGGTGTCCACCTTGTTCGACGTGCCCATGAACGGGCACAGGCCAAGGAACTTGACCAGCACCACGTTGTTGACCAGGGCCGTCCCGATCAGAAGCAGCAGAATTTCCTGCATAACATTTACTCAGCCGCTGCGGTTTGCCTGCTAATTGGGCATAGTGTACCCGAACTGTCGCGGTTCCGCCATGAAAATCCCGCATTGCACAAGCGCGCCGCCAAGGACCTCCACCGCACCCGCGAAAGGACGGGTTGTTACCACGAACGTCGAAAAGCAAAAATTAAATTTCGCGCCCATCGACAATACGAGCAAAAAAATGTCGCGACAACGCCCCGACGGGTGGGGCGGTCCCCACTCCATGGCGCCAGAAAAAATGTGGTTTCTGGCTGCGGCGCAACATAAGAAAATCCTCACGGAACCGAGGCCGCCGGCGGCATCCAGGCCCGATGGCCGGCCACCGGCGCCGTGACCCCGCTCATTCGCCGCCCCGCCCGGACGAGCAGGAGTCGGCGGCGCCCATCCGGCGCAACACCACGGGCGTCAGCTCGCCCGCCGCCGCCATGCGGTCGGCCCGCCGGCGCGCCAGCCACACGCCGGCCACCAACCCGACCACGGCGGCGGCGGCGGTGCCGGCATCCGAGGCCCCGAGCACCGAGGCGACGACCGCCAGGGCCACCACCAGCCCCACGGGGATCAGATAGGCCACGGCGGAGGCGCGGGTCAGCACCGCCTTGTCAATGCCCACCACCACGCGGTCGCCGACGCGGGCATGGAAGTCGTCGGCGACGGCGAAGCGGCGCTCGCCCTTGCCGGGACGGATATAGGCGGTGCCGCAGCCGGACTTGGCGGCGCAGCCGCCGCAGGCGGCGGCCGGCTCCGGCTCCAGCCAGGCCACCCCCGGCTCGACCGCCACCACCTTGGCGAAGCCCTCGACCAGCTCGGTCATGGTCAGTGGAAATTGTAGGGATCGTCGATCCAGCGGTCGACGACCCGGGCGTCGGCGACGGCCAGCGACGGGATGCCGGCGCCGTCCTTGCGGAAATCGTCGCGCACGTCGACGATGCAGCGGTAGTGGGCGTAATGGCGGGCCACCTGCAGGAAATACCACGCCATGGGGAAGCCGGCCGCGCGGTCGACGGCCAGCATCGAGCGCGCCGGGCGGTAGTCCACCGCGTGCTCACGCGCCGTCTGCAGGTCGGGCAGGTCCACCTTCAGCGAGGTGACCGGCTTGCCTTCCAGCACGTGCTCGCCGTCGGAATTGCGGTAGGGGGTCACCCGGAGCGCCCACCGCTCGCAGAAATGCGCCGAGGACCCGGCGCTGCTGGCGGCCCATTCGGCGGCGAAGCGCCGCAGGCGGGGATCGCCCTTCTGCTCCGAGACCAGGTCCGGCATGGCGCCCACATGGGTGGCGCGCCGGAACACA
The DNA here is from genome assembly GCA_937887565.1 of uncultured Rhodospirillaceae bacterium. GTDB lineage: Bacteria > Pseudomonadota > Alphaproteobacteria > Rhodospirillales > Magnetospirillaceae > CALABS01. Next base: position 20,238 of record CALABS010000052.1, on the reverse strand, counting down.
TAGGCGGGCTTGGTCAGCGGCACCGCGTCGGGAATCGGCGGCAGCGATTCCAGTTCGGTGACGGTGTCGGGAATGGAGTCGGCCTCGAACAGCGGCCGGCAGATCTTCTCCTGGACCTCGTCCACCTCGATCTGCACGAAATCCAGCGGGTCGGGACCCAGGGCGGCGGTCAGGTAGACGCGGCGGCCGGTATGGCGGGTGAAGCGCAGGCCGGCATCGCCGTAACGGGTGAACAGGGCGGCGACGTCGCCGCCGGCCTCGGCGGCCACCCAGTCCTCCAGGTCGTCGGCCAGCTTGTGGCCGCGGGCGTCGACCACGCCGCCCAGGCGGTACCAGTCGGTATCGACGCAGGCCAGCTTGAGTTCCAGGTCGGAAATCTGCCGGGCCGCCTTGAGCAGCGAGGCGTGGCTGGGCGTCGGCGCCAGCTCGCGGCAGGCGGCGGCCAGACGATCGGTATCGATTGTGAGGGCCATGGTGCCCGTTCCTTCGCGACTCAGGACTCGATGGTGGTGATGGCGCCGTCGGCGGCCACGAACAGCGCCGTCACGCCGCCGGCGGCGGTGACGATGGCTTGGCGGCGGCCGGCCGGCGCCACCGACAGGGCGGTGGACAGCGCGTCGGCGCGGGCGGCGGTGTCGGCCACCACCGTCACCCCGGCCAGCGCCGGGGCGGTGTCGCCCGAGGCCGGATCGATGAGGTGGGTGAAGCGGCCGGCGCCGTCGAAAATGGTGCCGTAGCCGCCCGAGGTGGCGACCGCCTTGTCGACCACGTCGAGGGTGGTGACCGAGCGGGTGGGGGTGGTCGGGTCGGCGATGCCGATCCGCCACGCCGACCCGTCCGGCTTGGCGGCCAGGGCGCGCGGCTCGCCCATGTCCACCAGCATGCGCTCCAGGCCCTGGGCGCGCAGCACCCCGGACACGCGGTCGGTGATGTAGCCCTGGGCGATGCCGTTGAGCGTCACCCCCATGCCCGGCCTCGCGAAGGCGACGGAGGCCGCCTCGACGCGGATGGCCCGCCAGTCCACCAGGGCGCGGGCGGCGGCGACGGCGGCGGCGGCGGGGCCGGCCGGGTCCGGCTCGGCGGCGGTGAAGTGGTCGAAATACAGCTGCCATAGCGGCTGCACGGTGGGATCGAAGGCGCCGCCGGTCAGCGCGGCGGTCTCCACCGCGCGGCCCATCAGCTCGACCAGTTCGGCCGGGGCCGCGTCAAGGCGGCCGGCGCGGTTCAGCTCGGCCACCGCCGAGTCGGCGCGGTACAGGCTGAAGATGCCCTCGAGGCGGCGCAGCTCGGCGACGGCGGCGTCGATGGCGGCGCGGGCGCCGGCCTCGTCGGTATGGTAGAGCGACAGGCTGGCCGGGGCGCCCAGCGCGGTGCCCTCCCACTTGACCAGACGCGCCTGAGCCTTGGTGGCATGGAGGACGAGGGGAACGCCGGCGGCGGCGGCAAGGATGGTCAGCGCGCGGCGACGGGTGATGGTGACGCTCATATGTATCGAACCCCGGGGTGGGTGAATGGCCTATCGCGGCTACTATGCGACAAACCGATCGCAGTGAGCAAGTGCAGCAAAAATCGCCTAATACGCAGGCAATTCCAACGCCTTGGGCATTGCCCGTATTTTCGGCACCCCTGCCCCATGGCGCGCTTGGCAAACGCCGCCCGGCCATGGAACAACATCTCCCTCGTCCAAGGAGTTCCCATGCGCCTTCAGCTCGCCACCTGGCCCCAGGTCGAAACCTATCTGTCCCGCTCGCGGGCGGTGATCCTGCCCATCGGCTCCACCGAGCAGCACGGCCCCACCGGGCTGGTCGGCACCGACGCCCTGTGCGCCGAGGCGATCTCGTGGCGGGTCGGCGACCGCCTCGGCGTCATGGTCGCCCCCACCCTCGCCATCGGCATGGCGCAGCACCACATGGCCTTCCCGGGATCCATGACGCTGCGCCCGTCGACGCTGATGGCGGTGATGCGCGATTGCCTGCTGTCGCTGACGCGCCACGGTTTCGAGCGGGTGCTGGTGGTCAACGGCCATGGCGGCAACAGCTGCACCGTGGTCGCCGCCTTCGCCGAGACCCAGATGGAGCTGGACGCCTTGTCCCCTCGGCCCACGCTGCGGACGCGGTTGTTGAACTGGTGGGAGCTTCCCCGCGTCGACGCCCTGTCGCGCGCGCTGTTCGGCGACGGCGTCGGCTCCCACGCCACCCCGCCCGAGGTGGCGCTGACCTGGGCGCTCCACCCCGAGACCGCCGACCCCCGGCGCCTGAGGCCCCGCATCGCGCCGCGCGGCCCCTTCTTCGGCGCCGACGATTTCCGCGCCAGCTTCCCCGATGGCCGCATCGGCTCGGACCCGTCGCTGGCCAGTCCCGAGACCGGCGAACGCATCCTGGACACGGCGGTGGAGGAGATCGCCGCCGTCGCCGCCGAGTTCTTCGCCGCCGCGTGACTTGTCGCCGCCGGGCGTGGTAGATTCGGCGATCGGACATCGTGGAGACGACAGAATGACGTCCCTCATTCCGCCGTCCGCCGACAGGCCGGGAACCGGCCTCGCGGACACCCTGGCCCAGGCCGGCCGGGCGAACCGGTCGATCGCGAGCCAGATGAAGCGGGACGCCGCCCAGGCCCGGCTGCGGGCGTTGCGCCTGTGGGCCGACCTCGCCAAGGGGCGCGGCGACACCGACACCGCCCGCGCCATCGCCCGCCAGGCCGCCGACTCGGCCCGGACCATCCGCGCCGCCGACAAGGCCGCCGCCGACCTGGGCGTCGGCGACGATCCCCTCGCGCTACGCATTCCCGACCCGTCCCTGGCCGAGGTGGACATCGTCATCGCCACCGCCGCCAAGACCGCCGCCAGCCACGCCGACGCCGAGCACTTCCGCCGGCAATGGCGCCGGGCCGCCGGGTCCGGACTCGACCTCGTCGTGTAGCGGTCAATCCTTGCGGGCCACCACGAACAGCCGCCGGAACGGGAACAGGGTCCGTCCATCCGGCCGACGTGGATAGGCGGCGCGGATTCGGGCCGTGTAGTCGGCCAGGAAGCCGTCCCGCGCGTCGTCGTCGAGAGCGTCGAGCAGCGGCTTGAGGGCGGTGCCCCGCGTCCACGCCACCACCGGATCCTCGCCCTCCAGGACCTGCAGGTAGTCGGTCTCCCAGATGTCCAGCTCCGCCGCCAACGGCGCCAGCACCTCGTAATAGAAGGAAGGCGCCGCCACCGGGCTGGGCCGCAGCAACGGCTCCAGCGCCGCCGCCCAGGGACCGGAGCGGGCCGCCTCGACCATGCAGGTATGCGAAGGGGCGCCGTGGTTGCGCGGCATCTGCACCGCCAGCCAGCCGCCCGGCGCCAGCATCCCCATCAGATCGGGAAACAGCGCGCCGTGGTCGTCCAGCCAGTGCAGGGCAGCGTTGGAGAACACCACCTCCAGCGGACGGTCTGGTTTCCACGCCGCGATGTCGGCCCGCACCCAGACCTGCCGGGCGGTGTCGGCACCGGCTTCGTCCAGCATCTCGGCCGAGGAATCGACCCCGATCACCCGCGCCTTCGGCCACCGCCGGACCAGCAGGCGGGTGACGTTGCCGGTGCCGCAGCCGAGATCGGCCACCACCGCCGGCGCCTCGGCCCCGACCTGGGCCAGCAGGTCCAGCGCCGGCCGCAGCCGGGGCGCCGCGAAGCGGGTGTAGGCCTTGGGGTCCCAGGTCATGGCTCATCCTCCAGCCAGGCCCGCGCCTCGGCGAGCAGCGTCCGGAGACGGGCGGCGTCGCGGGCCAACGCCTCCTCCGCCGGCGGCGGCGGCAGGCGGCCCGCCGGGGCCGGATACCGCCAGCGCGTCGCCGCCGGCGAATGTTTGTCCAGGGTCATCAGCCTGGGGCGCCACGGATGGTCCAACGGCAGTGCCGCCGCCATCTGGCCCAGATTGTGTCCGGTCCCGAACGGGATGGCCTCGGCGGCGAGGATGGAGCGCGCCAGCTTCTCGGCGGCCTGCTGGAGTTGGTAGGCGGCCTGGCGGGGAAAGGCGCCGGTCAGCGCCTCGGCGGCCCCCAACTCCTCGGCCGCCAGGGTCAGGAAGGCGGCGACGCGGGCCTCCATGCTCACTCCTTCCGGTACAGCGCCCGCCCGGCGGCGGCGGCGGCGCAGACGGTCCCGGGGCGGCCACGCTCCGCCATGTAATCAGACAGCGTGCACGGCACCACGTCGCAACCGATCCCCGAACCCAGCACCGGCGCGTAGGCGCGGTCGTGATCGACATCCGCGTCATCGGGCAGGATCACCAGCAGATCGAAGTCGCTGTCCGGGCGAGCCGAGCCGAATGCGCGGGATCCGAACAGCCGGATCTCCACCGGGTCGAGCGCCGCCGTCAGGCGGTCACGCAGGAAGGCCAACGCGCTTTCCTCGTCGGCGAACGGGCCGAGGTTTGCGCCGCCGCCGGTGCCGGTGGGGGCCGGCCGGCCAGCCAGGGCCGATTCGACCCGGCGTGCGACGGCGGGGTCGGCCTTCAGCGCCCCGGCCACCTTGCGGAGCAGGCTGGCCTGGGCGGGGGTCGCGCGCAGCGAGATCACCGGAGTGGGCATGGTCGGACCCTGTTTACAATCGATGTCATACAGTACGACATCACCAGCGATTGACTCAAGCGCCCAAAGCCCCTATAAACCCGCCTTCCGAATTCTTAAGACCCGTTTGACTCACCGGAGTACCTTACCGTGAAGCGCACTTTTCAGCCGAGCAAGCTCGTCCGCGCCCGCCGCCACGGCTTCCGCGCGCGCATGGCCACCGTTGGCGGCCGCAAGGTCATCAACAGCCGCCGCGCCAAGGGCCGCAAGCGCCTGTCGGCCTAAGGGCCGTCCGGCCCGAAGGATGGCCTCGCGCCTCGTCAGGCTGAAGAAGCGGGCGGATTTCCTGCGCGTCGCGGCCCTCAGGCGCAAATGGGCGGCGCCGGGACTGATCCTGCAATCGGCCCCCACGCCGCCGGAAAGTCGAGCCGACGCCACCCGCGTCGGCTTTACCGTTTCCAAGAAGGTGGGCAACGCGGTGGAACGCAACCGCGCCCGGCGGCGCCTGAAGGCGGCGGCCGGCGAGATTCTGCCCGCGCTGGCCGCCCTGGACACCGACCTCGTGGTCATCGGCCGCAGGGAAACGCTGACCCGGCCATATTCTCTTCTGTTGCAGGATTTGCGAACCGCGCTAAAACGTGTCGGCGCGCGACGGCCGGAAGCCCCCGACCCGTCCGCCGCCAGGGAGGCGTAGGTGACCAATCCGGTCGGCTTGCTGCTGCGCGGCTTGATCCGCGGCTACCAGTTGTTCATCTCGCCGGTGCTGCCGGCGAGCTGCCGCTTCTATCCCTCGTGCTCGGCCTACGCCATCGAGGCTGTCGAGAAGCACGGTCCCATCGCCGGCTCGTGGCTCGCGGTTCGCCGCGTCTGCCGCTGCCATCCCTGGAACGACGGCGGGGTCGATCCCGTGCCGGACCCGAAGACCCGGACTAGGATGTCATGAACGAACAGCGCAACCTGATTCTCGCCATCGTCCTGTCGGCCGCCATCCTGTTCGGCTTCCAGTGGCTGTATCCCTCGACGCCGAAGCAGGCGCCGGTGGCCGCCGACCAGGCCGCCACCTCGGTGCCGCCGGTGCCGCGGGGAACCGCCGGCGCGGACGCTCCCACCGCCGCCAAGCCGGCCTCGCCGGCCGAGACCCGGGCCGCCGCCCTGGCCCAGGCCAAGCGCATCCCGGTGCGCACACCGCGCCTGCACGGCTCCATTTCGCTGCACGGCGCCCGCATCGACGACCTGACCCTGGCCAACTACCACGAGACCCCGGCCCCGGACAGCGCCGAGATCACTCTGCTGTCGCCGGCCGCCGCGCCCCATCCCTATTACGCCGAGTTCGGCTGGGTGCCGGCCGACCCGGCCGTCAAGACCCCCGCCGCCGACGCCATCTGGCAGCCTGCCCCGGGCTCGGCCGCGTCGCTGTCGGCGGGCGCCCCGGTGGCGCTGTCGTGGGACAACGGCGAGGGACTGAGGTTCGTGCGCGCCTTCACGGTGGACGAGAACTACATGTTCACCGTCCAGCAGCGGGTCGAAAACTACGGTGCCAAGCCGGTCACCCTGCACCCCTACGCGCTGGTGTCGCGCACCGGCACGCCGCACACCTCGGGCATGTACATCCTGCACGAGGGTCCGCTAGGCGTGCTGGACGGCACCCTCAAGGAGGTGGACTACGGCGACCTCGCCAAGGACGGCGTCATCCGCGAGAAGACCACCGGCGGCTGGCTGGGCATCACCGACAAGTACTGGCTGACCGCCCTGATCCCGACCCAGAAGGAAGAGGTCACCGGCCGCTTCGTCCACCAGCGCTCCGACGACGGCGACCGCTATCAGGTCGACTTCACCGGCGGCCCCCGCGTCGTCGAGCCGGGCCAGGCGGTCGAGGCCGGCTTCAACCTGTTCGCCGGCGCCAAGGAGGTCACCCTGCTGGACGCCTATGCCGAGAAGTACGGCGTCGAGCGCTTCGACCTCGCCATCGATTTCGGCTGGTTCTACTTCCTGACCAAGCCGTTCTTCTACCTGCTGCAGATGCTGCACGGCCTGCTGGGCAACATGGGCCTCGCCATCCTGGCGCTGACCGTGGCCATCAAGGCGATCATGTTCCCGCTGGCGAACAAGTCCTATGTCGCCATGAGCAAGATGAAGAAGCTGCAGCCGCAGATCCAGGCCATGCAGCAGCGCTACGGCGACGACAAGATGCGCATGCAGCAGGAGATGATGGCGCTTTACAAGCGCGAGAAGGTCAATCCGGTCTCGGGCTGCCTGCCCATCGTGATCCAGATCCCGGTGTTCTTCGCCCTCTACAAGGTGCTGTTCGTGGCCATCGAGATGCGCCACGCGCCCTTCTACGGCTGGATTCGCGACCTGTCGGCCCCCGACCCGACCACCGTGTTCAACCTGTTCGGCCTGATTCCGTGGGACCCGCCGAGCTTCCTGATGATCGGCGTCTGGCCGCTGGTCATGGGCGTGACCATGTGGCTGCAGCAGAAGCTGAACCCGCAGCCCGCCGACCCCATCCAGGCGCGCATGTTCCAGATCCTGCCCATCGTGTTCACCTTCATGCTGGCGAACTTCGCCTCGGGTCTGGTGATCTACTGGGCGTGGAGCAACACCCTGTCGATCCTGCAGCAGTGGATCATCATGCGCAGGGCGGGAGTGAAGGCCTGACCACCACGCCGCCCACCCCGGACGAGGAAGCGGCCGGCCTGATCGAGGCCGGCCGGCTTCTGTTCGCCCGCGACATCACCTTCCTGCGCGGCATCGAGAGCCTCGATGCCCTTCCCCCCTTCGGCCTGCCCGAGGTGGCCTTCGCCGGCCGCTCCAACGTCGGCAAGTCGTCGCTGATCAACGCCATTTGCGGCCGTGCGACGGTGGCGCGCACTTCCAACACGCCGGGTCGCACCCAGCAGCTCAACTTCTTCGACGTCTCGGGGCGGATGATCCTGGTGGACATGCCCGGCTACGGCTTCGCCCAGGCCCCCAAGGACATGGTCGAACGCTGGACGCGGCTGATCGGCCACTACCTGTCCGGCCGCCCATCCTTGCGCCGCTGCATGGTGCTGGTGGATTCGCGCCACGGCCTCAAGGACGTGGATCGCGACATGATGAAGCTGTTGGACAAGGCGGCGGTGGTCTACCAGGTGGTGCTGACCAAGGCCGACAAGCTCAAGGCGGCCGAGCTGGCGGCGGTAACCAAGCGCGTCGAGGACGAGATCCGCACCCGCGTCGCCGCCCACCCCACCCTGATCGTCACCAGTTCCGAGAAGAACGTCGGCATCGCCGAACTGCGTGCCGAACTGGTCCAGCTCGCCAACCCGGAGTCCGCCCCATGAGCGACGACACCCCCGACATCCTGCACGACCGCGCCGCCTGGCTCGAGCGCGCCAAGACGCTGTCCGAATCGCTGCCCTTCATGCGCCAGTATTCGGACGAGACCATCGTCGTCAAGTACGGCGGCCACGCCATGGAATCCGAGGACCTGGCACGGCTGTTCGCCCGCGACGTGGTGCTGTTGAAGCAGGTCGGCGTCAATCCGGTGGTGGTCCATGGCGGCGGCCCGCAGATCGACCAGATGCTCAAGAAGCTGGACATCCAGACCCCGCGCGTCGACGGCCTGCGCTACACCGACGAGGCCACCGTCGAGGTGGTCGAGATGGTGCTGTCGGGCAAGATCAACAAGCAGATCGTCTCGGCCATCAACGAGGCCGGCGGCTTCGCCGTGGGCCTGTCGGGCAAGGACGGCCACCTGATCCGCGCCCGCAAGCTGCGCCGGACCAGGAAGGACCCCGACAGCAACATCGAGAAGATTCTCGACCTCGGCTTCGTCGGCGAGCCGGCCGAGATCACCCCGCACATCCTGGATTTCTTCCAGGAATCCGACATCATCCCGGTCATCGCGCCGGTGGGCATGGGCGGGGCCGGCGAGACCTACAACATCAACGCCGACACCGCCGCCGGCGCCATCGCCGCCGCCTCGGGCGCCCGGCGCCTGCTGATGCTGACCGACGTCGCCGGCGTGCTGGACAAGTCGGGCAACCTGATCCCCGAGATGACCGCCAGCCAGGTCCACGACTGCATCAGGGACGGCACCATCTCGGGCGGCATGATCCCCAAGGTGGAGACCTGCCTGCAGGCGGTGGAACAGGGGGTCGAGGCGGCCGTCATCCTGGACGGCCGCATCCCCCACGCGGTGCTGCTGGAGCTGTTCACCCCCCACGGCGTCGGCACGCTGATCAAGGCGGACTGAGGCGGCGGCCAGCGGCGCGGATGCGCCCGCCCGGCGAGGGGCACGACAATCTAGACGTCCACCCCCTTCATGCCCTCGGGCGGATAGCGGTCGCCGACCGCCGCCCCCGGGGGTAGGGCGGCGTCGAGGGCGGCACGGTCGGCCTCGGACAGGACCACCGCCGCCGCGCCCACATTCTCCTCGAGGTATTCGAGCCGCTTGGTGCCGGGGATGGGCAGGATGTCGCCGCCCTGGGCCAGCAGCCAGGCCAGCGCCAGCTGTCCCGGCGTGCATCCCTTGGCGGCCGCCAGCGCCCTGACCGCCTCGACCAGCTTCAGGTTGGCCTCCAGCGCGCCCGGCCGAAAGCGGGGGGCGATGCGGCGGAAATCGTTTTCGGCCAGGTCGGACGGCGCGGCGATGGCGCCGGTCAGCAGCCCGCGCCCCAACGGCGAATAGGCCACCAGCGACACCCCCAGCCGACGGCAGGCCGCCAGCACCCCGGCCTCGGGGTCGCGGGTCCACAGGGAATACTCGGTCTGCACCGCCGCGATCGGGTGCTCCGCGTGGGCCCGCTCCAGGGTGGCCGCCGACACCTCGCACAGTCCCAGCGCCCGCACCTTGCCCTCGCGCACCAGCTCCGCCATGGCGCCGACCGTCTCCTCGATGGGCGTATCGCGGTTGATCCGGTGGGCGTAGTAGAGGTCGATGATGTCGATCCCCAGCCGCTTCAGCGACGCCTCGCAGGCGGCCTTGACGTAAGCGGGGCTGGTGTCGATGGCGCGGGCGTATTCGCCGGGCCGGCGGACGATGCCGAACTTGGTGGCCACCACCACGCGGTCGCGGCGGCCGGCCAGGAAGCGCGCCAGCAGGGCCTCGTTGTGGCCGCTGCCGTACATGTCGGCGGTGTCGAAATGGGTGATGCCCAGCTCCAGCGCCCGCTCCATCACCGCCAGCGACCGGGCGTCGTCGGTGGGGCCGTAGAACTCGGACATTCCCATGCAGCCCAGACCCAGCGCCGAGACGGCGAGGCCGGACCCGCCGAGATCACGCGATTGCATAAGCGCCTCCGCTTGCCACTGCCGGAAGCGGAAGCCTACTCCCCGGCCGCCCGCTGCGCCAGACGGAACGGATGCGCCGGGTAGACGCCGAGGATGCGGACCTCGTGGCTGAAGAAGTCCAGCTCCTCCAGCGCCAGGCGCAGGTTGCGATGGGCCGGGTGGCCCTCGACGTCCACGTAGAACTGCGCCGCCACGAACTCGCCGCCGACCAGATAGCTTTCCAGCTTGGTGATGTTGATGCCGTTGGTGGCGAAACCGCCCAGCGACTTGAACAGGGCGGCGGGCACGTTGCGCACCCGGAACACGAAGGTGGTGACGCAAGGCTGGTTGGGGTTGGGCTCCATGGCCTCGCGGGCGATGACCACGAAGCGGGTGGTGTTGTGCTCGGCGTCCTCGATATTGGCCCTGAGCGACACCAGCCCATAGGTCTCGCCGGCCAGTTCCGAGCCGATGGCCGCCACGGTCCTGTCGCCGGCCTCGGCCACCTCCTTGGCGGCGCCGGCGGTATCGTGGCCGACGATGGCGCGGACATTGAGCTGGCGGACGAGATTGCGGCACTGGCCCAGCGCGTGGACGTGGCTCTTGACCGCCACCAAGTCGGCGATCTCGGCGCCAGGCAGCGCCAGCAGGTGGTGGTTGATGCGCTCGAAGTGCTCGGCGATGATGTGCAGCCCCGAATACGGCATCAGGTGGTGCACGTCGGCCACCCGCCCCGCCACCGAGTTGTCGATGGGGATCATGGCATAGCGGGCGCGGCCCTCGCGCACGGCGGCGAAGGCGTCCTCGAAGGTCTGGCAGGGCAGCGGCGCCATGCTGGGATAGGCGTTGCGGCAGGCCAGGTGCGAGTAGGCGCCGGACAGCCCCTGGAAGGCGATGGCTCGGCTGGGGTCGGGCTGGGTGGTCATGGCGCCGTCGGGCTGGAGGTCAGGCTTCGGACGCGATCATCGCCCGCGCCTTTTCGAGATCGGCGGGAGTATCGACACCCAGCGGAACCGTGTCAACCAAGGCCGCGTCGATGCGCATGCCGTTCTCCAGCGCCCTGAGCTGCTCGAGCTTCTCGCGCTTCTCCAGCACGCCCTGGGGCAGGGCGACGAAGCGCTGCAACGCCGGCCGGGTATACGCATAGAGCCCGATATGGTGGTAGTGCGGCCCCGGATTGGCGGGCACGGTGGCGCGGCTGAAATAGAGCGCCCGGGCGACGCGGGCGCCGTCGGCGAAGCCCACCACCGCCTTGACCACGTTGGGATTGGCGCGCTCCTCGTCGTCCGTGATCTCGGCCACCAGGGTGGCGACATCCACCGCCGGGTCCTGGAGGGGGTCGAACACCGCGCGGATCACCACGGGATCGATGGTCGGCAGATCGCCCTGGACATTGACCACGGCGCCGAACTGGCGCTCGGGATCGCACTTCTCCAGCGCTTCCCACACCCGGTCGGACCCCGAGGGATGGTCGGGATCGGTCAGCACCGCGGTGCCGCCATGGGCGGTCACCGCGTCGGCCACCACCTGCTCGGCGCAGGCCACCACCACCGGCCCGATGCCGGCCTTCACCGCCCGGCGCCAGACATGGACGATCATCGGCTCGCCATGGATGTCGGCCAGCGGCTTGTCGGGAAGACGGGTGGCGGCGAGGCGGGCGGGAATGACCACGACGGGATTGAGCGACGGCAGCATAGGGGGTCTCCACGGGTGCGCGGCGGGACAGCTTGACCTTATATCGGCCGGGAGGGGCGAGGAAACCACCTTTCGCCCACCCCCGACCCGCCCATCCGGGGCTGGCGTGGCGTGGCCTTTGCGGTCACACTGCGGCCGGCCGCCCGGATCGGGCCAAGACAGGAGAAGACGATGACCAAACGGATCGAGAAGATCGCCGGCGCCGTCCTGTTCGCGCTGATCCTGATCGTCGCCGTGGACCTGGGCGTCGACGCGCTGGACCGCGCGATCACCCCCGCCCCGGTGCAGGTGGCCGAAGCCCCGCCGGCCCAGGAGGCCGCTCCCACACAGCAAGCGGCCGCCGCGCCGGAGGGTCCGGCGCCGGCCGAGCCCCAGGCCGCCGCGCCGCCCCCCGCCGAGGCCGCCCCCGTCGAAGCCAGCGGCGGCATCGAGGCGGTGGCGCCCGATCCCATCACCCCCCTGGTGGCGGCCGCCAGCGTCGAGGCCGGCGAGGCGGGCGTGAAGATCTGCAAGGCCTGCCATACCTTCGACGACGGCGGCCCCAACCGCGTCGGCCCCAACCTGCACGGCGTCGTCGGCCGCGACATCGCCTCGGTCGAGGGCTTCGCCTATTCCGACATCCTCAAGACCCTGCCGGGCGCCTGGGACGACGAGAAGCTGGACGCCTACCTGCTCAACCCCCGGGCCGCCGCCCCCGGCAACAAGATGGCCTTCGCCGGCGTCAAGAAGGCCGAGGACCGCGCGGCGGTGATCGCCTATCTGCGCTCCATCTCCCCCAACGCCCCGCCCCTGGAGTGACGTCCTTGAGCCACGCCTGCCCGCCCGAGTTCATCGCCCTGGCCGAAAAGCTGGCCGACGCCGCCCGGCCGGTGGTCCGCAAGTACTTCCGCACCCCGGTCGCGGTGGACGTCAAGGCCGACGATTCGCCGGTCACCGTCGCCGACCGCGAGGTCGAGGCGGCCATGCGGGTGCTGATCCGCGAGGCCTTTCCCGACCACGGCATCCTGGGCGAGGAACACGGGCGGGAGAACGTGGACGCCGACTACGTCTGGGTGCTGGACCCCATCGACGGCACCAAGGCCTTCATCACCGGCAAGCCCAGCTTCGGCACCCTGATCGCGCTGGCCCATCGCGGCCGGCCGATCCTGGGCATCATCGACCAGGCCATCCTGGACGAACGCTGGCTGGGCGCCGACGGCCGCCCGACCACCCTCAACGGCGCGCCCCAGACGGCGCGTGCCTGCGACGACCTTGCCAAGGCCTATGCCTACACCACCGGTCCGGAATATTTCTGCCCCGCCACCCTTCAGGCGTGGAACCGGGTGGCGGCGCGGGTGCGCCAGCCCCGCTACGGCTGCGACTGCTACGCCTATGCGCTGCTGGCCTCGGGCTTCGTCGACCTGGTGGTGGAGGCAGGCCTCAAGCCCTACGACTTCCTGGCCCTGGTGCCGGTGATCCGGGGCGCCGGCGGCATCGTCACCGACTGGGACGGGCGGGCGCTGGACCTGGACTCCGACGGCCGCGTCTGCGCCGCCGGCGACGCCCGCCTCCACACCCAGGCATTGGAGGTATTGGCGGGCTAAGACGATGCCGCCCCATGGCGGGGTTGCCCTCATCGGTGGTTGACGCCACACTTGGGCGCATGATCCGCTCCGTCCTCGCCGCCGTCCTCGCCCTCGCCCTCGGCGCGTCCGCCGCGCTGGCCGCGCCGCGCCATGGGATCGCCATGCACGGCGAGCCCAAATACGGCCCCGGCTTCGACCATTTCGCCTATGTCAATCCCGACGCCCCCAAGGGCGGCACGCTGCGGCTGGCGGCGCAAAGCACCTTCGACAGCCTCAATCCGTTCATCGTCAAGGGCGTGCCGGCGGCCGGGGCCGGAATGCCGTTCGAGACGCTGATGGTGCCGTCGGCCGACGAGCCGTTCTCCATGTACGGTCTGCTGGCCGAGACCATCGACACGCCCCCCGACCGCTCGTGGGTGGTGTTCACGCTGCGCAAGGAGGCCCGCTGGCACGACGGCCGTCCGGTCACCCCCGAGGACGTGATCTTCTCGCTGGACGTCCTCAAGGCCAAGGGCGACCCCCACTACCGCTTCTACTACGGCGCGGTGGACAAGGCCGAGAAGGTGGGGCAACACGGCGTCAAGTTCACCTTCAAGCCCGGCGACAACCACGAACTGCCGCTCATCGTCGGCGAGATGCCGATCCTGCCCCGGCACTATTGGGAGGGGCGCGACTTCAGCCAGACCACCCTGGAGCCGCCCTTGGGCAGCGGCCCCTACCGGGTCGGCCGCTTCGAGCCCGGCCGCTTCGTCGAGTACGAGCGGGTGGCCGATTACTGGGGCCGCGACCTGCCGGTTCGCAAGGGCCAGTTCAACTTCGACCGCCTCCGCTACGACTACTACCGCGACACCACCGTGGCGCTGGAGGCGCTCAAGGCCGGCGAATACGATTTCCGCCAGGAGAACGAGGCCAAGAAGTGGGCCACCGCCTACCACGACTGGGCGGCGCTGGCCCAGGGGCGCGCGGTGCGGACCGAGTTGGACAACGAGGTGCCGGCCGGCATGCAGGCCTTCGCCTTCAACATCCGCCGCGACCTGTTCGCCGACCCGCGGGTGCGCCGGGCCCTGGCCCAGGCCTTCGACTTCGAATGGACCAACCGCAACCTGTTCTACGGTCAGTACACGCGCACGACCAGCTACTGGTCCAATTCCGAACTGGCCGCCGCCGGCCTGCCGTCGCCGGCCGAGATGAAGGTGCTGGAGCCCCTGCGCGGCCAAGTCCCCGACGAGGTCTTCACAGAGGTCTACGCGCCGCCGTCCACCGAGGGCGAGGACTCGATCCGGCCCAACCTGCGCAAGGCCATGGCGCTGCTGGAGGAGGCCGGCTGGCGGGTGGAGGACGGCCGCCTGGTCAAGGACGGCCGCCCGTTCGCGTTCGAGATTCTGCTGGTCCAGCCGGCCTTCGAGCGCATCTCCCTGCCCTTCGCCCGCAATCTGGCGCGTCTGGGCATCGAAGCCAGGGTGCGCACCGTCGACACCTCCCAGTACGTCAACCGCGTGCGCGACTTCGACTACGACATGATCGTCGCCAGTTGGGGCGAAAGCCTGAGTCCCGGCAACGAGCAGGCGATGTTCTGGACCAGCGAGGCCGCCGACCAGCCGGGCAGCGGCAACTACGTGGGCATCAGGAACCCGGCCGTGGACACGCTGGTCGCCGGCGTCATCTCGGCGCGGGACCGCGACGAGCTGGTGGCCCGCACCCGGGCGCTGGACCGGGTGCTCTTGTGGAACCACTACGTGATCCCGCAATGGCATATCGGCCATGACCGCGTCGCCTACTGGGACAAGTTCGGCCGCCCCGAGACCACGCCCATGCGCGGCTACCAGTTGTTCGCGTGGTGGGCCAAGGAGGCGGCGCGCACCGCCGCCGCGCCGGGGCTAATCGCAACGGCCCAGGCTCAGGAACAGCCGCCACCGCCCGAGGCGCCGTCGCCGCAGCTGCAGCGCCCCGGCCCGCCGCCGCCATCGCCCCGCGCCGAGCAGGGCGGCGACATGGTGCCCGCCGAGGCGGTGCCGACGCCGGCCGCCTCGTCGCGGAGCCCCAGCGTGTGGGTGTGGGTGGGCGTCGTGCTGGTGATCGTGGTGGTGCTGATCATGCGCCGCCGCCAGAGGGGGGACTGACCGGACGTGCTCGCCTACGCCATCCGCCGCCTGGCGCTGATCCCGCTCACCTTGTTCGGGATCATGCTGATCAATTTCGTCATCGCCCAACTGGCCCCCGGCGGGCCGGTGGAGCAGATGATCGCCCGCATCGAGGGCACCGGCGCCGAGGCCACCCAGCGCATCTCGGGCGGCGGCGGCGACGTCCAGACCCAGCGGCCGCCGCGCGCCGGCGCCGAAGGCTCCGCCTATCGCGGCGCCCAGGGCCTCGACCCCGCCTTCATCAAGGAGATCGAGCGCCAGTTCGGGTTCGACAAGCCGGCCCACGAGCGCTTCCTCAAGATGGTCGGCGACTACGCCCGCTTCGACTTCGGCACCAGCTTCTACCGCGACGTCTCGGTGATCGACCTGGTGGTGGAGAAGATGCCCGTCTCCATCTCCATCGGCCTGTGGACCACCCTGATCATCTACCTGGTCTCCATCCCTCTCGGCATCGCCAAGGCGCGCCGCGACGGCTCGGCCTTCGACATCGCCACCTCGTGGGGGATCATCGTCGGCTACGCGGTGCCCGGCTTCCTGTTCGCCATCCTGCTGATCGTGGTCTTCGCCGGCGGCAAGTACCTGGCGTGGTTCCCGCTCAGGGGCCTGACCAGCCCCGACTGGGCGCAAATGGACTGGCCCGACCGCATCAAGGACTATTTCTGGCACCTGGCGCTGCCGGTCACCGCCCTGGTCATCGGCGGCTTCGCCAGCCTCACCATGCTGACCAAGAACTCCTTTCTCGAAGAGATCAACAAGCAGTACGTCGTCACCGCCCGGGCCAAGGGCCTGCCGGAGAAGCGGGTGCTGTACGGCCACGTCTTCCGCAACGCCATGCTGCTGATCATCGCCGGCTTTCCGTCGGCGCTGGTGGGCATCCTGTTCGCCGGCTCGATCCTCATCGAGATCATCTTCTCGCTCGACGGACTGGGCCTCTTGGGCTACGAGGCGGTGGTCAACCGCGACTATCCGGTGATGTTCGGGACGCTCTACATGTTCAGCCTGCTGGGCCTGGTCCTGTCGCTGGTCAGCGACCTGACCTACCACCTCGTCGATCCCCGCATCGACTTCGAGAAGCGGGAGGTGTGAGGATGATGCGTCACCATGCCCCCAGCGGCACCGTTCTTCCCCCTCCCCCGGCTTTGCCGGGGGAGCGCCGGGGTGGGGGCCTCCCCCGATGACCGCGCTCTCCCCCCTCACCCGGCGCCGCCTCGACGCCTTCCGGCGCAACCGGCGGGGCTACTGGTCGCTGTGGCTGTTCCTGGCGGCGTTCGTGGTCACCCTGTTCGCTGAATTCGTCGCCAACGACCGCCCCATCCTGGTCAGCTATCGGGGCGAGTTGTATTTTCCGGTGATCGCCGACTATCCCGAGACCACCTTCGGCGGCGACTTCCTGACCTACACCGACTACCGCGACCCCTACATCCAGCAGAAGATCGACGAACACGGCTGGGCGCTGTGGCCGCCGGTGCGCTTCGACTACGGCACCATCAACTACGACGTGGTGCGGCCACACCCCGCGCCTCCCAACGCCGAGAACTGGCTGGGCACCGACGACCAGGGCCGCGACGTGCTGGCGCGCCTGATCTACGGCCTCCGGCTGTCGATCCTGTTCGGCCTGTCGCTGACCCTGGTCAGCACGGTGATCGGGGTGGCGGTCGGCGCCGTCCAGGGCTATTTCGGCGGACGCATCGACCTGTTCGGCCAGCGGCTGCTGGAGATCTGGGGCGGGCTGCCGCATCTCTTGATCCTGATCATCGTCGCCTCGGTGATCACCCCGGGCTTCTGGACCCTGCTCGGCGTACTGGTGCTGTTCTCGTGGACCAGTCTGGTCGGGGTGGTCCGCGCCGAGTTCCTGAGGGCCCGCAACTTCGACTATGTCCGTGCCGCGCGGGCGTTGGGCATGGGCGACGGGCGGATCATGGTCCGCCACGTGCTCCCCAACGCCATGGTGGCGACGCTGACCTTCATGCCGTTCATCCTCAACGGCTCCATCGTGTCGCTGACGGCGCTGGATTTCCTGGGCCTCGGCCTGCCGCCCGGCTCGCCGTCGCTCGGCGACCTGCTGGCCCAGGGCAAGGCCAACCTCCAGGCACCGTGGCTGGGCATCACCGGCTTCGTGGTGGTGGCGGCCCTGCTGTCGCTCCTGGTATTCGTGGGCGAGGCCGTCCGCGACGCCTTCGACCCCCGGAAGACCATCACATGAAGACCGACCCCGCCCCCTCCCTTCTCCAGGTTCGCGACCTCGCGGTGTCGTTCGGCCCCGTCGAGGCGGTCCGCTCGGTCTCGTTCACCTTGCGCAAGGGCGAGACCCTGGCGCTGGTCGGTGAATCCGGCTCGGGCAAGTCGGTGACCGCGCTCTCCATCCTGCAGCTTCTGCCCTATCCGCGTGCCCGTCACCCCAAGGGCAGCATCCGGTTCAACGGCCAGGAGCTGGTCGGCGCCCCCGAGCGCAGCCTGCGCGCCGTGCGCGGCGACCGCATCGCCATGGTGTTCCAGGAGCCGATGACCTCGCTCAACCCCCTGCACGACATCGAGACCCAGGTCGGCGAGGTGCTGGAGATCCACAAGGGCCTGACCGGCGAGCCCAAGCGCGCCCGCGTGCTGGAGTTGCTGCGCCTGGTCGGCATCCCCGAGCCGGAGAAGCGGCTGGGCGCCCTTCCGCATGAATTGTCCGGCGGTCAGCGCCAGCGCGTGATGATCGCCATGGCCCTGGCCAACGAGCCCGACATCCTGATCGCCGACGAGCCGACCACCGCACTGGACGTCACCATCCAGGCCCAGATCCTGAAGCTGCTGAAGGACCTGCAGGCGCGGCTGGGCATGGCGCTGCTGTTCATCACCCACGACCTCGGCATCGTCCGCAAGATCGCCGACAGCGTCTGCGTGATGAACCGGGGCGAGGTGGTCGAGGCGGGATCGGTGGCCGAGGTGTTCGACGCCCCCAAGCATCCCTACACCCGGCGCCTGCTGGCCGCCGAGCCCAAGGGCAAGCCCAACCGCGCCGAGGCCGACGCCCCCGTCATCATGGAGGGCGTCGACGTCAAGGTGTGGTTCCCGATCAAGAAGGGCGTGTTCCGCCGCACCGTCGACCACATCAAGGCGGTGGACGGCGTATCGCTGACCATCCGCGAGGGCCACACCATCGGCGTGGTCGGCGAATCGGGCTCGGGCAAGACCACGCTGGGTCTGGCGCTGTTGCGCCTGATCGGCTCCGAGGGGCAGATCGTGTTCGGCGGCACCGAGCTCCAGGGCCTGCCGCCCAACCGAGTGCGGCCGCTGCGCCGGCAGATGCAGATGGTGTTCCAGGACCCCTATGGGTCGTTGAGCCCGCGCCTGTCGGTGGGCCAGATCGTCGGCGAGGGGCTGGAGGTCCACGACCTTGCCCCCGACGCCGGCACGCGCCGGCGGCTGATCTCGGAGGCGCTGGTCGAGGTGGGACTCGACCCCGACACCCAGGACCGCTATCCCCACGAATTCTCGGGCGGCCAGCGCCAGCGCATCGCCATCGCCCGCGCCCTGGTGCTCAAGCCCAAATTCATCGTCCTCGACGAGCCCACCAGCGCGCTCGACGTCAGCGTCCAGGCCCAGATCGTCGACCTGCTGCGCGACATCCAGGCCCGCCACGGCATCGCCTACCTGTTCATCAGCCACGATCTGCGCGTCGTCCGCGCGCTTGCCGACGAGCTGATCGTGATGAAGGATGGCCAGGTGGTCGAACTGGGCGACGCCCGCGACATCTTCGAACGCCCGAAGACCCCCTACACCAAGTCGCTGATGGCCGCCGCCTTCCACCTGGAAGCGACCGACGGCTGACCACCCCCACCCCGGTGGGCATGACAATCACAGAAATCGACGCAAACCTGGATTCGTCGCCAGCAAATCCGCGGCGATCGGCCGGTCCGGCGTTGGAGCGGGTGAAGGGAATCGAACCCTCGTCGTAAGCTTGGGAATCGGGTCGGATGTCCCGGCAAACCCTTGGGCTGCCGTCTAAGTGTTTGCATTCAAACAAGTTTACTTTTCACTGATATTCAGCGAGACGCACCGAATTTCATGGCGTGTGTCCCAATTTGTCCCAGCTCCAGCCCATCTGCGGAGCGGCTTCGGGTAGCCCTTGCCGACCACCCGACGTCCCGGTCAGTCCCAAGCATCCGTGGTCCCAGCGTCGGTGTCAACAACCCAACAAGCAAACTGCAATGCATTGATTATAACCGAGTTTTCCCCATTGACGCTTCACCGACCTTCCGGCAGTTTCAAATTCGCTCGAAGGGAGGTGCCGTGGATGGAGAGAAAGGAATATCTGACGAGGGCGGAGGTCGTGGCGGAATACCCGCTATCCGAATCATTCCTCTCCAAGGCTTCGATGGATCCCGCGAAGCGTCCGTTTTCCGGTCCTCCCTACATCAGACGCGGCAGAAAGATCATATACCGCCGACGCGACCTTGAAGCTTGGCTCGATGCCCAGACGGTCGAGCAGCCCCGGAAGCAAGGACGGCCGACCAAGGCAGAGCAGATCATGCGGAGGCGGATGCAGGAGGGCGGCGACTGAAGCACCTTCTGTCGCCGCCTCCCCGAACTTCGCTTACGCCGCCGGGCGGAACCAGTCGCCGCGGCGGTTGGCGGCCTCGCGGACGACGCCCTTGAGAACACGGCCCACGACGGCGGCAGCCATCGAGTTGCCGATCATCTCGTAGAGGGCGGAGTCGGGCATCAGAGCCTTCACGTCCTCCACCGACATATGGATGCCGACGGAAGCGTAGCCGACATAGACGCGCTCGCCGCCCTGCTTGGCGCGGAGCGCCCCCGTCTCCTCATCCCAGAACTTCGGAGTGTGGTCGCCATTGCCGGCGGAGACCTTGGCGCCGGTCGGGGGATAGGCATGAACGAGAGGGCTGCCGGTCATGGATCCATGAGACCATGAACCCATGGCTTCATGGCCAGATGCCTCCACGCCTGCGGATGCAGATCTTCCCCGAACGTCCAAAATGGTCTAATGCGGAAGCCGGTTGATTGATTCGCTAATTTTGTGATTCGCTTGTTGCCTACCTACC
>CALABS010000051.1 GCA_937887565.1 uncultured Rhodospirillaceae bacterium | reverse complement strand
CCTCGCCTTCTATCCGTGGATTGAGAAAGTCATTTCATAGGCCGAGCGGTATAACCACAAAGACACAAAGGACACCAAGAAGTCTGCGCGGATTTACCACCAAATTTCCGCCTCTTTCAAGGCCCTGAAGTGTAGCGCTTTCGCGCTCACGGCGCATGCAGTTCGCTTCCCATCATTGTCGGTGCGTGTATTGGATGGTGACGCCTTTGTATTTTTCCAGGTCGGTTCCCGGCCGCATCCCACTGGGCAACGAAATCTCAACCGCTCGCGCATCGATCCAACGCAACACCGGGCGCTCATTGCCAACGATCTCGAACGATTGAGCGACGTCCGGCTCCGCAGGCTCCCCCCGCCTCGCCATATCAAAATAGTAGAACGAGCCTGACAAGGCGCCGCACACACCTATCCGCGCCACCCAGCGACGGTCCGGAGATTCTGCCGTCTGCTTGACAACGTCGGGGGAACAGAGCCCGTGCCCTTGCCGCGCGATGAAGACCGCGCCAACAACGATCACGACGCACAGGCCGATTGCCGTGGCGATCGATATCGCCACAAACCTTAGAAGCTTTGCCATCCCAGACTTTAACTCTTTAAGTTGGTCAGAGCACCAGACGTCGGATGCCGTCCTTCAGCGTCAGGGAGTGAAAATTCATCAGTAGTCCGATGCGGATGTTCGCCAGGCGCATGTAGGTCAGAAGCTGAGCATCATGGATCGGCAAAAGACGCTCGGCCGCCTTTACCTCGACGATCAAGCGGCGGTCTACCAGGAGGTCAAGCCGGTAACCGCAGTCCAGGCGCTTTCCCTTATATTCCACCGGAATTGAAAGCTGTCTCGCGAACGGAATGGCTTGGAGCTCAAGTTCTCGACACAGACATTCCTCGTAAGCGCTTTCGAGTAAACCCGGGCCAATGGCGCGATGGACATCAATGGCAAGGCCGATCACTCGGCGGGACAGGCCATCGGTCTCCAATTCCTCGACCTTCGTGCCCTTTGTGTCTTTGTGGTGCATCGTCTCTCACCCCACCACCTGCCGCACCACCGCCATGCCGGCGAACAGCGCCGCCACCGACAGGATCACCGAGCCGGCGATATAGGCAAGGGCGACGGGCCAGTCGTGGCGCTCGACCAGCAGGGCGACGTCCAGCGAGAAGGTGGAAAAGGTGGTGAAGCCGCCCAGGAAGCCGACGGTCAGGAAAACCTTGAGTTCCGGCGACGGCTGCCAGGCCAGGGCGCCGAGCTCGGCGAGGATGCCCATGGCCAGGCTGCCGAGGATGTTGACGAACAGCGTCCCCCACGGGAAGCCGGTGCCCACCAGTGCGCCCAGCGCCACCATGGACAGATAGCGGGCAACCGAGCCGGCCGCGCCGCCGGCGGCGACGGCGATGATGGTGGATGCGGTCATTCTCCCCCCTGCCCCTGCCTGTCGCGCCGCAGCTTGTCCCAGTAGTCCAGGCGCTTTTTCACCTCCCGCTCGAAACCGCGTTCGACGGGATTATAGAAGCGCCGGCGCTCCATGCCGTCGGGAAAGTAGTTCTGTCCCGAGAAGCCCTCGGCGGTGTCGTGGTCGTACTGGTAGCCCTTGGCGTAGCCCAGGTCCTTCATCATCTTGGTCGGGGCGTTGAGGATATGCATGGGCGGCATCAGGCTGCCGGTGTCCTTGGCGGCCCGCATGGCCGACTTGAAGGCCATGTAGGCGGCGTTGGACTTGGGCGCGGTGCCCAGATAGATGACCAGTTGCGCCAGGGCCAACTCGCCCTCGGGGCTGCCCAGGCGCTCGTAGACGTCCCAGGCGGCCAGGGCCTGGACCACCGCGTTGGGGTCGGCCAGGCCGATGTCCTCGACCGCGAAGCGGGTCAGGCGGCGGGCAAGGAACAGCGGGTCCTCGCCGCCCGCCAGCATGCGCGCCATCCAATAGAGCGCCGCGTCGGTGTCCGAGCCGCGCAGGCTCTTGTGGAGCGCGCTGATGAGGTTGTAGTGGCCCTCGCGGTCCTTGTCGTAGGCCGGCGCCCGCTTCTGCACCACCTCGGCCAGACCGGCGGCGTCGAGACGCGGCTGGGGCGGCAGGATCGACAGCGCCTCGACCAGGTTGAGGAAATAGCGGCCGTCGCCGTCGGCCATGGCCTTGAGCGCGGCGCGGGCGTCGGCGTCGAGCGGCAGCGGATGGCCGACGGCCGCCTCGGCGCGGGCGATCAGGGTCTCCAGCGCCACGTCGTCGAGGCGGTGCAGCACCAGCACCTGGCACCGCGACAGCAGGGCGCCGTTCAGCTCGAAGCTGGGATTCTCGGTGGTGGCGCCCACCAGCACCACCGTGCCGTCCTCGACATAGGGAAGGAAACCGTCCTGCTGGGCGCGGTTGAAGCGATGGATCTCGTCCACGAACAGCAGCGTGCCCTGGCCGACCTCGCGGCGCTTGCGGGCGGCCTCGAATACCTTGCGCAGGTCGGCGACGCCCGAGAATACCGCCGACAGCGGCTCGAAATGCAGCTTGGTGCGCTCGGCCAGCAGCCGGGCGATGGTGGTCTTGCCGCAGCCGGGCGGCCCCCACAGGATGGTCGAGGCCAGGCGTCCCGCCGCCAGCATGCGGCCCAGGGGTGCGGTGGCGGCGAGCAGGTGGTCCTGGCCGACCACCTCGTCCAGGCTGTGGGGCCGCAGGCGGTCGGCCAGCGGCCGGTCCTCGTCCTTTTCGAACAGCGTGCTCACCCACCCACCGTCAGGCTCAGGGTCTCGCCGTCGCGCAGGATGGTGACGCGCCAGATGCGGGCCTCGCCCGCCAGGGCCCGCTTGGCGTCGGTCACGCGCTCCACCGGGCGGTCGTTGACCTTGAGGATGATGTCGCCGGGCTGGAACCGCAAACGGTGGGCGACCGAGCCCCTGCGGATGCGCAGCACCACCACCCCGGTGGCGCCGGTATCCATGCCGATCTCCTCGGCCAGGGCCGGATTGAGATTGGCGACCAGGGCGCCGGCGAAGGGATTGCCGCCCCCCACTTCCGTCAGGTCGCGGGGCGGGATTTCCGGCGGCGCCACCAGCGGCACCGCCACCTGGGTCTCGCGGCCGTCGCGCAGCACGGTCAGCAGGGCGTCGCTGCCGATGGGCAAGGTGGCGAGGCGGAACCGCATGCCCTCGGGATCGTCCACCTCGCGGCCCTGGATGGCCACCACCACGTCGCCGGGGCGCAGGCCTCCCTTGGCGGCGGGGCCGTCGCGGTGGACGTTGTCGATCAGCACGCCCACCGGGCGCGGCAGCTTCAGGGCCTGGGCGAGGTCGCTGGTGATGGCCTGGCCGTGGGCGCCCAGCCACGGGCGCACCACCTTGCCGGTCGTCTTGATGCCCGACAGCACCGCCTTGACCAGGGCGGTGGGAATGGCGAAGCCGATGCCGTTCGAGCCGCCGTCCTTGGAGTAGATGGCCGAGTTGATGCCCACCAGCTGCCCCTTCATGTCGACCAGCGCGCCGCCCGAATTGCCCGGATTGATGGCGGCGTCGGTCTGGATGAACGAGCGGTAGTCGGTGATGCCGACATTGGTCCGCGCCAGCGCCGAGACGATGCCGCTGGTCACCGTCTGGCCGACGCCGAATGGATTGCCGATGGCCAGGACCAGGTCGCCGACCTCCAGGGTGTCGGAATCGCCGAACGGCAGCGCCGGCAGGGCCTGGCCGCCGGCGTCCAGCTTCAGCACCGCCAGGTCCGAGCGCTCGTCCGATCCCAGCACCTCGGCCTCGAACTCGCGGCGGTCGGACAGCACCACCGTCACCTCGTCGGCATCCTTGATGACGTGGTGGTTGGTGATCACCGTGCCGTCGGCCGATACGATCACCCCCGAGCCCAGCGAGCGCTGCACGCGGTCCTGGGTCAGGCCGTGGGGCGCCATGTCGCCGAAGAAACGGCGGAAGAACGGGTCGGCCAGCAGCGGCGAGGCGGTCTTGACGATCCGCTTGGTGTAGATGTTCACCACCGCCGGGGCCGCCTCGCGGACCACCGGCGCGAAGGTCAGCGAGATCTGCTCGCGCGAGACCGGAACCTGCTCGGCGGCGGCGGGCGGGACGGGCAGGGCGAGGCACAGGAGGATGGCGAGGGGCTTCAGGCGGGGCATGGCGTTCCGGGCGCTGACGAGGGGAAGGGGAGTTATAGCATCGCGGGCCCGGCCGCGTCAGGGCCTACTCCAGGCGGGCCAGAATCTTCCGGCCGCGGTCGCCGCCGTCGCCGCCCAGGCGGTCGAGGATGATCTCCGCCAGCGCCTCGATGTGCGCGCCCAGCCGCGCCAGGCCGGCGGCGTCGGGCTCCGGCGCCGCCTCGATGGTCCGGCACAGGCGGCCGGCCACGTCGGTGATCAGGGGGAAATTGAAGGTGCCCGCCTGGCCCTTCATGTCGTGGGCGATGCGGAACAGCCGCCACAGGCCGTCGGCGGCGTCGGCGGGATGCGCGGCAATCTCCGCCAGGCAGGCCCGCAAGGCGGCGCAGTCGGCCTCGGCCCAGGACAGGTAATCGGAGGCGAGGCGGGCGAGGGCGGCTTCGGCCCGGGCCAGGGCGTCGGGGTCGATGTCGCCGTCCCCGGCCGCCATGCGCGCCTACTCGGCGGCTTCTTCCGCCAGATAGTCGACGCGGCGCCGCTCCTGGATCAGGGAGGCGGACCGGTTGATGACCTCGATGGCGGAAATGGGTTTGGCGATCACGTCGTCGATCCCCGCTTCCCAGGCCCGTTCCAGGACCGCGTGATGGGTCGAGCTGGACAGGGCCAGCACGGGCGTGCGCGGATCGATCAGTTCCCCCCTCCGCATGCGGTGGACGAACAGGATCGTCTCGGTGGGATCGCTGGCGAAATCGACGATGACTAGGTCCGGCGCCTTGGACAGCATCAGCGGCACCGCCTGCTCGGGGGTGCGCGCCTCGGCCACGTCCTTGATGGCCAGCGCCCCCAGAAGCGTCGCGATGAGCCGGCGGATATGCGCGTTGGCGTCGATCACCAGCACCCGCAAATCGCTGTCGATTACTGCCATCCCGGTATCCAGTCCTCGTAGGGCGGAACGTCCAATCGAGGGTAAGGTATACTCCTTATGCGTGATCCGCACAACAGAGCCTATCGTATACCTCTACTGGACGTAGGACTCAGGCGGAAGGCAAGGTAACCGTGGCGCGAAGTCCGCCGCCTTCGCGGTTGCGGGCCTCGACGGTGCCGCCGATGGCGGCGACGTTGCGGCGGACGATCCACAGGCCGATGCCGAAATGCGGCGCGCCCGAGGGGTCGCCGGCCGGCCGGTGCGAGACGTAGCGGTCGAACATGCGCTCCAGCACGTCCTCGGGGGCGCCGGGGCCCTGGTCGTCGATGGCCAGCACCACCCGGCCGTCGCCACGCGCCACCGTTACCGCCACCCGGCCGCCGTCGGGCGAGAACGAGATGGCGTTGTCGAGGACGTTCTCGATCACCGTTTCCAGTAGCTCG
This sequence comes from uncultured Rhodospirillaceae bacterium, assembly GCA_937887565.1. GTDB lineage: Bacteria > Pseudomonadota > Alphaproteobacteria > Rhodospirillales > Magnetospirillaceae > CALABS01. The sequence goes on along the minus strand of CALABS010000051.1, from coordinate 70,725 downwards.
ACGCCGGCCTTGACCACGCAGGCGGGGGTGACGTGGCGGTCGATGCGAACGCCCCGCTCGGCGGTCTCGTCGTAGCTGTCGAGCAGGGCGCCGACCAGTCTCGAGACGTCCACCGCCTGGCGCGGCGGGCTCACCAGGTCGGCGTTGACCTGGTCCAGGCGCCGCGACGCGGCGACCAGCGAGTCCAGGCGCTCCACCGCCGCCTCGATCACCTGCAGTGACCGGCCTGCGCTCTCGGCGCTTGGAATGGCGCGGCGCAGCGGCTCGACCGCCTGGGCGATGGTGGCGATGGGGGTCTTGAAGGCGTGGGCGTTCTCCTCGGCGGCGAAGCGGAAGGCGTCGGCGGTGGCGCGCAGGTTTCCCACCATCAGGTCGAACTCGCCCGCCACCCATTCCAGTTCGGGGATGCGGTTGATCTTGGCGAAGGGGCGGGGACGGGCGGCGCCCTCGGCGATGGCGCGGGCCTCGCGGCCAAAGCGGCGCAGGTTCAGCCACAGGCCGCCGAACACCGTCAGCGCCAGCACCATCAGCAGCGCGTAGACGCCGGCGGCAAGCTGGATCTCGGGGCTTCGCCAATAGGGGCGGTCCAACAGGGCGCCGGCCACGCCCCGGGCCGACTGGGCGGTGACCACCGCCCAGCAGCCGGCGGTGGTGGTGAACGGGACGATGGAGGTCAGCACCTCATCCTCGCCCGAGGTTCCCCGGTAGTGGAGGTCGAGCGCATGGCCGCCGGCGCAGGAATCGGGCACCGCCTTGATGATCCCGGCCTGGGCCAGCCGCTCGCGTTCGGCCTCGACGGCGTCGGCGGCCAGTGCCGGGCGGGCGCCGACCAGGAACACCGGCCCACCTTCCGCGCGCGGCATCGCCGGGCGGAACAGCAGCCGCACATTGACCCCCCGGGGGTCGAGGTCGTCCAGGACCTTGGCGGTGTCGACCACGCTGGGGGCCTTCAGCCGCGCCAGGCCCAGCGACAGGCCGCGGGCGATCAGCTGGCCCTCCACCTGCAGCCGGGCCAGCAGCACCTCGCGCTTGGTGGCCTCGGCGGCCGAGAACTCCTCGTACAGGATCACCGGCACGGCGGTGAAGGCCGCCGCCACCAGGACCAGGCGGGCGGCCAGGGAACGCGCGGCCCGTCCCAGGCCGTCAGGCATCGCCGTCGGTCTTCCAGCGGTATCCGAAGCCGGCATAGTTGCCGATCTGGTCGAAATCGGCGTCCACGTCGCGGAACTTCTGGCGGATGCGCTTGACGAAGGTGCGGACATTGGCGCGGTAGCCCTCGGGGCCGGCCCCGGCCAGGAACCCGGCCCCGTGCACCAGATCGTAGATGTCGCGATAGGCCACGTCCTCGCCGGCCCGCTCGGCCATCAGGGCGACGATCTTGAATTCGGTCAGCGTCAGTTCGACCGGTCGCTCCCTCCAGGTGGCGCGGCTGGTCTTGAGGCGAAGGATCAGCTCGCCCAGGCTCACCTGCTCCGCCTCGTTGCCGTTGGCGGCGCCGCGCGCCTTGGCGCCGTCCAGGATCAGGCCGATGCGCTTCTCCAGGATGGTGAAGCTGCGGCTCTTCTCCACGAAGTCCACGGCGCCTGTGGCCAGCGCCGCCTCCTCGTAGATCTGGTCGGTCAGCGCGGTCAGGAAGATGGCCGGCACCTCCAGGCTGGCGGCGCGGATGCGCTTCAGCACCTCGATGCCGTTCATCTCGGGCATGCGCCAGTCCAGGATGACCAGATGGGCGTTCGCCCCGGTCAGCAGATGGTCCAGCGCCGCGCCGCCGCGCGCGAAGTCGCGCACCGCGTAGCCGGCGTCGGCCAGGTTGCGGCCCAGCGATTCCCTGAACAGATCGTCGTCGTCAACCAGAACCACCGAAGTCGCCATCGTCATCCTCCGAACCAAGCCTGTGCGCCACTCGTAGCCCCGACTCATTAATGGGCGGTTATCCGGCCGCCGGCCAGGGACCGTCGGGCCGGCGGCCTATCCCTTTGCGCGGTTCCCCGTGCCGGCGGCACCCCTTTCGCCGATCCGGGCCGATGCCCTATCGAGGGGCCGGCCTGCGCGGTGGTGGTAGGCGCATGGTCCATTCATGTCCCGTAAACCACACGGTAATGACCCATGGCGCCATCATGGTGCCGGCACGAGTGATGTCGCCAATACTTGATCCTGTGTTGCGTGAGTGAATAACATTGGCCATTCGGCATGGGTGGCATCAGCATAAATGCGGATAATTTGGACAATGACACAATGTTGCTTCAATCCGACTTCACGATGTCACGTCCCGGCCCTTTGGGGCGGTGCGCCTTAGCCGAGCCAGAGCCATATCCATCGGACCCCAGCCGAATCCATCGGACCCCAGCCGAGAGCCTGCCCATGACCGTCATTCGTCCGCTTTCCGCCGTCGCGTTGTTGTTGGTCGGCCTCGGCCTGTCCGGCTGCGCCGACATGCGCCTGGAGGAGCCCCGCTGGCCGTGGCGCGAGCCCGCCCCGACGGTGGTGGCGCCCGCGCCGGAGCCGGGTGAGGCGCCCCAGGCCGCCGCGAAGTCCCGCCGTCCCGCGGTCAGGCCGGCCGTCAAGGCCGAGCGCAAGCCGGCACCGCCCGAGCCCGAGGCCAAGGAGACGCCCCAACTGGTCGGCCTGTCCGAGGCCGAGACGGCGCAACTCCTCGGCCGGCCCGCCGAGGAAAGCGAGCGGCCGCCGGGCAAGATCTGGCTCTATACCGCCACCGGCTGCCGGCTGGCCGTGCATCTGTTCCCGGATATGGACAAGGGCGGGTTCTACACCCTGGACACCGTCGCCGAGGAAGGCGGGCGCGACGCCTGCATCGGCCGCCTGGCCGACGAGGCGCGCAAGAAGGAGTAGCTTGAACAGCATCCGGCTCCGTGGGACCATCGGGCCATGTTGAAGCGACTCCTCTCCCTCGGCGCCGTCGCGCTGGCGGGCCTGTCGGCCGCCTGCGAGGAGGGGCCGGCCACCGTCGCCGGCACCTGGCGCAATCCGGCGACCTGGAGCACGATGATCTACGCCACCTCGGACGGCCCCATGCTGGTCGAGGTGCATGGAATGCCCTTCGCCGTCGATCCGGCCCGGTTCCGCGAGCAGGTGGCCGAGGCGATGTCCGACAAGATCATCGGCCGGGTCACCCGCTTCACCGCCGACCGCGAGGCCGCGCCCCGGCCGCAATACCGGGTGGTGCTGGCCTTCAACGCCCCCGACGATCTCGATATGGCGCGGCTGTGCGGCGGCGATCCGCCGGTGGCCGCCGACCCGCGCGAGACGATCACCGTGCAGGCCGCGTTCTGCGACGGCAAGGCCCTGATGGCGTCCCTGCGCGGGCGGCTGGCGCGGGCCGCCGGCCCCGACGACAGGCGCTTCCGCCAACTGATGGCCCAGGTGGCGCGCGAGCTGTTCGGCGAGCCGCGATGAGCGACCGCCTGACCGACGCCGAGACCGCCCTGGCCCATGCCGAGGCCGCCATCGAGGACCTATCCGACGAGGTTCGCCGCCAGGGCGCCGAGATCGAGGCGCTCAGGCGCGACATCCGGAGGTTGGAGGGGCTCATCGACCGGCTGCGCGACGACGGCGGGACCGGCCAGGCGTTCGTGCCGTGACATCGCCATGTGATGACTCCGGCGCGCGTCGGTGCTAGGCTGACGCCATGGAACTCGCCGCCGCCGCACTGCAGATGCAACAGGCCAGCATGGGTCAGGACGCCAGCCTGATGATGCTGAAGCAGGCGGCCATCCAGGCCCAGGCCATCGCCCAGGTCGTCCAGGCCGCCCAGGCGTCGCTGCCGCCGCCGACGGCGCCGTATCTGGGCAACACTCTCGATATCGTCGCCTAATCCGGAAAGCCGCAGGCCCGCAACGCCGCCAGCATGTGCGCCGGCGGCGGCGCCTCGACCGTGATCGCCGCCTTGGTGGGAGCCAGAGGCGGCAGGGCGACGGCGCGGGAATGCAGGTGCAGGGGCACCGGCGACGCCGGATCGGGGCCGTAATAGGCGTCGCCCCGCACCGGGCAGCCGAGCGCCTTCATATGGACGCGGATCTGATGGGTGCGCCCGGTCCTGGGGCGGCATTCGATCCAGGTCAGGCCGTCGCCGCGCCCCAGCACCCGCCACTCGGTGACGGCCGGCTGGCCGGCGGGATCGACGACGATGCGCCAGCCCCCCTTGCCGGTGATCTTGCGGATGGGGGCCTCGCAGACCCCGCGATCGGCGGGCGGCGCGCCGGTGACCACCGTCCAGTAGGTCTTCTCGACCCGGCCCTGCATGAACAGCCTGCCCAGCCGTTTGATGGCCTTGTCGTGGCGGCCCAGCACCAGGCAGCCCGAGGTGTCGCGGTCCAGGCGGTGGGCGAGCCGGGGCGGATGGCTCCAGCCGAAGGCGAGCTGGGGCAGGTACAGCTCCAGGTGATCGGGGCTGTTGGGGCCGGCATGCACCGGCAACCCGGCCGGCTTGTCCAGCACGATGACGTCCTGGTCCTTGTAAAGGACCCGGGCAAGCAGGTCGGCGGGGGTCACGGCCCAGCCCCCACCCTGGCCCTCCCCCAACCGAGCTGGGGGAGGGGGAAGAGTCGCACCCGGACGAGCGGAGCGAGGACTATGCGCATTGAGCGCGCCGCAGCGAAGCGAGGATAGCCAAGCGGGCCGGAGGCACGCGCCCGGCGCCTGAGGGCTTCATAGCAACAACACCGTTGCCAAACCCAGGAAGGCGAAGAAGCCCAGGGAATCGGTGAGCGTGGTCAGGAAGATGCTCGACGCCACCGCCGGATCGACGCCCAGCTTCTCCAGGGTCAGCGGCACCACCGACCCGGCCAGGCCGGCCAGCAGCAGGTTGAACACCACCGCCGCGCCGATGACGAAGCCCAGCGCCGGCATGTCGAACCAGTACCAGGCGATGGGGCCGATCAGGCAGGCCAGGATCAGGCCATTGGTGACGCCGACCAGCATCTCCTTGCCGATGATTCGCTTGGCGTTGTCGAAATCCAGCTCCTTGGTGGCGAGGCCGCGCACCGCCACCGCCAGGGTCTGGGTGCCGGCATTGCCGCCCAGCGCGGCGACGATGGGCATCAGGATGGCCAGGGCGACGATCTTCTCGATGGAGGCCTCGAACAGGCCGATCACTGTCGAGGCGACGATGGCCGTGCCCATGTTGAGCACCAGCCACGGCACCCGGGCGAACACGGTGTCCTTGACGGCGCGGTAGAGGTCGGTGTCGGGCACGCCGGCCAGGCGCAGCATGTCGTCGGCGGCCTCCTCGTCGATGACGTCGACGACGTCGTCGATGGTGATCACCCCCACCAGCCGGCCGGCCTTGTCCACCACCGGTGCCGACACCAGGTCGTGCTGGCGGAACAGGAAAGCCACCTCCTCGCGGTCGGCGGTGACCGGCACGGTCATGCTCTCGTCGTCCATGATCTCGCGCAGGCGCACCGGCCGCTTGGTGCGCACCAGCTTGCCCAGGCCGATCTTGCCGATGGGGCGGTGGCGGGGATCGACCACGTAGAGGTCGTAGAACTCCTCGGGCAGCGCGGTGGCGGCGCGCAGGTAGTCGTTGACCTCGCCCACCGTCCAATAGGCCGGCACCGCCACCAGTTCCCGCTGCATCATGCGGCCGGCCGAGTATTCCGGGAAGGACAGGCCCTGGTCGATGATGGCGCGGATGTCGCCGGGCAGGGCGTTCAGCACCTGGGTCCGCTCGTCGGGGTCCATCTGGGCGACCAGGAACACCGCGTCGTCGGAATCCAGCTCCTGGATGGCGGTGGCGAGGTCGACGAAGCCCATGGCGGCGATGACCTCGTCGCGCACCGATTCGTCGAGCTCGGTCAGGATCTCGGGGTCGAAGTCCGGCCGCAACACCTCCACCAGCCGGGCGCGGTCCTCGGGCTCCAGGCGCTCGATGAGGTCGGCGGCGTCGGAATAGTGCAGGGGCTCGGCCAGGGCGCGGGCGTCCTCGCCCCGGCCCTGTTCCAGGGCTTCCTCGACCGCGCGCACGAACTCGGGATCGAGACCGTAAAGGTCGTCCTCGATCTCCATCCGGACGGGCTTGCGCGGGTCGAGTGGCTCCAAATCAGACTCCCTTGTTGGCCGCCATCTGGGCGTCGACCGCCGCCAGCGCGGTCATGTTGACGATGTTCCGCACCGTCGCCGACGGCGTCAGGATGTGCGCCGGATGGGCGGCGCCCATCAGGATGGGCCCCACCGACAGGCCGTCGCCGGCCACCTTGAGCAGGTTGAACGAGACGTTCGCGGCGTCGAGGTTGGGCATGATGAGCAGATTGGCGGCGCCTTTCAATCGCGAGTTCGGAAAGATGCGCTCGCGGATTTCCTCGGACAGGGCGGCGTCGCCGTGCATCTCGCCCTCCACCTCCAGATAGGGGGCGCGCTCGTGCAGCATGGCCAGGGCCTGGCGCATCTTGAGCGCCGAGGCGGTGGCGCGCGACCCGAAATTGGAGTGCGACAGCAGCGCCACCTTGGGCTCGATGCCGAAGCGGCGCACTTCCTCTGCGGCCAGCAGGGTGGTCTCGACGATCTGCTCGGCCGACGGCTCGGGGGTGACGTAGGTGTCGCAGATGAAATAGGTGCCCTTGGCCATGATCAGCAGGCTCATGGCGGCGGGCACGCGCACGCCCTCGCGGATGCCGATCACGTCCTGGATATGCTCGAAATGCTTGCCGTAGCGGCCGATGGTGCCGCAGATCATGGCGTCGGCCTCGCGCCGTTTGACCATCAGGGCGGCGATCACCGTGTTGCGGGTGCGGACCACGGTACGGGCCGATTCGGGGCTGACCCCCTTACGCTCCATCAGCGCGTGATAGAGGCGCCAATAGTCGTTGTAGCGGGGATCGTCCTCGGGATCGCACAACTCGACGTCCTCGCCGACGCGGATGCGCAGGTCGAGGTCGCGGATGCGCTTGTTCACCACCTCGCGGCGGCCGATCAGGATGGGGGCGGCGAGGCCCTCGTCCACCACCGCCTGCACGGCCATCAACACCCGGCGTCCCTCGCCCTCGGTATAGACGATGCGGCGCAGGTCCTGCTTGGCACGGTCGAACACCGGCTTCATCACCAGGCCCGAGCGGAACACGAACTGGCCGAGGCGGTCCATGTAGGCGTCGAAGTCGATGATCGGCCGCCGCGCCACGCCGGTATGCATGGCGGCCTTGGCCACCGCCGGCGCGATCTTGAGGATCAGGCGCGAGTCGAACGGCTTGGGGATCAGGTATTCGGCGCCGAACGACAGCTGCGCCTGGCCGTAGGCGGCGCGCACGCGCTCGTCGGATTCGGCCATCGCCAGTTCCGCCAGGGCATAGACGGCGGCCAGCTTCATCTCCTCGTTGATCTGGGTGGCGCCCACGTCGAGCGCACCCCGGAAGATGTAGGGGAACACCAGCACGTTGTTGACCTGGTTGGGGTAATCCGAGCGGCCGGTGGCGATGATGGCGTCGGGGCGGACCGACTTGACCTCCTCGGGCAGGATCTCGGGGGTCGGGTTGGCGAGGGCGAAGACGATGGGCCGGTCGGCCATGCGCTCGACCATGGATGGCGAGAGCACGCGCGGGGCCGACAGGCCCAGGAAGATGTCGGCGCCGCCGATGACCTCGTCCAGGGTGCGCGCCTCGGTCTCCTGGGCGAAGACCGCCTTGTAGTCGTCCATCAGCTCGGTGCGGCCGTGATAGACCACGCCCTTGATGTCGGTGACCCACACATTCTCGCGCTTGACGCCCAGGGCCACCAGCAGGTTCAGGCAGGCCAGGGCGGCGGCGCCGGCGCCCGAGGCCACCAGCTTGACCTTGTCGATGTCCTTGCCGACCACCCGGAGCGCGTTGACCATGGCGGCGCCGACCACGATGGCGGTGCCGTGCTGGTCGTCGTGCATGACCGGGATCGACAGGCGCTCCTTGAGCTTGCGCTCGACCTCGAAGCATTCGGGCGCCTTGATGTCCTCGAGGTTGATGGCGCCGAAGGTGGGCTCCATGGCGGCGATGACGTCCACCAGCCGGTCGGGATCGCCCTCGGCGATCTCCATGTCGAACACGTCGATGCCGGCGAATTTCTTGAACAGGACGCCCTTGCCCTCCATCACCGGCTTGGAGGCCAGCGGCCCGATATTGCCCAGGCCGAGCACGGCGGTGCCATTGGAGACCACGGCGACCAGATTGCCGCGCGCGGTGTATTCGGCGGCCGAGTCGGGGTCGGCGACGATGGCCTCGCAGGCGGCGGCGACGCCGGGGCTGTAGGCCAGCGCCAGATCGCGCTGGTTGGCCAGGGGCTTGGTGGGGGTGACGCTGATCTTACCGGCGTTGGGAAGACGGTGGTACTCCAGCGCGCTGTGGCGGAGCTCGTCCGACATGCTCATCTGCGACCTCGAAATTTTATTTCTTATTCAAGCCGGGGAAGCCCGGCCCGGGGGGAGCCATAACGGCTCATACGCTGTTCCGCGCGAAACGACAAGCCGGCACGCCGCCGGGACGGGGCCGGTCCGGCCAAAGTGGTGCCCGGAAAGCAACAACGCCGCCGGATTCTGGCCCGGCGGCGCGGTTCTTGTGGATTTCCGAAGCGATCCGCTCAGCGGGCCATGCGGTCGTGCACGCTGGTCAAGGTGGCGCGCATCTCGGGCATGTGCGGCAGCAGCCGGCGGGCGAGGTCACGGGCGCGGGCGCGGTCGATGCTGCCGCCCTTCCACTCGGTCTCCAGGATCTTGGCCAGCTGGATCATGTCCTCAAAGCCGCTCATGGCGCCCTCCTGCCCGAAAGGGTGTGTTCCTCAACCCGAGTTAGCCACATCCGCGCATCGGAAGCGTAGGGGCCGGAGGTATGATGACCTTGAGGACGGGAAATCCTATACCGATGGTTAGCAGAAAATTTACAATTGTTCCAATTTCGTCACGAATGACGCGACTGGGTCGCGGCCGGACTCAAAACCCCCGCGACGGCGCGAGCCGTCGCGGGGGTTCCGAAACTTGGTGCGACCGGGGAGACTCGAACTCCCACGACTTGCGTCACACGCACCTCAAGCGTGCGCGTCTACCAGTTCCGCCACGGTCGCATAGCTGGTAGCCGCTCGCCGGCAAGGGGCTTGCCAACGAGGATGCAGGGGAATACCAAATCGCCTTCCACGAATCAAGCACGCTTTCCCGGAGGCCCATGACCTCGTCCATCGAGTGGCGCATTTCAGACGATTTCGTGCCGTACCCCGCCGCCTTGGCCTTCATGGAGGAGCGGGTGGCGGCCATCCGTGCCGGCACCGCGCCGGAATGCGTGTGGCTCCTGGAGCATCCGCCGCTTTATACCGCCGGCACCAGCGCCGATCCGGCCGACCTGCTGGAGCCCGACCGCTTCCCGGTCTACCAGGCCGGGCGCGGCGGCCAGTACACCTATCACGGCCCCGGCCAGCGGGTGGCGTATGTGATGCTCGACCTCAAGACGCGCGGCGGCGACGTGCGCGGCTATGTGCGCGACCTGGAGGAGTGGATCATCCGCGCCCTGGCTCGGTTCGGGGTCAAGGGCGAGCGCCGCGACGGCCGGGTCGGCATCTGGGTCGATCGCGGCCAAGGAAGCGGGATGGGGGGGCGCGAGGACAAGATCGCCGCCATCGGCGTGCGGGTGCGCCATTGGGTGAGCTTCCACGGCATCGCGCTGAACGTCGAGCCCGACCTGTCCCATTTCCAGGGCATCGTTCCCTGCGGCATCCGCCGGTTCGGGGTGACCTCGCTATGGGACCTGGGCCATACCCCGACCATGCCCGAGGCGGATTCGGCCCTGATGGCGACCTTCCCCGAGGTGTTCGGCTCCTGAAGGGGGTACCACCTTCGCGGCGGCACCGGCCGTCTTGATCCGGGGGGTACCCCTTCCGCACCGACGGAGCGGCGGCGGGCGCCATGTGATACTGGCCGGCGACGAAGCTCGGAGGAGGCCGGCGGGTGCGGATCGACAGGACGCGCGAGGTGTTGCGGGCGCTGGAGCGGTCGTCGGCCGACACCATGGCCTGGCTGCTCCGGGTCCATGCCGCCCTGATGTTCCCCGAACGCCGGAACGAGCCACTCGAGGCGCCGCCCCCCGGCCCCGACCCTTGTGGCCCCGATCCTTGCGGTGACGAACCCGGCCTGGCGGTTCTGGCCCGCCTGCGCGAATCGATGCTGGCCCGGGTTTGCGCCCTGCTGGCCGAAGACGGAGCCCGATCCGAGGCCTACGAGGCCTTCGTGGCGGCGGTCGAGGCCCATTCCCGCGAGGCGCGGCGGCTCGAGACGCTGTTCCGCCGCCGGCTGGTGGAGACCGATCCCCTGACCGGCATCCACAATCGCCAGGGCATGTTGCGCGACATCCGCCGCGAATGGACCCGTTCGTTGCGCACCGGCCGGCCCGTCTGCCTCGCGCTTGCCGATCTCGACTTCTTCAAGAACGTCAACGACACCTGGGGCCATCCCGCCGGCGACAAGGTGCTGTGCCTGGCCGCCCGCTTCTTCGTGCGCCGGCTGCGGCCCTACGACATGGTCTTCCGCTATGGCGGCGAGGAGTTCCTGTTCTGCCTGCCCGACACCGACGCCGAAACCGCTCGCCGCGTGCTGGACCGGTTGCGGGGACTGATGGCGCGGGTGCCGGTGGCATTGGATTGCGGCAACCGGGTGGCGGTGACCTGCTCCATCGGCGTTGCCCAGATGGTGCCCGGGCGGTCGGTGCACGAAGCCCTCGCCGCCGCCGACCGCGCGCTTTATGCCGCCAAGGAAACCGGCCGCAATCGAGTGGTCGTGGCGCCGCCCTCGTCCGCCGCCGGGGTGCCGGGGGCGGCCATCGCGGCGCGTCTGCATCCCCCCCGGAACGCGGCCAGGCACTGACCGTATTCTCCCCAGGGTGACAGGCGGGGCGTCGGTGACTAGACTCGGCCCATGAATCGCCCCGCCGCCGCCGCCGTCCTCGTCCTCGCCACCCTGTGGGGCGGCGGAGGCCACGCCGCCGCGCCGGTGCCAGAGGGAACGCCGGTCGCGGGCGATCTCGCGGTCCCAGGGGAGGCCCCCCGGCTGCGCGCCCTCGCGCGGACCCTGGCTGCCGGCGAGCGCTATGCCGAGGCGGCCGATGCCTTCGCCCGCGCCGGTCGCCTGTCCGCAGGCGACCCCGACCCCGACTCCGACCCCGATTCCGACGTCGTCGCCCATATGGCGGTGCTCGTCCGGCTGGGGCGGATGGCGGAGGCCCGGGCGGTCGCCGAGGATGCGAGGCGAGCCCCGGTCCTGCCCCAGGTGGCACGCGCCATGATCGAGGCCGGCGAATTCGGGCGGGCCAGGAGCCTGCTCGACACCGCCCTGGCGCAAACCCCCGATAGTCGGGACCTGCTGACCGAGCGGGCGCGGGTCGAGGCCGCCGCCGGCCGGCCGGTGCGGGCGGTGGCCTATCTGGAGGAGGCGGCCCGCCAGTCGCCCACCGACGGGGGCGTGATTCGCGCGCTGGTCCAGGGCCTGACCGCGGCCGGCATGCCGGTGCGGGCGGTCCAGGCCTTCGAGGCGGCGGTCGCGGGTGGAGTGGGGGGTGACGAGGCCTTGTTGGCCGCCGTCGTCGAGGCCATGCAGGCCTATGGCGACCATCGGGCGGTGCTCGACTTGGCCGAGGCGCATGCCGGGCTTGTGGACCAATCGGCACCGCTTTCGCGCGCCGTGGCGCGATCCCTGGCCGCCATCGGGGCGCGGGAACGGGCCGCCGAGCGGTTGCGCCAGGCTCTGGCGCTGGCTCCGCCCGACGCCAAGACGATCACCCTGCTCGACGAGGTGTTGCCGGCCGCCGTTTCGGCGCCCATTCTCGAGGACTTACGCCGCCGCTTTCCCTCCATGCCCGGGCTGTTCCATGCCGGCGGCACGCCGCCGCGTGATCAGGCCTGGGTCTGGCTCCACGAGGCGGCCGCCATGGACCGGCCACGCGCCGCCGCCCATCTGTCGCGCGGGCTGGACCGGGTGGCGGGCATCGGCAAGGGGCGAATGCTGCTACGTCTGGCCGAGCTGGAGGAAACGCCCGAGGCGGCGCTTGCCCATATCGGCCAGGCCGACACCCTGGGGGTCGCGCTGGGCGACGTCCTCGCGGCGCGGTTCCGGGTGCTGGCGGCGGCCGGCCGCTGGGACGCCGCCGCGCCGGTGGCCTGGGATTGGAGCCGCGTCCGTCCCGACGCCGCCGCCGCGCTGGATGCGCTGTTCGTGCCCGAGGTCGCCGAACGGATCGGCTGGGCGCGGGTGTTCGCCCATCTGCACGACCATGTGGAGCGCGCCCCCGAGGACCCGGATCGCCGCCTGCAGGCATTGAAGCGTCATATGGCCACCGGCGGCAGCGCGGTGCTGGCGCTGGTCCACGCCCAAGCGCTGGAACGGCTCGCCGGCGGTGACGATCCCCGCCATGCCGAGGGCCGCCGCCTGGGTGAGGAATTGCGGCGGATGCTGGAACAGGTGGGGCGGCTGGTGGATGTGGATTTCGAGGATGCCCGCATCGTGCTCGATACCGGCGAGGGACCGCTGGAGGCCCGCTTTCATCCGGTGACCGGCCGTCTGCTGCGGTTTGCCGTCGGCGAGCGGTGGATCGCGGCGCGATGGAGCCCCGACGGGCTGACCCTGGAAGGCCTGTCGGACTGGCGGGGCAACGCGGTCACGGCCATCCGCCGGGACAGTCGCCTGGCCGCCATCGAGGCGGTGGGAAGCGGCGCCTTCCATGCCGAGCTGGGAGCGGACGGAACCCCGACGGCGGTGACGGGGGCGGGCACCGCCACCGACCGTGCCGATGCCTATAACGCGGCCATCGCCCTGCTGTCGGCCTGGCCCCGGACCGGTCTGGCCGGCGCCCGCTGGCTAAGCATCGGAGTCCGATGACCGCGGGGCGACGGGGACGGAAACGGTGAAAGGGAAAAAGACCAAGCCCCGCGGGCGGATCAGCGCTCATCGCGGGGCTGTTGGCTTGCGGGCCGCGCGGCCCTAATATTCGGCGTCAAGCCGACGAAGGATATTCAGTTTATTTAACGTCCGGGGTACCAAGCTCTCAGGTACCCATATACTTACCCGGCGGTATCATGCCGTTTACGCATCCTCCTGTCCGGCCGTCCTTGCCCCGAATGGGCCTTGGACTACTTACCGGATCCCCAAGGTTGACTGGCATCTGACCGAGAGAACCTCCTTCTTGTCTGCGGCTTGATTATGCTCCGGCATGTGGGTGGTGTCAAGAATGCAGAGGCGGGAGGGCGGGCGTCCATGGGCCGCCCGCCCCCGGGCTCAGTCGACCAGTTCCGGGACCTTCTCGTTGCCCGATCCCTCCTGGATGTCGAAGACCAGCTTTCCATCCGGACCCACATCCACCTTGACCAGGCCGCCCTTGGCCAGCCGGCCGAACAGCAGTTCCTCGGCCAGCGGCTTCTTGATGTGCTCCTGGATGACGCGGGCCAGCGGACGGGCGCCGAACTGCGGATCGTAGCCCTTCTTGGCCAGCCAGCCGCGCGCCGCCTCGGTCAGCTCGATGGTCACGTCGCGGTCGCCCAACTGGGTCTCCAGCTGCATGACGAACTTGTCCACCACCTGGGCGACGATCTGTTCGGTCAGGCCGGCGAAGGGGATGGTGGCGTCGAGGCGGTTGCGGAACTCCGGGCTGAACATCCGCTGGATGGCCTCCTGGTCGTCGCCCTCGCGGGTCTCGCGGCCGAAGCCGATGGCCGGCTTGGCGAGGTCGGTGGCGCCGGCGTTGGTGGTCATGATCAGGATCACGTTGCGGAAATCGACGTTCTTGCCGTTGTGGTCGGTCAGTCGGCCGTGGTCCATGACCTGCAGCAGGATGTTGAACAGGTCGGGATGCGCCTTCTCGATCTCGTCCAGCAGCAGCACGCAGTGGGGATGCTGGTCGATGGCGTCGGTCAGCAGGCCGCCCTGGTCGAAGCCCACATAGCCGGGCGGCGCGCCGATCAGCCGCGACACCGAATGGCGTTCCATGTATTCGGACATATCGAAGCGGGTCAGCTCGATGCCCATGATGCGGGCCAACTGGCGGGCCACCTCGGTCTTGCCGACGCCGGTGGGGCCCGAGAACAGGTAGCAGCCGATGGGCTTCTCGGGCTCGCGCAGGCCGGCCCTGGCCAGCTTGATGGCGCTGGCCAGCGCCTCGATGGCCTTGTCCTGGCCGAACACCAGGGTCTTCAGGTCGCGCTCCAGGTTCTTCAACGCCTCCATGTCGTTGACCGACACGCTCTTGGGGGGGATGCGGGCGATCTTGGCGACGATCTCCTCGACGTCGCGCACCGTCACCGTCTTGCGGCGCTTGGATTCCGGCAGCAGCATGCGCGCCGCCCCCACCTCGTCGATGACGTCGATGGCCTTGTCGGGCAGCTTGCGGTCGGTGATGTACTTGGCCGCCAGCTCCACGGCCGCGCGGATGGCGTCGGGGGCGTAGCGGACCTTGTGGTGGCTTTCGTAGTAGGGCTTGATGCCGTTGAGGATCTTGACCGAATCCTCCACCGACGGTTCGTTGACGTCGATCTTCTGGAACCGCCGCACCAGGGCGCGGTCCTTCTCGAAGTGGTTGCGGAACTCCTTGTAGGTGGTCGAGCCGATGCAGCGCAGGCTGCCCGAGGCCAGCGCGGGCTTGAGCAGGTTGGAGGCGTCCATGGACCCGCCCGAGGTGGCGCCGGCGCCGATCACCGTGTGGATTTCGTCGATGAACAGGATGGCGCCGTCGTAGTTTTCCAGTTCGGTCACCACCGCCTTCAGCCGTTCCTCGAAGTCGCCGCGATAGCGGGTGCCGGCCAAGAGCGTGCCCATGTCCAGCGAGAAGATGGTGGCGCCCTTCAGCACGTCCGGCACCTCGCCCTTGACGATGCGCCGCGCCAGCCCCTCGGCGATGGCGGTCTTGCCGACGCCGGGATCGCCCACGTAGAGCGGGTTGTTCTTCGACCGCCGGCACAGGATCTGGATCGTCCGCTCGATCTCGGCCTCACGGCCGATGAGGGGGTCGATCTTGCCCTGCTGGGCCTTCTTGTTGAGGTTCACGCAATAGGCGTTGAGAGCGTCCTGGCCCTTCTTCACCATCTTCTCCGCGCCGGCCTCCTCGTCGGCGCCGTGCACCGGGCGGCTCTGCGAGCGGCCGGGAGCCTTGGCGACGCCGTGGCTGATGTAGTTGACCGCGTCCAGCCGGGTCATGTCCTGCTGCTGCAGGAAGTAGACCGCGTGGCTTTCCCGTTCCGAGAACAGGGCGACGATGACGTTGGCGCCCGTCACCTCCTCGCGGCCCGAGGACTGGACGTGGATGGCGGCGCGCTGGACGACGCGCTGGAAGCCGGCGGTCGGCTTGGGCTCGGCGCCGCGGGGGCTGACCAGTTCGGCCAGGCTCTGGTCCACGAACTCGATCAGCTCGCGCCGCAGGCGCTCGATGTCGACGTTGCACGCCCTGAGCACGGCGACCGCGTCCTGATCCTCGGTCAAGGCCAGCAGCAGGTGTTCCAGCGTCGCGTACTCGTGACGGCGTTCGGAGGCATAAGCCAAGGCTCGGTGTAGGCTTTGCTCCAGGTTCCGCGACAGCATAGGCGATTCCTTTCGGGGGCTAATCCTTCTCGATGGTGCATTGCAGCGGATGCTGGTTCTGGCGCGCCAGGTCCATGACCTGGGTCACCTTCGTTTCCGCCACCTCGTATGTGTATACGCCGCAGACACCGACCCCGCGGGTGTGGACGTGCAGCATGATGCGCGTCGCATCCTCGCGGGATTTGTTGAAGAAGCGCTCGAGCACGTGGACGACGAACTCCATCGGAGTGTAGTCGTCATTGAGCATCAGCACCTTGTACATGGACGGCTTCTTGGTCTTGGGGCGGGTCTTGATGACCACCCCGGTCTGGTTGCCGTCGTCGTTGCGCCTGTCGTCTCGGTCGTCGCTCATCGCTTCGCTTGGTCAGGTGTTGCCCTCGGGTACACGCCTATCATATTGGGAGCGGCGGTCGGCGGAAAAGGGCCTCGTTGGGTCAAGTGGCTCTTAGTGGCGCCCGAATGCGGAAACGGCCTGGCGGGGAACCCCGCCAGGCCGTTCTGTTCCGGTTCGTGCGTGACGCCGGCGGCGTCAGGCGGCGTCCTTCACCAGCTTGTCGACGGTGGCGTAGACCCGGTCGTTGATGGGGGCGAAGGCCTCCTCGATCAGCTTGACCGAGAGGTCGGACAGGCGGGTGCCCTCGCTCATCAGCTTGTCGAAGGTCGACCGCGCGGCGTTCGCCTGCAGGTCGAACAGCTCGCGCAGGGTCTTGGCGGCCATCATCTGCTTGGTGGCGGCGACCGTCTCCTCGATGGTCTCCTGGGTCAGGCCCAGGACGGTCTTGCCCAGGTCCTGCATGCCGCGGGTCAGGATGGTGCCCGACTTGGTGACGGCGTCCAGGTTCTCCTTGGCGGCGACGATGGCGTCCTCGTAGGACTTGACGGCCTGGTTCTGGGCCTTGACGGCGGCATCGACCTGATCCTTGGTCAGGGCGACGGCCTTCTCGTAGCCCTTGGAGGCCACGTCCTGGGACACCTTGACCATACCCTCGATGGTCTCCTTGCCGGCGGCGACGGCCTGCTCGATCTGCTTGGCGGCCTCGTCGGCGGTGACGGTGGTGGTGGCGGCGGTCTGCTTGGCTTTGGCGGTGGACATCGGTGGGCGACTCCTTGATTCGACGGTTTGGCGCGTACAACCCGTGGGGCATGTTGCGCTGCAACATAGCCCCATTTATGCACGACTCCTTAGCCGGGAGTCAATATCCCTTTGTGCAGTGCAATATAGACTTAACACAGTAGCCGCACGTCACCTCACCAGGCCGGATCGCCCGACCTTCAGGGTGAAATCCGTGACCTCGCCGCGGCGGGCGCGGTCGGCGAACTGCGGGTCGAAGGGCACCGGCCCGGCCCGGTTGACCGCCACCGCCGAACCGTCCAGGGCGAACAACGGCTCGGCGAAGGTGATGGCGGCGAAGGCGGGAGAGGGATATTTCCAGGCGGTGAAGCCGTAGCGGCCGTCGCGGCACCAGGCGGCGGTCCAGAAAAAGGATTGGGCCGGCAGCTCCAGCCCGACCGGCGGCGGCGCGAACATGCCGCTGGCCGCGAAGCGGTCGACCAGTGCGGCGAAGGCCGCCTCGTCCAGCGGCACGCGGGTCTCCTCTGCCTGCCAGGGGGCGGTCAGGTTCTTGGGGTCGACATCCTTGAGGTGGGCGTCGCCGACCACCCGGCTGACCAGCAGCCGGCGCAGGGCGTCCAGGTCGTACAGCCGCAGTTGCTCGTGATAGAGGCCATTGTACACCAACCGGTAGCGGTCGGGGGTGTCGGGCGCGCAGGTGGCGCGGATGTCCTCGCCTTCCACGTACGAGAACCAATGGAACTTCCGGACGATGGGGTCGCCGATGTCGCCTCCGCGATAGGTGCATGAGGTCGTCGCGGCCATGCCAAGGACGAGGGCGGCGGATCTAAGGAGCATCTTCCACATGTGTTTCGCCTCGACGTTCGTTCGGTAACGAATTTTTTGCGATGCCCGGTGGATATTGGACAGATGTCATCCGGCCAGGTCGTTGTCCACGGAAAAAACGACCTTTGTCGGCATGGGCGTCGTAGACACGGAATCCCAGATTCTTTATCGTGCGGAGCTACTCTTATCGAAGCTGAACGCGGAACGGAAGGCCGAGAAATTGCGCGCGACCCGTAGCCTGATAGGATTCGTCACCAGCCTTGCCGCCATCGTCGCCGTGGCCATCGTGGCGCCGTCCCGCGCCGAGGCGCGGACCTATGCCGCCATCGTGGTGGATGCCGAGACCGGCCAGGTGCTTCACGCCGAAAATCCTGACGAGCGCAGCTATCCCGCCTCGCTGACCAAGGTGATGACCCTGTTCCTGCTGTTCGACGCGCTGGAGCAGGGCAAGCTCCGGCTCGACAGCAAGCTGTCGGTGTCGTCCCACGCCGCCGCCCAGGCGCCGTCCAAGCTGGGGCTCAAGCCCGGCACCTCCATCGAGGTCGAGGACGCGGTGATGGCCCTGGTCACCAAGTCGGCCAACGACGTCGCCGTGGTGGTGGCCGAGGCGCTGGCCGGGTCCGAGGACGCCTTCGCCGCCGCCATGACCCGCAAGGCCCGCGCGCTCGGCATGGACGACACCACCTACCGCAACGCTTCGGGCCTGCCCGATTCCGGCCAGGTCTCCACCGTCCGCGACCAGGCCAAGCTGGGGCGCGCCCTGGTCAAGCAGCACGCCGACTACTACCACTACTTCTCCACCCGCCAGTTCAAGTGGCGGGGCAGCCCGATCACCACCCACAACCGGCTGATGCTGCGCTATCAGGGCGCCGACGGCATCAAGACCGGCTACATCAACGCCTCGGGCTTCAACCTGCTGGCCTCGGCCAAGCGTGACGGCCGCCGCATCGTCGGCGTGGTGTTCGGTGGCAATACGGCGTCGTGGCGCGACGAGCGCATGGTCAGCCTTCTCGACAAGGGGTTCGCCAGGGTCAAGGGGTTCCCCGACATCCGCAGCGCCGCGCTGGACGACAAGGACCGCGCGCAGCTGGACGCGCTGGTGGCCTCGGCCAAGGACGTCAAGGTTCCGGGCAAGGACAGCATCCAGGTGGCGTCGCGGGCGAACGACGAAATGCGCGGCTCGGGTGACAGCGATCCCGCCTCCTGGGCCATCCAGGTGGGAGCCTTCAAGGACAAGAAGCCCGCCCACCGTGCCGCCGCCACCGCCGCCAAGAAGCTGGGCGGCCTGATCGCCAGCGCCTCCATCGACATCGACCAGGCCAAGCAGGGCAAGCGGACGCTGTTCCGGGCCCGCCTGATCGGTTTCACCGAGGACGAGGCGCGGGCGGCGTGCAAGAAGCTGAAGCGGGCCAAGAAGGCCTGCGCGGTGGTGCAGCCGTCGGCGTGATCCGCCGTCAGAACAACTCGACGTCGTCGCCCCTGTCCGCCACCGCCTGGCCGGTGACCTCGGCATGGGCGCGGCGCTGGGTGTGCATGACATAGCTTCCCATCATGTCGCGCAACTGGGCGTCCACCGAGGTCAGGGCGGCGCCGTCCGGCAGGTCCCGGAGGGCGCCGGACAGGGCGCCGTTGACCTGGTCCAGGCGGGTCAGCGCGGCGGCGACGTGCTCCAACTGCTGGCGCACGATGTCCTGGAACTGGATGTTGGCGGCGGCCTTGAGAATCAGGTCGTGCACCACCTTGCTCTGGCCGTCGGCGGCGCCGATGACCTCCTTCAGGTAGGCCGTGAGCTGGTCGTAGCCTTCCACCGCCGAGGCCAACTGATTGCCGAATCCCTCGAGGGTGGCGATCTCGGCGTCGGCGCGGCGGACGTCCACATGCTGGGTCAGGAAGCGGTCGATGACGCCGTTCATCCGCTCCAGGCCGTCGCGGATCTGGGCGGCGGCGGCCACGGTCTGGCCGGACAGGCCGCGCACCTCGCCGGCGACCACCGCGAAACCCTTGCCGGCATCGCCGGCGCGCGCCGCCTCGATGGCGGCGTTGAGCGCCAAGAGGTTGGTCTTGGCGGCGATGGCCTCGATGCTGGCCAGGATGCCGGTGAAGGTGCGGGCGTAGTCGGCGATTTCCTCGAACTGCACCCGTGTGGCCTCGATCTCGTCCTTGCGGACGGCGACATAGCGTTCCATCGCGGCGACGAATTCGTGGTTGGCGTCGATGCGCTGGCGCGACGAGCGGATGATGGCGTCGGACTGCTGGCCGGAATCGAGCAGGAAGCCGGTCAGCTCCTGGGTGCGGGCGTTGATGGCGGTCAGCCGGGCCAGGATGTCCGAGGCGGCGTCCTCGGTGAAGCGGATCGCCCCGTCGATCTGGCGGCGCAGGATCTCGTCCACCTGGGCGAACCGGCCGAATTCGTCGGCGACGGCGCCGGCCCGGTCGCGGACGGCGACGGCGCGGCCGTCGGCCGCCCGCGATTCGTCGCGCAGCGCCGCGACCCGCGCGGCGTCCCACTCTTCGCCGTCCACGACGACGCGGTCGCCACGGTCCACCACCTCCTGGCGGCTGAACGGGCCGTAGAGCAGGGTGGCGGCGGCCACCGCCCCATAGGCCATCACGATGGTGACGACGGTGCCGACGGCGTCCAGCATCTGCTGGGACACCGCGAAAAGGTGCATGCCGCGATGGAAATGCGGCTGCAGGAAGTAGACCGACGCGAACGCTCCGACCAGGGTGGCGGCCATGACCACCACCTGGAACCGGACGAACCCGCCGTGCAGGACGATCCGAGTGGGTTTCATCTTGTCCTTGGGCGCGCCATGGACGCGCATCCCCGTTTCCCCTCTGCCGACAGCCTATCGGAACCGCCGGGGGGGTTCAATTGAGGATCAGCGGATGCCTCTTTTCGGCGGGCGCGGCGCCAGGGCGGGGCGGGGGCGGGAGCCCGAGCCGGGCGGCGGCACGGCGGGGGCGCTCGACAGCCGGAGCAGCCGCTCCATGTGCAGGCGGGCCTTGGGCAGGAAGGTCCGCTTGTGTCGGCGCTGCCATTCATCCAGCCGCCAGTCGCGGCGGTCGGGGGCGATGTGGGGCGGGCACATGAAGACATGGGCCATCACCTTGCGTCCCGACGTGGTCTGGACCTGGATCGGCTGCAGGCTGTATTCCCAGCCCTCGTAGACCTGTAGCCGGTGGACGCGCGCGACGTCGAGGCCGCTGACCAGGGTGCCGTCGACCCAGCCCGAGGCATGGGCGAGCAGCATGGGATAGTGGCGGCCGGCCACGAAGACCCGGCGGAAGCCCTGGACCACCGCCGGCTCGACGTTGTCGGGATCGACGTCGTGTCCCATGACGATGGCCCGGACCTCGGGGTCCATCAGGGTGCCGAAGAAGAACAGTCGCAAAGCCCGGCCTCGCTCACACCACGGTCGATACCAGTGTAGCGCCCCGCGCGGCCATGAAATAGAGGCCAGCGTGGTGGGTCAGGGCCTTGGGGTGGATCGCGGTCTCGGGCAGGCCCAGCGTGTCGGCCGTCTTGCGCGGCAGGTCGTAGGTGGCGCAGGCCGGTTCGTGGACGGCGATCTCGTCCAGGGACGGCATCAGGCCGTGGTTGCGGGCCGACAACAGGGTCAGCACGAAGTCCATCACGCAGATGTCGGTGCAGATGCCGGCCACCAGCACCGCCTCCAGCCGCCCGGCGTTGACCCAGTCCACCACGGCGTTGCGTCCGGTGGCCGGATCGATGGCGCCGACGAAGCCGTTGATGCAGCCCTTGCGCACCAGCGTCACGTTGGGATCGGCCTCCAGCCATTTCAGCTCGGCGACCAACTCCTCCTCGCCGGTGCCCCTCTCGCAATGGGGGGGATAGGGCGGCTCGGGCTTGCCGGGCTCGTGGGTGTCTAGGAAGGCCAGCACCGTCTGGCCGTCGGCGCTGAACGCCCGCGCCAGGGCGTCGGTCTCGGCCACCATGCGGGCGACCTGGGCGTCGGGCGCCGGCGGCGCCAGCGCGCCGGCGCCGACGGTGGCGAAGCCGTTGACGATGTCGACCACCACCAGCCCGGTGGGACGGGCGCGGCGGTCGAAGGTGGACAGGCGGATCGGCAGTTCGCGGCCGATGTCGATGGCGGTCATGGCGGTGCCCCCTGGTGCGGGCGGCGGAAGCGGCGTCAGTGTAAGGCCCCGGGCGGTGTCGTCAAGGCGCCCCCCGCTGATCCGAGGTGGTCGCCCATTGATCGCCGCCGGGCCGGCGCGACCGGCCGGGGTCGTCGATGGCTTCCTCGACCGCCTGCGGGTATTTCAGGCGGTCGGGATCGGCGCCGGCCTGCCCGGTGTCGCGCCGGAAGCGGCGCTCGACGTCCTCGCGGGCACGGTGCCAGTGCGCCTCGTGGCGGCCGTGGGGGCGGCCCTCCTCTTCCCACAGTTCGTAGGCGCGGCGGCGGATGGCGTCGTCATCGGGCTGGGCCATGGAACTCTCCCCGGGCTGTTGTCGGGGAAACAGCCGGCGGCCGGTGGCGGTTCCGTCAGCCCGCCATCTCCACGCCGCTGGCCGCCAACTGGTCGGCCAGCGCCTTGCGCAACCGCTTGAGGCCGTCCACCGACCGGCCCTCGCAGCGGGCCTCCAATTCCGGCTCGCGCCGCGACGCCCGCACGGCCCACCAGCCGTCGGCGGTGGCGACGCGGACGCCGTCGGTCCTGTCCACCGTGGCGGCCGAGGCCGCCAGCCGGTCCGCCATCTCCGCCGCCACCGCCTCGGCGCGTCCCGGCGGGCAGGCCAGCCGCATGACGGGAATGGCGACCCGATGGGGCAGGCGGTCGCGATGGCGCGCCAGGGTCTCGCGCGTCCAGCCGGCGACCATGGTCAGCACCCGCATGGCGGCGTCGAGCGGATCGCCGGCGGCGGGGGAGTCGGCGAAGAACAGACAGCCGTCCCAGCCGCCGCCCAGCGGAGCGCCGGATTCGCTCACCAGGGCGCCGACCGCCTCGGGCTCGGCGGCGGCCATGAGCGGCCGTCCGCCCAGCCGCCCGATCTCGTCGAACGCCACCGCGCTGGTCAGGACGTCGGCGACCACCGGGGCGCCGGGCCTGGCGGCCAGCGCCTCGGCGGCGAGGATGGCCAGCGTCTGCTCGGGAGCCAGGGCGCGGCCCTCGCCGTCCACCACGCCCAATCGGCGGCCATCGACCGCCAGGCCCAGATGGGCGCCGCCGAATAGCACCTCGTCCTCGAGGCTGCGCAGCTTGCGGGCCCGCTCGACCACCGTATGGGTGCCGGGCAGGCGGCGGGCGAGATCGCGGACCCGCCCGGCGTCGGGACCTTCGCAGGCCCACACCACCTTCAACGGGCGGCCGTCGCCGTATCGGGCCGCCAGGGCGTCCAGGAGCTTGGCATCGGCCATGGGCTTTCTCCTCCCGCCCTCGCGCCGCCGAGGGCTCAGGTGATGACGGTCGGCTCGGTCCGTCCCGTCCGTTCCTCGATCCCGGCCACCTCGCGGGCGATCTTGATCAGGTCGGCCAGGGCCTCCTGGGGGTCGAGCAGCTGCTTGGCCGGGTCGGGCTCGTATCTCTCGATGTAGACGCGCAGGGTGGCGCCCTCGGTTCCCGTGCCGGACAGGCGGAACACGATGCGCGAGCCGTCGGCGAAGACGATGCGGATGCCCTGCCTGGTGCTGGTGCTGCCGTCCACCGGATCGGTGTAGGCGAAGTCGTCGTTGAAGGCGACGGTGTAGCCGCCCAGCGCCGCGCCGGCGAGGGCCAGTCCGCGCAAATGGTCCATCAGGCCGTTGGCGGCCGCCGTGTCGATGGCTTCGTAGTCGTGGCGCGAATAGTAGTTGCGGCCATACTTGGCCCAGTGGGCCTTGACGATGTCGGCCACGCCCTCGCGCCGCGCCGCCAGCACGTTCAGCCACATTAGCACCGCCCACAGCCCGTCCTTCTCGCGCACGTGGTCCGAGCCGGTGCCGAAGCTTTCCTCGCCGCACAGGGTGGCCAGGCCGGCGTCGAGCAGGGTGCCGAAGAACTTCCAGCCGGTGGGCGTCTCGTAGCACTTGATGCCCAGCGCCTCGGCGACGCGGTCGGGCGCGGCGGAGGTCGGCATGGACCGGGCGATGCCCTTCAGGCCCGCCTTGTAGCCCGGGCACAAGGTGGCGTTGGCGGCCAGCACCGCCAGGCTGTCCGACGGGGTGACGTAGAAGTCGCGGCCCAGGACCATGTTGCGGTCGCCGTCGCCGTCCGAGGCGGCGCCGAAATCGGGGGCGTCGCGGCCGAACAGGCAGTCCACCAGGTGGTGGGCGTGAACCAGGTTCGGATCGGGATGGCCGCCGCCGAAATCCTCTTGCGGCGTGCCGTTCATCACCGTGCCGGCGGGCGCGCCCAGGATGCCCTCGATGATGGCGGTGGCATAGGGGCCGGTGACCGCGTGCATGGCGTCGAACTTCATCCGGAAGCCCGAGGCGAACAGGGCGCGGATGGCGTCGAAGTCGAACAGGCGGCCCATCAGCTCGGCGTAATCGGCGACGGGGTCGAACACCTCGACCTCCATGCCTCCCAGCCGGCGGGTGCCGAGGGTGTCGAGGTCGATCTCGCCGGCGTCGAGGATGCGGTATTCGGTGATTGCCCTGGAGCGGGCGAAGATGGCCTCGGTCACCGCCTCGGGGGCGGGGCCGCCGGCGGGGATGTTGTACTTGATGCCGAAATCCTCGTCG
Source organism: uncultured Rhodospirillaceae bacterium (assembly GCA_937887565.1). Taxonomy (GTDB): domain Bacteria; phylum Pseudomonadota; class Alphaproteobacteria; order Rhodospirillales; family Magnetospirillaceae; genus CALABS01. The sequence goes on along the minus strand of CALABS010000051.1, from coordinate 46,622 downwards.
GGGCCGCCGGGATTGTGGCTGGCCGACAAGATGATGCCGCCGAAGGTCTTGTACTTGCGGATGACGCAAGAGGTGGCCGGGGTCGACAGGATGCCGCCCTGGCCCACCATCACCTTGGCGAAGCCGTTGGCGGCGGCCATCCTGAGGATGGTCTGGCAGGCCTCGCGGTTGTGGAAGCGGCCGTCGCCGCCCAGCACCAGCGTCTTGCCGGCGACGTCGCCGATGGAATCGAAGATGGCCTGGACGAAGTTCTCCAGGTAGTGGGGCTGGCGGAACACCCTGACCTTCTTGCGCAGGCCCGACGTGCCCGGCTTCTGGCCCTCGAACGGCGTGGTGGCGACGATCTTGGCGCTCATCCCGGTCCTCTCCCCTGCCCGAAAGTATCCCCACGTTGATGGCCCACCGGCGGCGGCGTGTCAATCGCGGTCACGGGGGGAAGCGGCTCAGTCGAACCGCACCGGATGCAGGCGCATGTCCAGGCGGACCTCCAGCAGGTCCACCAGTGCGACGATCTCGGGCGCGGTCAGGCCCATGGTGATGCCGGTGTCGACCGCATCCACCAGGATTTCGTGCGGCGGCCTTCCCGCCGCGTCGATCCGGTTGGCGACCCGTTCGATCTCGCCTCTGCGCATGGACAACTTCCCCGGAGCCTTCCAATCCTTGGCGCCGGGCGTTAGCAAACCGCGAGTGGACGCGGCCCGTGTGGCTTTGGACCCGAAGGTCTTGGACATACCACACGGCGCCCGGCAATCCGCCTGTCCAGCTGATCGCCGCTTGTTCCACTCGTTGCCTTTGCTAAGGGCACCGTCCAAGAGGACGTGGCCCCAAAATCGCCTATCCCGTATCGCCGTGCAACCCTGACCTTGGGTATATTTTCAGCAGTTGATCCTCGCTCTGTGCTCTTCACGGCAGGCGATAGGCGACCACCCTTCCGTGCCTCATCATCGGCACCAGCACCAGCTTCTGCTCGGGGATCGTCCCGATGTCGGCCGCCCCCTGGTCCAGCGACTGGATGCGACGCGCCTGCCCGCGCCTGTCCACCTGGAACAGGCCGCCGCCCTGTCCGTCGCCGACCAGCCAGCCGCCCTTGCCGTCGGGCTCCAGGCCGTCGAGGTTGCCGAAACGCGGACCGAGATCGCGGACCATCCTGTCGGCGATGCTGACCGCCTTCAGCGCGCCCGGCCTCGCGGTGGCGACTCCGTCGCCGGTCATGGGTCCCCATGCGGCGATGACCAGGCGACCCTTGTCGATCTTCAGGCCGTTGGGCGATTCGAGCATGGGATCGGTCAGCCACTTGTCGAAGCGGCCCGAGGACAGCCGCCAGATGGCATCGTCGAGCATGTCCGAGACATAGACGTTTCCCGCGTCGTCGGCGGTCACGTCGTTGAGGAATTTGGCCCCCGGCGCCGCCCAGGTCTTGACGATCTTGCCCGAGCCCACGTCCACCGCCACCAGGCGGTCGATGTCCGAAACGTACAGGCGGCCCTTGACCAGCGCCATGCCCTTGGGGGCGTCCAGGCCGGTCACCCATTTCTCGGTGATCAGCCTGCCCTCGGGAGACAGCTTGGAGATGAAGCCGTTGCCGTCCTTGTCGGACGGGGCGCCGTTGACGTTGGAGACGTAGATTACCTTCCGCGCCGTGTCCCACAGCACACTTTCCGGGTTGGCGAGGCCGGTGGCCTCCCACGCCTTGTCGAGGGCCTGGGCGGAGGCGGGAAGGGTGGCGGCCATGACGGCGGTCAGGACCAGGACTCTTAGGGCGTGCATGCGCGGCTCCGAAGGAAGGGCGCGGGTTTGATCGCCCAATCCCTTCCCGGTGTCAATGGAGTGTGAATGGCGGCCGGGAATAATGGCAAACCGCCTTCGCCTGTTCACAAGCCATTAAAAACACGGAAAAATCTGAATCCCACAAAGATGATGTGGTTGAAATCCCTACCTCCAAGGTCAACTATCCATGCCGAAGGTATGGACTATTGGAGGCCGAACATGCGTGTCAACGAGCCGGTCACCGGCACGGAAGTCGAGATGACGGAGGGCGAGCTGCTGGTGTCGCGAACCGATGCCGGCGGGCGGATCACCTTCGTCAACCAGGCCTTCGTCGACATCAGCGGCTTCAGCCGCGAGGAATTGATCGGCGCCCCCCACAATCTGGTCCGCCACCCGCACATGCCCAAGGAGGCCTTCGCCGACCTGTGGGCGACCATCAAGGCCGGCCATCCGTGGGAGGGCCTGGTCAAGAACCGCTGCAAGAGCGGCGACCATTATTGGGTCCGCGCCAATGTGACGCCGTTCACCGAGAACGGCCGGATCGCCGGCTACATCTCGATCCGCAGCAAGCCCACCCGCCAGGACGTGGCCGCCGCCGAGGCCGTCTATGCCCGCTTCCGCGACGGCACCGCCGACGGCGTCGTCATCCGCCAGGGCCGGGTGGTCGGCAATTCCCTCGCCGCCCGCATGGCCCGCCTGCGCGACAGCATCAAGGGACGGCTGGGCCTGGCCTTCGGCATCCTCATCGCGGCGTCGTGCGTCATCGGCGCCGTCGGCTTGAGCGGGCTGCGGGGGTCCAACGAGCATCTGGGCGCGGTCTACGCCGACAGCACGATACCCATCGGCCAGATCGCCCAGGTCAACGAGCTGATGCGCCACAATATCGAGCAGCTCCTCTACATCGCCTCGGGCGATCCCGACGTCGACGGGCGGCGGGCGGAAGTGCGGGCGACGAAGGCCAGGATCGACGAGATCTGGAACGCCTATTCCGCCCGGACGCTATCGCCCGAGGAGAAGCGTCTCACCGACGAGTTCGCCGCCCGGCGCGCCGACTTCATCGAGAAGGGGCTGGTGGCCGGCCTCGGGATTTCGGAATCCGGCGGCATGGAGGCGCTGTCGCGTCACGTCCGGACCGAGGTCGAGCCGCGCTACCAGCGTCTTGCCCAGACCTCGTCGGCCCTCGTCCAGTTCCACCAGGACGCCGCCGCCGGCGAATACGCCGCCGCCAAGGCGGAATTCACCTCCAGTCTGGTCGTGTCGCTGGTGGCGGTGGCGGTCGCCATCGCGGTCGCCGTCCTGGTCGGCATCGGGTTGATGCGGGCGATCCGCCTTCCCTTGGCCCGGATGGAGGAGGTTCTCGACGCCGTCACCAAGGGCGATCACTCGGCCAAGGTGGCGGCCGAGCCCATGCGCGAATTCCAGAACATCAACGCCGCCTTGCGGGCGATGAAGGCCATCCTCGGCTACAACGAGCTGGAGAAGGCGGAAATGGACGCCGCCGCCCAGGTACGGCGCGAGGCGGACATGGAGCGCATCGCCGGATCGCTCGATGCGCGCGTCGCCGGGATCGTCGAGATCATCCAGGTGTCGGCCGGCAGCCTGCTCGGCAATTCCCAGACCCTGTCGGGGAACGCCGACCAGACCATGGCCCAGGCGGGGAACGTCACCGTGATGACCGGCCAGGTGACCGGCAACGTCCAGGCGGTGTCGGCGGCGACCCACGAGCTGTCGTCGTCGGTGGACGAGATCTCGCGCCAGGTCAGCCATGCGGCGGTGATCGCGGCGGAAGCGGTGGAACAGGCCACCCGTACCGACGCCGTGGTCCGCGGCCTGTCCGACGCCGCGCAGCGGATCGGCGAGGTGGTGCGGTTGATCAACGACATCGCCAGCCAGACCAACCTGCTGGCCTTGAACGCCACCATCGAGGCGGCCCGCGCCGGCGAGGCCGGCAAGGGCTTCGCGGTGGTGGCCCACGAGGTCAAGAGCCTCGCCAACCAGACCGCCAGGGCCACCGGCGAGATCGGCAGCCAGATCGCCGGCATCCAGTCCGAGACCAAGATCGCCGTCGAGGCCATCCGCGCCATCACCGGCACCATCGAGAACATCAACGAACTGTCCGCCGCCATCTCGGCCGCCGTCGAGGAGCAGGGGGCGGCCACCCAGGAGATCGCCCGCAGCGTGTCGCAGGCGGCGGAAGGCACCCACCATGCGGCCGAGAACGTCTCCATCGTCGCCGGCGCCGCCGAGGAGACCAAGCTGATGGCCGATCAGGTCACCGACGCCGCGAAATCACTTCAGGAGGTGTCCGAGCAGCTGGCGGGCGAGGTGCGGGGGTTCCTGGCCGAGATCCGTGCCGCGTGACGAAGAAAAGGGGGCGGTCCGAGGACAGAGGCGTTGGGACTAGGTGTGTTTGAGGGAGGCCCCGTGTCAGGTATTGCGCCGGATAGGGGGCTTCTTATTTGCCGAAGAATTTTTCCGTCATGGCCGGGTCAAGCCCGGCCATGACGAAACACGCTTAGTCCCAACGGCTCTGTCCGAGGACCGCCCCTTAATGCATCTTGCTGTCAAACGCGGTCGGTCCTTCCGGCGTCATGCCGGGATTTGATCCGGGCATCCATGGACCCCCGGGTCAGGCCCGGGGGTGACGATCGAGACGAGCGGTTCCGTTCGGGTGCAAACGGCTCCAACCGTCCCGTCGCCGGAAACTACGGCCGGCCGATGCTGGAATAGGCGAAGCCGGCGGCGCGCATCTCCTCGGGATCCCACACGTTGCGCAGGTCGATCACCACCGGCGCCTTGAGCAGCGATTTGACGCGGGTGATGTCGAGCGCGCGAAACTCGTTCCACTCGGTGACCACCACCAGGCAGTCGGCGCCGCTCATGGTGGCGTAGGCGTCGTCGCAATACTCGATCGCCGGCAGCAGTTTTCTGGCCTCGTTCATGCCCTCGGGGTCGAAGGCGCGCAGGGTGGCGCCGGCCTCCTTCAGCGCCGGCACGATGTCCAGCGACGGCGAATCGCGCATGTCGTCGGTGTTGGGCTTGAAGGTCAGGCCCAGGACGGCCACGGTCTTGCCCTTCACCGAGCCGCCGCAGGCGGCGATCACCTTGTCGGCCATGCGCTTCTTGCGCTCGTCGTTGACGGCGACCACGGTCTCGACGATGCGCAAGGGCGCCTCGAAATCGCGGGCGGTCTTGACCAGGGCCAGGGTGTCCTTGGGGAAGCACGAGCCGCCGTAGCCGGGGCCGGGATGGAGGAACTTCTTGCCGATGCGGCCGTCCAGCCCGATGCCCTTGGCGACGTCGTGGACGTCGGCGCCCACCTTCTCGCACAGGTCGGCGATCTCGTTGATGAAGGTGATCTTGGTGGCCAGGAAGGTGTTGCCGGCGTACTTGATCAGCTCGGAGGTGCGGCGCGAGGTGAAGACGATGGGCGTCTCGATCAGGTAGAGCACCCGGTAGAGCTGCTTCATGACCGCCCGCGCCCGCTCGGACTCGGTGCCGATGACCACGCGGTCGGGACGCATGAAGTCGTTGATGGCCGAGCCCTCGCGCAGGAACTCGGGGTTCGAGACGACGTCGAACTCGGCATCGGGGCGGCGCTTCCTGATGATCTCCTCGACCTCGTCGCCGGTGCCCACCGGCACCGTCGACTTGGTGACGACCACCGTGTAGCCGGTCATGGCGTCGGCGATCTCCTCGGCGGCGGCATGGACGTAGGACAGGTCGGCATGGCCGTCGCCCCGCCGCGACGGCGTGCCCACGGCGATGAACACCGCGTCGGCGCCCGCCACCGCCTCCTTGAGCTCGGTGGTGAAGGACAGGCGGCCGGCCTTGACGTTGCCGGCGACCAGTTCGTCCAGGCCCGGCTCGTAGATGGGCATGACGTTCTGGTGCAGCAGGTCGATCTTGCGGGCGTCCTTGTCGACGCACACCACCTCGATGCCGAATTCGGAGAAACAGGTGCCCGACACCAGACCCACATAGCCGGTGCCGATCATCGCGATGCGCATGGCGCTCTATCCTTTTCGGGTCAGAACTGGAACTGGCGCAGGACGTCGCGGGCGGCCGCGCTCATGTCCTCGCGCTCGAGGGCGAAGGCGATGTTGGCCTCCAGCCAGCCGACCTTGTCGCCGCAATCGTAGCGCTTGCCCTCGAAGCGCAGGCCGTGGAAGGGGACCATGCCGATGGTCTGGGCGATGGCGTCGGTCAGCTGGATTTCACCGCCGGCGCCCTTCTCCTTCTTGTCGAGGATGTCGAACACGGCCGGGTGCAGGATGTAGCGGCCGATGATCGACAGCGTCGAGGGCGCCACCTCGGGGTCGGGCTTCTCGACCAGTCCCCTGGCCTTGGCCAGGCGGCCGTTGTCGTGCTCCACGTCCAGGATGCCGTAGCGCTTGGTGTGCTCGCGCGGCACGTCCGAGACCGCGACCACGTGGCCGCCGACCTCGGTGTGCACCGCCACCATCTGCTTGAGGCAGGGGGTCTTGCCGAGGATCAGGTCGTCGGGCAGCAGCACCGCGAAGGGCTCGCCCTCGACCAGGTCGCGGGCGCACCACACGGCGTGGCCCAGGCCCAGCGGCTCGGTCTGGCGGGTATAGCTCATCTGGCCCGACTTGGGCATCCAGCTGGTCACCGCCTCGACCAGATCCAGCTTGCCGCGGTCCTTGAGCGTCCGCTCCAATTCGGGATTGTGGTCGAAATGGTCCTCGAGCGCGTTCTTGCCGCGGCCGGTGACGAAGATGAAGTGGTCGCAGCCGGCAGCGGCGGCTTCCTCGACGGCGTACTGGATCAGCGGCTTGTCGACCACCGGCAGCATTTCCTTGGGCATGGCCTTGGTGGCGGGCAGGAAGCGGGTGCCCATGCCCCCGACCGGGAACACGGCCTTACGGACGCGACGAGCCATGGAAACTCCTTATCGTGGTTGCCAATCGGCGGGCCTGTTGTGCCATGCCCGCGCGCCGGACGCAACCGGGGCATCCGTCGGCGCGGGCGTGCCCGGCCGGCAATGACCTAACGGCGAATGATGGCGATCCTGTGGGCGTCAGGCGTCCAGCAGCAGGTCGCGCGCCTGGTTGATGCGAGCCGCCAGCCAGGTCGAGCCGCCGTGATCGGGATGGACCTGGCGCATCAGGCGGCGGTGGGCGGCCTTGATCTCGTCGGGGGTGGCGCCGGGCGCGAGGCCCAGGATCTCCCAGGCCTCGTCGCGGGTGATGGCGCCGCCGGCCGGCGGCCCGTCGTGGTCCGGTCCGGCACCGCCCCGGCCGCGCCAGTCGGGCCAGGTACGGTCGAGCCAGGCTTCCAGCACCTGGGCCGACTGGGGGTCCGACTGGACGTCGCGCCACAGGTCCAATGCCTGGGCGGCGTCCAGGCTCGACAGCGCGCGGCCCTGGAAGCGGCCGGCGGTGACCACGCCGTCCAGCGCGCCGCTGTCGTGGTCCAGCGTCATGGACAGGAAGCGGGTCTCGACGGCGCTGGTGTTGCCGGCACTGGCCCGGCCGCCGGCCATCCGGCTCCCGAACTGCCGCATCCCCCGCCACAGCGCGTGCAGGCGCAATGCCCGCGCGATCCACGGGGCAAGGCCGGCCGCCACCGCGAACAGGCCGGCCAGCTTTCCGGTCAGCACCAGCCACCCGCCCAGCGCCACCAGTCCGGCCAGGCCGGCGATCTTCAGCGTCCGCGACACCGAGGCCGGGTTGGCGCGGGCGAACCACCGCGCCACCAGGACGGCGACGGCGAGCAAACCCAGCAGGATGGCGAGTTGCGGCAGCATGGGGCGAATATAACGCGAATCCGGCGGCGGCAAAGCCGAACCGGCCGGGATCAATCCTCGTGCGATCCCCGCCGCCCGATGGTGACGTCGCGGTGGATGTAGGCGCTCATCACCAGCCCCCAGCCGAACAGCAGCGACAGCATGGCGGTGCCGCCATAGCTGATCAGCGGCAGCGGCACGCCGACCACCGGCACCAGGCCCATGACCATGGCCGTGTTGATGAAGAAGTAGAGGAAGAAGGTGGTGGTGATGCCCAGCGCCACCAGCCGGCCGAACTGGCTGCGGCAGCGCAGCGCGATGGCGTAGCCGTAGCCGATCAGCAGCACGTAGAGGCCCAGCAGCACCAGCCCGCCGACCATGCCCCATTCCTCGCCGAACATGGTGAAGATGAAGTCGGTCTGCTTCTCGGGCAGGAAGTTCAGGCGGCTCTGGGTGCCGTCCATGAATCCCTTGCCGAACACGCCACCCGACCCCAGCGCGATCTTGGACTGGGTGATGTGGTAGCCCGAGCCCAGCGGGTCCTGGTCGGGGTCCAGGAACACCAGCACCCGGCGCCGCTGGTAATCGTGAAGGAACTGCCACGCCACCGGGATGGCGGCCAGCCCGGCGGCCAGGATGACGGCGAACTTCCACAACCGCACGCCGGCCATGAAGAAGATCGCCCCCGAGGTCATCATCAGCATCATGGCGGTGCCGAGATCGGGCTGCTTGAGCACCAGCGCCACCGGCGCCAGCACCATCAGCAGCGGCGGCAACAGGAACAGCGGCCGGCCGACGTCCTGGTAGGTGGCGCCGTGGAAATAGCGTGCCAGCGACAGGATCAGGGCGATCTTCATGATCTCGGACGGCTGCAACTGGATGAAACCCAGGTCGATCCACCGCTGGGCGCCCATGCCGATGGTGCCCTTCAGCTCCACCAGCACCAGCAGCACCATGGACAGTAGGTAAAGCCCATAGGAATGGCGCATCCACAGGCGGATGTCGATCAGCGCCACCCCGATCAGGATGGCCATGCCCATGCCGAAGCGGATCATGGATTTCATCGCCCACGGCTCCAGCGAGCCGCCGGCGGCGGAATACAGGTTCAGGAAGCCGATGCCGGCGATCACGGTCAGCAGGGCGACCAGCGACCAGTTGATGTGCCAGATCTTGTCGCGCCACGACAGCTCGGTACGGCCCAGGCGGGCGGGCAGGCGCGAGGTTGGGCGCAGCATCAGCGGGCCTCCCCTGACAGGCCGGCGAGGCGGGCGCGCTCGCGCTTCTGGACCTCGATCATCACGTCGCGGGCGATGGGCGCCGCCACCGCCGAGCCGCCGCCGCCGTGCTCGACCACCACGGCGATGGCGTAACGCGGGGCCTCCTCGGGGGCGTAGGCCACGAACAGGGCGTGGTCGCGCTCCTTCCAGGGCAGGTCCTCGTTCTTCCTCACCCCGGTCTCGCGCTCGCGCATGGTGATGCGGCGGACCTGGGCGGTGCCGGTCTTGCCGGACAGCCACATGCCGTCTTGCGAGATGCGGGCGCGGAAGGCGGTGCCGCCGGGTTCGTTGGAGACCGCGAACATGCCCTGGCGGACCAGCGTCAGCGCCTTGGCCGAACAGCCGCAGCCCTCCCAGTCGGGCTTGGACCGGGGCTCGGCGCGCTTGTCGATGATGCGCTCCCGCGCCACGTGGGGCACCACCGCCAGGCCGCCATTGGCCAGCCGGGCGGTCATCACCGCCAACTGCAGCGGCGTGGCGGTGCAATAGCCCTGGCCGATGCCGTTGACCAGGGTCTCGCCCGGATGCCACGGCTGGCCCAGGGCGGCGCGCTTCCAGTCGCGCGACGGCACGATGCCGGCGCGCTCGCCGGGCAGGTCGATGCCGGTGGGGGAGCCGAGGCCGAAGCGCTTGGCCATGTCGGCGATGCGGTCGACGCCCAGGCGGCGGGCGACGTCGTAGAAATAGACGTCGCAGGAATTCTTGATGGCGTTGACCAGGTTCATGGAGCCGTGGCCGCCCTTCTTCCAGCAATGGAACTTGGCGTTGCCCAGGCTCATGTGGCCGGGGCAGAACACCGTCTGGTCGGGGCTGATGACGTTGTGCTCGATGGCGGCCAGCGCCACCACCAGCTTGAAGGTGGAGCCCGGGGCGAAGGTGCCGGCGATGGCCTTGTTGGTCAGCGGCGAGCGGGGGTTGTTGACCAGTTCCTTCCATTCCTCGGTGGTCAGGCCGCGGTTGAAGGCGTTGGGATCGAAGGACGGCGTCGAGGCCATCACCAGCACCTCGCCGGTATGGATGTCCATCACCACCACCGACGCGCTTTCGTCGCCCAGCCGTTGGGCGGCGTATTCCTGCAGCCGCATGTCCAGGGTAAGGTGGATGTCGGCCCCCGGCAGGCCCTCGTCGCGGTCCATCTCCTTGATGACGCGGCCCACCGAGTTGACCTCGACCCGGCTGGTGCCGTGGCGGCCCCTCAGCGCCAGGTCGTAGATCTTCTCGACGCCGGCCTTGCCGATGCGGAAGCCGGGAAGCTGCTCCAGCGGGTCGTCGGTCAGGTCCTGTTCCGAGACCGCCGCCACGTAGCCCAGGATGTGGGCGCCCAGGTTCTCGAGCGGATAGTTGCGGCTCTGGCCGACGTCGATGACCAGGCCGGGCAGGTCGGGGGCGTTGACCTCGGTGCGCGCCACCTCTTCCCACGACAGGTTCTCGCGCACCGTGATGGGCACGAAGCTGCGGCGGCGGCCGGCTTCCTTCTTGATGCGGGCGCGGTCGGACTCGGTCAGCACGATGATCCGGCCGAGGGCGTCCAGCGTGTAGTCGATGCTGGGCGTCTGTTCGGGCACCAGCAGCACCCGGTAGTTGTGCTGGTTGACCGCCATGGCGATGCCGTTGCGGTCGAGGATCAATCCGCGCGGCGGCGCCAGCAGGCGGGTGCTGATGCGGTTGTCCTCGGCCAGCATGGCGTATTTCTCGGCCTCGATGACCTGAAGATAGTACATGCGCGCCGCCAGCGTCCCGACCAGCACCGCCTTCCCGCTGGCCAGCATCATGGCGCGGCGGTTGAAGACCTTCATGCGGTCGTTGTCGTGGTACATGGCGGCTCAAACGTCCTTCAGGAACGCCATCTGGGTGCGGGCTAGGCTCCAGGTCAGGATGGGATAGAGGCCCATGGTCAGCGCGTATTCGAACATCAGCGGCGCCGGGTCGAGGGCGGCGCCCCGCAACAGCGACACCAGCAGCCACGACAGGCCGATGGAGCCGGCGGCCAGCAGGCCGAACGCCCACCACGCCACCATGAACGACTTGCCGAGGAAGAACTTGCGCTGCGACGCCGCCGTTCCCTGCACCAGCAGCAGGACCAGGGCGTTAACGCCCAGCGGCGTGCCGGCGATGATGTCGGCCAGAAGGCCGGTCAGGAAGGCCAGCCACGCCGGCAGCAGGTCGGGGCGGAAGATCGCCCAGTAATAGACCCCCATCAGTGGCAGCATGGGCACCACGCTGGCGAAGCCGGGAAGCCGCGTCGGCACGGCGGTCAGCAGCAGCAGCAGCAGGGTCACGCCGAACGGCACCAAGTGGCGGACCCAGGTGTCCATGCGCACCCAGAGGGACGGCTTCAATTCTCCCCTCCCCGGCGGCGCGGACGCTCGGGCGGGCGGTCGAAGGGCATGATGCCGCCCAGGCCGAAATCGACGATGGCGACGAATTCCAGCTGGTGGCGCTGCACGAAGGGTTCGATGCGGAAGATGCCGTCGGCGGTGGCGGCCACCACGCCGATGGGCAGGCCGGGCGGGAAGGCGGCCCCCGAGGCCGAGGTCACCACCCGGTCGCCGATGGAGATGCTGGGATTGCCGGCCACGTAGTTCAGCCGCGGCCGCCGGCCGGGGTCGCCGGTGAGGATGGCCCGGGTGCGGGTCGATTCCACCACCACCGGGATGTGGGCGTTGATGTCGGTCAGCAGCAACAGCCGCGACGACCGCTCGCCGACCTCGGCGATATAGCCGACCAGCGCCTCGCCCGACAGCACCGCCTGGCCCTTGCGCACGCCGTGGCGGGCGCCGGCGTTCAGCAGCATGGAATGTCCGAAGGCGGTGCCCAGGTCGCCGATGACGCGAGCGCTGATGAAGGCCGGATCGGGGTCGGACACCACGTTCAGGTGGTCGTGCAGGATGGCGTTCTCGGTCTCCAGCCGCCGCGCCACCGTCTGCCAGTGCAGCAGGCGCTGGTTCTCGGCCTTCAGGCGGGCGTTCTCGGCCCGCAGGTTGGCCAGCTCGCGGACGTTGTCGACCACCTCGGCGATGGCCGAGGCGGGGCGCGACATCACGTCGAGGATGGGGGCCAGGGCGTCCGCTACCACGGTGCGCGTGCGCTCGACCAGCAGCACGTCGGCCTTGCCCAGGATCATCAGGGCGACGGCGGCCACGATCAGCGACACGAAGGCGAACCGCTGGGCAAGAAGCCGCAGCGTGGCAAGACGTCCGAGCGCACCGGACTGCTTCACCCCATCCTCCGCACCTTGTGGCAAGGCCGCCAAGTGACTGGCGGCCTTCCTCGCGCAAAGCTACTACATCTAGTCCTAAAAAAACTAGTACATGCTGGTCAGCACGTTCTTGAGCTTGGGCATCTCCTCCAGCGCCCGGCCGGTGCCCAGCGCCACGCAGGACAGCGGGTCGTCGGCGATGGAGACCGGCAGGCCGGTGGCGTGGCGGAGCACGTAGTCGAGATTGGACAGGAGCGCGCCGCCGCCGGTGAGCACGATGCCCTTGTCGACGATGTCGGCGGCCAGTTCGGGGGCGGTGTGCTCGAGGGCCACCTTGACCGCCTCGATGATGGCGCCGACCGGCTCGGCCAGGCTCTCGGCGATCTGGCGCTCGGAGACGATCAGTTCCTTCGGCACGCCGTTCATCAGGTCGCGGCCCTTGATCTCCATGGTGCGGCCCTCGCCGTCCTCGGGCGGGCAGGCGGAGCCGATCTCCTTCTTGATCCGCTCGGCCGAGCCTTCGCCGATCAGGAGGTTATGGTTGCGGCGGATATAGGCGATGATGGCCTCGTCCATCTTGTCGCCGCCGACGCGCACCGAGCGAGAATAGACGATGCCGCCCAGGGAAAGCACGGCGACTTCGGTCGTACCGCCGCCGATATCCACCACCATGCTGCCGGTGGGTTCGGTGACCGGAAGGCCGGCGCCGATGGCGGCCGCCATAGGCTCCTCGATCAGGAACACGCGGCGGGCGCCGGCGCTTTCGGCCGATTCCTGGATGGCGCGGCGCTCGACGGCGGTCGAGCCCGACGGCACGCAGACGATGACCAGCGGGCTGGCGAAGCTGCGGCGGTTGTGCACCTTGCGGATGAAGTGCTTGATCATCTCCTCGGCGACTTCGAAGTCGGCGATGACGCCGTCGCGAAGCGGGCGGATGGCCGAGATGTAGCCCGGCGTGCGGCCCAGCATCATCTTGGCCTCGTCGCCGACGGCGAGGACCTTCTTCTTGCCCTTCTCCTCGGCGATGGCGACCACCGACGGCTCGTTCAGGACGATGCCGCGGCCCTTCACGTAGACCAGCGTGTTGGCGGTCCCCAAGTCGATCGCCATATCCGCGGAAAACAATCCCGTCAGCTTCGGAAACATCATCCCTCACTCAACATTCGGCGTTGATCTGTCCATTCGTCCCGGTTGGCGACCGGCGCGCGCAGGCCTTATATCAGGCCGAGAGCGCCTCCGGAGCGGTTTTTTGCCGCTTCACCAAAAGTTTGTTCAAGGCATTCACATACGCACGGGCCGAGGCGACCATGGTGTCGGTGTCGGCACCCTGCCCGTTGACCGTCTTGCCATCTTCTTCCAAACGAACCGTTACCTCGGCCTGGGCGTCGGTGCCCTGGGTCACGGCGTGGACCTGATAGAGCTGCAGGCGCGCCTCGTGGGGGACCAGGGACTTGATGCAGTTGAAGGTCGCGTCCACCGGCCCGTCGCCCGTCGCCTTGATGCTCTTGGTCTCGCCGTCGATCTCCAGTTCCAGCTCGGCCTTCGGCGGATCGTGCCGGGTGCCGCACAGGACCTCGAGGGCGCGGAACTTGATGCGGTCGTTGTCGCGGACCACCGCGTCGTCGACCAGCGCCACGATATCTTCGTCGAATATGTCCTTTTTGCGGTCGGCCAGGTCCTTGAAGCGGACGAAGGCGTCCTCGATGGCGGCCTCGTCCAGGTCGTAGCCCAACTGCCTGAGCTTGTCCCTGAAGGCGGCGCGGCCGGAATGCTTGCCCATGACCAGGCTGGAACGGTGCAGGCCCACCGATTCCGGGGTCATGATCTCGTAGGTCTGGGCGTGCTTGAGCACGCCGTCCTGGTGGATGCCGGATTCGTGGGCGAAGGCGTTCTTGCCGACGATGGCCTTGTTGGGCTGCACCACGAAGCCGGTGATGCCCGACACCAGCCGCGAGGCTCGCGTGATCAGCTCGGTCTTGATGCCGGTCGCATAGGGCATGCGGTCGGGCCGGGTGCGGAGCGCCATGACGATCTCTTCCATGGCGGCGTTACCGGCGCGCTCGCCCAGGCCGTTGATCGTGCATTCGATCTGCCGCGCCCCGGCGCCGACGGCGGCCAGCGAGTTGGCCACCGCCAGGCCGAGGTCGTTGTGACAATGGACCGAGATGACCGCCTTGTCGATGTTGGGGACGCGGTCGAACAGCATCTTGATCAGCGCCGCGTATTCGTCGGGCACCGCGTAGCCGACGGTGTCGGGGATGTTGATGGTGCCGGCGCCGGCGGCGATGGCGGCCTCGACGCAGCGGCACAGGAAGTCGTGCTCGGTGCGCGAGCCGTCCTCGGCCGACCATTCCACGTCGTCGGTCAGCGAGCGGGCGAAGGCCACCGATTCCGTGACCTTCTCCAGCACCTTTCCGGGCTCCATCTGCAGCTTGTACTTCATGTGCAGCGGGCTGGTGCTGATGAAGGTGTGGATGCGGCGCCGCGGCGCCGGCCGGATGGCCTCGGCGCAGCGCTCGATGTCGCCCCTGGTGGCGCGGGCAAGGCCGCAGATGGTGGCGTTGCGGGCCACGCGGGCGACGGCCTGCACGGCCTCGAAGTCGCCGTTCGACGCGATGGGGAAGCCGGCCTCGATGACGTCGACGCCCATTTCCTCCAGCACCTGCGCGATCTTGACCTTCTCCTCGAGATTCATCGAGGCGCCGGGCGACTGTTCGCCGTCGCGCAGGGTGGTGTCGAAGATGATGACTCGGTTCTTGTCCATGCTCTCGCTCGCCAAAGGGTCCCTGATGCAATCACGTTCAACGATCCGGGCGGCGGCGCCGGGATCGGAGGGCCCGAACACGAGGAAGCAAGGCGGGGCCGCCCGGCTCTGTGGTTGGGAACGGCCGTCAACGTCAATTGCTGTCCCACCGCCGCTATAGGAAGTATGAGAACCCTAGTCTTGTCAACAGGATCATGGGCCTTTCCGCCGGGTGGCCATGGTCTCGGAATACCGATGGTTGGGAGCACGCCGGATATGCATTACTGTGGGCCATGGACTACGGCCACCGCCCCCTGCGCCCCGAGGACGCGCCTACGATCCGCGGCTTTCCCCGCGACGCGGAAGAACTGTTCTTCATGTTCCCGGCCGCGCGCTGGCCGCTGACCGCCGAGGCGCTGCTGGACGCCGCCGCCCAGCGCAGCGATCCGACGGTGGTCGAGAGCGGCGGGCGGGTGGTCGCCTATGCCAACCTGGTCAAGGTCGAGCCGCGGCGGTTCGCGGTCATCGGCAACGTGGTGGTGGCGCCGTCCGAGCGCGGCCGGGGCGCCGGCCGCTATCTGGTCGAGGCCATGGTCGCCAAAGGCTTCGCCCACGGGGTCCGCGAGGTGCGGGTGTCGTGCCACAGCACCAACGCCGCCGGTCTGTTGTTGTACGCGGCGCTCGGCTTCGAGCCCTACGCGATCGAGAGGGTCGAGGATTGGACCGGGGGGCGCGCCGCCCTCATTCACTTCCGCCGCCGCCCGCCCGAGGTGCGGCTGTCCGACCTCCTGGGCGACGACGCCGAGGACCCGGCCAACGACACCGGCCACCTGATTCCCTTTCCGGGCAAGCCGGGTTAGCTAACCCGCCATCTCCTCGTCCCGGTACCCCTGGGCGTAAAGCAGCGCCGTCAGGTCGCCGTGATCGACACGGGCGCGGGCCTCGGCGGCGACCACCGGCTTGGCGTGGAAGGCGACGCCCAGGCCGGCGGCACGCAGCATGTCGAGATCGTTGGCGCCATCGCCCACAGCGGCGGACAGCGACAGCGGCACCTTGCGCTCGGCAGCGGTGCGGATCAGGGTCGCCAGCTTGGCCGCGCGGCCGAGGATGGGCTCCTTGACGCCCGCCAGCCTGCCGCCCTCGAAGATGAATTCGTTGGACAGGTCGACATCGAAGCCGCATTGGGCGCGGACGCGGCCGGTGAAGAAGCTGAATCCACCCGACACCAGCACGCAATAGGCCCCATGGGCCTTCATGGTCTGGACCAGGGCGCGGGCGCCGCCGGTGTATTCCACCGTCCTCCACGCCTCCTCCAAGGCCGTCTCGGGCAGGCCGGCGAGCAGGCCGATGCGTTCCCTGAGGGCGTCCTCGAAGCCGATCTCGCCATTCATGGCCCGGGCGGTGATGGCGGCGATGCGATCCTTGAGGCCGGCGAACTCGGCCAGGTCGTCCAGGGTCTCGCCCACCACCATGGTCGAATCCATGTCGGCCACCAGCAGCAGCTTGCGGCGGCCCTCGATCGGCTGGGCCACCACGTCCACCGACCATCCCTCCAGCACCCGGGCGGCGGCAGCGTCGGCCTGTTCGGGGGCCAGATGGCCGAAGCGGACGTCGCAGGCGCGGCCCGGGCTCAGCCAGTCGGCCGGGGCGGTGTGGGCCCCCAGCGCCGTCATGGCGGCGCGAATCTCGGCCACGGCCGAATCGTCGAGGCCGGGGGCGTCCGGCCCGGCGATCAAGGTGAGCACATGGTCCATGGAGGGGGCGGTCCTTGGGAGGGCAAAAAAGCAAAAGGCGCCAAGGTGTACGGAAACCCGCCCGATTTCGCAAGTGCAGCGAAAAATGACGGCTTGGCGGGGGTGCCGGCCTGCTTTATCACCGGTCGGAACCCGCAAGCCGAGAGGGAGTGTCCATCATGCCCGTGCCGCTTCTCCGCCCGTTCGCCGGCCTTCGGCCCACGCCAGCCCGCGCCGCCGAAGTGGCGGCGCCACCCTACGACGTGCTGTCCTCGGACGAAGCCCGCGCGCTGGCCGCCGGCAAGCCGTGGAGCTTCCTGCATATCTCGAAGCCCGAGATCGACCTCGATCCGGCCACCGACCCCTATGATCCCGGCGTCTATGCCAAGGCGCGCGAGAACCTGGACCGCATGGTGGCCGAGGGCGTTCTGGTCAAGGATGCCAAGCCGTGCTTCTACGTCTACCGCCTGAGGATGGGCGAGCACGTGCAGACCGGGCTGGTGGGCGGCGGCTCGGTGGCGGCCTACGACGCCAACCGCATCCGCAAGCACGAGTTCACCCGCCCCGACAAGGAGGACGACCGCGTTCGCCAGATCGAGGCCTGCGACGCCCAGACCGGGCCGGTGTTGCTGGCCCATCGCGACCACGCTGACGTCTCGGCCGCCATTGCCGCCACCACCGCCAAGCCGCCGGCCTATGCTGTCACCGCCGCCGACGGCATCGATCACACCCTGTGGGTCATGGACGACGATGCCCTGATCGCCCGCGTGGTGGCGGCCTTCGACGCCATGCCGGCGCTCTACATCGCCGACGGCCACCACCGCTCGGCCGCCGCCAGCCGCGTCGCCGCCGCCCGTCCCGGCTCGGATGCCGCCCAAAGCTTCCTGGTGGTGACCTTCCCCATCACCGAGATGATGATCTTCGACTACAACCGGGTGGTCCGCGACCTCAATGGCATGGACCGCGGCGCCTTCCTGGCGGCCCTGGACCCCGAATTCACCGTCGAGGCGGTGCCCGGTCCCGCCAAGCCGGCCGAGGCGCGGAGCTTCGGCATGTATCTCCAGGGCCAGTGGTACCGCCTGGGCCTCAGGAACCCGCCGCCCGCCGATCCGGTGGCGCGCCTCGATGTCTCGATCCTGTCCGACCGCCTGCTGACCCCGGTGCTGGGCATCAATGATCTGCGCAAGGACAAGCGCATCGACTTCGTCGGCGGCAAGCGCGGCATGGCGGAACTGGAAAGGCGGGTGGACACGGGCGAGATGGCGGTGGCCTTCGCGCTGTTCGCGACCCAGATGGAGGATCTGGTCGCCGTCGCCGAGGCCGGCCAAGTCATGCCCCCCAAATCCACCTGGTTCGAACCCAAGCTGGCCGACGGGCTGGTGAGCTATCCGCTGTAGGGGGGTTAACCACGAAGACACGAAGGCACGAAGATGCTTGACCAGGGGGCGCTCATCGAGGGTCTGGCCCGGCAGATGATCGATTCCGCTTTCAAGGTGCACAAGGCGTTGGGGCCTGGACTGCTTGAATCGGTCTATGAGCACTGCCTGTGTCATGAATTGTCCAAGCGCGGCCTCGATATCGCCCGGCAGGTCGCGGTGCCGGTCGTTTATGATGGGGAGAAGCTGGATGCCGGCCTGAAGCTCGATGTCATTGTCGGCGGGAAAATCATCCTTGAGATCAAGGCGATCGAGAGGATACTTCCCGTTCACCGTGCGCAATTGCTGACCTATATGAAGCTGACCGGCTGCAAACTCGGTTTCTTGCTGAATTTCAACGTGCCCGTCATCAAGGACGGAATCCATAGGCTCGTGCTATGAGCGTTCTGGCTCTCCACCTTCGTGTCTTCGTGTCTTCGTGGTGAATAACCGACCCTCGATCGTCATCGCCGGCCCCACCGCCTCGGGCAAGTCCGGTCTGGCGCTCGCGCTCGCCGAGGCGTTCGGCGGGGTGGTGATCAATGCGGACTCGATGCAGGTCTACGACGTGCTGCGCGTGGTGACCGCGCGGCCGTCGGTGGAGGACGAGGCCCGCGCGCCGCACCGGCTCTACGGGGTGCTGCCGCCGTCGGTGGCGTGTTCGGCGGCGCTGTGGCGCGACAGGGCCGAGGCGGAGATGCTCGGCGCCTGGGCGGCGGGGCGGCTGCCCATCGTCGTCGGCGGCACCGGGCTTTACATCCGGACCCTGATGCGGGGCATCTCGCCGGTGCCCGCCATCCCGGCCGCCATCCGCGACGAGGCCCGGGCACGTCTCTCGCGGCTGGGCAACGCCGCCTTCCACGCCGAGTTGGCCGCCCGCGACCCGACGATGGCCGCCCGCCTCGATCCCGGCAACAGCCAGCGCCTGGTCCGCGCCTGGGAGGTCATCGTGGCCACCGGGCGCTCGCTGGCCGACTGGCAGGCCGACCCCATGGAGGGGGCGGTGCCGGCGCGCTGGCATTCCATCGCCCTGCTGCCGCCGCGCGACTGGCTGTACGCCAATTGCGAAAGCCGCTTCCAGCGGATGGTGGAGCACGGGGCGCTGGACGAGGTGCGGGCGCTTCTGGACCTGGACCTCGACCCGGCGCTGCCGGCCATGAAGGCGCTGGGCGTGCCCGAACTCGCATCATTCTTGCGCGGGGAACGGTCGCTGGAGGCCGCCATCGCCGCCGCCAACCAGGCCACCCGCAACTATGCCAAGCGGCAGATGACGTGGCTCCGGCACCAGCTCGATGCGTCGGAGGTGGTCTATGCGCAATTTTCGGAAAGCCATCGGGCGGAAATCTTTGCGAATATTCGTCAGTTCCTCTTGACCGGGGAGTAGGGTGGGGCTAGGTTGTGCCGCTCGCGTCGCTGCAGCGCAGCGCGTAATTTTATTGCGCGTTCGTGGCGCGGCCGGTTTGGCAATGGAAAGGGTGCACCGAGATGGCACAGCACGACACGTTGAACGGAGCGGAGATCCTCCTCAAGGCCCTGGCGGACCAGGGGGTAGAGGTCATTTTCGGCTATCCGGGCGGCGCCGTACTTCCCATCTATGACGAACTGTTCAAGCAGAACCGCCTCAAGCACGTCCTGGTCCGCCACGAGCAGGCCGCCGTGCATGCCGCCGAAGGTTATGCCCGCTCGACCGGCAAGGTCGGCTGCGTGCTGGTGACCTCGGGCCCCGGCGCCACCAACACCATCACCGGCCTGACCGACGCCCTGTGCGATTCGATCCCGCTGGTGTGCTTCACCGGCCAGGTGCCCACCAGCCTGATCGGCAACGATGCCTTCCAGGAAGCCGACATCACCGGCATCACCCGGCCGTGCACCAAGCACAACTACCTGGTCAAGGACGTGGGCGACCTGTCGCGCATCGTCCACGAGGCCTTCCACGTGGCGCGCTCCGGCCGGCCCGGCCCGGTGCTGGTCGACCTGCCCAAGGACGTCGTCCAGAGCAAGGGCGAGTACGTGCCGCCGCAGCGGGTGAAGTCCAAGTACAAGCCGCCGGTGAAGGGCGACATCAAGGCCATCGAGACGGCGGCTGAGATGATCGCGCGGGCCAAGCGGCCGGTGTTCTATGTCGGCGGCGGCCTGATCAATTCGGGCGCGGCGGCGTGCCAGCTGCTGACCCAGTTCGTGCGCATGACCGGCTATCCGTGCACCCAGACCCTGATGGGCCTGGGCGCCTTCCCGGCCTCGGACCCGCTGTCCTTGGGCATGCTGGGCATGCACGGCACCTACGAGGCCAACCTGGCCATGCACGGCTGCGACCTGATGATCAACATCGGCGCCCGCTTCGACGACCGCGTGACCGGCCGCCTCAACGCCTTCTCGCCCAACTCGAAGAAGATCCACGTCGACATCGACCCCAGCTCGGTCAACAAGAACGTGGCGGTGGATCTGGCGGTGATCGGCGACGCGGCGCATATCCTTGAGGACCTGATCAAGGTCTGGAAGGCGAAGCAGTACCGCGCCGACGAGAAGGCGCTTCGGGCATGGTGGGCCGAGATCGACCAGTGGCGGGCGGTCAATTGCCTGCACTACGAGAACTCGAACAAGGTCATCAAGCCACAATACGCCATCCAGCGCCTGTACGAGCTGACCAAGCACAAGAACCCCTATATCTGCACCGAGGTCGGCCAGCACCAGATGTGGGCGGCCCAGCACTTCCGCTTCGAGCAGCCCAACCACTGGATGACCTCGGGCGGGCTGGGCACGATGGGCTACGGACTGCCGGCCGCCATGGGCGTGCAGACCGCCCATCCCGAGGCGCTGGTGGTCAACATCGCCGGCGAGTCGTCGATCCAGATGAACATCCAGGAGATGGCGACGCTGTGCCAGCACAAGCTGCCGGTCAAGATCTTCATCCTCAACAACCAGTACATGGGAATGGTCCGGCAGTGGCAGGAGCTGATCCACGGCGGCCGCTACTCGGAAAGCCACATGGAGCATCACCCCGACTTCGTGAAGCTGGCCGAGGCCTACGGCGCCGTCGGCCTCAGGGCCACCAAGCCGGGCGAAGTGGACGACCTGATCAAGGAGATGATCGCCGTCGACCGTCCGGTGATCGCCGATTTGCGCACCGACGCCTCGGAAAACTGCTTCCCCATGATCATGCCCGGCATGGCCCATAACGAGATGGTGCTCGGCCCCGAGGACAAGGGCATGGAAAAGCCGGGTTCGGAAGAAGACGGCATGGTTCTGGTGTGACGGAAGGGACAAGGACAATGACGGCCATGACCAAGATCGTCGAAGAGACCAACCGCCACACCATCTCGGTGCTGGTCGACAACGAGGCCGGCGTGCTGGCCCGCGTCATCGGCCTGTTCTCGGGCCGCGGCTACAACATCGAGAGCCTGACCGTGGCCGAGGTGAACCGCGCCGAGAACCTGTCGCGCATCACCATCGTCACCACCGGCACGGCGATGATCGTCGAGCAGATCAAGAACCAGCTGCGCCGGCTGGTGCCGGTCCACAAGGTCTCCGACCTGACCATCGAGGGCCCCCACGTGGCCCGCGAGCTGGCGCTGGTGAAGGTGGCCGGCACCGGCGACAAGCGGGTCGAGTCCTTGCGCATCGCAGACATCTTCCGGGCGCGGGCCATCGATTCCACCAACGAGAGCTTCGTCTTCGAGGTGGTGGGCGCCACCGAGAAGGTGGACGCCTTCATCAAGCTGATGGAGCCCCTGGGCCTGGTGGACGTGTCGCGCACCGGCGTCGTCGCCATTGCGCGCGGTCCCAATCCGCTTTAAACAACCCCCTCCCCCGGCTTGCCGGGGGAGGGCTGGGGAGGGGGCTTGTCGACGCCCGCATTCTCGGGCCGCCAGGCCCCCACCCTAGCCCTCCCCCACGCTGCGCGCGAGGGAGGGAACACTCGTGACGGCCGCCAGACGGCGAAAGAGAGGAAGCATGCGCGTTTATTACGACCGTGACGCCGACGTCAATCTGATCAAGGGCAAGAAGGTGGCCATCATCGGCTACGGCTCGCAGGGCCACGCCCATGCGCTGAACCTTCGCGATTCCGGCGCCAAGGAGGTGGCCATCGGCCTGCGTCCCGGCTCGGCGACGGTCAAGAAGGCCGAGGGCGAGGGTCTCAAGGTGATGAGCCCGGCCGACTGCGCCAAGTGGGCCGACGTGGTGATGATGCTCACGCCCGACGAGCTGCAGGCGTCGATCTACAAGACCGACCTCGCCCCCAACATGAAGCAGGGCGCGGCGCTGGCCTTCGCCCACGGCCTCAACATCCATTTCGGCCTGATCGAGGCCCGCCCCGACCTCGACGTGTTCATGGTCGCCCCCAAGGGCCCTGGCCACACCGTGCGCGGCGAGTACCTGAAGGGCGGCGGCGTCCCTTGCCTGGTGGCGGTGGCCCAGAACGCCTCGGGCAACGCCCTCGAGATCGCGCTCAGCTACGCCTCGGGCGTCGGCGGCGGCCGCTCGGGCATCATCGAGACCAGCTTCCGCGAGGAATGCGAGACCGATCTGTTCGGCGAGCAGGTGGTGCTGTGCGGCGGCCTGACCAAGCTGATCCAGTACGGCTTCGAGACCCTGGTCGAGGCGGGCTATGCCCCCGAGATGGCCTATTTCGAGTGCCTGCACGAGGTGAAGCTGATCGTCGACCTGATCTACGAGGGCGGCATCGCCAACATGCGCTACTCGATCTCCAACACCGCCGAGTACGGCGACTACCGCACCGGCCCGCGCATCATCACCCCCGAGACCAAGGCCGAGATGAAGCGCGTGCTCGACGACATCCAGTCCGGCCGCTTCGTGCGCGACTGGATGCTGGAGTGCCAGGCCGGCCAGCCCAGCTTCAAGGCCACCCGCCGCATGGAATCGGAGCACCCCATCGAGCAGGTCGGCGAGCGTCTGCGCGGCATGATGCCGTGGATCGGCAAGAACAAGCTGGTCGACAAGACCAAGAACTGAGCGGCCGCGAGGTCCGCAAACGGAAAGGGCGCCCCGCGAGGGGCGCCCTTTTTGTCTGGCTCCTTCCCCCGCCGCAGGTGGGGGAAGGCGGGGGATGGGGGCCCGCCCCATCGGCCACGACGGTGGGTCACGCCCGCGCGAACACCGCCTTGATGGCGCCGCCCAGCGTGCCTTCCTCCATGTATTTCATGCCGACGACGCCGCCCAGGATGATGGAGCCCAGCGCCAGCACCGAGGTGATGGACAGGGTCGACATCCCGGTCAGGCCCTGGCCGATGGTGCAGCCCATGGCCATGACGCCGCCGGTGCCCATCAGCGCCGCGCCCAGGAAGTGGCGCAGCATGTCGTTCGCGTCGGTGAAGGCCTCGAGGTGGAAGCTCTTGCCGGTCAGCGCGGCGGCCAGCGAGCCCACCACCACGCCGCCCACCGCCGCGATGCCGAAATTGATGGTCGAGCCGGTGAAGGTCATCAGGTACTGCACGCTGTCGCCGACCGGGGCGATGAAGGTGAAGGAGGCCAGCGCGGTGGGCTCGAAGTCGTCGTAGCCCAGCACGCCGGTGATGTACCAGCCCAGCGGCACCATCAGGCCGATGACCACGCCGCCGATCATGTCGCGGGGGCTGTCGCGGAATTCGTGGCTCTTGAAGCACCACAGGATCAAGCCGCCGGCGATCAGCGCCACCAGCCCCCAGCGGGTGGCGGCCTCGGGCAGGCCGGCCTTGCCCAGCAACCCGACGATGGATGAGGTGGCGGCGATGCTGGTGGTCTGCTCGAGCTGGACGCGGGCGAGGCCGATCAGGCCCTTGAGCGTCATGTAGGCGAACAGCGCTACCACCAGGAACACCACCACGGACTTCAGGTTGCCGCCGCCGATGCGGACCAGCATCTTGTTGCCGCAACCGCCGGCCAGCGTCATGCCGAAGCCGAACATCAGGCCGCCGATGACGGCGCCCGCCCACGGGATGCTGCCGCCCAGATAGATGGACTTGGACAGGTCGACCATGCCGGCCGCGTGCATGCCCTGGGTGGTCAGCATGCCCACCGCCAGGGCCAACATCCAGGCGCGCATGCGGTTCCAGTCGCCCATGAAGACGATGTCCGAGATGGCGCCCATGGTGCAGAAATTGGTGCGGTTGGCGGTGAAGCCGAAGATGATGCCGGCCACGAAGGCAGCGCCACCCACCACGGTGGAGATTGGAAGCTCGGTCACGTGTTCCTCCCTTGCGGGGGTTCCCTATCCGCGAAGACACTTGGCGGCGGAGACCTTCCCCTATATATTTCTTGATTCTAAATTAGCACCGACCGGCGGGGCCGACAAGCGATCGCTTGTACCCCAGGGCCGGGCGGGGCGCGAGAGTCGATTTCGCAAGCCGTAGGCAAAGGCTACTACCCGCGGTGGCGCGAGGCGTGCGAACCATATGGGCATATTAGGACTTGCTCATAAGAAACAGGGAGGCACCACTCAATGAGCGACGCCAACGCGAAGTCGATGTCGATGATCGTCACCAAGGGAACCCTGGACTGGGCCTATCCGCCGCTCATCCTGGCCAATACGGCGGCCAGCATGGGGCTCGAGGTGACGCTGTTCTTCACCTTCTACGGGCTGGCCCTGTTGAAGAAGGATCTCAACCTCAAGATCACCACGCTCGGCAACGCCGCCATGGAGATGCCGATGATGGGCATGCATATGACCATGCCCAACCTGATCGGCGCGGTGCCGGGCATGGACTCGATGGCGACCTCGATGATGAAGAGCCTGATCAAGAAGAAGGGCGTCGCCTCCATCGAGGAGCTGCGCGAGATGGCCGTCGAGCAGGAGGTCCGGATGATCGCCTGCCAGATGACCATGGACCTGTTCGAATACGACCAAAAGGACATGATCGACGGCATCGAATACGCCGGCGCCGCCACCTATATCGAACGAGCCACCCAGTGCGACATCAACCTGTTCATCTGACGCGCGAGGAGCCGGTGTTCGCCAGCGACCGGAATGGGACCGGTCCGCTCGCGCGGCTCTTTTCCTTGTGCAATGCCGAACAGGTGCGGGAGTATCTTCCCGAGAAACGGTCCATCCGAATCCATGGCCACAGCACCACCATCCGCCTGGAACGGGCGTTCTGGACCGTGCTGGACGAACTGGCCGCGGACGAGGGCGTTACCGCGAGCGCCCTCATCACCCGCATCCACGACCACTGTCTGTTCAACAACGACAAGAACTTGGCGTCGTGCCTGCGGGTGGTATGCTTGAAGTACATCAATCTCGGGGCGTAGCGGAAACGCGCCGGGGAGGAACCTCTAGGGGAGTAAAACAAGATGTCGAAGACGGTTCTGGACGTGAAGGGCCTCAACTGCCCGCTGCCGATCCTGCGCACCAAGAAGGCCATCAAGGACATTCCGGTCGGCGGCGAGCTCGAGGTCGTCGCCACCGATCCCGGCTCGGTCAAGGACATGGAAGCCTTCTGCAAGCAGACCAACAACGAGTTGAAGGGCTGGAGCGACAACGGCGGCGTCTACACCTTCAACATCGTCCGCAAGTCCTAGATGGGGCTTGCGCGGGCCGTCGTCGCGATGGTCGCCCTGGCGAGCCTGCTCGCCGGGGCCGCGCGGGCGGGCGAGCTCGTGATGTTCGAATCCGGCCGCTGTCCGTGGTGCGTCAAATGGCACCGCGACCTCGGCCCGATCTATCCCAGGACCGAGGAAGGGAAGCTGCTGCCGTTGCGCAGGGTCGACCTCCTCGGCTCCGTCCCGCCCGACCTTTCGATGGTCGCGGGCATCAAGTATTCCCCCACCTTCGTCGTCCTGCATTGCGGCCGCGAGCGCGGCCGGGTGGTGGGCTATGCCTCGGACGAGCAGTTCTGGGGCGAGATTTCGGTTATAGTCGACCGGTTGAAAAAGGAAGGGTGGCCCGACGCGCCCTGCTAGGGACCACTCCGGCATCAAAGGGAGGATCCCATGCGTTCCATTTTCGCTTTCGCCCTTGTCGCCTCGCTGTGCGCCGCGCCGGCCCTGGCCGAGGACGGCACCTACGACGTCAAGCAGCTGACCCCGGAAACCGCGTTGAAGGCCGCCAAGGCGGCCATGGACGCCTGCCGCGCCAAGGGGTGGCAGGCGGCGGCGGTGGTGGTGGACCGGGGCGGCAACGTCCAGGCCGCTATCCGCGACCGCTTCGCCGGCCCCCATACGGTGCCGGTGGCCACCGGCAAGGCGTGGTCGGCGGTTTCGTTCCGCACCAACACCACCGACCTGGTCGCCATCACTGGCCCCGGCATGCCCCAGGCGGGGCTGAGGGAGGTTCCCGGTGCGACCGTGCTGGGCGGCGGCCTCAAGATCGAGGTGGCCGGCTCCATCGTCGCCGGCATCGGCGTCTCCGGCGCGCCCGGCGGCGATGCCGACGACATCTGCGCCCAGGCCGGCCTCAAGGCCATCGAGGACGTGCTGCTGTTCTGATGCCGGCGCCTACGCCAGACCGCCCAGCAGCCGCGCCAGGCGGCCGGCGGTCTGGGGGTCGGCGACGCCGTCCACCCGTTCGGGGCGGAAATGGCGCTGGAAGGCGGCGATGGCGGCCTGCGGCGTGCTGGTGTCGTAGCCGTAACACGACAGCATCCGCGTCACCTTGTCGGCGGCAAGCTCGGCGGTGTCGTCGGCCCCGACGTCGAACGGCCACAGGCCGATGCCATTGGCCTTCAGGCGCTCCCACGGGAACAGCTCGCCGGGGTCGGTCTTGCGGGTCGGCGCCACGTCGGAATGGCCGACCACGTTGCGCGGCGGGATGGGGTGGCGGGCCAGAAGATGGACGCACAGGGCGATGACGGCACGGATCTGGGCGTCCGGAAACGGGCGATAGCCGAATTCGTGACCGGGATTGACGATCTCGACGCCGATGGACCGCGAGTTGACGTCGGTCTCGCCCCGCCACGACGAGGCGCCGGCATGCCAGGCGCGCATCCCGTCGGGGACCAGCGCGAAGACGCGGCCGTCCTCCTCGACCAGATAGTGGGCGGATACCTTGGCGTCCGCGTCGCACAGCCGCGCCAGCGCCTCCTCGCCCGACCGCATGCCGGTGTAGTGCAGCACCAGCATGTCGATCACCTCCGACCGGCGGGGCTCGAAATTGGGCGAGGGATGTTGGATCGGCATCATGCTCCGGGCTCCGGCTCCTCGGGCGGTATCGGCGGCGGGCGGCTTGCGGCGAACTGGACCACCGCCACCCCGGCGATGGTGACCAGGCCGCCCACCACCTTCTGCCAGGTCAGCACCTCGCCCAGCATCAACACGCCGCCACTCACCGCCACCACCGGCCCCAGCAGGGTCACCGGCACCACCCGGGTCATGTCGTGGCGACCCAGCAGGCGATACCACAGCGTATAGGCGATCACCGACGAGCCGACGGTGGTATAGGCCAGCCCGGCCCAGGTCTTCCAGTCGGCGTTCGCGACGGCGGCGGCTTGGCCGTCCTCGACCGCCAGCGACACCATGAACAACATGGGGGCCGAGAACAGCGCCATCCACCCGTTCAACGCCATCGGGTCGATGGGGGCGATGCGCTTGATCTGGACGTTGCTGACCGCCCAGGCGAACATGGCGGTGATGGCCACCCCCAGCGGCAGCAGGGCCGGCAGCGTCGGCTCGCCGGCCAGCACGGCGACGCCGCCGAAGGCCAGGACCAGCCCGGCCAGCCGCGCGAGGCCCAAGGTCTCGCCGAACACCGCCCAGGCCAGCAGCACACTGAACGGCGCCCCCAGTTGGGTGACGATGGCGGTGGTGGCGGCGTCCATTCCGGCCAGCCCGAAGAACAGCAGCCCGAAATGGCACACCCCCAGCACCAGGGCGATGCCGAGGATCCCCGGCAGCTGGGCCGGGCGCGGCCGGAAGAACGGCGCCAGCATCGCGGCGACGGCCAGGAAGCGCACCGAGGTCAGCAGGAACGGCGGCAGGTCCCTGAGCGCCGTCTTCACGGCGACGAAATTGAGGCCCCACAGCACCACCACCGTCAGCGCCGAAGCCCAGTCGCCGGGCGTCAGGCGGGCCGAGGTCATCTGGCGCCCAGCTCCTCGCGCAGCGTCTCCAGTTCCAGCCAACGCTCCTCGGCCCGCTCCAGTTCCTCCCGCGCGGCATCGAGACGGGCGGCGGCGGCATCGAATCGGGCGCTGTCGCGGGCGTAAAGGCCGGGATCGGCCAGCTCGGCCTCCAGCCGGGCGATCTCGGCGGCCAGCCGGTCCAGGCGGGTGGGCAGTTCGTCCAACTCGCGCTGGTCCTTGTAGCTGAGCTTGGTCGCCGCCTTGGGGCGTTCGACCTTGGGCGCCGCCGTCCTGGCCTCGGCCTTCGGCTCCTCGCGGCGGGGGCGCTGTTGCAGGTAGTCGGAATAGCCGCCGACATATTCCCGAACCTCGCCGTCGCCCTCGACGGCGATGACGCTGGTCACCAGCCGGTCGAGGAAGTCGCGGTCGTGGCTGACCACCAGCAGCGTGCCCTCGTAGTCGGCCAGCACCTCCTCCAGCAGGTCGAGGGTGTCCATGTCGAGGTCGTTGGTGGGCTCGTCGAGGATCAGCAGGTTGGAGGTCCGGGCCAGGATCTTGGCCAGCAACAGGCGGTTGCGCTCGCCGCCCGACAGCGCCTTGACCGGGGTGCGGGCCTGGGCCTCCGAGAACAGAAAGTCCTTCATGTAGCCGACCACGTGCTGGGGGCGGCCGCGCACCCAGACGTTGTCGCCGCGCTTGTCGGTCAGCGTGTCCCAGACGCTCATCTCGGGGTCGAGGCGGTCGCGGCGCTGGTCGAAATAGGCCGGCTCCAGGTTGGTGCCCAATCTGACGGTGCCGGAATCCGGCGCCAGGTCGCCGGTGAGCAGGCGCAGCAGCGTGGTCTTGCCGGCGCCGTTGGGGCCGATCAGGCCGACCCGGTCGCCGCGCATGATGCGGGTCGAGAAGCCGTCCGCCACCACCTTGTCGCCGAAGCGCTTGACCACGGTGTCGGCCTCGATGACCAGCCGGCCCGACTGCTCGCCCGCCTCGGCGGCCAGCTTGGCCTGGCGGCCGGCGTCGATCTGCGACTGCTTGCGCTGGGCGCGCTCCTTGCGCAGGCCCTGCAGTGCCCGCAGCCGGCCCATGTTGCGTTTGCGCCGGGCGGTCACCCCGCGTGCCAGCCAGTGCAGCTCGGACTTGAGCCGGGTGTCCATGCGCTCCAGCTCGGCGTCCTCGGCGGCCTCGGTCTCCTCCTGCCAGGCCGGGAAGCCGGCAAACCCGAATTCGGCCCGGCGGACCAGGCCGCGGTCCAGCCACAGGGTCTGGCGGCTGACGGTCTCCAGGAAGCGGCGGTCGTGGCTGATCACCACCAGCGCGCCCGCATAGGCCTTCAGCCACTCCTCCAGCCACAGGATGGTGGGCAGGTCCAGGTGGTTGGTGGGCTCGTCCAGCAGCAGCGCGTCGGGGTTGCCGACCAGGGCGCGGGCCAGGGCGGCGCGGCGACCCTCGCCGCCGGACAGCGTGGCCGGGTCGAGGGTACCGGACAGCTTGACCGCCTCCAGCACCGCCTCGACGCGATAGGTCTGGTCGCGTTCGGCCTCGGGCAGTCCGGCCGCCACGTAGTCGGCCACCGAGGCGCCATCCAGCGCCGGGTCCTGGGGCAGATAGGCGACGCGGGTGCCGGGCTGGACGAAGCGCTCGCCGGAATCGGCCTCGATCTGGCCGGCCAGCACCTTGAGCAGGGTGGACTTGCCCGAGCCGTTGCGGCCGACCAGGCAGGTCTTGTCGCCGCGCCCGACCCAGGTGGTGACACCCTCGAACAGGGGTTTGCCGCCGAAGGTGAGGCGAACGTCGCGCAGGGAAAGGAGAGGAGGGGCAGCCATGGCCCTTCACCTACACCCGGCGCCGGGCCGGTTCAAGCTACTCGCGGTCCCGGGCGCCGCATTCATCCACCCTGCCCGCCACCTGCCGGCAGATCAGTGCGCGCTCGCCGTCGTCGGCGGCGGTGGCGAAAAGCCGCACCCAGGTGCCCTTGCGGCCCAGGTCCACGGTCCGGGTGACCGGGGTCTGGCCGTTCAGGGCCGGTGCCACCTTGACCAGCCGAGCCCAGCCGGCCAGCGCGGCCGACTTGGTCCGGTACGAGGCCAGGTAGACGATGCCTCGCCGGCCCTCGGCCTTGGCGGCGGGCGGGGATGGCGGCGTGACGGCGGAGGGCGGCGTGGGAACGGTCGCGGCGGTCGGCGCGGCGGCCGCTTCGGCGGCCGGGTCGGGCGTCGGCTCCAGCCGCAGCACCCAATCATTGACCCGGGTCAGCAGCGCGCCGTCGTCCAGGTGAAGGTAGCGGCCGAATTCCTCGTCGCCGCAGGTGACGGCGGTCACCGAGCGCGGCATCGGCTCGCGTGCCTCGGTGGGGCGGACGGCGGTGCCCAAAATGTCGGTGGCGACGGCGGTGCCGCCGGCATAGGTGGGATGGTCGCAAAACCGCCCCGACGGCGTTCCGGCCGCCGTGTCGCCGAGGGCCACGACCTGTCCCAGATAGGGCGACTCGCTGGTCGGCATGGCCGCCGCCGTCTGCGCCCGCGCCACCCGCCAATAGCCGCCGGGGGCCTTGGCGGGAGTCGAAAACGCCGGAGGCGGCGCCTCGGGCTGGGCGGCGCAGCCGGCGGCCAAAGCGGCGGCGAGCAGCACGGCGGCGAGACGGATCATGCGGCATTCCCCCTGAGGTGACGCCACATTGTCGGCGCGGCCGCCCAGGCGCGCAAGCACTGGCGTCAGCGGGACTTGCGGATCGCCTTGTCCATCCAGGTCGCCAGCAGGCCGAAGGCCAGCAGCATGAAGCCGCCCAGCGACAGCAGCACGGTCATGTCGCCGGTCCCGAACTCGTTGGCCGAGCCCTTCAGCGACAGGCTGACCAGGAACCACACCAGCACCGGGGCCGCCATGGCGGCGACGAGGAGATAGGGAAGCAGGCGCATGATGCGGACTCCGTTCAGGTTATGAGAATGCCTCTAAGCAAGGCCGACGGAGAATATGCGCTGGGGCGCTGAAGTCAATTGAGAAATATCTAATATGGTCGCTACAGAGCCGCCTCGATGGCCGGATGCCCGGTATCGGCCAGGAAGCGGCGGAAATCGTCGGGGCGGATGGTGGTGGTCATGTCGTTCCTGAGCGGATGGAAGTTGACCAACGGCTGGCGCATCATCCATGTGTCGAGGACCGCCGTCACCCGATGGGCGGTGTCGTTGATCAGCGCGAAGGGCGTGACCGAGCCGCGCTCGACGCCCAGCACCTCGCGCAGCAGGTCGGCCGAACCGAACGACAGCCGCGCGGCGCCGATCCGCCCCGGCAGGGACTTGAGGTCGACGCGGCGGTCGGCCGGCGCCACCACCAGCCACAGCCGCGCCTTGACGTCCTTGAGAAACAGGTTCTTGCAGTGGATGCCGGGAATGCCCGCCCACACCGCGTTGCCTTCCTCGACGGTGAAGGCGGGCGCGTGGGCGTGGGTGGTGACGGCGATGTCGAGGCGGTTCAGGCGGGCGAACAGGTCGTCGGGGGTGGCTGGCATGGCGATGGGTGACCTTCGGCTATGACCCCGTCGCCTTCCGCCATCGGCCGTCAGGCTCGATTGACCGGGAGGCGGTCGCGGCATGATGGTTCTACGGCGACCCACCAAGCCGGAAGAAAGGGCGGAAAGATGATCGTCACGAATATCCGCATCGAACCGCCATCCGACAATCCCAGTCTTGCCCAGCGGTGCCTGGACCTGTGGTCGTCGGCCTTCGACTGGGTCGCCACCCTGGCGGCCATGGCCGGTCCCTACGGCATGGCCCTGGCGATGGTGCGCCTGGGACGGGTGTGGATGCCCGCGCGTGGCGGGGAGGCGAGGAACCGCTGACGATCCGGAGCGGCGCTCCGGCGAGACGGCGACACCGACCGGTCGGCCGACCAACAAGAAGAAGCGAGAAGAAGAAGAAGAAGAAGAGGAAACCGCCCAGGTCATCCGGCCCCTCCCGATCGCGGGAGGGGCCGTTGCCGTTGCAGAAGGATCGTCAGGCGGCGCGGATTTCCGCCACGAACCGCTCGACGGCCGCCCGCAAGGCGTCCGAATCGCGGGTCAGGGACTCGGCCTGTGCCTGGACCACCGAGGCGGCGGAGCCGACGTCGGTGGCGGTGCCGCGCACGCCGTCCACGTTCTCGGACACGTTGCGGGTGCCGGTGGCGGCTTCCTGCGTGTTGCGCGAGATGTCGCGGGTGGCGGCGCCCTGTTCCTCGATGGCGGCGGCGATGGTCGCCGAGATGGCGTTGATCTCGCCGATCACCTTGCCGATGCCGGCGATGGCCTGGACCGCTTCGGCGGTGGATGCCTGCACGGTGGCGATCTGGCCGGCGATCTCGTCGGTGGCCTTGGCGGTCTGGTTGGCCAGGCTCTTGACCTCGTTGGCGACCACCGCGAAGCCCTTGCCGGCGTCACCCGCCCGCGCCGCCTCGATGGTGGCGTTGAGCGCCAGTAGGTTGGTCTGGCTGGCGATGTCGGTGATCAGGCCGACCACCTCGCCGATGCGCTGGGCGGCATCCGACAGGCCGCGGACGATGGCGTCGGTGTGGCCGGCGGCGTCCACCGCCTGCTGGGTGATGCCGGCCGAGCGGTTGACCTGGGACGAAATCTCGTCGATGGACGCCGACAACTCCTCGGTGGCGACCGCCACGGTCTGGACGTTGGCGCTGGCCTCCTCGGCGGCGGCGGCGGCCATGGACGCCCGCTCGGTGGCGGTGCCGGCGTTGCCGGCCATGGAATGGGCGGCGCCGTTCAGGGTGGTGGCCGATTCGGACACCTTCGTCACCACATGGGTGACCGAGGCCTCGAAGTCGTCGGCCAACTTCAGCATCATGGCGCGGCGTTCCTCTCGCGCCCGGGCCTCGGCGGCGGCACGGTCCGCCTCCAGGCGCTTCACCCGCTGGCCGTTCTCCTTGAACACCTGGACCGCGGCGATCATGGCGCCGATCTCCGCCCCCAGGTCGCGGTCGGCGATCTCGGCGTCGAGGTCGCCGTTGGCCAGCCGGTGCATGGCGGAGGTCAGCCGCTTGACGGGGCCCGAGATGCTGAGCGCGACCAGGAAGCTGACGGCGATCAGGATCATGATGATCACCGCGCCCTCGATCAGCTTGCCGACGATGTGGCTCTGGATTTCCGCCTCGACGTCGTCGGTGAAAATGCCCGAGCCGACGATCCAGCCCCAGACCGGAACCGCCTTGACGAAGGTCACCTTGGGCTCGGCCTTGGTGCTGCCCGGCTTGGGCCACCAATAGCGGGTGAAGCCCTCGCCGGTGGTCCTGGCGATCTCCACCATGTCGGCGAACAGCACCTTGCCGGTGGCGTCCTTGACGTCCAGCATCTGCTTGCCCTCGACCTTCGAGTCGGCATGGCTGACCAGCACGCCGTCCATGTTCTGGATGAACACGAAGCCGTCGACGTCATAGTGGATGGCCTTGACGGCCGTCTTCGCCGCCGCCTTCGCCTCGTCCACCGTCATAGCCCCGGATTGGGCCTGCTTGACGTAGAAGTCCGCGATTGCCGCCGCGCCGGCCACCACCGCCCGCAACTTTTCATGGCGCGCGGCGTATGCATCATCGACCATATCGCTTATCGACGTAGTAATAAGGACGGCACATCCGATAATGGAAACGCCGACGATAATGCTCAGGCGAATGGCGATGGACACCGAGTTGAGAATTCTTTTCATCTTCTGGCCCTCTTCGCACATCATCACTTTGGCTAGAGCATGATCGCCCGAAATGTATGAGTCAAAGAGGAAAGTGTATAGTTCTGTGCGTAAGTACACGTTTATACGATATTTAAATGCACGTCGATTTTCATTCTTACTGCTTTGTCCGTCCACCGCCGCCCGACGGGCGGCTTCCGCCATCGGGATTCGTCGGGCACAATGGGCCGCCTGCGGAGGGACGGCATGGCCTGGCAATTCTGGATCGATCGCGGCGGCACCTTCACCGACATCGTGGCGCGGCGGCCCGACGGCGGCCTGGTCACCGCCAAGCTGTTGTCCGAGAACCCCGAGCAGTACGCCGACGCCGCCCTGGCCGGCATCCGCCGCCTGCTGGGCGTGGTCGAGGGGGATCCGATCCCCGCCGACCAGGTGGCGGCGGTCAAGATGGGCACCACGGTGGCCACCAACGCGCTGCTGGAGCGCAAGGGCGACCGCACGGTGCTGGTGGTGACCCGGGGCTTCGCCGATATCCTGCGCATCGGCACCCAGCACCGGCCCGACCTGTTCGCCCGCGAGATCACGCTGCCCGCGATGCTGTACGAGCGGGTGGTCGAGGTCCCCGAGCGGGTGTCGGCCACCGGCGAGGTGCTGCTGCCGCTGGACGAGGCGGCGGCCCGCGCCGGGCTGGCGCAGGCCTTCGCCGCCGGCATCCGCTCGGCCGCCATCCTGTGCCTGCACGGCTATCGCTTCCCCGCCCATGAGCGCCGGCTGGGCGAACTGGCGCGCGAGGCCGGCTTCACCCAGGTGTCGCTGTCCCACGAGGCCAGCCCGCTGATGAAGGCGGTGGGGCGTGGCGACACCACGGTGGCGGACGCCTATCTGTCGCCCATCCTGCGCCGTTACGTCGACCGGGTGGCGGCCGAGCTTTCCGGCACCCGGCTGCTGTTCATGCAGTCGTCGGGCGGACTGACCGACGCGCGCCGCTTCCAGGGCAAGGACGCCATCCTGTCCGGGCCGGCCGGCGGCGTGGTCGGCGTGGTGCGCACCGCCGCCATGGCCGGCTTCGACCGCATCATCGGCTTCGACATGGGCGGCACCTCGACCGACGTCTGCCATTACGACGGCGACTACGAGCGCAGCTTCGACACCACCGTCGCCGGGGTGCGCCTGCGGGCGCCGATGATGCGCATCCACACGGTGGCGGCCGGCGGCGGCTCGATCCTGGCCTATGACGGGGCGCGGTTCCGGGTCGGCCCCGACTCGGCCGGCGCCAATCCCGGCCCGGCCTGCTACCGGCGGGGCGGGCCGCTGACGGTGACCGACTGCAACGTCATGGTCGGCAAGCTGTCGCCCGCCTTCTTCCCCGCCGTGTTCGGTCCCGTTGGCGACCAGCCGCTGGATGCGGACACGGTGCGCGCCCGCTTCGCCGAACTGGCCGCCCGCGTCGGTCGCGCTCCCGAGGAGGTGGCCGAGGGCTTCCTGTCCATCGCCGTGCTGAACATGGCCAACGCCATCAAGCAGGTCAGCGTCCAGCGCGGCTACGACGTCAGCCGCTATACCCTGGCCTGCTTCGGCGGCGCCGGCGGCCAGCATGCCTGCCTGGTGGCCGACGCGCTGGGCATGGACACGGTGTTCCTGCATCCGCTGGCCGGCGTGCTGTCGGCCTATGGCATGGGGCTGGCGGAGCTGGCGGTGCTCAAGGAGCGGGCCGTCGAGGCGGTGCTCGACGACGATGCCATGAAGCAGGTGGCGCGCGCCTTCGCCGACCTCGAGGCCGAGGCGCGCTCGGAACTGGAGCGCCAGGGGGTCGAGCGCGCCGATATGCGCGCGACCCGCCAGCTGCGAGTCAAGTATCAGGGCTCGGACACCCCGCTGGAGGTTCCGGCCGGCGGCCGCGCCGCCGTCGAGACCGGCTTCGCCGCCGCCCACCGCGTCCGCTACGGCTTCCTGATGGAGGGCCGGCCGCTGGTGGTGGAGGCGGCGGGCGTCGAGATCACCGGCGGCGGCGAGCGCCTGGACGAGCCCGAGGACGCCACCCCGCGCGCGGCGCCGTTGGTTCCGCGCGCCACCCAACGGCTGTTCTCGGGCGGCGCCTGGCACGACGCCCCGGTGCACGACCGCGCCGACCTGGTGCCCGGCGACGAGATCGACGGCCCCGCCATCGTCACCGAACCCACCGCCACCACCGTCGTCGAACCCGGCTGGCGGGCCGGAATGAATTCCCGCCGCCATCTGGTGCTGCGGCGGGTCGTTCCCCGTCCGCAACGGTTCGCCGCCGGCACCAGCGTGGACCCGGTGCTGCTGGAGGTGTTCAACAACCTGTTCATGAGCGCCGCCGAGCAGATGGGCGCCGTGCTCGCCAATACCGCCCACTCGGTCAACATCAAGGAGCGGCTGGATTTCAGCTGCGCGGTGTTCGACGCCACCGGCGGCTTGGTCGCCAACGCGCCCCACATCCCGGTGCATCTGGGCAGCATGGGCGACAGCGTGCGGGCGATCATCCGCGCGCGCGCGGCGACCATGCGGCCGGGTGATTCCTTTGTCCTCAACTCGCCCTACAACGGCGGCACACACCTGCCCGACGTCACCGTCGTCACCCCGGCGTTCATCGGCGGCCGGCCGCTGTTCTTCGTCGCCAGCCGGGGCCATCACGCCGATATCGGCGGCATGACGCCGGGTTCCATGCCTCCCGATTCCACCGTCATCGACCAGGAAGGGGTGCTGATCGACGACCTCATGCTGGTGCACGAGGGCCGCTTCCTGGAAAAGGACGTGGTGGCGCGGCTGGAGTCCGGCCCGTGGCCGGCCCGCAACATCCGCCAGAACCTTGCCGACCTGCAAGCGCAGTTGGCGGCCAATGAAAAGGGCGTCGCCGAACTGGCCCGCATGGCGGATCAATTCGGAATCGGAACGGTCCTCGCTTATATGGGCCATGTCCAGGACAACGCCGAGGAATCGGTGCGCCGCGTTCTCGCCAGGCTGGCCGGGGGATCTTTCGCCGTCGAAATGGATTCCGGGGCGGTGATCCGGGTGGCCGTCCGGGTCGACCGCGCGGCGCGCAGCGCGGTGGTGGATTTCACCGGCACCAGCCCGCAGGTGGCCGGCAACCTCAACGCCCCGTCGGCCATCTGCCGGGCGGCGGTGCTGTACGTGTTCCGCACCATTGTCGACGACGCCATCCCGCTCAACGAGGGCTGCCTCAAGCCCATCGACATCGTCATTCCCGACGGCTCGCTGCTGGCGCCCAAGCCGCCGGCGGCGGTGGTGGCCGGCAATGTCGAGACCAGCCAGGCCATCGTCGACTGCCTGATGGCGGCGCTGGGGGTGATGGCGGCCAGCCAGGGCACCATGAACAACCTCACCTTCGGCGACGCCACCCGTCAGTACTACGAGACCATCTGCGGCGGCGCCGGGGCGGGACCCGACTTCGACGGCGCCAGCGCCGTCCACACCCACATGACCAATTCCCGCCTCACCGACCCCGAGGTGTTGGAATGGCGGTACCCGGTGCTGGTGGACGGATTCGCCATCCGCCGCGGCTCGGGCGGGTCCGGCGCCCATCCGGGTGGCGATGGCGTGGTGCGGCGGCTCAGGTTCCTGGAGCCCATGACCGCCGCCATCCTCTCCAACCGCCGCCGCGTGGCCCCCTTCGGCCTGGCGGGCGGTGGCGCCGGCAAACCCGGCCGCAACACCGTCGAGCGGGCCGACGGCACCGTTGACGAACTTCCCGGCACCGCCCAGGTCGAGATGCGTCCCGGCGACGTCTTCGTCGTCGAGACGCCGGGCGGTGGAGGGTATGGAAAGCCGAAAGGCTAGGACGCGCGCGAAGCGGGCCATCCCCATCTGCGGGAGAGAGACCCGGAGACTCCGCCATGCGCCTGCTCGCCGCCCTGCTGATGCTCGCTGTTCTTGCCGCCTGCGCGCCACCGCGCGGGCCGGTGGACAAGCCGCCGCCCGACGTGGCCGTCACCGTCCCGCCGGCACCCAAGGACCGCGAGCCGGCGGCGCCCGGCCTCGGCCACGTGCCGGGGCACTGGTCGCCGGGGGTGTTCTGAGCGGTCAGCGGATGCGGGTCAGGCGGTCGGTCTCGACCAGTTCGCCGGTGCCGGCCAGGGATGCCACGTCGGCGGCCAGGGCGCGCACCGCCTCGGGCGTGCCGGCCAGCACCCGCACCGGACCATGGCGCAGGCTCAGCCCATGGGCCATGGCCAGCCGTTCCTCGGCCGCCGGGGTGGGGGCCTCGATGACCATGGTCCCGTCCTCGATGCGCGCCACCACCGCCAGCCGCACGGCGTCGGAATAGTCCACCAGGAACAGGCCGCCCCCCAGGGGGGCCACGCGAGCGGCGCCGCCGGTCATGCCGACGTCGTACCGCCCCTGGCCGCCGTTCCAACGGATCATCACCTCCGAGCCGTCCGAGCGCTGGTAGAGGCCGTCGGCCAGGCCGTCCACCTTCACGCCGCGCGCCACCACCGGCTCCTTGACCTGCCAGCAGGCGGACAGAAGCAGGCTGCACAGAAACAGAATGGCGACACGCATGGCAGGCATCCCGGAGAAAGTGACGGAAGCCCACAGCATGCCATGCCGCCCCCGCCCGAAAATTGACCTCGGCCAAGCGATCGCGTACAAGCAATGATTGATTTTCAGGGGGGTGAGGCATGGACTTCTACGTCGTTCTGCAAGTGGCTGCCGGCCTGGCGACCCTGTATCTGCTGCTCAGCCTGTTCGGCACGGTGATCAACGAGGCCATCGCCCGCGTGTTGAACCTGCGCGCCAGCCATCTGGCGACGACGCTGTCGGCGCTGATCGACGACAAGGACCTCAAGGCACGGTTCGACGTCGATCCCTTGGTGCAAGGCGTGGCACGGGCGGCCGGCACCTGGAAGATCACCCATCTGCCGTCCGAGACCTTCGTCGCCGCCCTTCTGGAGCAGGTGCGCCTGGCCGCCGCCACCGCCGAGGCGGGCGCCGCCACCCTCGACGAGGCGGTGGCTGCATTGCCGGATTCGAACATCAAGCAGGTGCTGGCGCGCACGCTGTCCAAGGCGGTGGCGGCCGGCTCCCGGGTCGAGGACGAGTTGGGGCGGTGGTTCGACTCCACCATGGACCATGCCCAGGCCGCCTATACCCGCCGCATGCACCTGATCTCGTTCCTTGTCGGCGTCGCCCTGGCGGCCGGGCTGAACGCCGACACCATCCAGGTGGCCAGCCAGCTGTGGCGCTATCCCACGGCCTATGCCGGCATCCAGACCGAGGGCCAGGACCTGGTTACCCGCCGGGTGGTCGCCCCCGACGGCACCGAGGTGCTGTCGGCGGCCGAGGTCGCCGACGCGCTGACCGCGCTGCCGCTGGGCTGGAGCGATGCCGCCCTGGCCTCGGCGCGGGCGGAATGGTTGGCCAAGGCGGCGGGATTGCTGCTGACGGCATTGGCCATCGCGCTGGGAGCGCCATTCTGGTTCGACACCCTGTCGCGCTTCGTCAATATCGGCGGCGGCGGCGGGCCGCGAAGCTGACGGCGCCCTTGTCCGTCGATGACGCGGCGGTTAAAGTCCGGGCCAATCCCAGCCCATAGGCGAGCGCCATGACCGACCGTGTCCTCATCCTCGATTTCGGCAGCCAAGTGACCCAGCTGATCGCGCGCCGTGTGCGCGAAAGCGGTGTCTACTGCGAGATCCACCCCTTCAACCGCGCCACCAGGGACAGCATCGCGGCCTTCGGGCCCAAGGCGATCATCCTGTCGGGCGGGCCGGCCTCGGTGGCCGATATCGGCACGCCCCGCGCCCCCGACGCGGTGTTCGAGATGGGTATCCCGGTGCTGGGCATCTGCTACGGCCAGCAGACCATGTGCGCCCAGCTGGGCGGCAAGGTCGAGGCCGGCGACCATCGCGAGTTCGGCCGCGCCTACGTCCACGTCCACGACGACTGCGCGCTGTTCCACGGCGTGTGGGACAAGGGGGCCAAGGAGCAGGTGTGGATGAGCCACGGCGACCGCGTCACCCAGCTGCCGCCCGGCTTCCGCGTCGTCGGCACCTCCGAGGGCGCGCCCTTCGCCGCCATCGCCAACGACGACAAGCGCTTCTACGGCGTCCAGTTCCATCCCGAGGTGGTGCACACCCCGCACGGCGCCGCGCTGCTCAGGAACTTCACCCATCGGGTGGCCGGCTGCACGGGCGACTGGACCATGGCCGCCTTCCGCGAGCAGGAAATCCGGAAGGTCCGCGAGCAGGTCGGCAAGGGCCGGGTGATCTGCGGCCTGTCGGGCGGTGTTGATTCGTCGGTGGCGGCGGCGCTGCTGCACGAGGCCATCGGCGACCAGCTCACCTGCGTCTTCGTCGACCACGGCCTGATGCGCCTGGGCGAGGCCGAGCAGGTGGTCACCGTCTTCCGCGACCGCTTCAACATCAACCTGGTCCACCGCGACGCCTCCGACCTGTTCCTGGGCGCGCTCGAGGGCATGACCGACCCCGAGAAGAAGCGCAAAACCATCGGCGCCCTGTTCATCGACGTGTTCGAGGAAGAGGCCCGGAAGGTGGGCGGCGCCGACTTCCTGGCCCAGGGCACGCTGTATCCCGACGTCATCGAGAGCGTCAGCTTCATCGGCGGCCCCAGCGTCACCATCAAGAGCCACCACAATGTCGGCGGCCTGCCCGAGCGCATGAACATGAAGCTGGTCGAGCCGCTGCGGGAGCTGTTCAAGGACGAGGTCCGCGCCCTGGGCCGCGAACTCGGCTTGCCCGACGAGATGGTCGGCCGCCACCCCTTCCCCGGCCCCGGCCTCGCCATCCGCATTCCCGGCCAGGCCATCACCCGCGACAAGCTGGAGATCCTCAAGAAGGCCGACGCCATCTATCTCGAGGAAATCCGCGCAGCCGGCCTCTACGACGCCATCTGGCAGGCCTTCACCGTGCTCCTGCCGGTGCGCACGGTGGGCGTGATGGGCGATTCGCGGTCCTACGACTACGCCTGCGCGCTCCGGGCCGTGACCAGCACCGACGGCATGACCGCCGATTTCTACCCCTTCGACATGGCCTTCGTCGGCCGCGTCGCCAGCCGGATCATCAACGAGGTCAAAGGCATCAACCGCGTGACCTACGACGTGACCAGCAAGCCGCCGGGAACGATCGAGTGGGAATGAGGGCGGAGGGGCGCCTTCGGGCGCCCGTTCCGGTTCGGCGCTAAATCCCCGCTCCCCGGTCCAGCAGGCCGGTCTGGCGCTCGACCTCGACCAGCAGGGCGTGCAGGTCGGCGTCGTGGAAGCCGTCGGCCTCCAGGCGGCGGACGGTGTTGATGAGGTAGTCGCGGTTCAGGCCGGTCTGGCCTTGGGCGTCCATGATGACGGCGGCCGCCCGCTCCAGCGGCAGGGCGCCGGCATAGTGGCGGTGGCCGCGGTCGGCGACGAAGGTGTAGGCCGGGACGGCGCGGCCGTCGTCCAGTGCCACCGGCAGGGTGCGCGGCTGGTAGGCGTAGCCGATCAGTTCGCGCTCGACCAGATATTCCACCGTCAACTCGGCGCGGTCGGCGGGCACCCGGAAGGCCAGCCCCCGGCAGCGGCCGCCCTGGTCGAGGCCGAGGACCAGGCCCGGCCGCTCGGGGGTGCCGCGATAGAACATGGACAGGACGCAGAAGGCGCGGTGCCAGCCGTCCAGCCAGGCGGGAAGGACCTCGGCATGCTCGAAGCCCGGGTTCCACATCAGGGAGCCATAGCCGAACACCCACAGGTCCTGGGACTTGGTCATCGCGCCTTGCACCTCTAAAATGGCCGCCCAACCACGGGGACGCCACCATGCCCGAATCCCATCGCCGAAACCAAGCGGACAATGCCCTGTCCGAGGACGACCGGCGCGGCCTTTATCGCGCCATCCTGACCCGGCGCGACGTGCGCGGCCAGTTCCTGCCCGATCCGGTTCCCGACGAGATGCTGGCCCGGGTGCTGGTGGCCGCCCACCACGCGCCCTCGGTGGGCTTCATGCAGCCGTGGAGCTTCCTGGTGGTGCGCTCGCCCGCGATCCGCGCCCGCGTCAAGGCGGCCTTCGACAAGGCCAACGCCGAGGCGGTGGCCATGTTCGACGGCGACCGGGCCGAGCGCTATCGCGCGCTCAAGCTGGAAGGCATCCTCGACGCGCCCTTGAACCTGTGCGTCACCTGCGACCGCGACCGCGCCGGCCCGGTGGTGCTGGGCCGCACCCACCTGCCCGAGATGGACCTCTATTCCACCGTCTGCGCGGTGCAGAACCTGTGGCTGGCGGCCCGCGCCGAGGGCATGGGCCTGGGCTGGGTCAGCATCATCGACGAGACGGCGCTGCGCGACATCCTGGCCCTGCCCGAATCCGTGGTGCCGGTGGCCTATCTGTGCCTGGGCAGGGTCAGCGAGTTCCTGCCCGAACCCGAACTGGAAACCAAGGGCTGGCGCCGGCGGCTGCCGCTGGAGGAGCTTGTGAGCCTGGACGGCGAGCCGGCGGATGGGGCGTTGCTCGACGCGCTGCGGGCGGCGCAGGCGGCCGCGAAGGGG
The DNA here is from genome assembly GCA_937887565.1 of uncultured Rhodospirillaceae bacterium. Taxonomy (GTDB): domain Bacteria; phylum Pseudomonadota; class Alphaproteobacteria; order Rhodospirillales; family Magnetospirillaceae; genus CALABS01. The sequence goes on along the minus strand of CALABS010000051.1, from coordinate 4,578 downwards.
GGCGGCTTCTAGACCCGCCGGAACACGCTCCAGTAGAATTTCTGCACCGCGCCGGCCGGGGTTGTGTGGTCCTCGGCGCGCTCCTCGACCAGATGGAAGCCGGGCCCCAGGACGGCCGCCAGACTGGCGGCGTCGTGGCGGGCCACCGGCAGCCCCGAGCACTTGGTGGGGCCATCGGGGGCGAAGCTGCCCAGGATGACGGCGCCGTCGGGGGCCAGCGCCGTCTCCACCACCCGCGCATAGGCGTGCTGGTCGGCGGGGTCGGTGAGGAAATGGAACACGGCGCGGTCGTGCCAGATGTCATGCCGGCCCGGCACCGGCTCCCACTCCAGCACGTCCGACGCGATCCAGGCGACGTCGTCGCCCACCGGGCCGAGGCGGCCGGCGGCATGGGCCAGCGCCGCCTCGGAGACGTCGAGCACCGCCAGATGGACGAAGCCCAGTCCCAGCAGCCGGTCCACCAGCAGCGAGGCGCCGCCGCCCACGTCGACGATGGCGGCGTCGCGGCGCCGACCCAGGGAGTGGATCAACTCGATGGAGACGGCGGGATCGGATTGGAACCAGCTGACCCGCTCGGGGTCCTTTCCGGTCCAGACGTCCTGCCAATGGGAGCGGCGGTCGGGCGTGTCGGCCATGGCGAGGAGAATAACATTCCTTGCTCTTCGGTTCATTGCCCGTCTCGCGTCGTGGCGGACGGCCGCCCCGGAAATATTGCAATAGTAGAAAAAAGGATAAAATTAAATATATTGATGCATGCTCTTATGTGCGATACATTAAATTAACAATAGAAAGTATATGGGGTGTGGGTGTCGGGAGGTCGTGATGAACGCGACCGAAGTGACCAATGCGGAGGTGCTTGATCGCGCCGCTCGGCTTGAGAAGGAATTGGCTTCTCTTCGGACGGAACTGCATCTGGCCATCACCGCGATCGACGGCCTGAAGGCCGCGCTGGACGCCGTCGCGGCGGGTCGGCGCCGGATGGCGGCGCGAACCATTTGCCCCGGCTGCGGTTCGCACGTCGACCACCATCTGGCGGAGGCCGGCGACCTCCAAATCTGTCCCATTTGCGGCTGGAGCGAGTTCATCGGCCACAAGGGGGAACGCTACGCGCACATCGCCGGATCGTCCGAAGGTGCCGCGCCGTCGGCATGGGTGTGATGGCCGCGTTCGTTCGTCGCCTTGGCTGTCGTCTGGAGGCGACGTCGCCGGCCGGACAGGCCGCCGAGGGTGAATTGCTTGGGCCCCCGCGCCATGCCGTGATCGGCCATGGGGTCGGATCGGACCTGGATATGTCGCCCTTTCTCCGCCAGTGAGGCTGGCATTCTCCGTCCCATCGTCGTATAGAGAACGCTTTGCATCTCGCGCCTGCGAGAACAGTCGGAAGCAGAGGACCCATGCCCGAGAGTTGGACGCCGGACAGCTGGCGGTCGAAGCCCGTTCACCAGGTTCCCACCTATCCGGACGCCGCCCGCCTGGCGGAGGCCGAGGAGTCGTTGCGCAACTATCCGCCGCTGGTGTTCGCCGGCGAGGCGCGGCGCCTGAAGGCGTCGCTGGCCAAGGTGGCGGCCGGCGAGGCGTTCCTGCTCCAGGGCGGCGACTGCGCCGAGAGCTTCGCCGAGTTCCGTGCCAACAACATCCGCGACACCTTCCGCGTCATGCTGCAGATGGCGGTGGTGCTGACCTACGGCGCCGCCATGCCGGTGGTGAAGGTCGGCCGCATGGCCGGCCAGTTCGCCAAGCCGCGCTCGGCCGACATCGAGACCATCGACGGCGTCACCCTGCCCAGCTATCGCGGCGACATCGTCAACGGCATCGAGTTCACCGAGGCCGCCCGCGTTCCCGACCCCGAGCGCATGCTCAAGGCCTACAACCAGTCGGCCGCCACGCTCAACCTGCTGCGCGCCTTCGCCCAGGGCGGCTATGCCGACCTCCACAAGGTGCACCAGTGGACCCTCGGCTGCGTGTCGGGTTCGCTGCAGGGCAAGCTGTACGAGGATCTGGCCAACCGCCTGTCCGAGACCCTGGCCTTCATGGAGGCCTGCGGCATGACCTCGGACACCACGCCGCAGATCCGCGAGACCGAGTTCTTCACCTCCCACGAGGCGCTGCTGCTTCCTTACGAGCAGGCGCTGACCCGCGTCGATTCCACCACCGGCGACTGGTACGATTGCTCGGCCCACATGCTGTGGATCGGCGAGCGCACCCGCCAGCCCGAGGCGGCGCACGTGGAGTTCCTGCGCGGCGTCAAGAATCCCATCGGCTTCAAGGTCGGCCCCGGCACCAGCCCCGACGACCTGATGCGGCTGGTCGACGCGCTGGACCCCGACAACGAGCCCGGCCGGCTGACCGTCATCACCCGCATGGGCGCCGAGAAGATCGAGGAGAAGCTGCCCGCCCTGGTGCGCCGCATCAAGGTCGAGGGGCGCAAGGTGGTGTGGTCGTGCGACCCCATGCACGCCAACACCGTCAAGGCCTCGAGCGGCTTCAAGACCCGCGAGTTCGACCGCATCCTCGCCGAGGTTCGGGCCTTCTTCGCCGTCCACAAGGCCGAGGGCAGCCATGCCGGCGGCGTCCATTTCGAGATGACCGGCCAGGACGTCACCGAATGCGTCGGCGGCACCATGGCGGTCACCGAGGCTCGCCTGGGCGACCGCTACCACACCCATTGCGATCCCCGCCTCAACGCCACCCAGGCGCTGGAACTGGCTTTCCTGATCGCCGACCAGCTCAAGGCCGAGCGGGCCGAGGCGCGGGTCAGGAAGCTGGCGGCGGGCTGAGTCCGGTTGGCCGCCCCCCAAGGGGGAGGGCGGCCACCCCTTCGGATGCCTGTTTCTTGACGCTTTCCGGGCGGCGCCCTAATTTTGGGCATTCGATGTCCGGGAGCACCGCATGACGCCCAAGGCCGCCGATCTGCCGCGTCTGGCCGACCACTATTTCCTGCGCACCAAGCATCTGGTCGGGCGCTACGGCGACGTTTCCGCCACCTATGCCGTCTTCCTGCGCCGCCCGGTGCTGGCCGCCCACCGGCTGGCGCTGGACTGGCTGCGCGGCGTGATGGCCGAGCGGGGCGCGGTGGTGGACATCCGCGAGCGCTTCGACGAGGGGGCCTGGGTCGGCGCCGGCGAGCCCGTGGCGCTGATCACCGGCTCGCTGCTGCATCTGGTGGATTGCGAGACGGTGCTGCTGCAGAAGCTGGGCGCCGCCTGCGTGGCGGCGCAGAACGCCTACCAGATGTGCGTCGACCTGCCCGACACCGCCTTCCTGGCCATGGACGCCCGCCACTGCACCGGCCCCGAGATGTCCGAACTCATGGCCTACGCCGCCTCGGTCGGCTCCGAGGCGGCGCGCAAGGCGGTGGGGGCCAAGGGCTTCGTCGGCTCGTCCACCGATCTGGCGGCGGCGTGGTTCGGCTCGGAGGGCGGGCGCGGCACCATGCCGCACGCCCTCATCGGCTATGCCGGCTCGACGCTCAGGGCGGCCGAGATGTTCCACGAGACCTGGCCCGACGACGACCTGATCATCCTGCCCGATTTCTTCGGCCGCGAGGTCAGCGACAGCCTCGCGGTCTGCCGGCGCTTTCCCGACTTGGCCGCCGCCGGGCGGATTGCCATCCGCCTCGACACCCATGGCGGCCGCTACATCGAGGGACTGGAGCCGCAATCCAGCTACGCGGTCCTCGAGCGCCACGTCCCCAAGGCCATCCGCGGCTACCGCACCGAGGCCGAGCTCAAGCACCTGATCGGGCCCGGCGTGTCGTCGGCGGCGCTGTGGCACATGCGCGAGCAGTTGGACCGCGCCGGCTTCGAGCGGGTCCGGCTCATCGGCTCGTCCGGCTTCGGCCCGGCCAAGTGCAAGGTGATGGCCTATGCGCGGGCGCCGCTGGACGTGGTGGGAACCGGCTCGTTCCTGCCCGAGACCTGGTCCGAGACCTACGCCACAGCCGACGTGGTGGCCTATGGCGGCGAGCGTCGCGTCAAGGTGGGGCGCGAGTTCCTGTGGGCCGCCCTCGACGACGGCCCATGAGCCGCTGACGCGACCCGCTTATACGATCGCACGCTTGCCGCGACGGCGCGCGCCGCCCCATCCTGATGCCGATGGCAAAAGATGTATCGATGATGGAAGAATACGGCGACGCCTGCCTGCCCGACGTGGTCGCGGATCTGCGCCGGGATATCGAAGCCGATCGTTGGACGGCGGCTTATGTCCGCGTGCTGCGCCTCGGCGCGTGCGACCGGCGCTCGTCCTGTCCCATCGCCACGGAATGCGCCCGCGTCCGCGACGTGTTCGCGCGCAATGTCGAGCGGGCCATGCCGGCCGCCAAGGCCGCCGGCTAGCCCGGCCCATTCCCTCCACCTTTCGCATCGGAACCCCGTCTTCGGGCGAGGGTGTTGGCCCTGCGTGTGCTCCCGATAAAAATCGATGCAATCGATAAGTGAAACAAAAAATATCGGTTTCATAAATTGACGGATCGCCCCTACGATCCGGCCCGTCAGTTTGGTCATTCAACCCAGTGGAGCATTCAAATGTCGCTCATCAACACCGAGATCAAGCCGTTCAAGGCGCAGGCGTACAAGGGTG
>CALABS010000050.1 GCA_937887565.1 uncultured Rhodospirillaceae bacterium | reverse complement strand
CCTTCGTGCGCCTGCAGGAGCGGGGCCGCGTCGTCTTCTCCGCCGCCATCGACGGCCGGGTCTACGCCCGCCACGGCACCACGGTGGACACCCGGCTGACCGTCATCGACCGTATGCCCGCCGACGACCCGGCGGTCTTCCCGGCCTCGCCGGGTATGGCCTCCGACGTCGCCACGCTGCTGGACTGGGTCCGGCGTGACGTGCCGCCGCGCGCTTCCGTTTCCGCGTCGGCAGCGGCTCCGTTGCCGGTGCTGGCCCGCGCCATGGTGGCACGACCCCTGCGCCGGGCGGCCACCATGCCGGTGGTCCCGGTGCCAGCGTCCGGCCCGGCGGTCGTCGAGTTGGAATACGAGCCGCGCGACTGGGCGCCGCAGGCGGGGGCCCGCCTCACCGCCGCGCTCTACGAGCCCTACGCGCTCCAGTCCATCATGATCCCCGGGGCCCAGCCGCACCCGACGCCGCTGGTCCAGTCCGCCGCCATGGCCGCAGTCGCCCCGCCCAAGCCCCGCTACCGCCCGCACCTGCCCGCCGCCCTGGTCACTGGCGGCGTGCTCTCCAGCGCCCAGTTGGAGAGCGTCATCCTCGCCGGCGAAGCCCACGCCGGCCACCTCGCCGGCTCCTGGACCGTGGACGAGACCTTCGACGTCGTCTCGGCGGCGTCGGACGATGCCGCGGACACGGTGTGGTTCCGCCGCGGCTGGTTCCTCGGCGACGGCACCGGCGCCGGCAAGGGCCGGCAGGTCGCCGGCATCCTGCTCGACAACTGGCTCAAGGGCCGCCAGCGGGCGCTGTGGATCTCCAAGTCCGACACCCTGATCGAGGACGCCCGGCGCGACTGGTCCGCCCTCGGCCAGGAGCCTCTGCTGGTCACCCCGCTGTCGCGCTTCCGCCCCGGCATGCCGATCGCCCTGGAGCGCGGCATCGTCTTCACCACCTACGCCACCCTGCGCGGCGACGGCGGCGAGGACGCCGTGCCGCGCGTCCAGCAGATCGTCGACTGGCTGGGACGGGGGGAGTTCGACGGGGTGATCGTCTTCGACGAGTCCCACGCCCTGCGCAACGCCGGCGGCACCGCCGGCTTTGGCCGCGACGGCGGTCCCGTCACCCCCTCCCAGCAGGGCCGCGCCGGGCTGCGCCTCCAGCACGCCCTGCCGGACGCCCGCGTGCTCTACGTTTCGGCCACCGGCGCCACCACCGTGCACAACCTCGCCTACGCCCAGCGCCTCGGCCTGTGGGGCGGGGCGGACTTCCCCTTCGCCACCCGCGCCGAGTTCGTCCAGGCCATCGAGGCCGGCGGGGTCGCCGCCATGGAGGTGCTGGCCCGCGACCTCAAGGCCCTCGGCCTCTACGCCGCCCGCTCGCTCTCCTTCGAAGGGGTCCGTTACGAGATGGTCGAGCACCGGCTGACACCGGGACAGGTGGCGATCTACGACGCCTACGCCGCTGCTTTTCAAGTGATTCATACCAACTTGACCGCGGCGCTGGAGGCGGCCAACGTCACCGGGGCCAGCGGCACCCTGAACCGCGCCGCCAAGGCCGCCGCCCGCTCCGCTTTCGAGGGTGCCAAGCAAAGATTTTTCAACCATCTGATATCGGCGATGAAAACGCCGACCGTGCTCAAGTCCATCGAACGTGATATTGCCACCGGCCACGCCGTGGTGGTGCAGCTCGTCTCCACCGGCGAAGCATTGATGGAACGCCGCCTGTCCGACATCCCCACCGAGGAGTGGGATGATTTGTCGATCGACGTCACGCCGCGTGAGCTTGTCCTCGAGTACCTCTCCCACTCCTTCCCGACCCAGCTGCACGAACCCTTCACCGACGCCGATGGGACCCTCTCGTCGCGCCCGGTGTGGCGGGACGGTCAGCCGGTGCCGTGCCGGGAAGCGGTGGAGCGGCGCGACCGCATGATCGAGCGGTTGGCCGCCCTGGAGCCGGTGCCGGGGGCGCTCGACCAGATCGTCCAGCGCTTCGGCGCCGACATGGTGGCCGAGGTCACCGGCCGCTCGCGGCGCATCGTGCGCAAGACCGGTCCCGGCGGGGACGAGCGGCTGGCGGTGGAGAGCCGCCCCGGCTCGGCCAACCTCGCCGAAACCCAGGCCTTCCTCGACGACGAGAAGCGCATCCTGGTCTTCTCCGACGCCGGCGGCACCGGCCGCAGCTACCACGCCGATCTCGGGGCGAAGAACCAGCGGCTGCGGGTGCACTACCTGCTAGAAGCCGGCTGGAAGGCCGACGCCGCCATCCAGGGGCTGGGCCGCTCCAACCGCACCAACCAGGCGCAGCCGCCGCTGTTCCGCCCGGTCGCCACCGACGTGCGGGCGGAGAAGCGCTTCCTCTCCACCATCGCCCGCCGGCTCGACACGCTGGGCGCCATCACCCGCGGCCAGCGCCAGACCGGCGGGCAGGGGCTGTTCCGCGCCGACGACAATCTGGAATCCGTCTACGCCCGTGCCGCCCTGCGCCAGCTCTACGGCCTGCTGCACGCCGGCAAGGTCGAGGGTTGTTCGCTGGGCGCGTTCGAGGCGGCGACCGGCTTGGCGCTGTGTGACCGCGACGGCGGCCTGCGTGAGGAGCTGCCGCCGATCACCACCTTCCTCAACCGGCTGCTGGCGCTGACCATCGGCTTGCAGAACACGCTGTTCACCGTGTTCGAGCAGCTGCTCGCCGCGAAGATCGAAGGCGCCATCGCGTCCGGCACCTACGACCGCGGCGTCGAGACGGTGGTGGCCGACAGCTTCACGGTGACGAACCGGCGAACGCTTTACACCCACGCGGCGACCGGAGCGGAGACCCGGCTGTTCACGCTGGCGCGGCGCGACCGCAACCAGCCGATGGACCTGGGGGAGGCTCTGGAGAAAGGGACCGGGCCGCAAGCACGGCTGCTGGTCAACGCCCGCTCGGGCCGGGCGGCGGTGGCGGTGCCCGCCGCCGGGTTGATGCTGGACGACGGCACGGTGGAGCGCCGGGTGCGGCTGCTGCGCCCGCTGGAACGCCTGACGGTGACGCTGGCCGAGCTGACGCAGAGCCACTGGCGCCCGGCTGAGCCGGAGACCTTCGCCACCGTCTGGGAGACGGAGGCCGCCACGGTGCCGGAGTTCGCCACCAGCACCCTGCATCTGGTGACCGGGCTGCTGCTGCCGGTGTGGCAGCGTCTGCCGGACACGAACCTGCGGGTGGTGCGGTTGCAGACCGACGACGGCGAACGGATCATCGGCCGGGTGGTGGCGCCGGACGCCCTTGCCGAGGTCGAGCGCAATTTCGGCAGTGGTGGCGCAGCGGTGCCATCGGCGGAGCAGGCGTGGACGGCGCTGCTGGAGGGACGGACGGTGCTGCATCTGGCCGACGGACTGCGGCTGCGCCGGGTCACGGTGATGGGCACCCACCGGATCGAGCTGTCGGGTTTCAGCGAGGGCATGGTGGAGCGGCTGAAGGCGCTGGGGCTGATGTCCGAGATCATCGCCTGGACGTTGCGTCTGTTCGTGCCGGTGGGCGAGCGCGGGCCGGCGGTGTTCGCCGCCCTGCTGGCCCGCCACCCGCTGCTCCGTGTTGTCGACCGGACGGGGCCGTGAGGGAGCGGCACCATGTCCACAGCCTCGGAGATGGCGCAGCGCCTCGCGCGGGAGGCCGAGGCGGTGTGCCGCCACTACCTGCCGCACGGGCGGCGGGAGGGGCGCTACTGGCGGGTTGGCGACGTCCACGGCACGCCGGGGGAGAGCCTCTACATCCGGCTGCACGGTGCTGCCATCGGCCGATGGGCCGACGCTGCCACTGGCGAGCACGGCGACCTGCTCGACCTCATCGGGCTCAACCGCGGTCTCGGCCGGCTGGCCGCGGTGCTCGACGAGGCCCGTGTCTTCCTCGGTTCGCCGCGGGCGCCGCCGGAGCCGCGGTGGGAGCCCCCGGCTCCCATCGGATCGCCGGAGGCCGCCCGCCGCCTGTTCGCCCGCTCCCGGCCGCTCGCCGGCACGCTGGCCGACGCCTATCTCCGCAACCGCGGCATTCCGGATGTCCGGAAAGACGGCTCCCTGCGGTTCCAGCCGCGCTGCTGGTACCGCGACGCCGACGACCGGCTAGCCCAAGGCCCGGCGCTGATCGCCGCCGTCACCGGTCTGGACGGCCGCCTCACCGGCGTGCAGCGCACCTGGCTCGATCCGTCCGGCCGCGGCAAGGCGGTGATGCCGTCGCCGCGCCGGGCGCTGGGCCATCTGCTCGGCAACGGCGTCCGCTTCGGCGTGGCCCGCGACGTCCTGGCGGCGGGGGAGGGCGTCGAGACCGTGCTGGCGCTGCGCACCGTCCTGCCAGCCCTGCCCATGGTCGCCGCGCTGTCGGCCGGCCACCTCGCCGCCCTGTGCCTGCCGCCGACGCTGCGCCGCCTCTACATCGCCCGCGACAACGACGCCGCCGGACGCCGGGCGGCGGAACGCCTGGGGAGCCGCGCCGAGGCCCTCGGCATCGAGGCGCTGGTCCTGGCACCGGTGCTGGGCGACCTCAACGACGACCTGCTGGCGCACGGCGTGGCAGCGCTGCGGGCGCACCTGCGGGCCCAGCTCGCCCCGGAGGATGTGGCGCGCTTCTGGATGAGTGGCGGCTGGCCGTGGGGAGCCTGAGCCTCGGCGGACGGGCGCCGGTCGGAGCGGGCGGACGCCGGTCCGGCCGGCGGGAGGCCGCGGCCCCGGCCTTCCAGCGGGCGATCGGGCGGCAGCCGGGCCGGCTCCGCAACGGCGGGGCGCAACTTTCTTCCCCGGCCGGCCAAGCCGGCCTTCCTCGCGGGACAAGAAAGCCGCCCCCCGCCGTCCTCCGCTGACGCTGCGGCCCAAGAGGGTGCGGACCCGCCCCGCCCGCCGCTGGGGGATCGCCACGAAGGCCGCGGTGGGCGCGGCCGATCCTCCAGCCGAAGGGCAGCCGCCATGGTCACCGACACCGACGCCGCCGGGCTCCGCCACGCCTCCTCCCCCACCGACCACGCCCTGACCGAACTCCAGCTCTATGGCCACCGGCCCTTCGAGGACGATCCCGATCCCCGCCCGCTGCCCGACGAGACCGCCATCCGCGCCGCCCTGGCCGACGTCTTCGACGCCCTGGTGGTCACGCTGAAGGACACCCGCCTGGAACCCGACCTGGCCGACCTGCTGTGGTCCACCGTCAACCTGTTCCACCGCGCCGCCGACCGCGTGCAGCGCGAACTCGACGATAACGAGGACGCCCAGAAGCGCAGCCAGCGCGAACAGGACGGCTCGGAGATCCGCTCGGTCGAGCTGGAGCGCCTGCTGGCCGAGGGGCTGACGCTGATCGAGCGCCGCACCGCCATGGAGGCCTTCCGCGACCACGCCGCCGAGCTGTTCGAGGTCCACACCGGCTCCGGCTGGCGGCCGCGCGCCGGCTCGCTGGTCAGCCACCGCACCCTGACGGCGTCGCTGATCGACAGCCGCGACTTCCTCGCGGCCAAGCGGCGGGCCGAGACCGAGCCGCTGCTGCCGGCCGGCCCCCGCATCGCCTTCACCGGTGGGGTGGAGTGCAACGACCACCACCGCATCTGGGCGGTGCTCGACAAGGTGCGGGCCAAGCACCCGGACATGGTGCTGCTGCACGGCGGCAGCCCGAAGGGGGCCGAGCGCATCGCCGCCTGCTGGGCCGAGCACCGCAAGGTGACGCAGGTGCTGTTCCGCCCCGACTGGGCGCGCCACACCAAGGCCGCCCCGTTCAAGCGCAACGACCGCCTGCTCGAGGCGCTTCCGATCGGCATCGTCGCCTTCCCCGGCTCGGGCATCGCCGCCAACCTCGCCGACAAGGCCCGGCGCCTCGGCATCCCGGTCTGGCGCTTCGGCGACGGCAGCGCCTGAGCGCCGCCATTCCGGCGATCCGCACCGGCGGATCGCCGGCTTTCCGTAAATCCGTTACCCTGGGCAGCCGGATCGGCGGCTATGCGCCGATGGTGTTGAAAAACTCTCCAGCCTGCCGAAACAAGAAACTTTCCGTCTTGTCTCGAGCATGGTGCGCAGTGATATCGCTTTGAAGGTTGTAGGATTGATCGATTATTGCGCAAAAATGGCTGCATAGCACTCGTCAGGGAATTTTTCAACACTATCTGCCACGAGCGGCCGTTCGGTGCTCCGTGGAAAGCAGACGCTGTAGAGGTAACTTGCGTCACTCGAATTGGCGGTACCGATCCGCGCGATCATGCTATCCTTGGGACAACTGAAGCGGAAATCGAGATTTCGTTCCTAGATTGTAGCGATTTTTATCAGATATAGGATATAATTCAAGTTGCGGAAATTCTGGTCTGCTAGCTAAAATTCCGTTCCGGGAGGCTAGGCTATGTTCATTTCTGAAATTAGGATCGATAACTTTCGCCTCTTCGGCACCAGCGACAACGCATTTCAGCTTTCGTTGAAGCCGGGCCTGACCGCGCTCGTTGGAGAAAACGATGCTGGGAAGACTGCTGTTATCGATGCGCTGCGGTTCGTGCTCGGCACTCGCGATCAAGAGTCAATGCGGCTCGAACCCACCGATTTCCATCATGCGCCATCTGGCGAGCGCGCCAGCGAAATCACTATCCGGCTCACATTCTCCGGCCTGACCAAAGCCGATCGGAGCACCTTTGCTGAATACCTGACCTATCTCGATAGTGATTCCCTTGAAACGGTTCTGATTTTGACATGGGTCGCGCGGCGCGCGGAAAACGATGGTCCCGCCCGTAGGTTCATGCCGATCGAATGGCGCACAGGCGAGAAGGCCGATGGCCCCTTGCTCGACGCGGGCGCGCGCTTCATGTTGCAGGCGACCTATCTGCGCCCACTGCGCGACGCTGAGCGCGCGATGTCGGCAGGACGGGGATCGCGCCTCTCGCAGATCCTCCAACACACAAAAGAGATCAGGGATCACGGGGAGAAGTTTGACCCCAAGGCCAATCTGCTAGTTGATCCGTCGACCCTGAGCATGCTTGGGCTCGGCGACTACACCAGCCACCTGATGGAGAACTCCCACGGCGTCAAAGGCACCCGCAAGAAGCTCAATGAGGATTATCTTCAGCCCCTCTCGTTCAGCGGCGACGCGCTGAATGCTCGTGTGCGCATCAGCAGCAATCGCGACGACAGCACCCGGCTGCGCCAACTCCTCGAAAAGTTGGAAGTGAACCTCGGCGACGCCGACATCCCCGAAGGCGCGCATTGCAGGGGCCTGGGGTCGAACAACATCCTCTTTATGGCGTGCGAGCTTCTGCTTCTCGGTACGGAGGTGGATGGTTTTCCTCTGCTCATCATCGAGGAACCGGAAGCCCACCTGCATCCCCAACGGCAGCTTCGACTTATGGCGTTCCTTCAGGCCCAGGCGGAGAAGAAGCGGGTTGACGAGCAGCATATCCAGATCATCGTAACGACCCACAGCCCAAACCTCACGTCGGAGGTGAAGCTCGACAATCTTGTCCTATTGCGGGATGGCCGCGGTTACTCCATGGCCGAAGGCCAAACCAAGCTAACCCGCTCAGACTACCGCTTCCTCGGGCGATTCCTCGACGTAACCAAGGCGAACCTGTTCTTTGCTCGTGGCGTGGTCATTGTTGAAGGCGACGCCGAGAACATCCTGTTACCCGTCATCGCGCGGCTCATTGGCCGGAATTTCGAGCAATACGGCGTGTCGGTGGTGAACGTCGGCGGCGTTGGCTTAAGCCGCTACGGACGTATTTTCATGCGGGAGAAGCCGGAGATTGGCGGGGAGATCAGCATCCCCGTCGCCTGCATCACCGACATGGATGTGATGCCCGAATGCGCGCCCATGATCCTCGGTAAGATCAAGGAAGGCGAACCGATTCCACTGTTGCCGGAATCAAAGCGGCGTTGGAGGGTCAAGAGCGACTTCAAGGATAACGGCCTTGAGGAGAGGCGCGTGCAAATCCGTGACAAGGCCAACGAGCAGCGCGTCCGCACCTTCGTCGCAAACGAGTGGACCCTTGAATACGATTTGGCCTACTTCGGGCTTGCTAAGTGGGTACATATCGCCGTCGCGCTCGCGGGCACCGATGATAAGATCAACGCGAAAAAGGTGAAGGAGCAGGAGGAAAGCGAGGCAGCAGAAAAGGAATACGATGCGCTCGTAGAGATGGGACTGTCCAAAGATGAGATTTGCTCGCGCATCTACGGGCCCCTGGCAGTATCCAACCCCGTCTCTAAGCCGACGACTGCTCAATACCTTTCCGAATTGCTTGAAAGTGCGCTGAGGGGCGGAAAGCTGACACCCGAAAGCCTGCGCGAGCTTCTACCGCCCTACTTAGTGGAAGCGATTGTCCATGTGACGGAACCGTTTAACGCACCGAAAAGCGCGACGACCCCAGCGAAGCCTGCTGATGCCCGAGCCCCCGCGGACGCGTTAGCTTAGCGGCAGGTCCAAAATGCTCGAGGCTATTTCCGACCAGGAAATCAAATGGGCTTGCGCGGTGATGCGCTTGCCGTCGGACGCATTCTGCGGAACGGACGGTGCCGATCCAAGGCTTAAGGTGATACGGTCTCTCGAGTCGCTCGACATTGAAGCTTGCCCTGGAAGCGGCAAAACCACCTTGCTCGTCGCTAAGCTGGCCATCTTAGTAAACCGCTGGAACTCCCGGCGGCAGGGCATCTGCGTCCTGTCACATACCAACGCGGCGCGAACAGAAATCGGCGATCGCCTCAGTTCAACGAGCGCGGGACACCTTCTCCTTAGGCACCCGCACTTCGTCGGCACGATCCATTCGTTCGTGAACGAGTTTCTTGCAATCCCATGGTTGCGTTCAAAGGGATGGCCGATTAAGGCCATCGATACAGAACTCGCCCTGAGCGACCGGTGGCGCCGGCTTCCTTGGAATACCCGGAGTTACCTTGAGCGGCAGCATGAACGGCCGCTTTTGAACTACACCGCGCCAGATTTTTCGGGAGGCGGTAAGAGCATCTTTTCCAACGGCACTGACACATATCGAAACATGCTCAAGGCGTGCCGAGAGTCAACTGCCGCAGGATACTACTGCTTCGACGAGATGTTTGTCTGGGCTGCCGAACTGCTCGACCGTTGCCCTGATGTGATCAAGATCATCCGCGGCCGATTTCCCGTCGTGTTCATCGACGAGGTGCAGGACAACAGCGAACTGCAATCTTCTTTCCTCCATCGCGTGTTTATCGACGGCGAAGGCCCTGTAGTGCGCCAGCGGTTTGGTGACTCGAATCAAGCGATTTACCGTCACACTGGAGAGACCGGCGCCATCACAGACACATTCCCCGGACCGAACAAGACCGACCTGCCGAACAGCTTTAGGTTCGGGCAAGTCATTGCCGACCACGCGGACCCGCTCGGTGTTCGTCCCCAAAGGCTTGCGGGGCAAGGGCCAAGCACGAGCCGCGTAAAGCATGATGGCTGTCAGAGTGTACTGTTCCTGTTTGACGACACCTCGGTGCTCGGTGTCCTTTCCGCCTATGCCCAGCACTTGATAGACACGTTTTCTCAGGAAGTTTTGGTGCGAGGCGAATTCACAGCAGTAGCTGGCGTTCATAAATCGGAGAAGACCGATCATCTTCCGCGCTTCATGGGACATTATGCTCCGGGTTACGATCCGGATGTTGCAGGGAAGCAACCTAAACCCACTTCACTTGTACAGTACTTTGCCCGCGCGCGGCTGGATCTGGTGGCATCGCGGAACACACATCCCATAGCTAACTACTGCGCTGAGGGCATCTTGCATCTCGTCCGGATGGCTGGAGCGGAGGTGCCTACAGCTCTTCGGAAGAGCGCCAATCGTTACCTGCTGGAGCGTTTACCGGACGACAGTGCCCGCAAGCGGTACGGCGATCTTCTCGACCGTCTGATCAGCTCGCGTTGCGAACTCTCAAAGGAGGTCTGGACCGTCCACTTCATGCCTGAGGTGCTGGCGATCGGCGAAGCCGTCGCGGGCTGTGAAATCAAAGAACCATGGGCGACAGAGTTCCTAGGATGGGCCGACGGTGAAGTGCCGCTGGAGGAGCGCGGCGCACGAAAGAACGCGACGAACTTGTTTCGCTACCCACACAACGAACCAAAGGTTTCAATCAGGCTTGGTTCTATCCATAGTGTAAAAGGTGAAACCCACACCGCAACACTGGTGCTGGAGAGCTATAATAGAACCCATCACCTCAAAAAGCTTATTCCGTGGCTGGTCGGTAAACGTCCCAAACCGGGTTTGGACAATATGGAAGAAGATGAGGCGCTCAAGGAACGTCTTAAATTGCACTACGTCGCAATGACGAGGCCGTCACATTTACTTTGCCTTGCCATGCGTAAGGACGCATTCACAGCCGCCACGCTTAAACAGATGCGGGAGAGAAACTGGCTCATCATTGAGTGTGTCGCGCCCGATGCGGCCAACGTTTGAAGGTCGGCCTTTTCGAAGACATTGACCCTAAGCGGACCTTCCCGAGGTCGGCTTAGGGTTCAGTGGCATTGATCGAGCCTGCCGCCGTGCGCCAGCAGCGGGCGGCCAGAGATGTTTTCAGATGGCCCTATGTGAGAATTTTACCGTCGTGCCGTCTGTTCTATTCACCCAGAAGCACTTGGTCCCGAACTCAGCGCTTCGCACGCTAAAATCCTTCACGCCGGTACCGATCTTCTCCTTGGCTTCTGGATGACGGGCTAAGGCAGCCTCCAGCACAACAGCATCAGCCGCGCTGACCCGATCACCGACATCATATTTATTAAGCATCGCATTTAGGTAGGCGACGGCGTCCCCCTTTTTATCGAAGTACATGGGGCCGAGCGTCACGGCAATTTTTCTAGCCATCTCCGACTCCTTACACGTCACTCAGTCGCCTCCGCAGGTCCGGCATCGTTGATCACAAGCAGCCGCTCGCGCAGCTCTCTAATAATGACAGCCGGTATTTCCATGCCGCCGAGCTGATCGGCGCGTTCGACGACCCACTTGCGGCACTCTTCCTGTCCAAGATCGTCGCGTGCGATCTTCTCATACAGGGCGACGGCGCTCATGCGGGACAAGCCAAGTTCCATCAGCGAGATCAGCGTTCGGGAGGATACGCCGAACTCAAGCTGCGTGCCGATGTCCAGTCCGTGGTCTATTAAGTCCTCTCGGCCGATCGACCTGAGATGTAAGTGCAATACGTCCATATAGGCCGACAAGTACTTCGGCGCTCTGAAGCGCGCGATTTGCTCAACTAGGGCCATGGTGTCGCGTATGAGCGTTGGCAGCCTATAGGAGCGTTTGACCTCCACGTGCCACGCGATATTCCTGCGGATAATCTCCGCCAGAGACTGGCCCTTCAGCCACTGGAAGACGATCAAGGCATAGAGCTTGATGCGGCTTTCGGGCTCGAACGCCGGAAACAGGCTCGCATTGATCCGGCGCATGATCGTGACGAAGCGGTCATAGCTGTCATCACTCGCCACCTCGGCTGGCAGCAGGTTCTCAGGGTCGCCCTCATATGACCTGAAGGTGTCCAGCAGGCGCTGTAGTCCGACGGGGCTGACGCCCGGATGGCGGGCTGCCAGATCGGCATCAATGTCCAGCTGGCTTGCAAGACCCCGCAGCACATCGTCGAGCCTCGCGATGAAGGCAGGGGCGTGCCGCTTGGCGAGATCTGCCTGAGAAATTGACCCTAGGCGCATGTAGGACGTTAAAAGGTAGGCACCGACCTGCTCGAACTCCTCACTGCCTTCCATATCCGATAGGGTCCGCTCGCCTCGCTTTGCTAGATAGTCGAGGAGCCCGTCGCCGAGGTCGAGCACTGCATCACTCTCCCGTTTGATCGGGTATCTTGAACGAAGAGGAACTCCCTTTGGCCATGCGACCGGGTCGTTCGGGTCGATGCAGATGATGTTACCCTGGAACTCGGCCCCCCAGCGTCCGGCCCGACCCGCGAGGTTCCAGAAGTCGTGCGGTTCCATGGGATGGCCTTTACCCCTGCGTGGGCCGCGCACGACGATCGTGCGGCATGACAGGTTGACGCCCTCCACTAGTGTCGACGTGCAGACGAGGAAACGGATCTTTCCCGACCGGAACAGCCGTTCGATTTCGAGTCGGAGGAGCGATGGCATGTTCCCGAAGTGGAACGCTACGCCTCGCTCGACCAAGGGCGCCAGCCGAAAGTTTGGATGCACGCCCTTGCGGGCAAGCTCGGCCAAAGCGGCGAGCTCCGAATCAATAAACTTTGGGTCGGCCTTCGGCTGAAGCTGACTGATCAAATCCGCTATGTCTTCGGAATCCGCCGCGCCGTTGGCGTAGACGAGCGTGCCGCCGCGTTCGCCGGCCGCGGCAGCGATAAAGGCGAGGCGCTTGATAAAGCTGGCGGGCGTATTCCCGAGCTCGAGCAACCCGATTGGGATTGTGGCCTCTGCCTGTCTTGTCTCCAGGGTCCATCGCCTGGGCTTCCCCGGAACTTGCCGGGCCAGCAGCAGATTCTGGAGGACAGTGGGGGCGTCACTGTCGACCGCTACCGTCTCGATGCCCTCTGGTGCATCCGCTAGGAGCTCTTCCGGGTTCTGGGTAGCCGGACTTATGAAGACGAGCTTCATCATGGGATTTGTGCGCGACGCGCGCTCGATCGCATCCTGCAGGATGACGCCCCGTCCGTCGTCGCCGATCTTGTGGGCCTCGTCCACGATCAGAAGATCGACGAAGAAAGCGTCGCCCAAAACATTGGCAAGGAGGTGCATCCGCTCTTGCGTCAGAACGAGCACGATCCGAGAGCCGCCAGTACGCGCCGCGTCGTACTTGCCGCGCAAGGGCAACGAAGACACTTCAATGCCCTTCGCGTCACCCAGGAGATTCTGCAGATTCGTTTCGATCTCCGAGACGAGCGCCCGGGTAGGGGCGAGGTATATGGCTACCGCAGCCTCGCCCGCACCGAGCTGATCGACGAGCCATTGCAATACCAAGAAGGTCTTGCCCGAGGCGGTGGGCGCCGATGCCGAAAGCCATCTAGCCCGCGAGGCATTCGTCCAGAACCGCTGTTGGAAGTCATTCAACTGCATCCACTTTCCGGTGGTCTCGACGAGGACTGAACGATCCATTTCGCGACGCAGGGCCTCAAGGCGAAGCGCGATCCCCAACCGCTTGTCGAGATTACCTGTTACGAGGGCGCGATCAACTGCCAGCGAGACGGCCCGAAAATTGGATAGCTTGCCAAGCAGCACAGCGCCCGCATCCCTCACGCCCCTGTCGTCCGTCAGAGTGATCGCGGCGACTGCTATCCTGAGTGCGGCCTCTTGATCGGTTCGGGCCTCTGAGCGGGCGAGGATACTGCCTGCGAAGATGAGGCGCTGCCAGTCAATACCCTCCGCACTAACCTCGTGGGCCTCCCCCGCGAGGTTGTCCAGTTCGGACCGGACTGTCAGCCGGACGATCTTGGCCAAGTCGTCGCGCACGCCTTCCTCGAGCAGCCAAGCCTGAAGATCTCCGAGGCTCATTTCTTCAATCCCATGGCCTCGAGGAATGCGTCCCGAAAGTCCTGCGCGGACGGCAGAGGGATGCAGAAGAACTCGATCTCGAGGCTTTCGAGCTTGTTCACGGTAAGGCTCTTACCGATCTTCTCCCGCCAGTCGACGAGCGCCTCGCGTGCCGCCTTCGCGATCTCGTCTGCCACTGCCTGAGCGTCGTTCTTAGGATAGAAAGGCACTCCGAAGCCCACTAGCGCCAGCCCGCAATAGCGGACCCGGTTCGACTGAGGCGACGACCGGTCGAAATACTTCCTGAGGGCGGCAGTGAGCGTCGGATCGCTTAGATCCGCCTTGTCGCTCAGCAGCAGAAGATCGCGCTCCCGCTCAGCGCCTTCATGCTCAAACTCGATAAGGTAGGGAGCCAGTGAGCCGAGGCAGGATCGGATTGCATCGCCCGCGTCCTCGTAGATCTTAGACTCGCCCCAGTAGAGTTTCAGCACACCTTCCGATGTGACACCAGCGTAGACGCCATCGGCACCATGGTAATGCAGACGGCCATCGGTCTTCAAATCCATCTTGCATAGGATCTGGGGCAGCTTGAGAAACCGCTCCGCCAGCATGAAGAGCAGCATTTCTCCGCCCTCGCCCGTCTTCGCTAGGTCGGTGAAGGAACGCTTAGCCCGTTCGACCAACTCGGCGATTGCCTCTGTGCTGTTGAACTTGGCGTCGCGTGCCTTCGCTTCCGCGACCTTGGATCGCGGCAACGCGTAGTCAGCCGCCGAGTTCCTCATGAACTCGGCGAGGCGACGCAACTGGATGCGACCATTGCCGTCCACGGCGAGGCAATGGCAGTGAATCTTGACTGAGTGGCCTGCGATCAGAACATCCCGCTCAACGATCGCAAGATGGACGCTTAGCGCTTCTGGGTTGCCTGTTACTGCGGCTTCTAAAATGTCCGCGTTTATCTCCGGCAGGCCTACTACCCCCATCTGGACTGGCCCGCTTCCCAAAAATCAGTCAAGTTTTGAGCTCCTTAAGTCTACACGAATTCGTCGTTATTCAATAGTTGTTTTTCGCCGCAATGATTTTTCCTCGTGGAGGGTTGCTTAGGAGGCGCCGGGTCGATGAGCGTCCGGTTCGGGGGCAGACACTCAGCTCCTGGCGTAAAGCCGCTGATCCCGCCTTTGGCAAAGGGTGACTGGGATCCTTCGTTACCGGTCGACATGGCGTCCGCGCGGACAGCGTTTCGACCGGAGAGAGGCGATGCGGTCCAAGCTCCCGGACGGCGTGTAGGCCTACCGGCCGGTCCATGCCAACCTTATGCCGCGGATGCTGATGGCGTTCGTCGGCCGAAGGCCGTGCCATGGGCAGGGAGCATCTCCAGGAATGCGCGCCCTGCGGACGTTCCCATATGATGGTGCAAAGCCGCCGCTCCCGTTGTCCAGCGAAGGGTAACCGCAGTCCTTCGTTACAAGCGAACATGGCGCCCGCGCGGGCAAGCCCACGCGCCGGGCTCTCGTGAATCGAGCCTCCTGCGGAGTCTCGAGTCTGACGACCGTCGATCCCTGGCGCATCTCCCGCGACGTGCCTTCCTCCTGCAAGGCTGGCGACGGCAGGAGCCGCTTCCGGGTGCAGGGCGACTCCAACCACGGCGGGAACGTCAGGAGCCCCCGACGACGATCATCACCGTCAATCTTTGGCGCTTTCCCGTGGCGATCATCCGCCGCCGGCCGTCTCCCGTGCCAGGAAGTTTCAACTCCTGATCGCCGCAGTGGTTCATGGGGCTTCGTCGCTGTCCATGCGGACGCCCGCGGCTTCGAAGGCCCGCCGGAGGCTGCCCGGC
Source organism: uncultured Rhodospirillaceae bacterium (assembly GCA_937887565.1). Classification (GTDB taxonomy): domain Bacteria; phylum Pseudomonadota; class Alphaproteobacteria; order Rhodospirillales; family Magnetospirillaceae; genus CALABS01. The sequence continues at coordinate 3,975 of CALABS010000050.1, read as the reverse complement.
ACGTAGCCCCGCGACGAGCCCCTGCCGAGTTCGAAGGCGCGCACCGCCGACACCGACAGCGTCGCTTTCTCGGCGAGAGCCTCCTGCGACCATCCCAGCTCACGCCGGAAGAGCCGGCACCGCTCCGGGGTCATGCATCCATCTCCGCCCAACCGCTCCATCGGGCGACGCTATCACGGCGGGTGGGAGCTGTTGATGGTCCTTCTCCCGGACCGAGGCCATGTGACTGGGAAACGCGGCTATTTCCGGCACGGTTGCATCCGGCATTGCACTGCGGCGCCGTGAGCGGTGTTGTCTCCGGCTGAACGGCTCGCGGCTCGACCACGGCGGCCTTTCCTGCTGGCGACCCTGACGCCGGGTGTGGCTGCGGAGCAGCCCGACCTCGATCCCGCAACGGCCGGGGGCCGGCCTTCTTCCCCGCCGTGCTCGGCTGCGCCTGTGCGCGGCTTCCTCGCGAGGCAAGAAGCCCGGCCCCTGGCCGTCCTCCGCTGCGCTGCGGCCCTTGCGGGTGCGGGCCGGTCGCCCGGCGCCCTTGTGATCGCCATCAAGGCCGCGGTGGTCGCGGTCGAACCCCGCAGGAGAGGATCATGGCTCAGATCGGCACCTTCACCCGCAACGACGACGGCTCCTTCACCGGCACCATTAAGACGCTCACCCTCAACATCAAGGCCCGCTTCGTCCCGGCCGCGAAGGACAGCGACAAGGCTCCCGACCTGCGCGCCCAGAGCAACGGGATCGAGATCGGTGCCGGGTGGCGCAAGACCGCCAAGGAGACCGGCCGCGACTACCACTCGGTCAAGCTGGACGACCCGAGCTTCCCCGCCCCGATCTACGCCAGCCTGGTCGAGGTCGACAGCGGCTACGCCCTGATCTGGTCCCGCTGAGGTCGGCCACCGGTTGCGGCGCTCCCCCGGGGCGCCGCGGCCGGCTCCGGGCCACGACGGACGTGCTGGAACGCGCCAAGCGGCTGGCACCGCCGCTCGTGATGGCCGTGATCGCCGTGCGACCGATCGCGGGCCGAGATGGGGAGCCCCTGTGCTCCCGAAGGTCCGTCTGTCTCTTCAGACCTCCCAGCCTACCATGCCGGGGCGGCCCGCCTCGAGGACGAGCGGTCCCCCCAAAAGGCTGCGCCTTTTGGCTCCCCCGCTCGCCGGCAGGCCGGTCGCCTGCGGCGATCCTCGACCCGGACCGCCCCGGCATCGTGACGCCCCCTCGTCTTCAAAACCAGAGGAGGGAACGATGCTCACCATCCACGACCAGGTCAGGGAACTGCGGGTCGAGCTAGCGTCCTGCGCCCTGACCCGCCGCGAACGCGCCCAGGCCCGTGCCGAACTGGATCGCCTCCTCGCCCGGCAGGCGAGGATGGACCGCGCCGCCGACGCGCTGGTGTCCACCGAGGAGGTGCCGCCCGTTTGAGGCGGCGCCGTGCGGCGCGACCGGGAGGCTCGTTGCGCGGCCGGAGGACACCGACCGGTGTCGTCGGCTCCCAAAGACGCGAGCGGGGCCGATAAATCAGCAGCCGGCCCCATAATTCTGCGAACATGGCCCCTAACCGTGCGACTGGTGGCCCTTCATTTTGCGACGGGCGCATAGATTGCTCGACGTCGTGGCGCGCTGATGCGGCGTCGGACCCATGCGCAGAGGGTGCACGGCACGATGCCGGCCGCATCGACGGCCAGTTCGACCGGCCATCCGTCTGTCCGGCGGTGCGCCAGTGATCCTTCTCCATCTCCGCTGGTCGCCGTCATCGGTCGCACGGCTCCTGTCGGTTTCCCATAAAAGGTGAATGGCAGCGGATGAATGATTGAAACGTTCCTTAAATCGTGGACTTGTGTCCCTTAAATCGTTGAACGGGATTTTCTTTTATTCGTAGACTCGCCCATCGGTGCGGCCCCATCGACGCGGGTCTGTCCGGCGGTGCGCCGGTGATCACCGCCGGTCGCCGCCTTGGGCGCGCAGCTCCTTCCTACCCGGATTTACGGAGAACCGGCGATCCGGGTATCCGGCGGTCCGTCGATCCGGACATCCGCCGATCCGGGACTCCGGATCGCCGTGAACACGGCAATACCCCTGGCCACCACCCCGATTGGCCGGCATACGCCTAAAAAGTCACGCACCTCTCCCGGAAATCGTTGGCATCGCCAACCCTTTCGCCCCAAAAGCAATGGTGGCGGACATGTGGCGTCCTACCCACGTATGTCGTCACGCACCGCCGTCACCGTCTTGGGTGGGGCCGGCCAGTTCGGAGAGGAAGGGGTGATCGGGGGGCAGCGCCAGCAGATCGCCGGGGAGCACCTTCAGCGCCCGCGCCAGCCGGCCGAGCGTCACCACGCTCGCCTTGTGCTCGGCCCGCTCGATCTGGCCGACGTAGCTGCGGTCGATGCCCGACAGATGCGCGAGCTCCTCCTGCGTGATGGCGCGCTCACGCCGCAGGCGCCGGATGTTCGCGGCCAGTATGTCGGGAAGGTCCTCCATCGCCAGGATGGAGCCCCATTGAGGGAAAAGTCGCCACGGGATACATATACCATTCGGTCGTCGGCCCATGGCCGACGGGTGGTCTCCAACACCGAAGGGAAAGGAGCCTGCGCATGAGGAAGCCGCGCATCGACGCGCCGGTGTTCGACGTAGCGCCCACCGGCGAAACGCTGACCGACTACGACCGGCTGCATCTGGTCACCTACCTGCGCCTGCTCGACGCCGCGGCGGACGGCGCCGATCCCGACGAGGTCGCCCGGATCGTGCTGCGCATCGACCCGGACGAGGAGCCCGAGCGCGCCCGGCGTGCCCACGCCAGCCATCTCGCCCGCGCCCGCTGGATGACCGAAAGCGGCTACCGCCACCTGCTCGTTTCGAATTAAGCCGTCATCGCCATCCCACCCGTCCGGCATCGCCGAACGCCGGCTGGGCGGCTCTTTTCCTGCCCGATCAAGCGCTTCCACCCCTTTCGATCGGGGTGTGCCGGTTGCATCGACCCCCCTGTCGTTTTCCGTTAAAGGCTGGACTGTTCCCGCTAAAGCTGGACTCGTTCGCTAATTCCTGGACTCGGAGATGGGGCCGAGAGGATGCAAGCGATGTACCGCGCCGGATTTCTTTGCTTTGAGGAGAAGACCTTGAGCAGTAGTCGAAGACTTGACGAGAGATGCTGGACCCCCTGGCCTGTCATCCGATTGGCAGTTCGGCCAGTCCAGCTTTAGCGGAAATCTTGGCTCCGTCCCAGGATTTAACGGAAATCGAGAAGTCCGTGAAAGCCAGGAACGGTAAGGGTTACCGCTCTTCGCCAGTCCAGCCTTTAACGGAAAACGACACCCCCGATACGCCGCACCGGCCTACCGGTGCGTTCGGCGCTTCGCAACCTGAGCGTTTGGATGCGCATCCGTCCCTTCATCCATGACGAGGACGGTTTCATGACAGGCACGAGAGACTGGCGGTCCGCCGCCGCCTACACCGACACGGCAGCGCTGCCGGTGGCGGGCTGGGCGTGGGAGTTCCTGCGCCGCAATCCCGAGTACAGGGCCGCGACGCGGTCCGCCGCGCCACGCTCGGCGGAACACGCCGCCGTGGGCCGGCGCTGGGGGTTGTCCTTTCGCCGAGGACCCGGACCGGACCGCCCACGACACGGCGATCTTCTGGACGCCGGACCTGCTGCCGGACCTGGTGCGGCTGGTTCCGGCCCCCACGCAGCCGATCCCTGTGGCTCCGGACGCTGACCCGCTGGCCGGGCCGGGGCGGCGGGCTGTGTTGCCGACGCCGGACGGTTTCCACGTGGTGATCGCCGACGGCGCCCGTGAGCGGCGCTTCCTGGTGCTGGCGCCCGACCTGCCGCCACCGGGAACGGTGCTGTGGGCCACTGTGGCGTTCGACCGGCCGCAGGCGCCGCAGGTCGCCGGGATCGAGCGGCTGGTGGCGCTGATGGCGGGCCGGCCGCCGCCCGAGCTGACGCCCATCCAGACCGGCCTGCTGCGCCACGCCCTGCAG
>CALABS010000049.1 GCA_937887565.1 uncultured Rhodospirillaceae bacterium | reverse complement strand
CCGGCGCAGGCGCCGCGCGTCCATCGGCCGGGCGACGATGTAGAGCGTCACCGGCTGCTCGCCGGCCACGAGGTCGGAAATCGAGAAGTCGCTGGCGGCGGTCTGTGCCTCCAGGACGGAATCTTCGAACTCGGCGAGCAGGACCGAGGCGGTGACGTAGACCGACTTGCGGTAATGCAGGCTCTTGTCGATCGCCCCACCCCGCCCGCCCTTGCGGGCCGGCGCGTTCGTCTTCCCATCCTCATCAGGCGTCTCGGCGTCAGCGGCGACGCTCTTGTCCCACAGCTCCTGGGCGGCGCGCTGGGCGGTCGGGTGGACGCCCTCGGCCAGCATCAGCGTCAGCCCGTCGTCGCCGAGCAGGATGTGCCGCCGCGCCCCGGCCAGCGACTTCTCGGAATCGGCCGCCGCGGTGAGCAGGTAGACGAAGACGCCGGTGAGGTAGGAGAAGGCGGCGTTGCGCCAGTGCCCCTCCTTCTCGCCCTCGGTGAGGATGCGGGCGGCGTGCTGGCAGTCCGGCACCAGATGCGGGCCGGGCCGCACCGCCATCAGCGGGTTGTAGCGGGGACCGCCGGGCCGGGCGAGGTCGAGCACGATGACGTCGCCGAAGCGCTCGCGCGCCGCCCCGCTGTCGCCGGCCATGGCGCCCTTGAAGTCCCAGACGACGGCGCTCTCGCGCCAGCCGGCGAACAGGGTAGGCAGCACCGTGGTGGTGGTCTTGCCCGAGCCGGTGGGGCCGATCACCAGCACCGGCTGCAGGGTGCGCTCGCGCAAGGGGCGGCCGTTCCAGGCGCCGAGAACGATGCAGGTGTCCGTCATCGCCGCCTCCCTCACAACAGGCCGCTGCGGCGGACATCGGCGGCGTCGGCCCAGCGGCCGGCACCGAAGCGGGGACCGCGGCCGCCGCGCAGAACGAGGCCGACGCGCACCGCCAGCGCCAGAGCAGTGGCGGTGCAGACCAGAGCGGCAACGGTGACGATCCAGCGGTGGCCGGGGGCCAGCAGGTCGCCCCAGGTCAGGAACTGGCCGGGTCCGTACAGCGCGATGGTGCCGACGCGCAGCCCGCCAAAGGCGGCCGGCCAGCCGAACAGCCAGCCGACCAGCTCGGTGACGATCGCCACCGACAGCAGCCACGCAACACAGCACCCGAGCAGGGTGAGGAGGAGGGGCCGCGTCACAACTCGCGCCCTCCGAGATCGTCCAGGCCGTCGCGCCCGATCTCGCGGCCGCGCTCCTCGCGCAGGCGCTGCATCTCGACGAGCTGGCGCTCGTAGGCCTGCCGCTCGCGCTCGTCCATCCAGCCCAGCGTCCGGGTGGTGACCTCCACCGCGTCGTGGCGGAACCAGTGGGTGACGACGTCGCGCTCGAAGTAGAGGTCGCGGTCGTCCTGGACGCCACGGATCATCACGTGCAGGTGCTGGTTGCCTTGCGCGTGCGCCATGTCGGGCTTGCGCTCGACCGCCGCCACCCATTCCAGTTCACCGACCCGGCGCTCCCAGGCGGTCATGACCTCCCGGCCGTAGGCCACCATGTCGTCGATGCGGTGGCCGTCGTTGGGGCTGACGATGACGTGGAAGACCCGGCGGTCGTCCGACCAGGATGCTGCCACCTCGCCCTTGTCGATGCCGAGGCGGTCGCGGTCGAACAGCGGGCCGTCCTTGGCGAGGTAGTTGGCCAGCACGGCGACCGAGTTGGGGAAGGCGCCGCGGGCGCGGTCGTGGTAGAGCAGCTTGACGTTGACCGGACGGGCGTAAGCGTTCGGACTGGCCGGCGCGGCCCGCACCCGGACCCGGCGCTCTGAGCGGCGGACATAGCCGCGGGCCAGGGCCCGGCCGCGGTCGGCCAGCGCCTTCATCCGGGCCTTGAAGCCGTCGTCGGCCGAGAGGCCGTCGAAGATCGACCCGCGCCACCGCATGCCGGTACTCCTCCGCGAACCACGACCGGCTCCAGGGCCGGCCGGAAGACAAAACCGGATCGACGATGCGTCGAAGGCCATGTCTTGACCAGAACTCAAAGGTATGACGGGATTTCAAAGGACAGGTTCGCCAATGTTCGCCCAGGAAAGCGCGTACACAGGAAAATTCCAAGGAAATCAACGGCCACGAACGACGGCGAACCGCGCCTTTATCTTGCTGACCGTTGATTTCTCTTCTTCCACACACCCTCACGAAAGCCCACCGAAACTTGGGCATCCTGTCCGATTTCCTGTCTTTGCGCGCTAGAGCACGAACGGCTTCGCCCCAGGTGTGAAGCAGGCCGCCGCCCTCCCCGATCAGCCCGCCACCGGGACCGATCCCAGGCCGAAGACCTCGGAGACGAGGCCGCGGACGTCGGCCTCGGCCCGCCCGGCCATCTCCAGTTCCGGCACCAGCAGCCCGGTGCTCCGGCTCGTCGCGAAGGCCAGCCGTTGCCGCACCACCGCCGCCGCCACCAGCAGGCGCAGGCCCAGAGCCCCCGCCTCAGTGCCCGGCTCCACCGGCATCCCCTCCGGCGCCCGGGTCAGCACCAGCGCCGCCGCCAGCATCGGCTCGGCCGCCAGCGCCTCGACGACCAGCTGCATGGTGGCGGCACAGCGCCCCACCGCCTCCCGGTCCGGCAGGGTCGGCACCAGCACGGTCTCCGCCGCCAGCAGGGCCGCCCGCACCGCTGCCGGCGAACGGGCCGGGGTGTCGATGACCACGTGATCGAAGCTGGTGCCCAGCCCCCACAACCCGCAGCGCAGCTGGGCGCTGGTGATCGTGACGGTGTCGAACAGGGCCGGCAGGTCGTTGCGCCGCCGCATCCCCGCCCACTCCCGCACTCCGGAGACGCCATCGACGTCGAGCAGCGCCACCCGCTTGCCTTGCAGGGCCAGCTCGCCGGCCAGGTTGACCGCCAGCGTGGTGCGGCCCACCCCCGGCGTCAGGTTGACCAGGGCGGCGATCATGGCGCCTCCTCCCCGGCGAAGCGGGCTTCCAGCACCTCGCGCAGCAGCGCCGCCATGGTGACGCCGCGGCGGAAGGCGGCGATCCTGATCCGCCCGCGCAGCTCCGGCGTGATGTCCACCGTCAGCCGCGCGGTGTAGACCTCCGCCTTGGCCGGCCCGCCCTCGCCCCGGCGCACCCAGGCGTCGTGCGCACCGGGACGGGCGCCGAAGCCGATACGCTCCCCGCTCATGGCCCGGTCCCCAGCAGCTCGGCGGCCAGGGCCGCGATCTCCAGCGCCGCCGTGGAGCCCGGTTCGCTCTCGAAGGCCAGCCGGCCGGAACGCACGCAGCGGGCGAAGACCACCCGCTGGCCGACCGACGCTGCCATCGCCGACGGGACCACCCCGGCCAGTTCGCGACGGGCATCGGCCAGCAGCCGGGTCCGGGCGATGCAGCGGTTGAGCAGGAAGCGGGCGGACAGGCCGGGCCGCCAGCCGCGCGCCTCGTCGAGCAGGCGCAGCAGCTCGGCCGAGGCCCAGGCGTCGAACGGGCTGGGCTGCACCGGGATCAGCACCCGCTCGGCGGTCAGGATCGCCGAGCGCGCCAGCGCCGTCACCCGCGGCGGCCCGTCGATCACCACGTGCTCGACCCCGGAGGCCAGGTCGGGCACCTCGCGGTGCAGCGTCTCGCGGGCCAGCCCGACCATGGCGAACAGCCGGGGCAGCCCCTCGCGGTTGCGCTGTTCCGCCCAGTCGAGCGCCGAGCCCTGGGGATCAGCGTCGATCAGCAGCACGCGATGGCCACGCCGGGTCAGCTCGCCGGCGAGGTGGAGGGCGAGCGTCGTCTTGCCGACGCCGCCCTTCTGGTTGAGGAAGGCCACGATCATCGCGGCGCCCTCCCCGCTCCGGAGGACTTATCCACAGGCGGAGGAGTCGAGGAGTCAGCCGCCAAGAGTCTGTTATTGTTTAAGTTATATAAGTTATAGGGGCGAATCGGTGAAGCGGGCCAAGGACTTGACTCCGAGTCGGGGTGGTGTTCCCCCGCGACTCGGCATGGTGATCTCCCGTTTTCCGATAGATATGATGTCCCGACATCATTCACAGGTTGTCCACAGGGGGCTGTGGACAGGTTCGCCAAGGGTCGCATCCGGGAGAACAGCAGCCGCTCCTCGCCGCCACCCCGCTCGATGGACAGCCGGTAACCCGGCAGGCCGGACGCGGCGATGCCGCGGATGTGGCGGGCGAACTCGGCCGGACGCACCGGACTGCCGCTGCGGGCGTGCAGGCGGTGCACCCCGATGGCGCCGCCGCCGCGCTGCCGGCCGCCCATCTTGCGCACCAGCCGGTACAGCCAGCGCGCCACCCCGCCGGTGAGGTCGAAATAGCCGGGATCCAGCGTCAGCACGCGGCGCTCGCACACCGCCGCGAACAGCCAGTCCGGCAGCGTCAGGCGGACGCCGGCCGCGGTCGGCTCCCACCCCTCCAGCCAGCGGAAGCGGGCCGGTCCTTCCGGCCCGGCGCGCAGCGTGGTCTCGACCCGGGTGGCCGCCAGACGGTCGAAGGCGGCGTGCAGCAACGCGTAGTCGTGCCGGCCGACGCCGCGGCCGAGGAAGCGCAGAAGCGGATACGCCGGGGTTTCCAGATGCCGGGTGGGCGTCCGGCCGGCGTCGAGGGCCTCGGTCAGCTGGCTGGCCGCCCAGACCCGCACGTCGGCGTCCCAGAGGGTGGCGATGCCGAGGTCGCCGGCCGGCTCGACCCGGATGCGCACCGCCCCCTGTTCGAAGACAATGGGCGTGCGGCGTGGGGATTTGGCGAGGCTGAACCACGGCCAGACCATCAGGTCGGCCACGTCGCGCAATGCGATGTCGGTGCGGCGGGCGGGAAAGCGAGGGTCGTCCATACTCCCCTCCCCTCAGCGGCGGGCCGGCCGCACGGCGCTGGCGCCGGGGTCGGAGGTGGAGGTGCGCAGGCCGCGGTCGGCCCAGGCCTTCAGGTCGTCGAGCGCGTAGACCACGCGCCCGCCGATCTTGCGGTAGCGCGGGCCGGTGCCGTAGACGCGGTGCTTCTCCAGCGTCCGGCCGGACAGGCCGAGGAAGCGCGCGGCCTCGGGCGTGCGCAGGAAGCGGGGCGGCAGATCGCCGGTGGTGTCCAGCATGGTCGAGCCTCCGTCATCCGGAGCGCGCCGCCGGGAGCGGCGGTGCGCGATGGCGGAAGGCTCGCGGAAACGGCGAGGCGCCGGGGAGGGGAAAGACCGGAGGGGCCGGAGTCCCCCGGCCCCTCCCTCGCCGGAGCGGTCTACCGCTGGCCGCGCCCGAGGCGGCCGGCCAGCAGCTCGCGGTAGCCGCCGGCCATCAGCCGCCGCCCCCGGCGGACCAGGTAGCGGACCTGGTCGCGCAGGGGGCTGGAGCGGAACCAGTCGGCCGCCACCCGCCGCTCGCCGAACACCGCCTCGGCGGTGTCGCGCAGGCTGGCGCCGGCCAGGGCGGCGTCGAGCGCCTGCAGGGCGTGGCGCAGCAGGCCGGTCTGGATGGGCGTCAGCTCGGGCGGCGGCGGCCGGCCCGTCATCAGCGCCGCCAAGCGCTCGATCCCGGCGATCTGCGGCGCCCGCGGCCGGTCGAACGCCACGGTGGCCCACAGCGCCGTCCCCGGTGCCGGCAGGTCGGGCGCCAGGATCAGGAAGCGCCGCTCTCGGGCGCCGTCGGCGATCACCACGTGGAGGCCGTCCGGCGTCGGCAGCACGGCGCGCCGCCCCGGCCCGGCCAGCGGGTCAGCGTCCGGAGCCACGGGGATCGGCTGCATGGGAACCGGAATCAGCCGCACCAGGTCCGGCAGCAGGTCCGGCGTCCAGAAGATCGCCGTGTCGTGGGCGGAGCGATCCGGGTCCTCGGCGAAAGGACAACCCCCAGCGCCGGCCGACGGCGGCGTGCTCGGCCGAGCGCGGTACGGCGGCCCGCGTCGCGGCCCTGTACTCGGGGTTGCGGCGCAGGAACTCCCACGCCCAGCCCGCCACCGGCAGCGATGCCGTGTCGGCGTAGGCGGCGGCGGACCGCCAGTCTCTCGTGTTCGTCATGGTTACCGTCCTCGTCATGGATGAAGGGACGGACGCGCATCCAAACGCTCAGGTTGCGAAGCGCCGAACGCACCGGTAGGCCGGTGCGGCGTATCGGGGGATCGATGCAACCGGCACACCCCGATCGAAAGGGGAGGAAGCGCTTGACAGGACAGGGAAAGAGCCGACAAGGCGGCGTTCGGCGATGCCGGACGGGCCGTGCGGCGATGACGGCTTAATTCGAAGCGAGCAGATGCCGGTAGCCGCTTTCGGTCATCCAGCGGGCGCGGGCGAGATGGCTGGCGTGGGCACGCCGGGCGCGCTCGGGCTCCTCGTCCGGGTCGATGCGCAGCACGATCCGGGCGACCTCGTCGGGATCGGCGCCGTCCGCCGCGGCGTCGAGCAGGCGCAGGTAGGTGACCAGATGCAGCCGGTCGTAGTCGGTCAGCGTTTCGCCGGTGGGCGCTACGTCGAACACCGGCGCGTCGATGCGCGGCTTCCTCATGCGCAGGCTCCTTTCCCTTCGGTGTTGGAGACCACCCGTCGGCCATGGGCCGACGACCGAATGGTATATGTATCCCGTGGCGACTTTTCCCTCAATGGGGCTCCATCCTGGCGATGGAGGACCTTCCCGACATACTGGCCGCGAACATCCGGCGCCTGCGGCGTGAGCGCGCCATCACGCAGGAGGAGCTCGCGCATCTGTCGGGCATCGACCGCAGCTACGTCGGCCAGATCGAGCGGGCCGAGCACAAGGCGAGCGTGGTGACGCTCGGCCGGCTGGCGCGGGCGCTGAAGGTGCTCCCCGGCGATCTGCTGGCGCTGCCCCCCGATCACCCCTTCCTCTCCGAACTGGCCGGCCCCACCCAAGACGGTGACGGCGGTGCGTGACGACATACGTGGGTAGGACGCCACATGTCCGCCACCATTGCTTTTGGGGCGAAAGGGTTGGCGATGCCAACGATTTCCGGGAGAGGTGCGAGACTTTTTAGGCATATGCCGGCCAATCGGGGCGGTGGCCAGGAGTGCATTGCCGCATTCACGGCGATCCGGAGTCCCGGATCGGCGGATGTCCGGATCGACGGACAGCCGGATATCCGGATCGCCGGTTCTCCGTAAATCCGGACAGGGAAGGAGCCGTGTTCCTGAGCAGCGACCAAGGGTGATCACCGGCACACCGCCGGGCAGCCGGATGGCGAAACGGACGCGCCGGCAGGCGTCCTCCGGACACACGACGAGGCTCCCGGCCGCGACGCACGGCGCCGCCTCAGGCGGGCGGCGCCTCCGTGACGAACACCAGCGCGTCGGTGGCACGGTCCAGCCTCGCCTGCCGGACGAGGAGCCGGTCCAGTTCGGCCCGGGCCTGGGCGCGTTCGCGGCGGGTCAGGGCGCAGGATACCAGCTCGGCCCGCAGTTCCCGGGTCTGGTCGTGGATGGTGAGCATCGTCCCCTCCTCTGGTTTTGAAGACGAGGGGGCGTCACGATGCCGGGGCGGTCCGGGTCGAGGATCGCCGCAGGCGACCGGCCTGCCGGCGAGCGGGGGAGCCAAAAGGCGCAGCCTTTTGGGGGGACCGCTCGTCCTCGAGGCGGGCCGCCCCGGCATGGTAGGCTGGGACGTCCGAAGAGACAGACGGACTTTCGGGAGCACAGGGAGCTCCCCGTCTCGGCCCGCGACCGGTCGCACAGCGATCACGGCCAATGAGAGCGGCGCCAGCCGCTTGTCGCGTTCCAGCACGTCCGTTGTGGCTCGGAGCCGGCCGCGGCGCCCGGATGGAGCGCCGCAACCGGTGGCCGGCCTCAGCGGGACCAGATCAGGGCGTAGCCGCCGTCGATCTCGACCAGGCTGGCGTAGATCGGGGCGGGGAAGCTCGGATCATCCAGCTTGACCGAGTGGTAGTCGCGGCCGGTCTCCTTGGCGGTCTTGCGCCAACCCGCGCCGATCTCGATCCCATTGCTCTGGGCGCGCAGGTCGGGAGCCTTGTCGCTGTCCTTCGCGGCCGGGACGAAGCGGGCCTTGATGTTGAGGGTGAGCGTCTTAATGGTGCCGGTGAAGGAGCCGTCGTCGTTGCGGGTGAAGGTGCCGATCTGAGCCATGATCCTCTCCTGCGGGGTTCGACCGCGACCACCGCGGCCTTGATGGCGATCACAAGGGCGCCGGGCGACCGGCCCGCACCCGCAAGGGCCGCAGCGCAGCGGAGGACGGCCAGGGGCCGGGCTTCTTGCCTCGCGAGGAAGCCGCGCACAGGCGCAGCCGAGCACGGCGGGGAAGAAGGCCGGCCCCCGGCCGTTGCGGGATCGAGGTCGGGCTGCTCCGCAGCCACACCCGGCGTCAGGGTCGCCAGCAGGAAAGGCCGCCGTGGTCGAGCCGCGAGCCGTTCAGCCGGAGACAACACCGCTCACGGCGCCGCAGTGCAATGCCGGATGCAACCGTGCCGGAAATAGCCGCGTTTCCCAGTCACATGGCCTCGGTCCGGGAGAAGGACCATCAACAGCTCCCACCCGCCGTGATAGCGTCGCCCGATGGAGCGGTTGGGCGGAGATGGATGCATGACCCCGGAGCGGTGCCGGCTCTTCCGGCGTGAGCTGGGATGGTCGCAGGAGGCTCTCGCCGAGAAAGCGACGCTGTCGGTGTCGGCGGTGCGCGCCTTCGAACTCGGCAGGGGCTCGTCGCGGGGCTACGTGCCGGGCAGCCTCCGGCGGGCCTTCGAAGCCGCGGGCGTCCGCATGGACAGCGACGAAGCCCCATGAACCACTGCGGCGATCAGGAGTTGAAACTTCCTGGCACGGGAGACGGCCGGCGGCCGGTGATCGCCACGGGAAAGCGCCAAGGATTGACGGTGATGATCGTCGTCGGGGGCCCCTGACGTTCCCGCTGCGGTTGGAATCACCCTGCGTCCGGAGAACCGGTTCCTGCCGCCGCCACCCTTGCAGGAGGAAGGCACGTCGCGGGAGATGCGCCAGGGATCGAGGACCGTCAGGTTCGAGACTCCGCAGGAGGCTCGATTCACGAGAGCCCGGCGCGCGGGCTTGCTCGCGCGGGCGCCATATCGCCTCGCTCACGAAGGACCCCGGTTACCCTTCGGTGGACAACGGGAGCGGCGGCTTTGCACCATCATATGGGAACGTCCGCAGGGCGCGCATTTGTGAAGATGCCCCTTTCCGCGGCACTGCCTTCGGCCGACGGACGCCAGCATCCGCGGCACAGGATGGGCATGGACCGGACCCGCCGGTAGGCCTACACGCCGTCCGGGAGCTTGGACCGCATCGCCTCTCTCCGGTTGAAACGCCGGCCGTCCGCCACGAACGTGCCGTCGCCGACGGCATGGATCAGCCTCTTCTCCTTACGGCTGTCGTCGACATGGGCGGCCACGCCCTGGAGCACGACGATGTCGTGATGCCCGATGATGTCGACGACGCGGCATTCGATGTTGGCGAGGCACTCGGCGATGAGCGGCGCCCGGACGTGCTGCGCCTTCACACGGGTCAGCCCGAACCTCTCAAACTTGTCCGTGTCCGTCCCCGAGCAGGTTCCCACCCCGACGACGGTGTCGAGGAGATCCACCGTGGGGATCGCGATCACGCACTCCTTCGTCCTGGTGAGCGCGGCGTAGGAGTGGTTCCAGGCTCCAGTGGTGATGGCGAATTTCGCTGTGAAATCCAGCACCATCGTCCAGGAGATGGTCATCACGTTGTCCGTGCGGCCGTCGCTCGTCGTCACCAGGACGACCGGCCCCGGCTCGATCAGCGTGAACGCCTTGCCGACCGGCAGCTCTTCCAACCCTGCCTCCCTCCCGCAAACGATGCGTTCCTGCGAAAGCCGTGAGGTGGAGAAGGCGGCAGGCCCGGTGGACATGAGAGGCCCGCTGCGCACGCCCCCCTGGTTACGCCGGCGGATGCACGCCGGTCAACGCCTTGCTCAACGCCCACGGCCTTTCCGCCGCCGCGGGGGCAACCGGGTAGGGAAAGGCGCCCGCGCCTCGGCCGACGGACGCCATCATCGGTGCACAGGACCGACAGGGCGCGACCCGACAGACGCACCATCCGTCCGGAAGGAAACGGAGCGTGTGTCCAGATGGCGCCACGGGTGTTTTGCCGCAATTCAGGAAAAGGGTCGACGACCGGCTCAGCCGGACAGCGTCGGACGCTCCTGCTCCCCCGCCGCCAGGGTGACGAGGTCGGACAGCACGCTGCGCAGAAACGGCCAGGGAAGGTCGTCGCCCTCCGGTTCCCGCTCTCCCCATTGCTCGATGACAACGAGCTTGGCAATCGCGCCCATCAGCGAGTGGGCCGGCGTCACGGCAGCAATGCGCAGCAGCTCATCGACGCGGCGATCAGCGGCAACCTCCGACCGGATGGCCTCCGTGAGCCCACAGGCGGCGGCTTCGGCGTTCCAACGGGCACGCGCCGCCCCCAGAGCGCGTTTCAGGCGGCGGCGTTGCGCCAATGTCGCCGGGGCCGTGCCCAGCACCCGGTCGATCTGGCGCGGATCCGTTGCCCGGACCATCGGCCGTTCGGGATCGCTCATCGGGATCTCGACGGCCGGCAAGCCGATGCGGCCGATCAGGTGACGTTCCAGCCGTTGCGCCTCGCGGCAGAGATGCTCCGACAGGGGAAAGGCAGCCCGCCATTCCCTCCAGAGACCGAGGAGGGGCTCCGCATCATTCCCGTCCGGGGTGGCGTTCAGCATCCGGATCGCCGCGGACAAGGCGGCGCGACGTGATGCTTTGCTGGTCCTCGCTCTTGGCGTGCGTGTCTCCCGTGGCATGATCACGGTCCCCTCCCTTCCGGCTGGGTCAGTCAACGTCGCTTCAGCGACCGACTCGCATGGGGGTTTGGGCCCGTCGGCCAGGACACCAGGAGCATACCCACGCGAAGCCGAGCTCCTGACGGTTCAGATGAGTGCGCATTTTTCGCACTTATGCGCATAGAGCGCAAGCGCATTTTCCGTCTCCTTGCGCTTTCTGCGTACCCGCCTACCATCCGGGACATGAACCTGACGCCCGCCCAATGCCGCGCCGCCCGCGGTCTGGTGAACATGACCCAGCAGCAGCTCGCCGAGGCGAGCGGCGTGAGCCTGCGCACCATCACGCATTTCGAGAAAGGCGGGCGTACCCCCATACCGGCCATTCTGCGGGCGCTGAAGGACGCGCTCGAGGCGGCCGGCGTCATCTTCATCCCCAGCAATGGCGAAGGTGTCGGCGTCCGCCTGCGCAAAGGCACCGAGCCATCGGCGGGGCTGAACCATGGGGGGAATTGAGGCGCGCCAAACGCGCGCCCATTCCCGCCGTCGCCCCGTCGGACCTACCGGCCGGTCGGATCGCCCCGGTCGCCACCGGTGCCATTGCCCACACGGATCACGCCCTGAGGCACGATCCGACGGTTCGCTTTCGCGGGCCGCCGGTTTCCCGTAAATCCGTCATTCCGGGTATCCGGATCGCCGCCGAAAAGACAAAGCGGAAAACGTCGTTGTGGTTGTGCATCCGCACGCTGTAGAAGTTTTCGCGATGGTTGCATCGCCTTTGAAGTGAACTTCCTCCTTGCTGTCCCAAGCCCTCGATGCGCTCCTCAGGAAACGGCAATCCCGCGCCCCGCTGACCGACGCGAGCGCGGACACCTATCTGGCAAAGACGCTGTTCATCGACGTCGAAGCCGACCGTGGCGGGCGCCTGAATGCGGTCGGTGCGGTGCTGGACGACCGGATCTTCCGATGGGAGAAGCGTGGTTCCAGGTCCTTCGCCTCCGCTGGACTGGACGGATTCGTCCGCGGCGCCGAGCGCATCGCCGGCCACAACATCCTGGCGCACGACCTGCCGATCTTGCGCGACGCGTTGCCGGGACTGGCCGCATGGACGTTGCCGGTGGTGGACACACTGGTGCTCTCACCGCTGGCCTTCCCGGCCAACCCCTATCACCGGCTGATCAAGGGCTACAAGCTCGAGAAGGATGCGGTGAACGATCCGGTCGCCGACGCCCGGCTGTGCCGGGCGGTGCTGCGCGACGAGATCGACGCCTTCGCCCGGCTGGCGCGGCAGACACCGGACGCTGCCGCGTTCCATCGCTTCGCGCTGTCCGGTCCGGGGCAGAGCGGCATGGCCGACCTGCTCGGCCTGTGCGGCGAGCCGTGCCGCCGACGGCGTCTGCGGCTCTCACGCTGTGGATGCGGTGCGTGGCGGGGCGCGTCTGCACGACCGCGTCCGCCCGCCTCGCTGCGGCTGGGCTGGAACCGCCCGCAGCGCGCCTCGCCTTCGCCCACGCGCTGGCGTGGCTCGGCGTGGCGGGCGGCGCCTCGGTGCTGCCGGCCTGGGTGCGTCATCAGCACCCGGCGGTCGGGCCGCTGCTGCGCGACCTGCGCGACACACCGTGCGATGATCCCGCGTGCGCGTGGTGCCGCACCGCCTTCAGCGCGACGCATTGGCTGCGGGAAAGCTTCGGGTTCGACGCCTTCCGGCCCAGGCCGGCCGCGCCCGACGGCGGGAGCCTGCAACAACGCATCGTCGAGGCCGGCCTCGCCGGGCGGCCGGCGCTGGCGGTGCTGCCCACCGGCGGCGGCAAGTCGCTGTGCTTCCAGGTGCCGGCCCTGGCCCGCCACCAGCGCACCGGAGCCCTGACCGTGGTGGTGTTGCCACTGCAGGCGCTGATGAAGGACCAGGTGGACAATTTCCGCAGCAAGACCGGCCGGCTGGCGGCGGCGGCCGCGCTCTACGGAGCGCTCACCCTGCCGGAGCGGGGAGCGGTGATGGACCGGGTGCGCCAGGGCGACGTCGCCCTCCTCTATGTGTCCCCCGAACAGCTGCGCAACCCGTCGGTCGTCCGCACCATCGAGCAGCGGGAGATCGGCGCCTGGGTGTTCGACGAGGCGCACTGCCTGTCCAAGTGGGGCCATGACTTCCGCCCCGATTATCTCTACACCGCGCGCTTCATCGCCGAACTGGCCGAACGCCAGTGCACGCCGCCGCCACCCGTCACCTGCCTGACCGCCACCGCCAAGCACGAGGTCGTCGAGGAGATCCGCAGCCACATCCGTGACCGGCTCGGGCAGGAACTCGACCTGTATGCCGGGGGCGCCGAGCGCTCCAACCTGACCTTCGCCGTCGAGAGCAGCATGTCCGGCAGGGCGGAGCGTCGGCCTGCGCCGTGGTCTACGCCGCCACCCGGCGCGGCACCCAGGAGTTGCGGGACGCGCTGACCGGATACGGCTGGCCGGCCGCCGCCTTCCATGCCGGCATGAAGGCCGCCGACAAGGCGGAGGTCCTGGCCGGCTTCATCGGCGGCTCCCTTCCCGTGGTGTGCGCCACCAACGCCTTCGGGATGGGCATCGACAAGGACAGCGTGCGGCTGGTGGTGCACGCCGATGTGCCCGGCTCCCTGGAAGCGTACACGCAGGAGGCCGGACGCGCCGGGCGGGACGGGCTGTCGGCGACCTGCGTGCTGCTGTTCGATCCCGACGATCTGGAGGACCAGTTTCGCCTCGCCGCCCGGTCGGAGCTGCGGCGGCGTGACATCGGACAGATCCTGCGGGGCGTGCGGCGGCTGTCGCAGCGGTTGGGGAAGGACGAGGTGGTGGCCACCGCCGGCGAACTGGTGGCCGATCCGGAACTCGACCTCGGCTTCGCGGCCGACGATTCGGACGCCGACACCAAGGTGAAGACGGCGCTGTCCTGGCTGGAGCGCGCCGGGCTGGTCATCCGGTCCGAGAACCGGACCTCCGTCATCACCGCGCGGCCCAAGCCGCTGTCGCTGGAGCAGGCGCGCACCGCCATCGGGCGTCTGGGTCTGCCCGCGGCGACGGTGGCGCAGTGGATGGCCATCTTCCGCACGCTGGTGGCGGTCGCCGCCGATCCCAGCGAAGAGCACCCGCTGACCGTCGACACGCTGGCCGCTCTCGATCCCCTGGCGGCCGACACCGCCGGCCCGCCGCAGGAGGCGACCGCCAAGGTGCTGACGGTGCTGACCGCGATGGCCGGCCACGGCCTGATCGAGAGCGGGACCGTGCTGACCGCACAGGTGCGGCCGTCGGGCGTCAACGCCTCGCGCCGTGTCCTGGCGCAGTTCTCCGCGGCGGCCCGCACCCTGCTGGCGACGCTGCGGGAGGAGGCGCCGGATGGGGAGGAGCTGTGCCTGTCGCTGACGGCGGCCACCCAGCGGCTGCGTGACCGGGGCTGTGCCGAGTGCCAGCCCGAAGTGGTTCTGCGGCTGCTGAAAACCCTGTCCGACACCAACCGTGGGGGCAGCGCACGCCTGCGTCTCGCCACGGTGGCACGCTGGCGGTACAGCCTGAAGCTGTCGGGAACGTGGCAGGGCCTGGAGGATAGCCTGCGCCGGCAGGAAGCGGTCGCCTCACTGGTGCTCGACCGTCTGCTGGCGACCGGCCGGGCCGCGGACGGCGCGGGCAAGACGGTGGTGCCCTTCGCCATCGAGGAGTTGGCCCAGGCGGTGACCGGTGACCTGACGCTGGCCACCGAGGTGTCCGATCCGATCGCCGCGGTCCAGGCGGCCCTGCTGATGCTGCACGACTGGAAGGTGATCCTGCTGCAAGGTGGCCTGTCGGTGTTCCGCCAGGGTCTGAGCTTGCGGCTGCCGGAGGCGGCGCGGGGGCGACGCTACACCAACGACGACCATGAACCGCTGGCCCGCCATTACGCCGGCCGCACCTTCCAGATCCACGCCATGGGCGAATACGCCCGTCTGGGGCTCACCAGCCCCGAACGGGCGGCGGCCTTCGCCGCCGATTACTTCGCCCTGCCGGAGGACCGGCTGCTCGCCCGCCACTTTCCGGGCCGGCGCGCCGAACTGGCCCGCCCGGTGTCGGCGGACAGCTACGCCCGCATCGTCACCGACCTCGCCAATCCGGCGCAGCAGGCGATCGTGACCGCGCCGGTCGGGCGCAACCTGCTGGTCCTGGCCTGACCGGGGTCGGGGAAGACCCGCGTCATCGTCCACCGTTGCGCCTACCTGATGCGGGTGCTGCGGGTACCGGCGCAGGCGATCCTGGTGCTGTGCTACAACCACGCGGCCGCACTGTCGATCCGCCGCCGGCTGCGCGCCCTGATCGGCGACGAGGCCGGCTGGATCGACGCCTACACCTATCACGCGCTGGCCATGCGTCTGGTTGGGGCGAGCATTGCCGAGCGCCTGGAGCACCGGCCGGACAGCGCGCCCGCCGATCCCTTCTCCGGGGTGATCGGCGATGCCACGGCACTTCTGCGCGGGGAAAGCGCCTTTCCCGGCCTCGACGCCGAGGACGTGCGGGAACGGCTGCTGGCGCGCTACCGCTACATCCTGATCGACGAATACCAGGACATCGACGAGGAGCAGTACGACCTCGTCTCCGCCATCGCCGGCCGCCAGGAGAAGGACGCCGAAGCGCGGATCGCGCTGATGGCCGTCGGGGACGACGACCAGGCGGTGTACGGCTTCCGCCACGCCGACGTCGCGTTCATCCGCCGGTACCAGGCCGACTACACGGCGGAGGTCCACCATCTGGTGGAGAACTACCGCTCCACCGCCGCCGTGATCACCGCGTCGAACACCTTGATCCGGCACAACACCGACCGGATGAAGACCGAGCACCCCATCCGCATCGACCGGGCGCGGGCCAAGGACCCGGCGGGCGAACCCGTGCGGGTCCTGGCGGTGGAGACCATCGCGCATCAGATCGGTACGGCGTTGGACGTCATTGAGCAGCGGCGGGCTCGACATTCCGGCACGTCGTGGAGCGACTTCGCCGTGCTCGCGCGTCAACGCCACGTTCTGGCGCCGTTCCATGCGCTGTGCGACCACGCCGGCATTCCCTGTGATCCCGCCTACGACACGACGTCCGACCGGTTTCCCCTGCACCGGCTGCGCGAGGTGGTGGCCTTCCTCGACCGGCTGAAGCGGACGACCGCACGGGTCGACGGGACATGGTTGGAGGCGCAGTTGGCCGCTCAGCGCCAGGAGCTGGGGGCCTCACCCTGGTGGGGACTGGTGGAGCAACTGCTCGGCGGCTGGGCGACGGCGAGCGCCGGGCGGGCGGCGGAACCGGAAACGGTGCGCGAGGCCCTGTATGAAGGGCTGTCCCAACTGCGCCGCGAGCGCTCGACCGGCGTCGGCATCCACATCGGGACGCTGCACGGCGCAAAGGGGCTGGAGTTCCGGCACGTCATCCTCCTCGACGGGGGATGGGCCGGACGGTCATCGGACAGGGCTGCCGCGGACGGCGAGGAGGAGCGGCGGCTGTTCTACGTCGGCATGACGCGGGCGCGTGAGACGTTGTGCCTGATGCGCCGTGCGGATGTGAGGAATCCGCATCTGCCGCTGCTCGATGGCGTCGACTATGTTGCCTGCGCCGACACCGGGCGCGCCGACCAGAGAGTGCTCCGCCGCCAGCACACCGTGCTCGGGCTCGGCGACCTGCACATCGACTTTGCCGGCCGCCAGCCGGCAACGGCGGCCGTTCACCGGGTGATGGCGGCCCTGCGGCCGGGCGACGCAGTGACCTTGCGGGCGGCAGGCTCAACGACGGATAGGGTGTCGGTGCTGAGCGCTGACGGCACGGTGATTGCGCGCCTTTCGGAGGCGGCCAGCCGGCATTGGTCCTATCTGATCTCCGCGGTTGAACAGGCCCGTGTGCATGCCGTGGTTCGCCGGCATCGGAAGGACTGCGCGGAGGCTTGGCATGATCAGCTCAGGACTGAAAGCTGGGAGCTTCCGGTGATTGAAGTCTGGACGCGCTCTGTTCGTTGACATCGCTTTGCAGGAACGCCCTCATTTCTGGCATCCAGATCGATGATCCTCCGCAATGCGCCAAAAAGCGGAAGTTCCTCTGGCCACGGAACCCGAGCTTCTATCAGTGCCAGCTTCTCCCAAGCAATCCAATCAAGGATTTAAATTGTTCCCTTTTGGCACGGTGTCATGCAGGCGTACGACCAGCGCTCGGTCGAACGTGGTGGTGGCGCCGATTTCAATGAGTCGCAGGACGTTTGCGATGCGGGCTACAGCCATGATCCACTACATTTTTTGCCCATTACCTGCTATGGTGGCCCAATGCTGTTACTCCACATCTCGGACATCCACTTTCGCGAACCAGATTGTGTAAACCCGGATCTGGACCCGGACCGGCCTTACCGTACGCGCATGATCCAAGATGCGCGGAACCGGGCCGATAATCTCGGCCCGGTTGGGGCAATCTTGATCGGCGGGGATATCGCATTCAAGGGGCATCCTCGGGAATACGAGGCGGCCAAGGCATGGATCGACGAACTGGCGCGGGCGTGCGGGTGCCCGCTCGAGCGGGTGTTCGTCATTCCTGGCAATCACGACGTCGACCGTGGCGTGATTATCCGGTCTCCGGCGGTTCGGAACGCTCAATCGGCGATCATGGCGGTGGAGCCCCACCGCCGCGAGCGTGAGTTCCGCGCTCAGTTCATGGATACGGAAACGGGCCGGGCGCTGCTGAAGCCGCTTGAGGCATACAACGACTTCGCTAAGCTCTTCAGCTGCCAGGTTTATGCACCGGATCACCTCTATTGGAAGCAGGACCTGCCGCTCGAAGGTGGCACGCACCTACGCATCTACGGGCTTACCTCCGTGCTCCTCTCCGGTGCCGGTGGTGGCAATGACACGCGCGAAAGTCTCTATCTTAGCCCGCTCCAGACCGGACTCGACCCGGTCGACGATGTCGTCAACCTCGTTATGAGCCACCATCCGCCCGACTGGTTCTCCGACCAAGATGAGGTGGAAGAGAAAATCTGCAACAGATCCGCCATCCACCTGTTCGGGCACAAGCATCGTCAGCGGGTCTCCAAGGACGACGGATACATTCGCTTCAGCGCCGGGGCGGTGAATCCAGACCGTAATGAGGTCGGCTGGCAGCCCGCCTACAATCTCATCAAGGTCGATGTCGTGGGCGAGGGGCCAGCCCGCGCCCTGGAGATCGAAGCGCACCTTCTGCAGTGGCAAGCGAACCCTGAGCAGTACCGCCCTATGCAAACATCCCAACGCGACGAGGTGTTTCGTCATCGTATCCCGATCCCCGGCCGGACCCGCGCACCCGTTACTGTGGCTGCTGCGCCGACGACGGCCCCGCCTGATCCGATGGCGGAAGCTGACGCGGATGTGGAGGCTGCGATGAGCGACGAGAGCACGCGCAACCTAGTGTTCCGCTTCTGGAAGCTGACGGTCAGCCAGCGCCGCGACATCGCGCTTGGCCTGGGGCTGATTGATCGTGCAGAAATGAGTTTGCCGGAACCCGAGCGGTACGGCCGAGCGCTGCTTCGGGCGGGGGAGCGGGGGCTGCTCGAACAGGTGGCGCGTGAGGTCGCGAAACGGGAGAGGCCGTGATGGTGGGCGAAACACTGGAAATGCACAGAGACTTCCCACGGTGGTACGCCGCTCTCGCGATCGGCAACGACGAAGAGCGGCGGGACGCACGCTGGGCGGGTGTGAACGCTGTCGCGGAGAAGGCTGACCGTGCGATGGTGGAAGCGCTGGTCCGCTTGGCGTTCCAAACGCCCCGCCAGCCGCCGTCAAACCACTCCATGGCCAAGATCCACGAGACGTTTCGGGAGCAGGACGACACCTTCGACTCGAACGGCACGGCGCGGGAAATGCAAGTTCTCGCTGGCGCCTGTCTAGCGTTGTTGTTCGAGCAGGAGGATGAGATTGGCGCCGCTGCGGCTTTGAGCGTCGCAACTGCTGCTTTTGCCGGCGCTCGAACTCCAAATCTGCCGCTGGACATCGTTATGCTCGCCGAGGCAGGCATAGAGCGGATAGCGAATGCAAAACGAATTCGTCCGACGTTGAGCGTGGGCAGCGAGGCGCCGAAGTTCGACTTCGAAGCCGCCGCCAACAAGGTGAAGAGCCAGCAAAGCTGGGAAGCGGTCGGCGAGGCGTTCACCCTCGCCGCGGACAGCGCACGGACTGCTTTGAACGCGTTGGCCAAGAGGCAGATGAATGAAATTCGGGCAGTTGACCGCTTTATCCAGATCCAAGATGAAGAGCTGCAGATGCTTTGGTGGTTAATGGGAGGCCGCAGCTTCGACCTGGACTGCACCTTCGAACAGGTGGCCACCGAGGCGCAACCGTTGGTCTTCGCCACGGAGTTGGCTGATAGCACCGCTATTCTTCCGGGCCCGCGCCCACAGTCGATCAAATTCCTTCTAGTGCGCGCTGGCTTAAAGGAGCGCAAGAAGTTGGCAATCGCTGCCGCAATCAATGCTGCCGAAACCAGTTGGCTGTCTGTGCTCGTGGAAGAGATGAATCCGTCGCCCGTCACCGCGCCGATCCACTTCGCGATCAAACGTCAGATTGAGGCGGGTGGCGGCGAAACCTGGATTCCGAATTGGGCCGCGGTGGTCGGCGTCGAAGGTTCGCGCCAAATCTCGACAATCGCGCTCGGAACGCAATTTTACCGTGAGCGCCTGCTGGTTCGATTCGAGTGAGCGTCATGGCGGAAGGCGAGATCACCTGCGCGAACCGCGATTGCCGCGTCTCGGAAACGGGGCGGTGCGTTGAAGGTCTGGAGCTTACGGTCTGCCCCCACTATGGACATGAGCGGGCTGACGACGAGGAACTAGCTGCCGAGGACGACGGCGGAGCTAATGGGTTCGGGCTGCGACTGCCAGGGGCCGATACGCTTACGCTTGAGGAGGCGTCGAAGCTGCTCCGGAAGCGCGATGCGCGGGTCATCGCGATTATCGGCCCGAAAGACTCTGGCAAGACCAGCTTGATCGCCAGCCTCTATGACCTGTTTCAGGAGGGGGCTGTTGGTGGTGCGGAATATGCGCGCTCAGACACGCTGCACGCGTTCGAGCTCGCCTGCCACGACGCGAGGGCTGCCTCGCGCCGAAGCGAGCCGGATATGGAACGCACGCCGCTAGGCGAGGTGAAGTTTTATCACCTCGATCTCGCCGGTGGCGTTGCAGGAGCCGGACTCACCCTCCTCCTGGGCGACCGGGCGGGGGAAGAGTACCGTTTGGCCGCCGATGATGCGGCGGGCTTGACCTCCTTCCCGGAGATCGCCCGAGCCGATACGCTGACCATGCTTGTCGACGGACAACGGCTTCTGGACGCCGGCGCGCGGCACAATCTCCGCAGTGAAATCATGATGATCCTGCAGGCGCTCCTGGACGGTGGCGCGCTTCGAGACGGCCAGCGCCTAGTCCTCGTCCTGACGAAGTTCGATGTAATTCAGGGATCGCCTAATCGGGAGCGGGCGGAAGGGGATTTCCGATCGCTCCTAGCGCAAGTACAGCGTGTCTTTTCTACGACGTTCAGCCAGATTGATAGCTGCATCGTCGCGGCGTCGCCCAAGACTGCGGCCGTGGCTCGTGGAATCGGGGTCGTCGATATGCTGACGTTCTGGGTCATCGGGGCAGCGCCACCGGCCGTATCGCGTCCGGTGGTCCCAGCCTCTCCCCGGGCTTTTTCACGGCTGACTGTCGTCGAGGTGCTGGAGGCGGAGGATGCTTGACCGTTCCGTCGTCATCATCGGACTGCCCGAGTCGGGTAAAACGACCTTTTTGGGCGCGCTCTGGCACCTCGTAACGGAGCGCGACATCGAAACTGTCCTGCGCTTCCACAACCTCCGTTCTGGGGACGTAGCACACCTCCATGCGATCGCCGCGCGCTGGCGTGACGCGCGCGTGCAGGAGCGCACGGCTGTCGGCGGGAACAAGCTAGTCAGCATGAACCTGCTCGACACCTCCGGCACCGCGGTGCGGGTCACGTTCCCCGACGTGGCTGGCGAGGCCTACCGGCGCATGTGGGAAGAGCGCGCCTGCGATCCAGAAGTCGCCGAGATCCTGCGATCCGGTGGCGTGCTTTTGTTCATTCACGCAGACACGATCCGTCCGCCTCAATGGGTGGTCGATGAGATTGAGCTGTCGAAGACGCTCGGGTTGCCGACGCCGGAAGGAGAGGAAGTTCCCTGGCATCCCCGTCTGGCGCCGACCCAGGTCCAGGTGGTGGGACTCCTTCAGCTGCTGCGGGAGCCACCGCTTGAAGTTGGACTGCGCCGCCTCGCGATTATGCTGTCGGCTTGGGACAAGGTCACTGACGAAGAACTGGGGCCTCAAGCCTACCTCGAGGCCAAGCTCCCACTTCTCGGTCAGTACCTGCGACACGCGGCTGACGGGTGGGACTGGCGCGTCTATGGGCTGAGCGCCCAGGGGGGCGAGTACGACTCGCTGAAGGAGGACGCCGAGCCGAGCGCTGAGGCTGAGGCTCTCCGCAACCTAGATCAACCTTCGAAGCGGATCAGGCTCGTCGCGAGCAACACTCAAACCCACGATCTGACCGAGCCGCTCGCATGGTTGATGGAATAGCTGGCAAGGGAAGGCTGAAGCTGCATCAGGCTTTGCATGGCTATGCCGAAGGCCACCGGCAGCTGGCCTGCTCGATGCCGCTCAAACCTCGTGACGCGAAGGCGATGCTCGTCCTGAGTGACACCTCGGGATCAGGCGTCCGCATCGATGCTGAGGGGTATCTGACGGGATACCCACTGGCTGAAGCGGGAGTTTACGCTCTGGCCAGGACATGGCCCGCACCCGAGATGTCGAGACCGGGTTGTGTATGGACGCACTCGCTCCTGATCGACTTCGCCGAGTTGGCCGCGCTCGATTCCTTGACGGAGTTGCTGAGCGCATTTCGCCGGCCTCAGCCCGACAGCTATTCCGAATATGGTAAGCCGATCGAAGTCGATTGCTCTATGACACCCCCGCGGATTGATGAAGCGGACACGTTGTCGGTAAGGAAGATTATCGGCACACTTTATGGAAAGCCAAAGGCCAGGATTATCAGTTCTCGTCCAGAGAGCTCGGACATCGACGCGCTGGTAACGGTGCTTTGGTCGCAGCAATGGCCGCGTCTGCGTCGGGCTTTTCGCTTCTGCACCTTTGCGGCTACGGATCGTTCAACTGAAAGTGCGAGCTTCGATCTACAACTTCTACCAAGGGGCAATCAGGCGATCCGGACTCGCTTTCCAAAGGCGGTGGAGGCCGACAGTGTTTCAGCTGGCGGCGACTGGTTGGATGAGGCGATTACCGATCTGGTCCAGCCGAGAACGGACGGGCTGCGGCATTTCCTGCGTCGGATCGGGGGCGACGTCGCCGGGGGGCGCGCGGCCTTCCCGGCGCTTTGCCGTTTGTATCGTCTGATCGAGGGCTTCGCATCCGAACCGGACGCGCTCGGCGAAGCTGTCGCCTTGGTGCAGGACGAGTTTGGTGCTGCACAAGCGCGGACCGCTCGGACAATTGTCGCCTTGGCAGCGCTGCCCCAAGCCGAGCGGTTAAGTGAAATCGAGTTCAGCTACTTGCTTGATCACCTCGACTTCCTGGAGTCCGCTGCGCTGGAATCCGGATCCGGCACGCTCGGCCGCGCGCTTCTCCGCCGCCGTCCTGCCGCTCTGCGTTCGATGCTGGAGGCTGATGGCGCAAGAAGGGCTATCGCCGAGGGCGCTCTGCTCAGCGCCAAGCAGCCAGAGCTGCTTTCGGCTATACGCCTCGCACCAGAGCTTGCGCGGCCTGTCCTGCAGCGCCGCCCCGATCTGGCAACCGATCCCGCTGCTTGGTCGCAAGAACTCGCGATCGAAGCGGACGCGTTCGATGTCCTCAAACAGGCGGAGCAACGACAGCCGATCCTGCTCGCCATGATGACCGCAGGCAGGACGGACCTTGCCGATCGTGCAGCCAGAGAGGTGGATTCGCTGGACGTGTTGCTGGCCCTGTCCAT
The DNA here is from genome assembly GCA_937887565.1 of uncultured Rhodospirillaceae bacterium. Taxonomy (GTDB): domain Bacteria; phylum Pseudomonadota; class Alphaproteobacteria; order Rhodospirillales; family Magnetospirillaceae; genus CALABS01. The sequence goes on along the minus strand of CALABS010000049.1, from coordinate 33,758 downwards.
TGGATTGCGCTCGGAAAGGCTGCCTCAGGGGGATGGCGAAAGGTGGTTGCGGGCGATAGCACAACCGAACACGGTGGCGCGCCTGTTCGCGAGCCCGGAGGCGCAGCCGAGAAAGCTTCTCGTGCTAGTCGCACGTGTGCTCGGACCCGACGACATTTTGAATGACTACGGAGAGGATCCCTGGCTAACGGCAATACGACGCGCTGATGGGAATGTGCCTGAGCCTGACGAAACGCATCTGCGCGCCTTCCTGCTTGCCCGTAGCCTGGGTTGGCGCTCGCGCAATCAGGCTGAATTGGCACAGTTCGGGTTCGAGCACATGCATGCGGCTGCAGCAGTCAATCGAGTGCCTGACGAAAGCTGGCGATCACTCGATCCTCGGCTACCTCGGTCCATGTTCTGGTTCGATTGGGATCGGTGCCAGCGCCTGCGGGCGGGAGTCGTGAATCTGTTCGTCGATCGTCAGTTGGCTCCGGAGGTCTTCGGCTACCTCGTCAAGGACAACCACTTGTTCGGGCTCGTCGCAGAGCACGCCGCAGGCACGTCGAGCGGTCGCTCATACTTGAAGCATGTCCGCCGGGTGCTCATGGGTGCATCTGAAGGGGCGTATACAGCTCGTCGGCGTTATATCGAGAGATTTGTGAAGTGAGCTGTGGATCCTGGGGGACGCGATGCGGAACGCTTTAGAGGCCATTACTCGGCGGCAATTTCTTTCCGCGCATGAGCGACCAGATCGACCAGCTTCCATCCCTGTTCCTTAGCTGGTCCGATCAGCGCTGCCGCTTCGGATTTGCGCAGCCTCAGCCCGAGCAGTTCGCGCAACCAAGTCACCGCCACAAAGACATTGGTCGCTACGGTCAAACCAACCCCGGTGAAGGGCAGGACAACGACCGCTCCTGGCGCAATGTTGCCGAATTTGGAGAGTAGTCGCTTGGGCATAGCTCGCTTTCTCGACTCTCTTGAACCGACACCCGGTGATGTCTCGGTCTCCAACTTCGACTCTTGCCGCGCGCTCACTACCACATCGACGTTCCGTATGTAGACGTGCCAGCGGACAGAGGGATTGTCAGCCAAGTCCCACTTCAATCTCTTTTGCTTCGACGAGGGAAGCAACCTCCGAGTATAGGTCCACGCTCCGCCCCGATGCTGCAATCGAAATAACCAAAGCATAACGCGCTTTGTCAGTAACGCGCTTTTGCCCAATGTGGGATTTCCACCAGCCTCCTACGGGATAGACGGCGATGGCGTCATGGCCGGCCAGGTCGATCGCATGTCCCCGCCATAAATCGCAATGTAGCGAACCAGCTTGTATTGCCTTCGGCCCCAGCAGCCAGCAGCTCGTTTCGTCATCGGCCTCCGTGCCGTCGCCCGCCTGACTGGCGGAAACCCGGCTGCGGAAACGGGCATGTGTTTCCGTACGCTTCTTCATGGCGAAGCGGAGGCCAAAGGAGCGATAGGTGTCCGGCCGCGTCGCAGCCTTGCCGGTCAGATTGGGTTCAATGAAGTAGGACAGCGTAACCTTCATCATGACGATTTCGTTTTCAAGTTGCTCCAGGGCTGCTTTCGGCCAGGGCAGATCATAAAAATGCATCTCGTTGAATACACCGGTCCTTTTGTCCGCACCGATGGTGAAGGGCTGTATCTCCGCCTGCGCTATCAAGGTCGCGTCGTTCTGCGCCGAGAGGATGGCCCGCTCGATGTCCGGCACGCCATAACCGAACTCACGCAGCATCTCCTGCTTCTTCGCCTTGGTGGCCGCTTTGCCCGTCTTCCAATGCGCGCCCGTGCCGATGAACCTCTTGCGGATCGGCTCCGGCCAGTGCGCCGAGTCCACCATGAGCGCACGATGGGTTTCGGGCCAAAGATCGGGTCGCGCGGTCTGCAGCCGTCCAACGAAGTTGCCGGCCATGCCGGCCGCCGCGCTCGTCGCCCAGAATGGCACCAGCGGTTCTGTCATCACATCCGAGCCTGGTGCGAGGAGAGATACGGCGGGGTTCCAATCGCAGAAGCCCGAGGCATCGGACACCATGTTTCCCGCCTCGAACAACACTTCCGGTTTGATCGGCGTCAGGTCGTCGGGGAGGGACTGCGATCCCCGGCTGTAGGGGCTGCGATGGTTTGCCGAAACCACCGGCTTCAGAACCGGTGGCGGGGACGGAGGCTGTTCCTTTCGGGTGAACCCACCGATGGTCAGCGCGTTCCAACTCTGTGATGGATCTTCCAGCGGCTGCGACGGAAGAACATCGCCGACCATCCCCTCCAGCACGTTGCCGGTCGCCACGACGAGCAGGCGTTTGGGGCGTTCGGCCGCCGGAACCTTGCCGGCCGTTTCGCCGGGCATGGCCCCGGACGCGATCTGGTCGATGGCGCCGCTCCACGTCGATGGCCGGCTCGACGGGAAGTCCGTCGTGGAGGTGGCGATGCAGAAGCTGCGCAGCCCCTCCGGGCGCTCGATCTCGACCAAGCTGACCGCGCCTTGCGTAACGACGCCGTAGCTGGGTGGCTTGGTCGGCGGAAAGCCTCGCGGCGGCAGCAGCTTCATCGATTCCGCGCCATGCGTCAGGACGACCGGGCGCGCATCGTTCATCAGCGGCTCAAGGTCGCCATAAAGGACGAGGCCAGCAAGGGACGTCCCGTGACCGCCGTGCGATTGGTGATCGTCAACGCCCCAGGCGGCATCGTAGGCCCACGCGCCACGAAGGCCGGGAGCGATCAGAGGATGCGCAGCCGCCACGCCGGTGTCGAGCGTGCAGACGACGGGAGCGTCCGGCTCCGGCGCCGTGACGCGTTGCGCCAGTTCCTCCACCCAGTCGTGCTGGCCGAGACCCGTCGCGCCGCGGTCCAGGAACGGTTCGATCGTCCCGGTTGCGCGTCGGATCTCCGTAATCGCACCCGGCACCCGCGACGAGAAAGCGGATAAGGCCGCGGCGGACGTGTGAAGAAAGAGGACCGTCGTGTCGGGAAAAACAAGACGGTCGCCATGCACGTCGATGTCCGCGTTGCGCGCCGCCTCGGCCAGACGATCCGCCGAGGCGGCCGACTGGCGAACCCAAAGCTCCCACCACACGATGTCCGGCGCCGTCAGATCCACCTGCCCGGTGAACAGCGATCCCGCCTCCATCGCGCGGACGTCCTCGACCACCTCGAAGCGCTCGACATCGGGGCGACGCTGGTTGCCCGGATCGCGCCCGTAGGCAGCGATCCGTCCCCGCAAGAATGCCTGCGCGTCATCCGGCACGAAGAGCAAGGCGCTTTCGGTCCGGTCGTCATTCCGCTCGGACCGCAGCACGACCACGTCCTGTGTCGGAAACTCCAGCGTTGTGGGAATCTTGACGGCCTTGACCCGGGATTTTTCAGCCGGCGCGACCGTCGTGATCTCGACAATCGTCCCCGGCTTCAGGCCTGGAACGGGAAGACGGGGGTCGGCGCTGGCCTGCGGCACCCCACCGAGCGCCGCGCCGAGCTGATCCAGCAGACGCCTGGCGTGAGCGGCATAGTCGCCACGAAGCGGCTTCCGTTCCTGGTTCAGCGATGGATAGGTGTAGGCAGCGGTTTCACGGAATAAATCGATTGGAATATGTGGGCGATTTCTTGCGTCAAAACTGTCAGACTCCGCCATAAGTCCCTGCTTGTTCAGTTACACCCCATTCGATCCAGTCGGCGGAGCCCACCTAGCGGGCGGACTGGCGACCGAACTTTCCTTTCAATGCCTGACGGTTCTCCAAAGCGTCGCGCAACGCATCGGGCGAGACTTTCGAAACTCCTTCGAGGATGGCGTCCTTGACAACGGCATCGGCCGCCCGGACCAATTCGCCCGGGCTGAGGCCTTCGAGCGCCGCCTCAAGCGCCGCCCATGATCGGGCGGCGAACTTGAACTTGCCAAGACGCCGCTCGACGATGGCGCGGGCAGCAGCCGCGTCCGGCAGCGAGTATTCGATCACCTCGTCAAAGCGCCGCGCCAGAGCCTCGTCCAGAATCTCGACATGATTGGTTGCCGCCAGCACAAGGCTGTCGGTCGAGTTCGGCTCTTCCATGAAGGCCAGAACGGAATTCAGCACGCGACGGATCTCGCCCACATCGTTGGGGTCGCCCCGGCGGGCGCCGATCGCGTCGAACTCGTCAAGAAGATAAACCCCCCGCGTCTGGGCGATCTGGTCGAAAAGCAGGCGCAGCTTCCCTGCGGTCTCACCGAAGAAGCGGCTGAACAGGGCTTCCAGACGCACGGTGAAGAGCGGAAGACGCAGTTCTCCAGCCAAAGCCGATGCGGTCATGGTCTTACCCGTTCCGGGTGGGCCGACGAGCAGCATGTGGGTCGCCGGTGTCTGGCCATGCTCCCGCAAGGTCGCACGCTCCTGCTGCTGGCGCACGATGCGTGTAAGGCGCTTGTCCACGCTGTCCGCCAGCACCATGCTCGACAGCGCGACCTTCGGATAGGTGCTTTCGACCAGCCCTTGCAGCTCGCCTCGCGGCCGGGCTAGCGGAATCGGCGTCTGTCCGCCGGCAGGTTTGCCGCCTCTGCGCTGATCCCTTGCTTTCTGGACGAGACGCTTGAGCTTCTCCGCTTCCTCCGGCCGCCCCTGGCGGGCTTCCTGGGCAGCGATCTGCAAGGCAATCGAGAGGACTTGATCCTCGTCCCCGTCAATGTGCGAGTTCAGGAGGGCAAGAATGTGCTTGGTCGACATATGGCCCTCCTTTCTTCGAAACAGCCTCGCTATACCATGATCCGCTCATGACGCGCACATCGTCGGCGATTCTATCCGCGAACGTCGGCAAAGGCCACCTTGTCCTATCTGATGGCTGCATTCTCATCCGAATGCGCACGCCCCGCCAACCGCTGTCTAACCAAGACAAAGCCTCCTGTTTCTCAACCGTTCCACCCTTATTGCCTCACTTGCCCCTCGCTACCACCGAAAACAGAATGCCCGCTCCTAGCGCTGAACCGCCGATCCAGTTGCCCGGGGTAACGGATTTATGGAAAGCCGGCGATCCGCCAGTGCGGATCGCCGGAACGGCAGCGCTCAGGCGCCGCCGTCGCCAAAGCGCCAGACCGGAATACCAAGGTGCCGGGCCTTGTCGGCGAGGTTGGCGGCGATGCCCGAGCCGGGAAAGGCGACGATGCCGATGGGCAGCGCCTCGAGCAGGCGGTCGTTGCGCTTGAAGGGGGCGGCCTTGGCGTGGCGGGCCCAGTCGGGGCGGAACAGCACCTGCACCACCTTGCGGTGCTCGGCCCAGCAGGCGGCGATGCGCTCGGCCCCCTTCGGGCTGCCGCCGTGCAGCAGCACCATGCCGGGGTGCTTGGCGCGCACCTTGTCGAGCACCGCCCAGATGCGGTGGTGGTCGTTGCACTCCACCCCGCCGGTAAAGGCGATGCGGGGGCCGGCCGGGAGCAGCGGCTCGGTCTCGGCCCGGCGTTTGGCGGCGAGGAAGTCGCGGCTGTCGATCAGCGCGGCGGTCAGGGTGCGGTGGCTGACCAGCGAGCCGGCCCGCGGCCGCCAGCCGGAGCCGGTGTGGACCTCGAACAGTTCGGCGGCGTGGTCGCGGAAGGCCTCCATGGCGGTGCGGCGCTCGATCAGCGTCAGCCCCTCGGCCAGCAGGCGCTCCAGCTCGACCGAGCGGATCTCCGAGCCGTCCTGTTCGCGCTGGCTGCGCTTCTGGGCGTCCTCGTTATCGTCGAGTTCGCGCTGCACGCGGTCGGCGGCGCGGTGGAACAGGTTGACGGTGGACCACAGCAGGTCGGCCAGGTCGGGTTCCAGGCGGGTGTCCTTCAGCGTGACCACCAGGGCGTCGAAGACGTCGGCCAGGGCGGCGCGGATGGCGGTCTCGTCGGGCAGCGGCCGGGGATCGGGATCGTCCTGGAAGGGCCGGTGGCCGTAGAGCTGGAGTTCAATCAGGGCGTGGTCGGTGGGGGAGGCGGCGTGGTGGAGCCCGGCGGCGTCGGTGTCGGTGATCATGGCGGCTGCCCTTCGGCTGGAGGATCGGCCGCGCCCACCGCGGCCTTCGTGGCGATCCCCCAGCGGCGGGCGGGGCGGGTCCGCACCCTCTTGGGCCGCAGCGTCAGCGGAGGACGGCGGGGGGCGGCTTTCTTGTCCCGCGAGGAAGGCCGGCTTGGCCGGCCGGGGAAGAAAGTTGCGCCCCGCCGTTGCGGAGCCGGCCCGGCTGCCGCCCGATCGCCCGCTGGAAGGCCGGGGCCGCGGCCTCCCGCCGGCCGGACCGGCGTCCGCCCGCTCCGACCGGCGCCCGTCCGCCGAGGCTCAGGCTCCCCACGGCCAGCCGCCACTCATCCAGAAGCGCGCCACATCCTCCGGGGCGAGCTGGGCCCGCAGGTGCGCCCGCAGCGCTGCCACGCCGTGCGCCAGCAGGTCGTCGTTGAGGTCGCCCAGCACCGGTGCCAGGACCAGCGCCTCGATGCCGAGGGCCTCGGCGCGGCTCCCCAGGCGTTCCGCCGCCCGGCGTCCGGCGGCGTCGTTGTCGCGGGCGATGTAGAGGCGGCGCAGCGTCGGCGGCAGGCACAGGGCGGCGAGGTGGCCGGCCGACAGCGCGGCGACCATGGGCAGGGCTGGCAGGACGGTGCGCAGCGCCAGCACGGTCTCGACGCCCTCCCCCGCCGCCAGGACGTCGCGGGCCACGCCGAAGCGGACGCCGTTGCCGAGCAGGTGGCCCAGCGCCCGGCGCGGCGACAGCATAGGTGCCTTGCCGCGGCCGGACGGGTCGAGCCAAGTGCGTTGCACGCCTGTGAGGCCGCCGTCCAGACCGGTAACCGCGGCGATCAGCGCCGGCCCCTGGGCGAGCCGGTCATCGGCGTCACGGTACCAGCAGCGCGGCTGGAAGCGCAGGGAGCCGTATTTCCGGATATCCGGGATGCCGCGGTTGCGCAAATATGCTTCTGCCAGCGTACCGGCGAGCGGCCGGGAACGGGCGAACAGGCGGCGGGTGGCCTCCGGCGATCCCACCTGGGCTGCGGCTTCCCGGTGCCACTCCGGCGGCGCCCGCGGTGAACCGAGGAAGACACGGGCCTCGTCGAGCACTTCGGCCAGCCGGCCGAGACCGCGGTTAAGCCCGATGAGGTCAAGCAGGTCGCCGTGTTCGCCGGCGGCGGGATCGGCCCATCGGCCCGCAGCAGTCCCGTGCAGCCGGACGTAGAGGCTCTCCCCCGGCGTGCCGTGGACGTCGCCAACCCGCCAATAGCGCCCCTCCCGCCGGCCGTGCGGCAGGTAATGGCGGCACACCGCCTCGGCCTCCCGCGCGAGGCGCTGCGCCATCTCCGACGCGGCGGACATGGCGCCGGCCCCTTCACGGTCCCGTCCGGTCGACAGCGCGCCGCAGTGGATGGCGGGCCAGCAGGGCGGCGAACACCGCCGGTCCGCGCTCGCCCACCGGCACGAACAGCCGCAGCGTCCAGGCGATGATCTCCGACATCAGCCCCGTCGCCTTCAGCCGCTCCACCATCCCTTCGGTGAAGCCGGACAACTCGAACCGGTGGGCGCCCATCACCGTGACCCGGCGCAGCCGCATTCCGTCGGCCAGATGCAGCACCGCCCGCCCCTCCAACACCGAGGCCCAGGCCTGCTCCGCCGACGGCACCGGCGCGGCACCGGCGCCGGCACCGAAATTGCGCTCGACCTCGGCCAGGGCGTCCGGCGCCACCACCCGGCCGATGACCCGTTCGCCGTCGTCGGTCTGCAACCGTACCACCCGCAGGTTCGTGTCCGGCAGATGCCGCCACACCGGCAGCAGCAGCCCGGTCACCAGATGCAGGGTCCCGGTGGCGAACTCCGGCACCGCCGCGGCCTCCGTCTCCCAGACGGCGGCGAAGGCCTCCGGCTCGGCCGGGCGCCAGTGGCTCTGCGCCAGCTCGGCCACCGTCACGGTCAGGCGTTCCATCGGCCGCAGCAGCCGCACCCGGCGCTCCACCGTGCCGTCGTCCAGCATCAGGCCGGCGGCGGGTACCTCCACCGCCGCCCGGCCCGAGCGGGCGTTGACCAGCAGCCGTGCCTGCGGCCCGGCCCCTTTCTCCAGCGCCTCCTCCAGGCCCAGCGGCTGGTTGCGGTCGCGCCGGGCGAGCGTGAACAGCCGGGTCTCCGCTCCGGTCGCCGCGTGGGTGTAAAGCGTTCGCCGGTTCGTCACCGTGAAGCTGTCGGCCACCACCGTCTCGACGCCGCGGTCGTAGGTGCCGGACGCGATGGCGCCTTCGATCTTCGCGGCGAGCAGCTGCTCGAACACGGTGAACAGCGTGTTCTGCAAGCCGATGGTCAGCGCCAGCAGCCGGTTGAGGAAGGTGGTGATCGGCGGCAGCTCCTCACGCAGGCCGCCGTCGCGGTCACACAGCGCCAAGCCGGTCGCCGCCTCGAACGCGCCCAGCGAACAACCCTCGACCTTGCCGGCGTGCAGCAGGCCGTAGAGCTGGCGCAGGGCGGCACGGGCGTAGACGGATTCCAGATTGTCGTCGGCGCGGAACAGCCCCTGCCCGCCGGTCTGGCGCTGGCCGCGGGTGATGGCGCCCAGCGTGTCGAGCCGGCGGGCGATGGTGGAGAGGAAGCGCTTCTCCGCCCGCACGTCGGTGGCGACCGGGCGGAACAGCGGCGGCTGCGCCTGGTTGGTGCGGTTGGAGCGGCCCAGCCCCTGGATGGCGGCGTCGGCCTTCCAGCCGGCTTCTAGCAGGTAGTGCACCCGCAGCCGCTGGTTCTTCGCCCCGAGATCGGCGTGGTAGCTGCGGCCGGTGCCGCCGGCGTCGGAGAAGACCAGGATGCGCTTCTCGTCGTCGAGGAAGGCCTGGGTTTCGGCGAGGTTGGCCGAGCCGGGGCGGCTCTCCACCGCCAGCCGCTCGTCCCCGCCGGGACCGGTCTTGCGCACGATGCGCCGGCTCCGGCCGGTGACCTCGGCCACCATGGCGGCGCCGAAGCGCTGGACGATCTGGTCGAGCGCCCCCGGCACCGGCTCCAGCGAAGCCAACCGCTCGATCATGCGGTCGCGCCGCTCCACCGCCTCGCGGCACGGCACCGGCTGACCGTCCCGCCACACCGGCCGGGAGGACAGATTGCCGTCGGCGTCGGTGAAGGGTTCGTGCAGCTGGGTCGGGAACGAGTGGGCGAGGTACTCGAGGACGAGCTCACGCGGCGTGACGTCGATCGACAAATCGTCCCACTCCTCGGTGGGGATGTCGGACAGGCGGCGCTCCATCAATGCTTCACCGGTGGAGACGAGCTGCACCACCACGGCGTGGCCAACGGCAAGGTCGCGCTCGATCGACCGCAGCAGGGTCGGCGTCTTCATCGCAGTGATCAGGTGATTGAAGAAGCGCTGCTTGGCGCCCTCGAAAGCGGCGCGGGCGGCGGCCTTGGCGGCGCGGTTCAGGGTGCCGCCGGCCCCGGTGACGTTGGCCGCCTCCAGCGCCGCGGTCAGGTTGGCATGAATGATGGCGAAGGCCACGGCATAGGCGTCGTAGATGGCGACCTGCCCCGGCGTCAGCCGGTGCTCGACCATCTCGTAACGGACCCCCTCGAAGGACAGCGAGCGGGCGGCGTAGAGGCCGAGGGCCTTGAGGTCGCGGGCCAGCACCTCCATGGCGGCGACCCCGCCGGCCTCGATGGCCTGGACGAACTCGGCGCGGGTGGCGAAGGGGAAGTCCGCCCCGCCCCACAGGCCGAGGCGCTGGGCGTAGGCGAGGTTGTGCACGGTGGTGGCGCCGGTGGCCGAAACGTAGAGCACGCGGGCGTCCGGCAGGGCGTGCTGGAGGCGCAGCCCGGCGCGGCCCTGCTGGGAGGGGGTGACGGGACCGCCGTCGCGGCCAAAGCCGGCGGTGCCGCCGGCGTTGCGCAGGGCGTGGGACTCGTCGAAGACGATCACCCCGTCGAACTCCCCCCGTCCCAGCCAGTCGACGATCTGCTGGACGCGCGGCACGGCGTCCTCGCCGCCGTCGCCGCGCAGGGTGGCGTAGGTGGTGAAGACGATGCCGCGCTCCAGGGCGATCGGCATGCCGGGGCGGAAGCGCGACAGCGGGGTGACCAGCAGAGGCTCCTGGCCGAGGGCGGACCAGTCGCGCCGGGCGTCCTCGATCAGGGTGTCGGACTTGGAGATCCACAGCGCCCGCTGGCGGCCCTTGAGCCAGTTGTCGAGCAGGATGCCGGCGACCTGCCGGCCCTTGCCGGCGCCGGTGCCGTCGCCGAGGAACCAGCCGCGGCGGAAGCGCACCGCGTCCTCGGCATCGTCCGGCGCCGCCGAGACGACGTCGAAGGTCTCGTCCACCGTCCAGGCGCCGGCGAGATGGCCGGCGTGCGCCTCGCCGGCCAGGATGACGCTTTCCAGCTGGGTGTCGGAGAGCACGCCCTCGCTGACCAGGGTGGCGGGCAGGTGCGGGCGGTAGCGGGGCTTCGGTGGGGCGACCGCGGCCATGGCGGCGGACTGCACCAGCGGCGTCGGGTGCGGCTGGGCGTCGGGGATGACGATGGATTGCAGCGCGTAGGGCTCGTAGAGCGCGGCGGTGAGGCGGGCGCCCACCTCCGGGGTCCAATCGCGCGGCTCATAGACCAGTTCGACGGCCGCCGGGTCGGGCGCGGGTGTGCACACCGTCGGCACAGAGACCATCCGGTGCGCCGACCTCGCCGGCGCCGTGCGGGCCAGCACGGGCAACGGAGCCGTTGCCGAGGTGGGAACGGAAGCGCGCGGCGGCACGCCGCGCCGGACCCAGTCCAGCAGTGTGGCGGCATCCGGGGCCATGCCCGGCGAGGCCGGGAAGACCGCCGGGTCGTCGGCGGGCACACGGTCGATGACGGTCAACCGGGTGTCCACCGTGGTGCCGTGGCGGGCGTAGACCGTCCCGTCGATGGCGGCGGAGAAGACGACGCGGCCCCGCTCCTGCAGGCGCACGAAGGCATCCCGCCACGCCGGATGCTCCGGCGCCAGCCCGGCGCCGGTGACGGCAACGAGGCGCCCGCCCTCGGCCAGGCGGGCCAGGGCCGAGGCGAGGTGGCGGACAGCGGCGTCGGCCACCCGGCCGTCCACCGCCGCCAGCGCCGAGAAGGGCGGGTTCATCAGCACGACCGTCGGCCGGACCGCGGCATCGAGATGGTCGTGGATGGCGGCGGCATCGAAGCGGGCCACCGGGACGCCGGGAAACAGGCGCTCCAGCAGGGCGGCGCGGGTGTCGGCCAGTTCGTTGAGGACAAGGTTCGTGCCGGCCAATTCGGCGAAGACGGCGAGCAGGCCGGTGCCGGCGGAGGGCTCCAGCACGCGGTCGGCCGGAGTGAGGGCGGCGGCGGCGGCCACCACGCCGGCCAGCGGCAGCGGGGTGGAGAACTGCTGCCGCGCCTGGCTCTCCTCGGAGCGGCGGGTCTGGCTGGGCAGCAGCATCGCCACCCGCTCCAGCATGGCCAGGAACGCCGCCGGGCTGGCGGCGCGTGCCTGCATGGCCGGACCGAAGCGGCGCAGGAACAGCACCTGCGCCGCTTCGCCGACGTCGTAGGCCAGCTTCCAGCTCCACACGCCCTCGGCGTCGGAACCGCCGAACGCCGCGGTCATCGCGGCGCGCAGCGTGCCGGCGTCGATGGCCCGGCCGCGTTCGAGGCCGGGCAGCAGCCGCTCCGCGGCGGCGAGCAGGGCCGCCGCGGTGTCCACCGGGGGCGGGGAACAGGGGGCGGCAGCATCGGTTCGGAGGTCGGCGGTCAGGGTCATGGCGGAGGGTCCGGGAGAGCGGGGAGACCAGCGGCCGGCGGACGCTCTCTCGATCCGCTCCGGCTCACCCCGCCCCCGCCCTCCTCGCCCTCTACCCGCCGCCGGGATCGAACGGCGGGTCGTAAAGCTCAAATGCGTTCCCGTCGGCCAGATGCCCGAAGGGGGTGAGCACCACCTCGCCACCGCGTTGCGCGACAGCGCACAGAATGAAACGGGTCTCGCCGGTGCGAGCGTCGGTGCCCTGCACCAACGCCAGATCGCCGGCCGCCGCGGCGCGCAGCAGCGTCTCGAAATTCGCCTTCACGAAGTCAGGGATCGGCATGGCGGTTCTCCCAGAAGACAGGAGCCCGGCGCGGCGGCCGGGCTCGACAAGGGACAAGGTGAGGGGTACGGATCATGCGAGGCAGCCAAGGCGGCGTTCGGCCGCACGGATGGCGGCCAGCGCCGCCCGGAACCGCGCGGCGCCATGCTCCTCGCTGAAGTCGGCGCTCAAAGCCACGGCCCGGCAGGCGGCATGGATGTCGGCGTCGCCGACCATCTCCGGCGCCAGCCGGGTCAGCGTGTTGTCGGTCTCGATCACGGTACGGATTTCCTCCCGGACGTTCTCCTCGGCCAGGTGCAGCAGGACATGCTCCCGCTGCATCCCCCGATCCGGAAGGGCGGATTCACCGTGGGCTGGCATCACGATGACGACGGCCTCGGTGGTGATCACGAGGACCGGGGCGCCGCCAGCGAGAGCGGCGGCCGGCAGACGCACGACCAGGGTGACGAAGGGCTCGGTCATGACGAACCTCCAGAAACGAGGACGGAGGCGGAGCGGCCGGAGCCGCTCCGCAGCTTCCGGGTCACGCGGCGGCCGCCTCGGTGCGGTCCGCATCGTCCCCAGCATCCGGAACCTCCCCGTTGCCGGTCAGGAAGGCCGGCAGGGAGGCGTCGCCGCCCTCCGCATCGCCCTCCGCGCCGGCATCGCCGTCGGCCGCCGGCTCCAGCGGCCGGCGCAGCGGCTCGGGCAGCCAGCCGCTGCCGGCCAGCAGCCGCTCGGCCTCCTTGGCCATGTCCGGCTTGCGCAGGTGGTCGATCAGCTGCGCCGCCTCCGGACCTCGCGCCTCGCGCACCGCCTCCAGGATGCGCGCCTTCGGCACCCGGCCGAGGTAGCTGTCCACCGTCGCCGTCCAGCCGGCCGCCGCCATGTCGAGGCCGACCGCCCCGGCCAGCAGGTCGGCGTGGGCGGCGCGCTGCGGCGCCCGGTTCCACGGCTCGTGCACCGCGTTGACACCGAAGGAGACGCAGTGGGCGAACAGGGCGGCCCGGCTGTCGCCGTCGAACCCCACCAGCGTTTCCCACAGGGCGGCCGGTTCGCCCGGCAACTGGGTGCTCCAGGCGCGCTGGCGGGCGTCGATCGCCCGGGCCGCGGCGCTGGCGGCGAGGTCGGGCGGCTGCACCCCGAAGCCGGCGCTCTTCAGCTCCAGCTCCAGGCAGGAGGCGCCGGGGCGCTGGGTGAAGGTGCGCAGGCACAGCGCGTGCAGCGCCGCCAGGAAGGCGGTGTCGGGGTCGTTGGCCAACGCGTCGCGCAGCGCCAGGGTGCGGTGCACGCTCAGCTCGATCAGCAGCCGCTCGGGCAGCGGCCGCAGCCCCTCGTCCTCCTCCGCGGTGGCCGACCCGGTGACCGGCACCGGGGCCGACACGCTGGCACCGCCGGCGATCGCGGCGGGCTGGGCGGCCACCGGCCCGCCACCGGCCGGGACGGCGGATGTCTCCTCGCCACCGGCCGGAGCCACCGGCTCGACCGGCGCCTCGTCCTCCGGCCGCACGTAGCCACGGTCGACCTGGAGCTGGCCCTCGACGTCGACGCTGACGAACACCCCGGCCCGCGCCACCTCGGCGGTCTCGTAGACCAGCGGCCGCTCCTCCAGCGCCCGCAGCTCCACATCGATCTCGGCGAGGCGGTGCGCCACCCGATCCAGCTCCTCCGCTTCCGCCGGCTCGCTCGCCTCCAGCCGCTCGTACTCGGCGTGCAGCGCGTCGTAGGTGGCCTGCTCCGCCTCGCTCAGCGGCACCGGCTCGCCGGCCAGACGACGCAGCCCCCGGCTGTGCCCGTAGGGGAAGGCCAGCGCCACCTCCACCCACGTCCAGCCCTCCGCCCGCACCGTGGCGGCCTCGGCCTCCAGCTTCTCGGCGACCAGCCGGTCGAGCAGCGCCGGGTCCTGCAGCCAGCCGCCGTCGTCGTGCTGGAACAGGTCGCGCATCACCGCCCCGCCGGCCGCCTCGTAGGCCTCCACCCCGACGAACAGCGCCCGCTTGTCCGACGCCCGCACCGCCCCCTCGGTGAGCAGCCGGCGGATCTGGTAGGGCTCGCGGCTGTAGGCGCGCGACAGCGCCTCCCACACCTGCTCCTGGCGGGCGTGGTCGCCGCTGACGGTGAAGGCCATCAGCTGGTCCAGCGTCATGCGGTCCTCGGCGTAGGCGTCGAGCAGCGCCGGCGCTGCGGCGGCCAGCTTGAGGCGCTGCTTCACCACGCCGGGGGCGACGAAGAAGCGGGCGGCGATCTCCTCCTCGCCGAGCCCCGCCTCGCGCAGGGTCTGGAAGGCGCGGAACTGGTCGAGCGGGTGCAGCGGGGCGCGCTGCACATTCTCGGCCAGCGAGTCCTCCTCGGCCAAACCAGCGTCCCGGACGACGCAGGGCACCGGCTGGGTCTTGCTCATGCGCTTCTGCTTGACCAGCAGTTCCAGCGCCCGGAAGCGGCGGCCACCGACCGGCACCTCGAAGACGCCGGTCTCGGCCCCCTCGGCGTCGAGCACCGGGCGGACGGCGAGGCTGTGCAGCAGGGTGCGCCGCGCGATGTCCTCGGCGAGCTCCTCGATGGAGACGCCGGCCTTGACCTTGCGGACGTTGGCCTGGGACAGCACCAGCTTGTTGAAGGGGATGTCGCGCGAGGTGTTGAGGACGATCTTGGGCGTGGCCATGTCGGGTTCTCCGCGACGGACGGCCGGGAGCCTCTCTCCCAACCTCCTCATCCGTCACCCCGATGTCCGCCCTCCTTTCCCTCTTCCCTGCGGCACGGTTCCGCAAGCGGCCGGCGCTCTCTTTCCTGCCCGAACGGCCGCTTGCCGGGAGGGCACCGCCACGCGCATCATCCCGTCCAAGGCAGCCGCGCGTTCGGAGAGGGTTTTGTGTTTGTGGTGGACGAGGTGATGGCCGCGGCGGTGCGCCGGGCTTTCGACGAGCGGGGCGAATGGCCGGCGGTGGCGGAACTGCGGCGCCACGTGTGCATCGACGACAACGCCGAGGCGCTGCGGGTGGTGCGGACCATCGCCTCGTGGCACCGCTCCCCGGAGGCGTCCGAGCGGCCGCCCGCCTGAACGCCCGGTCCGTCACCGCGCCGTCATGACGGACCGCCTCACCCGCGCCGTGCGCCGACGATCGGGGATGCGGGCGTCGTCGTAGGGGCTGTCTTCTGATCGCCGCAGGGCGATCCCGCGCGCATCGGCGCGGCCGGCCGCGTCGACCGGGTAGGTCTCAATCCCGTACACCGCACCGGCGTTCGAGAACACGACCTCGACCACGAAACGGGGCACGGCAAGCTGTTTCACAGGGGTCATCACACATCCTCCGGCAAGGGCTGCGTCGGGAAGGGAGGCAGGGCCGGCTTCGGGCGGTCCTCGTTCCCTCCGGAACCAGGAGCTACACACCGCACAGGCCCTCGCATTCGTTGGGCCAGAGATCGAGTTGGCCGCGGTCGGCGTCGGTCATCAGGTCCGCCTTGTCGAGCGGCACAGCGGAGCGGTGGAGATACACCTCGCCGCGGATGCCGCGAAAACCGGTGCGGATGGCCCGGTCCACCGCGACCGCGTCGGCCCAGGCGTCGGGATCGCCGTCGCGCAGCCGCCGCCACTGGGCGTTGGAGTGGAAGGGGCAGCCGACGCAGGCGCTGCGGGGCGGCTCCGGATAGCCGTGCCGGGCCAGCCAGAGCAGGCAGTCGCGCCGCGTCATCCGCCGCTCGACCAGCGGCCAGCGGTTGACCTGCCAGCCCTCGGCCGACGGCTTCATGCGCGCCGCCTCCTCGAGCGAAATCCCCAGCCACGCCTCCACCACCGGGGTCTTGGGCGAGCGCCGGCCGGCGATCCCGGCCAGGTCGCGCACCTTCCGCCGGATCGGCACCACCTTATAGGTGCTGGTGCACTGCCTGCGGATCATGCCGATGGTGACGCGGCCGGCCGGCAGGACGCGCGTGCCGACGACGACCGTCCCGCCCTGGCCGTCCTCGCCGATGAGCGGGACCACGGTCCCGGGCGGGGTGACGGTGCGGGTGTAGGCGGGGATGGACGCCCGGCGTTGCCCCCGCGCTCCGGCCAGGAGGTCGGCCCGGAGGTTGCCGGCCGAGACGACGTGGACCGGAAAGGGCAGCACGCCCGGCGCCATCAGCCAGGCGAGGTGGCGGTAGACCGCCTGCAGCTCCCAGCCGGTGTCGGCGAAGACGGCGCAGTCGGACATCGGGCCGATGATGCTGTGCGCCGCCATCAGGGCCAGGGTGGTGGACTGGACGCCGGCGCCGAGGCTGAGGACGCGCAGCCGGATCGATGCCGCCGCCGGCTCGGGCGGCGGGCACCGTAAGGAGAGCGCGCCCATCACACGGACTCCCGCTCGTCACCGGCCGCGGGGGCGGTTTCGGGCAGGAAGCCGAGGAGGTAGTCGGCCGCCTTGCTGGCCTGACTGGCGGCGCGGACGATGGCGTGATCGTCCCCACGCAGCACGTCCAACCACGCACCAACGTAATCGGCGTGGCGGACGGTGGGGACGATGCCGAGCGCCGCGCAGAGATAGGCCGCTGAAATTTCGGCAATCAGCTCCTCGAAGGCGTACTTGCGGGAGCCGAAGGACCCGGACAGGTCGCGGTTCAACCTTGAAGTGTTTCCAGTCGCGTGAGATCCCTCATGGAGAGCCGTTCTGTGCCAGTTCACGGGCTCGAAGAAGGCCTGCGGAGGCGGCACCTGCACGTAGTCGTGCTGGGGGCTGTAGAAGGCCCGGGTGCCGCCGATGCGGAACTCGATGCCGCTGGCGTGGATCAGCGCCTCGGCCCGCGGCAGGATCAGCCCCTCCGGGATCGGCGGCGGCGCCACGGCGATGCCCTCGGGCAGGTTCTCGCATTGGTCGCAATTGAAGACGGTGAAGCGTTTCAGGAAGGGGACCGCCTGGGGCTCGTCTCCGGTGTCCCGCGCGCGCCGGCGCTCGTCGTCGGGGATGAAGCGGTCGGCGTAGACGACGGTGGTGCCGCGCTCGCCCTTGCGGACGTGGCCGCCCAGAGCCAAAGCCTGACGGAAGGTGAGCCAGCCCTGGCCGGAGAAGCCGCGGGCGACGACGGCGCCCCACAGGATGAGCACGTTCACGCCGGAGTAGGCGCGGCCGGTGGCGACGTTGCGCGGCAGGCCGAGTGGGGCGGCGGCGGCCGGGGTTCCCCAGGGCTGCACCCAGGGCAGCCGGCCGGCTTCCAGCTCGGCGATGATGCGGGCGGTGATCTCGGCGTAGAGGCTGGTCCGGTCGGAACCGGCGCGGGCGGTTGCCGTGGTGTCGGGCATGGCGGGTCTCCACGACGGGCCGACCGGAAGCCTGTCCTCCAGCCCTCAAGCCCGTCGCGAACACCGCCTCGGCCCTCTCCCTCTTGGTGCGCCTGCCCCTGCTTGCCGACAGGACGGCCAAAAAAATGGCCCGGCGCTGACGCCGGGCCGTTCGAGATGGAAAGGGGACGGGCCGTCAGCCACCGTCGCCGGGATCGACGCTGGGGTGCAGGGGCTGGGCCCGGCCCATCCAGGGCTCCGGCCGGATGCAGCGCACCCAGTCGGCGAAGCCGGGGATGAAGCCGAGATCCTCGCGGACGTGTTGCTCCCCGATCAGCCGCACTGGCACGACGCGGCCGGTAGACAGCGTCAGCGTGACGCCGTCAGCGTCTCCAGCAGGAAAATGCCCTCCGCGTGATGGCGCAAGGCCCGGTGCCGGAAATCAGCGGTTATGGCTTTTGAGCCATCCACTGGTGCAAGGCCATGTACTCGTCCGCCGTCCCTCCCCAGATGCGCGCCGACGATAGGGCGTGATGTCATCCGCGAGCTTGCCCGCTCCTTTTTCGGATCTTCAACTGCGGTAACCAGTAGTTCGGCGGCCTACGCGTAGACCCTAATTTCACCCATTCATCACTTCGATTTGAATGTGGTGCCCAATGCCGTGGAACCGGCAGTTTGAGCGCCGCTTGCACCGCGACTACCGACTCAGGGGGCGCCTGATCAACCGTGAGGATATCAAAGTTAAGCGAGAAAATATTGTCGATAAACTGCGGACTCCAGGTCCTGCTCACGAGCTGGCAATAATCAACCGCTTCAAATATCACAGCGAATTGGCTTGCAGCTTGGTCAGGCTCAGGCAGCCATACAAGTCTTTCTCCGGGCGTCAATATTTCCTTACCGTTGACAATACCATTCACTGCCTTGCCATCTCGATCAAGAAAGGGCACTGGATCAGACACACCCCAGTAATGACCTTCCGAATAGCTTGAAACGCTCTCAGGGGAGTCGGTCACCAGAATCTCAAGCAGGTCACCGTTGGAATGGGCCTGATAGACGTTAGCAACGTCCATTTTTCCGGCCAGCAGACTCATCGGATCGGGGTAAGTCAGGTGAAAGAACGTTTGGCCTGCTTCTAGGCTGAGCGCAAGGCGGCCTCCGGCTCGCAGGTAGTGTGGGGACGGCGATTTCCAGCTCGCGATCCCACCCGCCTCAACTGCAGACAAGCGGATTGTCTCGACCGCTTCATCGACAGTGACGAAGAAAAACTCTCGGCTGGAGTTCACTCGTTGGGTTGCAAGGATCGTATGCGCTCTTTCTTCGACGTCGACTGGTCGGGATGTCGCCGTCCGATATTCCACCGTAAAGGGTGCAGGAACGCCTGTCGTGAACAGCTTCTTGGCGCGGTCCTCGGCCAGTAACCCGGTCTGGCCAATCTTCACCAAGCCGGACACGTAGTAGGGGTTCGTCAGCACGTACACAAACCCGACTTCATGCATTTTGTAACCCTTCGCCGAAAGCGTCATTGATTGTCAGTACCTTACCGTCAGCAACAGGTACGGGATGACCTTCCGCGCCCGCAGCCGACCGAACCGCTCCTTAAACATGCAGACCGACCGTGAAGCACCCTTATACGGCATTGGTAATGAAGATTCCGTCAGCCGAGAGCATACATGCAGCGCAGAATCAAATCTCTCTCCTGCGTCCAGATTTCGATGATAATCTCGTTATAGTAGCGAGAATGTTTCTCGCGCGTTAGCTTCGTGGGTGGTTCATAAGGGAGCGCAATGACCATTGACAAACTTATCGGGTGGTTACTCGCAAAGAAGACCAAGGCGGCGATTGTGGCCGCTGCGCAGGCGTTGACGGCGGACAAGCGGCCGGTACGCCCTCAAGGCTCTCAGAAGGAATTCGACAGAGAGCTGAAGCGGCACCTCAAGGATCTCGGCAACTATCTCGTGAAGAACCAGCGGCGCGAGGCCATGGCCACCGCGCTGGCTCTCGTTATCGCCGACGCAGAGTTCACCATCGCGGAGATTCGCCGCATCGGGCTGTTCCGCGCTTCGCGCTATGCGTACCAAGGCTCCCTCGTCGGCCACATCGCCACGGCGATCCTTCAGATTCGGCCCCTGCTGACCCTTCATCCGGATCGCTTCGCCTATCTCGAGTCGGTTCAGGCACTGACCCGGCTGGCGCCAAATGTTCGCAAGTTGCATGATGACCTTGCTGATTTCCTGCGGCTCCGCAAGGACGAGGTGATCAAGACGATCCTCGTTCTGGTGAACAACGTCTTCTATTTCGGCTGGGTTCATCACCCCGAAATAGGCTCGGAGGAGCCGCAGCACTACTCGGCCGAGGATTTTAGCGAGGCGGCATCCCTGGTGTTGTCAATGTATCGGGAGATGTTCAAGCTTACAGCGGAGACCTGCAATATTGTCGACGAAAAATTAATCAAGACGACCGATCTCCCCTATTATCAGCTGCTGGTCGTGGCAGCCAAGATCAACAAATTTCGGGAGGCCGAGGCCACCATCGACAATCTTCCGTACCAAGCCGTCTTGAGCGGAACTTCTGTCACTGTGTCATCCATTGACCCGGACATCGAGAAATCGGTACGCCTCGGCTACATCCAGTCCCAGTTCCAGCTCCTCAAGCGCTTGAAAATGCTGGAGGAGCTTGATGCACCGGTTTCCATCAAAGAATTTGTCAATCAAGGGTGTCGCACGGGGACACTCGAACAGGTTGTCACAATTGTCGACAAGCCGATCAAGAGATTGACACTCCGCCTTCCGACCGCTCCCCAAATCTTCGGCCTGTTCTCCACCCACCAGCGCTTCCGAGATGAGATCGAAAACCTCCTAGTGCTGGACGTCGACAATTTTGACAATAAGGAAACGACGCCAACCTATAAAATATCCGACCGGATCTCCTCCGAGGATATTTTCAAAATGCAGCGGTATTTTCGCTTTCTTAGCTGCATCTATCAGAAGAGACTTGAGGGTTTTACCGATTCCGATAGATTATTGCTGACCTATCGTTCGACGGTGCTCATCATGCCGCGCGATGAAATCGTCAACCAGCTCAACTTGATCTTCCACGATCATGAGAAGACCAAGGAGTTGGTCGACTATCTGACCTTGGGCGAAAACCGCACCTTCGTGGATCTGCAATACACACCCATCATCGTTATAGACGATCATGTCGTCATTGCACCGCACCTCGTGGCCGCTTCGAATCTAGTCCGTAACATCGTCACCGCCAACAAGCTGCGGACCGATCTGGTCGCGGGAACCATCGACCCGATGCAGAAAGCGGTGGCCGACGCTCTCGCGGAGGCGGGGTTCAAGGTCGAAGTTGAGGCCAAAATCAGAATCAGCGGCAAAGAGGTGGAGACCGATATCGTCGCTTGGCGGGATGACACCTTGTTCCTGTTCGAATGCAAGAACGCCTACCTCCCCTGTAACGCTCACGAAATGCGGAACAGTTTCGAGCATATTGAGAAGGCGGGCCACCAACTGACGCTCCGCAATACGACATTCCAGGCGATCGCCAACCAGAAAGCCCTGTTCAAAAAGCTTGGCTGGAACGTGCAACCCACCACCGCGATCCATACCGGCATCGTCATCGCCAACCGCGTTTTCCACGGTGCCAAGATGAGCGGCCATCCAGTGCGGCACGCCCATGAGTTCATCAATGTTGTTCTCCGCGGCTACATCGGCATCGGAGACGAGCAGATCAGCTTCTGGAAGGGACCGACGTTCCAGACAGCTGACTTGGTGTCATATCTGAATGGTCAGACGGTAATCGTGGATCAAATGTCCTCCCTAGAACCCGTCACCCAAAAATACCTATTCGGCCCGCGCTCCCTCGAAATCCTAACTTATGTGCTGCGTCCGGAAAAACTGGACGAGAAGATCAGGGCAAGTCGGACCGACGTAGGTGGCGACGCTCTAATCTGATGCGAATGATCAAGTGGATCAGGCCGGATTTTATGGGGAGCCGCGCTCGATATCCTCGCGAAATGGGTCTCTCTCGACCGCGAAACACGTCTCCTCCCGTGTGGAAGCGTGGATTGAAACCTCGTGCAGTTCTCGCTGCTGGCGCGACAGGGGCGAAGGTGCACATCTACGATGTCCTCCCTGCGCCTACCGACGATCAGCCGGCTCTGGCCGGGCTTCGCCGACCGGGTCGACCATGGGAGATGGGAAGCGGCGCGCTTCCTGACCGCGTTGTGTGAGCATGAACTGGCAGAGCGCAGCGAACGCCGCAAGGTCGTCAAGGAACCGGTCAAGGGCATCCTGGCGTTCAGTGATGACGCCCATCTCCTGCGTCCCAGGGGCGCGGTTCACCCGCGCCTGGGCCGAGCAGAAGATCGTGTGGGAGATCATGGTCTTCCTGCAGAGCCACGGTGTCGGCACGTCGCGCGCCGTGCGCATCTTCAAGACCTACGGCGCCGACGCCATCCCGCTGGTGACCGAGAACCCCTACCGGCTGGCCCGCGACATCCGCGGCATCGGCTTCCGCACCGCCGACACCATCGCCGAGCGCCTGGGCATCCCCAAGGACTCGATGATCCGGGCGCGGGCCGGCGTCTCCTATGCCCTGCTGGAGGCGGTCTCCAACGGCCACTGCGGCCTGTCCGGGGACGAGCTGCTGACGCTGGCCGGAGATCTGCTGGACATCCCGCAGCCGACGCTGGCCGAGGCCGTGCGGCTGGAGATCGCGGAGGGCAGCGTGGTCGCCGACACGGTGAAGGAGCGGCGCTGCATCTTCCTGATGCACCTGTGGCACGCCGAGCGCGAGATCGCCGACCGGCTGACAGCCCTGGCCGACGGCGAACCCTCCTTGGGGGGCGATAGACGCCGGCAAGGCCATCCCCTGGGCGGAGGGGAAGCTCGGCATCGTCCTGGCGGCCAGCCAGAAGGAGGCGGTGACCAGGGCGCTGGCCTCCAAGGTTCTGGTGGGGACCGGCGGCCCCGGCGTCGGTAAGACCACGCTTATCCGCTCGATCATGACGATCCTCACCGCCAAGGGCGTGCGCGTGGCGCTGTGCGCCCCGACCGGACCGGCGGCCAAGCGGCTATCGGAGACCACCGGCCTGGAGACCAGGACCGTCCACCGGCTGCTCGAGACCGACCCGGCCAACGGCGGTTTCCGGCGCGGCGCCGAGGCCCCGCTGGAGTGCGACCTGCTGGTGGTGGACGAGACCTCAATGGTCGACGTGCCGCTGATAGCGGCGCTGCTGCGCGCCCTACCCCGGTAAGCGATTCCGGATATGGACAGTCCATAAAAATGTTTTTTAGGGATTTGGATCTGGTTGCGGGGCGCGCAACCAACGATTCTTGCGGTTGATCGAAACCGAGATCCCCAGGCTCGCAGCATGGTCTGCCACGGGAAGACTGCATGCGCCTCGCCTTCCTTTCCAGATCAGTCCATAAAAGTCGGGCCTTTGGCAAACCCGGCGTGGTTCACTGTCGAGTGATCAGCACACAATTGAGCGAATGTTTCCAGACGCCATTGGAACGACATCCGGACAATGCAGCTACGCGCCACAAACGCGCCTTAGGAAAGTTGAGCAAATGGCCATTGCATACATAGTTGCTGGCAGCTATCGTGATCGTGGCCGTCTCGCCTGACCTGCCGCCGGGTTAAAGAGAACTGCATGTGCTTCCCCCTCGTCATGACCTTCCCCAAGGTCGATGCGTAATCGGCGGACATCGACCGAATGAAGGAATGATCGGATGGCGGCTCTTGCTCTTACCCAGCTGAATCTTGAGTTCGTGAAGCAGTCCCTACGGCAGCGCTGTGAAGGGGTGAGGTCTTCCCACCTGTCGGAGGCGCTTGCCGCAGGATGCGGGTACCATACCCACATGGCCCTGGTTGCCGCGATACGGGAATGCGATCCGCGCTGGCCAGAGGTCGCACGGGTCGATGACAGCCGGTTCCTCGCCCGACTCGCAGGGCTTGGGTATATGGTCGATGGCGGCGTCCTGCCGGCCATCGTCCGATCGCCGAAGCTTCCCAAGGGGTTGTGGCGCATATTCCGCGACGGCGATATCCCCGCCATGGATTTGTGGTTTCGCGAATGCCAGCGGCGAGACATTCCATATGTCTACGTCACACCCCGCCGAAAATACGCGCGGATCGATTGGGATTGCATCTCGACCGACACTCGTCACGACGATGTCGTTGCAACAGAAGCCAGTAATGCGCTGCTGGACGGGATGTACAAGACCTTCCAGCGCTTGGCCGCTCCCAATAAGGCGATGTTTGAGGGATCGGCATTCGTCGGACAGATCGATCATCTGACGATCGACGCGGCGCTGTCGTTGGCCGATGAAATGTTCATCGCCCTTAAAGGTGCGATGCGGTTCTCGCCAGCGAAGCGGTCCTGGGGGTAACGGCACAGATATGAGCGGCGGACGTCGGGCCGAAACCGGAGCCTGCACGACGCCCCGCTCACGGCGGAGGCGGGTACCGGGACATGGAGTACGAATGAGATCAAGGCGGGATAGTCAGGCATTGATTTTCCTTCATGAGGGGAAGTGTTTTTTTGATCGGGTGGTCGCCCCAGCGCTTGCAGAGCTGAAACCAATGCCACGAGAAGAAGTCGGTGGCCCCCGTAAGTTCATTACTCAGATCGCCACGGACAATTCACACAATGCGCTCTGCTATGAAGCTCGCCTATCATTTGCGCTCATCATGGGAGCGACGTTTGAGCGCCAACTGCGCTTCTGGCTTGCAGCCACAGCAAAACAACAAAGGTATGTTATTGAGAAGTCCAATTTTGAGAAATTGACTATTCTACTGCGTGAAATCAAATCTCTTGACCTGAATGCGCTCCCTGAAGGGGCAGACCTGCAAGAGCTTTGGAACGTGGTGAATGTTGCCCGTCATGGCGATGGGAATTCGGCGATTAAGCTTTCCGAGACCAGACCTGAGTTCTGGAGCCATGTCGATTGCGGTCTTAAAGACCGGTATTTTGGATCCGGGCTGCGAGTGCATACCATGCGTATCTCAGACGATGACCTTGCACGCTATTATCGCGCAACGGCAGCGTTCTGGCAGGTGGCGATGGTCGCGAAACGGAAATAGCTTGTGAAACAGCGCGCAGCTGGCACCCCACAGTTTCCATTATTATCAACGCGTTTCTGTGCCGATCGGCGTCAGGACCCCACACCGATTCACAAACGTCGTTCCGCCGCATCGACGCCAACCATGTCTCGGCGGCCATCTTTCGAAGCGGTAAGCGCATGTCCGCCTTCCGGACCTGGCTGGGCAGCATCGGCGGAAAGTTTGGCGGCGACATTCTCTTCGCCTACAACGACACCGGCAGCGACAACTCCTAGAACGAAAGCGTCTCGGTGGACGCAGACAGCCAGAGCCTCCACCTCAGGCCGACGGAAATGGCTTCGTACGTGGGAGCCAACCACGATGCAAAGCTCACCGCCGAAGGTGCCGCGGAGTTGTTCTGGGGAATGCTGATCCAATCCCTGCAAGGGTGATGTCCACCTCCCGACAGAAGGTGCGGCCACCATGCCGCATTCCCATCATCGGCACACCTCTACGTTGGCCGCAGGCGAGCACATCATTCCGCCAATGACAAGGCGCCTTCCTCCTCGCCGGAAACGTCTTCCAATTCAATGGACAGCTCATCGCCTTCACCGGGAGGTTCACGCGGATCGAACGGCCAAGACACGACGGGAAGTGCTGCGGCCGCGACGGCGAACACCCCGGTGCTGGCCCAGGCGGCGTGAGAGCCGACGACGTACATCACCTTTTTCGCCCGCGTGGCGGCGACATTCAGGATGTTCGGCGTCCCGCCCGCCCAGTTCCGCGATCCGCGGCTGGTCTCCGCCGAGGCCCCCAGGACCAGCAGCACGGCCTCCGCCTCCTTGCCCTGGAAGGTGTGGACCGTCCCGATGTGCGCCCTCCCCCAATCCTCCTTCGGCTTCTTTCCCTCGATGCCCAGCTCGTCGAGGACGCCGCTCTTAACCACGAAGCTCCTGAGCTTGTCCGCCACGGCCCGGAAGGGGGAGATGATGTACAGGCTGGGCTTCCGGATGCCCCGGACGCTCAGCTTCCGCAGGAGATCGACGACCGCCTCGCCTTCCGCCTTGCTCCATTTCTCGGCGTTGGACCGGACGTCGATCCAGGCGCTGCCGGCAATCCACGGCGACAGGGCGTCGGCGATGGGGGATGCCGGATCCCCTGCCGCATGCACCATCAATCCGCCATAGGCGATCTCGTTCGAGATCGAGAACATCGGGTCCTGGCAGCGGCGGTGCACGAGAAGCGGAAGGCCGATCTCCCGGACGTCGGCGCCCACGCCCATGCGGGCCATCAGCGGACTGACGGCGTCGGCGAGGGTCTGCGCCGATGCCCGTGGCGCCGCCCACAGGTCGGGGTGCGCTCCGTAGCTGGCGCAGATCGCCCGGACGAGGCCCGTGGGAACCTTCGACACCGGTTCGATCTGCAGCGGATCACCGATGATGAGCGCGCGTTGCGACCGCCACACGGCGCCAACCGCCGCCTGCGGCGTCGCCTGACCGGCTTCGTCGACGATGAGCCAGCCGATGGCTCCCTCACCCACCCCGTCCATCAGCCGGTCGAACGAGGCGAAGGTCGTCGACACGAGCGGGACCATCAGGAAGAAGCTGTCCCACAGATCGCCAAGATGGGCATCGGCGCCGGACGGCGTGCGCTTGCCCTTGAGGTGATCCATCATCAGACCGAGGTTCGACTTCATCGGCCCGGCGGCGGCATCGATGAACGCGCGGTGCAGCCGCATCGCGGCGGCGAACATCTCATCCCGCGCCGCGGTGAAATCAGGGTCCGCCCAGGCGCTGGCGGTGTGAATGGCTTTGTGGGAACCGCTCCAGAACGACGGCCCGAGATGGGTGCCGGCGCAGACCTCCGGACACCGGGCCTCCAAGTCATGCAACTGCGCCCATCGTTCCCGGCTGGCCGTCAGTACGGCCTCGGCCGTTCTTGCCCGTGCGTCCGCCGTCTCCATCCGGATCCCAGCGGCAGACAGCTCGGTTCGGGCCGCCTCCTGGTCGGCCAGCATGCGCCGCAGGAGGTCCATTGCCTCCTCCTGCCGTTGCCGCCAGCGGGCGTCCAGGCCCAGCCAGCGAAAAACAGGAACCGGCTGAAGGGCGGTGTTGCCGTCGAGCAGACGGCGCGCATCGGCGACGGCGGTGTCGAGCCGCGCCAGCGCCAGTTCCGCCGCGCGGCGGGTTTCCCGTGCCTTGTCCGCGTCCTCGGCCGCGGCACGGTGCGCCGCATGGGCATCGTCCATGGCCTGCTGGACCGAGGCCGCCGTCCACAGCGCCGTGCGGATCTGCTCGCGCAACGCCTGCATGCCGGCGGCCGACGCCCGCTTCTCCCGGTAGTCAAGGGAAGCCTGACGCCAGCGTTCCATGGCCGCCGCCCTGTTCCGCGGCGGCGCTTCGATCTCGACGATCGTCGGGGGCGGATCGCCCGCACGGTCGCGCTTCACCCGCCCGGTCACCGCGGCGAGGTACTTTTCCAACCCCCAATCCGGATGCCACCAAGCGTCCTCGACGAATTCCGTGCGGTTAGCCATGTTGCCGAGCACCGCGGCGATGAGCCCCCAGCAACTCTCCGCCTTGCCGTGAACGGCATCCGCGGTGCCGGGGAAATGACGGGCGGAGAAATCCGGCGCCACCGTTCCGACGAGAGGCAATTCAGCGCTGACGTTCCGCACGGCGGCGTTGTTCGAGGAGGCGACCACGATGCCGCGCCCCCGCAACCGGGCGTCCAGCCTGTAGAGTGTCTGCCGGCGGCCACCTTCGGCGACGAGGTCCGCAGGCGAAAAGGCGGATGCCGGGTCTTCGAACCCGAGCAGCGCGTCGGCGCGGTCGAGGATCACGGCGGCGACGACGTCGCGCAGCAGCGTCGTCTTGCCCGTGCCGGGCGGCCCGTTGATGGAGAGCATCCCGCCATCCGCCAGATCGCGCGTGGCGGCGTTCACCGCTGCCTGCTGTAACGTCACCAGCTTGGCGGGCTTGGGAGCCGGCCAGCGGGCCAAGGACAGCCAGCGCGGCGCCAGCAGATCCTCCAGCAGCGCCTTGTCGGCCAGCACGTCGCGGCGGTGCGGCGGCGGCCGGTTCCCGAGGTAGGTTTTCAGCATCGGCCCGCCTCCACCGGCCTGCGTGACGATGCGGATGCGGTGCAGGTCGCGGAGGAAGAAGCTGTTGATGATGTCGACCGGCTCCTTCTCGCCGTCCCCGATGACGCGGATGGCGACCCGCGGCCGCTCGAGCACCTCCTTCGGCAGGTTCAGGCACCGCTCCAGCGCGGTCATACCGAGGACGAACCCGCGCCTGGTCGTCGGAATCTGGCAGCCGTCCTCGGCGCGTTCGATCAGCGCGTCACCGATCTCCCGGCACAGGTCGTCCTGGACGTCCAGATAGCGGTGCAAGCCGGATATCCGGCCGGCCAGAACCTCTCCGCAGGCCCAGCCGAAACTGGACAGCAGCACCTTGGACGACGGGAAGCCCCGTTCGTCGAAGGAAGCCAACGCCAGCACGGCGACCCCCGACGCCTGCTCCCGCTCCGGACCATCCGGCTCGACGTTCCTGACCAGCAACTCGACCGCCGGCTTCACCTTGGCGAAGGCCACCGGCAGATACCAGCGGATGGTCTCCTCGTCGGAGAGCTTCAACCCCACCCGGTCACCCGCCGGGCTGTCCCAGGGCATCTGGCCGGAGCTGACGTCGAACGGCAGCAGCAGGCGGGGCGGCGTCTTACGGGGCTCCCCACGCTTCCGGCGCGGCGGCTCGTCGCTGATCAGGTCGTCCTGCTCCGGGAATGTCTGTGGCTGCAACGCCTCCAGCGCCAACCAAGCATTCAGCAGAGCAACCGGATCGGGCGTGGACGGCATGGAACGGAACCCAAGGTGACCCTATGACTGTCGGTGAACAGCATACGGCGCGGACGCTTGCCGATGCAGGACATCACCGCGTGTTCGGGATGTTCACCGTGTCCGGCAGACTGCACCATGGCCTCCGGGAATACAACTCCAGTCGCCTCCAGCGCCACGCCAACTCGCGTAAGCCGTTCTGTTGTGGCCGGTCAGGCGAGCGTGAAGGTCTCATGCACGGCGGACTGCACCGCGCCACCAAGCACCGCGCCGCCGCCGGCCACGAAGATCCAGTCGCCGATGGCGGTGGCCGCCACTGCATGGCGCGGGGTCGGCATCGGCGCGTGGTGCTGCCAGGTGTCGGTCGCCGGGTCGTAGCTCTCCATCTGCCCGAACACCTTGGCCTGACGCGGCACGCCGCCGGCCAGGATGCCGCCCTCGCCCCCCATGGCGAACAGCCGATCACAGTAGACGACAAGACCATGCCCCGAGCGCACCATAATTTCCACTCATCGGCGACGTGGAATGGACGGACGAGCAACCTAAAATCTCTGGTGGGTGCCACACCGGCCCTTGGTGCATAATCGGACCAAACCTTAAGCCCCCATGGCATTCCGGAGCCCAGATTGGCCTCCATCAATATATTCATTGGTGCGCCCATAGAGCACGCATCCGAACGAGCTACCCTGGCACGCGCCGTTGAGTTCCTTTCAGCACAAGACATCCCGGCGGTTGTCCTGGCCAATGTGAATCTCGGCGGTCGGCAGATTGATCTCGTGATCGGTCTCAACCAAGGCGTCTTGGTCGTCGAATCGAAGGCACTCTCGTCGGCCGTGCGCGGGAGCGAGAACGGCGACTGGCAGGTCCGTCTCACGTCTGGCCGGTGGAAAGATATTCCCAACGCCTATGCCCAGGCCCTGGATGAAAAGCTGGCGCTTCGGGATGCAATGGTGGCGTTTGCCGGAATAGATACTCCATATCCCGATGCCGCTCTGATATTTGTCCCGGCTATTCCGGCAGCCTCAGAAATCCCGACGGGCGACTTCAAGGTTTCTGTGGGCGGTCTTGATGATTTACCGGATCGAATTGCTTCCGTGAAACGCCGCGGCTGGTCCATAGACCGGTGGCGTACCTTTGCGACTCATCATCGCTTTATTGCTGTCCCTTCAATCGATGCAGCCTTGAGCCCTAAGTTGCTTGATGCCAAGCGGCTGCTCACGGCTTACGCCGAGGCGTTTGCGCGCACTTATGGACCGCCCGCTTCGGCGATGATCCAGCTGTCGTGCGTATGTGATGGCGAAACGCTTTCCTCGGATACTGTGCGGGAACAAGCGGCGCGGAACGGCAATGCCTTGCTGACGGGGGAGTCAGGCTGCGGAAAGAGTCTTCTATCCTATACAATCGCCCTCGCTGCATTAGGCCACGGGGACGTGCCGATCGTCATCCCGGCAAAGGACTTCGAGGGAAACTTGCGCGATGTGGTCAATCGCGAGGTGGCGCTGCTCAACGCGCGATCGGCGGCGGCGGTGATATCCGCTATGCGGCTGTTGGGTCGGGCTCTCGTACTCGTGATAGATGGGTACAACGAGTGTACGCCATCAGAGCGGCAGCGCCTCACACGAAGCATCGCAGCGGCGGTATGGCGTTATGACGCGACCGCAGTGATATCGAGCAGGATAGCGCTTGAACGCAATGACCTTTTGCCCGCGCGCACCTACGCCGTGCAGGTGCCGGACATGAGAACGAAGCGGGCAATTGCTCAGCAGGCCGCCGGTCGCGCGTCCGTCGATGCGTTCTCGGAACTGCTCGGCAGTGTGGGGAGCGGCCTCGAAGCCCGTATGATCGGGCAGCTCGGGCAGCACCTGCCGGCCGGAATCAGTAAGTACGGCCTTTTCGATGCATATGTGCGCGAGCGGCTCGGTACAGCCGCCTCTGACGGCATCCGAGTCTTATCGCGGATCGCCAGGATGATGACGGAGCGCATAAGTTTCAGCCTGTCGGTTCGGGAGCTTGACCGGTTGTTGGATCGCGAGGGCGTATCGGGCGTCCTGCTAAAAGCGCTTCAGAGCGCGAACATCCTGGACACGCGCGTTGACCGGGTGAGCTTCAGTCACGAGATGTTCCTAAACATATTTGCCGCCGAAGCCATCATCCGGCGTGCGGGCGACGATCCCGATGCAGTGGTCGCCGCATTGCGCCTGCCGCAGCATCTCGAGATGAAGCCATTCGTCCTGGGAGCGATCGACGACGATGGCTTTCGGCGCAGGGTGCTCTCCAATCTTTCGGATGCACGGGTCATTCGAGCCTGCCTTGCCGGTCAGTGCGGACCTGACGCGCAGCTCTGGGCGAATATGCGCTGCGACGATGTGCTGGCTCGGATCGATCAAGAGGTTGAAACGGTCCGGTTTGAGCTCTCGGAGGAGCTCCATTGGGGCGTCCAGGCAAAACCGGAGACCTTGCAGAACTGGACGGCACAGGATCGGGCAGTGCTTGCGGCGATTCCACACGAACTTGTGGCGGGACGGCGCCTTGATGACGTGTTGAGCCTGATCGGCAAAATGGATGAACGGCTCGACGAAGAACATAACAGATTGCTTGGTGAAGCGAGAAAAAAGAAGGTAGCCCTGCGCAGCGGCCTCTATGCAGTGAGTTACACATGGTGCGGAGAACCTAAGATCGCTCTCAGCCAGATCAGCAGCCCTCTTCATAGCGGTCACCTCTATAATGGGCCGAAGGTAGCGGCGAGCGCGAACCTGCTTGGGCGCTTGCGTTCTGAAACCCTGAGCCCGGGCCAAGTCGGTTTACTGGTCGAGTTGAGCAAGTATTCCGACCGCGATGCTCACTCGCTCGGAACCGTATTGCCAAGCATCCTCAACCGCCTCTGGCAAAGAGCGGCACATCATTTGCGGCTAGGACTGATGCATGCGGCGGGCATGAGCGCCCACGCGCTCAACGAAGACGAGCGTCGCGCGTTGATCGCGGTCATCGAAGACTTGATGCCCACCAATGGCGGGTTCGATTCAACGGGTATGATTGATGCGCTGAAGTTGCTCGGCGCGCTGGATGACGATCAGGCAGAACATATCGCCAACGTCAAGGCTCAGATCAGCTCGGCATTGGCGGAACCAAACAATCCCGTAATGTGGCATGTTGCGGATGGCCTGTGGAACGCACAATTCGACCATCCTTATGATGGTGCGTATTGCGAGGCATGGAACGACTTGTCGAGCGACGACCGAAAGTCGTTACTCCTCATGGCCGCGCAGGGTGCTGAAGGCAACTCAATGTTCACACCTCCTCTGATCGCGGAGGTGGCATCGTATGCTGACCCTGCAGTCGGTCCCATCTTGGCGCGCTGGACAGCCCTGCCCCCAAAGAAGGAAGTCATGTCAGGTGATGCCATTCATGGCTTCGAAATAGCATATGCGGCACTGGCGCGCTTGCGCTGTCCGTTGCCGGATCATTCTGCTGAAGCCACCTCCTCAGCTGATCATGCGCTCTTGGCCTGTGGTGCGATTTTCTATTGGCTGAACCGAGAAGATCTTTCCCGAGAGGAGCGGAGGCATAACTGTGCAGATCCGCTTGCAGTGCTATTGCTGCATGAAACCGGGGTAGCAGCGGCGGTGGTTGGGGAATTCTTCCGCCCCGACCTCATGTTCTCCGAAAGCGCGAAATTCCTTCCGGGATCGGGGCCGATCGTCACATCATTCGGCCAGGACTTTCCGGACGAGATTGCTGCCATCTACCGTGCAGCGCTCGAACGTCCCACACGTCAAACGGGGTATTTCGAGTTCTTCCGCGTCGATGACGTAATCGAGAAGGCGCTGGCGAACCTAGGCCGCTTCGGCAACGCGAGCGATATCCCGCTCCTTCGAGCCTGGTCGACCCATCCCGATCACGGGCATTCAGCGGTACACGCCATCAAGGCGATTCAAGAGGCGCCGCGCCAAGCGTAATATCAAGGATCGCGGAGAGCAGTGTCGTCGCCGACACGGTGAAGGAGCGGCGCTGCATCTTCCTGATGCACCTGTGGCACGCCGAGCGCGAGATCGCCGACCGGCTGACAGCCCTGGCCGACGGTGACCCCTCCTGGGGGATGATCGACGCCGACAAGGCGATTCCCTGGGCGGAGGGGAAGCTCGGGATCGCCCTGGCGGCCAGCCAGAAGGAGGCGGTGGCCAGGGCGCTGGCCTCCAAGGTTCTGGTGGGGACCGGCGGCCCCGGCGTCGGCAAGACCACGCTTATCCGCTCGATCATGACGATCCTCACCGCCAAGGGCGTGCGCGTGGCGCTGTGCGCCCCGACCGGCCGGGCGGCCAAGCGGCTGTCGGAGACCACCGGCCTGGAGGCCAAGACCATCCACCGTCTGCTGGAGACCAACCCGGCCAACGGCGGTTTCCGGTGCGGTGCCGAGGCGCCGCTGGAGTGTGACCTGCTGGTGGTGGACGAGACCTCGATGGTCGACGTCCCCTTGATGGCGGCGCTGCTGCGCGCCCTGCCCCGCACGGCGGCGCTGCTGCTGGTCGGCGACGTCGACCAGTTGCCCTCGGTCGGCGCCGGGCAGGTGCTGGCCGACGTCATCGGCTCCGGTGCCGTTCCGGTGGCGCGGCTGAGCGAGATCTTCCGGCAGGCGGCGGAAAGCCGCATCGTCATCAACGCTCACCGGGTGAACGCCGGGCGCATGCCCGACCTGGAGGTGCCGGCGGAGGGCGGCAGCGACTTCTACTTCGTCGCCACCGATGATCCGGAGGACGGCGCCCGCAAGGTGGTGGAGATCGTGCGCGAGCGTATCCTCCGCCGCTTCGGCCTGGACGCGGTGCGCGACGTGCAGGTGCTGGCGCCGATGCAGCGCTGCGTGCTCGGCGCCCGCGGGCTGAACCTCGCGCTCCAGGAGGCGCTGAACGGTGACGTTTCGAAGCCGTCCATCGAGAAGTTCGGCTGGACCTACCGGGTGGGCGACAAGGTGATGCAGACCGAGAACGACTACGAGAAGGAGGTCTACAACGGCGACATCGGCACCATCGTCGGGCTGGACGCCGAGGAGGGGGAACTGGCCATCGAGTTCGACGGCCGCCTCGTCCCCTACCCGTTCGGCGAACTGGATCAGGTGACGCTGGCCTACGCCACGACGATCCACAAGGCGCAGGGCTCCGAGTATCCCCCCGTCGTGATTCCGGTGGCGATGACGCACTACATGATGCTGCGGCGGAACCTGATCTTACACCGGGATCACGCGGGGCAAGCGGCTGGTGGTGCTGGTCGGGCAGAAGCGGGCGCTGGCGCTCGCGGTGCGGACCTCGGACAAGGGGCGGCGCTGGTCGAAGCTGCGCGACTGGCTGGCGAATCGCTGACGCAGTCCCGCCGCCACGGTTCGGCGAGAGCCCCCGCCCCACCGGCCTCGCCCTTTCCAGGGGCAATTTCACCCTTCAAGGTATGCAGTATCTACGTGCCAGTCATCGCAATGGCGCAACCCTGACCGCCGAATCTATCCGGGAGTTTCCGCCCTGGTGCTTCCACGACGCTGCCACGGACGGGCGCGGGAGGGCTTTCGCGAACATGAAAAATCCCTTGAAAACCGTTAGTTTTCAAGGGCTTAGAAGTGGTTGCGGGGGCAGGATTTGAACCTGCGACCTTCAGGTTATGAGCCTGACGAG
>CALABS010000048.1 GCA_937887565.1 uncultured Rhodospirillaceae bacterium | reverse complement strand
TCGTCAGGCTCATAACCTGAAGGTCGCAGGTTCAAATCCTGCCCCCGCAACCACCATTAAGCCGCTGATTTCATTGTGAAATCAGCGGCTTTTTGCTGTCCGCGTACTGCCTCCAAACGCCCTTCGTGGCAGCGTCGTGGAAGCACCGGAACGGAAACTCCCGGATAGATTCGGCGGCCGGGGCTGCGCCATTGCGATGGCTGGCACGTGTATAGCGCATACCGTGAGGGAGTGAAATCGCCCCTGGAAAGGGCGAGGCCGGTGGAGCGGGGGCTCTCGCCGAACCGTGACGGCGGGAGCTGCGTCAGCGATTCGCCAGCCAGTCGTGCAGCTTCGACCAACGACGCCCCTCGTCCGAGGCCCGCACCGCGAGCGCCCGCGCCCGCTTCCGGGCCGACCACGCGCCGGACTGGCCGATCATCCGAACCGGATGGGGAGCACGGCCCCGAGATCCATTGCTTTCCAGCAAAACCTCACCCGAATTGTCACGGAACCCCGGCTCCGATCATCAGTTGAACTCGCCATGACGGCCACGCCCGAGGATGACCGAGTGGACCCGTTTCTGGAGCGCGTGCTGCGCTACCAGGACATCCTGACCGACTACAGCCGCATTGCCGCCGAAGCGAAGGAACTCGGCCGCCTGATGCAGTTGACCTGCGTGCAGGCTGCCCGCGGCGTCGGCATCAGGCACACCAAGATCCTGCGTTATCGCCCCGCCATGGGCGACCTTTTGGTCGAGGCGGGGGTCGGCTGGAAACCGGGCGTCGTCGGGCAGGTCACGCTTGCCGCCGACATCGCCGAGCCACCGGGCCGCGCGCTTCAGACCCGTCTGCCCGTCGTCGTCGAGGATCTGCCGAATGCCCCCGGTTTCCGCTTCTCCGCCGTGCTCAAGGAGCATGGCATTGTCTCCTTGCTCAACGTTCCGGTTGTCGCCGACGGCGTGGTTTGGGGGGTGCTGGAGGTGGACAGCGAGGTGCCGCGACATTTCAGCCAGGCGGACACCAAGTTCTTGACCGCCATGGGCCAGATTCTGGGCATGGCCGTGCAGCGCAAGCTGCTGGAGCGCCGCACCGAGGACATGGCCAAAAAAGCCGCCGCCGAGGTCGAGCAGCAAAAGATGCTGATGCGCGAACTCGTTCACCGGGACAAGAACGACTTCCAGCTGATCATGGCGCTTCTGGTCATGCAGCAGGCCGGACAGCCGGACCCGAATGTGCAGCAGGCGTTCCGCCATGTCATGGACCGGGTGACGGCGATCAGCATGGCCCACGACCATCTGGCGATGCGGCCAGGCGCTGGCACCATCGACCTTGCCGATTACATGCAAGCCCTGTGCGGCAATCTCGACCGACGCAGCGATGGCGTTCGGATCGTGACCCGGTTCGAGCATGCCGACTTGGTGCGCGAGCGCGCAGTGCCGCTCGGCCTCATCGTCAACGAACTCGTGACGAACGCCATCAAGCACGCCTTCCCAGACGGCCGCGGCACGGTCCGGGTGGAGTTCACGCCCCACCGCGACACCGAGCAGGGCCATCTGATTGTCGCCGACGACGGGGCGGGCATGGGACCGCCGCGGCCGGGGAGCGCGGGGTTGCATCTGGTGGAGAACCTGGCCGGACAGATTGGCGGTTTGGTCGAGCGGAGCAGTCCCGGCCAGGGCACCATGTTCCGGATTTCCTTCCCCCTCGTGGTCTGAGGAGCGTTCCCGGCCGGACGACCTCACGGTTCAAGGCCACGGACCTGCCGCTCCCAGCGCAGGTGCTCGCATGCCAACGCGAGGGTCGTCTTCAGTTCCTCCAGCACCGCTCTGGCGTCTGTGGGGTCGAGGTTGACCGCCACCATGTGCTCGACGAGCGCGGCTTGGCGCGCAACACGCGCCTCCCCCTCCCGGACATGGCGTTCGGCCATTGCAAGCGGGTCTTCGGGCATTGTCTGGGCTCGTGGGGCTGGAGGAAGCCGCTTGGCGTACTATTACACACACCGCTGTCGGTATGTCGCACAACCATGACGCCCAGGAAGGCTGGTGACGAATAAACCGGCTGACGACTGTGACGGATGCGAGACAGTGCACCGGAGCACCCCCGGATTTCGCCGCGCCCGTTGGGGCGGCCGCAGCGCTGGCGGTTTCGCTGCACCAGATGGGCATTCCGCGTCGTCTGCCGGACCTGCCGTCGCGGCGTTCCGACACCACGCGATACCTCCGGCTACGCCGGCAGACGCCGGGGGCCTGCCGATGCTGGGACGCTACACAGTGACCGTCAGGCGTAAACGCTCTTGAAGAGAGCGATGCCAGCGGAGGAGAGCGAGAGGGCCGAAGCGATGTTCGCGACGGGCTTCGGGGCTGGGAGACAGGCTTCCGGCCGGCCCGTCGCGGAGATCCGTCATGCCCGACACCGCGCGAACCGTCCGCTCCGGCGCCGACCGGACCAGCCTCTACACCGAGATCACCGCCCGGATCATCGCCGAGCTGGAGGCCGGCCGGCTGCCCTGGGTACAGCCCTGGGGAACCCCGGCCGCCGCCGCCCCGCTCGGCCTGCCGCGCAACGCCGCCACCGGCCGCGCCTACACGGGCGTGAATGTGCTCATCCTGTGGGGCGCCGTCGTCGCCCGCGGCTTCTCCGGCCAGAGCTGGCTCACCTTCCGTCAGGCACTGGCTCTGGGCGGTCACGTCCGCAAAGGCGAACGCGGCACCACCGTCGTCTACGCCGACCGCTTCATTCCCGACGACGAGCGTCGGCGCGCACGGGATGCCGGGGACGAGCCTCAGGCGATCCCCTTCCTGAAGCGCTTCACGGTCTTTAATTGCGACCAATGCGAGGATCTGCCCAAGGGCATCGCCGTGGCGCCGCTGCCGATCCCGGTGGGGCTGATCCTGCCGCGAGCCGAGGCGCTGATCCGGGCCAGCGGCGTCGATGTCCGCATCGGTGGCACCCGGGCCTTCTACAGCCCCCAGCATGATTACGTGCAGGTGCCGCCTCCGCAGGCCTTCTTCGAGCCCGTCAACTGGCACAGAACCGCCCTCCACGAGCTGAGTCATAGCAGTGGGCACCCATCAAGGTTGAAAAGAGACCTGTCCGGGTCTTTCGGCTCCCGCAAGTACGCCTTCGAGGAGCTGGTGGCGGAAATTTCGGCCGCCTTTCTCTGCGCGGCGCTCGGCATCGTCCCCACCATCCGTCATGCCGACTATGTCGGCGCGTGGTTGGACGTGCTGCGCGGGGACAATCACGCCATTGTCCGTGCCGCCAGCCAGGCCAGCAAGGCGGCTGACTATTTGCTCGGCTTCCTGCCCGAAACCGCCCCTGCGGCCGGTAACGAGCGGGAGTCCGTGTGATGGACGCGCGCTCCTTATGGTGCCCGGTGCCCGAGCTGGCGGCGGGGACGATACGGTGTACGGGATCGAGACCTATGCGGTCGAGGCGACCGACCACGCCGAGGCGCGCGGAATCGCCCTGCGGCGATCGGAAGACAGCCCCTACGATGACGCCCGCATCCCCGATCGCCGGCGCACGGTGTGGGTGAAGCGGTCCGTCATGACGGCGCGGTGACGGACCGGGCGTTCAGGCGGGCGGCCGCTCGGACGCCTCCGGGGAGCGGTGCCACGAGGCGATGGTCCGCACCACCCGCAGCGCCTCGGCGTTGTCGTCGATGCACACGTGGCGCCGCAGTTCCGCCACCGCCGGCCATTCGCCCCGCTCATCGAAGGCCCGGCGCACCGCCGCAGCCATCGCCTCGTCCACCACGAACACCGGACACTCTCCCCGAACGCCTCTGCTGCCCCGGGCGGGATGATGCGCGTGGCGGGGCTCCCCGGCAAGCGGCCGTTCGGGCAGGAGAGGGAGCGCCGGCCACTTGCGGAACCGTGCCGCAGGAAGAGGGAGAGGAGGGCGGATACCGGGATGACGGATGAGGAGATCGGGAGAGAGGCTCCCGGCCGTCCGTCGCGGAGAACCCGACCATGGCCACGCCCAAGATCGTCCTCAACACCTCGCGCGACATCCCCTTCAACAAGCTGGTGCTGTCCCAGGCCAACGTCCGCAAGGTCAAGGCCGGCGTCTCCATCGAGGAGCTCGCCGAGGACATCGCGCGGCGCACCCTGCTGCACAGCCTCGCCGTCCGCCCGGTGCTCGACGCCGAGGGGGCCGAGACCGGCGTCTTCGAGGTGCCGGTCGGTGGCCGCCGCTTCCGGGCGCTGGAACTGCTGGTCAAGCAGAAGCGCATGAGCAAGACCCAGCCGGTGCCCTGCGTCGTCCGGGACGCTGGTTTGGCCGAGGAGGACTCGCTGGCCGAGAATGTGCAGCGCGCCCCGCTGCACCCGCTCGACCAGTTCCGCGCCTTCCAGACCCTGCGCGAGGCGGGGCTCGGCGAGGAGGAGATCGCCGCCCGCTTCTTCGTCGCCCCCGGCGTGGTGAAGCAGCGCCTCAAGCTGGCCGCCGCAGCGCCGGCGCTGCTCGACGCCTACGCCGAGGACCGCATGACGCTGGACCAGCTGATGGCCTTCACCGTCAGCGGCGACCACGCCCGCCAGGAGCAGGTGTGGGAGGCGCTGTCGCGCGCCTACAGCCGCGAGCCCTACCAGATCCGCCGGCTGCTCACCGAGGGGGCGGTGCGGGCGTCGGACAAGCGGGCGCTGTTCGTCGGGGTGGAGGCCTACGAGGCGGCCGGCGGGGCGGTGATGCGCGACCTGTTCCAGCACGACGACGGCGGCTGGCTGCAGGACCCGGCGCTGCTCGACCGGCTGGTCGCCGAGAAGCTGGAGGCCGAGGCCGCCACGGTGCGGGCGGAGGGCTGGACGTGGGTGGAGGTGGCGCTGGCCTTCCCCTACGGGCACAGCCGGGGGCTGCGTCGTCTGGCCGGCGAGCCGGTGCCGCTGAGCGAGGCGGAGCAGGCCACCTACGACGCGCTGCACGCCGAGTACGAGCGGCTGGAGGCGAGCGAGCCGGCGGAAGCGGAGGAGCTGGATCGGGTGGCACGGCGCTTCGCCGAGATCGACCTGGAACTGCGGGCGCTGGAGGAGCGGCCGCTGGTCTACGAGACGGCCGAAGTGGCGCGGGCCGGGGTGTTCATCAGCGTCGACGTCGAGGGCGGGCTCCAGGTCGACCGCGGCTACGTGCGGCCGGAGGACGAGGCACCGGTCGAACCGGTGGCTCCGGCTCTCCCGCCGGACGGTGAGGGCCCTGTCACTACCCCGGCGGGCGGGGCGGTGGCCGCCCAGCCGGCCGCCATCATCGGCGGTGCCAGCGTGTCGGCCCCGGTGCCGGTCACGGGGGTGGCCACCGCGGAGGAGGACGAGGGGCTGCGCCCGCTGCCCGAGCGGCTGCTGATCGAGCTGAGCGTGCACCGCACCCTGGCGCTGCGCGACGCGTTGGCCAACGACCCCGACACCGCCTTCCTGGCGGCGCTGCACGCGCTGTGCCTGCGCACCTTCACCCAGCGCCCCGGCGCCTCCTGCCTGGAGCTGGAGCTGAAGAGCGCCGGCTTCGGGGTGCAGCCGCCCGACCTCGCCGCCAGCGCCGCGGCCCGGGCGATCGACGCCCGCCAGCGCGCCTGGAGCACCCAGTTGCCGGGCGAACCGGCCGCCCTGTGGGAAACGCTGGTGGGGTTCGACGGCGACAGCCGGGCCGCCCTGTTCGCCCACTGCGTCTCCTTCGGTGTCAACGCGGTGCACGAGCCGTGGAACCGGGCGCCGCAGCGCGCCGCCCACGCCGACCTGCTGGCCGGGGCGGTCGGCCTCGACATGGCGGCGGCCGGCTGGACGGCGACGGTGGACAGCTACCTCGGCCGGGTGCCGAAGGCGCGCATCCTGGAGGCGGTGCGCGAGGCGCGAGGTCCGGAGGCGGCGCAGCTGATCGACCACCTGCGCAAGCCGGACATGGCCAAGGAGGCCGAGCGGCTGCTGGCCGGCAGCGGCTGGCTGCCCGAGCCGCTGCGCCGACCGCTGGAGCCGGCGGCCGGCGGTGATGCCGGCGCGGCAGGCGATGCGGAGGGGGACGACGCCTCCCTGCCGGCCTTCCTGACCGGCACCGGGGAGATCCCGGACGGTGGGGACGACGCGGACCGCACCGAGGCGGCCGCCGCCTGACGCACACACTGCGGAGCGGCTCCGGCCGCTCCGCCTCCGTCTCCGTTGCTGGAGGTTCGTCATGACCGAGCCCTTCGTTACAGCCCTGGCCGCCGATGTCCCGGTCCTCGTGATCACCGCCGAGGCCATCGTCATCGTGATCCCGGCCGGCCAGGGAGCCGTTCTCCTCGACCCGGACATCCTGCGGGAGCACGTCCTGCTCCGCCTGGCCGAAGAGGAGGTCCGGGAGGAGATCCGCACCGTGATCGAGACCGACGGCACACTGACCCGGCTGGCGCCGGAGATGGTCGGCGATGCCGACATCCACGCCGCCTGCCGGGCCGTGGCTTTGAGCACCGACCTCGGCGAGGAGCGTGGCACCGCGCGGTTCCGGGCGGCGCTGGCCGCCATCCGCGCGGCGGAACGCCGCCTCGGCTCCTCCGCCTGATCCGTGCCCGCCATCCCATCCTTCGTCGAGCCCGGCCACCGCGCCGGGCTCCTGTCTTACAGGAGCCTCCCCATGTCGATTCCCGATTTCGTGAAGGCGAATTTCGCGACGCTGCTGCGCGCCGCGGCGGCCTGGCGCTGGTGCAGGGCACCGACGCCCACACCGGCGAGACCCGCTTCATTCTGTGCGCCGTCGCGCGACGCGGTGGCGAGGTGGTGCTCACCCCCTTCGGGCATCTGGCCGACGGGAACGCTTTTGAGCTTTACGACCCGCCGTTCGATCCCGGCGGCGGGTAGAGGGCGAGGAGGGCGGGGGTGGGGTAAGCCGGAGCGGATCGAGAGAGCGTCCGCCGGCCGCTGGTTT
Source organism: uncultured Rhodospirillaceae bacterium (assembly GCA_937887565.1). Taxonomy (GTDB): domain Bacteria; phylum Pseudomonadota; class Alphaproteobacteria; order Rhodospirillales; family Magnetospirillaceae; genus CALABS01. The sequence goes on along the minus strand of CALABS010000048.1, from coordinate 15,383 downwards.
CCCCGCTCTCCCGGATCCTTCGCCATGACCCTGACCGCCGACCTCCGAACCGATGCCGCCGCCCCCTGTCCGCCGACTCCGGTGGACACTGCGGCAGCCCTGCTCGCCGCCGCGGAGCGGCTGCTGCCCGGCCTCGAACGCGGCCGGGTTATCGACGCCGGCACGCTGCGCGCCACGATGACCGCGGCGTTCGGCGGCTCCGACGCCGAGGGCGTGTGGAGCTGGAAGCTGGCATACGACGCCGGCGAAGCAGCGCAGGTGCTGTTCCTGCGCCGCTTCGGCCCGGCCATGCTAGCCCGTGCCGCCAGCCCGGCGGCGTTCCTGGCCATGCTGGAGCGGGTGGCGATGCTGCTGCCCAGCCAGACCCGCCGCTCCGAGGAGAGCCAGGCGCGGCAGCAGTTCTCCACCCCGCTGCCGCTGGCCGGCGTGGTGGCCGCCGCCGCCGCCCTCACTCCGGCCGACCGCGTGCTGGAGCCCTCCGCCGGCACCGGCCTGCTCGCCGTCTTCGCCGAATTGGCCGGCACGAACCTTGTCCTCAACGAACTGGCCGACACCCGCGCCGCCCTGCTGGAGCGCCTGTTTCCCGGCGTCCCGGTGGCCCGCTTCGATGCCGCCGCCATCCACGACCATCTCGATGCCGCGGTCCGGCCGACGGCGGTGCTGATGAACCCGCCCTTCTCGGCGCTGGCGGCGGTGGACGGCCGGGTGACCGACGCTGCCCTCCGTCACCTCGCCTCGGCCCTGGCGCGCCTAGCCGAGGGCGGGCGGCTCGTCGCCGTAACCGGCGCCGGGCTGGCGCCCGAGCATTCGGTGTGGCGCGATGCCTTCGTGCGCCTGCAGGAGCGGGGCCGCGTCGTGTTCTCCGCCGCCATCGACGGGACGGTTTACGCCCGCCACGGCACCACCGTCGACACCCGGCTGACGGTCATCGACCGTGTGCCGGCGGAGGACCCGACGGTCTTCCCGGCCTCGTTGGGCACGGCCCCCGATGCCGCCACGCTGCTGGACTGGGTCCGGCGCGACATGCCGCCGCGTGCTTCCGTTCCTGCATCGGCAGCGGCTCCCTTGCCGGTGCTGGCCCGCGCCATGGTGGCACGGCCCGTGCGCCGGGCGGCGGCTGTGCCGACGGTGTGCACGCCAGCGTCCGGCCCGGCGGTCGTCGAGTTGGAATACGAGCCGCGCGACTGGGCGCCGGAAACCGGTGCCCGCCTCACCGTCGCGCTCTACGAGCCCTACGCGCTCCAGTCCATCGCCATCCCCGGCGCCAAGCCACACCCGACGCCGCTGGTCCAGTCCGCCGCCATGGCCGCGGTCGCCCCGCCCAAGCCCCGCTACCGCCCGCACCTCCCCGCCGCCCTGGTCAGCGAGGGCGTGCTCTCCGACGCCCAACTGGAAAGCGTCATCCTGGCCGGAGAGGCGCATGCCGGTCATCTCGCCGGCACCTGGACCGTGGATGAGACCTTCGACGTCGTCTCGGCGGCGCCGGACGATGCCGAGGACGCGGTGCGCTTCCGCCGCGGCTGGTTCCTCGGCGACGGCACCGGCGCCGGCAAGGGCCGGCAGGTCGCCGGCATCCTGCTCGACAACTGGCTCAAGGGCCGCCAGCGGGCGCTGTGGATCTCCAAGTCCGACACCCTGATCGAGGACGCCCGGCGCGACTGGTCCGCCCTCGGCCAGGAGCCTCTGCTGGTCACCCCGCTGTCGCGCTTCCGCCCCGGCATGCCGATCGCCCTGGAGCGCGGCATCGTCTTCACCACCTACGCCACCCTGCGCGGCGACGGCGGCGAGGACGCCGTGCCGCGCGTCCAGCAGATCGTCGACTGGCTGGGACGGGGGGAGTTCGACGGGGTGATCGTCTTCGACGAGTCCCACGCCCTGCGCAACGCCGGCGGCACCGCCGGCTTTGGCCGCGACGGCGGTCCCGTCACCCCCTCCCAGCAGGGCCGCGCCGGGCTGCGCCTCCAGCACGCCCTGCCGGACGCCCGCGTGCTCTACGTTTCGGCCACCGGCGCCACCACCGTGCACAACCTCGCCTACGCCCAGCGCCTCGGCCTGTGGGGCGGGGCGGACTTCCCCTTCGCCACCCGCGCCGAGTTCGTCCAGGCCATCGAGGCCGGCGGGGTCGCCGCCATGGAGGTGCTGGCCCGCGACCTCAAGGCCCTCGGCCTCTACGCCGCCCGCTCGCTGTCCTTCGAGGGGGTCCGCTACGAGATGGTCGAGCACCGTCTGACGCCGGGGCAGGTCGCCATCTACGACGCCTATGCCGCGGCCTTCCAGGTCATCCATGCCAACCTGACCGCCGCGCTGGAGGCGGCCAACGTCACCGGGGCCGGCGGGACCCTGAACCGTGCCGCCAAGGCCGCCGCCCGCTCCGCGTTCGAGGGCGCCAAGCAAAGATTTTTCAATCATCTGATCTCGGCGATGAAAACGCCGACCGTACTCAAGTCCATCGAACGCGATCTTGCCGCCGGCCACGCCGTGGTGGTGCAGCTCGTCTCCACCGGCGAGGCGCTGATGGAACGCCGTCTGTCCGACATCCCCACCGAGGAGTGGGGTGATTTGTCGATCGACGTCACGCCGCGCGAGCTCGTCCTCGAGTACCTCGCCCACTCCTTCCCGACCCAGCTGCACGAACCCTTCACCGACGCCGATGGCACCCTGTCCTCCCGGCCGGTGTGGCGGGACGGTCAGCCGGTGCCGTGCCGCGAGGCGGTGGAGCGGCGCGACCGCATGATCGAGCGGTTGGCTTCGCTGGAGCCGGTGCCGGGGGCGCTCGACCAGATCGTCCAGCGCTTCGGCGCCGCCATGGTGGCCGAGGTCACCGGCCGGAGCCGGCGCATCGTGCGCAAGACCGGTCCCGGCGGGGACGAGCGGCTGGCGGTGGAGAGCCGCCCCGGCTCGGCCAACCTCGCCGAAACCCAGGCCTTCCTCGACGACGAGAAGCGCATCCTGGTCTTCTCCGACGCCGGCGGCACCGGCCGCAGCTACCACGCCGATCTCGGGGCGAAGAACCAGCGGCTGCGGGTGCACTACCTGCTAGAAGCCGGCTGGAAGGCCGACGCCGCCATCCAGGGGCTGGGCCGCTCCAACCGCACCAACCAGGCGCAGCCGCCGCTGTTCCGCCCGGTCGCCACCGACGTGCGGGCGGAGAAGCGCTTCCTCTCCACCATCGCCCGCCGGCTCGACACGCTGGGCGCCATCACCCGCGGCCAGCGCCAGACCGGCGGGCAGGGGCTGTTCCGCGCCGACGACAATCTGGAATCCGTCTACGCCCGTGCCGCCCTGCGCCAGCTCTACGGCCTGCTGCACGCCGGCAAGGTCGAGGGTTGTTCGCTGGGCGCGTTCGAGGCGGCGACCGGCTTGGCGCTGTGTGACCGCGACGGCGGCCTGCGTGAGGAGCTGCCGCCGATCACCACCTTCCTCAACCGGCTGCTGGCGCTGACCATCGGCTTGCAGAACACGCTGTTCACCGTGTTCGAGCAGCTGCTCGCCGCGAAGATCGAAGGCGCCATCGCGTCCGGCACCTACGACCGCGGCGTCGAGACGGTGGTGGCCGACAGCTTCACGGTGACGAACCGGCGAACGCTTTACACCCACGCGGCGACCGGAGCGGAGACCCGGCTGTTCACGCTGGCGCGGCGCGACCGCAACCAGCCGATGGACCTGGGGGAGGCTCTGGAGAAAGGGACCGGGCCGCAAGCACGGCTGCTGGTCAACGCCCGCTCGGGCCGGGCGGCGGTGGCGGTGCCCGCCGCCGGGCTGATGCTGGACGACGGCACGGTGGAGCGCCGGGTGCGGCTGCTGCGGCCGATGGAACGCCTGACCGTGACGGTGGCCGAGCTGGCGCAGAGCCACTGGCGCCCGGCCGAGCCGGAGGCCTTCGCCGCCGTCTGGGAGACGGAGGCCGCGGCGGTGCCGGAGTTCGCCACCGGGACCCTGCATCTGGTGACCGGGCTGCTGCTGCCGGTGTGGCGGCATCTGCCGGACACGAACCTGCGGGTGGTGCGGTTGCAGACCGACGACGGCGAGCGGATCATCGGCCGGGTGGTGGCGCCGGACGCCCTGGCCGAGGTGGAACGCAACTTCGGCGGCGGTGACGCAGCGGTGCCGTCGGCGGAGCAGGCCTGGGCCTCGGTGTCGGAGGGGCGGGCGGTGCTGCATCTGGCCGACGGGCTGCGGCTGCGCCGGGTCACGGTGATGGGCACTCACCGGATCGAGCTGTCCGGCTTCAGCGAAGGGATGGTGGAGCGGTTGAAGGCGCTGGGGCTGATGTCCGAGATCATCGCCTGGACGTTGCGGCTGTTTGTGCCGGTGGGCGAGCGCGGACCGGCGGTGTTCGCCGCCCTGCTGGCCCGCCATCCGCTGCTCCGTGTTGTCGACCGGACGGGGCCGTGAGGGGCCGGCGCCATGTCCGCCGCGTCGGAGATGGCACACCGCCTCGCGCGGGAGGCCGAGGTGGTGTGCCGCCATTACCTGCCGCATGGGCGGCGGGAGGGGCGTTACTGGCGGGTCGGGGACGTCCACGGCACGCCGGGGGAGAGCCTCTACGTCCGGCTGCATGGGGGTGCTATCGGCAGATGGGCCGACGCTGCCACCGGCGAGCACGGTGACCTGCTCGACCTCATCGGGCTTAACCGCGGTCTCGATCGGCTGGCCGAAGTGCTCGACGAGGCGCGCGTCTTCCTCGGTTCGCCGCGGGCGCCGCCGGAGCTGCGGTGGGAGCCTCCAGCCCCTATCGGATCGCCGGAGGCCGCCCGCCGCCTGTTCGCCCGGTCCCGGCCGCTCGTCGGCACGCTGGCCGAAGCGTATCTGCGCAACCGCGGATTTACGGATGTCCGGAAAGACGGCTCCCTGCGCTTCCAGCCGCGCTGCTGGTACCGTGACGCCGATGACCGGCTCGCCCAGGGGCCGGCGCTGATCGCCGCGGTTACCGGTCTGGACGGCGGCCTCACAGGCGTGCAACGCACTTGGCTCGACCCGTCCGGCCGCGGCAAGGCACCTATGCTGTCGCCGCGCCGGGCGCTGGGCCACCTGCTCGGCAACGGCGTCCGCTTCGGCGTGGCCCGCGACGTCCTGGCGGCGGGGGAGGGCGTCGAGACCGTGCTGGCGCTGCGCACCGTCCTGCCAGCCCTGCCCATGGTCGCCGCGCTGTCGGCCGGCCACCTCGCCGCCCTGTGCCTGCCGCCGACGCTGCGCCGCCTCTACATCGCCCGCGACAACGACGCCGCCGGACGCCGGGCGGCGGAACGCCTGGGGAGCCGCGCCGAGGCCCTCGGCATCGAGGCGCTGGTCCTGGCACCGGTGCTGGGCGACCTCAACGACGACCTGCTGGCGCACGGCGTGGCAGCGCTGCGGGCGCACCTGCGGGCCCAGCTCGCCCCGGAGGATGTGGCGCGCTTCTGGATGAGTGGCGGCTGGCCGTGGGGAGCCTGAGCCTCGGCGGACGGGCGCCGGTCGGAGCGGGCGGACGCCGGTCCGGCCGGCGGGAGGCCGCGGCCCCGGCCTTCCAGCGGGCGATCGGGCGGCAGCCGGGCCGGCTCCGCAACGGCGGGGCGCAACTTTCTTCCCCGGCCGGCCAAGCCGGCCTTCCTCGCGGGACAAGAAAGCCGCCCCCCGCCGTCCTCCGCTGACGCTGCGGCCCAAGAGGGTGCGGACCCGCCCCGCCCGCCGCTGGGGGATCGCCACGAAGGCCGCGGTGGGCGCGGCCGATCCTCCAGCCGAAGGGCAGCCGCCATGATCACCGACACCGACGCCGCCGGGCTCCACCACGCCGCCTCCCCCACCGACCACGCCCTGATTGAACTCCAGCTCTACGGCCACCGGCCCTTCCAGGACGATCCCGATCCCCGGCCGCTGCCCGACGAGACCGCCATCCGCGCCGCCCTGGCCGACGTCTTCGACGCCCTGGTGGTCACGCTGAAGGACACCCGCCTGGAACCCGACCTGGCCGACCTGCTGTGGTCCACCGTCAACCTGTTCCACCGCGCCGCCGACCGCGTGCAGCGCGAACTCGACGATAACGAGGACGCCCAGAAGCGCAGCCAGCGCGAACAGGACGGCTCGGAGATCCGCTCGGTCGAGCTGGAGCGCCTGCTGGCCGAGGGGCTGACGCTGATCGAGCGCCGCACCGCCATGGAGGCCTTCCGCGACCACGCCGCCGAACTGTTCGAGGTCCACACCGGCTCCGGCTGGCGGCCGCGGGCCGGCTCGCTGGTCAGCCACCGCACCCTGACCGCCGCGCTGATCGACAGCCGGGATTTCCTCGCCGCCAAGCGGCGGGCCGAGACCGAGCCGCTGCTGCCGGCCGGCCCCCGCATCGCCTTCACCGGCGGGGTGGAGTGCAACGACCACCACCGCATCTGGGCGGTGCTCGACAAGGTGCGCGCCAAGCACCCCGGCATGGTGCTGCTGCACGGCGGCAGCCCGAAGGGGGCCGAGCGCATCGCCGCCTGCTGGGCCGAGCACCGCAAGGTGGTGCAGGTGCTGTTCCGCCCCGACTGGGCGCGCCACGCCAAGGCGGCCCCGTTCAAGCGCAACGACCGCCTGCTGGAGGCGCTGCCGATCGGCATCGTTGCCTTCCCCGGCTCGGGCATCGCCGCCAACCTTGCCGACAAGGCCCGGCGCCTGGGCATCCCGGTCTGGCGCTTCGGCGACGGCGGCGCCTGAGCGCCGCCATTCCGGCGATCCGCCCCGGCGGATCGCCGGCTTTCCGTAAATCCGTTGCCCTGGACAGCTGGATCGGCGGCCATGCGCCAACAGCTGTCATCGGCTCGTTTCCAGAAAGCTGACATCCGATGGCGTTGGCGTTACGATCAGGTCGGAATGCAACGCCAACCATGTACCTGGGATTTGCCCAACCCTCATCGGGTTGCTTCATTGGATTGTTTTGCCACTATTTACTGCGGAAAAGCTTAAAAGAATGCTGAGATCCGGGAGGGCTGATGCCACGAGAAACAACCCTGATGGGTGGTAGGTGCGGATGACAGGGGGGGCACGGTCCCAATACTCAGCCGCAGAGCAAGGCCTCGGCTACATCTACCAAGCCCGTTTCGCGCTGATGAAAATCCTCGCGTTGCCGGAGGAAAGCTCGCTCCTGCTTGAGAAGGAAGACGACGTTGACTTCGACGATGCGTCCGGCCGAAAAAGCCTCGCGTCTTTGAAGCACAAGGCGGTCGGCGACACCGTCACCGACCTGTCAACTGATTTTTGGAAGTCGGTTCGCATTTGGCTCGCGCACTACACGGCCAACGGCAGGATCGGCAGCGACGCGCGGTTCATCCTCTTCACCACGGCGACGGTTTCAGAGGACTCAGTTCTTGCGAACTTCAAAATCGACGATATCGACGGCGAGGCTCGCGCCCTGGCGGTCGCAGGCCCTCTGGCGAAATCAAAAGGCCAACTGGTGTCCGCCGTGCGCGACGATTTGGGCGACCTGACGCCTAACGAACTCAGTGACTTCTATTCCCGTATTACCATTGCCGATGGCGCGCTCCGGATTACAGAGATCCCGGATACCATCATCAATCAGCACCTACGAACGATCCGGCGGGAGTCGCGGCCGCTTCTCTTCGAGCGGCTCGAAGGCTGGTGGATGGATCAGGCGATTCGGCTTCTGGCCGGAGAACGCACGACGCCGATCGTAGGCTACGAGGTCTCCGACAAGCTTTCGGCGATGGCGGAAGAATATCGGTCTGACAATCTGCCGATCACTTTCCGGCAGCGGATGCCGGATGAGATGGACGTTGCCAACGATCCTCGCCTATTCGTCGAACAGTTGCGCGCTCTGGAGTTGTCCACGGCGCGCCTGCAAAACGCTATTGTCGACTACTATCGGGCGTTCGAGCAACGTTCGAGCTGGGCGCGGGAAAATTTGCTCGTTTCGAATGAGATCGAAGAATATGAGGACCGACTCATTGACGAATGGACCCGTTACAAGGAAGCCGTCTTCGAGAATATTACCGACAAGAGCGAGGATGTCGCGTGTCTCGCCGCGGGGCGGGAACTCTATCGCTGGGCCGAACTTGAAACCAACTCTCTGCGAATCCGAGAGCGCGTAACCGAGCCTTACGTGGTGCGAGGAACATTCCATATTCTGGCCAATGCAAGACCTACCCCGTACATCCATTGGCACCCTCGCTTTCTCGAACAACTTGCTCGGATCTTGGGGAAAGCAGCATGAGAGCTTGGGACAAGCGCCCCATCGAAATTCGAAATCTCTTTAATCCAGCGTTCTGCGGCCTTGTGCTGTTCAGGGCTATGGCGGGTTACGAGGAAGAAGACGACCGAGGGCTGCCCTTTTCGCTCTCCCCTCTAATCTTGCCGATGTGCTTGCACAAGCAGTCCAGGGACATCTTCGCCCCGAGCACTCGGAGCTACTTCCTGAAGCTGGTGGCTAACAATCCCCAGCTTCTGGTAGATTTTGGCGACCGAGCCCAAAACATGTTCCCCTTCACGCTCGAGGCGTTTGGGCTGCTTCACCAACTTGGATCCGTTGAGGTTCGCTCAGACGGCAGGCTGAAGTCCAATCCGCAAGGTGTGCGCAAGACTATCAGCGGCTCAGACGAAACCCAGGCGATCCAGAAAGTCGCCAAGTATCTGGGCAAGGAGTTTGCCCGCATTGGCGATCGCGTTACAATCTACGCGACGATGGGCGTCAGACCATGAAGATCAAATCCATCCATATCTATAGCCACGACGGTCGACGACGCGACCTGGTGTTCCACCTCGACGGCTTGAACGTCATTACGGGCCGCTCCTCCACGGGCAAGTCCGCACTCTCGGATATCCTTGAATATCTGATGGGCCGCTCGAGCTTCAACATCCCCGAGGGCGTCATCCGAGATCGGGTTTCCTGGTTCGCGGCGATCTACCAGTTCGAGGGCGAGCAAGTTCTCGTGGCCAAACCAACGCCTGACGCGGGTCGGGCGAGTTGCAGTCTGGCGATGATCAGGCGAGGCGCGCAGGTTGCGCCGCCCTTGTTCGCAGAACTGTCGGTCAACGACGATGATAACGGCGTCGAGACCCTGCTATCGCAGCTCGTGGGCATCCCGGAAAATGTCACGGACGTTCCACTGAGCAGCAGCCGTGAAAGCTATCAAGCCAACATTAAGCACACACACTACTATCTTTTTCAGAAACAGGGCATCGTTGCCAACAAAGACCAGCTGTTCTACCGCCAGAACGAACAATTCCAGCCTCAGGCGATCAAGGACACGCTGCCTATCCTGCTTGGTGTGTCTTCCAGGGACAAATTCGAACTCGAATCCCGTCTTCGTGGCGTGCAGCGAGATATCCGGCTCAATGGAAAGCTGCTTGAGCAGGCGCGCAACGCCGTGGCGACATTGGATGAGAAAGCGCTCGGGCTGCTTTCCGAGGCCAGAGCCGTAGGTATTCCCCTTTCGGTTAGCGGAGAGGCCGGCTCGTTCATCGACACGCTCCGCAGCGTTCTGGTCTGGAGGCCAGAGCCGGTGCCTGAAGACGATGGCCTTCGCGTATCGGCCATCGAAAACGATCTAGTGTCGCTTCGTAACCAACGCCGCGACATCCAGCAGCGCATCGACGCCGCGGTCCAATACGCCAAGCGCTCGAAGGGCTTCGAAACCGAAGCCGGCGAGCAGAAGGATCGCCTGACCTCGATCAAACTGCTGCCGAAGAACCCGGCTACGGGCGAATGGCAATGGCCATTCGCCGAGGCCAACCTTGGCATGGACACGCCGTTAGCTGCCGCGTTGATCGCGGAGCTTGAGTCGCTTGAGCGCGAGATGCAAGCGGTTGTCGGCGAACGTCCCGCCCTGGACGAATACCTTGCCGGGCAGCGCCGGGACATCCAGGACATCGGCGACCAGATCCGCAACAAGGAAATCGAGCTGTCGGCTGCCATTGCCAGCAGTGAGATCATCACGCAAATAGGCAATAGGAACAACGCCGCTTCCCGGGTCGTCGGCCGCGTCAGTCTGTTCCTTGAAGGGCTTATTCCCGACTCGGAACTCGTGCGACTGGAACGCGAAGATCGCCGGCTCAAGGCCAAGGCCGATGACCTGGAGCGAAAGATCGGCGCGGACGATTCCAGGGAGCGCCTGGTTTCGACTCTCAACAGCATCTCGATGCACATGTCGGGCTACATCACAGCCCTGGGCGGCGAGTTCGGCCAGTATCCTGCGCGCCTAGACCTGCACAACCTGACGGTCGCGATCGACCGGCCGGGCCGCCCAATCTATATGCCCCGCACGGGCGGTGGCGAGAACCACCTTGCTTATCATCTTTCGGCCTTGCTCGCGCTGCATCGATATGCGGCCAACAACAACCAGCCTATCCCGCGCCTGCTCCTAATCGATCAACCCACCCAGGTCTACTTCCCGTCGGAGGCCGTCTACGAAGAGGCTGGCGGTTCGATCGAAAAGACGGAGACCGATGCCGACCTGGAGGCGGTTCGGCGGTTGTTCGAACTACTTCGCCGCTTTGCCGAAGAAGATGCTCCTGGCTTCCAAATCATCGTCACCGAGCACGCCAACTTGCGTGACGACTGGTTCCAAGCCGCCCTCGTTGAGCGGCCATGGACGAAGCCCCCCGCCCTTGTGCCCGACGACTGGCCTGACGAACCGGCGAAATAGTTAGCCCCCTAGTAGGCGGGCCAGTTGGAGGCGATGGCATGCTCGTAGCCCTACAGGCAGATCAGCGCGTGGCGGTGTGGGACACTCAGAAGGGGCCACTATTCGTTTTCCCCAAATGTCGCAATCACGTCATACTGAAGACGGGCCGGTTGGTTGCCCACCAATTTGGTCACAAACCACCGGTAACCTGTCCATGGGCTGCAGGCGAAACCCAGGGCCACCTGAGTGCGAAGGTGCCGCTGCTTGCGACCTTCACGGTCCGCAGGCTCAATTGCACCGTCGAACGAGAGGTGCTGCCGATCGACGGGTACAGCGGCGGTGACGACGAGTCGGCCGCTGGCTATCTTAAGCAATCCAAGCGCTGGCGCGAACTTTACCTTGAAGGAGCCTACCCGCCAGATCAGGTCTGGCTGAATCTCTTCAGTCGCAAGGCCTATTCAATTCGCGAGTACGCGATCCCGACCGGTCCCGCGGCTGGCATGACGAAGCTGAGTTGAAGACGCCCATGGAGACGCCCGAAGATCTCGACCGCCTCGTTCAGGAGGTCATTTCTGAACTGGGTCTCGATGCCGATCCGGCCAAGATCGCCCACAAGGTCAAGCTGCTGAACCTTGGCCTTCCCGCTGAGGATCAGTTTCAGGTCATCTGCGCGTGGCTGGGAAAGTGCAGCTTGATCCACAAGCTTGATCAGGTGCAGGCGCCGCTTTCCTCGCGCGAGACTTATCAGGTTCCCGACCTTCTCGCCCATTTCGAGACGCACGGCGCGTTCCTGATAGAGGTTAAAGCCTTCGGCAAGCGGACCTTGTCGTTCAAACCCGACTATTTGGCCAAACTGAAGGCCTACGCCGACCTGGTCGGCAAGCCCTTGCTGATCGCCTGGAAGTTCCACGGTCTTTGGACCCTGTTCGACGCGCGGCACCTGACCCTGGCCAGGACCAATTTCAACATTCAGCACGGCGAGGCCATGCGCCAGAACCTGTTGGGCGTGCTGGCCGGCGACTGCGTTTTCAAGCTTGCGCCCGGCGCGGGGGTCCATTTCGAGATGGCCAAGGATGCACTGGAGGCCATCGAAGAGACTGAGAACGGCAAGGTCGAAACTTGGCGCATGCGTATAGCCAAGATCACCTTCACCAAGGGCGGCGGCCTACCCGCAGCAGACCTGCACCCTGAAACCCAGCAACTCCTGGCGGCATGGGATCTGGAAAGCCAAGAGGTCCACTACCCCGACCGGGTCGACCAGAGCTTCGTCGCTGGCGAGGAAGGCATACAATTCGCACATATGGCGCTGGTCCATCTCCTGGCGTGGGAGCGCGGGGTGAACAATGCCCAGGACTGGCGCCAGATCCTACGGGCGCCCGAGATCACCAAGACGATCAAGAGCTTTGCTTTGGCTCTGGAACGCGCCTTGGAGGAAGGTGTGGTCTCCCATATCTTTCACCAGCGGCCGGTCGACCGGGGAGCTGTCTGAAGGTGGGCGCGATATGACCGAGGACCATCCAGCGTCCATCGAGGCGATCAAGGCGCGCTTGGCTTGGCGCGAACAATTCCCTAGTTCCAGCTAATCTTCTGCCAAAAGCGGAGTTTCTCAGAGTCCTAGAAGGGTCATGAGCTATCCTTGGGATGCGGCAACTCCTGAACCATTTCGGTCGCTCGTCTGCCCGGATAGGATTTCACATAGCGGACATGGTGTTCGGCCGCCTCAGTTGTGGATGCCCATCTTGGTGATATTCACTGCTCAGCGTTTCGCGCTCTTTATGGTAGCGTTCCGTCATACGGGAGGGCCTGGTGAGCGGCAGCAAAATTTTCTTGGTCAAGGCTAAGTCGGACTTCCTCGCCAAACAAGCGGGTGCGCCGCCTTTGATGGCGCTGGCGGAGTGCGTTTGGAATTCCCTCGACGCTGACGCGATGCGTGTCGACGTCGAATTTCAGAGCGGTCCTCTTGGCTTGGAGCGCATCATCGTTCGCGACGACGGCACCGGAATGACACATGAGGAAGCTCCCAATCTATTTGAAGGTCTTGGGGGTAGCTGGAAAAAGCTCGCGGCCCGAACCAAAGGCCGAGGGCGCTTTCTGCACGGGCGCGAGGGTAAAGGCCGCTTCAAGGCATTTGCCCTCGGGCGTGTCGCAGACTGGCGTGTGACTTTTTTGAACGGAGCTGACCTCAACAGCTTTCAGGTCAGCGTCATAGGAGACGATCTCGGTCGCGGTTCCATCTCCGACCCTGTCGCAGCTAAAGTGGCCGGAACAGGAGTGGAACTGACCATCTCTGAGCCACTCAAAGATTTCCGAAGCCTTGTGGGCGAAGATGGCCGTCAGGGGCTGACGGAGGTACTCGCGCCATATCTCCTTCTATACCCGGATGTGCGAGTGTCCGTAGATGGGATATTGCTCGACGCCGCCGCAGGTGTCGAGCATAGGAAGGCTTATGCTCTCTCGCCTATCGAAGACGGCGGCGCGATGCATCCGGTTACTTTGGAGGTGATCGAGTGGAAACGCGTCGGGGAGCGATACCTATATCTGTGCGGAGAGAACGGCTTTCCTCTGCTCACGCTTGGCGACCGTCTACCCATCGCCGATCGCGGCTATTGCGCGTACTTAAAGTCTCCTCTGATTCAGGTATTGCATGACAGGAACGAACTCGGATTAGGTGACCTCAGCGGCCCTGTGCGTGACCTGCTTGCCGAAGCTCGGCAGGCCATTCGGGAGCATCTTCGGCGCCGTGCCGCCGCCGACGCGCAAGACGTCGTTCAGGTTTGGAAAAACGAGGATGTCTACCCGTACCGGGAGCCGCCCTCCAACCCCGTCGAGGTAGCGAAGCGTGAAGTCTTCGATATCGTCGCTGTGACTGCCGCTCGGCACATCGAAGATTTCGATAAGACATCCAAAACCGCCCGTCGCTTGCAGCTTCGGACGCTTCGAACGGCTGTGGAGCGGGGTGATGAAGAAATTCAATTTGTCCTCGGGGAAGTGATCAAGTTGCCGAAGCGCGAGGTGATCCAGCTGGCGAGCTTACTGCGTGAAACGTCATTATCTGCAATTATAGGTGGAGCTCGTGTTGTCGCTGATCGCCTGAAGGTCATTGAGGGTCTGGAAGCGTTGGTGTTCGAGGAGAAACACAGCCGCGCGCTTAAAGAACGGACACAACTTCACCGCCTCGTGGCAGAAAACACGTGGCTGTTTGGCGATGAATTCCACCTTATGGTGGATGACGAAGGATTGAACCGCTGCTTGGCAGAACATGCCAAAGCTCGAAATATGGAAGTGCTTGGAACTGATCCTGTCCTGCACCCGACGAAAAAGAGGGGTATTCTGGATCTGATGTTCGGTCGTCAACGTCGCCCGCACGGTGCTGCAGAGCTCGAACACCTTGTCGTCGAACTGAAGGCTCCGAAGGTAACAATAAGACAAAAGGAGGTTGGTCAAGTCGAAGGCTACGCGCAGGCCGTTATAAAAGATACCCGCTTCGATAAAGCCAACACTCGATGGGTGTTTTGTGCACTGTCGAAGGCGATCGATGAGGATTACTGCCTGAGAGTGCGGCAGATAGAAGGTGAAGAACTTGGCACCGTGGCAAGAACGGGGAACCTAAAAATCATCGTTCGGACATGGGCTTCGGTGTTTAGTGAAAATCGTGCGCGTTTGAAGTTCTTCCAGGATGCACTTGCGCTGCGAGTGACGCGCGAGGATGCGTTGGACCATTTGCGTAAAAGGTACAGCCACTATCTAGAGGGTGTACTGGAACCTCATGTTGAGCCGGAGAAAGCAAGCGACAGCGAGTTGTATCAAGATGACATTGCGGCAACACAGGACGCATAAGCGGGGCGGGAGACTCCAAATCCTGAGTTAAGCGGTCCCATGACGCTTCGCCAATGCGCCTTACGAACCTTTCGAAGGCTGAACGACAGCGAGAGTCCGCTTCCCCAACCCTCACGCTTGATTGTAGCCAGACCGCTCTCGGTTTATCTCCGTCGTTCCGAGCTATTGGCGGTTGTGCTCCTGGCGCATAAGAAGGTCGCCGATCCGAATGTCGGAAACGAGGGCTTTTCCTCAAAAGAGATGTCAACGAACAGAGCGCGTCCAGACTTCAATCACCGGAAGCTCCCAGCTTTCAGTCCTGAGCTGATCACGCCAAGCCTCCGCGCAGTCTTTCCGATGCCGGCGAACCACGGCATGCACACGGACCTGTTCAACCGCGGAGATCAGATAGGACCAGTGCCGGCTGGCCGCCTCCGAAAGGCGCGCAATCACCGTGCCGTCAGCGCTGAGCACCGACACCCGGTCCGTCGCCGAGCGTGCCGCCCGCAAGCTCACCGCATCACCCGGCCGCAGGGCCGTCATCACCCGGTGAACGGCTGCCGTTGCCGGCTGGCGGCCGGCAAAGTCGATGTGCAGGTCGCCGAGCCCGAGCACGGTGTGCTGGCGGCGGAGCACTCTCTGGTCGGCGCGCCCGGTGTCGGCGCAGGCAACATAGTCGACGCCATCGAGCAGCGGCAGATGCGGATTCCTCACATCCGCACGGCGCATCAGGCACAACGTCTCACGCGCCCGCGTCATGCCGACGTAGAACAGCCGCCGCTCCTCCTCGCCGTCCGCGGCAGCCCTGTCCGATGACCGTCCGGCCCATCCCCCGTCGAGGAGGATGACGTGCCGGAACTCCAGCCCCTTTGCGCCGTGCAGCGTCCCGATGTGGATGCCGGCGCCGGTCGAGCGCTCGCGGCGCGTAAGCATCCGCTGAGTGCCGCGGTCAGGCAGCTTTTGTCTGCTCGCGGATTG
>CALABS010000047.1 GCA_937887565.1 uncultured Rhodospirillaceae bacterium | reverse complement strand
TGTAGCCGTTGTTGGTGAGGATGATGTCCACCAGGTTCTTGCCGATGTCGTGGACGTCGCCCTTCACCGTGGCCAGCACCAGGGTCGCCTTGGCCTTGCCCTCGGCCTTCTCCATGTGCGGCTCCAGGAAGGCGACGGCGGCCTTCATGGTCTCGGCCGACTGCAGCACGAAGGGCAATTGCATCTTGCCGGCCCCGAACAGCTCGCCCACCACCTTCATGCCGTCGAGCAGCAGCTGGTTGATGATGTCGAGCGGCTTCCACCCGGCGGCCATGGCCTCGGCCAGGTCGGCGTCGAGCCCGGTGCGGTCGCCGTCGACGATGCGCTGCTTCAGGCGCTCCTCCACATTGGCCGGCAGCTCCTTCTTCAGGTCGGCGGCCTTGCGGTCGCCGAACAGGGCGATGAAGTCGGCCAGGGCCTCGGGGCGGCGGGCGAAGATCAGGTCCTCCGCCGCCCGGACTTCCTCGGGCGCCAGGGTGTGCAGCGGCACGATCTTGGAGACGTGGACGATGGCCCCGGTCATGCCGCGCTTGACCGCGTGGTCGTTGAACACCGAGTTCAGCACCTGCCGGGCGGCGGGCTTCAAACCGAATGAGATGTTCGACAGGCCCAGGACGATGCCGCAGTCGGGCATTTCCGTGGCAATGGCCTCGATGGCGTCCAGCGTCTCGACGCCGAGCCTGCGGTCGTCCTCGTTGCCGGTGCAGATGGTGAAGGTCAATGGGTCGAACAACAGGTCGCCGGCCGGCAGTCCGTGCTTGGTGACGGCGAAGTCGTGGAGCCGGCGCGCGATGCGCAGCTTGGACTCCTTGTCCTTGGCCATGCCCTCCTCGTCGATGGTCAGCGCCACCACGGCGGCGCCGAACTTCCTGGCCAGCCTCAGCCGCGCCTCGGCCTCGTGCTCGCCGTTCTCGAAGTTGATGGAGTTGAGGATGGCCTTGCCGCCATAGAGCTTGAGCGCCGCCTCCAGCACGGGAAGCTCGGTGGAGTCGATGACCAGGGGCGTGGTGACGGCGCCGCGCAGGCGCGACACCACCTCGGTCATGTCGCGGATCTCGTCGCGGCCGACGAAAGCGGTGCAGACGTCGAGCGTGTGGCTGCCCTCCTTGACCTGCTCGCGGGCCATGGCGACGATGCCGTCCCAGTCCTCGGCGTCCTGGAAATCGCGGAACTTCTTGGAGCCGTTGGCGTTGCAGCGCTCGCCGATGGCCAGGAAGGCGTTTTCCTGCTTCAGCGGCACCTGCGAGTACAGCGACGCCACCGCCGGCATCCAGTGCACGCTCCGCCTGACCGGGGCCGGGCGGTATCCGCCGCCGGTGCGCCGCAGCATGGCGTCGGTGGCGGCGATGTGGTCCGGTGTGGTGCCGCAGCAGCCGCCGACCAGATTGGCGCCCATACCCACGAAGCGCTCGTGCCACAGGGCCAGCTCGTCGGGCAGCAGCGGATAGCGGGTCTGGCCGTCGACCAGCTCGGGCAGGCCGGCATTGGGCTGGATGGAGATCAGGCCGTCCCAGTTCTCCGCCAGCCACTTGAAGTGCTCGGCCATTTCCTGCGGGCCGGCGGCGCAGTTCATGCCGAGCAGCGGCACGTCCAACGAGCGCACCACGGTGGCGGCGGTGGCGATGTCGGCCCCCACCAGCAGGGTGCCGGTGGTTTCCACCGTCACCTGCACGAACAGCGGCACGTCCACGCCGGCGGTCGCGCAGGCGATCTTGCAGCCGTTGACGGCGGCCTTGACCTGCAGCGGGTCCTGGCAGGTCTCGATCAGGAAGGCCGAAACGCCGCCGGCGATCTGGCCGGCCGCCTGGACGACGTAGGCGGCCTCCAACTCGTCATAGCCGATATGGCCCAAGGACGGCAGCTTGGTGCCGGGGCCGATGGCGCCCAGCACGAAGCGGGCGCGGCCGTCGCCCTTGAAGCGCTCGGCGGCCTCGAAGGCGATCTCGATGGCCCGCTTGTTGAGCTCGAAGGCCTTTTCGGCGATGCCGAATTCGGCCAGGGTCACCGGGCTGCCGCCGAAGGTGTCGGCCTCGACCATGTCGGCGCCGGCCTCGAAATAGCGCTCGTGGATGCCGCGGATCACGTCGGGCCGCGATTTCACCAGGATCTCGGTGCAGTTCTCCAGTCCCAGGAAGTCCTTGTCCACCGACAGGTTCATGGCCTGCACCAGCGCGCCGGTGCCGCCGTCGCACAAGAGAACGCGGTCGCGGAGATGGTCGAGAATGTTGGTCATCGTGCTTTCCTCGTCGGCCGCGACGATGCGGCCAATGGTGGATCGACCACAGAGACACAGAGGCACAGGGATGTTGTGCCGTCGGAGACGTTCATGGCGCCACGGCGCCGTTTGAAAGCCCTCTCTGTGTCTCTGTGCCTCTGTGGTTAAACCCTAACTACGCGCCCTTCGCCGGCCGCACGCCCAGGATATGGGAAATCGCGTAGGCCAGGTCGGCGCGGTTGAGGGTGTAGATGTGAAACTCGGTCACCCCGTCGGCGGCCAGGGTGCGGCACTGCTCGGCGGCGACGGTGGCGGCGACCAGTCGCCGCGTGTCGGGGTCGTCGTCCAGGCCCTCGAACAGGTCGGCCATCCACGGCGGCACGCCGGCCCCGCAGGCGGCCGAGAACTTCCGGACCTGGGCGAAATTGGTCACCGGCAGGATCCCCGGCACGATGGGCACGGTGATGCCGGCGGCGCGTGCACGGTCGACGAAGCGGCGGTAGACGTCGACGTCGAAGAAGTATTGGGTGATCGCCCGGGTGGCGCCGGCGTCCACCTTGGCCTTGAGGTTGTCGAGGTCGAAGGCGGCGCTGGGGGCGTCGGGGTGGGTCTCGGGATAGGCGGCCACCGAGATCTCGAAATCGGCGATGCGCTTGAGCCCCTTCACCAGATCGACGGCATAGGCGTAGCCGCCCGGAGTCGGCTCGTAGCGGCCGGAATTGTCGGGCATGTCGCCCCGGAGCGCGACGATGTGGCGGATGCCCTCGTCCCAATAGCGCCGGGCGATGTCGTCCACCTCGCCGGTGCTGTGGCCGACGCAGGTCAGGTGGGCGGCCGGTTTGAGGCTGGTCTCGCGGGCGATGCGGGCCACGGTCTCGTGGGTGCGCTCCCGCGTCGTGCCGCCGGCGCCATAGGTCACCGACACGAATTTGGGGGCCAGCGGCTCCAGGCGCTTGACGCACTCCCACAGGTTCTCCTGCATCTTCTCGGTCTTGGGCGGGAAGAATTCGAAGGAAACGCTGACCGGCCGCGTCAGTGCGGCGGCGATGGGAAGTTCGGGGGTCACGCTTGGGCTCCTGTCTGTACGGGCGTGCGGGCCGGGGCGTCGGGGCGGCGGGCTCGCCACAACACCACGGTCAGGGAAGTGCCGGGCAGGCGGGTGATGCCGTCGGCTTCCAGGCCGGCGGCCGCGAACCAGCCGGCCACCTCGTCGTCGGCGAAGCCGAGGCGGCGGTGGGCGTGCTGGTCGCGGAGGATCTCCTGGTCGTGGGGGGCGAAGTCCACCACCACCAGCCGCCCGCCGCGACGCAGGATGCGGGCCGCCTCGGCCACCACGGCGGCGGGATCGGCGGCATAATGCAGAACCTGGTGCAGGGTCACCGCGTCGGCCGAATCGGCCGGCAACGGCAGTTGGGTGATGTCGCCCTGCCGCACCATGCAATGGGACAGGCCGGCGCGCTCCAGATTGGCGCGGGCGACCGCCAGCATCTCGCGCGACAGGTCGACGCCGACCGCGCGCTCCACATGGGGCGCCAGCAGTTCCAGCACCCGGCCGGTGCCGGTGCCCATGTCCACCAGGTCGCGGATCGGCCGGCCGGCCAGCGCCGCCAGCAGCGCGGTCTCGACCTCGGCCTCGTCCACGTGCAGGGACCGGATCTCGTTCCAGCGGCCGGCATTGTCGCGGAAATAGGCCGCCGCCCGCTCGGCGCGGGCCGCGCGCACGCCGGCCAGCCGCCGGCGGTCGAGATCGACCACGGGGTCGTCGGGCGGCAGCAGGCCCAGCAGCGTGCGGGCGATGTCGCCGCCCAGCCCCTTGGTCGCCACCCGGTACAGCACCCAGGCACCCTCGGGGAAGCGATCGAGCAGGCCGGCCTCGCACATCAGCTTGAGATGGCGCGAGACGCGCGGCTGGCTTTGGCCCAGGATGTGGGTCAGCTCGCTGACGGCCAGCTCGCCCTGGGCGAGCAGGGCGAGCAGCCGCAGCCGTGTCGGCTCCGCCGCCGCCCGCAATCCCGTCAATACCGCGTCCACCGCGTTCACCTCCGCTCCATGCTCGCGAAAGATATAAACATATCTTTATGCGAACATGAAGCCCTCTTTCGTCGCCGCGGCGGATGATGCATTTTTACCACACACGCGTCGAGGGGCGGCGGCAGACGAGTCCTGCCCCCTAGCCTTTCACCGGCGCCTGTGGTACCTCGGATGGTGCGGGGTTCTGCCACAGTGTTGCGCCCCATGGCCCGGCCCGCGCCGGGGAACGTTGCGTCCGAAGGTCCAACAGGGTAATCAGAAGAGCCATATGACAGCCTTCATCCCCCGCTCTGCCGCGCGTGTTGCCGCGTCCGTCCTCGCGTTCGCCCTGATTGCCGGCTGCGCCACGCCGCCACCCGCCGACGACCAGGAAGCGGTCGCCGAGTGGCAACAGATCAACGATCCGCTCGAGCCGACCAACCGCGCCATCTTCGAATTCAACCAGGCCGTCGACAAGGCGCTGCTGAAGCCGCTGGCCCAGGGGTATCGCGCCGCCGTTCCCCAGTTCGGCCGCGACCGCGTGCGCGACTTCCTGAACAATCTGCGCGCCCCCATCGTGTTCGCCAACGACGTGCTGCAAGGCCAGCCCGACCGCGCCGTGCAGACCGCGATGCGGTTCGCGTTCAACACCGGCTTCGGCATCGCCGGCCTGTTCGACATCGCCGGCGAGGGGGGCATCCCCTTCCACGACGAGGATTTCGGCCAGACCTTCGCGGTGTGGGGTGTTCCCGACGGCCCGTATCTGGTATTGCCCATCCTCGGCCCGTCCAATCCGCGTGACACCACCGGCTTGGCCGCTGAATGGCTGGCCGATCCGGTCAACATCTGGTGGGACAACACCGACAAGGAGTGGGCCATCTGGACCCGCACCGGCGTCGCCGGCATCGACAAGCGCGAGCGTTTCCTCGATTCGCTTGACGAAATCGAGCGGACCTCGCTCGACTTCTACGCCGCCGTCCGCTCCCTTTACAGGCAGCGCCGCGATGCCGAGATCAGGAACGACACGGTCGTCGACAAGGTGCCGGCCGCCAGCATCAGCGCGGCGGAAGAGTCTGGCCAGGAAAGCCATTGATCCGATGCTGTCCCGTCGCACGTTGATCGCCGCCCTGGCCATGGGCGCCCTTGTCGCCTTCGGTGGGGCCGCCAACGCCGACGCCCGCCAGGACGCGGCGCGCGCCTTCATCGCCACGCTGGCCGACACCGCCATGGCGACGGTGGCGGTCAAGGACATTTCCGACGACGAGCGCAACCGCCGCTTCCGCACCCTGTTCGTGGACAGCTTCGACCTGCCCGAGATCGGCAAGCTGGTGCTGGGACGCTACTGGCGCATCGCCACGCCGCCCCAGCAGCGGGAGTTCCTGCGCCTGTTCGAGGACATCCAGGTCCTGACCTGGGCCAAGCGGTTCAAGGACTATTCCGGCGAGACGCTGGACATCGTCGCCGTCCACCCCGACGGCGAGTTGAACGTGTCGGTGGACTCGCTGATCCGCCGCCGGAAGCTGGACCCGATCGCCGTGACCTGGCTGGTGCGCAAGGCGGGCGAGTCGTTCCGCGTCCTAGACATCAAGGTCGAGGGAGCCAGCATGGCCTTCACCCACCGCTCGGAATACACCTCGGTGATCCAGTCCTCGGGCGGCCAGGTCGAGGGGTTGCTGACCGCCATGCGCCGCAAGATCGGCCAGATGGAGGCTGACCAGTCGGCGGCGGCGCGCTAACAGGGTGCGGAAAAAGTCGCGTCATCCCCCCGCCTGCGCGGGGGTGACGGAAATCTAGACAGCCGGCCCTGTTTTTCCGCAGCCTGTTGGTGGTCCGATCCAGACCGAAGGTTCAGGGGCGGTTTTCAGTAGCCGTAGGGACGGTCGCCCCACAGCAGCGTCGCCACGTGGCGGCTGACGCATTTCATCAGATCATAGGACGGGCGGTCGAACTGCAGCGCGATCCAGCTGTCGGTCAGCGCGCGCACGACGCCACGGCCGGCCGGCTGCTTCATGTCCGGCCAATGGGTGGAAATCAGCACGAAATCCAGCGCGTCGCCCCGCCAGGTCTTGAGGCCCTTGGGGCTGGCGATCTTCAATCCACCGATGGAAACGTCGAGGACCTCGATTTCCTGCCCGCCGATCCGCGCCACCAGTCCGGTGCCGGGATGACGGTCGTCGAAGCGGCGGTCGTTTTTGCTGCTGATCCTGACCATGTCGGTCCTTCCAATCCCCATCCACCTTGGCATTACCACAAGCGCGATTGAGGGGGAAGGGGCCGGGCGAACCCGCCCGGCCGTCGCGGGTCAGGCGGCGTCGGCGCGCCCGGCCACCAGTTCGACGATGTCGCCCATGATGGCGGTGATGTCGTAGTCCTTGGGCGTGTAGATGCGGGCACAGCCGGCGGCCAGCAGCGTCTTCTCGTCCTCGGGCGGGATGATGCCACCGGCCACCACCGGGATGTCGCCGATGCCGGCGGCACGCATGCGGTCCAGCACCTCGGTGACCAGCGGCACGTGGCTGCCCGACAGGATCGAGAGGCCCACCACGTGGACGCCTTCCTCGAGGGCGGCGTTGACGATCTGGGCCGGGGTCAGCCGGATGCCCTCGTAGACCACCTCCATGCCGGCGTCGCGGGCACGGACGGCGATCTGCTCGGCGCCGTTGGAATGGCCGTCCAGGCCCGGCTTGCCCACCAGCATCTTGATGCGGCGGCCCAGCGTCGCCGACACCGCGTCGACGCGGGCGCGCACGGCGGCGATGGCGTCGCCCTTGGCGGCGGCGGCGGCGCGGGCGACGCCGGTGGGGGCGCGGTACTCGCCGAACACCTCGCGCAGGGTGGCGGCCCATTCACCGGTGGTGACGCCGGCATGGGCGGCGGCGATGGACGGTTCCATGACGTTGCGGCCCTCGGCGGCGGCAGCGCGCAAGGACGCCAGCGCGGCCTCGACCGCCTGGGCGTCGCGGGTCGCCTTGAAGGCCGCCAGCCGCTCGATCTGCTCGGCCTCGGACTTGGGATCGACGGTCAGGATGGCGCCGTCCCCGGTGGTCAGCGGGCTGGGCTCGGTCTCGGTCCACTTGTTGACGCCGACCACGATCTGCTCGCCCGATTCGATGCCGGCGATGCGACGCGCGTTGGATTCGACCAGCTTCTGCTTCATGTAGCTGGAGTCGATGGCCGGCACGGCGCCGCCCATGGCGGCGATGCGGGCCAGTTCCTCACGCGCGCCGGCCTTCAGTTCCTCGACCTTCTCGGCGACGACGCGCGAACCGTCGAAGATGTCGCCATATTCCAACAGGTCGGTTTCGAAGGCCATGATCTGCTGCATGCGGAGCGACCACTGCTGGTCCCACGGGCGCGGCAGCCCCAGGGCCTCGTTCCAGGCCGGCAGTTGCACCGCGCGGGCGCGGGCGTCCTTGGACAGGGTCACCGCCAGGGCCTCCAGCAGGATGCGGTAGACGTTGTTTTCGGGCTGCGGCTCGGTCAGGCCCAGGCTGTTGACCTGGACGCCGTAGCGGAAGCGTCGAAGCTTCTCGTCCTCGATGCCGTAGCGGTCGCGGCAGATTTCGTCCCACAGCTGGGTGAAGGCCCGCAT
This sequence comes from uncultured Rhodospirillaceae bacterium, assembly GCA_937887565.1. Lineage (GTDB taxonomy): Bacteria > Pseudomonadota > Alphaproteobacteria > Rhodospirillales > Magnetospirillaceae > CALABS01. Next base: position 25,645 of record CALABS010000047.1, on the reverse strand, counting down.
CTTGCACATCTCGGTGATGAAGCGGATGCCGGCGTTGACGAAGAAGCTGATGCGGCCGACCACCTGGGGGAAATCCGCCTCGGGGACGGTGGGGCGCACGGTGTCCAGCACCGCGATGGCGGTGGCCAGGGCGAAGGCCAGCTCCTGCTCGGGGGTCGCGCCGGCCTCCTGCAGGTGGTACGAGCACACGTTCATCGGGTTCCACTTGGGAACCTCGCGGTAGGTGAAGGCGATCACGTCGCTGGTGAGCCTGAGCGACGGCTGCGGCGCGAAGATATAGGTGCCGCGCGACAGGTATTCCTTGATGACGTCGTTCTGGGTGGTGCCGTTCAGCCGGGCGCGGGCGGCGCCCTGCTTCTCGGCGGTGGCGATGTACAGCGACAACAGCCACGCCGCCGGGGCGTTGATGGTCATCGAGGTGTTCATCTGCTCGAGCGGGATGCCGTCGAACAGGGTCATCATGTCGCCGATATGGCACACCGGCACGCCGACCTTGCCGACCTCGCCCCGCGCCAGCGGGTGGTCGGAATCGTAGCCGGTCTGGGTCGGCAGGTCGAAGGCGATGGACAGGCCCGTCTGGCCCTTGGCCAGGTTGCCCCGGTAAAGCTTGTTGCTCTCCGCCGCCGAGCTGTGGCCCGAATAGGTGCGGAACAGCCACGGCTTGTCGCGGGCCGGGGCCGTTGCCTGGGGCGTGGTTCCTTGCGTCATTCCCTGCTCACCCTCACATCTTGCGGTGCAACATCCTGCATGCCGTGACCGGCCGGCCATGCGACGTAAAATTTCTCGACATCGCCGTGGCGCGAAACAAACTATCATTTTGTGCATTGCGAAAAAAGTGGCAAAACGCTAAAACGCCATCAGGACGACGCCCGGACGGGGATTTGGCATCCCCGCCAGGGTCAACAAGACCCACCTTCAAGGGTGGGGGCAGGGCAAGTTTCTCGAGCAAGGAGCGCGCGGGCATGAGCGAAGCGGCGAATATGGCCGACATCCGGCCGGGTCAGGTGGCCAAGGACCTCTACGAGATCGGCGAGATTCCGCCGCTGGGTCACGTGCCCAAGCAGATGTACGCTTGGGCGATCCGCCGCGAGCGCCACGGCAATCCCGACACCGCCATGCTGGTCGAGGTGGTCGACACCCCCGAGATCGACCCTCACGAGGTGCTGATCATGGTGATGGCCGCCGGCGTCAACTACAACGGCGTCTGGGCGGCGCTGGGCAAGCCCATCAGCCCCTTCGACTACCATAAGCAGCCCTATCACATCGCCGGCTCCGACGCCTCGGGCATCGTGTGGAAGGTGGGCTCCAAGGTGTCGCGCTGGAAGGTCGGCGACGAGGTGGTGGTCCACTGCAACCAGACCGACGGCGACGACGAGGAGTGCAACGGCGGCGACCCGATGTTCTCGCCCAGCCAGCGCATCTGGGGCTACGAGACCGCCGACGGCTCCTTCGCCCAATTCGCCCGCGTCCAGGCGCAGCAGCTGATGCACCGCCCCAAGCACCTGACCTGGGAAGAGTCGGCGTGCTACACCCTGACCCTGGCCACCGCCTATCGCATGCTGTTCGGCCACCGCCCGCACGTTTTGCGGCCGGGCCACAACGTGCTGGTGTGGGGTGCGGCCGGCGGCCTGGGCTCCATGGCCATCCAGCTGATCTCGGTGGCCGGCGCCAACGCCATCGGCGTCATCTCGGAAGAGGACAAGCGCGAGTTCGTCATGGGGCTGGGCGCCAAGGGCGTCATCAACCGCAAGGACTTCGATTGCTGGGGCCAGCTGCCCGACGTGGACGGCGACCAGGAGGAGTTCAAGGCCTACATGAAGAAGGTCCGCGAGTTCGGCAAGGCCATCTGGGACATCACCGGCAAGGGCAACGACGTCGATTTCGTGTTCGAGCATCCCGGCGAGGCCACCTTCCCGGTGTCGTGCAACGTGGTCAAGCGCGGCGGCATGGTGGTGTTCTGCGCCGGCACCACCGGCTTCAACCTGACCTTCGACGCCCGTTTCGTGTGGATGCGCCAGAAGCGCATCCAGGGCAGCCATTTCGCCAACCTGCTGCAGGCCAGCCAGGCCAACCAACTGGTCATCGAGCGGCGCCTCGACCCCTGCATGTCCGAGTGCTATTCGTGGGACGAGATCCCCACCGCGCACATGAAGATGCTGCGCAACCAGCACAAGCCGGGCAACATGGCGGTGCTGGTCCAGGCGCTCAAGCCCGGCCGCTACACCGTCGAGGATTGCATCGAGGGCTGAAGCGGCCGACGCTCGCCGCGTCCCTCTCTATTCCGTCACCCCCGGGCTTGACCCGGGGGTCCATGGATGGCTGGGCCAAGCCCGGCCATGACGATGTCACCAAGGACCGCCACCATGACCGCCACCCCGCTGATCGCCGACCTCATCCCCACCTGCGAGAGCGCGCTTGGCGCCCTCAAGGGCCTGCACGCCGCCGCCAAGGCCTCGGTCACCGCCATGGTGGCCCGGGACGGCAAGGTCGACGGCGGCCTGCTCGAGGCCAACCAGCAGGCCGCCCACGGCTATGCCTGGCTGACCACCTATGTGTCGGCGCTGGAGCAGATGCTGGACTGGGGCAAGCGGCTGGAGGCGGCGGGCAAGCGCGGCGAGCTGGAATCGCTGATGCTGCAGTCGGCCTTCGGCGAATACACCGCCCAGATTTTCGGCGGCATCCCCATGAGCCAGGGCGAATTCATCCGCCCCGCCGACCTGGGCGTCGATTCCGCCACCTGCCACCAGCACCACAACGACGCCGTCAACCTGCTGCGCAAGCAGGGCAACGCGGCGGCCGTGCGGGTGCGCATCGCGCAGTTGATCGAGGACGGCCACCATTTCGGCGAGTACGGCCTCGACGACGAGACGCTGGACATGATCCGCGATCAGTTCCGCCGCTTCGTCGAGGACCAGGTGGTCCCCTATGCCCATGACTGGCACCTCAAGGACGAGCTGATTCCGCTGGAGGTGGTCGAGGCGGTGGCCGAAATGGGCGTGTTCGGCCTGACCCTGCCCGAGGAATACGGCGGCCTGGGCATGGGCAAGACCGCCATGTGCGTGGTCACCGAGGAGCTGAGCCGCGGCTATATCGGCGTGGGCAGCCTCGGCACCCGTTCCGAGATCGCCGGCGAGTTGATCCGCCTGGGCGGCACTCCCGAGCAGAAGGAGGCCTGGCTGCCCCGCATCGCCTCGGGCGAGGTGCTGCCCACCGCCGTCTTCACCGAGCCCAACACCGGTTCCGATCTCGGCAGCTTGCGCGCCCGCGCCGTCAAGGACGGCGACGACTACGTGGTCACCGGCAACAAGACCTGGATCACCCACGCCGCCCGCACCGACGTGATGACCCTGCTGGTGCGCACCGACCCCGCCACCAAGGACTGGCGCGGCCTGTCCATGCTGATCGCGCCGAAGCCGCGCGGCACCGAGGCCGACCCGTTCCCGGCCGAGGGCATGACCGGCGGCGAGATCAAGGTGCTGGGCTATCGCGGCATGAAGGAATACGAGCTGGGCTTCGACGGCTTCACGGTGCCGGCCGCCAACCTGCTGGGCGGGGTCGAGGGCCAGGGCTTCAAGCAACTGATGGAAACCTTCGAGAGCGCCCGCATCCAGACCGCCGCCCGCGCCGTCGGCGTGGCCCAGAACGCGCTGGAGGTCGGGCTGCAATACGCCAAGGACCGCGTCCAGTTCGGCAAGCCCATCTATGCCTTCCCGCGCGTGGCCTGCAAGATCGCCTGGATGGCGGTCGAGACCATGGTCGCCCGCCAACTGACCTATTTCTCGGCCCGCGAGAAGGACGGCGGCCACCGCTGCGACATAGAGGCCGGCATGGCCAAGCTGCTGGCCGCTCGCGTCGCCTGGTCCAACGCCGACAACGCGCTGCAGGTCCACGGCGGCAACGGCTATGCCGAGGAGTACCAGATCAGCCGCATCCTGTGCGACGCCCGCATCCTCAACATCTTCGAGGGCGCCGCCGAGATCCAGGCCCAGGTCATCGCCCGCGGCCTGCTGTCGGGGGCGCGGGGGTGAGGCCGGATGGCGGCTTGCCGGCCGGCCTCTTGCCGCCATTGCGGCGGAGCCCCCGCCCAGCGGGGGCTTGAATGAAATCCCCCGACTACCCGTTCAAGCACCGGCTGATCGTCCTCGCCGACACCGCCCGCCGCCTGGCGGCGGAGCTCGGCGACGGCCATCCGCGCGTCCTCGCCTGCCGCGAGGACAACGCCCGCGAACTTGAGCTGATCGTCGACGAGGACGGCTGGCCGGCCCTCGACGAGGCCGGCCCCGACGGTACCCGCGCCGCCCTGGACATCGCGCTCGCCGCCACCATGCGCCCCGCCTTCCAGCGCCGCTGCCTGACCATGATGATGGCCGCCGCCCATCGCGGCGACCTGCCCGCCGAGCAGGTCGCCGAACTGGCGGCGGCGGTCGGCTGGTCTACTGCCGCACCGCCTCCAGCACCCCCGAGGCCTTGATCTCGGCCTCGTGGGAGCGCGCCAGGGCCAGGGCCGCCAACGCCGGTTCGTCGCTGGGCGGCGGGGCGCCGACGATGGACTTGTAATAGGGCACGATCTCGGGCACCCCCAGCAGGTCGAAATAGGCATCCACGTGCTGGTAGCCCATCTCGGCCAGGAAGGCCTTGATGTCGGAGACCGTGCCCGGCCGCTGGGTTCCCTTCAGCGACTGGTTGGTCAGGTGGACGTAGTCGATCCCCGCCTGGTAGAGGCAATAGGCGATGATGGCGCCGATCTCGGCCTTGACCGCCGGCGTGGCCTCGTACAGCACCGGCACCGCCAGCATGGTGAACGGCGCCCAGGCGTGCGGCACCACGTCGAGGCTGTTCCACATCAGGGTATTCCACCGCTGCCAGGGATTGGCGCCGGTGGTCTGGGCGGGAAACTGCTCGGCGAAGGCGGTGGCGAAGGCGCCGTTTCCCGGCGTGGCGCCGGCGGTGGGGAACACCAGCACCTGATTCCACGCCAGGCGGGCCTGCGGCGTGCCGTAAAGGACCATCGCCAGGGTCGGCGACAGGGCGCCGGCCAGGCTGTGGCCGGTGACGACCAGCGTCGCCGCCGGCGCCGCAACGGAGGCCAGGAAGTCGGACAGGAAGACGCCGGTTCCCGGGTCGCGCAGCGACAGCAGCATGCCGATGCCGAAATTGGTCGCCGCCGACATCCACGGCACGTTCCGCGCCGGCGAATACTGCCAGCGCACCTTGTCGCTGACCCAGAAGTCCTCCACCGCCCAGTCGAACACCGAGTTGGCGTTGGTGGCCGCGATGGCGCAGACATAGGTGTTGGTGGCGGCGTTGTGGAAGACCGCCGCCGTGTTGTCGGAATAGCCCCGGAAATTCAGGGGATGCTTCCACACGGCCGGCCCCCAGGCCATGGTCCAGTCGCCGATCAGCGCCTGCACCTCGGCGGTGGTCAGCAGCTTCTCCAGCTTGGCCCGCAGGATCTTCTCCAGGTCGGCAGTGCTGCCGGTATCGTTATAGGCGGCGTTCACCCCCAGGGAGAGGACGAATGCTTGCTGTTGGGCGTCGTAGGTCGCCATCGATGCCTCCCGGTAAGACAAAAGATGCCCGAGTAGACAACCAATCAGGGAGAATGTATATCGTGTTTTCGTGACTTTTTGAGTCGCGGCCGGGCGGCTATAGTTCCGTCATGCTTTCGCCCATCCCCCTCGTCACCGGCACGTCCCGCGACCTGCTCGCCGCGCATCTGCCCGCCGCCCGCGCGCTGGTGGCCGAGGCGCGGCGGATGTATTCGGCACCGGGGGTGCGGGCGGCCGACGTGGTCTCGCGGGGCTGGCTGCGGCGGGTCGGCAACCCGTATCTCGGCGAACTGGACGCCATGGCGGCGCTGCTGGGCGAGCCGGGGCTGCATCTGCTCAATGTCAGCTACGAATGGGGCTGCACCACCGGCACGGCGGACGGGCTTCTGCTCAGGACGCTGGACTGGCCGTTCACCGGGCTGGGCCGGCACGTGGCGGTGCTGGACACCGGCGGGCCGGCCGGGCGGTATCTGTCGGTGACCTGGCCGGGCTTCGCCGGGGTGCTGACGGCGCTGGCGCCGGGCCGCTTCGCGGCGGCCATCAACCAGGCCAAGGCCTTCCACGGCCGCCTGAGCCAGCTTCTGGCCTGGCCGCTCGATCGCGCCCGCTTCCTGGCGTCGCGGGCCCTGCCGCCGGCCCATCTGCTGCGCCGGGTCTGCGACACCGCCCGCGACTACGACGAGGCGGTGCGGATGCTGCGCGACACCCCGCTGGCGCTGCCGGCGTTCTTCACCGTGGCGGCCCCCGACGGGCGCGGCTGCGTCATCGAGCGCGAGCCGGGCCGCGCCTTCGTCCATGCCGGCACCCTGGCCTGCGCCAACCACTGGCGCTATCCCGGGCTGCAGGGCACCAGGCCGCGCCTGGCCTGCCGCATCGACGCCGCCGCCCGCTACACCAAGGGCAGCCACGCCCGCCACGCCGCCATGCTGGCCATGTTGGGCCGCGCCGACGGTTTTGCCTGGCTGCGGCCGCCGATCCTGTGCCCCGACACCCGCGTCGCCTGCGTCATGGACGTGACGCGGGGGAGGCTTGCGGTCGTCGGGGTTGAAGGCATGGCGCCGTCCACCGAAATGCTTGACGTGAGCGCCTGAGCCCCACTCCATGGGATGGTGGGATGCCACGAAAAGGTATAGGCTCTCCCCCTCCGCCGCGTGTGTGGCGGTGCAGCATCCACCACGGTAAACTGACGGCCGCCATGAACACTTCTCCCGATCGCGCCCGGCGCCCCCGTCCCGTCGTCCTGTGCATCCTGGACGGCTGGGGCCATCGCGAGGAGCGCGAGAACAACGCCATCGCCCTCGCCGACACCCCCAACTGGGACCGCTTGCTGACCCAGTATCCCCACGCCATGCTCCAGACCTCGGGCCTGTCGGTGGGGCTGCCCGAGGGGCAGATGGGCAATTCCGAGGTCGGGCACATGAATCTCGGCGCCGGCCGGGTGGTGATGCAGGACCTGCCGCGCATCGACGCCGCCGTCGCCGACGGTTCGCTGGCGACCAATCCAGTGCTGCTCGACATGGTCGGGCGGCTCAAGGCCTCCGGGGGGGCGCTGCATCTGATGGGGCTGGTGAGCCCGGGCGGCGTCCACTCGCACCAGGGCCACCTGGCGGCGGTGGCCCGCGCCGTCGCCGGCCACGGCGTCAAGGTGTGGGTCCACGCTTTCCTCGACGGCCGCGACACCCCGCCGCAAAGCGCCAAGGACTACATGGAGCGCTTCCTGGCCGACGTCGCCGGCCACGACGTGACCGTCGCCACCGTGGCCGGCCGCTACTACGCCATGGACCGCGACAAGCGCTGGGACCGCGTGCGGCTGGCCTATGACGCCGTGACCGCCGCCCGGGCGTCCCGCGCCGCCGAGCCGGTGGGCGCCATCCAGGCCTCCTACGAGGCCGGCAAGACCGACGAGTTCATGCTGCCGGTGACGGTCGGCGATTATGCCGGCATGACTGACGGCGACGGGCTGTTGATGGGTAATTTCCGGGCCGACCGCGCCCGCGAGATCCTGCATGCCCTGGTCGATCCCGGCTTCGACGGGTTTCCCCGCGACCGGGTGGCGGGCTTCGCCGCCCGTGTGGGCATGACCGAGTATTCGAAGGATCTTAACGCCTTCCTGGATACGCTGTTTCCCGCCGAGAACCTCACCCACATCCTGGGCGAGGTGGTGTGCGAGGCGGGGATGACGCAGCTGAGGATCGCCGAGACCGAGAAATACGCCCACGTCACCTTCTTCTTCAACGGCGGGCGCGAGCAGGTCTTCCCGGGCGAGGACCGCATCCTGGTGCCCAGCCCCAAGGTCGCCACCTACGACCTCCAGCCCGAGATGTCGGCCCCCGAGGTCACCGACCGGCTGGTCGAGGCGGTCGGCTCGGGCAAGTACGACGTCATCGTGGTCAACTACGCCAACGGCGACATGGTGGGTCATTCCGGCATCCTGGAGGCGGCCATGAAGGCCGCCGAATGCGTCGACGGCTGCATCGGCCGCCTTGAGACGGCGGTGGTCGCGGCCGGCGGCACCATGCTGGTCACCGCCGACCACGGCAATGCCGAGATGATGGCCGATCCCGCCACCCGCCAGCCCCATACCGCCCACACCACCGGGCCCGTGGACCTGGTGCTGGTCAACCCGCCCGCCGGGGTGTCGGGCATCGCCAGCGGCAAGTTGGCCGATGTGGCGCCCACCCTGCTCGCCCTGCTGGGCCTGTCCCAGCCGGCGGAAATGACCGGGCATTCGCTGGTGGTCGAGGCCGAGGGGAAGCGTGCGGCGGGCTAGCCTCCTCGCCCTGGCGGTGACGCTCGGCCTGTCGGCGGTTCCGGCCGCCGCCCAGGCGCCGGACCCTGCCGCCGCCGACCGCCGCCTCAAGGAGCTGGAGGAACAGCTCCAGAAGAGCCGCGCCGAGCACCAGGACCGCAGGCGCAAGGCGCTGGAGATTTCCGAGGAGATCGGCAAGATCCGCTCCGACATGGTCGCCGCCGCCCGCGCCGCCCAGGAAAGCGAGGAACTGCTGTCCGAGCTGGAGACCCAGCTCGACGACCTCAAGGTGCTGGAAGCCGAGAAGACCGGGGCGCTGGACCGGCGCTCGGCCCAGATGACCGGCGTGCTGACGGCGCTCCAGCGCCTGGCCTGGCGTCCCACCGAGGCGCTGATCGCCCAACCGCAATCCCCCGCCGACACCGTGCGCTCCGCCATCCTGCTGCGGGCGGCGGTGCCGCAGATCGAGCGCTCGGCCAACGACCTCAGGGTCGAGATCGACATGATGGCCCGTCTGCGGGCCGATATCGGCGAGCAGAAGCGCCGCATCCGCGTCACCGCCTCGCGCCTCGACCAGGAGCACGACCGCCTCAAGGACCTTTACCTGCGCAAGTCACAGCTGCAGACGGCGGCGGTCGCCGAGACCGAGGAGGCCGAGCGCCGCCTGCGGCGGCTGGCGTCGGAGGCCGAGGATCTGCGCGACCTGATCCAGCGCCTGGAGGAGGAGCGCCAACGCCGCCTGGCCGAGGCCGCCGCCAAGGCCGCCGCCGAGAAGGCCGCCCGCGAGGCCGAATTGGCCGCCCAGAAGGCGGCCCGCGAGGCCGAGTTGGCCGCCCAGAAGGCTGCCCGCGAGGCCCGGCTGGCCGCCGAGCGGGCCGAGAAGGAGCGTCAGGAGCGCGAATTGGCCGCCGCCCGCGCCGCCCGCGACGCCGAGCTGAAGGCCCAGGCCGAGGCGCGGGAGAAGGAGCTGGAAGCGCAGAAGGCGAGCCGCGAGGCCGAGCGCGCCGCCCGTGAGGCCGCCGCCGCCAAGCCCGTCCACGCCGACAAGCCGTTCAGCATGGCCCAGGGCAAGATGGTCTTTCCCGCCCGCGGCAAGGTCGCCAGCCGCTTCGGCTCGACCAACGACCTGGGCGTGGTCAGCAAGGGCATCACCATCGGCACGCGCAAGAACGCACAGGTCGTGGCGCCATACGATGGCCAGGTGGCGTTCGCCGGCCCCTTTCGGGGGTATGGCCTGCTCTTGATCATCGAACATGGCGAGGGCTATCATACGCTGCTTGCGGGGATGGCCCGGATCGACGTAAACGTCGGCCAGCGGCTGGTGGGCGGCGAACCTGTCGGACTCATGGGACAGGACGAGGCCCGGCCAAACCTTTACGTCGAGCTGCGCCGCAACGGACAGCCTGTCAACCCAATGCCTTGGCTCACGGCACAGAAAAGTAAGGTTCGTGGATGATTCGTAAGACTCTGATCGCGGCCGGCGCTGTCGCGCTGCTGGCGACCACTTCGCTCACCCCCGCCCAGGCGGCCGAGCGCAAGGAAACCTACCGGTTGATGGAGCTGTTCGCCGAGGTCTTCGAGAAGGTCCGGTCCGAATATGTCGAACCGGTCGGCGACGAGGAACTGATCGAGGCGGCGCTGAACGGCATGCTGACCTCGCTGGACCCGCATTCCAGCTACCTCAACGCCAAGAATTCGCGCGACATGGACATCCAGACCAAGGGCGAGTTCGGCGGCCTCGGCATCGAGGTCACCATGGAGAACGGCTGGGTCAAGGTGGTCTCGCCCATCGACGACACGCCGGCCTTCCGGGCCGGCTTGCAGCCGGGCGACTTCATCACCCACCTGGACGGCGAGCCGGTGCTCGGCCTGACCCTGTCGGAGGCGGTGGAACGCATGCGCGGCCCGGCCAATTCTGACATCAAGCTGACGGTGCGCCGCAACGGCACCCAGCCCTTCGACGTCAAGCTGACCCGGGCGGTGATCAAGATCCGCTCGGTGCGCAGCCAGGCGCAGGGCAATATCGGCTATCTGCGCATCACCTCGTTCTCGCAGACCACCGACACCGACCTGCGCCGCGAGATCGGCAACCTCAAGAAGGAGATCGGCAAGGATCTGGCCGGCTACGTCGTCGACCTGCGCAACAATCCGGGCGGCCTGCTGGATCAGGCCATCGCCGTGTCCGACGACTTCCTGGACAAGGGCGAGATCGTCTCGACCCGCTCGCGCCGTCCCGAGGATACCCAGCGCTTCAACGCCCGCCCCGGCGACCTCGCCGACGGCTTGCCGCTGGTGGTCCTGATCAACGACGGTTCGGCCTCGGCCTCCGAGATCGTGGCCGGCGCGCTCCAGGACCATCGCCGCGCCATCGTCCTGGGCTCGCGGTCGTTCGGCAAGGGCTCGGTGCAGACGCTGATGCCGCTGCCCGGACACGGCTCCATGCGCCTGACCACGGCCCGCTACTACACGCCGTCGGGGCGCTCGATCCAGGCGGTGGGCATCGAGCCCGACATCAAGGTGCTGCAGTCCAAGGTCGAGCCCATCGTGGTGCCCGAGCGCGACCGCCGCGCCGAGGCGCATCTGCGCAACGCGCTGACCAACCCGGAAGCCGACAAGGCCGCCCCGGCGGCCCCGGCCACTCCGGCCACCGGCCCCGAATCCAAGGCGGCGCCGGCCGAGGAGACGGGCGCCCCGGCGGCCATCAAGCTGGGCGATCCGACCTCGGACTACCAGTTGGCCCGCGCCCTCGACCTGATCCGCGGCCTGTCGCTCTACCGCGTGCAGGCGAACTAGGGCGGCCATGGCCACCACCCTCGACGACGACGAGGACCTGCAGGAGGACATCGACCTCGACCGGTTGATGGTGGCGGACGAGCCGTCGCAGGCGCGCCCGCCGATCAACCTGCGCCCCGTCGTCATCGGGTTGGTGGTGCTGCTTCTGGGCGGCGGTCTCGGCACCGCCGCCTATTTCGCCTCTACGCTGGACATGGGCGACGTCATCGGCGTGCTGGACGTCGCCGACCCCAACTACAAGGGGCCGCGCCTGGCCATGGAGATGCCGGGCCGTGGCGGCGAGCGCGCGGCCACCAAGGCGGCCCCTCCCGCGCCCGAGCCCGCCGGCGACGGCGGCCTGCTGTCGCCGCCGCCGTCGTCCGGCCCCGCAGCCCCCGCCGCGTCCGCCCCGGCGGCGGAACCCGTGCCGGCGGACGTTGCCGCCAAGCCGGCCGAGCCGGCGCCGATCGTGGTCGCTCCCGAGCCGTCCGGCCCCCGGTTCCCCGCCGTCCCGCTGGTCCGCGATCCCGGCCCGCCACCCAGCTTCGAGGCCCTTCCGGCCCGGGCCGAGGCGGCGGCGGCGCTGGCACCGGCCCCCGACAAGATGCTGTTCCGCCAGACGCCGGACGGCCCGCTGCCCATCGTCGCGCTGGACGGCCGCCAGCCCTGGCAGGTCTACGCCCATCCGTTCCAGCCCCGCGAGGGTTGGGCGAACCTGGCGGTGGTGGTGTCCGGCCTGGGCATGCAAAGCGAGGCCACCGAGGCCGCCATCCAGAGATTGCCGCCCCAGGTCACCCTGGCCTTCAATCCCTATGCCGCCGGCCTTGAGAAGCAGGTCAAGGCGGCCCGCGACGCCGGCCACGAGGTCCTGGTCGCCCTGCCGACCGAGCCGTCGGGCTATCCCGATCGCGATCCGGGGCCGTGGGGGCTGTTGACCTCGCAGGACCCCGAGGAGAACATCTCGCGGCTGGAAAAGGTGCTGGTGCGTCTTCCCGGCCATGTGGGGGTGCTGGCCGAGGAAGGGCCGTTCACCCGTTCCGATGCTCATCTGCGGCCGGTGCTGGGGGCGCTCAAGGATCGCGGCCTGATGTATGTGGGGGGTGGCGCCGGCGACGACGGTCCTCCCCATGCCGCCGTCACCGAGGTCGCCGACCGCGAGCCGTTCCGCGAGGCCATCGACGCCCGCCTGGCCTTCGCCGCCGACAGCGCCAAGAAGAACGGCCGCGCCCTGGTGGTGTCGTCGGCCAGCCCCGTCGCCCTTGACCGCCTGGTGTCCTTTCTCGCCCGCCTGCCGGGCCAGGCGATCCGACTGGCCCCGGCCACCGCCGTCGCCACCGCGCCGCCGGCGGGCAAGTCATGAGCAAGCATCGTCTTCCCTATGACCAGCGGCCCTATCGCCCCGGCGTCGGCATCGTGCTGCTGAACCGCGACGGCCTTGCCTTCGTGGCGCGGCGCATCGACACTTCCGAGCCCGCCTGGCAGTTTCCCCAGGGCGGCATCGACGACGGCGAGACGCCGCCCCAGGCGGCCCTGCGCGAGATGGAGGAGGAGACCGGCACCGGCAAGGCCGAGATCGTCGCCGAGGCCCGCGAGTGGATCAGCTACGACCTGCCCGAGGACGTGGCCGACAAGTGCTGGAAGGGGCGGTTCCGGGGCCAGACCCAAAAATGGTTCGCGCTGCGGTTCCTGGGCGAGGATGCCGATATCGACATCGCCACCCGTCACCCGGAATTCTCGGAATGGCGGTGGATGGACCTGGGCCGGGTGCCGGAGTTGATCGTGCCGTTCAAGCGCGCCCTCTACGACCGCGTGGTCGCCGAGTTCCTGCCCCTGGCGCGGCCCGCCCGGTAGCCGATCAGACCTTGTGCAGTATCGCGGTGACGTGGCCCGCGATGATGGCCGCCGCCGCGTCGGTGGTCATGGTCTCGGACTGATAGAGCGGATTGGCGGGCTGGATCTGCACCACGCCGTCCATCAGTAGCTGGAGCCGGCGGATGACCAGTTGGCCGCCCATGCGCAGGGCCACCATCCCCGTTTCCACCGCCACCGCCGCCCGGTCGAAGATCACCAGATCGCCGGCCGCCAGGTCGGGGGCCATGGAATCGCCCCTGACCTCCATGGAGGTCAGGGTCGGGGAATGCGCGATCGCCGCCAGGCCCAGCACGGGGTCGCGGGCCTGGCCGGAGCGGCCGTCCACATGCGCGACCGGTCGCAGGGCGTTGGCGGTCGGCGCCGACGACCCCTCGCCGTTCAGCAGCCAGTTGGTGTCCACGCCAAGCCGCGCCATGGCGGCGAGCACGCGGCCGCCGGGGACGATCTTGCCGGCCTCGTAGTCCTGATATGCACGGAAACTTGCGTCCAGCGCGGCGGCGAATTCCTTTTGGGATTTTCCCATCCGCTCGCGCACGAGCCTGATCCTGTCGGCGAGTTCCCTAACCCTGTCGGCCATGTGCATGATTATATCCTTGCGTCCCGCCCGTGCCTAGGCTGACGCATCAAGGAGTCCTGCGGACGACGGCGACGACCGTCCCGACGATCGCCGGGCCGGCTTTCGGGTCGAGCGGTTCGCGGCCATAGGCCGGGTTGGTGGGGACAGCCAGATGGCGGCCGTCCGAGAGGACCTGGATCCGTCGCGGGGTCAAGCCGCCCCGACCGGCGAGCACATAGAGGCCTCCATCCTCGATATTGGCGGAGTTCAGGCTGAAGATGACCAGATCGCCGGCGTTGAGGTCCGGATGCATGGAGTCGCCGATGACCTCGAACGAGGAAACCGGTTCGTCGTCGAACCCGGCAAGGGCCAGCAGCGGGGGGTGCGGCGACCCGGCGGCATCCAGGTGCGGGACGGGGCGAAGCAGGCCTTCCACAACCTGTTCGTACGGGTCTGACCTCGATCGACGGCGGTCATCGTCCATGGTCGCCCCCACTTCCTCCCTACCCTCCTACCAACGAATTGGCAGTGGTCATACCAAGGATCAAGGCTGTACCAAAGTATGGTGGCGCCACCCCTTTGTCCACTAGCCCGTTAGCGCAATGCACAGTATTGTGCGTATGGGATGGGAAGGGACGGATGGGGCGATGCAGCGGATCATCGAGTACAGGCTGGCGGACGATCTTGGCGACGGGGTCCGGGACCTGGATCGCGACCATGCCGACATGATGTCCCTGGCCGCCCAGGTCAGCCGGCTGACGGCGGCCGGACAGATGCGGCAGGCCAGCGCGGTGCTGCGTGAGCTGCTGTGCGCGGCCGAGGCCCATTGGCAGCGCGAGGAGGCCATGTTGCGGGCCTATGGCTATCCCAACCTAGACCAGCACACCGACGGCCACCGCCAGACCGAGGAAATCCTGTCGGGGATGCTGGTGCTCGACGCCGGGGCTGATACCACCACCTGCGCGGATGTCGTCCTGCGCATGCTGATCGACGATCATCACTGGAAGTGGTGGTTCCTGGACGGCGGGATCAGGCCGGGGACCTGACCGGGCCCCGGCGTCATCCACCGCCGTCCGAGCGGCGGCGGCTATCCCTTGTAGTCGCAGCGGTCGCCGGTGATCTCCACGAAGCCGCGGGCGCCGGGAACGACGGTGAAGCGGTACTCGCCGCCCTTGATCACCATGGAGTGCTGAAGCGGCAGCATGCCCGACACCTTGGCGTCCTTGCCGCCGATCGTCGTGAAGGTGACGGTCACCGGCTTGGCCGGGTCGTACCACTGCTCGCTGCCGTCGTTGCCGCCCTGACCCTCGGCGGTGACCGTGATCAGGTCGGCGAAGCGCACCCAGGTGGAGTTGCCGTCGAAGCGCGGCGTCTTGACCATGAACCGCTTGGTGTCCTCGCCACTGCAGCGGCGCGGGCGCTCGGCGGCCTGGATCACGAAGGCCAGCCGCTTGGCGTCGAGGCCCCCGTCCAGCTTGGCGCGGACGGCGGAGAGGATGTCGCGGGTCTCGTCGTCGGGCGCCACGGCGGCGTACTTGGCCTCGAAATCGTCGGCGCGGTGGCGGGTCGCCGCCAGATCGGCACGCAACGCCTCGGCCTCGTCGCGGCGTTCGGCCTCGGCCGCGGTCAGGCTCTCGATCTCCTGGCGCAGGGACGCCACCTCCTCCAGCGCCAGGCGTTGGCCGACCTCGTAGGCGTAGAAGCCGGTGGCCCCCACCAGGGCCAGAAGCACCGCCAGCTTCAACAGTTTCAACCAGAGTGACCAGCTTTGCTGGCCGCGACGAGTCCTGCGGCGGGCCATATGTTTCCTCCAACCAAGCCTGAGCCTCTTGCCCGCGCCCCGACTATCGCCGGTTTGTGGCGTCAGCAAGGCGCGCGATCGCCCTACCCAGGAAGGTTGCCGTTCTCGGCCGAATGGGCATGGGCGCCGGGCAGCAGGCGGTAGAGACGCGGGTCGGTCAGCGCGCGCGCCGAGATGGTCTTGGTGGCGCTCGGGTCGCCGACCCGCATGAGCCGGGCATGGGGGATGCCCTCCGCATCCCTGACGATTTCCCGGACTTCCCAGGCGGACGTCGAACCGGTCGGCTGGTATCGCTGTCCGGGAAGGACCTCTCGGCGGGCCATGGCGCATCTCCCACCGGCCGGGGGGTATCGATCTCGGCGGCCCCGGCCGGCTTCGGGCCACCGCAAGGCGGGGGTGTTACGCCATGAGGCAGTGGAAGGGAAGCAATCTTTCGGGCAGGGCAATCCCGAGGTCTGGTGGGCCGATGGTGCGGTCATGTGAAATTGCAGTCAATCAAAACAAAAAATGACCCATGGAATGCATGCTTTTGTTCCGGGTGGCTTTACGGACGGAGATTGTTATGTATTGCGTCCGTATGTCCATGGTATATCCATTTAATAGGTGGCGAGTTTGGTGTTGCAATCCCGGGGGGGGCGCATATTTTTGCAAGTGCGAATGGGGCTGTGGCCGGGTTCTTCCGAATGGTCCACAAACCTTTTTCGTAGCGACGCGGGGACCCATTTGGGACCATAAGCAATCGCAGGGGCGGCCCGGAAGCGGTGCCGCCGGTGGAGATGGGTACCCGTGAGATGCCGCACCGACGGCAATGGCTGTCCGCAATCCAGATGGTGGGGAACAATGAAAATCCTGATCGCCGATGACCACGAGCTTTTCCGTGATGGGCTGAGACACGTTCTCGATCAGCTGGGTGGAAACCTGACCATTGTCGAAGCCAGCGACTTCCAGCAGGCGGTCGACACCGTCGAGCGGGAACACGACATCGACATCGTGCTGCTGGACCTGTCCATGCCCGGGATGGTGTGGAACGACGGGCTTCAGCGGCTCAAGGACCTGCTGCCCGCGACGACGCCGATCATCATCCTGTCGGCCTCGGACGACCGCCGCCACGTCCTGCAGGCGGTCAACCTGGGCGCCGCCGGGTTCATTCCCAAGACGTCGTCCAGCCGGGTGATGCTGTCGGCACTCAAGCTGGTGCTGTCGGGCGGGGTCTACCTGCCGCCGGCGCTGCTCGAGCAGGGCGGCGGCCAGGGCGACGGCACCGGGCCGATGGCCAGCGAGAGCGCGGTCTCGTTCCTGACCCCGCGCCAGCGCGAGGTGCTCACCCTGCTGGGCCAGGGCAAGTCCAACAAGGAGATCGCCCGCGTCCTGCAATTGGCCGAGGGCACCGTCAAGCTGCACGTGACCGCCATCCTCAAGGCGCTCAACGTCAACAACCGCACCCGCGCGGTGGTGGCGGCGTCGCAGTTGGGTCTGACCACGCCCGACGCCAGCCAGATCGGTCGCTAGGCCTCCGTCTATCCGGCCGCCCGGCCTCCCCCTTCGGGGGGAGGGTGGGCGCGGGTCACTTCCGCAGGAACTTGAGGATCGCTTCGTTGACCCGCCGGGGCTGCTCCAGCTGCGGGAAGTGGTCGACGTCCGCCCACACCACCAGCCTGGCCCGGGGGTAGTGGGCGGCCAGCCACTCCTTGACCCCCGGGCTGGACATCTCGGCGTAGAGCGCCAGCACCGGCAGCTCGAAGCGGGCCGGCGCCCAGACGTCGGGGGCGCCGAAATGCTCCAGGGTGCTGACCGCCATGTGGTGGTCGTAGGCGCGCAGATTGGCCTCGACCGCCTTGCGCCAGTCGGGGGGAAGCCTGGGCATGAAGCCCTGGAAGAACTGCTGCATGGCGACCCGGTGGTCGGGGCCGCGCAGGCTGTCCATGAACGGCACCCAGGTCTTGTCGTGCTCGGCGACCGCCGCCGGGTCGGTCGGCCAGATGGCGCCGTCGATGAACACCGCCTTGGTCACCGCCAGCCTGCCCCGCCGCAGCACGGTCTGGATGACCGGCAGGCCCATGGAATGTCCGATCAGCGCCGCCCTGGTCACCCCGGCGTCGGCCGCCACCGCCTCGACGGCGCGGGCGTAGAGTTCCATGGTGTAGGCGACGTCGGCGGGCTTGGCGGAATCGCCATGGCCCGGCGAGTCCATGGCGATCACCCGGTAGCGTCCGGCCAGGGTCCGGATTTGCGGCGTCCAGAACGACTGGTCGAGGGTGAAGCCGTGGATCAGGATCACCGCCGGCGCGTCCGCCTTGCCCCACGCCTTGTAATGGACCAGGAAGCCGTCGAGGCCGGCGTAGCGCGAATCGCCGTCCTTGGCCGCCGCCGGCAGGGCGACCGCCAGCAGGACCAGCACCAGGCGGAAAAGACGCATGGTCAGGCCCCCATCAATTCGATGAAGACGCCGCAGGCCTCGGAGGGCGGGATGCGGATGGTCCCCTCGGCGTCGCGGCTGAACTCGACGCCGTTGCCGGTCAGCAACTCGGCGGCGCGGTCGGTGTCGGCCACCATCAACGCCATGGCGACGATGGCCGGCGGCGGCGGCGTGTCGTCCAGCTCGGCCTCGGGGTGCAACTGGGTCAGGTCGTCGGGCCGGGTCAGGAAGATCAGGCCGCGGCCGGTGTGGACCGTCACCGTGTTGTCGGTGGGGGTGGCGGCATGGGGGCCGAAGACGACGTCCCACGTGGCGGCCAGTTCGCTCGGCTCGTCCACGATCACCGTGACCGAGGCGATGGAGATGGCGCCGTTGGGATGGACCAGCCACTCGGGATGGCGTTCGCGCTCGGCGGTGATGTGCTGGACCAGCCGCGACGAGGCGCCCGGCGTGGCCTCGGGCGGCAGCGGCACCTCCGAGAACATCAGCTTGGTGCCGCGGCCGTCGTCGAGGGTACGCGACAGCGACCGGGGCTGCGGCACGTCGAGGCCGGCCCGGCGCAGCGCCTCGGCGGCGGCGGCGCCGTCCTCGGTGCCCAGGGACAGCGACAGGATGCCCTCGCGGTCGCGGGTGAAGGCGCGGACGCGGTCCGCCTGTTCGCCGGCGCCCTCGGCGGCCAGCAGCTGCAGGTAGTCCTGGGCGAACATGGCGCAGTGGTTGGCGGTGCCCCATTCCGCGTGGTGACCCTTGGGGGTCAGCGCGAATCCCAGGCGGCGGAAGCTCTCGGCGGCGGCGTCGAGGTCGCGGACCGCGATGCTGGCGTGATCCAGTCCGATGATGCTGTTGAACAAGGTGCGGCCCTCCCGTCAGTCGCGAGCGGCAAGGGTGGCACGAGGAGGGGTGGGGGAGTCAATCCGCGAAACGACGGACGCCGTCCACCCCGCCCGGCGGTCAGTAGGTGAAGACGGCGTGGGCCGAGATGGCTTCGTCGATGAAGGTGACGCCGCCCACCACGGTGGCACCCTCCACCAGGTCGGCCTTGGGGTCGATGCGGCGCGACTGGACGCAGGGACCGCAGACCAGGAAGCGGCCGCCGGCCTCGAGATAGGCCTCGACGAGGTCGGCCAGGGGCGGGAAGTGCGACGCGGCGACGCCGTCGGCGCCGGCCTTGGTGGCCAGGAACACGCCGTCGGCCTGCAGCCCGACGGTGACCTCGGCGTCCGACGCCTGGGCGGCGGTGGCCATGGCGAAGGGAATGGTGGCCCGCTCGGCGTTGTCGGGACCGGCGGTGACCATGATGAAGATCTTTTTGGACATGAACGCGAGCCTCCTCTCTGGCCCCCGTTCGTCGGGGGCTCGGACGATCAGTGGACCTGAACCGGCCGCCGCAAGGGTTGAAATCTGGGCAGCCCCGGCATGCGTCCCGGGGTCAGCGGTCCTGGCGGGCCTCGATGATGGCGCGGCGGATGGCGCGGGTCTCGGCGAAGCGGCTTTCCAGCAGTTCGCCCTCGCCCCAGCGGATGGCGCGCTGAAGGGCGGTCAGGTCCTCGGTGAAGCGCTGGATCACCTCGAGCACCGCCTCGCGGTTGTTGAGGAAGATGTCGCGCCACATGACCGGGTCGGAGGCGGCGATGCGGGTGAAGTCGCGGAAGCCCGAGGCCGAGAACTTGATCACCTCCTGCTGCAGGTGGCCCTCCAGATCGTTGGCGGTGCCGACGATGGTGTAGGCGATCAGGTGCGGCAGGTGCGAGGTGATGGCCAGGACCTTGTCGTGGTGGTGGGGGTCCATGACCTCGACCATCGACCCCACCCGGGTCCAGGCCTCGGCCACCTTGTCCACCGCCGCCGGGTCGGTGCCGGGCAGCGGCGTCAGGATGCACCAGCGGCCCTCGAACAGCTCGGCGAAGCCGCTTTCGGGGCCGGAATGCTCGGTGCCGGCGATGGGGTGGCCGGGGACGAAATGCACGCCCTCGGGCAGGAACGGGGTCAGGTCGCGCAGCACCGCCAGCTTCACCGAGCCGACGTCGGTGACGATGGTTCCGGGCGCGAGATGCGGGCCGATGGCGCGGCCGACCGCCTCGATGGCGCCCACCGGCGTGCCGACCACCACCAGATCGGCCCCGGCCACCGCCTCGGCGGCGTCGGCGGTGGCGGCATCGACGACGCCGAGGCGCACCGCCGTCTCGCGGGCCTGCTCGCACACGTCGAGCGCCACCATGCGGCCGGCCAGCCCGTGCTTGCGCATGCCGCGCGCCAGCGAGCTGTTGATCAGGCCGATGCCGACGAAACAGACGGTGTCGAATAACTGGGTCATGGTCTTCCCCAAGACAGTGCCTTCCGTGCCGTCATGCCCGCGCAGGCGGGCATCCATGGCGCCGCCCGCGGCCTGTTGGGAAGGGTGACGGCGGGAAGGGACGCCGATCCTACTTCGATTTGGCGACGAATTCAGCCAGCGCGGCCACGACCAGCTGGTTTTCCTCGCCGGTGCCGATGGTGACGCGCAGCCAGTCGCCCAGGCCGTAGCCGCCCATGGCGCGCACGATCAGGCCCCGCGCGCGCAGGAAGGCGTCGGCCGCCTTGGCGTCGGCGAACTTCACCAGGACAAAGTTGCAGACGCTGGGGGTGGCCTCGAGGCCCAGCGTCCTCACCTCGGCCAGCATCCAGGCCAGCCAGTAGTCGTTGTGCTCGCGGCACAGATTGGTGAAGGCGGTGTCCTCCAGCGCCGCCACGCCGGCGGCGAGGGCGGGCGAGCCGACGTTGAACGGGTTGCGCACCCGGTTGAGCACGTCGGCGATGGCCGGCGGGCAATAGGCCCAGCCCAGGCGCAGGCCGCCCAGCGCGAAAATCTTGGAGAAGGTGCGGCACATCACCGTGTTGGGGGTGGAGTCGACCAGCTCGATGCCGGGCGAGTAATCGTTCCTGGACACGAACTCGGCATAGGCGGCGTCGATGACCAGCAGGATGTCGTCGCGAAGTCCGGCGCGCAGGCGCCTGACCTCGTCGGCCGGCAGATAGGTGCCGGTGGGGTTGTTGGGGTTGGCCAGGAAGACGATGCGGGTCCTGGGCGTCACGGCAGCCAGCAGGTTGTCGACGCTGGCGGTCAGCTCGACCTCGGGGGCGGTCACCGGGGTGGCGCCGCAGGCCTTGGCGGCGATGGCGTACATCAGGAAGCCGTGGGCCGAGTACAGCACCTCGTCGCCCGGCCCGGCATAGGCGCGGCACAGGATGCCCAGCAGCTCGTCCGAGCCGGCGCCGCAGACGACGCGCTCGGCGTCGACGCCCCACCGCGCCGCCAGCGCCTCGCGCAGCCGGGTGGCGCCGCCGTCGGGATAGCGGTGCATCTCGCCCGCCATCGCCTTGAACGCCTCGACGGCCTTGGGGCTGGGGCCCAGCGCGCCCTCGTTGGAGGACAGCTTGATCACCCGGGCCTGGCCCTCGAGGGCGGATTCGCCGCCCACATAGGGCTTGATGGCCATGATGCCGGGGCGGGGCGTGGGAGCGGTCACGGGTCGGTCTCCGATGGAAGGCGTCAGGGTTGAAGCGGGACGGCATAGCCGCCGATGACGCGGGTCTGGTGCACGGGATCGCCACCGGCCGCCAGCCGGTCCAGGCGGGTGTCGCCGGCGGCGAGATGGCCCTCGACCTCGACGAGGTGCAGCCAGAAGCCCTCGGCGCGGTGGGTGGCGATCTGCTGCGAGGTGGCCTCGATGCCGACGGCGCCCAACAGGGCCCGCATGCGGTCGCGGCTGACATCGGGCACGGTCTCGACGGCGACCAGGGTGCGGTCCTCGCCGGTCTCGTCATGGGGGCGGCAGGCGACCACCAGCGCCTCCAAGGGCTCGGAGCGATCCGAGGCCAGGAAGGGCAGCCGCGCCACCACGCGGGGGATGTTCTCGGCGTCCGAGGTCAGGGACAGCCACCACGAGGTGGTCTCGGCGGCGGCCGGAATCGGCACCACCCCCACCGAGGCCTGGCCGTCGGAGACCAGCCTCACCACCTCGCCGGCCGATTGCTGGGCGGTCAGCGGCCAGGACACCCCGAAATGGTTGCGTGCCAGTTCCACGTAGCCGGCGCCGCGCTCGGGCTGGTAGCAGGCGATGGAGAACGGCCGTTGCAGGCCCACCAGGGCGCCCATGATCTCGCGCCAGATGCGGACCAGCGCCGCCAGCGGGAACGAGCCCGTGTGGCGGCCGGCCAGCCGGCGCAGCACCTGGGCCTCGCGGCCGGGGCGCAACGGCACGCCGGTCTCGGCCTTGGCGGCCGCGATGCGTTCGACCAGCGCCTCGCGCTCCATGATCAGGTCGTGGATGCGGTCGTCGATGCGGTCGATGTCGCGGCGCAGGCGGTCGAGGGAAGGATCGTCCTGGGTCATGGCTGTCTGGTGCTCGCTCGGAGGCCGGATAGGTGTAGTGCGTGTACCGCCTGAAATCAAAGAAAACGTTGACAGTGCCCGCGCGCGCCCATAGCTAATCGTGTTCTTTTTCCCTTGGGCATGCCGCCACCGCGATGACCGTTCAAGAGCCTCCCGGCCTTTCCGCGCAGCACGATCCGCGCGGCCACACCGTCGAACTGGGACGGGAGCGGCCGATCCGCCTGGATTGCGGGGTCGAGCTGGGGCCGGTCCAGGTGGCCTATCAGACCTATGGGCGGCTGAACGCCGACAAGTCCAACGCCATCCTGATCTGCCACGCCCTGACCGCCGACCAGTACGTCGCCGACCCGCATCCGGTCACCGGCAAGCCGGGCTGGTGGGAGGACCTGGTCGGCCCCGGCAAGGTGTTCGACACCGACCGCTATTTCCTGATCTGCTCGAACGTTCTCGGCGGCTGCATGGGCACCACCAGTCCCAAGGAGATCAATCCCGCCACCGGCAAGGCGTGGGGGCAGGACTTCCCGGTCATCACCATCGGCGACATGGTGCAGGTGCAGGCGCGGCTGGTGGATTTCCTCGGCATCGCGCAGCTGTTCTGCGTGGTCGGCGGCTCCATGGGCGGCATGCAGGTGCTGGAATGGTGCGCCAGCTTTCCCGAGCGGGTGTTCGCGGCCATCCCCATCGCCACCGCCGCCCGCCATTCGGCGCAGAACATCGCCTTCAACGAGGTCGGCCGCCAGGCCGTCATCTCGGACCCCGACTGGCACGAGGGCCGCTACATGGACCACGGCACCAAGCCCCGGCGCGGGCTGGCGGTGGCCCGCATGGCGGCGCACATCACCTATCTGTCCGAGGCGGCGCTGCACCGCAAGTTCGGCCGCAACCTCCAGGACCGCGACGTGGTGTCCTATGGGTTCGGCCCCGACTTCCAGGTGGAAAGCTATCTGCGCCACCAGGGCTCGACCTTCGTCGACCGCTTCGACGCCAACGCCTATCTCTACATCACCCGCGCCATGGATTACTTCGACCTGGCGGCCGAGAACGGCGGCGTGCTGGCCAATGCCTTCCGGGGCACCCGGACGCGGTTCTGCGTCGTCTCGTTCTCGTCGGACTGGCTGTTCCCCACCTATGAGAGCCGCGCGGTGGTGCATGCGCTGAACGCGGTGGCGGCCAATGTCAGCTTCGTGGAGATCCAGTCCGACAAGGGCCACGACGCCTTCCTGCTGGACGAACCGGAGTTCCACGCCACCCTGACCGGCTTCCTGGAAGGGGCGGCCGAACATCGCGGGCTGCCCCGCCGAGGCGCTCCATGATGATGACGGTGGCCAACGGCAATCTGCGCGTCGACCTCAAGCTGATCGCCGACATGGTCGAGCCGGGATCGCGCGTGCTCGACGTCGGCTGCGGCGACGGCATGCTGCTGTCGTGGCTGGGCAAGCACAAGAACGTCGACGGGCGCGGCATCGAGCTGTCCATGGCCGGCGTGTCGGCGGCGGTGGCCCAGGGCCTGTCGGTGATCCAGGGCGACGCCGACACCGATCTCAAGGACTATCCGGCCGACGCCTTCGACACCGTGATCCTCAGCCAGACGCTGCAGGCCACCTACGCGCCCCGGACGGTGCTGGAGAACATGCTGCGCATCGGGCGGCGGGCCATCGTGTCCTTTCCTAATTTCGGCCATTGGCGGGTGCGGATGAACCTGGCGGTGTCGGGCCGCATGCCGGTCACCGATACCCTGGCCTTCGAATGGTACGACACCCCCAACATCCATTTCTGCACCATCCGCGACTTCCTGGTCCTGTGCCGCGACCTGGGCATCCGCGTCGACCGCGGCATCGCGCTGGACCGCGAGGGCGGGGTGCTGCCCCATGACGGCACCGGCTGGCTGGCCAACCTGGTCGCCGCCCAGGGGCTGTTCGTGCTGAGCCGGAGGTAGTCTGGCTAGGCCGTGGTGACAATTTATCTATTGAGCCAGCACATGATGCTGGCGAGTTTGACGAAGCCCAAGAAGGTGCCGGCGAGTTTATCGTATCGGGTTGCGATACGGCGCCACTGCTTGAGCTTTGCGAAGAAGCCTTGGATCCCCCATCGCTGTTTGTAGGCGAAGTGATCGTAGGCTTGCTGATGCTTGCGATGGCGACGGGGCCACCGCCGCCGCGCTTCACGCGGTCACGGAGGGTTGATTCCGAGATGCGCAAATACCGCGCGGCCTCGGCGTAGGTCCACAGGACCGAGAAGTCCAACGGGAGATCGGATTGGGGGTTGCTGGTCATGGTCGCGCCTTTCCTGCGACCTGCCCATCCCACTGGCAGTTCGATCAGGAAACGGCGTGACGACCCCGGCTTTGCGCCCGTCTAACGACGGACGCCGGTCGGGCGGTATCACAGCCCGATTTGCCCCCACCACGGGGCTTCCTGGTGGCTTTACGGGAGCCATCACGGGAAATCTAACCGTCCGGTCGTCCCGCATCTTAGGGCGGCACCTGACGGCCACCCCGATTGGGATAGGGATTCTCTGCCAAAGGGTCGGGGAGGCGTCAACGGCCATGGTGTAATCATGGTGCACCATGGTGCAAAAAATGGCCCGCAAGCCACCCCCATGCGGCCCCTATGCGACCACCATATTCGGCGTTAACACTATGAAATGGCTTGGAAAAGTTTGGCGTGCCATGTCGGACAGAAGTGGGCACCGGTGGAGGGTGGTTAGCCGAGGTCGTGCGCCAGCCCGATGGCTTGAATCAGGCTGTGATCCGGGAGATGCGGTAGGGCCGGATGCCCGGCGAGGGCATGAAATTGGCGGACGATCCCCGTCGCGATCTGGGCCACCTCAAGGGAATGGGTCAGGCGCGTGCGGTAGAAATCGCTGTCGCCAAGATTGAGGATCTGGGTCTTGCCCTGAAGGCGCCGGAACGAGGCGGAGTGAATGACGCGGGCGTAATCGACGTCGAATTCCGACCGGGCGTCCTCGGCCCGGGGCGCCCAACCGGCTCGGCGTTCCAGCCACTCCGTCATTGCTTCCCCTCTCTCTTGTAGACGCCATTGAAGGTAACGTTCATTCCACCACATTCGCCGTTGTCCTCGGCGACGAGCCACTCTTCCAAGAGTGTGAGACGAACCCGACATGACCCGTCTTCGAGAACAGCCCTATTGCCTTTTACGGTTGCCGCCCCTTCCACCAAGCCGTTATTGGGGGCGGGGCCAGTTCCCCACACCGCAACACCAACGACGGCAAGAGTTCCGTTTGGTCCATTGGTCTCGATCTTGAAGCTGTTGCGGCCGCTTCGCCAACGGCCCTGCCACGCTCCGGCCGTCGGCGGTGTGGGTTCGGATATGTGCAGGCGATCCGCCTTGATCCAACCGACAACATCTTTGTTGCGGCCAGGAAAGAAAGCGCAGGCCCAGTCGTCGGGAACCGCGCCTACCAGGACGCGATCCCCGGGGATCAGATACGATTTCCTTCGGCATTCCCCGGTCGGGCAGTTCGGTCCTGAATTATGGAAATACGGATCGTGTCCCGAGGCTTGGTGTAACAGCGCTGTCGCCGTTTGATCTCCGGCTG
>CALABS010000046.1 GCA_937887565.1 uncultured Rhodospirillaceae bacterium | reverse complement strand
TCCGCGGCGGGAGGCGCTTTCTAACCCCACCAAACCCAACCGTCAACGGGTTTTTCACGCGGCTGCAACATTTCCCCCGACGGCGGCGGCGCGAGCACCGCACGGGACAGGAAGGACGGGCGGAGGCGCTTGCGCCACCATGATGTGGGAAGCCCGTCATGGCGCCGCAACGCCGGCTTTCCGGGTCGAGCTTAAATCTTGCTAAAGGCGCGCGCGCGTAGGCTCGCCACCCAATGGCCGCCGCCGGCATGGAATTGTTCCAACAAACGACCGCCACAGCGGCGACGAGTCATTGCGAGGCCAAATGGAATCGAGTGCATCGCCGAAAGATGCCGTGATGGCACAGTCAAGGGCAAAAATGCGGGATTATTCCTTGCCATTGGCGTCTTTGGCTGCGATAACCCCATAAATGAATCGACTATGACCGGAAGGATCGCCTTGGGCTGCTGCGTCAACGCCAAGATCAAGAGAACCTTGCGGGCTGCCGCCGTCGTCGGCGTGGCCGGTTTGATCGCACTGTTCGCCGCCCGTCCCTTCGTCCAGTTGGGCGAAAGCGACGCTCCATTGGACGGCACCTTGCCCGCCTATGTCGATTTCGAGGCCGAGAAGGCCGGCCTTGCCCAGGCCCTGGCCTCGGACAGCGAGATCGAGGACCGTGCCGGGCGGCCGGTCGAGCGTCTGGTCCAGGTCGGGTCGGGCGACACCCTGAGCGACGTCCTGGTCCGCTCGGGCGTCGAGGCCTCGGATGCCGTCCAGGCGATCGAGGCGCTGCGTTCGGTGTTCAATCCGCGCCAGCTCAAGGCCGGTCAGAAGGTGACCGTCACCTTCGACAAGCCGCCCCACGGCTTCGGCGTCGGCGACTTCGCCAAGGTCAGTCTCAATGCCGACCCCATCCGCATCGTCGCCGCCGCGCGCACCGACACCGGCGGTTTCGCCGGAATGGAAACGAAACGGCAGGTCAGCCGGCAGGTCGCCCACTATTCCGGAACCATCAAGTCGAGCCTGTTCGAAAGCGCCCAGGCCGCCGGCGTGCCGGTGCCGGTGATCGTGTCCATGATCCGGGCGCTGAGCTACGACGTCGATTTCCAACGCGACATCCAAGGCGGCGACGCATTCGACCTGATGTTCGAGGGCTTCTACGACACCAAGGGCAAGCTGGTCCGCCACGGCGACATCCTGTTCGTCGGCATGACCCTGTCCGGCACCGAACTCGCGCTTTATCGCTACGAGGACTCCACCGGTTTCGCCGACTTCTACAACGGCAAGGGCGAAAGCGCGAAGAAGGCCTTGCTGCGCACGCCGGTGGACGGCGCGCGCATCTCCTCGGGCTTCGGGCTGCGCCGCCATCCCATCCTCGGCTTCACCAAGATGCACAAGGGCATCGATTTCGCGGTCCCCACCGGCACGCCCATCATGGTGGCCGGCGACGGCGTGGTCGAGAAGGCCGGCTTCAACGGCGCCTACGGCAATTACGTGCGGGTGCGCCACTCCAGCGGCTACAGCACCGCCTATGCCCATATGAGCCGCATCACGTCGGGCCTTCGCGCCGGGAAGCGGGTCAACCAGGGGCAGATCATCGGCTATGTCGGCACGACCGGCCGCTCCACCGGCCCGCACCTGCATTACGAAGTCCTGCAGGCCGGCAAGCAGATCAACCCCATGAGCATCAAGATCCCGACCGGGACCAAGCTCGCCGGCCGCGAACTCGACCGCTTCAAGGGCGCCAAGCGCGAGGTCGAGACCCTGCTGAGCAGGATTCCCCCCACCACCCGCATCGCCATGGCGACCGGCCGTTCCGGAGCGTTGACCAACTGACGGACGTCGGCTGGAACCGGAAAGGGCCCATCCTCGCGGAGGGGCCCTTTCCGTTTGGGACGGCCGGGGTCCCTGCGAGCAGGGACCCCGGGCCTGGCGGCCAGCACCCCTGTGGGGGGGGAGGGGGGACGGAGCGCCGGCCGGCGTCCTGAAAACTTGTATCTGGCAGGAATGTCCTGCCGGGCGCCCCTTCTAGCACGACATGAAGTGGCTTGGAAAGACCGGCATCACAATTAGTCGCAAAAATAAGGTTTGCCTAATGTAAGGCTCCTGCGGTGCGGTGTAAAGCCCCGACTAGGCGGCCTCCATCGCCACCGCCTCGCCGTTGATGGCGAGCGCCCCGCCCTCGGCGGTAACCGTCACCACCTCGCCGTCCTTGACCTTGCCCTCCAGGATCAGGCTGGCCAGGGGGTTTTGCAGGAAACGCTGGATCACCCGCTTGAGCGGCCGCGCCCCGTAGACGGGATCATAGCCCTTGTCGGCCAGCCACTCCCGGGCCGAGGCGTCCAGATCCAACGCGATCTTGCGGTCGGAAAGCAGCTTGCGCAGCCGGCCCAGCTGGATCTCGACGATGCCGGTCATGTTGGCCCGGCTGAGACGGTGGAACAGCAGGATCTCGTCGAGGCGGTTGAGGAATTCGGGGCGGAAGGCGGCGCGCACCACCTCCATCACCTCGGCCCGCAGTTCCGACGAATCGTGGCCCTCGGGCTGGTTGGCCAGGATGTCGGCGCCCAGGTTCGAGGTCAGCACGATCAGCGTGTTGCGGAAGTCCACCGTGCGGCCCTGGCCGTCGGTGAGGCGGCCGTCGTCGAGCACCTGCAGCAGCACGTTGAAGACGTCCGGGTGCGCCTTCTCGACCTCGTCGAACAGGATCACCTGGTAGGGCCGCCGCCGCACCGCCTCGGTGAGCGCCCCACCCTCCTCGTAGCCCACATAGCCGGGGGGGGCGCCGATCAGCCGCGCCACCGAATGCTTCTCCATGTATTCCGACATATCGATGCGGATCATGGCGCCTTCGTCGTCGAACAGGAATTCGGCCAGGGCCTTGGTCAGCTCGGTCTTGCCGACGCCGGTGGGGCCCAGGAACAGGAACGAGCCGATGGGGCGGTTGGGGTCCTGCAGTCCGGCCCGCGCCCGGCGCACGGCGTTGGACACCGCCACCAGCGCCTCGTCCTGGCCGACCACGCGGGTCTTGAGCCGGGCCTCCATGCCCAGTAG
The DNA here is from genome assembly GCA_937887565.1 of uncultured Rhodospirillaceae bacterium. Taxonomy (GTDB): domain Bacteria; phylum Pseudomonadota; class Alphaproteobacteria; order Rhodospirillales; family Magnetospirillaceae; genus CALABS01. Next base: position 4,770 of record CALABS010000046.1, on the reverse strand, counting down.
CTTCTCGCGCTCGCCGGCCAGCATCTTCTCGACCGGGATGCCGGTCCAGCGCGATACCACGGCGGCGATGTGCTCGTCGCTGACCGCCTCGTCGAGGAGTCCGTGCTTGGCGCCGTCGGCCTCCTTGAGGCGACGCGCCAGGTCGGGGATGGTGCCGTAGAGCAGTTCGCCGGCCTTCTCGTAGCGGCCCTCGCGCTGGGCCTTCTCGGCCTCGATGCGGGCCTGGTCCAATTGCTCCTTGAGCTTGGTGGACGAGGCCAGCTCGTCCTTCTCGGCCCGCCAACGATCGGTGAATTCCTTGCTTTCGGCCTCCAGTTCGGCCAGTTCGTGCTCCAGCCGGTCGAGGCGGTCGCGCGACGCCTGGTCGCTTTCCTTCTTCAGGGCCTCGCGCTCGATCTTCAACTGGACGACACGGCGGTCCAACTCGTCCAGCTCCTCGGGCTTGGAATCCACCTCCATGCGCAACCGGCTCGCCGCCTCGTCCACCAGATCGATGGCCTTGTCGGGCAGGAAGCGGTCGGTGATGTAGCGGTTGGACAGGGTGGCCGCCGACACCAGCGCCGAGTCCGAGATGCGCACGCCGTGGTGCAGTTCGTATTTCTCCTTGATGCCGCGCAGGATCGAGATGGTGTCCTCGACCGTCGGCTCGGTCACGAACACCGGCTGGAAGCGCCGCGCCAGGGCGGCGTCCTTCTCGACGTGCTTGCGGTACTCGTTGAGCGTGGTGGCGCCGACGCAATGCAGCTCGCCGCGCGCCAGCGCCGGCTTGAGCAGGTTCGAGGCGTCCATGGCCCCCTCGCCCGCCCCGGCCCCGACCAGGGTGTGCATCTCGTCGATGAACAGGATGATGTCGCCGTTGGCGGCGGTGATCTCGTTGAGCACCGCCTTGAGGCGCTCCTCGAACTCGCCGCGATACTTGGCGCCGGCGATCAGCGAGCCCATGTCGAGGCTCATCAGGCTTTTCAGCTTGAGGTTCTCGGGCACGTCGCCATTGACGATGCGCTGGGCCAGGCCCTCGACCACCGCCGTCTTGCCGACGCCGGGCTCGCCGATCAGCACCGGATTGTTCTTGGTGCGGCGGCTCAGCACCTGGATGGTGCGGCGGATTTCCTCGTCGCGGCCGATCACCGGGTCCAGCTTGCCCTCACGGGCGGCGGCGGTGAGGTCGCGGGCGTATTTCTTGAGCGCCTCGTAGCTGTCCTCGGCCGAGGCCGAGGTCGCCTTGCGGCCCTTGCGCACCTCCTCGATGGCCTTGTTGATGCCCTGCGGGTTGGCGCCGGCCTCGGACAGGATGCGGGCCGAGGGTGTGTTGGGGGTGATGGCCAGGGCCAGCAGCAGCCGCTCGGCGGTGACATAGGAATCGCCGGCCTTCTGGGCGATCTGCTCGGCCTGGTCGAACACCCGCGCCAGCTCGGGGGTGAGATGGATGCCGCCGGCGCCCGGGCCTTCCACCTTGGGCTGCTTGCCCAGCTCGGCCTCGACGGCGGCCAGCGCCTTCCGGGGATCGGCCCCGGCGGCCTTGAGCAGCTTGGCGGCCAGCCCTTCCTTGTCGTCGAGCAGGACCTTGAGCAGGTGCTCGGGGGTCAGCCGCTGGTGGCCCTGCCTGAGCGCCAGGGTCTGCGCTGACTGGATGAAACCCTGCGAGCGCTCGGTGTACTTGTCGAAATCCATCACTCCCTCCCAGGCGACAGGGTTTCCCGCTTGGCGGCGCTTGAGCGTTGCCGTCTCGGCATGAATTGACCCAGAGGGTCGTTTCATTCGCCGGGCGGTATCGTCCACCCCAGGAAGCGGCGGCCCCGGAAACCCCTCACGACGCTGGGATAAGATATGGACGGATTTCGGGAGAGCGCAACTCGGCGGCGGGCGCCAGGAATTTAGGAATTTTAACTTGACATTCAGGGCGCGACATGCTTTCAGTCAAGACATGCGGGCGATCCTTCCGTGAGGACCGCCTCTTTTCAGGCCCCTGCGGAGAACAAACAATGTCCATCGATCCCGCCATCCGCGCCGGCCTCGCGCCCCGGCGCCGCCCCGGCCAACCGTCGGCGACTCTCGACGGCGATTACTTCACCCTCGGGTCCGCCGTCGGCCCCGACCAGCCCAACCGGCGCGAGGACGTCATCAAGGTGGAGACCATCCTCGGCGCCACCGGCGATTACGATATCGAGCGGTTTCAAGGTCCCCTCGGCCATTTCGGCCAACCGCAGGCGAACGCCGTCAGGTCCTGGCAGGAACGGAACGGATACAAGAGCGATGCCACCCTGTTCCGCGACGGCCCCACCATCACCGGCCTGAAGCGGCAGGCCGGCGGCGTGCTGGGCGGCCTTACGCCGCCGACCCCGGCCGAGGTCGACGACCACCACCAGCGCCTGGGGCGCGGCGAGCCGGGCATCCTCAACACCCGCCCGGCGCGGCTGTCCATCCGCCTGCCCCGGCAGGTGCCCGAGCTGGACGAGCAGACCCACGCCTTCAACGCCGACACCGCCCGCGCGCTGACCCGCACCAGCGTCGACGGCGACGTGCCCAACATCTATGCCAACCACCTCAAGCAGGCCGGCGCGGCCGGCCACGCCACCGTGCTCGACCTGGTCGAGCAGGTGACCGCCGCCGAAGGCCGCGACCGCGCCGAGCGGGTGCTGCACGCCATCCTCGGCCAGCTGCCCCCCGACCAGGCCACCGCCTTCCTGGGCGGCGCGATGCCGCCCCGCCGCCCGCTCGGCGTCCGCGACGCCGACCTGCCCCGCGACGACCACCAGCCGCTGTTCGCGCGGGCTTCGGCGGCGGCGGACACCGAGGCGGCCAGGCCGGTCCAGCTGGCCCAGGCCGACACCGGCACGATGACCGACGCGGCGCCGGCGAGTGCTCCGCAGGTTCAGCCCCCGGCATCTCCGCAGCCCCAGGCGGCAAAGCCTGTGCCATCCGCCGGCGGTGTTCCGACGCAGGGATCGAAGCCCGTCCCGAACCAGATGGCGCAGGGGCAGGGGGGGGCTCGCCCGCACCCAAGCCAATGCCGGAACTGGCACGCCTCCGCGTGATTATGGCGCCATCGCCGGTGAATTCGGTCTCGGTCGCGGCATGGGCGACAAGGCGGGGGCGAAGACCAAGGAGGCCTTGGACGCCATGCAAGCCTTCCGCGATGGCTCGGATCGAAGCCCGGCTGCGCTGAACAAGGTCATGGTGGCGGCGCATAAAGCGGCGTCGGAAGATCCCGAAGCGGCAAGAAAGATCCGGGGCATGCTGTTGGATTACAAGACCAATCCCGTCTGGCAGCCGCGCGTGATGTCCGAGACGGAATTGAAGGGGCGTGGGGCGGAAGATCCGGCCAAGCGCTTCGGCAATCTGGCGGGCCTTTCCGGGGGAACGGCGGGAGTGGTCGGCACGGCCCTGGAGACCTTAGGGCATGAGGGTCCGGGCAAGGCCGTCGGCGCCCTTGGCCGTGGTGTCAGCGTTCCCATGGGAATTGCGGCAGGGGTTGACCAGGTGCACCGAGAGGGGTTGAAAGGGGAGGCTGATCGTCGCCGTAATATCGGCGAAACAGATATTCCCCAACAGCTTGGGCTAAAGAAGGGAGGTGATCTCTCGGGCGCCCAAGACGCCATTGCCAGCATGATGGCCATCCGAAATGCCGACGACAAGGCCGCGGCCGTGAAGCAGGCCCATGGCAAGATCGCTGACCTCAAGCGCCAGAACCCCGAGGCCGCGCGGGTGCTGGAAAAGCAGCTTGGTGCCTTCGGTTCCAGGCCTGCTGCGCGACGACGAAATCAACATGTTCCTGGCGCGTGGCTCGGATTTCGGCAACTACGTCGCCATGGGCTCAGCCGGCCTCGACACGGTGGCGCTCTTGGCGGGCGGCACCGCCGCCGGCACCGCCCTCGCTGTCGCAGCGCCGGCCGTTGCGGTCACCGCCGGCGGTGCGGCGGTCCTTCAGGAGTGGGAGCGGCGGAAAGTCGAAGCGGAGTTGCAGCGCCGACGGCTCAAGGCTCAAAACGGCAAGGGGTCAGCCCGTTAAGGCGCATCACCCAGTTGAGGCCCCAAATATTCGGCATGCGGATGATGCGGGCTGGCGGCTGGTCTTCCGGCCGCCACGTCCGCAGCCGCTGGTTCAGGGCTTCCACCCGCCCCGGGGTGCGCAAATCCGACTGGGCGAGGATGCTGGCATCCTTGGCAGCATCCGGACTGCCATTCCGGGCAGCTGTCATGAACCATAAATATGCTAAGTCGTGGTCCCGTATCACGCCATGCCCATTCCAATAATTCCAGCCCATCAAGTGTTGTGCCCAGGGGCGTCCGGCACGCGCGGCCTTGTCGTCCCAATATGTGCTGTCACACTGGTTTAGTTCGACCCCGTCTCCGATCCCGTACATCCGTCCCACTGTTTCCTGAGCTTCCGGATTTCCTTCTTCCGCCAAGGGCAAGAAGGCGTTGAAGGCCTTTCGATAATCCTCCTCCTGATGGGTGATTGCCGCCGCTTCCAGCAACTCGCGGGCCTGGACGAGCCGATCCTCGACCTGTTCGGGTGCTGATGATCCGGCCCAGGCGCGATCACCTGTGGCGATGAAGGCGCACAACATGACGATGAGAACCCGGGCAATCATTCAATTCCCCTGAACCGCCTGTGATCGGGAAGCTCGAATGCGGCGTATATATCAGAAATCAGCACATCCGGCATCAAAGCCCGCCCCAGCTTCGTACGGCACGGACCAGGACGTGGTGTAATACCGCTCGGCCTATGAAATGACTTTCTCAATCCACGGATAGAAGGCGAGGCTG
>CALABS010000045.1 GCA_937887565.1 uncultured Rhodospirillaceae bacterium | reverse complement strand
TGGACGCGACCGGGTGCCAACTGCGCACCCGCACCTTCGTGGCGATCACCTACACGCCGTCCCGGCCGACCACCCGCACCGTGGCGTCCTGGTTCACCCGCAACCCGCCGGAACGCGCCCGGCCGGATGTCATGCGCGATCACGTCGAGCCCTTCCGGCAATTGGTGCTCCAGTTCGCCTCCCTGCTCGGCCGCGCCGTGGGGTGGGCCAGGATGCTGGACGACGACGGCGTGCAGACCCTGCTGCACAACTGCGTCTCGCCCCTGTATCAGCGCCACGTCACCGCCCCCGACATCCCCGGCTTCCCGATCAAGGCCAACCTCGTGGACGTTGGCTTCAAGCCCGGCTCGTTCCCGGCCTGGAGCAACGGCGGGGCGGAATGGCCCGTCCGCCTGATCGGCATCGGCGGCTACCCCAAGGTCAGCCACCCCGGTCTGCTCAACGTGCTCGACAAGCTGCCGTTTGAGTTCCGCTGGTCGGTGCGCTTCGAGGCGATGGACCACGTCCAGGCGCGCGGCGTCTTCGCCGCTCTGTGGCGCAAGCACGACGACACCTCCTACGACTGGCGCTCGGTGCTGCTGCGCGCGGTCGGCGGCTACGCCGCCCTGCGCCACGACCCGGTCGGCGTCATGGAGGCGCTGGAGGCCGAGGCCGCCCGGCTGGAGGCCGAGCAGGCCGGCACCAGCTCGGGCTGGATGACGCCGACCGCCGTGCTGTGGGGCCGCAGTGTCGAGGAGGTGGAGGAACGCCGGGACGAGCTGGTCAAGGCGCTGCGCACGCTGGGCTTCACCGTCATCGAGGAGACCTGGGGGGCCGAGCGCGCGTGGTACGGCACGCTGCCCGGCCATGTGCGGCCGAACCCGCGCAAGGTGCCGCTGACCCAGGTCCAGCTCGCCGACTTCCTCATCCTGTCGTCGGCCTGGGGCGGGCCGGAGCGCAACCCGCACCTCAAATGCGATCCGCTGATGCAGTTGGAGGCCGAGGGTGGCACGCCGCTCATGCTCGATATCCACCAGGGCCAGGACGGGGCGGCGCTGGTGATCGGCCCGCCGCGCACCGGCAAGTCCACCGTGCTCGCCTTCATGGGCCACCAGTTCCTCGCTCGGGTGCCGAACGGGCGCGTGGTGTGGATCGACGTGGACGCCACGGAGAGCACGTCGCTGGTGGCGACCTGGGCGGCCGGCGGCGAGTTCCTGTCCATGGGCTCGGGCGACGGCGCGCTCGGCGATCTCGCCTTGCAGCCGCTGGCCGACGTCGACACCCCCAACGGCTTCGCCTGGGGCCATGGCTTCGTCATGGACCTGCTGCGCCTGCAAGGTGTGCTGGCGCCGGGCAACCTGTCGGCCGCCGAGGCCGGCGACGCGGTGGACGTGGCGCTGCACCTGCTGACCGTCTCGCCGCCGTCCGAGCGCACGCTGTCGCACCTCGCCCATCTGGTGCAGGACAACGCCATCCGCGTGGCGCTGGAACCCTACTGCCGCGGCGGCCCCTACGGCGACCTCGTCGATGCGGCGGAGGATCGCTTTCTCGGCTCCGCCTGGACCACGGTGGACATCGGCGCGCTGATCGACCGCGGCCCCGGCGCCGCCCCGGTGATCAAGGCGCTGTTCCGCCGCTTCTACCGGCTGTTCGAGGACGGCCGGCCGACCCTGTTCCTGGTGGACGAGGCGTTCAAGGCGCTGAAGCACCAGCCGGCCGATCTGGACGAGCTGCGCCGGCGCGGGCCGAAGAAGAACGTCGCCCTGGTGCTGGCCACCCACCAGCTCGACGACATCGAGGGCTCGGCCATCGCGGCGATGCTGAAGACCATCCAGGTCCTGGTGCTGCTCGCCGACCCCAACGCCGCCAAGCGCGCCCTCCTGCGCGACTGGGGGCTGAACGCCACCCAGGCCGGCCAGGTCGCCCGCGCCATGCCGCGCCGCGACCTCTTCTTCAAGACCCCCGAGGGCAGCCGGCTCGGCCAGCTCACCCTCGATCCGTCAGCACTCGCCGTCTGCGGCTGCGGCGGGGCTGCCCACAAGCGCCGGGCCTTCGAGCTGAGGACCGAGGTTGGGCCGCGGCGCTTCGCCGCGGAATGGCTGCGCCGCAACGGCTTGGCCGAGGCCGCCGACACCCTGGAGACGCTTCATGAAGGAGATACCCCATGAGGACCCGCACCCTGCGCGCCGCCACCGCGGCGCTCGCCCTTACGGTCGGCCTGACCGCCGGCCCGCCTCCGGCCCACGCTTTCCTGGGCGGGCTGCTCAACAGCTTCTTCGGCGGTGGTGGCGGAGGCGGCTGCTTCTCCGAGGAGGGCGACGGGCTGTTCGGTACCGCGTTGTCCGTCGTCGCCGGTTATGTCACCGGCGGAGCCGCCGGCGCCGCCATGGGGGCCGCATCCGGCGTGACGGGGAGCGGCGGCTCCCAGGCGCCCGGCTGCCCGATCGTGGAGAGCCGGCCGCGCGTCGTCGAGGAGATGGTGCAGCGCCAGGAGGTCGAGATCATCGCCCAGACCGCGCACATGCTCACCCAGATCGACAACATGATCCGCATGCGCGCCCTGGCCGATCTCGACACCCGCGTCGCGGTGGCCGTCCGGCTCGGCGACGCCCGCCGGGCGGCCGGTCTGGTGGACCGGGTGCTGTGGAGCCTGGACGGGGTCGGCCAGCAGTTCGCCGACCTCTACCCCGACGCCTTGCCGGAGGGGATGAGCGCCGCGGCCCTGGCGGAGCACCAGGCCGAGCAGGCTCGGCTCGCCCGTGACGCCAGCCGGGCGAGCAAGCTGGTCTCGGCCGACGTCATGACCGGCATCGAGGACTACCCGGCGCGCGCCCGGGCGCTGATGGCGGCGCTGAAGGACTGCGACGGCCAGACCTGCGCCATCGACGCCGGCACCCAGGCGACGCTGCTGAACGCCGAGGTTGCCGGCCAGCTCCTGATGATGCAGGCGGCCCACCACCGGGCGGCGGAAGCCCAGCTCGACTACGAGCAGGCCGCCGTCGAGCGTGCCCGCCAGCACACCCGCATCAACTGGCAGGGCCTCGACACCTACGGCGCACCGGGGAGCTGAGCCATGGGACTCCGGCACATTCTCCTCGCCCTCGGCGCGATGCTGGTCGTCAGCGTCATCGGCGCCGTGGCCCTGGTGCTGTACGTCCGGTCCGACGACGGGGCGTCCGCCCTGGAGCGGCTGGAGCGCAGCAACCCGGCTTGGAAGGGCATCGGTACATACACCGCACCGGAAAGGTGACCGCCATGGACGTCAGCGCCCTCTCGGTCGTCCTGCACCAGCTCACCGCCGCCGTGGTCACCGGCCTCGGCCTGCTCGGGCCCGACGTGCAGGCGGCGCTGCGCCTGCTGATGATGCTGTCCTACACGCTGGCGCTGCTGCTCTGGCTGTTCGAGGGCAAGGCGGCGGTGCACGGCCCCTTCCTGCGCATGCTGCTGAAGTTCGCCGCCATCGGCGCGTTGGTCGAGTGGTTTCCCGCCGGCTCCGCCGCGCTGATGCAGGCCGCCGCCCAGCAGGGACTCAACCTCGGCCCTGGCGGCGGCTTCGCCCTCGACGACCCCGGCTACATCGCCCACCTCGGCATCCAGGCGGTGATCCCGCTGATGCAGCGCGTCAAGGAGATGCTGGGGCCGGTCGATTTCTTCCTGAACTTCGTCGAGATCGTCATCTTCCTGCTGGCCGCCCTGGTGGTGATCGTCAGCTTCTGCATCCTGGCCATCCAGGTGTTCCTCGCCTTCCTGGAATACCGGCTGCTGTCGCTGGCCGCCTACCTCGCCATCCCCTTCGCCGTGCTGGGACCGACCAGCTTCGTGGCCGAGCGCGCCATCGGCTACATCGCCGCCACCGCGCTCAAGCTGCTGGTGCTCGGCTGCGTCATCGCCATGTGCAGCGCCACCCTGTTGGCGCTGACCTTCCAGGGCACGCCGACGCTGGCCCAGGCCTTCGGCGTGGCGGTGCTGGCGGCGGCGATCTTCGTGCTGGCGATCAAGGCGCCGCGTGCCGCCGCCGGCCTGGTCAACGGCGGCCCGGTGATGGACGGCATGACGGCGCTGG
>CALABS010000044.1 GCA_937887565.1 uncultured Rhodospirillaceae bacterium | reverse complement strand
CAGCCGGAGGCGCGGAAGACGCCACCGCAGCCGGAGGCGCGGAAGACGCCACCGCAGCCGGAGGCGCGGAAGACGCCACCGCGGCCGGAGGCGCGGACGGCGGCACCTGCGGCGCGGCCGGACCCTGCTCGGCAACGTCGGGCTTCGGCGGCCGTGCCGGAGCGGCGGCGGGCTTGACGGGCTCGGTCTTGGCGGGTTCGGCCTTGGCCACCTCCTTCGGCGAGGCGGCGGCCGGCGCGGGCTTGGTTTCGGCGCGGATCGCCTCGGCGGCCTCCCTCAGTTCGGCGACGTCCGGCGACGGCGCGGCGGCCGGCTCGGCCTTGGCGACGGCGGGAGCGGGCTTGCGCGCCACCGTCTTCTTCGGTTCGGCGTAGGGCCGGAAGGTGATGGGTTCGGGCTTGGCGACGGCCGGAGCCAGGGCCGAGCGCATGGGCGTGGCGGGAATGTCGGCCTTCAGCATGTCCGCCAAGGTGGGCGCCGGCCCCAGCCGCTCCAGAACCGACCAGTTGACCTGGACGTCGGGCTGGTCGCTGCCGCCGATCACCACCTGCGCGGCGGCCGGAGAAAGACCCGCGCCGATCACGGCGCCCAGCGCCAGCGCAATCGTTGCCGCCCTCTTCATGGGACCACTTCCCCCGAATCCTGACCAAAACTGCCGCCAGACTAACGGAAGCGGAGTCACGCGACAACCTTCGTATGCCGAATTGGTCACACGTGGTGCCGGTTTGTCACAGGATATCGGGCGCGTCGCGGCTCAGTCCCGCGCCTTGCGCAGCAGGGCCACCAGCGGCGCGTGAAGGTGGTCGTTGGCGGCGATCACCTGCCCCTTGGACAGCATCTCGCCCTTGCCGTCGTAGTCGCTGACGTACCCGCCCGCTTCCTTGACCATGATGAGGCCGGCGGCGATGTCCCACGGCTGGATCCCGGATTCGAAATAGGCGTCGCAGCGGCCGGCCGCCACATAGGCCAGATCCAGGGCGGCCGATCCGAAGCGGCGCACGCCGGCGGTGCCCTGCATCACCGCGGTCAGCTCCTTGAGGAACACGTCCTGGCCCGGCCGTCCCCGATGGGGAATGCCGGTGGTGACCACCGCGTCCTCCAGCTTGCGCCGCGCCGACACCCGCAGGCGCCAGTCGTTGAGATAGGCGCCAGACCCCTTCTCGGCATGGAACATGGAGTCCGAGATGGGCTCGTAGATGACGCCGGCGACGATCTCGCCGTCGCGCTCCAGGCCGATGGAGATGGCGAAGTGCGGGATGCCGTGCAGGAAATTGGTGGTGCCGTCGATGGGATCGACGATCCAGCGGTGGCTCTTGTCCTCGCCGGCGACCTCGCCGCCCTCCTCGAGCAGGAAGCCGAAGGCGGGGCGGCCCTTCTTCAACTCCTGGCGCAGCACCTTCTCGGCCTTGAGATCGGCCGAGGACACGAAGTCCGAGGTGCCCTTCATGGACACCTGCAGCTTCTCGACCTCGCCGAAGTCGCGGATCAGCCCGCGGCCGGCCTTGCGGGCGGCGCCCATCATGACGTTGAGAAGGGCGGAACGGACGATCACGGCACGGACTCCATCTCTGGAAAGAACAAGGCCGCCCGCCGGGGATCACCGGGCGAGCGGCCAGCAAACGGCGACGAACTTACTTGGCGCGCTCGACGTAGGTGCAGTCGGCGGTGGCGACGACGATCTTCTCGCCCTGCTCGATGAACGGCGGCACCAGGATCTTGAGGCCGTTCTCCAGCTTGGCGGGCTTGTACGACGACGAGGCAGTCTGGCCCTTCACCACCGGATCGGCCTCGGCGAGCGTCATCACCACCTTCTCGGGCAGGCTGACGGAGACCGGCGAGCCCTCGATGAAGTCCACCTCGACGACCATGCCGTCCTGCAGGAAGGCGGCGGAATCACCCAGCAGGTCCGACGGCACCGAGAACTGCTCGAAGGATTCCTGGTCCATGAAGGTCAACTGCTCGCCGTCGGCGAACAGGAACGAGCACTCCTTGGCCTCGACGTTGCACTTCTCGACCGTGTCGGCGGTGCGCCAGCGCTCGTTGGTCTTGGTGCCGGTGCGGATGTCGCGCATCTCGACGGTGATGAAGGCGCCTCCCTTCCCAGGCTGCACGATCTGGATCTTGAGCACGGCCCACTGCCTGCCGTTGTGCTCGATGATATTGCCGGGACGGATCAGGTTGGCGTTGATCTTCATTGAATCGAATCCGAGAGCTGTCGGGAAATTGGCGCGGAAGCTAGCAGGTTGCCCGGAATATGGCAACCCGGCGACACGCCGCCGCTCCCCTACCCCTCAAGAACATGGCCGTCGATCACACGGCAGTGGCCGCGAAACAGCGCCACCACCTCGCCGTCTTGGTTGACCACGGTGACGTCGTAGGTCCCGTTGCGCCCCTTGCGGTGGCGTTCCTCGCAGGTCGCGGTCAGGCGGTCGCCCAGCCGGGCCGCCGCCGGATAGGTGATCGAGCACGACAAGGCGACGGCGTTCCGATTGTAGGAATTGCACGCGTAGGCGAAGGCGTCGTCGGCCAGCTTGTAGGTGAAGCCGCCGTGGCACAGGCCGAGGCCGTTGAGCATTCCCTCGGTCACCGTCATGGACATCCGCGCGTGGCCGGGGCCGATCTCGTCGAGTTCCACCCCCAGGAACCGCGACGAATTGTCGCGCTGGAACATGGCCTGTCCGACCGCCCGGGCCAGGGCGTGCGCGTCATCGGCGTTGGTCATGGAATCGATCCCCCGGTTTCGTCCGTTCCCCCGGTTCTAGCGGGCGGAGCGTTCCAGGACAAAGGAAGAATTTGATGGCCCCCCGATGCAGCTAAACCCCTTGCAACCCGCCGGCGCGCCGATTACCGTCTGCCGGGGTGGGACAGGGGGAACGAGGATACCGGCACGTGCACCTTCTGAAGGAGCTGCTGAAGAAGCTACTCTCGGTCATCTTCGCGGGCATGACCATGGCCGAGATCTTCGACCTGCTGATGCCGACCCGGCAGTCGGCCTTCGTGCAACGACGGCGGTCGCTCCTGATCCTGTCGCGCGTGCGGCTGGTGGCGGCGACCTTCGCCGTGCTGACGCCGCTGTGGATTCCGGTCGATCTCTATATCTTCGAGACGGCGCTGGGCATGTACCTGGCGGCGCTGCGGGTGCTGGCCTCCATCGCCTTCATCCTGCTGTGCCTGTCCTATCGCGGCGCCGACAGCGTGACGGTGGCGCGCTGGGGGCTGGTGTGGCTGCTGGCCATTCCGACCGTCTTCTTCCTCATCAGCCATCCGCTCCTGCAGCAGTTCGCCATCACCGACCCGGCCCAGCAGGTGATCGCCGCCGGCTACGCCTTCCTTCCCTTCGTCATGGTGGCCGGCCTGGCGGTGTTCCCCATCACGGCGGTCGAGGGCATCCTGCTGTCCACCCCGCTGCTGCTGGCCTATCTGCTGACCGGCGTGCTGGGATACCAGTTGCTGCCGTTCGCCTCGCATCTGGGGGCGCAATGGCTGCTGCTGCTGCTGGCGACCGTGGCGACCCTGTCGGGCATGAGCCAACTGCATTTCATGAGCCAACTGGTTGACCAGTCCTCCCATGACGGCCTGACCCGCGCCTATAACCGGCGCGTCGGCGAGGAGATGATCGTCCAGCAGTTCCTGACCGCCCTACGCGCCAACGCGCCCCTGGCCATCGCCTTCGTGGACCTGGACAACTTCAAGTCCATCAACGACCGCTACGGCCACGAGGAAGGCGACAACGCCCTGCGCTCGGCCTCGGCTGCGCTGCGGCGGGTGTTGCGCCGGGGCGACATCCTGGTCCGCTGGGGCGGCGAGGAATTCCTCGCCATCATGCCCAACACCGACCCCGAGGGCGCCCGCATCGCCGTCAACCGCCTGCGCGAGGCGGGATTGGGCATGCGCCCGGACGGCAGGCCCATCACCGCCTCCATCGGCATCGCCGAGCGTGTCGCCGACGGCAGCCAGCAATGGACCGACCTGGTCGAGAAGGCCGACCAGCGCATGTACCTCGCCAAGCAGACCGGCAAGGACCGCGTCATCGGCGTCGGCGACATCCTGCTCGCCAAGACCGACGGGGCCGACGGCCCCGTCCCCGCGCGGCTGTAACCGTCAATCAATCTCGAACACCCCGTCGACCTCCACCGCCGCGCCCAGCGGCAGGGACGGCGAGCCGACGGCGGCACGGGCATGGCGGCCGGCGTCGCCCAGCACCTCGACCATCAGGTCCGAGGCGCCGTTGACGACCTTGGGCTGGTCGATGAAGTCGGGCGTCGAGGCCACGAATCCCGTCAGCTTGACCACCCGCCGGACGCGGTCGAGGTCGCCGTCGCAGGCCGCCTTGAGCTGGGCCAGCAGGTTCAGCCCGCACAGCCGGGCCGCCCGCGCTCCCTCCTCCACCGTCACGTCGCGGCCGAGGATGCCCAGCACCGCCGGCTTGCCCCCCTCCATGGGCAATTGTCCCGACACATGGACCAGCGTGCCGGCGACCACGAACGGGACGTAGTTGGCCACCGCCGGCGCCGCGGGCGGCAGGCTCAGCCCCAGTTCCGCGAGGCGTGCTTCGATGCGACCCGTCATGATGATCTCCCATGCTTCCGGCCAGGTCCTGCAAAATACCTCGCCGCATCCCCGAATCCGACCGGAATTCGCCGTTCGCCCCGGGAATGGGAAATTAAGCACAGACTACCGCCCCGCCCCGGACCCTGCTAACGTCGTCCACGGAGTGGGGAATGGGTCTCGGAAATGGCGGCCAACGGCATGGGGTGGCACGACAGCGCGGGGGAATTCGACCGCCATGTGCGGCGGCTGCACGAGCGCTGCCAGGGCGCCTACCACGCCTTCGACAGCCTTCCCCGGCTGGTGGACGACCTGCGCATCCTGACCGTGAACGCCGAACTCGCCTCGGCGCGGGCCGGCGATCATGGCCGCGCGGTGCGGGTGCTGACCCACTTCGCCACCGAATCGGTGTCGCGCCTGCTGGCGGTCGTTCCCCGCATGATCGAGCTCAAGAAGCAGACCTATGGCTTCGCCGGCACCGTCTTGCGCGCCGCCGCCGACGTCCTGAAGGTCGAGGCGGCCGGGGCCCGCGTGCAGGCCGCCGGACACGTCGCCGCCCCGGGCGCCGAGGACCCGCTGATCGCCCTGGGAAGGGCCCGCGCGTCCCGCCTGACGGCGCTGTCCGCCGCCGCTTCCGGCCTCACGCGCACCCATCAGCTGCTGGTGGACGCGGTTCGCTCGGTGCGCGAGGTGACGATCCAGGTCGAGATCATCACCGCCAACATCGCCATCGAGGCCACCTCGGCCGGCCCCTTCGAACGCGAGCTGCAGGCGGTCGCCGACACCATGCGGACGCCGGTCGAGCAGTTGCGGGCCATGGTCGACGATGCCCACAGGCTTCTTCGCGAGGCGGCGGAAACCAATCTCGCCCTGGCCACCCTGGGCGTGAAGTGAGAGGAAACGCGGGGCGATGAAGTGCTACACCATCTGGCAGGACGGCGAACATCGCTGGCTGGCCTTCGCCCAGGACCCCGACCAGCCCGGCAACGTCATCGACACCAACCAGCTGCTGGTCACCAGTTCCGACGCCTGCATGCTGCTCGACCCCGGCGGCGTCGAGCTGTTCCCGCCCATGGTGGCGGCGGTAACCCAGGAGATCGGCCTCGACCGCCTGAAACACCTGTTCCTGTCGCACCAGGACCCCGACGTGTCGTCGGCCCTGCCGCTGTGGCGGCAGGTGTGCGGGGTCGACCTCGCCGTCCACCTGTCGTGGATGTGGGCGGGGTTCGTCAGCCATTTCGACCGCGAGGCCGAGTTCCGGACCATCCCCGATCCGGGATGCGAGATCGCGCTGTCGTCCACCGTCCGCCTGCGGGCGCTGCCGGCCCATTACCTGCATTCGCCCGGCAATTTCTGCGTCCATGACCCCAAGGCCAAGGTGCTGTTCTCGGGTGATATCGGCGCGGCGCTGGTTCCCAAGGACCGCGTGGACGGCATCTTCGTGACCGATTTCGGCGAGCACGTCGCCTACATGGAGGGATTCCACCGCCGCTGGATGGGCGCCCCTCAGGCCCGCGACAAATGGGTGGCCATGGTGCGGGGCATCGAGGTGGACATCATCGCCCCGCAGCACGGTCTGTTCTTCCGGGGCGATGATGTCGGCCGCTTCCTCGATTGGCTGGAGGGTCTGTCCCTGGGAAGCGGCTTGGAGGCGTACGATCAGGTCAGGCCGTAGCCCGCTCACCCGATCTTGAGGATGGTGTCGCTGAGGAAGGCATAGGGCGGCACCTCGAGATTGAGCGGGGCAGGTCCCTTGCGCGCCCGCCCCGAGGTGTCGTAATGCGACCCGTGGCAGGGACAGAACCAGCCGCCGAACTCGCCCCTGGGATCACCCGGCTTCTGGCCCAGCGGCACGCAGCCCAGATGGGTGCAGATGCCCACCACCACCAGCCATTGCGAGCGCTGCACCCGATCGGCGTCCTTTTGGGGGTCGCGCAGCACGGCGCTGTCCTCGGCCGCCGCCCGCTCGATCTCGGCCGCCGTGCGATGGCGCACGAAAACCGGCTTGCCGCGCCAGACGACGGTGATCGCCATGCCCTCGGCGACGCCGCTCAGATCGACCTCGGTCGATCCCACGGCCAGCACGTCGGCGGCCGGGTTCATGCTGTCGACGAACGGAATCAGGGCGGCCGCCGTTCCCGCCGCGCCGACGGCGGTGGTGGTCGCGATCAGGAACTGTCGGCGGCGGTCGTCGACGGTCGGGGAACTGCTCATGGGGCCTCCTTCACACCCGGGATCGGCATCGACCGCAAGGGTGTGACGGCCCCCGATCCGCCGGCCATGACAATTCGCACGACCGCCGACGGTGACGAACCTACAGCGGCGCCAGCCCCAGGCGGCCGAACAGGCTCTTGTCGTTGCCGGGGGCGGCATTCCTGGCGGTCAGCAGCTTGTGGCCGCAGAACACCGAATTGGCGCCGGCAAAGAAGCATAGGGCCTGCATCTCGTCGCTCATGCCCTCGCGGCCGGCCGACAGGCGGACGAAGGACTTGGGCATGATGATGCGGGCCACCGCGATGGTGCGGATGAAGTCGAAATTGTCGGGCTTCTCGGCGTCGGCCAGCGGCGTGCCGGGAATGGGAATCAGCAGGTTGATGGGCACGCTGTCGGGGTGCTTGTCCATGTTGGCGAGCGTCAACAGCATCTTGACGCGGTCGGTCCGGGTCTCGCCCAGGCCGACGATGCCGCCCGAGCAGACGTGCAGCCCCGCCTCGCGCACGGTCTCCAGGGTGTCGAGGCGATCCTGGAAGGTGCGGGTGGTGACGATCTCGCCGTAATGCTCGGGGCTGGTGTCGATGTTGTGATTGTAGTAGTCGAGCCCCGCCTCCTTGAGGCGTTGGGCCTGCCACTTGTCGAGGAGGCCGAAGGTGGCACAGGTTTCCATGCCCAGGGCCTTGACACCCTCGATCATCGCCACCGCGACCTCGAAATCGTCGCCGCGCGGCCCGCGCCAGGCGGCGCCCATGCAGAAGCGGCTGGCGCCCTCCTCCTTGGCCTTGCGGGCCGCCTCGACCACCTCCTCGACGGCCAGCAGCTTCTCTTTCTCCAGCCCGGTGGCGTAGTGGGCCGACTGCGGGCAGTAGGTGCAGTCCTCGGGACACGAGCCGGTCTTGATGGAGATCAGCCGGCTGACCTGGACGCGGTTGGGATCGAAGCTGGCGCGGTGGACCTGATGGGCCTGGAACAGCAGGTCCATGAACGGCTGGGAATACAGCGCCTCCACTTCCTCGACCGTCCAGTCGTGGCGCACCTCGTCTTTCGTGATCCTGGTAGCCGCAGCCGTCACACCGACCCTCCTAAACCCTTGTTCGCCGTGGGGATATTGACCCTCCGCCCCACCCTTGCGGGGAGCGCAGATTAGGACGGTGCGATGCGGCTTTGCAACAAGAGCGAAAAGCCTCTAGAACGAGCCTCCCATGCACGACCTCGATTCCAGGCTTTCGCTTGTCCTTTCCGAGCTGGCGGCCGCCGGGCGCCGCCGCGGCCTGCGCGCCGTCGAGCCGCTGCCGGCCGGCCGCCTGCGCATCGGCGGACGCGAGGTGGTCAATTTCTCGTCCAACGACTATCTGGGCCTTGCGCGCCACCCGTTGCTGGTCGAGCGCGCCCGCGACTGGGCGGCCCGCTTCGGCGCCGGCTCGGGGGCGTCGCGGCTGGTCACCGGCCACCTGGCGGCGCTGGAGGAATTGGAGGGGCGCATCGCCGCCGCCAAGGGCACCGAGGCCGCCCTGGTGTTCGCCAGCGGCTGGCAATGCAACGCCTCGGTGCTGCCGGCGCTGCTGGACCGCTCGGTCTGGGGGGCCGAACCGCTGCTTTACGCCGACCGCCTCAACCACGCCAGCCTGCACATGGGGTGCCAGGCCGCCGGCATCCGCCAGCGCCGCTTCCGCCACAACGACCTGTCGCACCTGGAAGACCTGCTGGAGGCCGACCGCGACGCGCCGGGGCCGCGCGTCATCGTCACCGAATCGGTGTTCAGCATGGACGGCGACGTCCCCGACCTGGAGCGGCTGGGCGCACTCGCCCGCCGCTGGGACGCGCTCCTGTACCTGGACGAAGCCCACGCCACCGGCGTCCTCGGCCCCACCGGCTTCGGCCTGTCGGGCGTTGCGGGAGCCGACATCGCCATGGGCACCTTCTCCAAGGCCATGGGCGGCTTCGGCGGCTATGTCGCCGGCTCGGCGGTGCTCAGGGACTTCCTGGTCAACCGCGCCTCGGGGGTGATCTACGCCACCGCCCTGCCGCCGGCCGTGCTGGGCGCCATCGACGCCGCCGTCGAGCTGGTGCCGTCGCTGGAGCCTGAGCGCGCCCGCCTTCGGGCGCTGGCCGACCGGGTGCGCGCCGCCTTCCAGGCCGAGACCCTGGACACCGGTGCGTCCTCGACCCAGATCGTGCCGCTGATCCTGGGCGGCGAGGAGCGCACCCTCGCCGTGGCCCGGGCGCTGGAGGACGAGGGCTTCCTGGGCATCGCCATCCGGCCGCCGACCGTCCCCGCCGGCGCCAGCCGCATCCGCTTCGCGCTGTCGGCGGCCCATTCCGACGAGGATGTGGACGGCCTGATCGCCGCCACCCTGGCCGCGGTGAGGAAGCACCCGTGAGACCCCTGCTGTTCGTGCACGGCTGGGGCTTCGACGCCGGCTTCTGGTCGGCGGTGTCGGAACGCCTGCCCGATTTCCGCCGCGAGGCGGTGGACCTGGGGTTCCGGGGGCCCGGCCACCGGCCCACCCCCGAGCGGCCCGTCGTCGTCGCCCATTCCATGGGACTGGCCTGGGCGCTGGCCAACCTGCCCCGGCCATGGGCCGGCGTGGTGGCGGTCAACGCCTTCCCCCGCTTCACCCGGGCGCCGGATTTCGTGTCCGGCGTGGCGCCGCGCCTAGTCGAGCGCATGGTCGACAAATTCGCCGACGACCCGCGCGGCGTCGCCGCCGACTTCCTGCGCCGCTGCGGCGTCGCGGCGCCCGAGACCGAGTCCCTGCGCCCCGAGCCGCTGGGTGAGGCGCTGCGGTGGCTGGCCAGTTGCGACGAGCGCGCGGCCCTGGCCGAACTGGACTGCCCGCTGGTGGCCCTGGCCGGCACCCGCGACCCGATCGTCCCCGAGGCCATGAGCCGCGAGGCCTTCGTCGGCCGCGACCTGATCCTTGCGGAGGGCGGCGGCCATCTGCTGCCGCTGTCCCATCCCGATTGGGTGGCGCAACGCATCCGCCACGTCGCGGCCGCGCCGCCATGACCCGCAAGGACCGGGTCGTCGCCGCCTTCTCGGCCGCCGCCACCACCTACGACACCGCCGCCGAGGCCCAGGCCCTGGCCGCCGACCTGGTGGCACGCCGGGTCCTGTCGGCACCGTTGCCCGCCGCGCCGCGCGTGCTGGAAATCGGCTGCGGCACCGGCCTGCTGACCCGGCGGCTGCGGCCCGCGGTCGGCGGCGACTGGCTGTTGACCGACATCGCCCCCGCCATGGTCGAGGCGGCCGGCACCGCCCATCCCAGTGCCCGCCTGCGGGTGATGGACGGCGAGCATCCGGACGTGGCGGGCACGTTCGACCTGATCGTCTCGAATCTCGCCGCCCAGTGGTTCCAGGACCTGCCCGGCGCGCTGGCCCGGCTGGCCGGCCTGCTAGCCCCGGGCGGGCGGCTGGTGATGTCCACCCTGGGCCGCGCCAGCCTGCGCGAATGGCGCGACGCCCACGCCGCCCTGGGGCTGGCCTGCGGCTCCCCCGCCTATCCGTCGCGCCAGGACCTGGCGGCGGCGCTTCCGCCCGGCAGGGCATGCGAGGTGCTTGCCGAGGCCTTCGCGGTGCGTTACGACGATGGCCGCGCATTCGTGCGGGCGCTGAAGGCCATCGGCGCCGGAACCCCCGTCGCCGGCCACCGGCCGCTGGGGCCGGCGGCGTTGAGGCGGGTCCTGGCGACGCTGGGCGCGCCGGCGGCGGTCACCTACGAGATCCTGGTCGCGGAGGTTCGATGAGAGGGGTGTTCGTCACCGGTACCGACACCGGCATCGGCAAGACCTTGGTGGCCGCCTGGCTGGCGCAGCATTGGGCCGCCGCCTATTGGAAGCCGGTGCAGTCCGGGTCGGTCGAGGGCACCGACGCCGACGAGGTGGCGCGCCTGGCCCCGTCGGCCGAGATCCATCCGTCGGCGGCGGTGCTGAGGGCGCCCTTGTCCCCCCACGACGCCGCCCGCCGCGAGCGCGTGCGGATCGATCTGTCGTCGCTGCGGCCGCCGCCCACCACCGACCGCCCGCTGGTCGTCGAGGGCGCCGGCGGCGTCATGGTGCCCATCAACGAGGTGGCGCTGATGGTCGACCTGATGGAGCGCCTGGACCTGCCGGCGGTCGTCGTCGCCCGCACCGCGCTGGGGACCATCAACCACACCCTGCTGACGCTCGAGGCCCTGCGGCGACGCTCCATCCCCATCCTCGGCGTGGTGCTGAACGGCCAGCGCAATCCGGGCAACCGCCAGGCCATCGAGCATTTCGGCGCCGTCCCCATCCTGGCGGAGATCCAGCCGCTGTTCGCCGTGACCGCCTCGGTGATCGCCAGCCTGCCGCCGCCCGCCTTCGATCCGCCGGAGACCCGCCGATGACCGACGACATCCGCGACCTCGACGCCCGCCATCTCTGGCATCCCTTCACCCAGGCCGGCACCGCGCCGCCGCCCATGGTGGCGGTCAAGGCCCGGGGCGCCACCATCACCACCGCCGACGGCAAGGACTATCTGGACCTGGTGTCGTCCTGGTGGGTCACCCTGCACGGCCACGCCAACCCGGTGATCGCCAAGGCGGTGGCCGAGCAGGCGCGGCGCATGGAACAGGTGATCTTCGCCGATTTCACCCACGCGCCCGCCGCCCGCCTGGCCCAGCGGATCGCCGCCCTGCTGCCGGACGGGCTTGGGCGGGCGTTCTATTCCGACGACGGCTCCACCGCCGTCGAGGTGGCGCTCAAGATGGCCATGCAGTACTGGCGCAACCAGGGCGAGGAGCGCACCGAATACGTCGCCTTCGAGGGCGGCTACCACGGCGACACCGTCGGCGCCATGTCGGTGGGGGCGTCGTCGGGCTTCTTCGGGGCATGGAACCGCATGCTGTTCCCGGTCTCGGTGGTGCCCTTCCCCACCACCTGGGACGGCGACCCCGACCCCGAGGCCGCCGAGCGCCGGGCGCTGGCGGTGCTCGACCGCATCCTCGAGGAGCAGAAGGGCCGCGTCGCCGCCGTCATCGTCGAGCCGCTGGTACAGGGCGCCGGCGGCATGCGCATGTGCCGGCCCGAATTCCTGCGGGCGCTGGAGGCGCGCATCCGCGACGCCGGCACCTTGCTGATCCTCGACGAGGTGATGACCGGCTTCGGCCGCACCGGCGCCACCTTCGCCTGCGTCAAGGCCGGCATCCGCCCCGACCTGGTGTGCCTGTCGAAGGGGCTGACGGGCGGTTTCCTGCCCATGTCCATGACGGTGGCCACCGAGGCCATCCACCAAGCCTTCGTGGGCCGGGAAATCGAGCGCGCCTTCCTGCACGGCCACAGCTACACCGCCAATCCGCTGGGCTGCGCCGCCGGCCTGGCGTCGCTGGACTTGCTGGAGGCGCCGGACTGCCAGGCCCGCATCAAGGCCATCGAGGCCATCCACCGCCAGCGCCTGCCGGCCATCGTCGCCCGCCACCCGGTGACGCGCCCGCGCGTCTGCGGCACCATCGCCGCCTTCGACGTCGGCGCCGACCAAGGCTACGCCGCCGCCGTCGGCCGCACCCTCAAGGCGGCCTTCCTGGAGCGCGGCCTGCTGCTGCGCCCGCTGGGCAACGTCCTTTACCTGCTGCCGCCCTACTGCATCGACGAGATCGACCTCCACCGCGCCTGGGACGCCATCGACGGGGTCTTGGCGCATCTGTGACGGTTCCTGTATACCTTGAGTGGGGCTGGCGGGGCGGAAATACTCCATGGGGTCGGGTCGGGAGAATTTCGAGGTCCAGGTGATGCGCCAGGGGCGCTGGATCACCGAGACCGTCCAGGACGACGACAAGGCGGCACTCGCGGCCGCCAACACGTTCCTGGCCGACAAGCGCTGCGCCGGCGCGCGGGTGGTCCGCAACTGGACCAACCGCGACGGAACCATGACCGAAACCGTGGTGTTCGAGAAGACCCAGGCGGTCGCCGACGACCGCCCCGTCGCCATCGTCCACATCGACAAGGCCCCGGGCCTGTGCTCCCAGGTCGACGACTACTTCGCCCTGGAAAGCCGCAAGGTGATGAACCGGGTGCTGCGGAACTACCTGGAGCAGGTCACCCTCACCCCCACCGAGATTCTGCACGACCACAAGGAACTGCGGCACATCCGCGAGAAGGACAGCCTTGTTTTCTCGGCCGTCGACCACGTGGCCGGCTTGCAGATGCGCGACAGCGACCAGGGCGCCAAGCAACGCCGCGAGGAGATCCAGGCGGCGCTGGACCAGATCCAGGCCCGCATCCGCCGCGCCGAGGACCGCAAGCTGCCGGCGCTCGGCAACCGCTTCTCGACGGTGATCGCCGCGTGCGGCGAGTTCCAGGACGAGGACGCCGGCTATCTGGCGATGATCGTGCTGTCCAGGGAACTGATCCGGACCCGCGACTGGCTGGGCAAGCTCGACCGGCTGTGCGACCTGGCCGCCGCCGAGACCGACCACGACGCGCTGCTGCTCCTGGACACCGTGATCGCCGACGTGCTGGCCGCCAACGTCATCCAGGAACTGCTGGGATGGCAGCCGAGTCTGGGCAGCGCCATCATCGCCATGCTCGACCTCGCCGACGGCAGGTTCGATCCGGCCAAGAGCGATTCCCGGGACATCGCCGTCAAGCTCAACGCCCTTCTCGCCACCGGCCGCATGCCGGCCAGCCGTGACGCCCTCATCGACCGCGCCTTGCGCCAACTGCGCTCGCCCAATCCCCTGCATCGCCAGGAGCCGGCCAAGGAGATGGAGGAATACCGGCGGGTGCTGGTCCGCCTGCTGGGTCCCGGCGGCCTGCTGGCGGGGGCCGAGGCGGCCGAGGCCCTGACCGCGCGCGGCTGCCGCTTCGTCGAGCAGGGCGGCCTCAGCGGCCGCCGCGCCGCCATCACCAACACCGCCCGCGCCATGCCCGACCAGGCGCGGGGCGTCATGTACCTGGCCGAGCTGACCAAGACCGAGTTCGCCGAGGACCACCTGCCCGACATCCTGAAGGAGCTCGACCGGGTGTTCGGCGCCCGCGTCATCGGGCAGCTTTGCCAGCAGTCCATGAAGCCCAAGGAGCGGCTGATCGTCGCCACCAACGCCTTCCGCGCCGCCACCGAGGCGGCCCTGCCGGAGCCGATCAAGCGGCGGATCGCCGACCACATCGACAGCGTGCTCGAACGCTATCTGGTGGACGAGAAGATCATCGAGAAACTGGACGACCCCAATTCGCCCTTGCGCGACCGCGCCGTGCGGCTGGTGAAGTTCTGCGGCGCCGGCGTGCTGCCCGAGGGCAAGGCCCTGGCCCGCGCCCGCCAGCGCATCGTCCAGCTGTTGCGCCAACCCCATTTCGACCGCCATTTCATCGACGGCATCGCCGATCCGCGAGCCGCCGAGGCGGCGCTGCGCGACTTCCACGCCCTGTTGATCAAGGCCGGCATCGCCTGAGGCATCCTCCTTGTGGCGGGGAACTCCCGCGTCGTGCGCGCATTTACCCGAAAGCGAGCATGACCACGGAGGAGTTTTCCCATGAAGCCGATTCACGCCCTGGCCGTCCTGGGCGCGCTGGCCGCCGGCCCCGCCCTCGCCCAACAATATCCGTCCGGACCCGCCGGCGAGCAGCAGGGCCAGGCCGCCGGCCGCCCCGAGGCCGTCATCATGGGGGTCGAGATCCCCGAACAGGCGGTCCAGCCCCAGTTCATGGCCCAAATCCAGCAGCAGCTCCAGAGCCAGGGCCTGTATGCGGGCCCCATCGACGGCGTCTACGGCGACCGCACCCAGGCCGCCCTGGCCGCCTGGCAGCGGCAGCAGGGCCTGGAGCCCACCGGCCAGTTGAACGCCCAGACCCTGGCGGCCATGGATGTCGGCTCCATGGCCACCCAGCAGGCCGCCGCCCCCGAGGAGCAGTCACAGCAGCAGACACAGCCGCAGTCCGGGGCGGACCAGCAGCAGGCACGCCAGCCCGGCTCCCAGGAGGACGCCGTCGAGGTCGAGCAACTGCGCGAAGAGGGCATGAGCTCTCCCAACGTCGAGGGCGAGGCCGTTCCCGAACGGCCGGGAACCGGTGTTCCGGCCCCCGGCGTGCCGGCCGAGGAACTGACCGTGCCGCCCCGGCAGTGACCTGGAGGCGAAGCGGGGCGGGCCGGCGCCCGCCCAATTTTTGCCCTGGAACCAAAGCCGTCCTGGCGCATTGACGGCGGTGGGAACAAGGGCGGCCGCCGGTCGCCTTGCCGGTTCATCAGATGAGGAGGATTGCATGAAGACCGTTCTCAGCCTGGCCGTCCTGTGCGCCATGGCCGCCACGCCCGCCCTGGCTGCCGGCGGCGCGCAACGCAGCGGCAGCATGGACCACCCCTACGGATCGCAGCAGGGCATGACGCAACAGGGCATGCCGGGCAGCCAGCAGCAAAGCATGAACCAGGCCCCCGGCCAGGCCCTGGACGAGAGCATGGTGCGGCAGATCCAGCAGCAGCTCAGCAGCCAGGGCTACGACGTCCAGACCGACGGCATCTTCGGCCCCAACACCCGCCAGGCCCTGCGCCAGTTCCAGCAGGAGCAGGGCATGCAGGCGACGGGCCGCGTCGACATGGACACCCTGGCCGCCCTGGGCGTCATGGAAGGCGACACCCAGCAGGCCCAGACGCCGCAGGACCAGCGCCAGCAGCAACAGCAGATGCGGCAGCAGGACTTCCCCGAGCAGGACATGGAAGGACAGCAGGGCGGCGGCACCAGCCAGTGAACCCGGCGCCGGGGCCCCCGACGGGGCTCCGGCCGCCTTGCCAGCCAACGGAGGTCAATTGATGAAAACGGAGGTCAATTGATGAAACGGACGCTTCTCCCGATGATCGCCGCCGCAGGAATGCTGGCCGTGGCGCCGGCCGCGGCCCAGCAGCGCGACGCCTTTCCCGACCCCGGCGGTCAGGTCGCCCTGGCGCCGGTCGAGGACGTGGTGATGGCCGTTGAGCAACGGCTTGCCGACCTGGGCTATGCGGTCTCGCCGGACGGTCGGTTCGACGCCGACCTGCGCAACAGCGTGCTGCTGTTCCAGTCCGATTACGGGTTGCGGCCCACCGGCAACGTCGACCTCGCCACCATCGCCGCCCTTGGCATCGACGTCGACCCCACGGGAATGGCGACCGCCCAGGTCCAGCCGGAGCCGGGCGACCAGATGGCCATGGCTCCCGCCGACCAGCCCGAACAGGCCCAGCCGGCGCCGACCGCGACCAGCGGGGCCAGCCTGACCGATTTCGATTACCCGCTGCTGCGCGACGAGACGATGGACTCGCCGCAGACCGCCCAGGATTTCCCGCGCGGCTTCGAGAACGTCACCGGCATTCCCCAGCCGGCGCCCGCCCTGGCCGATGACATCGCCGGCATCCCGCCGGCCTATGTCGAACACGAGTGGCAGTAGCCTGTCCATCCGCCCCCGCGCCGGGGTGCCATGCGCGGCCCTCCCTTGCACGACGGGTCCCGGTTACCGATACATGAGGGACATCTGAACTACCGGGACCCATCGCTCCATGTTTCGCCGCCGCACCCGACGCCTGCCGCTCCTGCTGATCCTGCTGGCGGCGCTGGGCATCTTCGTCGTTCTCTATATCCGCAATGGGGGGACGGCGGTGGCCGTCGCGCCGGCCGGCCTCGGCAAGGCGGTCGAGGCCGTCTACGCCACCGGCACCGTCGAGCCCGAGACCTGGGCGCGCATCGGCCCGGTGACCACCGGCCGGATTGCCGAGATCCTGGCCCGGGAGGGCGAGGCGGTGCGGGCCGGCCAGCCGCTGGCCCGGCTCGACGACCGCGAGGCGGTCGCCAGGGTGGCCGAGTTGGAAGCGCGGGCCGCCTACTGGCGCGAGGAGGTGGAGCGGTCCCGCGTCCTGGCCGCCCGCGGCATCCGCAGCCGCGAGGCCGAGGACAAGGCGGCATCCGAATACAATGCGGCCGTCGCCGCCATCAAGGCCGCCCGCCAGCGCCGCCTCGACCTGATGGTGACCTCGCCCATCGATGGCGTGGTGCTGCGGCGTGACGGCGAGGTCGGCGAGGTGGTGGACACCAACGACGCCCTGTTCTGGGTCGGCGAGCCCCGCCCCCTGCGCATCACCGCCGACGTGGACGAGGAGGACATCGCCTTGGTCCGCCCCGGGCAGCAGGTCCTGATCAAGGCCGACGCCTTCCCCGACCGCGTCCTCGCCGCCGCCGTCGACCGCGTCACCCCCAAGGGCGATCCGGTCAACAAGACCTTCCGGGTGCGGGTGCGGCTGCCCGACGACACTCCGCTGATGATCGGCATGACCACCGAGGTCAACGTCATCACCGCCGAGAAGGACAGCGCCCTGCTGGTCCCGGCCACCGCCGTCACCGACGGCCGCCTGTTCGTGATGGAGGACGGCATGGCCCGGCTGCGGCCGGTCAGGATCGGAATCCGCGGCCGCGACCGGATCGAGATCGTCGAGGGGCTGTCCACCGGCGAGATGGTCGTCGCCAGCCCGCCGGCCGGGCTCGGCGACGGCGACCGCATCCGGCCGGCCGGCTGAGGCCGCGGCCATGGCACTGCCGCTCGGCCTTCACATCGCCGTCCAGCATCTGGTGCACCGCAAGCGCCAGACCCTGACCTCGCTCCTGGGCGTGGCGCTGGGCGTGGCGTTCTTCATCGGCATCGCCTCGATGATGCAGGGATTCCAGCGCGACTTCGTCAACCGCGTCATCAACGTCTCGCCCCACATCACCATCAAGGACGAATTCCGCACCCCGCCGCCGCAACCGGTCGAGACCGTGCACGCGGACGCCACCGTCGCGCTGCGCGGCATCAAGCCCAAGGACGAGGTGCGCGGCATCCGGGGCGCGCGGGCGATCATCGACAGCCTGGAGGAGATGCCCGGCGTCCGCGTCGCCCCCACCCTGTCGGGACAGATCCTGCTGCGCTTCGGCTCGAAGGACGTGTCGGCCAACGTCACCGGCATCGTGCCCGAGAAGGAGCGCCGGGTGACCAAGCTGGAGGAAGACCTGGTCGAGGGATCGCTGGACGACCTTTACACCGCCGCCAACGGAATCATCATCGGCGAAGGCATCGCCCAGAAGGCCGGCATCGGCATGGACGACCTGGTCTCGGTGGTCAGCCCCGAGGGCGTGGTGATGAAGATGACGGTGGTCGGCATCTTCGCCAGCGGCGTCACCCAGATGGACAATTTCGACACCTACGCCCTGCTGAAGAAGGCCCAGGTCCTCCAGGACCGCCCCAACATCATCAACCGCGTCCGCATCCGCCTCGACGACGTCGAGCAGGCAGCGCCGCTGGCCAAGGCGCTGGAGGCCCGGTTCGGCTACCGCGCCGAGAGCTGGCAGGAGCAGTCCAAGAACGTGCTCGGCATCTTCGTCATCCAGAACGCCATCATGTACTCCACCGTCGGCGCCATCCTGATCGTCGCCTGCTTCGGCATCTTCAACGTCATCTCCACCGTGGTGTTCGAGAAGACCCGCGACATCGGCATCCTGAAGTCCATGGGCTTCCGCGAGGGCGACATCCGCCGCATCTTCATCTACCAGGGCCTGATGGTCGGCTTCGTGGGGATGCTGATCGGCTGGACGCTGGGCTTCGCCCTGGTGGAGTTCATGGGCAGCATCAAATTCACCATGGAGGGATTCATCCGCTCGCAGGGGTTCATCCTCTACAAGACGCCGCGCCACTACGCCATCAGCGGCGCCATGGCGCTGACCGCCTCGACCCTGGCCGCCTGGCTGCCGGCGCGCCGCGCCAGCCGGCTCAATCCCGTCGACATCGTGCGGGGGGCCGCGTGAGCGCCGCCCCCTCCATCACCCCCACCGTCACCGCCCAAGCGGTGACGCGGGTCCTTTCCGGCCCGCTGCCGGTCACCCTGGTTCGCGACATCGACCTCGCGGTGATGCCCGGTGAGTTCGTCGCCGTCACCGGCCCGTCGGGCTCGGGCAAGTCGTCGCTGCTCTATCTGCTGGGGCTGCTGGACGTGCCCAGCGCGGGCAAGGTGCTGCTGCAGGGAATGGAAACCGCCGGGCTGCCCGCCGACGCGCTGGCGGACATGCGGCTGGGCCGGATCGGGTTCGTCTTCCAGTTCCACTTCCTGCTGCCCGAGTTCACCGCGCTGGCCAATGTCGAGATTCCCATGCGCCGGCTGCGGCAATGGCCGGAGTCCGAGGTCGCGGATCGCGCCCGCGCCCTCCTCGACGGCCTGGACCTCGCCGACCACGCCCACAAATACCCCGACCAGCTTTCGGGTGGGCAACGGCAGCGGGTCGCCATCGCCCGCGCCCTGGCCAACGACCCGCCGCTGATCCTCGCCGACGAGCCGACCGGCAACCTGGACACCCGCAGCGCCCACATGGTGTTCGAGCAGTTCGCCCGCCTGGCCCACGACCAGGGCCGCAGCATCGTCGTGGTCACCCACGACCAGGAACTGGCCGCCCTGGCCGACCGGCGGGTGCATATCGTCGACGGAACAATCGTCGACGGATTATGACTTTCGAATGATTGGCGGGCTTGGGTCCGGATGCGCGACCGACGGCGCCTAGACTGGCCGCCGGCGGTCGAGGGCGGAGCTAATACAGGTAATTGAGGACGCTGCCGGCCTTGACCATGCCGGGGGTGGTCACCCGCATGGTCTGCTCGTAGGCGCCGACGCCGTGCATCAACTCGGCCAGGAACAGCTTGCCGCCGCCGCCTTCGGACTGTTCCTCGGCCGCCTCGACCTGGAACCCCATCTGGGTGCGGTACAGCAGCGGGGTATAGCCCTGTTGCGGCTGACGCCCGTCCCCCCTGGTGTCGAACTCCAGCTCGTCCTCGTAGCGCAGGAAGGCGTTGTCGTTGACGCCGATCTGGGCGGAAAAGCCGGATTCCTCGATGGCCTCGCGCACGGAGGCGACGTTGCGGCCGCCGGAAACGGGGCGGGCTGTTGCCGCCGCCGCCATTCCGGGCGCCGCATGCGCCGAAACTCTTTGTGCCGCGAGTGCCATGATGCACGATACCTAGTCTGACCCGATCATAATCATAGGGATGAACGACAAGAAAGCCAAGAGAAAACGACAGCGCACCGGAAACTCAAGTCACACATTCGCGACTGTATATTCATATGACTCGATCGTATTCATCATGCGCACAATAGACAAAATGAAATAGTCGCGACTCGGCCGTCCGGCGCCGCCCCACCCCATTTCGCAGTTGCAAAAAAGTCATCCCATTCCCCCGCGTCCCTGCCCTATAGTTGGGGGGCCACCCAGGGAATTCGAGGGGGATGAGCAGCATGAACGAGATTCGTCCGTCGCGGACCAAGCCCGGCGCCACCGCCAAGCCCGGCACCAAGACGAAATCCACCGCCAAGGCAAACTCGGGCGCCAAGCCCCGGCCCGTGGCCGCCAAGGCGCCGGCCAAGGCCACCGGCCCGGCCATTCCGGCCGAACCGTCCCCGCCAGCCGCGCCGGAGCCGTCCGCGGCGCCCACCGCCCCACCCGTCGCCGCCCCACCCGTCGCCGCCCCGACGGCCCCCTGGCGGCCGATCGCCCGGCCCCAGGCGGAGGCGCAACCGCCCTTTCCGATCCTCACCGTCAGCACCGACCGGCTGGTCCATGCCATCCAGGGTCGGCTGACCAACGGCCTGTCGCCGGCCTCGCTGATGCTGGCCTATCTCGACTGGCTGGTGCATCTGGCCAACTCGCCGGGCAAGCTGACCGAGCTGGCCCAGAACGCCGCCGCCAAGAGCATTCCACTGGCCCGCTACGCGCTGGCATCCTTCGTCGGCGGCACGGCGCTGGAGCCCTATATCGAGCCGCTGGCCCAGGATTCGCGCTTCGCCAGCCCGGAATGGCAGCGGTTCCCCTTCAACGTCCTGCACCAGTCCTTCCTGTTCATGGAGCAGTGGTGGCACTACGCCACCACCGGCGTGCGCGGCGTATCGCGCCATCACGAGGCGGTGGTCGAGTTCGCCGCCCGCCAGTTGCTGGACATGCTGGCGCCGTCAAACTTCCCGCTCACCAATCCCGATGTCCTCAAGGCGACCATCGAACAGGGCGGCCAGAACCTGGTGCGCGGCCTGAACAACCTGATGGATGACATGGTCGCCCAGGTCGCCAACCAGCGTTCGACGCCCGCCGATTTCGTGGTCGGGCGCGACGTCGCCTGCACGCCGGGCAAGGTGGTGGCGCGCAACCGCCTGATGGAGCTGATCCAATACGCCCCCACCACCCCCACGGTGGAGGCCGAGCCGGTGCTGATTGTCCCGGCCTGGATCATGAAATACTACATCCTCGACCTGTCGCCGCATAACTCCATGGTCCGCTGGCTGGTGGACCAGGGCCACACCGTCTACGTCATCTCGTGGAAGAATCCGGGCGCCGAGGACCGCGACCAGGGCATGGGCGACTATCGCCGCCTCGGCGTGATGGCGGCGCTGGACGCCATTTCCGCCATCCAGCCCGGCTGCAAGGTCCACACCACCGGCTATTGCCTTGGCGGCACGCTGCTGTCGATCGCGGCGGCCACCATGGCCCGCGACGGCGACGACCGCCTGGCCTCGCTGACCTTGCTGGCGGCGCAGGTGGACTTCGAGGACGCCGGCGAAATCCTGCTGTTCATCGACGAAAGCCAGGTGACCTACCTCGAGGACATGATGTGGGACCAGGGTTTCCTGGACACCAAGCAGATGGCCGGCGCCTTCCAGATGCTGCGGTCCAACGACCTGATCTGGTCACACATCATCCGCCAGTACATGCTGGGCGAAACAGAGCGACGCAACGACTTGATGGCCTGGAACTCGGATGCCACCCGCATGCCCTATCGCATGCACAAGCACTACCTGCAGCGGCTGTTCCTGGAGAACCAGCTGGCCAAGGGGCGCTATCTGGTCGACGGCCGTCCCATCGCGCTGACCGACATCCGGGTGCCGATCTGCGCGGTGGGAACCACCAAGGACCACGTGGCGCCGTGGAAATCGGTCTACAAGGTCGGCATTCTCACCGACACCGACGTCACCTTCATCCTGGCCAGCGGCGGCCACAACGCCGGCATCGTCAGCGAGCCGGGCCACAAGCACCGCGGCTACCAGATCGCCCACCGCCACGATCTCGACGCCTATGTGGACCCCGACACCTGGGCCGCCATCACCCCCAAGGTCGAGGGCTCGTGGTGGCTGGCCTGGCGCGACTGGCTGGTGGACAAGGGCGGCAAGACCCAGGTCGCCCCGCCCCCGGCCGGCAACGCCGCCAAGGGCTATCCGCCGCTGATGGAGGCGCCGGGGTCCTACGTGCTGATGCCGTAGTCGGGGCGGTCGCGGCTGGTCTCCGCCGGGGCGGCGTCGCCGGCCTCGGCGGCGGCCTCGGCCGGCGGGGCGGTGTCGGCGACGGCCAGAACCTCCGCCGGTCCCAGGGTCACCGCCGCCCCCAACAGCCACAGCCGCATCATCCGTGCCCACATGCGCGCCTCCTCGCGAGGGAGGCAGGATCGCCGGCGATTGCGGCGACGGCGTGGCGCCGGGCCGAAACCACCTGTTAACTTTTCGTCATGCAATATATTGCGTCAGACTCGGCTGACAGACGCAAGGGACGTTTCCATGCCTGACGATACCATGGTGGGCGACAAGCCGTCGGAGGCCGTCTACGACGTCTCGGTCGAATGCTACGCCGTTCTCGGTACCGCCACCCTGCCCATCGCGCAGTTGCTGAAGCTGGGCCGCGGCGCCGTGGTCGAGCTGGACCGCCGCGTCAACGACCCCGTCGACCTCTACGTCAACCGCAAGCGCATCGCCAAGGCCGAGGTGGTGGTGGTCGAGGATCACCTGGCGGTGACCATCACCGAGGTGCTCAAGCGCGCGGCGGACTGATCCACGCCCGCGGCCCCGGCGGCCATCGTGGCCGCGGCCAAGGCGCCGGAGGCGCCGCCCGGCGAGGGCAACATAACTGTTGACCCCGCCGGCCGTCCGGGTAGGCTCGCGCCACCTGAACGAACCAACCCGGGGTCACCACCAATGAAGTTCTTCATCGACACCGCCGAGGTCGCCGAGATCCGCGAGCTGGCCGCCACCGGCCTGGTCGACGGCGTCACCACCAATCCGTCGCTGATCGCCAAGTCGGGCCGCAACATCCTCGACGTGGTGTGCGAGATCTGCGACCTGGTGCCCGGCCCCGTCTCGGCCGAGGTGGCCGCCACCGACTTCGAGACCATGTTGGCCGAGGGCCGCAAGCTGCGCGGCCTGCGCGACAACGTCGCCGTCAAGGTGCCGCTGACCCCCGAGGGGTTGAAGGTGTGCAAGGCGCTGTCCGACGAGGGGACCAAGGTCAACGTCACCCTGTGCTTCTCGGCCAACCAGGCCATCCTGGCCGCCAAGGCCGGCGCCGCCTTCGTGTCGCCCTTCGTCGGCCGCCTGGACGACATCGGCCAGGACGGCATGCAGCTGATCTCGGACATCGTCGAGATCTTTGCCCAATACCCCGCGCTGAGCACCGAGGTGCTGGTGGCGAGCGTGCGCACCCCCATGCACGTCACCGACGCCGCCCGCCTGGGCGCTCACGTGGTGACCATGCCGCCGGCGGTGCTCAAGCAGATGTACCAGCACCCCCTGACCGACAAGGGTCTCGCCGCTTTCTGCGCCGATTGGGCGAAGACGGGACAGAGCATTCTGTGACAAGAAGCACATCAATGTGCCATGAACTACTTTCGGGAGTGACGCGACCCATTCACATTTCGATCAACAATATCTCACAATAAAAAAATTGCCCTCCCCCACCTCAATATCCATATGATGGCAATACATACCATCCACATATGACTTGAGGTGGGGGATGATGAATTTGTTGGGTGGCGCGGAACGCCAGGAATTGCGCGGCAAGGTCGATGCGTTGAACGCATCCCAGGCGGTCATCGAGTTCGCCATGGACGGAACCATCCTCCAGGCGAACAACAACTTCCTGAATGCGCTGGGCTATACGCTCGACGAGATCAAGGGCAAGAAGCACGGCATCTTCGTCGAGCCGGCCTACAAGGAAAGTCCCGACTACGCCGCCTTCTGGGCTAAGCTGAACCGGGGTGAATCGGATGTCGCCCAGTACAAGCGGCTCGGCAAGGGTGGCCGCGAGGTATGGATCGAGGCCTCCTACAATCCGATCCGCGACGGCAACGGGAAAGTCGTCAAGGTCGTCAAGTTCGCCATCGACGTCTCGCGGCAGAAACAGGAACTCAGCGACCTCCAGAGTCTCGTGGCGGCGCTGAACCGGTCGCAGGCGGTCATCTCGTTCGGCATGGATGGAACCATCCTCGACGCCAACGACAACTTCCTCACGGCGCTGGGTTATTCGCTACCCGAGATCAAGGGCAAGCATCACAGCATGTTCGTCGATGCCGCGTACGCGCACAGCGCCGAATACAAGGACTTCTGGCGCAAGCTGAACGCGGGCGAGTTCCAGGCCGGCCAATTCAAGCGGACGGGCAAGGGCGGCCGCGAGATCTGGATCGAGGCCTCCTACAACCCCATCCTCGACCTCAACGGAAAACCGTTCAAGGTGGTCAAGTTCGCCACCGACATCACTCGCCAGATCGAGTTGCTGAACGATCTGAAAAGCCTGATCGACGTCAACTTCGGTGAGATCGACCTGGCCACCGGGCAGGCCGCGGCGCGTTCGGCCACCGCCGCCCAGGCGGCGGAAACCACCTCGTCCAACGTCCAGATGGTCGCGTCGGCGGCCGAGGAGCTCGCCGCGTCCATCGCCGAGATTTCGTCGAGCATGACCAAGTCGCGCCAGGCCTCGGACGCCGCCTTCGAGCAGACGGCGGCGGCCGGCGGCGCCACCCAGCGGCTGGCCGACGCCACCTCGGCCATGAGCGGCATCGTGGCGCTCATCAACGACATCGCCAGCCAGATCAACCTTCTGGCGCTGAATGCCACCATCGAGGCGGCGCGCGCCGGAGAGGCCGGCCGCGGCTTCGCCGTGGTCGCCAACGAGGTCAAGAACCTGGCCTCCCAGGCCACCAAGGCCACCGAACAGATTTCGGGAGAGATCGCCGGGGTCCAATCGGTCTCGGATGAGGTCGTGGGGGCGCTGACCACGATCCGCAAGTCCATCGAGACCGTTCAGGAATACGTCTCGACCACCGCCTCCGCCGTCGAGGAGCAGAGCGCCGTCACCCGCAGCATGTCCGGGAACATGCAGCAGGCGGCCACCGCCGTCACCCTGGTGACGGAGAACGTCGCCGACATCTCCTCGGCGATCGATCAGGTCACCCAGGCCACGGCGAAGACCAAGGAAGCGGCGCAGGTCCTGGCCCGGTGAGGGTCAGATAAGCGCCCGCACCGCCTCCGCCGTCAGGGCGCTGCCCTCCACCTCGACCTTGGCCGATCCCCAGCGGCAGCCCTCGGCCAGCGCGTCCTCCATCGCCCACCCCAGGGCCAACGCATGGCACAGGCCGGCGGCGAAGGCGTCGCCGGCGCCGACGCTGTCCACCGCCCTGGCCCGGGGCGCCGCCACCGACAGCCGGCGGCCGTCCGCCGCCAGGGCCTCGGCGCCGTCGGGCCCCTTGGTCACCACCACCCATTCCAACCGGTCGCCGGCCACCGCCCGCGCCGCAGACAACGGGTCGGCCAGCACGTCGGGCAGCAGGTCGGAAGCGGAGCAGACGATGACGTGCGCGGGAAAGATGCCCGGCTCCAGCGGCGGCACGTGGGCGACCACGCGGGCCCGTTCCGCCACATGGGCGAGGACCGGCGCCAGGCCGCCGGCGCGGGTGCGGACATAGACCAGATCGGCGTCGAGGTCGAGCAGCCGGAGCGGCGGCCCGTCCTCGGCCGCGCGGCCCAGATTGACGATGGTGCGCTCGCCGGCGCCGTCCACCAGGCAGATCGAGCGCGTGCTGGGGCCGGGCACGCGGACCACGGCGGACACCTCGACCCCGGCCTCGGCCAGCCGCGCCAGTTGCCAGGCGCCGGCCTCGTCGTCGCCGACGGCGGTGACCAAAGGCACGGCGTGGCCGGCCGCCGCCAGCGCCACCGCCGTGTTGGCGCCGCCGCCACCCAGCCGGGTGCCCATGGCGCGACCGTTGAGGTGGGCGCCCTCGCGCACCGGCTCGGTCAGGCGCACCACCTCGTCCGACGCCACGCTGCCCACCACCACGATCCGGGCCATTCCGCCTCCCGCCATCCTCCGCGCCACCCTACCCTAGCGAAAGCGATTCGACGAGGGAACACTCGGGCGGGCGATGGTGTTGACGGCCCGATGAATAGCGAACTGAACTGCGCCGCCGGCGCCGCTCCCCCCGAAGCCGAAAGTTTCTACGCCGAATCCCTGGGCGAGCTGAAGTCGGCGGGCATTCCCTTCCTGCTGGGCGGAACCTACGCGGTCTGCGCCTATACCGGCATGACCCGCCCCACCAAGGACATGGACGTGTTCTGCCGTGCCGGCGACTATCCCCGCATCCTGGCCCATTTCGCGCGGCGCGGCTTCGAGACCGAGGTCGAGGACGAGCGCTGGATCGCCAAGGTCGCGCGGGGCCCGCTGTTCTTCGACCTGATCTTCAACTCGACGATCGCCATCAATCCGGTCACCGAAAGCTGGTTCAAGGAGGCGCACACCGGCACGGTCTGCGGCATCGACGTCAAGCTGATCCCGCCCACCGAGCTGATCTGGGCCAAGGCCTTCGTCCAGGACCGCAACAAATACGACGGCGCCGACGTCGCCCATCTGATCCTGCGCCAGCACGCCCAGGTGGACTGGCAGCGGCTGCTGGGGCATTTCGAGCAGTACTGGGAAGTGCTGCTGGTGCACGTGCTGAACTTCCGGTTCATCTATCCCACCGAGCGCGAGTGCATTCCCCGCTGGCTGCTGGACGAATTGATGGACCGGGTCGAGGCCCATGCGAACCTGCCGGTCCCCCAGGTCAAGGTCTGCCGGGGGCGGCTGTTCTCGCGCGCCGACTACGCGATCGACGTCGCCCGCTGGGGCTTCGCCGACGTGGTCGGGGAAGGCACCCGGCGGACGTGAATGGCCGAGCAGCAGCGACCGCTCCGCGTGGCCGGCCTGGGCGACCTGCACGTCACGGAGCATTCCGTCCATCCCTATCGCGACCTGTTCGCCGAGATCTCGGACCGGGCCGACGTGCTGGCGCTGTGCGGGGACCTCACCAATCTGGGCCGCGCCCACGAGGCCGAGATCTTGGCCGAGGACCTGCGGGCATGCCGAATCCCGGTGGTCGCGGTGCTGGGCAACCACGACCTGGAATGCAGCCACGGCGACGAGGTCAAGCGCATCCTGACCCAGGCCGGCGCCACCATGCTGGAGGACGAGACCCTGACCGTGGGCGGCATCGGCTTCGCCGGCGCCAAGGGCTTTTGCGGCGGCTTCGGGGCGCGCATGCTGTCGCCGTTCGGCGAGGCGGCCATCAAGGCATTCGTCGGCGAGGCGGTGGCCGAGTCCTTCCACCTGGAAAATGCCCTCCACGAGCTCCAGATCGGCGCCGTCGAGCGGATGGTGGTGGTGCTGCACTACGCCCCGGTCGCCGACACCCTGGCCGGCGAGCCCCCCGAGATCTGGCCGTTCCTGGGCTCGTCGCGCCTGGCCGAGACCATCGACCGCTTCCCGGTCGCCGCCGTCCTGCATGGTCATGCCCATCACGGCTCCCCCACGGGGCGCACCCGCATGGGCGTGCCGGTGTTCAACTGCGCCATTCCGGTGATCAAGGACTCGGGCCGCCCCTACGCCCTGGTCGAGGTGTGACGCGCAAGGG
Organism: uncultured Rhodospirillaceae bacterium; assembly: GCA_937887565.1. Taxonomy (GTDB): domain Bacteria; phylum Pseudomonadota; class Alphaproteobacteria; order Rhodospirillales; family Magnetospirillaceae; genus CALABS01. The sequence continues at coordinate 98,975 of CALABS010000044.1, read as the reverse complement.
AGCGGTGATCGCGCGACGGCCCGCCTCCGCAGGGGCGGGCCATCGGAATCTTGCCCCCCAACCTCTTTCCGGTTGACTCGCGACCGCTCCGGGCCCATATACCGTCCAGCCGGTACAGTAAACCGTCCGGACGGTACAGCAAGGACCTGGAATGAGCGCACGCGACAAGATCATCGACGCCGCCATGGACATCGTCCGCGACCAGGGAGTCGCGAAGCTGACGCTGGAGCAGGCCGCCCGTGAGGCGGGACTGTCCAAGGGCGGCGTGCTCTATCATTTCAAGACCAAGGACGACCTGGTCCGGGCCATGGTTGAACGGCTGACCAGTCAGTGCGACGTGCTGCACCAGCGCTATTACGCCGAGGAGCCGGAAGGCCCCTACCGTTGGGCGCGCACCGTGGTGCGCACCGCCTTCGACCCCAACGGCCCGTCCAGCGACCGCATCAGCGGGGCGCTGCTGGCCGCCGTGGCGACCAACCCCGATCTGGCGGCACCCCTGCACGACAAGTTCCGCGAATGGGTCGAGCGCATCAATTCCGACAGCCCCGACCCTTCCCGCGCCGCCCTGGTCTGCATGGCCATGGACGGCTATTTCTTCGAACGCCTGCTGGGCCTGGACGTCTGTAGCGAAGAGCAATGCCGGCGCGTCAAGCAGGCCGCCCTCGATCTCCTCAAATGATTGCACGGAGCCCAATGATGAATAAGAAACGGATGGCGATCATGTTGGCCGTAAGCGTCGTCGTGTTCGGCGGCGTCTTCGGCTTCGTGCAGTTCAAAAACGCCATGATCAAGGACTACTTCGCCAACATGCCCAAGCCGGTGGTGGCCGTGACCGCCCAGCCGGCGGCATCGGAATCCTGGCGCGAGGTGGTCCAGGCGGTGGGAACCCTGACCGCCGTCAACGGCGTCGAGATATCGAGCTCGACCGCCGGCCTGGTGCGCGAGATCGCCTTCGAATCCGGCCAGCGGGTGAAGAAGGGGCAGTTGCTGCTGCGCCTCGACTCCGACGTCGAGATGGGCGACCTGCGCAGCGCCCAGGCCGAGGCCGAACTCGCCCGCACCACCGCCAACCGCCAGCGCGCCCTGGTGCGCTCGGACACGGTATCGCGGGCGGCGTTGGACAAGGCCGAGGCCGAACTGAAGGTCAGCGAGGCCAAGGTGGCGGCGCTGAAGGCCCAGATCGACAAGAAGTCGGTCTACGCCCCCTTCGACGGCGTGCTCGGCGTCCGCAAGGTGGACCTGGGCCAGTATCTCCAGCCCGGCCAGGCCATCGTCAACCTTCAGGACCTGTCGGTGATGCTGGCCGATTTCTCGGTGTCGCAGAAGGAGCTGGCGGCGGTGAGCGTCGGCCAGCCGATCCGCATGACCACCGACGCCTGGCCCGACCGCAGCTTCGACGGCGCCGTGCAGGCGGTTGAGCCGCTGGTGGACCCCAAGACCGGCATGTTCGGCGCCCAGGGCCGCTTCCCCAACCCTGACGGCATGTTGCGGCCGGGGATGTTTGCCCGCATCGAGATCGTCCGCCCGGCCACGGCGCAGGTGGTCACGGTGCCGGTGTCGGCGGTGTCCTACAACCTCCACGGCGACAACGTGTTCATCGTCACCAAGGCCCAGGACGGCACCGACGAGGCCGAGAGCCGCGTGGTCCAGGTGGGCGAGCGCCGCGAGGGCCGCATCGCCATCCGCTCGGGCCTCGCGGCCGGCGAGCTGGTGGTGACCTCGGGTCAGTTGAAGCTGGAGAACGGCACCAAGGTCGACATCGCCGAATCCGACCCGCTCAAGCAGGCCGCGAAGGCGGAATAGCCCATCCCCTTTCCGGCCACCCACGGCCGGGACGACAAGGAAGACACCATGTTCGACATCTTCATCAAGCGCCCGGTGCTGGCCAGCGTCATCAGCCTGCTGATCCTGTTCGTGGGATTGCGGGCGGTGTTCATGCTGCCGGTGCGGCAGTATCCCGAGATGAAGAACACCGTCATCACGGTGACCACCACCTTTCCCGGCGCCGACGCCGACCTGATCCAGGGCTTCATCACCCAGCCGATCCAGAAGGCGGTGGCCACCGCGGCCGGTCTCGACTACCTGACCTCGCGCTCGCTGCAGGGCATGAGCGAGGTCAAGGCCTTCGTGCGCCTGAACGAGGACCCCGACGCGGCCATGACCGAGGTCATGAGCAAGGTCAACGAGGTGCGCTCGGTGCTGCCGCGCGGCATCAACGACCCCGTGGTCAAGAAGGAGACCGGCCAGACCTTCGCCTCGGCCTATCTGGCGTTCTCGTCCGACCGCCTCAGCCAGCAGCAGATCACCGACTACGTCAACCGCGTCATCCAGCCCAAGCTGGCGGCGGTGCCCGGCATCGCCAATCCCGAGGTGTTCGGCGGCCAGAAATTCTCCATGCGCGTCTGGCTCGACCCCGAGAAGCTGGCCCAGTACGGGCTCACGGCCGAGGACGTGCGCACCGCCCTGACCTCCAACAACTACACCTCGGCCGCCGGCTCCACCAAGGGCTCGTACGACGTGGTCAACACCCAGGCGGACACCGACCTCAAGACGGTGGACGAGTTCAAGCGCCTGGTGATCAAGCACGAGGGCGCCCAGCTGGTTCGGCTGTCGGACGTGGCCGACGTCGACCTGGGGGCCGAGAACGACGACATGAGCGTGTTCGCCAGCGGCGACCGCGCCATCTTCGTCGGCATCTACACCACCCCCGAGGCCAACCCGCTGGACGTCATCAAGCAGGTGCGCGAGGAGACGCTGCCGGCCATCGAGGCCCAGCTTCCCCCCGGCCTGACCGCCCAGGTGGCCTATGATTCCACCATTTTCATCCAGGCCGCCATCGACGAGGTGGCGATGACGATCCTGGAGGCGGCGGTCATCGTGATGATCGTCATCTACGCCTTCATGGGCAATCTGCGCTCGGTGGCCATCCCGGTGGTGACGGTGCCGCTGTCGCTGATCGGCGTCGGCGTGTTCCTGCTGGCGTTGGGCTTCTCCATCAACCTGCTGACGCTCTTGGCCATGGTGCTGGCCATCGGCCTGGTGGTGGACGACGCCATCGTGGTGGTCGAGAACGTGCACCGCCATATCGAGGAGGGCCAGTCGCCGTTCCAGGCGGCCATCATCGGCACCCGCGAGATCGCCGGCCCGGTCATCTCGATGACCATCACCCTGGCCGCCGTCTATGCGCCCATCGCCTTCATGGGCGGCCTGACCGGCAGCCTGTTCCGCGAATTCGCCTTCACCCTGGCCGGGTCGGTGATCATCTCGGGCGTCATCGCGCTGACGCTGTCGCCCATGATGGCCTCGAAGATCCTCAAGCACGAAGAGGACAAGAAGGGACTGTCGGCCCGGATCGACGCCGTGTTCGACCGTGTACGGGCGAAATACGAGCGCTGGCTGGCGGCCTCGCTGGCCGATCGGCCGACCACGCTGGGCTTCGCGGCCATCGTCATGGTCAGTCTGCCGTTCCTGTTCCTGGCGGTTCCCACCGAACTGGCGCCGGAAGAGGACCAGGGCGTGGTGTTCACGGCCTTCAACGGCCCGGCCTCGGCCAACACCGACTACATGGAGGTGTTCGCCCACCAGATCGACCACAAGCTGCGAGCCTTCCCCGAGACCCGCGACACCTTCCTGATCACCGGCCTGGGATCGCCCAGCAACGGCTTTGGCGGCGCGGTGCTCAAGCCGTGGGACGAGCGCGAGCGCAGCGCCAAGGACCTGACCGCCGCCTACCAGCAGGCCATGAACGAGGTCTCGGGCGTCAAGGCGTCGGTGTTCCCGCCGCCGGCCCTGCCCGGCGTCGACGGCCTGCCGGTGCAGTTCGTGGTCGCCACCACCGCCGACTACCGCCAGATCCAGGAGGTCCAGGCGGAGATGCTGCAGCGCGCCGCCGCCTCGGGCATGTTCGCCTTCATCGACTCGGATCTCAAATACGAGAGTCCACGCACCAAGGTGGACATCGACCGCGACAAGGCCGCCGCCTACGGCATTTCCATGCAGCAGATCGGCGAGGCGCTGGCGACCATGACCGGCGGCAACTACGTCAATCTGGTCAACCTGCAGGGCCGCTCGTACCAGGTGATTCCGCAGGTCCCGCGCGAATATCGCCTCAATCCGGCGCAACTGGGCCGCTTCCACGTGCGCGCCTCGGACGGCACCGCCATTCCGCTGTCGTCGCTGGTCAGCCTGTCGCAAAGCGTCGAGCCGGTGTCGCTCAACCAGTTCAACCAGCTCAACGCCATCACCATCGGCGCCTTCCCCATGCCGGGCGTCACGCTGGGCCAGGCCCTGTCCGCCTTCGAGGGCATCGCCGACGAGGTGCTGCCGCAGGGCTGGGCGGTGGACTATGCCGGCCAGTCGCGCCAGTACGTCCAGGAAGGCAGCGCCCTGGTGGTCACCTTCTTCTTCGCCCTGGTGATCATCTTCCTAGTCCTGGCCGCCCAGTTCGAGAGCTTCCGCGACCCACTGGTGATCATGGTGTCGGTGCCGCTGTCCATCTGCGGCGCGCTGATCCCGTTGGCGCTCGGGGTGGCGAGCATGAACATCTACACCCAGGTCGGGCTGGTGACGCTGATCGGGCTGATCACCAAGCACGGCATCCTCATCTGCGAGGTGGCCCGCGAGCGCCAGGAGAACGAAGGGCTGAGCCGCATGGAGGCGGTCAAGATCGCCGCCGGCCTGCGCCTGCGGCCGATCCTGATGACCACCGCCGCCATGGTCACCGGCCTGCTGCCGCTGTTGTTCGCCAGCGGTGCCGGTGCCGCCAGCCGCTTCTCCATCGCGGTGGTGATCGTGGCCGGCATGACCATCGGCACGCTGTTCACCCTGTTCGTGCTGCCGGTCATCTACACCTTCATCGCCACCCGCCGGAATCCCGAGCAGGCGCGCGGGCGCGAGCCCGACCTGAAGGTGCTGGAGGTTGCGGAGTAACGGTCAGAACACCCATCTGTCCCAGCCTCCCGCGCTGTGGCCCGACAGGCGGCCGCGCGGCAGGCTGAGGAGGATGACCACGGCGCCGGCGGCCATGTCGTTCCACATGGCCGCCGAGCCGCCGACGCCCAGCACCCACGGCGCCGCCAGCAGCCACAGGCCGAGGAAGCCGTTGACGAAGCGCAGCGCGCGGGCGACGTCGGCCATGGCGACGACCGCCACGGTGACGACCAAGGCGCCGGTCAGGTGATCGCTGTCCGCCAGCGGCGGCGCCACGGCGACCACCGCCCGCGACGCCATCAGCCACACCCCCACCAGGCATGACGCCGCCAGCGTCCACGGCACGGTGACGCCCAAGAGGGCGGCACGGACCTGGACCCCGGCCGGCGCCCCCAGGCCGGGATTGGCGTCCGGGCGGTCGCCGGGATCGGCGTCGCCCATCAGGAAGCTGCGCCAGAACGGCTTGCCGGCGCGCCGGGTCCGGCCCATGAACTGCGCCATGGCCACGACCTCGTCGAGCGTCAGCGGGATCATCACCAGCATGGCGAAGGCCTGGATCAGGCACAGCGTGCAGTAGGTGCCGATCATGATCGGCTGGATGATGATGAAGCCGATGGAGACCGCCCCCAACGGCACCACCAGCACGAAGAAGAACGCCACCATCCACGGCATGGTCCGCCACCGCCTGGGCGTCCCCATCAGCCCCATCAGCATCTCCAGCATGTAGGCGACGGCGCCCAGGCCGGCATCGGCGACCGGGAAGGCTTGCGACACCTTGGAGGTGATGATGTGCTCGGTGCCGTTCTCGCGGAACTGGGTGCCGAAGAACGGCTCCCAGATGGCGGTCACGTGGCCCAGCTGGTAGGCGGCCAGATAGCGGGCGATCAGGAACCCCACGAGCCCCAGCGCGACGATAGGCAGGCGTTGCAGCCAGGTGGACGGGTTGTAGCTCCAGCCGGGCGGCACCGTGTTGGGGTCCATCATTCCCGCCTGCGCCATGCCCGGCATCAGCGGCACCAGCGTCGAGAACGCCACCGCCAGCCCGCCCACCAGGGTGTCGCTGGCATAGGCGGCGGCCGACGGGGTCCAGAACGCCAATGGCGCCACCAGCAGCCACAGGCCGACGATGGTGGCCGCCCATTGCGCCCATTTGAGGCGTGGGTCCAGCGACAGCGCCCCGAACACCATCAGCGCCAGGCCGCAGACCAGATCGTTGATGCCGGTGAGCAGGTTGCGGAAAGCGAGCGGCGGCAGCAGCCGCTCACCGCCGATGTCGCGGGCCAGCCGCGCGCTGTCGGCGTCGAACAGGCCGAACTGGAACGGGCTGGCCAGCAGCCACGCCCCCAGGCCGATCACCGCGAAATGGGCCCACAGGGTCATGCGGCGGCGGCGCTCCATGTCGTCCGTCATGTCGTCCATGGCGCGGGTTCTCCTCGTTGCCGTCAACACGCGGTTTCGCGGCCGGTTCAACCGCGCGAAAGGGGTGCCCGGGCACGCATGGGGGGTGGCACGGAACCTTGCGCGGTTGGGAGCGTCCATCCAATCGATAGAGAAAGGAGGACCAACGATGCAGCGCTCCATCGTGACCGCCGCCCTTGCCCTCGCCCTGTCCGTCCCCTTGTCCCCCGTCCTGGCCCAGGGCGGGGCCGAGCACGCCCAGAGGATCGCCGAGGAACTGGCGCTCCGCCGCGCCCAGGTCCGCGCGCTCAAGAAATGCGAGATGGAGGCCCGCCCCATGACGCCGGCCGATATGGCGCCGGCCGACCGGCGCCTGACCTCGGAACGCCGTCTGCCCACCTATCCCCCCACCGGCACTGGCGGCCCGGTCAGGGTGACCGACTGTCCGCCCGACTTCTTCGGCACCGACTGACCTTCCCCTCGCCAACCGGCGGCGTTGACACACGCCGCCGGAATCCCCTCATCACCGCCATGGCCGACTCCATCCGTCTGTTCGCGAATCCGACCCTCGAACGCCTGACCCACGTCCGGCCGGCGACCGTGGCGGCGCTGTGGAGCGTCGTCATCGGCGGGCTCGGCGGCTGGGCGGCGGCCGACGCACGCTTCGCCCTGGCGCCGGCCTTGGCGCTGGCCGCCGCCGGCCTGGCCGCCTGGAGCCTGTTCGAGTATCTCCTCCACCGCTGGGTGTTCCATTGGCGGCCGCGCCATCCGCTGCCGGCACGGCTGGTGTTCCTGATCCACGGCGTCCACCATGCCCAGCCCGATGACGGCGGCCGGGTGGTGATGCCGCCGGCCGCCTCGGTGCCCCTGGCCCTAGCCCTGTGGGGCCTGACCGCCCTGGTGTTGGAGGCGCCCTGGCGCGACTGCCTCTTCGTCGGCTTCCTGGTGGGATATCTGCACTACGACCTTACCCACTGGGCCTGCCACCAGACCCGGCCCCGCACGCGCCTGGGCCGTGCGCTCAGGCGCCACCACCTGCTGCACCACCATGTGGACGAGACCGCCCATTTCGGCGTCGGCACCCCGATCTGGGACCATGCCTTCGGCACGGTCCTACGCCGTCCGAAGCGCGGGCGGTAGGCGTTCCCCACCCGGCCTCCCCGGTCAGTCGTATTCATCCGCTCCGACCGCGCCCCACATGCTGGAGGGTGCCATCCAAGCGGACGTCATCCTCCATGCAAGCAATCATCCTATCCGCCGGCCAGGGCCGCCGCCTGCTTCCCTGGACCCATCACGTTCCCAAATGCCTGTTGACCTTCGCCGGCAAGACCCTGCTGGCCTGGCAACTGGAAGCGCTAGCGGCGGCCGGCGTCACCGAGGCGGTGGTGGTGACCGGCTTCCAGCCCCGTGCCATCGAAGGCGAGATCGAGCGGGCGGCCCCGCCGGACCTGACGGTGTCCACCACCTACAACCCGTTCTTCGGGGTCGCCGACAACATCGCCAGCGTTTGGCTGGTGCGCGACCGGCTGGCCGGCGAGGTGGTGTTGCTCAACGGCGACACCCTGTTCGAGCCCTCGGTGCTGGCCAAGGTGATGGCCGAGGCCGAGCGGCCGGTCACCGTGACCGTCGACCGCAAGGCGGTCTACGATGCCGACGACATGAAGGTCCAACTGGCGGGCGAGCGGGTGCTGCGCATCGGCAAGACGCTGCCCCCCGACAGCACCAACGCCGAATCCATCGGCATGCTGGCCTTCAAGGGCCTGGGCGGCTCGCTGTTCGCGAGCGCGGTGGAGGCGGTGGTCGCCCAGCCCAGCGGGGTGTCGCGCTGGTACCTCTCGGCGGTGGACGACCTGGCCGCCAAGGGGGTGGTGGGGGCGGTCTCCATCGCCGGCCAGGGCTGGTGCGAGGTCGACTATCCCGGCGACCTCGGCCGGGCCGAGCAACTGGCCCGGGGCTGGGTCCACCGCCGCAACGGCCGCCAGCCCGAGTCCCCCCTGCCCTATCCGCTGGCCAATTGAGCGCGCCTCAGCCCGCCGCCGTCGTGATGGCGGCGACGATGTCGTCGACGACGGTGTGAACCAGGGTCTCGTTCTCGCCCTCGGCCATGACCCGGATCAGCGGCTCGGTGCCCGACTTGCGGATCAGCACGCGGCCCGAGCCGTCCAGCCGCCCCTCGCCGTCGGCGATGGCCGCCTTCACGCCGCCGTCCTCAAGGACCACGTTGGGAGCGCCGACGACACGGACGTTCTTCAGAACCTGCGGGAAGGGGTCGAACAGATGCAGCACCTCGCTGGCGGGCCGGCCGCGCTCGACCAGGGCGGCCAGGACCTGCAGCGCCGCCACCAGGCCGTCGCCGGTGGTGGAATGGTCGGACAGGATGATGTGGCCCGACTGCTCGCCGCCGACGTTGTAGCCGTCCTTCTTCATGCGCTCGAGCACGTAGCGGTCGCCGACGGCGGTGCGCTCGAGGCGGATGCCCTGCGAGGCGAGATACTTCTCCAGCCCCATGTTGGACATCACGGTGGCGACGACGACGCCGCCCCGCAACTGGCCGGCCTTGGCGAAGGAGGCGCCGATCAGCGCCATCACCTGGTCGCCGTCGACGATGGAGCCCTTCTCGTCGCACAGAACGACGCGATCGGCGTCGCCATCGAGCGCGATCCCCAGATCGGCGCCGTGCTCCAGCACCTTGCGGCTCATCTGGACCGTGGCCAGCGACCCGCATTCCTTGTTGATGTTGAAGCCGTCGGGCTCGACGCCGACCTTGACGACCTCGGCGCCCAGTTCCCACAACACGGTGGGGGCGACCTTGTAGGCGGCGCCGTTGGCGCAGTCGACGACGATCTTGAGGCCGTCCAGGCGAAGCCCGCGCGGAAAGGTGTTCTTGGCGTATTCGATATAGCGGCCGACGGCGTCGTCCAGGCGCTTGGCGCGGCCCAGGTGGTCGGGGGCGACGCGATAGGCCTCGAGGCCGTTGAACATCTTGTATTCGATCTCGGCCTCGTCCTCATCGGACAGCTTGTAGCCGTCGGGGCCGAACAGCTTGATGCCGTTGTCCTGGTAGGGATTGTGGGAGGCCGAGATCATCACCCCGAGATCCGCCCTGAGCGACCGGGTCAGCATGGCCACCGCCGGGGTGGGCAGCGGACCCAGCAGCACCACGTCCATGCCCACCGCGATGAAGCCGGCGGTGAGGGCCGGTTCGATCATATAGCCCGACAGCCGCGTGTCCTTGCCGATCACCACCATGTGGCGATGGTCGCCGCGAATGAAGTGGCGGCCGGCGGCCATGCCCAGCCTCAGCGCCGTCTCGGCGGTCATCGGGTCGGCGTTGGCGGTTCCCCGGATGCCGTCGGTGCCGAACAGCTTGCGAGTCATGACTTATCCCATCTCCCCTCTTCCGAAGGGGGATTGCATAGCAAGACTCGCGCGCCCAAGGGAAGGGGTTTCCCCTTCCGATTGGCCGGTCAGTCGAAATCGGCGGCCAGCGCCGCCCGCACCGGCTCGGGAATGGCCGCCATGTGCCCGTAATTGGGATGATCGATGCGCAACACGGCGCCGGCGCCCGGCCGGCGGAAGGCGGCGACCTGGTCGGGCGCGAACCGGAAATGGAGGAACTGCACGCTGGAGGCCTTGCCGTCGGCGGTGGTGCGATCGATGTCGTCCTCCGCCTCGCCGGCCACCCTGTCGCCCCCGACCTCGATGGAAAAGGCATGCTCGATGCCGCCGAGGCCGGAAAGCACGCGGTGGCGCAGGCGTTCGTCGTCGATTTCCACCATCACCGTCGCAACCAGTTCGTCACCCTCCGGCACCAGGGCGTTGTAGGCCTCCAGCTCGCCCTCGAGCTGGGCAGCGCCGCCCTTCTCGATGCGCAGCATTTCATGAATCTGGTGGAGCATGGTGTCGAAACATTCGAAATAGGCGGTGACATAGGGCCCGACCGCCACCCGGCGATCGCGCTTCAGCTCCACCAGCGCCTTGCGGCGGGCGGGGCGGACGGCCTCGTACTGGTCGAGCGGCAGGATGTCGGCGGCGGAGATGGGCCGGCTCATGATGATGGTCCTCCCTTCCGGTGTCAGCCCAGCCCGTAGGCCCGGGCCAGGATCTCGATGGGGTGGCGGGCCGTGGTCAGCGGCGAGGTCGGGTCCAGGGCCTCGACGCCCTGGCCGATATGGGCGCCGGCCAGCGGGCATTCCGAGCACAAGGTGGCGCAGCCGCTGCCGGCCACCTGGCGCATGGCCGGCTTGCCCACCTTCATGGCCACCGGGAAATTGTCCTTCATCACCCCCCAGGCGCCGCCGTGGCCGGAGCAGCGCTCCACCACCGCCACCTTGGTGTCGGGGATCAGGCGCAGCATCTCGGCCCCCTTGGCGCCGATGTTCTGGGCGCGGGCATGGCAGGCCACATGGACCGCCACGCCGCCGTCGATGGGCTTGAGCCCGGGCGCCAGGCCGCCGCCACGGGCCAGATCGACCACGTATTCCGAAACGTCGAACACCGACCGCGACAGCCGGCGCACCGGTTCGTCGTCGGGGTCGATCAACGGCCATTCGAACTTCATCATCAGGGCGCAGGACGGCACCGGGACCACCACGTCCCAGCCCTTGTCCACCCACCCGGCCAGGGCGCGCGAGATCGTCCTCGCGTTCTCGGCCACCCGGGCGAGGTCGCCGTGCTCCAATTGCGGCATGCCGCAGCAGCCGGGATAGGCCAGCGCGGTCTCGACCCCGTTGCGGGCCAGGACCGCCTGCGTGGCGGTGCCGATGCCGGGGCTGTTGTAGTTGGCGAAGCAGGTGGCGAAGATCACCGCCTTGCGCGCGGCGGCGGCCGGCTCGCCGGTCTCCTTGCCGACTCCCTTGGCGGCGCGCGCCATCAGGGTCTTGCGGTGGTAGCGGGGCAGTTCGGCATCGCGGTGGATGCCGGCCAGCCGCTCCATCAGGGGCCGGGTCAGGCCGTTGCCCCGACGGGTCGCCCAGTTGGCCAGGGGCGCCGCCAGGCTGCCCAGGCGGCCGTTGCGGTCGGTCTCGGTCAGCTGTCCGGCCACCAGCGGCACCCCCTTGGCCTTGAGGCGGGCGGCGCGGGCGCGCACCATCAGATGGGGAATGTCCAGCCCGAACTCGTGCGGCGGCACATAGGGGCATTTGGTCATGAAGCACATGTCGCACAGGGTGCAGGCGTCGACTACCGGATCGAGGCTCTTGCAGGCAACCCCGGCCAACTCCGCGTCACCCGCCGCGTCGATCAGGTCGAACAGGCGGGGAAACGAGTCGCAGAGATTGAAACATCGCCGACAGCTGTGACAGACCTCGAATTGGCGGCGCATCTCGGCCTCGAGCGCCACCGGGTCGGTGAATTCGGGATCGCGCCAGCCATAGGGATGGCGGATCGGAGCTTCCAGGCTGCCTTCGCGCATGGCCGCACCTCGCCGTCGTGGGGAGAGGATGGCCCGGCGCCCGCGCGAGCGGACGCCGGGAAGTCTGGCTCACGCCCCCAGGCCGTCGAGGGCCTTCTGGAAGCGGCCGGCATGGCTGCGCTCGGCCTTGGCCAGGGTCTCGAACCAGTCGGCGATCTCCTCGAACCCCTCCTCGCGGGCGGTGCGGGCCATCCCCGGATACATGTCGGTGTATTCGTGGGTCTCGCCGGCGACGGCCGCCTTGAGATTGGCCGAGGTGTCGCCGATGGGTTCGCCGGTGGCCGGGTCGCCCACCGCCTCCATGAATTCGAGATGGCCGAAGGCGTGGCCGGTCTCGCCCTCGGCGGTCGACCGGAACAGCGCCGAGACGTCGTTGTGCCCTTCCACGTCCGCCTTCTGGGCGAAATAGAGGTAACGGCGGTTGGCCTGGCTTTCGCCGGCGAAGGCGGCCTTCAGATTGTCGAAGGTCTTGGAGCCCTTCAGGGACATCGGCTTCCTCCTCTGTTTGCTTTCCGTGCTGGACGGGACGCGACGCGGAGTGGACGGACCGTCCAGCCTTTCACACCGTCAGCATGCCAGAGAGTTCAGCTTCTTTTCAATTATTATGATTCTAAATTAGGCTTCAGGATAGGGTATTCCAAAGGTTTTGACTCCAAAATGTATAGTCAACAAGGCCGGAATGAGACCTCAGGCCGATTGGCTCACGGCCCGCCAGACCGCCACCGCCTGCCGGGTCGCGGCGACGTCGTGGACACGGTGGATCTGCACCCCCTGCGCCAATCCGGCCATGGTCGCCGCGATGGTGCCCGCCAGCCGGTCCTTGGCCGCCTCGCCCCGGCTGAGCCGCGCGATGAAGCTCTTGCGGCTGGCCCCCAACAGGACCGGGCATCCCAGGCCGTGGTAGAGGGACAGGCTCGCCAGGACCTGGGCGTTGTGGTCCGCCGTCTTGCCGAATCCGATGCCGGGGTCCACGGCGATGTGGTCGCGTGGGATGCCGGCCGCCTCGCAGGCCGCCACCCGGCCCGCCAGATAGTCGAGGATGTCCAGCGGCGCGCAGTCGTAGACCGGGTCGGCCTGCATGGTCCGTGGCTCGCCGCGCATATGCATCAGGCACACCGCGGCGCCCGATGCCGATGCCGCCGCCAGGGCGCCCGGCCCTTCCAGGGCCGAGACGTCGTTGACGACGCGGGCTCCGGCCGCCACCGCCTCGGCCATCACCTCGGTGTTGCGGGTATCGACGGACACCACCACCCCGCGCTCGGCCAGGGCGCGGATCACCGGCAGCACCCGGCGCTTCTCCTCATCGACGGAGACCGGCGCCGCCCCGGGACGGGTGGACTCGCCGCCGACGTCGATGAGGTCGGCGCCCGCCTCGACCATGGCGAAGGCATGCCTCACGGCGTCCTCGGGGGTGCGATGGTCGCCACCATCGGAAAAGCTGTCGGGAGTGGCGTTGAGGATGCCCATGACCAGCGGACGGACGGTATCCAGGCCCGCCCACGGCCGGCGCTTGGCGCCGATGCGGTGGATGACGGCGGCGACGTGACGGGCCACCGGCTCGGCCTCGCCCTCGGACCATTCCACCACCTCCGGGAATGGAGCCACCGCCATGAAGGCCTGCCCCGCCTCGCGCCAGGCGACCGCCACGGACGAAAAGGCGACCGGCCCGTCGGCGACGGGCCAGGCGGTCCCGGCCATCACCGCCGCCGCCGCCCGATCGCCGGTCACCATGCCGCAGGGAATCAGATACAGGCGCGACGCCAGGTCGTCGTCGTCGGCGAACAGGCCGCGCGGCAGATTGGGGCTGGGGCGGAAGGCGGGGGTGGTCATGCTGGCGCGCTCTCAAACGAAGCCTCCCCCCATGCGCGGCATGGGGGGAGGATGGGAAAGGCGGGGCGTTACTGGCCCGGCTGGGGCTCGGGTCCGGGGCCGAAGCCGCCCGGCTGTTCCTTCGGGCCGGAGGTGGGAACCGACGACCGCGGGCGCGGTGGCTCCTTGGGCCGATCGAGGCCGCCGCCGCCGTTGCGGACGATGCCCTCGCCACGGATCAGCGAATCCACGTCCTCGCGGGACAGCGTCTCGTACTCCAGCAGGCCCTTGGCGATGGCCTCCAACTGGTCGATGTTGTCGGTGAGGATCTTGCGGGCGGTGGCCTCCGCCTCCTCCACGAAGCGGCGCACCTCGGCATCGATGACCGAGGCGGTCTGCTCGGACACGTTCTTGTGCTGCGTCACCGAGTGGCCCAGGAAGATTTCCTCCTGGTTGTCGTTGTAGCGCAGCGGGCCGAGCTTGTCGGAGAAACCGAACTCGGTGACCATCTTGCGCGACAGGTCGGTGGCGCGCTGGATGTCGTTGGAGGCGCCGGTGGTGACGTTGTCGCCGCCGAAGATCATCTCCTCGGCCACACGGCCGCCGAACAGGCTGGCCATCTGCGCCTTGAGCTGCATCTTGGACTGGCTGAGGCGGTCGCGTTCGGGCAGCCACATGGTCACGCCCAGGGCGCGGCCGCGCGGGATGATGGTCACCTTGTGCAGCGGCTCGTGGCCGGGCACGTGCAGCATCACCACGGCGTGGCCGGCCTCGTGATAGGCGGTCAGGCGCTTTTCCTCCTCGCTCATCACCATCGAGCGGCGCTCGGCGCCCATCATCACCTTGTCCTTGGCCGCCTCGAACTCGGCCATGGTCACCACGCGCTTGCCGGCGCGGGCGGCCAGCAGGGCGGCCTCGTTCACCAGGTTGGAGAGGTCGGCGCCCGAGAAGCCCGGCGTGCCGCGCGCGATGATCTTGGGCTCCACGTCGGGGGCCAGCGGCACCTTGCGCATATGCACCTTGAGGATCTTCTCGCGGCCCAGGATGTCGGGATTGGGCACCACCACCTGACGGTCGAAGCGGCCGGGACGCAGGAGCGCCGGGTCCAGCACGTCGGGACGGTTGGTGGCGGCGATGAGGATGACACCTTCGTTGGACTCGAAGCCGTCCATCTCGACCAGCAGTTGGTTCAGGGTCTGCTCGCGCTCGTCGTTGCCGCCGCCCAGGCCGGCGCCGCGATGGCGGCCGACCGCGTCGATCTCGTCGATGAAGATGATGCAGGGGGCGTTCTTCTTGCCCTGCTCGAACATGTCGCGCACGCGGCTGGCGCCGACGCCCACGAACATCTCGACGAAGTCCGAGCCCGAGATGGTGAAGAACGGCACGTTGGCCTCGCCGGCGATGGCGCGGGCCAACAGGGTCTTGCCGGTGCCGGGCGGGCCGACCAGCAGGCAGCCCTTGGGGATCTTGCCGCCCAGGCGCTGGAACTTCTGCGGGTCCTTGAGGAATTCGACGATCTCCTCGAGTTCCTGCTTGGCCTCGTCGATGCCGGCCACGTCCTCGAAGGTGACGCGGCCCTGCTTCTCGGTCAGCAGCCGGGCCTTGGACTTGCCGAAGCCCATGGCCTTGCCGCCGCCCGACTGCATCTGGCGCATGAAGAAGATCCACACGCCGATCAGGAGCAACATGGGGAACCACGACACCAGGATGCCCCACAGGCTGGGCTGGTCGTCGGCGGGAGGCAGGGCGGTGATCCGGACGTTGCCCTCGCGCAGCTTGGGCACGATGTTGGCCTCGGGCGGCATGTAGGTGGTGAAGGCCCGTCCGTCGGCGTAGTGGCCGCTGATGGTGTAGCCCTGGATCGTCACGTCGGACACGCGGCCGGTTTCCACCTCGCCGATGAAATCGGAAAAGGCGGTCTGCCCGACCCCGCGCTGCGGCGACGACGTCTGGAACAGGTTGAAGAGCATCACCAGCAACAGCGCGATGATGATCCACAGCGCCAGGTTCTTGCTGAAGTTCAAGATCAGGCCCTTCCTCGTTTGGCAAACCGCCGGTCCCTGGATGGGCCGCCGTGCTCCGCCGAAATGCGTTGCCTAACAGATAATGCCGCCCTTGCCCTAGACAAGGCAACGGCCCGCCACCGTCAATGGGTTGGATGGCGCCGCGACGATCCATCGCAACACGCGCCCTTCCGCCTTCGTCCGGTTATAGCCGAGGTGGGGGACGGCGAAAACACCCTCCTGGTCGTGGATCGCCGGAAGGGTGGGTCGCGCCGCCGCCGGAACTGCCGGCATCGCCCTTGCGAGGGCGCGTCCGACCACGGTCCAGCCGGCCGTCCCCAACGCCCCCAGCCGCAACCCGGGCGGGATGTCCGGCGCCGCCAGGGCCCGAAATCGGCCATCCCAGGTGACCTCGCGGCCGGGTTCGAGCGGCACCGGCGGCGCCACCTTGGCAGGCTCGCGGCAGACCAGCACGCCGGCCGCGACGGGAAGGACGCGGCAGCCGGCCAGGGTGCGGGCGGCGGCAAGGCCCTGCCGCAACGCAGCGTGCAGCGCCTCCAGCCGCTCCAGCCGGGGCGGGTAGGCGCCGCCGCCGACCGCCGTCAGCAGCCGCGACAGCAGACGCAGCCCCACCTCTTCCGGCAGGTGTCGGAACACCGTCGCCGGCACCACCGCCCACCCGGACGGGTCCAGCCGCACCGCCGTCGCTGCGTGCGCCGTCGCCGCCTCGAGCGTGTCCCGGGCGCGCCCCAGGCGTCGCGCCGTCGCCGCCAGGCGCTCGGGGGTCAGCCCCTCGGCCGCCAGCGACGCGGTCATCCCCCGCAGACGGACGCGGGCGAAGCCGTCATTGCGGTTGGAAGGGTCGTCGATCCAGTCCTGGCCTTCCGCCGCCAAGGTGGCGCGCAGACGCGACGGCGGCACCGCCAGCAGCGGCCGCAACAGCCGAAGAAAGGCCGTTTCCCGCACCGCCGCCATCCCCGCCAGGCCGTCCACTCCCGATCCCCGGCCCAGGCGCAGCAGCAGCGTCTCGGCCTGGTCGTCGCGGTGATGGGCGAGCAGCAGGTGCAGGCATCCCGCCGCCCGGCACCATTCCTCCAGCAGCCGGTAGCGCGCCTCGCGCGCCGCCGCTTGCAGGTCGGCCTCCGGCTTGGCGCCCCTCCAGTCCAGGAGGTGGTGGGAGATGTCCCGCGCCGCCATCCACTCGGCCACCCGCGCCGCCTCGGCGGCGGAGCCGGCGCGCAGCCCGTGGTCGACGGTCAGGGCGACGACGCGCCCTCCTCTCGCCCGTGCCCAGCGGTCGGCCAGCACCGCCAGGGCCAGGCTGTCGGCGCCCCCCGACACCGCCACCGCCACCACCGGCGCCGGTTCGAACGGCCCCAGCGGGGCCATCAGGGCGTCGAATTCGGCGGAGGCGAGGGGAAGTGCCATGGTCGGGGATAGTAAACGAAAAGGCCCCTCCGGGGAGGGGCCTTCGACCTCACTTGCACTCGTACTTGGCCTTCTCGGCGGTGGCCGCGCGCTTGACGCGGTCGGGCATGTTGGGATGTTCCTTGAACAGGATGCCGAAGGCGGTGCAGGCCTCCTTCTTCTTGCCCAACTGGCCGAAGGCGGAGCCGGCCTTGAAGATCATGTCCGGGGCCTTGGTATGCTTGCCGTGTTGCTTGTAGGCCTCGAGGAAGGTAGCGGCGGCGGCGGCGAAGTCCTTGCGCGCATAGGCGATGTCGCCCAGCCAGTAGCTGGCGTTGCCCGCCAGCGCATGGTTGCCGTACTTGGACAGGAAGTCCTGGAACCCCTTTTCGGCGGTGTCGTAGTCGCCCCGTTGGGCGGCGGCGTAGGCCTGGTCGTAGAGGGCCTGGGGATCCTTGGGCTGCGGGGCGGGGGCAGCAGCCGCCGGCTGCTGCAGTGCCTTCTTGAGATCCTTCTCGGGCATCGAGCCCAGGACCTGCGGACCCGGAGCGGCGCCAGGGCTCCCGGCGGAGTTGGCGCCGAGCTCAGCCTTGGCCGGATCGGCGGGCGCGGCTCCGCCGCCGGCCTGCAAATCCTTGAAGCGCAGGTCGATGTCGGCCTGCATGCGTTCCATCTGCTTGAGGGCCTGCTGGGCGCGGTAGTTGGCTTCCTCGACCTTGCCGGTCAGCTGCCGCAACTGCTCCTCCAGCATGTCGACCCGGTCGTCGAGGCGCGCGGCCATGCCGGGCGGCAAGGCCGGCGCCGCGTCGCCGCCGCCGGGCGCATAGGAGGACGAGCCGCCGGCGGCCGGCGACCGGATGACGGTCGGTCCGCCGCCCCGCGCCATGTTGGACTGAAGGGTCTGCAGGTCGCGCTCCAGCCGGTCGATGCGGTCGTAGAGGGCGCGATTGTCCATCTGCGCGGCCGCCGGCTGGAAACCGGCCCCGACGGACAGCAACGCGGCGATGGCGGTGGAGAGGACGATGCGACGCACGGGACTACCTCGTGATCGGGTGCGCGCCCGCCTCGGCCGGGCGCGGGGGTGATCGGGCGCGCCGCCGCCTTGGCGGGACGCGGGGGGTGATCCGGACGGCGCCCCGGCAAGCGGGCGCACGGACGTCCTGACTAGGACCTCAACTGGGCAGAAATAAGGCGCCCGCCCGTTCCGATGGCCGCATGGCCGTTCGGAAGGGCGGGCGCCCCATCACGCATAACGTGGTGTTCGGCGAATTACTTGCCGAGCACGGTCACGCCACGGCGGTTCTGCGACCAGGCGGCCTCGTTCGAGCCGAGGGCGACCGGGCGCTCCTTGCCGTAGGAGATGGTCTTGACGCGCGACGCGGGCAGGCCGTTGGCGACCATGTACTCCTTGACGGAGTTGGCGCGGCGCTCACCCAGGGCGAGGTTGTACTCGCGGGTGCCGCGCTCGTCGCAATGACCCTCGATGGTCAGCGCGTAGTTCGGATACTTCTTCAGCCAAGCGACCTGCTTGTCCAGGCTCGCCTTGGCGTCCGAACGCAGGTTGTACTTGTCGAAGTCGAAGAAGACGCGATCGCCGACATTGGCGATGAAGTCCTGCTCCGAACCGGGGACGATCGACGGCTTGGCCGCGGTGGCCGGGGCCTGACCGCCACCGGCCTTGGCGCCGGTGTCTTCAGGGGCGGACTCGCAAGCCGCGACCAGGGCGACGGCGGCGAAGATGCTCAGGAAACGCAGTTTCATAACTTGAGGACTCCCCCTCAATGGAACGCGGTGTGGGAATGCCGATTGGACCTTGGTTTCGGCGGCTCCGGCCTGCCGGACGGGCGCCGCCCCGGTGGCACTGTCTTTGGGACCCAATGCCACCGGAAAAAATCCTAATCGGCGCGGACTATACTAACTTAGTTTTAGGGAATCAAGGGGGACCACGCAGGGTCGGACCCGTCCAATGGGGTAACGGCCTGCCTTTCATTGTATCCGGTCAGGTCAATCGTATAGAGCTTTGTGCTCATTCCCCTTCCCCGCTCGTCGGAGGGAGTCTCCTTCCAGAACGCCAGCACGCGGCCGTTGGGCGCCCAGGTCGGGCCTTCCACCAGGAATCCCTGGGTCAGCAGGCGCTCCTCGGAGCCGTCCGGCCGCATGACGCCAATGAAGAACTCGCCGCCCTTCATCTTGGTGAAGGCTATGAGATCGCCGCGCGGGGACCATACCGGCGTCGCATAGCGGCCGTCGCCATACGAGATGCGCTGGACGTTCGAGCCGTCGGCATCCATGGTGTAGAGCTGCTGGGCGCCGCCGCGATCCGAGTTGAACACCACCCGCTGGCCGTCGGGGGAGTAGGACGGCGAGGTGTCGATGTACGGGTTGTTGGTCAGACGCCGCTTTTGCCGCGTCATCAGGTTCATCTCGTAGATCTCGGTGTTGCCGTCCATGGCCAGGCTCATGATCACCTTGTTGCCGTCGGGCGAGAACCGGGGCGCGAAGGTCATGCCTGGAAAATCGCCCAGCAACTCGCGGCGCGCGGTGTCGATCTGCAGGATGTAGACCCTCGGCGTGCCCTTGTAATAGGACATGTAGGTGATCTCGCGGGCGGTCGGCGAGAAGCGGGGCGTCAGCACCAGTTCCGCCCCGTCGGTGAGGAATTTATGGTTCTCGCCGTCCTGGTCCATGATGGCCAGCCGCTTCTTGCGGTCGTTCTTTGGGCCCGATTCCGAGACATAGACCACCTGGGTGTCGAAATAGCCGTCCTCGCCGGTGATGCGCTTGTAGATGGCGTCGGCGATCAGGTGCGCGACGCGGCGCCACCCAGCCGGCGAGGCGGTGTAGCCGAGGCCGGTCATCTGCTCCTCGGTCAACACGTCCCAGAGGTGGAATTCCACCCGCATGCGGCCGTCCGCGGCCGTCTGGACCGTGCCGCTGACCAGCGCCTCGGCGTTGATCTGCCGCCAGTCGGCGAAGCGCGGCCCCACCTGCAGGCTGGAGACCGTCTGGATGAAGGCGCGCGGATCGACGGGCTTGAACAGGCCCGACCGCTCCAGGTCGGCCGCCACCACCCGGGCGATGTCGCGGCCCATCTGCTGGTCCTTGAGCTCGCCGCCGAAGAATTCGGGGATGGCGATGGGCAAGGGCCGCATGTGCCCCCGGGTGATGTCGATGCGGACCTCGGCGGCGGCGGGGACCGCCGCTCCGATCACGGCCACGGCCAGGAGGGCCACGGCAAGGCGAAGGCGCTTGAGCATGTTCATCGTCCCATGATCATCTGCTTGGGATTGAAACCGATCGTGAAATCGCGGAACTGGTCGTACTTGTCGCGCGGAATCGGCAGCGGGCTGGCCAGCCGAACCGCGCGGCGCGCGCTGTCGGCGGCCGCCTGCCAGAAGGAATCGGCCATCAGCGGCGCATCCACCACCCGGGCGTCGGTGACGGTGCCGTCGGGCTGGACGGTCACCCGGATCACCACCAGCAGGCTCTCGGCGTTCTTGGCGCCGGCCGGGATGTTCCAGAACTTGGAGACGTGGGCGCGGATGGCGTCCAGTTCGGTCATGGAGATCGGCTGGTTGGGATTGTGGCTGTCCGAGCCGCGCACGCTCTGCGGCCGGGGCTGGGTTCCCTTGTCCTGGCTGGCCGGCTTGGCCTTGTCGGCGGCCTTGAGCAGGTCGTCCAGCGGGTCGTCCTTGGGCTTGACCTTCTCCACCGACTTCAACAGCGAATCCAGCGGGTCGGCCGGCGGCTGCGGGCGCGGCGGCGGCTTGATGTCGGACAGCTTCTGTTGCGGCTGCGCCTTGGGCTCGGGCTTCGGCTCGGGCTTGGGCTCCGGCTTCGGCTCGGGCTTGGGCACCGGAAGCGGCTCGGGCTCGGCCGGCTTCGGCGGCGGCGGAGGCGGCGGCTTGGGCGCCTCCTGCTTGACCGGTTCGGGCTTGGGCGCCGGCTTGGGGGCCGGCGGCTCCGGCTTAGCCGGCTCGGGCTGCGGCGCCTCGGCCTGCTTGGGCGGCGGATTGGTCCTGTCGCCGATGGGCACCAGATCGACGATGATCGGCGCCTCGATCTCCGGCGGCTCGCGGAAGAACTGCGGCAGGCCGAAGAAGGCGATCAGCGCCACGGCCACGTGGAGCACGCCCGAGAAGATATAGCTTTCGCGCCGCATGCCTTCGAGGACCACGGACTAGCGCGCCCCCTTCTTCGCCGGCTGGGGCGCGTCGGCGCCCGACTTCATCTCGGTGACCAGGGCGATCTTGCCGAACCCGGCCGATCCCAGGGTGCCCATGACCTCCATCACCCGGCCGTAGTCGATGCCCTTGTCGCCGCGCACGAAGATGCGGGTGTCGGGCTTCTGGGCGGTGATGGCCTGGAGCTTGGGGACCAGCTCCTCCATGGTCACCTTGGTCTCCTGGATCCACACGTCGCCACGGGCGTCCACCGACACCGACAGCGGCTGGTCGTCGCCCTTGATGGGCGCCGCCTCGGTCTTGGGCAGGTCCACCTGGACGCCGGCGGTGAGCAGCGGCGCGGTCACCATGAAGATGACCAGCAGCACCAGCATCACGTCCACCATGGGCGTGACGTTGATCTCGGCCACCGGCCGGTGGCGCTGGCGGCCGCCCTTCTTGCCGATGGAGGCGCCCATCAGGCCTTCTCCTCCAGCTGCCGCGACAAGATGGCGCCGAACTCGCCCGAGAAGTTCTCGAGCCGCTTGGCGTAGCGGTCCATGTCGTTGGAGATCTTGTTGTAGGCGATCACCGCCGGGATGGCGGCCACCAGGCCCAGCGCGGTGGCGAACAATGCCTCGGCGATGCCGGGGGCGACCACGGCAAGGCTGGTGTTCTTGGTGGCGGCGATGGACTGAAAGCTGTTCATGATGCCCCAGACGGTGCCGAACAGGCCGATGAACGGCGCCGTCGAGCCGACGCTGGCCAGCACGCCCAGGTTCCGCTCCAGGATGTCCATCTCGCGGCCCAGGGTGACGTGCATCACCCGGTCGATGCGCTGCGGCAGGCTGACGTTGCCGCCCTGCAGGCCCTTGGCGGCGGCGCGCCGCCATTCGCGCATGGCGGCGACGAAGATGGCGCTCATGGGATCGAGCGGCCGCGACCCGATGCGGTCGTACAGTTCCTCGAGCGAGCCGCCGGACCAGAACGATTCCTCGAACTGCTCGGCCCGCTGCCACAGGGCGCGCATGCGCAGCAGCTTGTCGAAGATGATGGCCCAGCACCAGAACGACGCCAGCAGCAGGGCGACCATCACCGCCTTGACGATGAGATCGGCCCGGAGGAACAGGCCCCACATCGACAGATCGTGTTGGACGACCGATCCGGCCAACTCGACGGATTGAACAGGATCCATGACACTATCGCCTTTCGCTAACCAATTTCCGCAATGAAGCACGCAATTGAGCCGGAATTCGGGCAACGCGCCCATCCAGGCTGATGAAGGCCACGCGCACCCCCAGGCGCGCCAGTTCGGCGCCGTCGGTGTCGCGGCGGATGAACTGGGCGATGTCCATGGAGGCGCCGCCCACCTCGGTCAGCACGCTTTCGACCACCAGCAGGTCGTCGAGCCGCGCCGGCCGCAGGAAATCCACCTCCATGTGACGGACCGCGAAGGCGTGCCCCCGCCCGCCAGCCAGCATGTCGTTCTGGCTGACGCCGAGGCTGCGCACGAACTCGGTGCGCGCCCGCTCGGCGAATTTCAGGTAGTTGGCGTGATAGACGATGCCGCCGGCGTCGGTGTCCTCGTAATAGACCCGCACGGCAAAGCGGAAGGCGGTCATTCGTCCCCCTCCTCGCGGGCCAGCAGGTCCAGTTGCACCAGCACTTCCTTGGGCGGGTTGAGGCCGATATGGCGGAAGCCGGCGGCCGAAAGCATGCGGCCCCTGGGCGTGCGCTGAATCAGCCCCTGCTGGAGCAGGAACGGCTCGACCACCTCCTCGATGGTGTCGCGGCTTTCCGACAGGGCGGCGGCCAGGGTGTCGACCCCCACCGGCCCGCCGCCGTAATTGGTGGCGATGCAGGCGAGATAGCGGCGGTCCATGGCGTCGAGGCCCAGCTTGTCCACTTCCAGCCGGTTGAGGGCGGCATCGGCGACGGCGGCGTCCACCGGGCTGGTGCCGGCGACGGCGGCGAAGTCGCGCACCCGCCGCAGCAGCCGGCCGGCGACGCGCGGGGTGCCGCGGGCCCGGCCCGCCACCTCGGCGGCGCCGTCGGCGGTCATCTCGAAGCCCAGCACCCGCGACGCGCGGCGGACGATCAGCTCCAGCTCGTCGGGGGTGTAGAAGGTCATGCGGCAGGGAATGCCGAAGCGCTCGCGCAGCGGCGTGGTGAGAAGGCCCGACCGCGTGGTGGCGCCGACCAGGGTGAAGGGCGGCAGGTCGATGCGCACGCTGCGCGCCGCCGGCCCCTCGCCGATGATGAGGTCGAGCTGGAAGTCCTCCATGGCCGGATAGAGCACTTCCTCCACCGCCGGATTCAGGCGGTGGATCTCGTCGATGAACAGGACGTCGCGCGGCTCCAGGTTGGTCAACAGCGCCGCCAGGTCGCCCGCCCGCTGGATCACCGGCCCCGAGGTCGCCCGGAACCCCACCCCCAGCTCGCGGGACACGATCTGGGCCAGGGTGGTCTTGCCGAGGCCGGGCGGGCCGAAGAACAGGGTGTGGTCCAACGCCTCGCCGCGCGCCCGCGCCGCCTCGATGAACACCTTGAGGTTCTCGCGCACCGCCCGTTGGCCGATGAACTCGTCCAGCACCTGCGGCCGCAGATGGGCCTCGACGTCGCCGGGGACGGTCCGGGGCGAGACGACCCGCTCGGTCATTTCGCCAGTTCCTTGCCGAGCCGCTTGAGGGCGGCGCGGATCAGGGTCGAGGCGTCGGTGCCCTCGGGCAGCTCACGCGCCGCCTGGCCGGCGGCCTCGAACGCCTCGAGGCGGCGATAGCCCAGGTTGACCAGGGCCGAGACCGCGTCCTCGAGGACCCCGCCCTCGGCGGGAAGCGGCGCGGCGGCGGCGACGCCGGCCGGCGCGGTGGCGAAGCCGCCGAGGGCGATCTTGCCGGCCCTGTCCTTGAGTTCGGTAAGGATGCGCACCGCCAGCTTGGGGCCGACGCCGCCGGCCCGGGTCAGCATGGCCTTGTCCCCTGCTGCGATGGTCTGCAGCAGTTGCTCGGGCGGGGCCACCGACAGGATGGACAGCGCCACCTTGGCCCCCACCCCTTGCACGGTGGTCAGCAGCCGGAACCACTCCCGCTCGCCCTCGTCGAGGAAGCCGAACAGGTTGATGGCGTCCTCGCGCACCTGGGTCTCCACGTAGAGCGCCGCCGCCGTTCCCCGCTGCAGCCGCGCCAGGGTGCGCGCCGAGCACGACACCAGATAGCCGACGCCACCCACGTCGATGACGGCGAAGTCGTCACCCAGGGAATCGACCAGGCCCTTGAGGCGGGCGATCATGGTTCATGCCCCTCAGCCGCCGGGCGGGCGCCGCCGCGCGCTTGGCTTACGCTCGCCGGGGCTCGCGGGCGCTCAACGCGCCAGTCCCTCGCTGCGCTCGCTCCGATCATCGTCCCACCACCCGCGCCAAGCGCTTCAGGGTGCCGCGATGGTGGGCATGGCAGATGGCCACCGCCAGGGCGTCGGCGGCATCCGGGCTGGAAACCTGGCAGCCGGGCAGCAGGGTGCGGACCATCATGCCCACCTGCTCCTTGGCGGCGCGGCCGGTGCCGACCACCGCCTGCTTGACCAGGGCCGGCGCGTATTCACCCACCGGCAAGCCCATCAGCGCCGGAGCCAGCAGCACGGCACCGCGCGCCTGGCCCAGCTTGAGGGTGCTTTCCGGGTTCTTGTTGACGAAGGTCTCCTCCACCGCCGCCTCGGCGGGCGCCCATTCGGCGATGACGGCGCGCACGCCCTGGTGCAGTTGCGCCAGCCGCTCGGCGAGACTCAGTCGGTCGTCCGACCGCACGACCCCGTCGGCGACGTGGCGCAGCCGGTTGTCCACCATGTCGACGATCCCCCAGCCGGTCGTGCGCAGGCCGGGGTCAAGACCCAAAACCCTCATTCGGCCCTCCCCCTCGTCCCTTGACCGTCGCCCCCAAGAATGCGGGATGACGGGCGGGACGCGCTACGCCAGGCGCTCCAGCACCTCGTCCGGGATTTCGAAATTGGCCTGCACCCGCTGGACGTCGTCGTTGTCGTCCAGGATGTCGAGCAGCTTCATCAGCGTCTTGGCCGTATCCTCGTCCGCGACCGGAACCGTGGTCTGCGCCTTCCAATCCAGGCGGGCGTATTCCGGGGTGCCGAAGGCGGCCTCGAGGGCGTCGCGCACGGCGGCCAGGTCGTCGGGAGCGCAGGTCACCTCGTGGCCGTCCTCGCCGGATTCGACGTTGTCGGCGCCGGCTTCCAGCGCGGCCTCGAACATCTGCTCGGCCGAGGCGGTCTCGGCCGGGTAGCGGATGGCGCCGACGCGGTCGAACATGAACGACACCGAGTTGGTCTCGCCCAGGGCGCCGCCGTTCTTGGAGAAGGCGGCGCGCACCTCCGAGGCGGTGCGGTTGCGGTTGTCGGTCAGGGCCTCGACGATGATCGCCACCGAGCCGGGGCCATAGCCCTCGTAGCGCACTTCCTCGTAGTTGGCGCCGTCGTCACCGCCGGCGCCGCGCTTGATGGCGCGCTCCATGGTGTCCTTGGGCATGTTGGCGGCGCGGGCGGCCTGGATGGCGGCCCTGAGGCGCGGATTGGCCACCGGGTCGGGCTGGCCCGACTTGGCCGACACCGTCAATTCGCGGATCAGCTTGGTGAAGACCTTGGCCCGCTTGGCATCCTGGGCGCCCTTGCGGTGCATGATGTTCTTGAACTGGGAATGACCGGCCATGCCTTGCGTTAACCCTGGCTGAATGGAAGGTTTGGGGCTGCCTATACCATATATTGTGTAAGAACGGTAGCAAGTAGGCAGCACTTCGCTTACGCGCGCAATATGGCAAGATTTGGGCGCGAGCGGAAGCGTGGATGGTCAGCGGGGACAGCGGCCGCAGGAGCCGCAGCCGCCGCCACCGCCGGCCAGATGCAGCCGGGACCCGAACCGCCTGAGCGCCAGCACCGCCGCCACCAGCGCCGCCAGGACGGCGGCGATCCACATCAGGGCGGCGGCCGGATCGCGGTCGAGGGTGGCGGCCTGATAGGCGATGGTGGCGCCGACGAAGCCCATCAGCGTCGTCCACCCCAGCACGAACAGCGTCCACGGCCCCCCCGCCTCGCGCCACATGGCGGCGACGGTGGCGACGCAGGGAGCGTACAGCAGGACGAAGACCAGATAGGCGAAGGCGCCGGCGGCGCCGTCGAAATTGGCCAACAGCGCATGGGCGGTGCCGGCGTCCACCGTCCGGCCCATCTCGGCATCGACGCCCAGCGGGTCCAGCAGCGCGCCGGCCAGGGCCGCGAGATTGTCGGGAACGGTCGCCACCGCGTCGAGGATCTCGGCCGTCACGCCGGCCGACGCCGCCCCCTCCTCGCCGCCGGCGTAAAGGGCGGACAACGTGCCGACCAGGGCCTCCTTGGCAAAGACGCCGGTGAACAGGCCCACCGTCGCCGGCCAGTTGCCCGGCTGCACGCCGATGGGGGCCAAAAGGGGCGTCGCCACCCGCGCCGCCTCCGACAGCAGGGTGTCGCCGGCGGCACCGACGCGGACGATGCGCAGGTCGGTGGTGACCGAATTCAGCGCCGTCAGCACCATCACCACCGGGATCACCACCTTGCCGGCATCCAGCACGAACGACGCCACCCGGTCGCCGGCGCGGCGGGTGATCGCCGACAGGCGCGGCACGTGGTAGGCCGGCAGTTCCAGCAGCAACGGCGGCGCCTCGCCGCCGAACACCGCCCGCTTGAGCACGAAGCCGGTGAACACCGCCACCAGGATGCCGATGAGGTAGAGCGCGAAGACGAGGTTCTGGCCGCTGGACGGAAAGAAGGTGGCGGCGAACAGGGCATAGACCGGCAACCGCGCGCCGCAGGACATGAACGGCGTCATGGCGATGGTGGCCTTGCGGTCCTCCTCGTCCTCCAGGGTGCGGGCCGCCATCACCGCCGGCACGTTGCAGCCCAGGCCGACCACCAGCGGAACGAAGGCCTTGCCGGGCAGGCCGATGGCGCGCATGAAGCGGTCCATGACCACGGCGGCGCGGGCCATGTAGCCGGTCTCCTCCAGCACCGCGATGAACAAATAGAGGCAGGCCACCAGCGGGATGAACGCGGCCAGGGTGCGGGCGCCGCGGGCGCCGCCCTCGGCCAGCATCACCGCCAGCGCCGGGGCGCCGGCGTCATGCAGCCAGCCGGCCAGCCCGGTCTCCAGCAGTGCCCCCACCACGCCGTCGAAGGCGTCGATGAAGGCGCCGCCCACATGGATGGTCCAGACGAACATCAGATACATCACCGCCAGGAAGGCGGCGACGCCCAGCCAGGGATGCAGCATCACCCCGTCGATGCGGTCGGTCAGGCGGCGGCGCCTGGAGACCGCGCGCGCCACCGACCGGCGCGCGAGGCCGGCGGCGAAGGCGTGGCGGGCGGCCGACAGCGCCAGGGCGTCGGCGTGGTCGGCCTCGTCGTCGCTGTCCTCGAGGGTGCGGATGGCCATCCAGCGATCGGGCTGACGGGAGGCAAGGAGCGCCACGAGGTCGGGCGGATAGGGCGGAAACGGCGGCGGGCGGCCGCCATGGGCGGCCAGGACGGCCTCCTTCACCGCCTCGACCCCCTCGCCCCGGGACGCCGACAGCGGCACCACCGGGCAGCCCAGGGCCGCCGACAACGCCGCCACGTCCACCGTCACGCCCTCGGCGGCGGCGCGGTCCATGCGGTTGAGCGCCACGATCACCGGCACGCCGCCGTCGCCCTGCGATTCCAGCACCTGGGCGGTCAGATAGAGGTGGCGCTCCAGCGCGGCGGCGTCGACCACGTTGACCACCACCGAAGCACGGCGGCCGGCCAGCGCCTCGGCGGCGACCTCCTCGTCCAGGGAGCGGGTTCCGGTCAGGGTGTAGGCGCCGGGCAGGTCGACCACCTCGACGCGGGCGCCGTCATGCTCGAAGCGGCCGCAGATCCCCTCGACGGTGACGCCGGGCCAGTTGCCGACCCACTGCCGCTCGCCGGTCAGCGCGTTGAACAGCGTGGTCTTGCCGCAGTTCGGCCGTCCGATCAGCGCCACCGACACCGGGCATTCGGGCATGTCAGGCGGAAACCCCCGCCGGAGCCACCTCGATCTTGTCGGCCATCCCGGCACCGATCACTACCCTGGCGCCGTGGATGGAGACGATCACCGCGCCGTGACGGCCCATGCGGCCGACCACCTCGAACTCGGCGCCGCGCGGCAGCCCCATCTCGGTCAGGCGGCGTTGCAGGTCACGGCCGCCGCTGACGCCGGCCACCACCAGGCGCGCGCCCGTCACCGCCCGCGACAGCGCCGAGGCGGCAGGGTGGACGTGCGAATGGGAGGGAAGATTATCCAGCGGCATGCTGTGAAACTTATATGCAAACAATTTGCACCGTCAAGAAGAACGGTTCAGAACCGCACGGTCAGCTCGACCAGCCAGTCCGGCATGGCGGCGACGGCGGCGGCCTCGATTACCTTGTCGAGCCCCGTCAGCACCAGCAGGCCCACCGCCACCAGCACCGCGCCCAACAGCGGCTTGGCCCGCCGCGCGAGTCGTGCCATCGCCTCCTTGCGCCGGCTCAACGCGCCGCGCGACCCATAGGCCAGCAACAGGACGGGCGCGGCGGCGCCAAGGGCGAACACCGCCATGACCACGGTGACCTCGGCGAGGCTTCGGCGCTGGGCGGCCAGACCCACCGCGGCGCCCAGGGTGGGGCCGGCGCAGGGCGACCACACCGCGCCCAGCAGCAGCCCCAGCCCGAACTTGCCGGCCACGCCGTCGCCGGGCACCCGCGCCAGCACCGCGTTGCCGCCGCCCGCCACGGGGGCCGCCACCGCGGCGAATCCTCGCTGGAGCGGCGGCGCCAGAAGGACGACGCCGAACAGCGTCATCAGGGTGGCGGCGGCCGTGCGCACCGCCGCCTGGTCGATGCCCAGGGCCAGCCCGAACGATGCCAGCGCCACCCCGAGCACCGCGAAGGACGCCGCCAACCCGCCGGCCAGGGCCAGGGGCGCCAGCCGGTGCCGCTGCGCCGCCCCGGCCACCAGGACCGGAATCAGCGGCAGGACGCAAGGCGACAGGGTGGACAGCACCCCGGCCAGGAAGCTGGCGGCGACGGCGGACACCGCCCCTGCCCCTACATCTTCTTGTCCATCATCGCCTTGTCGGCCATGGGCTTCTCCATCATGCCTTTCTCCGCCATGCCCTTGTCCATCATGCCACCGGCCATGGTGGCCTTGCCGGCCAGTTCCTTGAGCTTCATGGGATCGGTGACGCCGGTGGAGCGGCCGGTCTCGGTCTTGCCGGCGAAGGCGATGAGGGTGGACTGCTGGGTGACGTTGAAGTCCTTGAGGGCGTCCTTCTGGGTATCGAAGTCCACCTCGTAGACCATCAGGGCCGGGCTGTCCTTCTCGATCATCCCCACCACCGGCTTCTGGGCCCGGCAGGTCGGGCACCACGGCGCGGTGACGTGGACCAGGATCGGCTTGCCGGCCTCTTGGGCGGCCATGAACGCCTGCTTGCTGAACGCCTCGGCCGCCTGGGCGGCACCGGCGGACAGGCCGAGGAGCAGGGCGACGACAACGGGAACGGCTCGCTTCATGGGATGGTCCTCCTGTGGTCCGGGGCCTTGTCGATGCGGCCCGATGGAGGATGGTTCGCCGCGCCCCCGCCCCGGGTTACGTCGAAAAAGAAAAATTTCCGGTTTGCCTGTTCGCCCACCCCGCCCACATGCTGGAGACCATGGACCGACGGGACGAAGCGGCCCGATGGGCGGAATGGATGGCGGCGGCGCAGGACGGCGACGGCGCAGCCTATGCACGCCTGCTGGCCGAGCTGCTGCCGGTGGTCCGCCGCATGGTCCGCCGCCGCTGGCCGCGTCCGGAGGACTCCGAGGACGTCGTCCAGGAGGTTCTGCTGACGCTGCACGCTGTCCGACATACCTATGACCCCGCCCGGCCGTTCCTGCCTTGGCTGGGTGCCATCGTCGCCCACCGGGTCGCCGACGGGCTGCGGCGCCACGGCCGCCAGGGCGGCCGCGAGCGCGCCCTCGACGAGGTGCCCGAAACCTTCTTGTCGGTGGAAGCGAATACGGAGTCGGTGGATGCCCCGTCCCTTCGCGCCGCCGTCGCCTCGCTGCCCGAGGGCCAGCGCCGGGCCGTCGAGATGGTGAAGCTGAGGGAGATGTCGCTGGAGGAGGCGTCGGCCGCCACCGGCATGACGCCCGGCGCCCTGAAGGTGGCGGTGCACCGGGCCATCAAATCGCTGAAGGCCATCCTGGCGAGGGACGACCCATGAAGACCGAAGCCCTGATCGAGACCCTGGCCGCCGATGCCGCCCCGGTGCGGCGGCTGCCCCCGCCGTCGCGACGCATGGGAGCGTGGCTGCTGCTGACCCTGCCGGTGGTGGCGGCCGGCGCCGCCGTCGACGGCATCCGGCCCGATCTCGCCCAGCGCTTGGCCGAGGCGCGCTTCGTGCTCGAACAGCTCGCGGCGCTGGCGACCGGGCTGCTGGCCGCCTGGGCCGCGTTGTCCTCGGCCGTGCCCGGAATCCCGCCGTGGCGGCTGGCCCTGCCGCTGGCGCCGGCAATGGTCTGGCTGGCCTCGGTGGGCGAGGGCTGCTGGCGGGAATGGCTGGCCTGGGGCGCCGCCGGGCTGGCGGACCGGATGTGGACGCCGGTCTGCCTGCCCGAGGTCGTCGCCACCAGCGTGGTGCCCATCGCCGTCATGGTGGTGATGGCCCGGCGCGGCGCCGGCTTCCATCCCGCCCGCACCGGCGCCCTGGCGGCGCTGGCCGCCGCCTCGCTGGCCTCGGCCGGACTCAGCCTCAGTCACGAGGAGGACGCCGCCGTCACCGCCCTGGTCTGGCACCTGGGCACGGTGGCGCTGCTGACCGGGCTGGGCGCGGTGGCCGGACGCCGCCTGGTCAGACCGGCCAGATTTCCCTGAGCCGGCCGCCCAGGCGCAACGGCACCACCCGGACGGCGAGGCCCGAGCGGTCGTCGGTCTCGACGAACACGCCGCACACGGTGGCGTCGCCGTCGGCGGGCGACAGGCGCTCTCCGGGGATCTTGCGGACGAATTTATGGATGGCGGCGTCCTTCTTCATGCCGATGACCGAATCGTAGTCGCCGCACATGCCGGCATCGGTCTGGTAGGCGGTGCCGCCCGGCAGGATCTGGGCATCGGCGGTGGGGATGTGGGAGTGGCTGCCGACCACCAGCGACACCCGGCCGTCGCAGCTATGGCCCATGGCCATCTTCTCGCTGGTGGCCTCGGCGTGGATGTCGACGATGACGGCATCCGCTCCGCCCGCCCCCATGCGGAGCTTGGCCAATTCCCTTTCGACCGCCGCGAAGGGGTCGTCGAGCGGGTCCATGAACAGCCGCCCCATCACCTGGATGACCGCCACCTTCCTGCCGCGCGGGGCCGGATAGACGCCCGCGCCCTTGCCGGGAGTGCCGGCGGGATAGTTGAGGGGGCGCAGCAGGCGGGGATCGGAATCGATATAGGCCAGCACCTCGCGCTGGTCCCAGGCGTGGTTGCCGGTGGTCACCACGTCGGCGCCGGCGGCGTAGAAGTCCTCGGCAATCTTGGGGGTGATGCCGAAGCCGTGGGCGGCGTTCTCGCCGTTGACCACCACGAAGTCCAACTCCAGGCGTCGGCGGATGTCGGGCAGCCGCTCGATCGCCGCGTCGCGTCCCGACCGACCCACCACATCGCCCAGATACAGAAGTCTCACGCCGTCACCTCGATCAGTCCGGTTTCGGTCGCGATCCAGTCCAGGCGCTGGTCGTGACCGTCATGGGGCACCGTCATCACCTCCTGGGCCGCGAAGCCTATGCCTATGGTGGTCACGGGCGCGGCGCGGCGCAAGCCCTGGAGCGTGCGGTCGTAATAGCCGCCGCCGTAGCCAAGCCGCCAGCCGGCGCGGTCGAAGGCCAACAGCGGCACCAGGACCACGTCGGGCACCACCAGCGGCGCCGACGGATACGGATGCCAGGTGCCGTGATCGCCGGCCTCGAGGTCGTCGCCCGGACTCCAGGCGCGGAAGTCCAGGTGGCGGTCGCGCTCGACCACCACCGGCAGCGCCAGCCGCCGCCCTTGCCGCGCCAATACCAGCATCAACGGGCGCGGATCGATCTCGTCGGGAAACGGCCAGTATCCCGCCACCGAGCCGGTCGGCAGCAGCGCCGCCAGCGCCGCCAGGCGCTCGCCGGCGCCGGCGCCCAGCTCGGCGAAGGCGCGCCGGCGGGCGGCACGGCCCTCGGCGCGCAGACGTTTCTTTTCGGTGTCGATGGAAGGATGGCGTGTCATGGAAGGAGGGAGCGGTGCCGCCTCGGCCGTTGGCGTTTGCGTGTCCTCCTGTGGCCTGCATGTGCAGGTGGGCGCCATGTAACCGGGCCACGGCCCGGCCAGGGACAGCTCCCAAGAGGTACAACTATCGGCCCCAGGGACAAGACTGCCTGACGCACCGTGCAGCAATCCGCTCCTGGGATGAATCTAGGCCCTTTCCAGGCGTTCCGCAATGCCCTCGATGCGCGCCGCCAGGGTCTCGATGCCGTCGGCGAGACGGGAGTCGCCGTCCATGGCGGCGGCGACCTCCGACCCCACCCGGCCCAGGTCGGCCTTGGCCTCGGCCAGCTCGTCGGCCAGCATCAGCGCCACCATCACCAGCAGGCGGGCGTCGGGCACGGCGCCGACCTGCCGCAGAAGGGATTGGGCGCGGACGTCCACCTCGCGCCCCAGCTCGGTCACCCGCTCGACCTGGCCGTCGTCGCAGGCGATCTCGTGGACGCGGCCGTTGATGGTCAGGTTGACGAGGGCCACCGCCTAGTCCTCCAGCAGGGTGCGCAGCCGGTCGATGGCGGCGTCCAGCCGCTGGGCGACCACCCGGCTGGTGTCCTCGAGGGCGGCGTAGTTGTCGCGGGCGTCGCGCAGTTCGCCGGCCAGCAACAGGTCGCCGGCGCCAACCCGCGCGGATGCCGCCTCAAGACGGTCGATGGCGGCGCCCAGCCGCTTCACCGCCGCATCGGTGCGCTGCAATGATCCGCTCACGCGAAGCCCCCCCGGAAGGTTCCGATCCGGCGGCGAGGTTAGGACCGAAGCGCCCGCAAGTCAAACGCTTGAAGGGGTTGCGGGCCGACGCTAGCCTGGGGGTGCAACTCCATCCGACGCCAAGGGAAGCCCATGATCGTCGCCTCGCTGGAGGAGGCCCGCGCCGCGCTGGCGGCCGGGGCCACCATGCTGGAAAGCCCGCCGGGGGCCGCCGGCCATCACGGCATCGGCTGGTGGCGCGAAGTGCTGGCGGTGCTGGCGGCGGAATTCGGCCGGTTCGATTCGGTGCTCGATTGCGGCCCCTTTCCGGGCCTGGCCCTGGCCGCCATCCGCGACGGCATCCCCTGCATCCGCGTCGACGCCGCCCCCGAGACGGTGGCGAAGATCCGCGCCATCGCCGACCAGGCGGGCGTGCGCGTGGTTCAATAAGCGCGCGGCCGCTCCCATCTGGGCTATCAGGCACAGCAGGGAGCAGACGCCATGCAGACCACCGAGACCGTCCGCCGCATCCTGGCGCATTACGAGAGCGACAATCCCGGCACCAAGGCCAACCTGGCCCGTATTCTGATGGCCGGCCGCGTGGGCGGCAGCGGCAAGTTGGTGATCCTGCCGGTGGACCAGGGCTTCGAGCACGGCCCGGCCCGCAGCTTCGCCGCCAACCCGCCCGCCTACGATCCGCATTACCACTATCGGCTCGCCATCGAGTCCGGCTGCAACGCCTATGCGGCGCCCTTGGGGGCTTTGGAGGCCGGCGCCGACACCTTCGCCGGCGACGTTCCGCTGATCCTCAAGGTCAATTCGGCCAATTCGCTGTCCCGCGACAAGCAGGGCGCCACCCAGGCGGTGACCGCCGGGGTGCGCGACGCGCTCAGGCTGGGCTGCGCCGCCATCGGCTTCACCATCTATCCCGGCTCGGACACCGCCTACACCATGTTCGAGGACCTGCGCGAGATGATCGCCGAGGCCAAGGACGCCGGCCTCGCCAGCGTGGTGTGGTCCTATCCGCGCGGCGGCGAGCTGTCCGCCAAGGGCGAGACCGCCATCGACGTCATCGCCTATGGCGCCCACATGGCCTGCCTGCTGGGCGCCCACGTGGTCAAGGTCAAGCTGCCCACCGAGCATATCGAGCAGGACGAGGCGCGCAAGGCCTACGACAAGGCCGGCATCGACGTCTCGACCCTCGCCAAACGGGTTGCGCATGTCGTGCAGTCGTGTTTCAACGGGCGCAGGATCGTCGTCTTCTCGGGCGGCGCCGCCAAGGCGGATCTCGACGCCGTCTACGACGAGGTCAGGGCCATCCGCGACGGCGGCGGCTTCGGGTCGATCATCGGGCGCAACAGTTTCCAGCGCCCGCGCGACCAGGCGCTCGCCATGCTGGGCACGATCCAGGACATTCTAGCCGGAAAGGCCTGACTTGAGCGACTGCCGCCTCTATCTGATCACCCCGCCGCGCATCGACGATCCCTTCGCCTGGGTCGCGACCTGGGAGGCCGCCCTGGACGCCGGCGACGTCGCCAGCGTCCAGATCCGCCTCAAGGACCTGGACGACGAGGCGCTGGTACGCGCCATCGACGTGCTGCGGCCGCCGGCCCAGCGGCGCGGCGTCGCGGTGATCCTCAACGACCGCCCCGACCTCGCCTTCGAGACCGGCTGCGACGGCGTCCATGTCGGCCAGCAGGACGCCTCCTATGCCGAGGCCCGCAAGGCGGTGGGAGCCGACGGCATCGTCGGCGTCACCTGCCACAATTCGCGCCACTTGGCCATGGAGGCCGGGGACCGCGGCGCCGACTACGTCGCCTTCGGCGCCTTCTTCCCCACCTCCACCAAGGAGGCGAAATTCACCGCCGAGCCGGAGCTGCTGGCTTGGTGGCACGACCTGTTCACCGTGCCTTGCGTCGCCATCGGCGGCATCACCGTCGACAACTGCCGCCTCCTGGTCGAGGCCGGCGCCGACTTCCTGGCGGTGTCGGGCGGGGTGTGGAACCATCCCGAGGGTCCGGCGGTGGCGGTCAAGGCGTTCAACCGAATCCTCGCGGGGGGATGATGAAGCGCCTGTGCGTCTTCTGCGGCTCCAGCATGGGCGCCAAGCCGGTCTACGCCGAGGCGGCCCGCGCGCTCGGCCGGATGCTGGCCGAACGCGGCATCGGGCTGGTCTATGGCGGCGGCAATATCGGCCTGATGGGCGAGGTCGCCAACGCGGCGCTCACGGGCGGCGCCGAGGTGGTCGGCGTCATCCCCGAGGCGCTGATGAAGTTCGAGGTCGGCAACCTCGACCTTTCCGCCCTGCACGTGGTCGGCTCCATGCACGAGCGCAAGGCGCTGATGGCCGAGCTGTCCGACGGCTTCATCGCCCTGCCGGGCGGCATCGGCACCATGGAGGAGCTGTTCGAGGTGTGGACCTGGGGCCAGCTGGGCCTGCACCCCAAGCCGCTGGGCTTCCTGGACGTGGCCGGTTACTACGGCCATCTGCACACCTTCCTCGACCACATGGTGGCCGAGGGCTTCCTGAGGGAGCGTCACCGCGCCATGGTGGCGGTGGAAGAGGACCCGGCCGCCCTGCTGGCCCGCTTCGCGGCCTACGCGCCCCCCAGCGTGCCCCGCGTCATCGACCGCGACACCGCCTGAAAACACCCGCTTGACAGCCCCCCGCCCCGCCCCCTATAAAGCGGCCCTCCCTCACGGGAGCCGGCGCCAGAGCGCGCCTCGGAGAGATGGGCGATTAGCTCAGCGGGAGAGCACACCCTTCACACGGGAGTTCTCCAGGCAGGCAAGCCGCCGGTCTCGGAGGAAAGTGTCGGGACAGATTTCCGGACAAGTGCCGGGAATGTCCCACCAGAGCCGTCGGATACATCGGCGGTTGTGATGGTAGATGGGCGATTAGCTCAGCGGGAGAGCACACCCTTCACACGGGTGGGGTCGTAGGTTCAATCCCTACATCGCCCACCATCTACCCTCTGATTTTCCTAACGTTTTCCATGAACTTTTCAAAATTTCCGGACAAGAGTTGTCAGGATATTCGTGACAACCGCAGCCATCAAGCTGCGGCCGCTGGCGCTGGCGCTGCCCCTGTCACCGCCCGCCATGGCTGCGTGGACAAGGCTGCCGACCTAAGAACCCCTTCCCTGCCCGACAGCCTCAACCTCCTTCAAACCGCGCGGCATCTGTAGCGCGACACTTGATTTTGGCTCGAGCGACACATGGTTTTGGTCCACTAATTGCCCCCGTCCTTGTGCCGCATGTGGGTGGTGATGAAGACCTCGGCGGCCATGGTGAGCGTCCTGGCCAGGGCGGTGGTTGACGTGGACACATGGTGGCCGGGCCGGAACCCGAAGCCGGTGGCTCTCGCCTCCGCGACGATCAGTTCCGCCGCCATCCGGGCGATGCGCTCTGTAACCTCTTCCTCGGCCATGGGGCGCCCCTCTCAAAAGCCTCCCGAGAAGGTCTCAGGACGCACCTGAGAGAAACCCCCTCGGGAGGGACTTCACGATGTCAAACAGCCTGACCTAGGCGCCGCCGAGGATCAACAGCTCGGAGGCAGTCTTGGCTTTGCCCCGGCCCTCGACCGAGTAGGTCGTGGTGACCTCGCGCATCTCGAAGCCGTCGAAGGTGGCGCGGATCTCGGGGGTGTCGTTGATCGACAGAATGAAGCGGCCCTTGAGCCCCTTCAGCGTCCTGGCCAGCCGCTCGAAGTCGGCCCGGCCGAACAACTCCTTCCCGTAATAGCCCTCGGAGCCCTGGTACGGCGGGTCGAGGTAGAACAGCGTGCCCGGGCGGTCGTAGCGGGTCAGGAAGGCTCCGAAGTCGAGGCACTCGATGACGACGCCGGCGAGGCGTTCGTGCAACTCCTCCAGCCGGGGGCCGAGGGTGTTGAGGTTGAACCGGCCGCCCCGGGTAGCGTCGACACCGAAGGTGCGGCCGGCGACCTTGCCGCCGTAGGACAGACGCTGGAGATAGAGGAAGCGGGCGGCCCGCTCCAGGTCGGTCAGGGTGTCGGGGTCGGTGGCCACCAGGCGCTCGAAGGCTGACCGGCTGGTGACCTGGAAGCGGAGCATCTCCATGAACTGGGGATAGTGCCGCTGCAGGATCCGAAAGAAGGTGGCCACGTCGCGGGAGGCGTCGTTGATCACCTCGGACTTGGGCGCGCGGGTGCGCCGCAGGAACACCCCGCCCATACCCACGAAGGGTTCGGCATAGGTGGCGTGGGGCGTGGCATCAATCAGGGCCACCACCTTGGCGGCCAGGTTGCGCTTGCCGCCCACATAGGCGGCTGCCGGCGCGATGGGGCGCACCGGGTTCAAAGGGGCATCAGTGGTATCCGTGGACTCCATTCGCATCTCTACTCATACTCGCTCCGCCCGTGGCCCGGGTGCGGGGATGGCCAGGATCGGCCGGTTCTGGTTGTGCGAGGTGTCCGCCTCGCGGCTCTGGGCGTTGGTAGCGCCCATCCCCCCGCCGGCCGAAGCCGGCAAAGATCATTCCGCCGCCCCCTTCGGGGTCTCGCCCTCGACGCTGGTGGTCAGGCCGCCCGACTTGTCCAGCTTGTGGACTGCGCGGGTGATCACCCAGGTGCCGCTGGCGATGTCGCCCAGGCCCGACACCACCATCTTGCCCTCGGCCCCCAGCGACGGGCGCCCCGGGACCACGTCGCCCGAGAAGGTGCCGACGCCGCGCGCCAGGGCGTCCAGCTTGGCGGCGGCGGCGCGCTGGGCCTGGTCGGCGTCGGGGAACTTCTGGCGGATGGTGTAGGTGGGGCCTTCGCCGCTGCCCACCTTGATGCTTTCCGGCTGGCCGGTGGCCGGGTTGTGCCACTGGGCCACCACCGCGCCGTACTTGCCCCGCTCCGCCTGGGTGGCGCGGTAGGTGCGGAAATCCGCCGGCCCCAGCGACACGCTGGGCATGGCCTTGCCGGTGGCACTCTTGGCCTCGCCGCGCGGCACGAACACCAGCCGGCCGGCCATGGGCTTGGCCACCGCGTCGTAGGTCTTGGCCACGCGGGTCAACAGCGCCATGTCGCTCTCGTTGGTCTGCGCCAGGTTGGGGATGGCGACGCCGGCCAGCGCCGGCGCCACCACCGGGATCAGGGTGTGTTCGGCCCCGATGGTCTTGACCAGGTCGCCGATGGTGATGCCGTCCCAACCGCGCGTCTTCTGCTCCTTCATCTCCTTGCGCATGTCGGCGGCCTTGCCGTTGATGGAGATGGCGTGGGGCGGCCCGTCGGCCGCCAGCTCGTCCACCACGAACAGGCCCATATGCACCAGGCCGGCTTCCTCGTAGCCCATCCAGCATTCCAGCTTGGCGCCCTTGCGTGGGGCGATGATGGCCAGATCGCGATTGTCCAGGTCGATGGCGATGGTGTCGCTGGCGATGCCGGCCTCGTCGGTGACGGTCAGCGACAGCAGGCGCTTGGCGCAGGCCGCCGTGATGTCGGCACCATCGGCGGTGATCTTCCAGATCGGCTTCATCGGATCAGTCCCACAACTTCACGGTGGCGGTCCCCGAGGCCGTGGCCGCCGGCGTTTCCAGATCCGGCAGTTCGATCTCGATGCCGGCGGGCAGGATCAGGCCGTGATCGGCCAGGCGGGGATTGGCCGCAAATACCGCCTCGGCGGCATTCTCGCGGCCGTAATAGCGCCAGCAGATGGCGTCCACCTGGTCGCCCTGCTTGGTCCGGTACTTCATGCCGTGATCTCCTCATCCGGCCCGTATTCCTCCAGCGCCAGGTCGAACTCCATCTTCAGGGGCACGCCGCCCCGCAGGAAGTTGGTCTGGCGCTCGGTCACCTTGACGATGCACCACTTGCCCCAGACCTTGCCGGTGCCGTCCACCAGGATCAACGGCTTGCCCTTGTCGGCCTCGCGGCGCATGGCGTTGATCTGGCCGAGGCCGCCCCAGTAATGGGGATAGATGGTGCCGGCCAGCGTGATGGTGTCGCCGTCGGGGCCGGTGAACTGTCGGGCCGGCTTGCGGCCCATGCGTTCCTGTTTGGCCCAGCGCCATTCGCTGGTGCGGGACAGTTCCCGGTAGGCGGCGGTGGTCAGTGAGAAGCGGTAATCGCCCAGCGCCATCATGATCTCGGCCATGATCCCTCTCAGTCCGCCAGCGCGGCGCGCTGCCGCTGCATGATCAATTGGGCCACCTGGTCGGCCAGGGCGCGAACGTCCATGCCGGGGGCGGCCTGGACGACGATGGCACCCGGCGCGAAGGTGATGGCGACGCTCTTGTCCGCGCCAGCCGCAGGCCGACCGGCGGCATCCGAGGTGCTGATCGGCGCTTCCGGCGCCGGCGGGGCGTTCTGCTTTCCATCCTCTTCCTTCTTGTTCTTGTCCTTGGCCAGCCAGCCGCCCAGCGCCTCGCCGCCGAATGCCCCCGCCGCGCCGCCGATCACCGCGCCCAGGGCGGTGCCGATCACCGGCACGAACGACCCCAGCGCCGCGCCGGCGGCGGCGCCGGCCATGCCGCCGGCCAGGTTGCCGATGGCGCCGCCCTTGTCTTCCTTGCTGGTGTTGGGGTCCATCAGGTCGCCGGCGGCCATGCCGGCGCTGAGCAACAGGCCGGCCCCGCCCAGCGCCTTGCCGCCGAAGCGCAAAGCTTTGCCCAGCTTGCCGGCACCGCCCAGACCCGCACCCAGGCCACCGAGGCCGCCGACACCCCCTTGCGACCGCGCCAGCCGGCCCGAGGCGTTGGCGGCCGAGTTGGCGGCGGCGGTGTACTGGCGCAGCCGCGCGATGGCCCCGCCCAGCCGGCCGCCCATGCCGCCGGTGCTGGCACCCAATCGGCCGACGCCGGCGGCGGCTTGGCCCGAGGCCCGGCCCACCCCCAACGACTCCCGCACCACCGCGCCGAGGCCGCCCCGATAGAAGGTCATGGCGTACCTGGCGGCGGTCATCACCGCCTTGTAGCTGACCACAGTCCCGACCAGACCGACGATGGCCATGGTGGCATTGGGCGAAGCATCCGCCAGATCGGCAACCCCGCTGACCACATCGGCGATGGCATTGATGGCGGGCGTAACGACCGGCAGGATGGCCTTGCCGATGCTGCCCATCAGCTTGTCGGTGGCCAGCCCCATCTTGTTGCTGGCCTCGTTGTAGGTGGCGGCCATGTTGGCGAAGTCCTGGTCGACCACGCCATCGGCCTCGGCCGCCTTCTTCTTGATCTTCAGGTAGTCCTGATAGCCGGCCAGCATAGGGACAATGAAGTCCTGGACCTGCTTGTCGCCGAACAGCTCGCCCAGCTTGAACCGTTCGGAAATCCTGTCGGCGGCGCCGGCGACCATCTTGCCGTTGGCGTCGAAGGCGCCTTCCATCACCTTGTCCAGATCGGCGCCGGTGGCGGCGGCG
The DNA here is from genome assembly GCA_937887565.1 of uncultured Rhodospirillaceae bacterium. Lineage (GTDB taxonomy): Bacteria > Pseudomonadota > Alphaproteobacteria > Rhodospirillales > Magnetospirillaceae > CALABS01. Next base: position 58,482 of record CALABS010000044.1, on the reverse strand, counting down.
ATCTGCCGCAGCGCCACCTCCATCGGGTTCTGGCCGGCCGCCACGCCGTCGGCCAGTTCCTGGGCGATGTCGATGCCCAGCTTCTCGAAATTCTTCACCGTCTCCGGGCTGGCGATCTTGCCCAGGAAGTTCGCCAGATTGTTGGCGGCGGTGCTGGGGTCGCTGGCGCCCTTCATCGCCACCTGTAGCGCGGCGCCGAGCGAAGCGACGGCCTCGGTCCCGGTCAGCCCCAGACTGGCGGCGGCGGCGGTCAGTTGCGGGAACTGCTGCGCCATGTTCTTGAGTTCGAACCCGCCTTCCTTGCCCGCCGCCGCCATGATGTTCAGCGCCTTGCCCAGCTTGTCGACCGGCACATGCAGGTTGCTCATGACGCTGTAGGACAGGTTGGACATATCCTCCATGCTGGCGCCGGTGGCAGTGGCGGCGCGGCCAATGCTCTTGATGGCGAGCAGGGCCTCGCGGTAGCCCATGCCCTTGCCCACCAGCACTTCTACGCCACCCAGGATGGCCTGGTTGGTCTGGCGCACGTCGGTGGACAGGGCGCGGATCTTCGACCGCACGCCCTCAATCTCCTGCGCGGTGATGCCGGCGGTATTGCCGAAGGCGCGCAGCTGGTGCTCGAAGTCGCCTTCCTGGTTCAGCGGTTGCTTCAGCGCTAGGTAGGCGGCGCCCACCTTGACCGCCTGGCCGGCCAGCTCGCCGACCAGTTCCTTGCGCTTTTCTACCCGCGCCATGGCGTCGCCCAGGCGGCCGATGGACTGGGTGGTCTGGTCGACCTTGGCCTTGGCGGTCGCCATGTCGGCGGCCAGCTTGCGCTCGGCGTCGGCCAGCTTGCGGGTATCGACGCCGGCGGCGTTCAACTCGCCGCGCAACGCGGCCAGGCGCCTCTTCTTGGCCTCTTCGGCGGCGGCGGCGCGCACCACCTCGCGCCGGGCGGCGGCCAGGGCCTTTTCCTGGGCCTTGGTCGGCGCCTCGCTGGCGGCGATCTCGCGGGCCAGCGCCTTGACCTTGTCCTGGGCCTCGCGGTGCGTACGGCCGGCGTCCAGCACCTGGCGGCCCAGTTGCCGATAGGCATTGACCTGCCGTTCGGACCTGTCCAGACGGGCGGTTTCCTTCAGTGCCTCTGCCTTCTGGCGTTCCGCGTCGGTGACCGCTTGGCCCAGGCGCCCCACTTGCGCTATGGTTGAGCCTACCGCCGCGCGCATGCTGGCACCGACGGTGGCCCCGATCACCAGGGATAGAGCGAGGGATTTCTCCATGTCCGAATGGCGCCTTAAACTGTTCGCAGTGGGGTATCTGGCCGTCTGGTTCTTCGGCCTGTGGATTGGGGGTTACTCGTCTCCGAGCGCTCCGAATGGCCTGGGTATTCTGTTCTTCGGGGCGTGCATCTTCGGGACTCTGGCGATCATCATTCCGGCTGCCGTCCTGTGGGTCCTGAAGATGCTGGGCGTGGTCGCCCACCTCCCCTGGACCCTGGACCGCAAGCTCAACGACCGTCCCTGATTTCGGCGGCCACCTCCTCGGCCGCCTTTCTCCACCCTTCCAGTTCTCTCAGCTCCATCTCCAGCACGTCGCCCAGGCTCAAGCCGTGGGCGGCGACGCGGAGGCACTGCTTTCGGAGGTCGTGGGCGCTGCGCCGGCGCCAATCGCCGCCGGCTTCCGCCGAAAATTTCGGTACGCCTCCTGAAGCTTGACGTAGTCGGTCTCCAGATCCAGCTCGGCGATCACGTCGAACGCCTGGCCGGTCAGGATGGCGAACAGACGGATTTCCACCTCGTCGGGGGTCAAGGCCTGGTTGCGGGCTTCCAAATCGTCCTTGGCCTTGGGGCGGCGCATGGCCAGCTCGGTCACCTTGGGGTGGGGCCCCAGCTCCACCGGATAGTCGAGGGTGATCTTTACCATCGGGTGCTCTCCTTACAGGCCCAGGGCGCGGCGCATGGCCGCCAGCTGGTCGGTGCCGTTGATGATCCGCTTCATGTTCTCGGCGTCGATCTCGACCACCACCACGGCGCCGATGGTGATCTTGAGGTACTTGACGGCCACCGTGCACTTGGCGCTGGTGTCGCCGCCCTTCTTCCAGGTACCGGGATCGATCTGCGAGAACAGGCCACGCATGGTGACGATGACCGCCTCGGCGGTGTTGGGCTTGTCCTCCTGGCCGCCGCGCAGGGTCAGACTGGCATCGGGGTTGCCGAACAGGCCGAACACCGCGCCGGTGTATTCGGCGAAGGTGACCTCGGCCTCCATCTTCTCCATGGTGCCGCTGTCGAGCTCGACCGGCGCGGCCATGCCGCCAGCGTCGTAATCGTTGGTCTTGATCTTGATGGCCGGCAGCTTGGCCTCGGGGACCTTGCCGGCATAGCCGGTGCCGTCCAGGTAGGCGACGTAGTTCTTGACGCGCTGGGGAATGGTGGACATTGGTGGGCTCCTGTTACTGGGCGGCCAGCAGGGTGGTGGCTTCGGTGATCAGCTCCTCGTAGTAGTCGGAGCTGCGGTGCATGCGGAAACGCAGGTGCTCGATGGGGGCCGGAGCTTCGTTGTCGAAGTCGACGGTGAACTCGCCCGCCATCAATCGGTCCTTGGTGTTGAGGTCGGGGTCGATCCACACCTTGCCGCCCAGCAGCGCGCCGCGCGTCTTCATGCCGGCCAGGTAGAGGTTGAGGCTGTCGCAACAGTCGATGATCGCCTGGACGCTGAACGGGCGATCCATGATCCAGCGATAGCCGGCCTCGATGCTGTCGTTGATCATGTCGTGGGTGCGGCGCACCGGCAGGAAGGCCCACAGCGGATCGTCGCTGCAGGTGCGGTTGCCCCACAGGCGATAGCCGTCATCCTGGATGATGGTGGCCACCTCGTTGCCGTTGAGGTAGTTGGCCACGCAATCCGGGTCGCTTAGTCCGAAGTCGATGGGGCGCGCGGTGCCGGTGATGCCGGCGATGACGTGGTTGGACGGCGACCACCAGAAGCCCTTGGCCGGGTCGTTGTCCACCATGGCCATCAGGCCGGCCACCCAGGCGCTGCCGGGCTGCACCACGGTCATGGACAGGCTGCCGTCCCACTTGGTGACGAAGGGATCGACCACGTAGACGCGCGCGCTGCCCCAATCCTTGCGATAGGCCACTGCCGCTTCGTCGGTGGTGTTCGGCCCCTCGGCCACGATGCAGGCCCGCAGCTTGGGGGCCAAGCCGACCAGCTCGGCCACCACCGGGTTGGCGGTGGTGCCGGTGGTGGCGGTGGCGGTGGCGCCAAGGCCGTCGCCGGTGATGGTGACGGTCGGATCGGCCGTGTAGCCGATGCCGGCGCGGGTCAGGGTGATGGCGGTGATCTTGCCCTGCTCGATGGTCGCGGTGGCGGTGGCGCCCTGACCGCCGCCATCGCTGATCTCCACCGTCGCCTGGGTGTAGCCGTCGCCCTGGGCGGTGATGTCGATGGTCTTGACGCCCTGCGGTTTGACGCTGGTGAAGCCGGGCGCGATCAGGATCTTGGGCTTGACTCCCAGCAGCGAGTTGGCGGCGCGGAAGGCGTGAACGCCGGTCATCAGGGTGACGTTGCCGACGATGTTGGACAGGGTTTCGTTGGCATTGGCACCCTCGGGCACGCGCACCAGCACGATGGTGGCGCCGGCCTGGGCGTAGATGGCGCTGACCGCGTCGAACAGCGTGCCGGTGACGCCCAGCTTGGCCGCCTTGCGCGGGTTGTTGGCCAGCAAGACCGGCGTGTGGTAGGGGAAGTCGGCATCGAGGGCGTCGGGCGCGGTGCCGATGATGCCGATCACCGACGACTTGACGGTACGGATGGGGCGAATGCCGTCGGTGACTTCGGCGACCTCGCTACCATGCAGGAAGTAATCAGCCATGGATGGCTCCTCAGGCGGTGGTGGGGCAATAACCGGCGGGTGCCGGCACGGGGGTCAGGTGCGGGGAAAGCAGCAGATCGCGCGGCGTGATCCGCCACGAGGCATCGGCCCGCAGCAGCGGCGCGGACGCCGATTGGCACGACCAGGCGATCAGCTCGGAACAAAACCAGCTGTCGGTGGCCTGCCAGTCGCGGTGGACCGCCCAGCCCAGGACGGCGCCCCAGTCGTAGGGCTGACCCACCTGGCTCTTGGCGTAGGCCACGGCCCAGTCGGGCACGTCGGCCTGGAACAGCTCCACCCTGCCGGCCTCGGCCTCGGGCTCGCGCACGCAGACGCCCTTGCCGGGCACGGCGCCGAGCAGGCGGCCATCGGGCAGCTCGAAATCCACATGGCTGCACCACGACCAGGTTGCCGCCTGGATGACGCGGCCGGCGAGGCCGAGGCCGCCTGAGAAGCGGAGCGTGATCATCGCGCCAGGCTCTCGGGGGTGGGCCAATCCACCGCCTTGGCGGCATCGACCGCCGTGAGCGTGCCGGCGGCGGCGATGGCCTTCAAAGCCCGCTGCTCGGCGCCCTCGATGGCCGGCTGGGCGCGCTTGGTCCACAGGTCGTTCATCGCCTCCCACAGCGCCACCAGGGCGGACGCGGTCGGGGCGGTGGTGTCCGCACCGACCTCGGCCGCGATGCTGGGATAACCGGTCAGGTCGGCCGGCTCGCCGGCGGCACGCCAGGCGCGGCCCTCGGCCAGCTTGGTAAGGTAGACGCCGTCCTTGCCCGGCGTGCGGAAGAGGTCGCGGGCGGCGTTGGCGGCAGCCCGCACACTCGCCACCGCGTCGGCCTTGGCGACGTCCAGCTCGGCCGCGATCTGCTCGGCGGTCATGGCGGCCACCGTGCGGCGGATCACCACCAAATCGCCGTCGATGACCGGCGGCGCGGTGCCGGTGGCGATCTCGCCCGCGGCGGGCAATGGGCCGGTCACCACCACGTCGCGGATGGTGTACTCCCCGGCCTGGTGCGGGAAAGTAACCACGCGGTGCGGCACGGTGGAACCATTGGGCAGGCCGATGGACTTGCTGTTTCGCACCAACGTGAGGATCTCGGGACCTTGGGTGATGGCGATACGATCGGACATGGGTGTTAGCTCGCAGTTGTCGGGGCGACGCAGATGCCGCCGACCGGGCGGCCGATGGCGAAGAAGTGGACGGTGCCGACGCCGCCATTGGTGGCGCCGCCCACAGCGCGCGGCTTGAACCCGCCCACCACCAGATCGACCATGTCGCCGTTGCTCTCGATGGCCGACGTGATCTCGACGCTGGTGCTGCCCGGATAAAGCAGTCGCGTGGCCGGGTTCTCGGCCGACCGGACGGAATCGAGAAGGACGGACGGCATGCCGTCCGCCGCGTCCCGCGCCAGCAGGAAATCCGGCCTGATGGTGCACGGCACGAAGGTGGCGCCGGCGCCCTGCTGGCCGTTGGCGGTGTACGTGCCGATGTCCAGGTGCCCGGCGATCGCGGCCATCACCAGCACCCGATAGGTGCCGCTGGGCGCCGCCGCCGCGATCTGGAAGCTGTCGGCGCCGAAGGCGGTGATGGTGCCGTCCGCCGCCGCGGCCGCCGCGCTGTTGAGCTTGAGGAGATAGCCGGCGGCCAGGTCGGGGTGCCGCCAGAACCAATCACCACCGCCCGCGCTCACCCGCTTGGCGAACACCGTGTTCCGCGCCACGCCCAAACCATGGGTGACCGCGGTGGTCACGCCATTGACGTGCTCCACTTCGGCGGTCCACCGGCCATAGGCGGCACCCAGGCGCAGCCGCCAGCCGGCATAGGACCCGGCAGCTGCCAGCGCCGGCGCCGCCACCTTGGCGTTGGGGCTGTCCGAGGCGATGGCCTGGGTGGGATCGTCCGAGAAGCGCCAGCGCCAGCTTTCCGCCGCCTCGCGCCGCTTGATGATTTCTACCCAGGCGTCGCCGCCCCAATGGGCGGTGGTGGCATCCAGCACCGCCAGGATGTTGGCGCCGGTGGCGGTCTCGCCGGCATAGCCCTCGGCCGGGTCCTTGACCTTGGGCTCGGGCAGGTTGTCGGTGCACAGTGTGATCGCGCCGGCCGGCGGAGTCTGCGCGAAGGCCCATTGTCCGAAATTGACCACCAGCGAGGCGCCATGGCCCTCGAACAGCGGATACACCCCCCGCTCGCGGGAGGACGCCGCGACGGTAAACATCGGGATGGCAGCGGCGATGTCGGCCGCGCTCTGCCACGCCCCGCCGGCATACCACCGCCACAGGCCCTCGACCGCGATATAGACGTCGCCGGTGGCGCTGTCGTAAGCCATCCCATAGGTGACGCCGATGGTGTTCCACGGCACCCCGGGGATGGTGCCCAGCGACGGGTTGCCGGACGTGCCGGACGGGTTGCGGATGGTAAAGGTGGCGGTGCTGCTGGGATTGACGTACAGCCAGTCGGCGCCAGCCGGAGCGGCGCTGACGGTAGCGGCGGCGGTCGTCAGATTGGGGTCGACGGCCACGCCGATGCCGGTGCCGTAATTGCCGGTGACGCGGGTGCGGGCCTCGCAATAGTACAGCCCGCTGTCCGCCGCCATCCGCATGTTGCCAGGGTAAAACCGGTGGGTGCCGTCGTTGCCGATGACCAGGCCACCGCCGGACACCAGCGGGCCGCTGGTCGGCGCCAACGTGAAGAGCGCGGCAACGACGTTGCTTGGGTTGCTGTCCACCGTGTCGGCGCCAGACGAATCGAACCCGGTGGCGGTCCAGTGGTTGCCCCGGCCGCTGACGTCCTTGCCGGGGTCGAACGGGTCGGCGAAATCCAGGTGCCAGCCGTTGACGCCGAAGCCGCCGGCCGCCGCGATGGCGGCGTGGATCTCGGCGCGGGGGCGCGGCACCCATTGGCCGTGAATGTTGTACGCGCCGAAGGTCTCGGGCGGCAGGGCGGCGCCGTCGACGTAGATGATCTCGGACAGGATGGCGTCGAGCGGATAGGTCGAGCCGTTATCGTAGGTGCCGATGTAGTGCTGGCACGCCGAGCCGATGGTGATGGGGCTGTCCTGGGCAATCACCACATTGGTGGCGAAAGCGGTGATCCGCTCGCCACCCGCATACAGCCGGCGACGCTCGCCGGCGTCGGGGTCGGCGGTGTCGAAGGACTCGGTCAGCATCGTAAAGCCGCCGGTGTCGCGGAACACCTGCGACGTCCGCATCTGGTGGGAATCGGCCGCATAGCTGAAATAGTTGGACAGGGTGTTGTCGGCTTCGATGCGCAGCTCCTGGCTGGTGGCGCCGCTGTAGACGTTGATCAGCGTCTGGGTCTGCGACAGCTTGCAGCGCTGCATCCACAGCACCAGCGTGCCGGTGGTGGCGCTGGTCGGCGCCGCCGCGAACAGCTTGCCCATGCGGCACGTGCTCGCGCTGCGGAACACCTGCGACTGGTCGATGGGGTCGGCGGCGACGTAGCAGGCGGGATGGAGCGCGGGAGGCGGCATCAGCAGCATCAGACGGCCCCCCGCTGGACGATGGTGACGTCAAGGATGTCGCCGGCGCCGTTGCTCTCGATGTAGAGGATGTTGACCGCGTCGGCGGTCGTGTCCCACGACCCGGCGACCAGCCGGTAGCCGGCCGCCAGGGTCAGACCGTGGCCGCCGGCCGCGTTCTGCGTCGCGTAGATCCTGGCGCCGCCGGCCTTGCCGGCCAGGCCGGCCGGAAAGCCCAACGTCAGCGGGCCGGTGACGTCGACGGTGTAGACGTTGCCGGCGCCGAGGTCGGGGGTGGCGACGCCGCCGACCACCGGCAGCGGCACCGCCGTGGTCCAATAGCCGGCGGCGAGCACGGCCGCGATGTCGCGTTGCAGGAAGTCGCCACCGCCCAGCGAGGTCGCGACCAGCGCGTTGAGGGCGGCGGTGAGCTGGGCGGGATCGACGTCCGACCACGCCTGTCCGGATTGCTCGACGGTGTGGCGGACCTTCTCCTTGAGCCGGCCCTGGTCCAACGCCCAGGCGTTGAGGGCGGCGTCGCCGTTGGACTCGATGGTGATGGCGTTGGGCGGAAGGTCGCTCCACGCCAGCACGAACCGGAACACCCACGGGGTGACGGCGCCGCGCCAGCCCAGATTGGTGACGTCCGACGCCCACACCGCCAGCAGCACGCCAGCATCGGTGATAAATCCCACCTCCGCCACCCAGAACTCCGGAGCGCCGGCCGGCACCTCGGCCAGCAGCAGCACCTGGTTGGGGCTGAGGTCTCCACCGGCCGCCAGCGCCACCCGGACGCGCTCGTTGCCCAACTCGGTCATCGCCCGGGCCGAGGCCAGCGGCAGGCCGTCGCCGTCGCGGATGGCGGCGCCCGCGTCGCCCAGGGCGATGTGGGTCACCTTGACCGCCATGCCCTGCTGGTGGGCGGCCTGGATGGCGGCCAGGCCGGCGGACGTGAAGACGGGCAGCAGGTCCAGTTCGCTCATTGGAGGATCATCCTTGCTTCGCAGAAGGTGGCGGCGTCGGCGCCGGACCCGGCGGCGGTGCCGAGGCGCAGGCCGAACGGCAGGGCGGCGCGGGCGGCACACAGGGTGGCGGTGTCGGCGGCAGGGGCGACGCCGAGGCGGGCCGGCAGGCCTTGGGGACAGGTGGCGGTGGCGGACAGCGACTGGCCGGCGGCGGCGGCGGCGGCGACGCCAAGGGAGGCGCCGACTTTCGCCCCGATCTTGATGGCCGCGTCGGTGCGCAGCGCCTTGGTGGCATCCACCATCTCGATCAGGTCCTGCTGGCCGGCGGCGTCGAGCACGATGGTGCTGGCGCTCGCCGGCCGCGCCCAGGCGGTCACCGTCATGGTGTAGGGCTCGCCCTTGGGCTCGGTCTCGAACCAGCGGACGATGTCGGCCTCGATGCCGAGGCTGGCGATGCCCGATTTAATGGCCGGTAAAGTGCCCTTGATGCGGTGCACGGAATAGGCCGCGTCGACCACCTGGCGCTTGACCGCCTCGGGCCAATCCGTCCGCCAGTAATCGACGCTGTACTGCCAGGCCAGCCAGGGCAGGAACTGCAACGGGCACGTCCACGGGTCCCACAGCGTGTCGATGGGATTGGGGATCTCGGTGATCAGCGCCAGGGCATGCTCCAGCGCGATCTCGAAGGCGGTGGCATTGGACGGCAGCAGGCTCATACCGATGCCCCCTGCACGCGGATGTCGATGCCGTCGCAGTAATAGGCGGTGCGCGACTGGGCGGCCAAGGTGGCGGCCGGCTCGATGATGTGGACCTCGCGCACGGCGGCCACGTGCATGGCGCCGTCCAGGCCGGAATGGGCCACCGGCTTGTTGAGTTTGTGCTGGCTCGCCGTGTAGGTGGCGGTGGCCGCGCGCGCCGCCGACAACGCCACCTCGGCATCGGGCAGGGTTTCCAGCTCCAGCTCGGCCTCGACGCGATAGTGCACCACGGTGGCGGCCGCCACGGTGACGTCGTCGCTGTCGGGGCGCAGTTCCTGCGACTGGTCGGCCGGCACGATCTTGTCGCGCACCGCCTGCAGCACCTCCTCGCCGGGGGTGCCATCGCCCTCGTGGCTGAGGATGGTGACCAGGATGTGGCCGGGCGTGGCCATCTCCGCCCAGGCGTCCTTGACCAGCGGATGCGCCGACAAGGCATGGTAGATGTAGGCCCCGCGCGGGCCGGCGACGCTCAGCGCCTCATAGGCCAGGTGGGCGCGGCGGCGCAGGGAATCGTCGTCTTCGTAGGTCGGATCGACCGGCGGCACCGCACTGGGGTCGCCGGGATCGATGACCTGACGCAGCACCTTGAAGTGGGCGGCGACGTTGTCGAGGTCTTTGCCCTTGGCCTTGGCCAGCAGCACGGCGATGGCGGCGTCGTTGCGCTTCTGACGCTCCTGAACCACCATCTCGGCGCCAACTTCCAACAGGATCTTGGCTGGGTCGCTTTCCAGCATGGTGCTGGCCGACACGTCCAGCCCGCGCGCCTGGGCCTTGGCCTCGTAGCGCGCCAGCAAGCTGGCCAGGATCACCTCGTAGTCGAGGGTCTCGACCACGTCGGGCGCCGGCAGGCTGGCGAAGTCGATGTCGTCGAACCGGCTCATTCGACCACGATCCCGTCCAGGGTGACGCGGCGGCCCTCGGGCAGGTAGACGCCGTCCAGATCCAGCTCGCAGCGGCCGGGGGTGGACTGATTGACGATGACGCGCTCCAGCCGATAGCGGGGCTCCCACTGGTCGATGGCGGCGGCGGTGTCGGCGATGATGTCGATGGCCAGCGCCGGGCCGGCGGGATTGTCGATGCGGCCGGGCAGGCGCGAACCGAAGGCGCGGCGACGATTGCGCGTGCCGATCCGCGTGGTCAGGATCTTGGTGATCGACTGGCGAAGGTGGCCGACGCCCCCCAGCCGCTTGCCCGTGGCCGCATCCATCCCCTGCATGGGATCAGCCCTCGGCCTTGCGGCGCTTGCCGGTTTCGGCGGCCGGCTCGATCGAAGGTTCCGCCAGCACGCCGGCCTGCACCAGGTACTTGGCGGCCGCCGGCGGCAAATCGACGGTGTCGCCGGCCTTCTTGGTCGGCCACTGGCGGGACGCGGCCTGCAGGACGTAGGTCTTGGTGCTCATGCCTCTACCTCCGGGGGATGAAAGCCTTGGTCGGGTTCGGGGGTGACGACGGTGCCGGCGGTCCAGCTCTCGGTCTTGAACTGGTTGCCGCCGAGATGGGTGGTGCGGGTGGCCATGCCGGCCAGGTCGAGGTGGTAGAAGCCTTCCTCGGCAATTTTCAGCACCAGGTACTTGGCGCGGATCTCCACCGTGCCGCCGGCGTCCCAGCCGTCGAGCACCAGGCGCCCCGGCTCATGCACGACGCGCATGCCATCGCCATAGGCGACGACGTGGCGGGCCGGGTCGGTGTCGGGCGGCGGGAAGGCGTTGGAGTAGCCGGCCGGCAGCACCCAGCCCTGGTTGGGTTCGCCATCGGGCGAGAACAGGATGGCCTGCTCGCCCACACTCGGGCACCACCAGTCGCGGTCGGCGCCGGCCCGCGTGGTCAGCCAGCGCACCCAGCCGGTGGTCAGGGCGCCATGGGTGAAGCGGCAGACGTGGTTGTCGGCATCGACGGCGGTGATCTGGCCGGTCAGCACCAGGTTGGACAGCCGCCGCTCCAGGTCGCCGATCTGCTGGCGCAGCTCCTCGATGAGGATGGCGATGCTCATGGCGCGTCGCCCTGTTCATCGCCACCGGCATAAAGCTCGGCCGACAGCACCGGGCCGTTGGGATAGGCGTTGTCGCCCATGCGGACCGTCTGGGTCCACACCACCGCCCACAGCGTCACGCCGGTGTTGCCCAGCTTGCTGGAATAGAGGTTCTCGGCGGTGGCCGCGCTCTCGGCGATGGCGTGGACGCTGTCGGTCTCCCAGCGCTGGCCGGGCAGGCGCAGCAGCAGATCCTCGACCATGGCCAGGGCCGCGGTGTCGCGCGGCAGCCTGGGCTTGTCCGTGGTCAGAATGTAGGCGGCGAACGCCACGTCGCGGTCAACCTCGCCATCGCCCACCGCCTCGGCCTTGGGCAGGCCCAGGCAGGCGACCCGGATGGCCGGGGTCCTGACCGCCATCGTCTTGATCTCGGCCTCGGTCATGCGGCCGGGGCCGGTGGCGCAGTCGGCGGCCGGAAACCACTCGCCGATCTGCGTGGCGATGCCCTGGCGAAGGGTGATCAGCTGGGCCGCGCTCAATGGAGCACCCGATTGACGAAGGTGTCCGCCAGGTCGACCACCTCACCCCAGTTCTCGTCCGACATGCCGAGATATTCGCGGGACGGAATGGCCATGCCGACCTCGGCGCCGCCGAACTGGTGGATGGCGGCGTAGACCAGGTCGGACCCCACCAGGATGTCGCCGCCGGTGACGACGAAATGGATGCTGTCGAGCAGGTCGCCTTCGTTCTCCAAGAGGCCATGGCCCTTGTGCCGGCTGCTGGCCCAGTTGGGGCCCCACGGCGTCCACGCCTTGCCGTCGGGGCTTTCCTTCTCCTCGTGGATGCGGCGGCGGGTCTGGCTCTCGACCAGCGCGCCGATGTCGTGGCGCAGCGGGTCGAGAGCCATGGCCGGCAGCAGCTCCAGCCGCTGCTGGACGGCGGCCTGGCCGTCGAGGCGGATCTCGATGGCGGTGCTGGTCATCACCAGCCTCGCATGCGGTCGCGGCCGAACTGGCGGCGCGGGCCGGAAACGATCACGGCACCGGCGCTCTTCGGCTTTTCGGTGGTGGGCAGGCCCAGGCTGGCCTTGCCGTCGGCGACACGCTTCAGCAGCGCCAGCGCGTCCTCATAGCGGGTGCGCTTCTCTTCGGTCAGGCCGTTGCCTTCGGTGGCCAGCTTGTAAAGGGCGATGTCCACGCAGAGGTCGCGCACCAGGTCGGGCACGAAAGTCAGCGGGGTGTCGTAGACGACACCGACATGGGTGTCGATCAAGGCGGTGGCGGCGGCCAGCGCACGCTCCACGGCGGCGGCATCCACCTCGCCGTCGCCGGCGCGGTCGGCCACCACGAGGAGCACGTCCTCGCCGTAGATCGCCGTGATATCCGCTTGGGTCGCGTAAGCCATCTCTTACCTGCCTCTGAAAGGGGTGCCGGGCATCTCACCCGGCTGGGGGCTTTCGGTGCGGGGTGACGGCGGCACGGCCCCTCATGCCGCCGCTGCCCCCTGGGTATTACTTCTTCTCGGGCGCCTTCTTGGCGGCAGGCGAGCCGCCGGCGCCCTCCTTCTGGTCGGGCTCTTCCTCGACCTGCTCGAACTCCTGCACGACCAGCAAAGGCTCGGCCTTCAGCTGCGCGATCTGCGTGTCGGTCAGTTCGGAAGCCGGCAGTTCGGTGGTGCCCGACCAGGCCCGGCCGGCGCGGCGGAATTCGGGCTTGGTGGAGATCACGCGGATCATCTTCATGGCGACGTTGCTCCTCACAACCACGGGGTGACGAAGAGTTCGGCCGAACCCTTCCACTCGTTGGACTCGCCGTTGGGCTGGGTCTCGTTGAGCAGCACCTTGCGGGCCGCGCCCTCGTTGGTCTGGCCGACCACCAGCAGGTCACCGACCAGGCCCAGCGGCTCGCCGGACTTCTTGTGCCAGGCGGCGAAGGCGGCCTTGGCCGCGGCGTAGTTGGCATGGGTCAGCGGCTGCTTCGAGGCGACGACCAACTGCGGCATGCCGAAGCCGACGTTCATGCGGCCGTCGACGCCGTAGACATGCTTCTTCTGACTGAAGACGTTGTCGTCGGTCGGGCGATCCTTGGCCACGAACTGGAACTTTTCGCGCTCCTGGAAGATCAGCGGCAGCAGAGGGCCGCTGCTGGCCACCAGGAACCAGGGCGCGCCGGCGCCGCCCATGAAGTTGGAGACCGACACCTCGTTGCCGTTCTCGTCGAAGCCGGGGTGGTCGGTGTCGAAGAAGTACTGGCCGTCCCAGCACAGCGTGGTGAAGCCGGCCTTCAGCAGCGGGAACACCAGGCGGTTGGGGAAGGTGGCGGTGGCCGCGCCCATCTGCTGGAACATGGGCGTGAAGACGCCCAGCTCGTCGTCGGCGATGGCGTTGCGGGGCACCGTGACCGTGCCCTCGAAATCCTTGTTCTGGATGGTGAAGTCGGCGGTCAGCAGGTTCTGCTCGACGCGCTCGCCCACCCACTCGCGGATCTCGAAATTATCCACCAGCCACGGATAGGTGTTCTTAGACGTGGTGCTGGGCACCACCATGGCCAGCCGCTTGTAGTGGTCGGCGTTCTTAGCGCCGCTGAAGGCGCCGTTGAAGATGGTGCGGAAGCCGGTGGTGGCGGCGTCCAGGTTCGCTCGGTTGAGGATCATGTCTCTCTGGCTCCTACTTGAACTCGACCCAGACGCCCTTGGCGTCCACGTCGAACACCTTGCCGGCGACCGAGCGGGTGCCGGCGCCATCGGTCTTGGCCACCGTCTGGTCGTCGACCAGGTAGCAGTCGTTGCCGATGTCGGCGGCGGTGATCTCGTCGGCGGCGGCCGAGTTGGCGACCTGGTAGACGCCGGCATCGACGTCGACCGAGTTGGCGCCGTCGACGCCGCCGGTGTTGTCAATGGCGTCCTGGGCGATGCCCAGGGCATGCAGGCCCAGCGCGGTGGATGCCGGGGCGGCGAAACCGCCGGCATTGCGGACGACGATGGCGCCGGCGTGGATCACCGCGTTGGCGGCGACGCCGGGGGTGCGACGGACGCCGTCACGGCGGCGGGTATCGCGGTCCTTGGCGAGAGCGGTCATTTATTCACCCCCCTTCGACTTGGCGTACTCTTCCTCCGAGATGCCCATCTGCTTGCAGACCGCCTTCTCGCCATCGCTCAGGCTGGTCTTCTTGGCCACCGGCGGCTCGCCGGTGACGATGGCGCTGCCGTCGACGATCTTGGGGGCGGCGCCGACGAACTTGCGGAACTCCTCCAGGCCGCCTTCCTTGCGGCACTGGGCGCGGTAGTACTCTTCCGAGGCCGGGGCGATCTTGCCCTCGGCCAGGGCCTGCTTGACGACCACGTCGATCTCGGCGTTCAGAGCCTTGCCGCGCTCTTCCTGCAGCGTCTTCTCGGCGTTGACGGCACGGGCCACCGCCTGATCGTGGTCGGCGCGCGGCACGAACAGCGCCAGGTCGGGCGTGGTGGCCTTGTTGATGGCCACCTCCCGGTCGGCCTTCAGCTTGTTGACGGCGGCGAGGATCTGATCCTCGTTGGCGCCGTCCACCAAGCCGAGGGCTTCGTAGACCTGCTTCAGATCCATCTGCTTGTCCTCGTGGTTGTTGTGGGCGGAGTTAAGGGCCTTGAGGCCGAGGTTCGGCTCATGCACCAGGCCGGCCGAGATCAGGCCGACGATCCGGCCGGTGTTCTTGTCGTAGGCGAAGACGGGGGAGATGTAGCGGTAGGCGCCGGTGCGCACGTCTTCGCCGCCCTGGGGCGTCCAGTTGACCCGGCCCCAGATGGCTCCACCCTCGCGCTGCTCGACGGCCTCGATATGGCCGGCGGCCGGGGCGCGCTCGCCCTTGGGCGACTTGATCTCGGTGGCATGCTCCCAGTCAAGCGGCAGGGAGCGGGCCTTGAGGCTGAAATCGGCCACCACCCCATCCGGGTCGTTGACCCACTGGCGGCCGTCACGGCCCTTGACGATGGCGCCGGCAGGGATCAGCTCGATCCACTCGGGCGGCGCGTCGAGCGGCAGCACGGCGTTGATGGCGACGACGATATGGGCGCGGGCGGTCTTCATGCCGCGATCATGGCGGTCAGCGCGACCTGCCATCCGCCTGAACTGGTTCAGGCGTCATGGTGTGGGAGCCGGAGGAAGGTGGTCACAGTGCCGCTGGCGGAAGCCGATGGCAAGGGGTGTCGCCCGTCCTCTCATGCGTGGGCCTATGCCCACCCGCCTAACGCCGCCGTTAAACCGGTATTAAACGGGGTAGCACGCCCTATTTGCGCTCGTGTGGGGCATCGTGGCCGAAAGGCATGCAAGGCCCGAGCGGGCGCGAAATCGGATGGAGCCCAAACGGCTAGCCATCCCGGGACGGCAGGAGCGACAGCGCGCCTGAATACCGCCCCGACGCCTTCATGTCGCGGATCGCCACCTCGGCCAGGTCGGCTGGCATCTCCTTGACCTTGCCGGCCAGCATGCGGTCCAGATTCCGCTGGCGGTGCTTGCCCGGGTTGGTGTCCCAGGCCGGATCGATGCCCTCGGGCACCCATAGCACCTCGCCGGTACGCTTGTTACGCCATTGCTTCATGTCGATCACCGGAGCGGTGCCGACACCGCCTCGGCGCCCAGCCTC
The DNA here is from genome assembly GCA_937887565.1 of uncultured Rhodospirillaceae bacterium. GTDB lineage: Bacteria > Pseudomonadota > Alphaproteobacteria > Rhodospirillales > Magnetospirillaceae > CALABS01. The sequence continues at coordinate 42,839 of CALABS010000044.1, read as the reverse complement.
GGCCTCGGTGATCTGGCGGACCTTGCATTTGCAGCCCCAGCCGTTCTGAGGGAACCAGTGGTCCCAGAAGGGATCGTCGATGGGCAGGATCAGGCCGGCCTTGGACGCATGCTCGGGGCGGTGCCGCTCGGACGGCCCCAGTTCGTAGATGAAATACGGCAGGGCATCCTTCGTCCGCTGTGCCCGCTCCCACTGGCCAGCGGCGCGGGCCGAGCGGGTGTTGGCCCAATAGGTGGTCTTGAGGCGCCTGGGGCTGCCGAGGCGGGCCGAAACGGTTTCCCCGGTAAACGGATCGACCATGTCCTTGCGGCCCCACCAGCCCAGCTCGCGCAGCTTGGGTTCAAGGTCCCGTTTGAACTGCTCTAACGGGATGCCCTCTTCCAGCGCCTTCTCCAGCGCCTCGCGGATGGTGGTGAGCACGTTCAGCTCCATCGCCTTGGCGACGGTGAAGGCGAAGGCGTGCTCCTCGCCCCAGACGTCCAGGTACGAGAAGGCCGGCGCCCAGCCCTTGTTCTTGAGATAGGCGATCACCTCGGGCGACGGCCCGGGACCGAACCGGTATCCGGGCTTGGGGGTGAACGGCTCGGCCATCAATCCGCCTGGTCGCCGGCGGCGCGGGCCTGGAACATGGACTTGGTCAGCGTCTCGACCAGTTGCGAGCTGTCCATGTTGAGTTCCTTGAGGCCGGCGATGGCCTCCTCGTAGCTGGACGCGCCCTGGATCAGCTCGCGCACCGGGTCGATGATCGGCGCCATCTGCTGCTCCCAGTCTTCCAGGCCGGCCCGCTCGATCTCGTCCACCGGGTCGGGATCACCCTTGCGGTTGGTGGCCGTCGCACAGTGGGGGCAATCGTGATGATGGGCACGGTTGGCCGCCAGTTCGGGCTCCGGTGCCGGCGCGGCAGCCGGATCGGTTTCGGCATCGACCGGCGGCGCCGGTGCTGCCTTCGGCGCGGCCAGCAGCTCGGCGCCATCCTCGGGATCGGGCAGGTTGAGCTTGTCGCGGATGACCGACGCCTCGACCTTGAGGCCCAGCGGCACCAGCTTGGCCAGCGCCTCCACCAGCGTCTTGATGTCTTCCGGCTCCAGCACCGGGATAGTCAGCAGCGGATAGCGGTCCTGGGGGCCGAAATTCAGGTCGATGAAGGGCTGTACCAGGTCGCGATTGATGGTCAGCGCCAGTTGCCGCGCGTCCGAGCGCAGGATGTCGTGGCGAACCTCGTTGTGGACCTGGGCCTGGGCCATGCTCGACCCATTGTCGCTGGTCATGGTCTGGCCCAGCACCGCCTTGGACACCTGCTGGTCCAGCCATTCGGCCATGGCCTTGAAGACCTCATGGCCGCTCTTGCCGGCAGCGGTCTCCTGGAACTCGATCTTCATGGTGTCCGGCATGACGGCCGCCGCGTCGGTGCCGATGTTGGCCACCGCCTGGATCAAGGTATCGATGTCATCCTCGGTGGCGGTCGGACCATATTTGCCGAGGCGCAACGGCATGCCGAACACCTCGATGAACGCCAACCAGTCCTTCACCGTATAGCTCTTGAACATGAACGACCACGCGACCAGCCGCGCCAGGCCGCCACGGATCGGCAGGCCGCTCTTCAGACGAGGGATGTGGGTGATGAACTTGTAGGCCGGCAGGGGCAAACCCATGGGGGCCTGTTCGTCCAGCAGCAGCAACCGGCGTCCGCTCTCTTGGTCGAACCGGAACCAGCGGGGATCGCGATGCTCGTAGCGTTCGGGCTTCCACAGCTTGCCCCAGGTGTTCCAGACGATCTCCACCACCGAATAGCCCTTGCCCAGGGCGTCGAGCAGATCGTCGACCATTTCGGGGAACTGGGGATCGGCGGCCAGGTCGCGCACCGCGTCAGCCATGGCGACGTCGCGCGCGTCGTCGCTGGCCGCCGCCACCGCCGGATCGAGGCCGGACAGGGCACGCTTGCGGGTGCCCAGAACCGAGGCGTAGTGCAGCTCGCGCTCCTCGATCTCCTCGGCCAAGGCGAGGAAATCCTCGGGGTCGCCTTCGGTCGCCCGCACCAGCAGGTTGGCTAGGCGCTCGGGGGTGAGCCCCGAGGCCACCGCCTTGGTCCAAATGGTGCGCACGCCGGCCAGCGCCGGCGCGGCGATCTCCTTCCTCAGGGTCATCCGTTCGATGGGCCGGTTGTCGGGGCCGTAAAGGACGACGGGCTTGATCATCACAACAATCCTTTGCGGGCGTTGAAGCCGCCGGTGACGCGGACCAGACGGCGCGGTGGTTCGCTGATCAGGCGACCATGGCGATCCTGGGGATCACCGCCCGGCCGTACGGGACGGTAGCCGTAGGCCATGGCGGGACCGGCGGCACCCGCGAGGCCGAGCATGCCCGCCCAAAAGCGGTCGGCATGGCCTTCGGCGTCGTCGTCGGCGACCAGGCGGATGCCGCCGGTTTCCCCGACCACCTTCTTGATCTTGTGCAAATCGGCTCGCAGGCGGGTATCCCCCAAGGGGATGCGGACCTTGCGATCCTCGAACCGTTGCTTGCCGATGGTGGCCACGTTGAGGCGGGTGGCGCCCTGGAGAAGCACGCCATCCACCCGCAGCTCGCCATAGCGACGCTTGGCGTCTTCCACCGGCTTTTCGCCCATGCCACCCTGGTCCATGACCAGCCGCTCGGGGTTATAGCGCTCGAACAGGCCGTCCATGATGCGGTCCTGTTCGGCGAACGAGATGTTGCGGTGTGCTTCGATCTGCCGCGACCACAACACGTCGCCCACCTCCTCGAACACCCAGGCGACCCACAGGTTGTTGCGCCGGGCAATGTCGTTGCCGATGAAGGTGCGGCCACCGGCATAGTGCGACGGATCACCGGCCAGGTCATCCTCGACGGCGGTGATCAGGTCATAGGTCAGCCATGACGACGCCTCGTCCGCCCATTGCAGTTCGAACTCCTGGTCCCACGCCTCGTCATCGGCGATGCCGGCCCTCAGCTCGGCGATGTCGCGCGGCAAGCCTTCGCTGACGGCCCGATGGATGTCGACCTGATGACGCGACCAGGTCGTGTCGTTGGCCGTCATCAGTTCGTAGAACTTGTTGCCCTTGCCGTTGGGCGTCGAGGTGACGCGCAGTTTCCAGCCGGCCGAGATTACGGGGAACAGCGCCTTCCAGATCTCGCGACTGTCCTTGTGAAAGGCGAACTCGTCCAGGAACACATTGGCCGAAAAGCCGCGCGCCGTGTCCGGGTTGGCGGGCAGGGCGGTGATCCGGCTGCCCCCGGACAGCGCCACTTCCAGGGCCTTGTAGGAGACCTCGGGCTTGTCGTCGGGCGACCAGTCGAAGATCCGCTCCTCCTCGATCACCATGTCATAGGCCAGCTGATACGCCTTGGCGTGCAGCTTGATGCCGGTCTCGATAGCTTCCTTCGCCTGGCGCTCGCCACGCGACAGGATCACCCAGCGCGCCCTGCCTCCCCGCGACCACGCCTCGAAGCAGTCGTCCACGATCTCCAGCGTGGTGGTGAAGGTCTTGCCGGTCTGGCGGGCGAACATGCCGATCTTGAACCGCGCGCGATCCTGGAACCAGGCGCGCTGGTACAGGTGCAGCGGAACGGCGGGTGCCCAGTTCAGGCTCATTCGACGATACCGTAGACTTCCTCGCGGATGCGCTTGAGCACCGCCGCGCGGTCGACCTCTTCGTTCAGCGCCTTCTCCGCAGCGGCCACGGCCCTGTCGGCAGCCTCCTTGCGGGCCTCGACCTGGAACCGCTTGAGGTTGACCGACGACCTGGTCAGCGTGGCGATGTTCTTGGCCGCGTTCGAGAGCATCTTCACCCGGTCGGCCGGGTCGAGGTCGCCCTCGCTGGCCTCCTGAAGATTGATGATCGTCTCGAACAGTTCGGTCTGGATCAGGGCGGTCAGTGCCTCCGACCGGGTGTCCTGGTCATCCGGCGAAGCGTCGGCCAGCAGCTTGGCGGCCTCGGTGCTGGCCTTGATGGCGGCCAGCCGCCGCTCCAGCTTCTGGCCGTAGCGATGGATGGCCGATTTGGATACCGAGTAGCCCTTATCCCGCAGCAGCTGCTCCAGCAGCTGATACTGCGCGAAGCCCTTGGAGGACAGGGCGCGGTCAAGCCAGCGCCGCACCTCCTCGGGCAGGCCATCGATGGCGCTGCGCCGGGCCATGGCTCACCAGTACTTGGCCGGCCGCGCAATGCCCGGCTGGCAGTCCGAGGTGTACTCGGCGATGTCGGTGCCGTAGCGGGTCAGGTTGCCCCACCAGGGGCCGGCCGGGTCCTTGCGGATCTCGACCAGCTTGCGGTCGGACAGGTAGTCCAGCTCGCGGCGGATCTCCAGGGGGGTGGCGTCGGGGTAGATGGCCTGGGCGGTCACCAGCACCACGTTCTCCACCAGCTCGACGGGCCGGGCATTGTAGAGGGCCAGCAGGATCAGCCAGCGCAGGCTTTCGCGGCGGACCTTGGCGGTGTCGATCTGCTCAATCACGCTTGACCTCACGAAGTTTCATGTTGTCGATCCGCACCGCCAAGGCGTCGAGCTTGGCTTCCAGAACCGTCTGGTTGCGGACGTAATCCTCGCGGCGGACGTACTGCAGCGGCAAGTCGGCCTTCCAAACCAGGAAGTCCTTTTCGAGCTGCTGCAGGCCCTGTGCGGCGGCCTCGACGGCGGCAAAGCGGAGGTCAAGGCGCCGGTCGATTTGGGCCAGCAACAACTTTCCGGCCGCGAAGACGAAGGCGAGGAAGGAGAGCAGCAGGCCGACCAGGAACGTCAGCAGCTGCCAAAATTCGACCTGGACGGTCATCGCGTCACCTCCCGCTGGCGGGCGTCGCGGGCGGCGATGGTGGCCACGTCTACGGCGTGCTGTCCGTCCTCAGCAACTCGATCACCCTCGCTTTCGTAGAGTTCCAGCGCTGCAGAGGCCCGACCGAGGGCGGCTCGTACGTCGTCACAGCCGCCGGCGCCGGCGTTTCCTTCGCCAGCGGCGCCACCACCACCGCCCCCACCGGCTCGGGCGAGCTGGAGCAGGCGCCGGCGAGCAGCGCCAAGGTCAGCAGACAGGCGCACGCCGTCAGCGGCAAGGCGCGAGCGTTCTTCGGATGCACGGGCGTAGTCCTCTTCCAACTGGTGAACCTGGTCGATGCGCTGCTGCAGCATGCCCAGCACGACCCCGGTCTGGTCGGCCAGGGTGGTGGCGGCTTCGGCGCGCAGATCGGCGACGGCCTTGTCGTGCCGGGCGCGGTCGTAGGAGTGCACCAGGGCGCCCGAGACGGCAGCCGCGCCGGTGGTGGCCAGGGCGAAGGCGATCCAGGCCTGGCGGGTCACAGCCCGGCCTCCACCATGGTGGTGTACCGGGCGATCCGATCCACGTAGGTCAGGGTCTCGCGGGCGTGGCGGGCGGTCACGTCGCCCAGGCAAGGGGCAATCGCGGCCCACAGCCGCGCGCCACCGCACACCATCTGGGCCTTGATGATGTTGCCCGCCCCTGCGTTATAGCTGGCCTGGGCCAGGGGCTGGCGGTCGGAAGGGTCGCGGCCGGCGCGCCATATGAGGCGCAGCCTGGCCATGTAGTAGGCGTAGGCGTCGATGGCGACGTCGTCGACCGGCGAAACCGCGCCGAGACGCAGCTGCCGCCTGACCTCGGCCCAGGTGGCGGGCATGAACTGAGCAACGCCCCGGGCACCGACGGGCGAGATGGCGGCGGGATCGAGGCGGCTTTCCGCGAACAGCTGGGCCTTGGCCGAGGCGAAGCGCGGATAATCAGGCCAGTATGTATCGACCGCGTCGTGGATGTGGCGGTCGTACTTGTCGGGCATGAGGATGCCGGCGCCGGCCGGAGTGCAGCCGATGACCATGCCGAGCAACAGGCAGATGGCCAGGAAGCGCAGGCCGTAATAGAGCGCCGTGCCCAGATCGGATTTGAGGATCACGGCAATGGTCGCCGCGAAGGGCTTGTTCGCCCGGTCGTCCAGCCAGCGCGAGACGCGGACGGCGGCATAGACGGCCGCCAGCGCGAAGGCCAGCTTCAGCGCGGCGGCGATGACGACGAAGGTGTCGGGGACGAAGGTGTCGGACATGAAAAACCCCCGGTGGTGTTCCGAGGGCAATGGTAGGTCTCCGACCGCGATGCCTTCCGCCTGAACTGGTTCAGGCGGCCTAGATCAGGGAGAGTTGGCGGTCGTCGGGGGCGTCGTCGCGGGCCTTGGCCAGGGCCTTCCACACCCCGCGCTCGGTCAGGCCGAGGGCACGCGCGATGTCGGCTACCTTAATCCGTTCCCCCCGCATCGCCAAGATGCGGCACCGGCGGGCCTTCTGCAGGCGGGCGGCCATAACCGGCACGTCGATCTGCTTGATATGCTCGGCCGCCAGCCTGGCATGAATCTTCAGCGCCGCCTGCTGGCCCACGGCCTCGGTGAGCCTGTGGCCCTCGCCGGGAGGGCGGCCGATCCAGATGCGGGTGCCGCCGGCGCGCTCCACCAGGCGCAGCATGGCATCCTCGCCGACGGCCTCCAGCACATGCCAGAGCACCGCCGGCAGGTAGCCATAGCGTTGCCGGGAAGACAGCTCGATCATGGGTTGATCCACGTTGGATTTCGGCGGACAGTGGGGCGTCCATCCGACAGACAAGGCATCCGCCCATGGCCGACCCGACAATCACGGGCATTGTCACCGCCAACTTGGTCGTGGCGCGGGCGCGCCTCGCCGCCGCCACCTCCTATGTGGGCGAGGCCATCGACCTGCTGGAGAGCCACGGCAGGGAACCGGCCTTGTTGAACATCGAGGGCGTGGAGGAGTTGATCCACGACGCCCTGGCCCTGATCCGCGCCGCGCGGGTGGTTCATAAGGTCGAGCCGTAATCTCTGGTGCATGATCTAACGGCCGCGCTTCGCCAGTTCGCGCGCCCGCCACGCCTTCAGCGCCTCGATGACCTGGTTGGCCTCCTCGGGCGACAGCCACTCGGGGTCGGACAGGCCGTCGGGGCGTTCCTCCGTCTTGGTCATGCGCTGGACGAAGGAAACCAGGCCGGTGCGGCTGGCGATCACCGGGATGTTCTGGCGGCACATGTCCGACCAGATGGCGAACACCTTGCGGATGTGGGCCTTGTCCGACTCGCGCCGGTAGGTCTGCCCCTTGCCCCGTGGCGAAGCCGCGCCTCCGGCACGATGGCTGGGCTTCCACAGGCCGCGCGCTTTAAGGTCCGTTAAACAGGCATTGAACTCGCCGACCGACATGGAGGAGGACGAAGTCTTGCCGACGACGCGCGCCTGGATGGCCTTGCGGTCCACTTCGCCGATGCGGGCCTCGCGGCAGGCCGCAAACCACCGGCGGCGGGCGGCGTTGATGTCTGCGGTCATCTCGGCAGCTCCTGGGACAGCCGGTCGAGGTCGTCAAGGGTGATGGCCTTGCGATGGTCCCCGAACAGGTCCGCCGTCTCGGGGCAGCGGTAGAAGTCCTCGGACGTGGTGAAGGCTGTGCAGCGGGGCTGGCCGTCCGACCCGTACCGCCACGCCTCGGGATACGCCTCGTCACCGATCCCCCACGCCATGGTGGCGGCCAGGATGTCGCAGCCGTCGGCCAGGGTGGGATCGGCGCGGTGGGCGGCGTCCCGGACGCAGGTCGCACACCAGTTTTCGTAGAAAAGCTCGCCCTCGGTGCCGTTGCTGGGGCGCCACTTCTGGCCGGCGCGGTGTTTCAGGCGTTCGGCGTGGTCCGGTGGATACATCATCCCCTCCCGAAATGGCGTTCGTGGTAGTGGTTCAGCGCGTCGGCCAGATCGGGCCAGGACAGGCCGGCGGCCTCGGCGGCGGCGAAGATACGCATCAGGTCGGCCTTGGGGTCGACAACCTGGGCCGCCTGAGCCAGGGCCGCCGGCGCCACGGCCTTGCGGACCTGGGCGACGCCCTGCAGCAGCGCGGACCCCAGGCGCGAGCGCTCTCCCAACGCCCGGGCCGACAGGCGGGCCAGGTTGTCGAGGTCGACCAGGGCATCGAGCAGGGACGGTGCCGCCGGCATGTCAGATCCGCCGCACCGCGAAGGGAGGCAAATTGACGGACCGCCGCGCACGGTTGGCCATGGCCAGTAACTCGCGGGTGGTCATCAGGGTGCCGTCACACCGGTACTCGCCGCCGACTTCCTGGGCGCGGGAGACCTTGCAGCCGTTGGCGGCCAGCCAGATCTCGACCGTCTCCATGTCGGCCGGGGCGGCGTCGACGGGGGTATCGCGGCGGGCCAATGCGTCCTCGGGCAGGATTGCCCTCTCCGGCGCCGGCGTCGGAGCGGGGGAAGACGGCTCGCTCGGGGGGGGCGGCGCGACCTCGACCGGCAGATCGCCGAGCAGGGCCACTGCCTCGGGCGGTAGCGGGGCGTCGGCGGGCAACGGCTCGTATTCCGGCCGGCCGCCAGCACCACGGCGGAAGGTGGTCGAGATCCCGGCGACCGCCAGAGCGCGGGCCATGGTGGGCTTCGAGGCGCGGAAATGGTCGGCCATCGCCGCCGTTCTGTCGCCGGCCAGCCAGCGGCGCAACAGCTCCTCGCGATGGTTGGCGACCAGGTCGGTCACCGTGGCCTCGCCGCGCTCGATGACGGGGACACGCCTAGGCTTCGTCGCCGCCAGGACGAACCGCACCCGGTTGCCGCCGCCCTCGCGACGTAGGATGCCAGCGGCCTCCATGGACCGCAGGTATCCGCTGGCGTCGGGCTGGCCGATGCCCAGATCGGCCGCCAGCGTCCGGCCGATGACCCGCATGCCGCTGTCGAGCATCCGGCGCACCGTCCGGTCGATTTCGACCGGAACCGGAACAGGATCATCACCGTGTCCCACCACCGGCGGGCGCTCCCGGGCTTCGTCAGCGGCCGCCTGGATGGCGTCGGCCAGCGGCGCCGACGGAGCGGGCATGTCCGCTTTTCCCGGCTCATTTGAGGGCGGCGGGGCCGGTTCGTCGCCCATCTCGACCGTCACCATTTCGCCGACGATCCATTCATAGGCGGCGCGGGCGGTGTCCAGCGCCAGGTCGGGGAGATCGGTGCGGTCGAGCACCATGCCGAACAGGTGCAGGCGCAGCCGGGCATGGGGGGAGCAGATCAGCAGGTCGTCGATGGTGGTGGTGGTCATGATTGCTTCCTATTCGGCGCGGCCCAACAGGCCGGCGGCGCCGCCGGAGCGGGTGCCAGTCATGGCCGCGTTGATGTCGACGCTGCGTCCTGCGGCGGCGCCGCCGGCCCGTTCGTTGTCGAAGCGCTTCCCCGTGCCCTTGACCGGGGCCAGGCCCTTGGAGCTGAAGGTCATGCCGCGCCGCTCCAACTCGGCCTCCACCGCGCCCAGGGGCGACAGGACCAGGGCCTGGTGGTTGGTCCCCTCCACCCTGGGCACCCGGCGCCACTGAATCGTCCACAGCTTGTCGGCCAGGGCGTTGACCATGCCTTCCTGGAAGGCCTTGGTGGCCTCGCGCTTGGTCTTGGGGGAACGCCGCCGGGTGTAGTCCTTCGTCTTCTTGAAGGCCTTGGTGGCGCTCGTGATGTGGTGATCCAGCATGCCGTGGAGGTATTCCGCCACGGCCACGTCGTTCCAGCGGCCGAAATAGACGACCGTCCAGCCCTTGGACAGGAAGTCCTTCTGGTACCAGAGCTTGCAGTGGCAGAAGGTGGCGACGTAGCCCCACAGCTTGTCCACCACGGTGCGGCGGCCGATCTCTACCCGCCACTGGTCGAATTCCAGTTCAGCGGCATCGTCCATCCCATGTTTGGACAGCAGTTCGGCCACCTTCTCGGCTGCCGTCATGGCCTCGGCCTCGGTGCAGCCGTTGGCCTCGGTCCTGGCCTTCAGGGCGGCGATGATCTCGCGCAGCTTTTTGCGATCGGCGGGGGCGGTCATTGGCGCCCCTCCACCGAATCGGGGACAAGCCGGGTGATGCCCTTCGCGTTGAGGTCGGCGACCGCCGGGCATCCGTCGGTCCTGGGGCCGACGGGCACCGGGCCGCATCCCATGGTGTTGACCACCTCGCCGCTTTCGCCCGGCGAGACCATGCGGTCCCAGGCGGCCAGCCCGGCCACCGCCAGATAGGCGATGGCCAGCATGGCGGAACGCGCGTCCGGGGAGGGTGTGACGACCTGGATGGGGCCATCGTCCTCGACGACCACCAACCGCTCCGCCAGGCCGCCGATCATGTGGCGCAGCGGCGCCGGATCGGCGATGTGGGCCATGTTGAGGTAGGGGGCGGCCAGGGCCGCCACCTCGCCCAGGATCAGGTACAGGTCGGGATGGCGGCCGTCCGCCAGGTCGTGGACGGCGGCCTCGAAGGCGCGGATCTCGGCCGCCGTGCCGAAGCCGACGACGAAGCGGGGCGGCTGGCATTCCTCGGGCACCATCGCGTAGGAGACCAGGTTGTGGCGGTAGGCGGTGGCCAGGGCCGACAGCACGGCGCCGACCGGGTTAGGGGTGATGTTGGGCATGGCGGTTTGGTCCCTCAGTGGGTGGTGGCGCCGGCGGGACGGGTCAGGGCGGCGGCGCGGGCGCGGGCCTCCTCCCGTCGGGCCGGGTCGGTCAGTTGGGTGGCGACGTCGCGCATGGCGGCGGCGATCCAGCCGACGTCGAGGGTGGCGTCGAGGTTGCCGGCGGCATTGAGGAGGGCAACAACCACCATCCGGTCATCAATCCCGCGCTCGCGCAGGATATTGACCAGCGAAAGCACGGCGAGGGTGACGTCGGTCAGCGGATCGGGGCTGCCGGCGGGGCGGACCTCGACCGCCGTCAGCATGAAGCTTTCGGCGGCTGACCTGGCGCAATCGCGCTTCATGGCGAAGGTCGCGGCGGCGGAAATCAATCCCGAGAACACCGCGCTCACCGCCTCGGTGGAACCGAGGCGATCGGCCAGATCGGCCTCGAAAAACCCGGCGGCCGACTGCACCGCCTTGCTGATGGTGTCGACGGCGGCGATTTCGGCGGCCTCCGGCCGGTGGCCGGGACGGATGACGACGCGGCTCATTCCCCCATCTCCCTGCCGCCGGCGGTCGCGCCCAGCGCCCGGGCCAGGTCGAGGACGCGGTGGCGGACGGCGGGATCGGCGATGCGGTAGTAGGCGCGCACCAACTCAAGCGTCTCGCGCCGGGCCATGGGGTTCCTGGCCTCGGCGATGTCGGGCTCGGGGACGGCGCCGGTGGCCATGGCGGCGGGGCTGGCGGACGCCGACGCGGCATCCATATCATCGAAGAAGAAACTGACCGGCACGTCGAGGACGCGGGACAGGTCGAACAGGCGCGAGGCGCCGACGCGGTTGGCGCCTCGCTCGTATTTCTGGACCTGCTGGAAGGTCAGGCCCAGGGCCTCGCCCAGCTTTTCCTGGCTCATGCCCAGCAGCGTGCGGCGCAGGCGCATGCGGGCGCCGACGTGGACATCGATGGGATTGGGCTTGCCCGAGGGGGTGCGGCCACGGCAGGAGGGCTTCCGGTGAGTGGTGATCGCATTCATGTGACTGGGCCTTTCTGGTTAAGCCGCCGGCTGGGGTGGTCCCAGCGGCACGGTGAACCGGACGGAAACCAGCGTCCGGCAGTGGTAGGTGCGGCCCAATTCCTCGCGACGGGCGCGGGCGGTCTCGGCCGCAGTCCGGATCAGCGGGGGCACCCTGGCCCCCAACAGTTCCAGGTACAGTTCTTTCATCTCGGCCTGGGTCGTCTCGAATTCTTCGACCTTGCGGCGGCCGTGGAACACCCGCGCCAGGCAAATGCCGAGGACATCGGCCTTGCCGATGCGGACGGAGATCCGGAGGGAGGCGACCTTGCCCATCGGGGGACCTATTCGGCGCCGACGGTGGACGGCTGGCGGGCTGCAACAGCGGGAAGGCCGAGCAGGATCTGATCGGCGGCCACCCGTTCATGGACCTCGGCCGCCGAAGCGAGCCACCCCTGCACACCAGCGATGCTGTCCACCAACCACTCGACCGCACCGGAAATGGTGCTCCCTTCGGGGATGTCGTCCACACGCTCCAGTACAGCGCGGATGTCGTTGAGATGGACCTTCGCCTCCTCCACCTGCCGACGCAGCGACATGCGCTCGAAGGCGGCCGGGGTGGGCTCTACGGCGGCCAGGTCCAGCGGCACCATCTTCCAGGCGGCGTCGGTCCTGTCGCGGCGGTAGATGCGGATGTAGCGCTTGGAGCCGACCACGCGGACCGCGTCGTCGATGGCGCGGCAGAAGTCCGGCCAGCGGTCGTCGTCGACCTGCATGCGGCGCAGGGCCAGGATCGCGCGCACGTCCACCTTGCCCTCCTGATCGACGCGGAAGGCGCGTTTGACCAGGGTCAGCAGGAAGGGGTCCACGCCTTCGCCGCGCTCGATGATCATGGCGTCCAGGACGGCCTTCGCCGCCTGCAACTCGGGGCCCAGGACGATGCGGTCGGAAACCGCCACCTGGACCTTGAGCAGCCCGTCGAAGGACACGAAGGTGCGGTTGCCCTTGGTCTCGCGCGGCTCGACGCCGTAGTTCTGGGCGATCAGCGCATCCAGGGCGGCGATGTCGGCGTCGGTGTGGGCGACGAAGCGCGCCAACTCGGCCGACAGATCCTCGGCATAGCCCGCGACCTTGCGGACCATCTCGTCCATCAGCAGGTCCATGGGCTTGATGTTGCCCACCGCCGTCAGGTCACCCTGGGCGTTGCGCAGGTACGGGATGCTGTCGATCAGGACAGCGTTAGCGGGGGTGGGTGTCTGCTGGGTCATGGTCGATCTCTCTAACGTTCGGCAGGGGTGCAGGCGGTGATGGTCAGCGCCCGGATGGTCAGCGCGGCGATGGAGCCGCTGGCGGCGGCGAGCACCAGGCAGAAGAGCACGAAGCCGACTACCTGGGCGGGGATGGGGGGGCGCGTGGTCATGCGCACCTCCTGTCGCCGGCTTCGCAGACAGTCTGTTGATGAGCGGGCGCCGGCCCGCCGGTCAGCGCCAGCACCGCCTCGGCCAGGATGTTGGCCTCGACCGTCACCGGCAGCCGGTGCCGATGCCCGGCCAGCACCTGGACGGCCAGGGCGCGGGCGTAGTCGATGTCGATGATGGCGGCGCCCTCCGCCGGCGCCGGATCGGACAGGTCCATGGCCACCCGGTGGAGATGGCCGGTGGCGTCCTTGGCGGTGATCAGCTGAATGTCGCCGTTGAGCGTGTAGCTGACCACCTCGGCCTCGACCGGACCGCCGGCGCCGGTGATCCGGATCATGGTCCCGGTGCGCAGGGGGCGGCGGTCGGTCATGCCGCGTCCCCCCCGGTCGGCGGGATGCCGATGCGATCAGGGCCGGTACCCATGCGGCGACTGACCAGGTCGATGACGTTGCCGGTCAGGGCGCGTGGCGCCGTCAGCACCGCCTCCAGGCGGCGTGCGTCGTCGGCGAAGGCGCGGAGGAGGCCGCAAAATTGCTGGATGGCCAGGGCCTCCATTGTGGCGCCGGTATCCTGGTACTTCTCCAGGTCGCCCAGCAGGGCCTCGATGTTGTCACTGAGCATGGCGGCCTACCCCTCGACCCGGATGTTGACCGAGATGGTGGGCCAGGAATTGTCGCCGCCACTCATGCGGCCGCCGGGCCGGATCACGCGGGCCAGCCGGTATGCCTCCAACCAACCGGCCCGGCACGTCACCGGCAGGACGACCGGAGTATCCGCTTCGGCGGCGGCATCGCTGAGGAAGACCTGGATGCACGGGCCAGTGGAACGGTGGTTGGCGACGGTAATCGAGAAATCGGCCACATGAACGGGCAGATCGGTGCCCGGCGGAATGCCCAGGACGGCGTGTTCGGCGATCTGGGCGGCGGTCAAAACATCACTGAGCATCCCTGCCTCCATTCTTGGCGCAGACGCCGCAGGCGTCGCGCATCTGGCTATGAAGCGAAGAAAGCGCCCGGAACGGCCTGGCCGCGCTGGCGCGCCAGTCCAGGCACTGGGCCAGACTGGTCTCGCCGAACACCGGGCAGGCGACGGTCTCGGCCATGATGGTGGCCCGCACGGCCATCTCCAGGGCGCTGATGTCGCGCGCGGCATAGGTGTTGCCGATGATCGTCGAGACGGCGGCGGCGCTGTAGCCGATCTCGGCCGCGACCTTGTTCTGGCTGCCCAGGGCGTCGGCCCTTTCGGCCAGGACGCGGACCCAGTCCGGCAAGTCGGCGCCCCAGGCGGCGCGGGCCTTGTCAGCGTGCGACATCGCCGGCCTCCTCGTCCGCTTCCGCCGCGCCCATCGCTTTCCCGAGGTTGGGGTCCCAAACGACCTTGGTCGCCAGGATCATCGGCGCGCGCGGCCCGGTCCGCATGCCGGGCTTGAGGGCGTAAATGGCTTCATGGCCCGGCCCGCCGGGGACCAGGATGTCCAGGTATCCGGCCTTGCACAGCCGCGTGACATAGGATTTGGCGGTCGCAACCGACACGCTCACCTCCTCGGTGCGCGCGCCGATCGCCAGGTCGGTGGCGCTGAAACCGCCGCGCGACATCTGGATCGTCCGCCACATGTGGTCCTGGCCCAGCGACGGCGGCACGCGGGTGCCGTCGATCCGCACGCGCGGCGCCTCCGGCCCCAGATCCTCGACCAGACGATAGGAACCATCCTCGTTGACGGCGACGATGCCCGCTGCGACCAACCCGCGCAGATAGTCGCGGATGGTGTCGGGATGCGGCGCGGCCCTGGTGGCGAAGCCGCCTTCGGCAGCCGCGTTTAGCAGATCCCGGCGGTTCCAGGCCCGCCCATCGGCACCGATCTCGCGGATCAGATCCCACAATCCCTGGCGCCAGCGCCGGACGCGCAATTTGGCATTGGTCTCGATCAGCAGCCGGGCCATCAGCCGTGCCTCCGCCGGGGCGAGGCACCGGTGAAGAAGGGCCGGTCCCCCCACAAGGCCCGGTCGACGGTGCACCAGCCCTGCACCTCGGCCTCGGTGGCGATGTTGTACAAATTGACGACGATGCGGCGCAGGCGCCCGGCGCTGGCCTCGGCCACCGCGTCCAGCAAGTCGGGGGCCACGGCGATGGCAGGGTGATACAGTTGGGCCAGGATCGCGGCATCCTCGGCGGTGCCCGGCTGGGCGGCCACATGCAGCAGGATACGGTTATGGGTGCGCTCGGACACCCGCTCGATGTTTTGCGGCAGCAGCTCCTCGCCCAAGAGCGCGATCGGCGCGAAGCCTTGGTCATGCAGTTCGCGGATGGTCTCGATATAGCCGCGTTTGACGATGTGGTCGGCCTCGTCGATGATCAGCGGCCGGCGATAGCCGCGCAGGGCGGACACCGCCTTGTCCATCATGTCGTCGGCCGTGCCGCGCGCCTCGACGCCGAGCACGTCCAGCAGCGCCCGCAGGAAACGGCGCTTGGTCCACGATTCTCCGCATTCCAGATAGAAGGCCCGGTGCTTGTTGGCGGCATATCGCGCCGACCAGGTCTTCCCATAGCCCGAATAGCCGTAGAACAGACCGATCCTGGGCAGATGCGGCGGCGGGTTGACGATCTTGCCGATCAGGTCGGCGAACAAAGCCACGTTGGTGAGCGGGGCGATGGTTCCGTTGACCGGGGAACTGATATGCGTCATGTTTACCTCGCTTTAAATGACTGCCTGGGCCGGCCTTGTGCCGGTCTTTTTTTTGGGTCAGGCGGTGATCGCCCGGCCGATGTAGATGTCGCCGAACTCGTCGTGCAGATCGCGCTGGGTCCGGTATTCACCGGTCTGGCGATATCCCTTCAGCCACACTTCGTCGTCGGGCGCCGGCAACGGCTTGCCCGCGTCCATCAGGGCCTCCAGGGCCACGGCATGGCGGTAACGGTCCTTGGGATTTTCCGGCTTGGCCGAGATGTTGCGGGTCTTCCCCGCCGCGATCTCGTGCTTCAGGCGCTCGACCGACGCCCGCATTTCCGGCGTCAGGGTCTGCACCGGCGCCGGGGCGGTGGCATCGGCGGCGGCGGCCAGGGCCGGCGTGCTGTAGGGGGCGGCGGGCCGGGGCAGTTGAACCACCTTGCCGGCTTTCTCGGCCGCCTTGCGCAGGATGTCGGCGGCCAGTTCCTGTGGCCGCGCCGCCTTCTGCATCTTCTTCAGATCGGCCACGCCCTCCTTCATCACGGCGGCCTGATGGGCCTTGCGGGCGGCGGCCAGCTCGGCGCGCGAGACGCCCTCAAGCTCGGGGTCGATGGCGCGGCAGATGAACTGCCCATCCTCGCCGAAGACATAGACGCCACCGGCATCGGCCTCGTCGAACAGGACCTTCACCCGCGACCCTTCCAGCCCGCCCAGTTGGGCGGCGTCATAGCGGCCTCGGGCGACGCGGATGCCCTTTTTGGTCACCGTGCACCAGCCGTCGCCCGAGGCCGGGGCCAGCAGGATGTCCAACGCGCGCTCGTTGTCGATCCGCCGCACCGCGCCGGTATAGGCGGCGGCGACCTGGAAGGGCGTGCGGTTGTTCAGCCCGCCATGGGGGCGGTGGGCGTACAGATCCTCGGCCCAGCGGGTGCAGAAATCCTGCAGCTGCTCCGGCGTCATGCGGATCTCGACGGTCTCGCCCTGCGACATCATGCGGTCGGCGAAGGACCGCCGCGCCTCGATGTCCTTTCGCTCGGGCACGCTATGGCCCACATAGCCGGGCAACAGCTCCAGCAGATCGTGGGAAAACGTCTTGAATGCCCGCTCGATATGCGGCTTGGCCTCGGGGGTAAAGGGCGGGCAGACATCCACGTCGATCTGCAGATCGTCATAGACGCGCCACATGTGCTTCGAGGTGTAATCCGACCCGTTGTCGATCCGCAGCCCCGTGGGCACGCCCCAGCCCATCAGGCCGCGCCGCATGGTCGAGGCGATGGCCGTCGAACACGATTCCCGCGACACATGCAGCACAATCCGCCGCGTCGCCACGTCGATGATGCCGATGATCTTGTGGCGGTGCCCGTCCGCCAGCAGGATGTCCGCCGGCGTGCTGTCCGCTTCCCAGCAATCGTTGGGATTGACGATCCCGGCCGACCGGTCGCCCGTCGCCGCCTTGTACTTGGACCGCCACGCATCCGGATTGGTGATGCGCATCAGCAGCTGGGCGTTGGCAATCTTCCATCCGGCCAGGAAGCGCTCCACCGACCGCCGCGACGGCAGGGCGCGGTCCGGGAACCGGGCTTCAAGCCCCTCCATCAGCACGCCGGCGCCGACATGCGGTTTGGCCGCCAGGATGCCGAGCAGGAATTGCTTGATCTCCAGGTCGGTCTCGATCTTGCCCGATCCCGCCCGGTTGCCATAGGCCGGCACCAGCGCCGCCAGCCCGCCATCCGCCAGCTTGTCTTCCCAGGCCCGCACCGTGTTGGGCGACACGCCCCTGATCTCCGCCCGCGCCTCGGGCTCCACGAACACCTCGCCCGCTTCCCACGCCCGCTCGAACGCCAACCTGCATGTCCGGTCCGACAGCACGGGATTGGCCGACCGGAACGACCGATAGGCCATCACCACCGCCGCGCGGGCCGTGCAGACCCGCTGCTGCTCGTCGCTCAGGGATGAAAAGGTGGCCGAGCGGGCCGCCTTGGCCCGCCGCTTGGGCGGGGCCGGCACCGTCACCTGATCCGGATCGACGCGGGTGGCCCGCTGCGCCAGCACCATCTGGGCCGTCAGCGGCAGGGCCGAAACATGGTATTCCAGCCCGCCGCCCTGGCCGGCGCGCGGACGGCTGCGCCATTCTTCCCGAGCCGCCTTCGCGGTGATGTTCCTGGCCGTTTTCGGCAGTCCAGGGAAATTTTCTTCCGCCAGTTCCGAGGCCGAGAACCATTCCTTCATGGTCACGCCCCCTTCCACGTCTTGCGCGCCATGGCACGGCGGGTCTGCAATTCCTCGATCTTGTCGGCGATGATCGATTCCTCTATCGCCGGCAGGTATTTCTTCGGCACCACCGCCCAGCCCATCTGGTCGGCCAGCATCTGCAACAGGCGGATGTCGTTGGTGGCCGCCACCAGCGCCATGAACCGCACCACGTTGATCACATGATCCTCGCGCGCCTCGGACGCATAGGCGTCCAGCATGGCCTTGCTGCATTCCTCGCCCAGATAGGCACCAATGTCGGCGGCGACGCGCTCGCGGTCCTTGCCGCATTCCTTCAGCGCCGCGCCGACCCCCTTGCACACCATGGCCCGCAGACTGGCGGCCCGAACCTTCTCGGGCGCGAACGCCTGGGCCGGTTGCGGCGGCTCCCATGCCAGCAGGTCATAGGTGCGGGAATCGCGATGCCGCGACATCACCCGGCCTCCCGCGTCGGCTGGGCCGACAGACCAACCTGCCGGTGCCGGCCGGCCGTCTCCGCCATGGCGGCAACGGTGACGGCCGGCCTGGTCAATGCCTTGGTTCTGGCGCTCAATCGCGCAGGCGCCGCCGATCTGCGGAAGATTGTCGAGACGTTCTCTCTTGTCAGCGCGTACGTGAAACACACGGAATCCAAGGTCGCCACGATTCCATTGGAAAGCAGCGCCCGATTCTTTGCAGCCTTGCTAGATACGCCCGAGTTAGATCCGCTGCAGACCATGATCATTTCTGCTCTTCTCCACGCGAACGCAGGTGAAGAACGGAAAGCAGCGATGCAGTCCTGGCTATCTCAAGCGACCGAAGGCGAGATCGCTCAAGAGCTTGAGCAACTCTTTTCTCGGTTTCTTCGGCGACCCGATCAGGGCGATGATCCTGGCGCATAGCCTCCCGGAACATCGGCTGAACCAGACGGGCCAAAATGCGGACGATCAGATTCGGGCGCATCATTCCACCTCCTTCTGACCGAGCACGAAATCCCGGAACGCCCGGCGCGCCGACGGGCTTTTCGCCGCGAACCACGCATCCATCAAGCGCTTCAGCTGACGCTGTTCCGGCGTCTCCACGTCCGGGCGCCGCCCTTCGACCACCGCCAGCGCCGCCCCCACCGTCGGGGCCGCCCCGGCGCGGATATGCTCCACCACGGTGGCGCGCTGATCGGCCGGAACCTTGACCAGCGCCAGCAACTCGCTCTGCTTGTGCGCCAAGGGGGTACCGGCGATCATCGAACGGATATCGGCGGGGAGCGCCTCGGCGATCGACAGGGCGCGCTGGATGGTGCGCTGGGTCAGGCCCGATTTGTCGGCGGTCTCGCGCGAGAAACCGACCAAAGCGACATCGTGTCGTTTTGATTTTTCGCTCCGCCGGTCGCCGCCCTTCTTCGTCTCGGGATGCAGGCGGTCATAGACGGCCCGGCGCTCCCACAGGAACACCGCCCGGTCCAGCGGGTTCAGGTCGTGGCGGACAAGGTTCTCGTCGATCTCGGCCAGCCGGGCTTCGTCGTCGGTCGCCTCATAGACGAACGCCTCGATCTCCCGCCACCCCAGCAGCTGGGCCGCGCGGATGCGGTGGCCGCCGGCGATCAGCCCATAGCGGTCGCCCATGGCCCGCACCTCGATCGGGGTGCGCAGGCGCCCGATGGCCTGGATGTTCTCGGCGATCAGCAGGGCATGGCCCTCGTCGATCGCCCGCAGGCGTTCGCCAATGTCGATCAGCTCCAGCGGCAGCACCTGAAGGGCGAGACTGCGCATGGTCATGCCCTCCGGGTCGGCTGCAGCAACTCGGTGACCATCGCCACGGCGGCGTCGCGATAGGACGCGCACCAGCTCTCGTCCGACATCCTCCTGATGGCGCCATCGATGTGCGTCTTGACGGTGTTGCTATCGAGGGTGCCGTGCAGGACCAGGTAGTCCACCATGGTGCCGGCGGCATCGCGCGCGTCGGCGAGGCACTCCTCGCGGGTTCTTTCGATCACGGTGGAGACGTCCGCGCGGTCTGCCAGATACAGGTTGCGCAGCAGGCTCTTGGTCTCTCCGGTGGCCGCCGCCCAGAGGGCACGACTGACCAACAGCTGGCGCGGGTGGCTGAGTTTCGGTTGAATGCGCTTCGCCATGTTCAAGCGGCCTCCGCTTTTAGACCGTGACTCGGCGGGGCCTTGCGGCGATATTTTGGGCGGAAGCGGTTGTCGATGCGGCTTGGTTCCCCGCCGGGGTAGCGGGGGGCGCGCCACCGGCCCGGCCACAATTCCCACACCGGCACGCCGATCGCCGCGGCGATGGCCTTCTCTCCGGGGATGTGGCGGCGGGTCAGGGCGTGCCGGCAGGCCCACTCTTCAAGACCGTTGTCGAGGGCAAGCTGCGTCAGCGTCCTGCCTTTCATCTCGACAGCGGCCCTGATCTGAGCCCTGTGCCAACCCGTCTGCATCCTGCTTCCTTCTCGCACCGGCCCCGCCAGGCCGGTTTTGTTGGGGTGTCAAATGTCACGAACGAGACAATTAGTAGCCGCCTATAAGCGGCACATCAAGCTAAAAAGCGGCATCCAGGTTCGCGGATACGCGACACTGCGCCATTTCTCTAGATTATCGTGGAATAACAATGAGTTCCGGTAACTCGGATGATCCGATGGAACTCGGGCGCGATCATCCGAGTTCGCCTACGGAAGTCGGACGCCGCTTTGAGGCGGTTGTCTCCCTTTTTCGGTCCAAGAGGGAGGCCGCTGATACGCTTGAAATTTCGACAGACCAGCTCGCCCGATATATTAAAGGGCAGGCGAGCCCTCCCCTGTCCGTGCTCATCCGCTTAGCTGCGGCGAAAGGGGTCAGTCTGGATTGGCTGGCAACTGGTGAGGGGCAGATGCGGCCGAGTGAGGATGGGCCGAAACCGCCGCCTGCGGGCGGCATCGACCGCGACCTGCTGGCCGCCATCCACAAGGGCGTCGCCGAGGTCTATCGGGCCGAGAACGCCCGGATTTCCGCCGATCCCTTGGCCGACGAGGTCGCCCGCATCTATGATGACCTGGTGGCCACCTACGACAGCCCCGACAAGCGCCTGATCGCCCTCGACCTGGCGCTCCACCAGCTGCGCCGCGAACTGCGGTCGCCGGTCGCCGGCGGGACTTCTCGTAAACAGGTATCCTGAGTATAGTCAGGGCGCGGCCAGCAGGAAAAATGCCCGCGCCCTTCGTCGCGGTCAATCATCAGGTGTATGCAAGCCCCGCAATACCCTGCATGCCCGCAATCCAAAACCATCTGTCGCGCCGGCCGTTTTTCAGGCCCGTTTCATGGGCGGATGGTTTTGGAACACCCCGGCGCCCCTCACTGCCTGAACCCCGCAGTTTCCCTACCCCCATCCCACCAAGCCCCACCACATCCCGGCAGGTCCCGGATTCCAGGACCATGTGTCGTGTTACAGCATCGTGGCGGAATGGGCCGGCTTCTGAAGCCGTTCGGTGAGGAGAGGCTGACCTGCGGGGACGGATTGCCGCTGTCCGTGATCCGGGCGTAGACGGCGGCGGTTCCGCCGACGATCGCGGCGGCGACCAGGCCGTGGACGAGCATTTTGCCGAGTATCGTTTCCCTCCTGTGGGTGTCTCGATGCCTGTGACTTTAGTGGGGTCAACCTGAACCGGATGTGATCGTCCCATTCATCCTGGGTTCAGGTTCGGGCATTGATGAACAGCGAATGAATCGGCCGTTCAGGTGTGGTTGCACGGCGGTCTGCCACGGTGTCTCCAACACAACCGCACCACGGGAAACCACCATGATCAAGACCATTGCCATCGCCGCCGTGTCCGCCCTCGCCCTCGCCTCGGCCGCCCAGGCCGCCGATGCCAACAGCGGCGCCGACGCCCCCTTGCCGCCCACCTTCATCGTCTACAAGCTGGCCCAGGACGGCATCCCTCTGCGCAAGCTAAAGGCCGAGGGCGGCATCTACGAGGCCCGTGTCGAGGCCACCGACGGCTCCATCGTCAAGGTCGGCATCGACCCCCAGACCGCCGAGCTGACCGACGCCTACAGCCACGCCCGTCCGCGCCAGGCCGACGGCGCGGCTCCCAAGGTCGATGCCGCCCAGGCTATCCAGGCCGTGGCCGCCACCGGCTACTGGGACATCCGCGAGATCGAGTTCGAGAAGGGTGGCTGGGAGGTCAAGGCCCGCAACGACGATGGCCGCAGGGCCAAGTTCATCGTCGATGCGGTCTCCGGTCAGGTGAGGTAAAGGGCTTCCGATCGGGAGGATGCCCCGGTGGGCGCCTCCCGGTCATTGTCCAACCCCTTGCCCGGGGCTATCGTAGCGCTTCCGATTTCTTGCCAGAGTCCACCATGACCACCTGCCCCTGCGGAAGCCAACAGTCCCTCGACCAATGCTGCGGACCGATCATCGCGGGCGCTCCGGCTCCGAGCGCCGAGGCGCTGATGCGCGCCCGCTACACCGCGTTCGTCACCCGGCAGATCGGCGACTTCCTCAAGGAAACGCTGGCACCCGAGAAGCAGGCCGAGTTCGATCTGCGCGAGGTCGAATTGTCCGCGCGCGACGCCGAGGGGCTGGGTTTCGCGATCCGCGCCATCGAGGGTGGCGGAGAAGGGGACGAGGCCGGCACGGTCGAATACGTCGCCCGCTTCCGCATCCGGGGCCAGATCCAGGCCCACCACGAACGGGCCTCGTTCCGCCGCGAGGACGGGCGCTGGCTCTATGTGGACGGACAGGTCAACCCCAAGGGAGCGCCGCGCCAGATCGCCAAGGTCGGGCGCAACGACCCCTGTCCCTGTGGATCGGGCCAAAAGTTCAAGAAGTGCTGCGGGGCCTGAGGCCGGCATGGAGCGCCGATTCCGTTGCACCGCCTGCGGCAAGTGCTGTTACGGGTGGCTGCCGCTGACCGTGAAGGACGCGTTGCGCCACGCCAGACGGTTCCCGCTGGCGGTGGTGTGGACACCGGTGCGCCAAGCCAGCAAGGCATTTGCCGCCACGGCGAAACTGGGTCTCACCGTCCGCACCCGGGACCGCAAGCAACTGGCGATCCGCATCGCCCCCACCGCCTACATCCCGCCGTCCTTCCCCTGTCCGGCGCTAACCGCCGACAATCTGTGCGGCATCCAGGCCGAGAAGCCGTCGCGCTGCGCGACCATGCCGTTCTTTCCTTACCGCGACGAAGCGGACCAATCCGACCTTCTGGTGCCGCGGCCGGGCTGGGCCTGCGACACGTCGCCCGAAGCACCGGTCGTCTATCGCGACAAGGCGATCATCGCCCGGACCGCATTCGCTCTGGAATATGGCGACCTGCTGGAACAGGCCCCGGTGCTCAGGGCCTATGGTGAGGCGCTGGTGGCCTCGGCGGGACCCCTCGTCGACACCCTGGCCAAGGTCTCGCTGAAGCCCGGTGGAGGACACGTGGCCCTCAGCTTCGCCTCATTGCTGCGGCACCTCGACACGGCTGGGAAGGCCGAGATCGCCCGTGCGCAGATGGCTCTTCTCGACGAGTACGCCAACAGGGTGCCCGACGACGCCGCTTCGGCTGAATACCGCCGCAACTACGGCGACTGGGCATGGGAGATGGAGCGGCTGGCTTGAGTTCTGTCCTGAAATCCGCCCAATACCCGACTAAGTGAATCAGGACATTTGTCTGGAAGTGCCGAAGCCAGGGGCAGGAAACGGCACTCAGCGGAAACTCAACCTCGCGTTCCGCTGCTTGACCCGCCAGGGCGATCGGTGTAGTCCTCATCCTACGTGCCGGTTCCCCGACCGGGCTAAGCCTGGGGGGATTAAAAGGGAACACGGGAGAGGACGCCCCAGACAGGGACCTCGGTCCGTGGCTGCCCCCGCAACTGTGAGCGGCGAGCTCTCTCCTATGACGCCACTGGGGTGACCCGGGAAGGCAGGATAGAGCGAAGACCCGCAAGCCAGGAGACCTGCCTCACGTCGTCGCCCAACTGTCCGAGCGGGGTGCATCGGCGGTGCGGAAGTCTCTTCCGAACGTGGTGACGTGTGTACACGCATCCGTTCGGAGTCCGGGCACAGCTCACTTCTCCGACTGGATCGAAATTCGCCTGACCGGCGTGCTTTCGCGCGTCTGATCGGGTTTCCCCGTGACCGCCGCCCCGGTGGTCGCGGCCAAGAGCGATGGAAGGACCCGGCATCTTTGGCCGGACTCCGGGTCCTTCCGTGAACGGTGGTCCATTCACACAGACGGAGTCTGCGATGCCCAAAGTGCGTCCAATTTCCATCAAAGTCAAAGCCGCCCTTGTCTTGGCGGCGTCCTTGTCTTCCCCTGCCCTGGCCGGCGATCTGATCGTCACGGCCAACCGCGTCGAGACCGAGTCGGAAAAGCTCGGCTCCGCCGTCACCGTCATCACCGCCGAGGAGATCGAACGCAAACAGGCCCGCACTGTCGCCGACATTCTGCGCGACGTGCCCGGCCTCGCCGTGTCCAACACCGGCGGCAAGGGGCGTGACACCGCCATCCGCATCCGCGGCGCCGAAGCCTATCACACCAAGCTGATCGTGGACGGCATCGACCTGTCCGACCCCAGCCGGGGGCAACCCTCGTACGATTTCGGCCACCTGCTGGCCAGCGACATCGAGCGCATCGAGGTGGTGCGCGGACCGCAGAGCCTGCTGTATGGCGGCGACGCGGTGGGCGGCGTCATCAGCATCACCACAAAGCGCGGCAAGCGCGCGCCCAAGGTCACCGGCTTCGCCGAAATGGGCAGCCACCACACCTATACCGGCTCGGCCGGTGTCACCGGTTCAACGGAGCGGGTGAACTATGCCCTGACCGCGACCCATTTCGAGACCGACGGAATCTCTGCGGCCGAGGAGCGCAACGGCAACAGCGAGAACGACCCCTATTGGAACCAGACGCTGACCGGCCGGGTGGGCGCGCGGCTGACCGACACTTGGGGCGTCGAGGCCACCGGCCGCCTGATGCGCTCGCAATTGGACTACGACAATTGGAGCGGCGGCCGCGCGGTGGACGATAACGACCGCATGGACAAGACCGAGCGCAGCGGCCGCCTCGCCACCGACCTGACCGTGCTGGACGGCCGCCTGACCAATGTGGTGGCCTATTCCCTGTCGGAAACCGAGCGCGACCTCGGAAAAGGCAAGCGGCAGACCAGCTTCTTCGACGGCGAGACCCAGGAATGGGAATACCAGGGCACGGCGCGGCTGGCCCAGGACCACACCCTGGTGTTCGGGGCCGAGACCAGGACCGAATCCACCCGGCAATCCGACATCAGCGCCGATGTTTCCAACAACGGCTACTACGCCGACTACCAGTTCAGCCCGATCGCATCCCTGTTCCTGACCGCCGGCGGACGCCTGGACGACCATCAATCCTATGGCAGCCACAAGACCTGGCGCGGCACCGCCGCCTATCTGGTGGATTCCACCCAGACCCGCCTGCACGGCAGCTACGGCACCGGCTTCCGGGCGCCCAGCCTCTATGAGCTGTTCCACCCCACCTGGGGCAACCGGACCCTGCGTCCCGAGGAAAGCCGGGGTTGGGATGCCGGCGTGGAACAGACCTTCCTGAACGGCAAGGCGGTGGTGGACGTCACCTGGTTCGACAACCGGATCCAGGATCTGATTCAGTGGAGCGCCACCGGCTACACCAACATCGCCTCGACCCGCGCCCAGGGCGTCGAAACGGCGGCGCGGTGGCAGTTCGCCGAGGATTGGCGGCTGAACGCCGCCCACACCTATACCGAATCCCGCAACAACGCGACCGGTCAGGTGCTGGCGCGGCGGCCCAAGCATCAGGGCAGTGTGGGACTGGGATGGACTCCCCTCGATGGCCTGACCACCGACGCCACCATGCGGGCGGTGGGATGCAGCTACGACAGCGCCACTGGGCGGTATGTGGGCGGCTACGCCACCTACGACCTGGCCGTCGCCTATGACGTGACCGAATGGGCACGCCTGTTCGGCCGCATCGAGAACCTGACCGACAAGCAATACCAGGAAGTCGACACCTACGGCACGCCGGGCCGCACGGGCTTCGTCGGCGTGCGCGCCACATTCTGAGGAAAATCCCCATGACCATTCGCGAGGAATTCGGCGTCGGCCGGATCGAGACCTTCCCGCTGCCGACCGACCAGGATTTCCTGTTCGGAGTGCTGAAGGACGTCTTCGAAAACCATTGGCGCGAGATCGTCTTCGGCTCCCTGATCCAGGGGGCCGTCTTCGAGATCAAGACCGACCGGCCGCCCGAGACGATCGGCCTGTTCGACGGCTATCTGACCGTCCATTACGGCATCTGGCACTTCCACGTCTGCATCGGGCCGCACAAGGGCAACCACAAGAACCCGACGCCGCCGGAACTGGCCACCCATCGCCGCTGCGCACGGGCCGAGTTCTACCGCCTGCTCAACAGCGACGACACGCCCCGCTCCTGGGGGCTGCGCCTGTTCAATGGCGGCGGCGAGCAGCAATTGACGGTGTTCTTCCCCAATCCGTTCCTGGGTGAAAACGAGAAGGCGCTGAAACAACCCGACTGGTCACGCCTTTCCATGTGGGACGACTTCCGCCGCCGCTACCTCGGCCTGGAGCCCGATCCCCGCGACCGTTCCGGCAAGGGGGTCCGATGCGGCGGGCATTGATCCTGCTGGCCCTGCTGATGGCCCCCTCCGCTCATGCGGCGAGCAAGGTGGCCTCGGCGGGGCTGTGCGCCGACCAGGTGGTCCTGCCCCTGGTTGAGCGCGACCGCGTTGCTGGCGTGTCGTTCCAGGCCACTGATACGACCGTGTCGCTGGTTGCGGATCAGGCGAAGGGCCTGCCGGTGGTGGCGCCCTCGGCCGAGGCGCTGATCCTCGCCGGGGCCGACACCGTGGTGCTCAACACCTTCGGCGACGGCAAGACCAAGGCGCTGCTGGAGAAGCTGGGCGTCACCGTGCTGCGGGTGCCCTATGACGCACGTCTGGCCGGCATTCCCCAATCCCTGCGCCATCTCGGCAAGGACATGGGGGCGGCGGCGCGGGCCGAGGCCCTGGCCACGAATTTCGAAAGCCGCATGGATCGGCTGCGGGCGGCCAGGCCCGGGACCTCGGTGCTGGCCGCCTATTACCGGCCTGATGGCGGCAGCGCCGGGCTGGAAACCTATGTGGCCGAATCCATGCAGGCGGCAGGCTATCGCAGCCTGGCAAGCCACCTTGGGATCAAGGGATGGCGCCGGCTCGAATTGGAAGACCTGATCCTCAATCCTCCGGATGCCTTCGTCACCAGCTTCTTCGAGCGCGACGAAAACGCGGTGCGCCGCTCATTCGGCCGCCATCCGGTCTTGCGCCGGATGCTGGCAACCGCGCCGGTGGTGCAGGTTCCCGGCCGCATGTGGGGCTGCGGCGGCTGGCCGGTGGCAGTCGCCGCCGAGCACATGGCAGAGAGACGGCCATGAGAATATCCGGGGCCCTTCTCACCCTTACTGCGCTCGCCGCCCTGGGTTCCCTCGCTATCGGGCCGGCCGATCTCGGCCCCGGCGCCATCATGGCCGCGCTGGCGGGCCAGGGCGATCCCCGCATGGTGGTCATCGTCCAGGACATCCGCCTGCCGCGCGTGGCCCTGGGGCTGATCGTCGGAGCCGCCTTGGGCCTGTCCGGCGCCGCGCTTCAGGGATTGTTGCGCAATCCCCTGGCCGAGCCGGGCATCATCGGCACCTCCTCGGCTGCCGGTCTCGGGGCGGTCATCGCCCTCTATTTCGGCTGGTCAAGCGTCTTCCCGGCGGCGGTGCCGGTGGCAGCCATGATCGCGGCCGCCATTGCCACATTGTCCCTGGTCGTTGTCGCCGGCCGTGAAGGCGACACCCTGACCCTGATCCTGGCCGGCATCGCCGTGTCCAGCCTGGCGGTGGCGCTGACCTCGCTGGCCATGAACCTGTCGCCCAATCCTTTCGCCCTGTCCGAGATGGTGCTGTGGCTTCTGGGCTCGCTGCAGGACCGCAGCCTGGACGACATCGCCCTGGCGGCCCCGTTCGTGGCGGCCGGCGCCGCTTTGTTGCTGTCCACCGGGCGGTCCCTCGACGCCCTGACCTTGGGCGAGGAGACCGCCGCCAGCCTGGGCGTGCGGCTCGCCCGCCTGCGCCTGATCGTGGTGGCGGGCACCGCTTTGGCGGTGGGGGCCGCCGTCGCCGCCACCGGGACCATCGGCTTCGTCGGGCTGGTGGTGCCGCATCTGCTGCGGCCGCTGGTGCGCCATCGTCCGTCGGCCCTGCTGATCCCCAGTGCGCTGGGCGGCGCCGTACTGGTGACCGCCGCCGACATGGTGGTGCGGCTGGTGCCGTCCACCTCCGAGCTGATGCTGGGCGTGGTGACCTCGCTGGTGGGGGCGCCGTTCTTCCTATTCCTGATCTTCCGCATGCGGAGGGCGGCATGAGCCGGCTTGAACTCTCCTCCTGTTCGGTGCGATTGAGCGATCGACCGGTACTGCACGATGTGGACTTTCATGTCGCCGGCGGAGAACTGGTCGGCGTGCTGGGGCCGAACGGGGCCGGCAAGTCCACCCTGATCAAGGTGCTGGCGGGGCTGCTGCCGGCGCCGGGCGTGCGGCTCGACGGGCACAAGCTGGAGACCGTCCGGCCCGCCGAGCGGGCACGCCTGCTCGCCTACATGCCGCAAAGCGCGGCATCGGCCTGGCCCATGCCTTGCCGCGAGGTGGTGGCGCTGGGCCGCATGCCCCACCGCCGTTCGCCCGCCCAGGATCGCCGCATCGTCGGGGAAGCCATGGACGAGGCCGATATCGCCCATCTGGCATCGCGCCCGTTGACCGCCCTGTCGGGGGGCGAACGCGCCCGGGTCCTGCTGGCCCGCGCCCTGGCGGTGCGGGCGCCGGTGCTGCTGGCCGACGAGCCGGTGGCCCATCTCGACTCCGCCCATCAATTGCAGGTGCTGGGCCTGCTGCGCGCCCGCGCCGACAAGGGCGACGCCGTGGTGGTGGTGATGCACGATCTGTCGCTGGCCTCGCGCCATTGCGACCGCGTCACCGTCCTCGATGGCGGCCGGGTCGCGGCCTCCGGCATCCCGGACGAGGTCCTGGACGATGCCCTGCTGGAATCGGTGTTCGGCATTCGGGCGGCGCGTGGGGAATGCGGCGGGCGCCCGTTCCTTCTGCCGTGGGAAAGGATCTCGCCATGACCGCTTTGCCCACCCCGCCCCATGTGCATCTGGCCCATCCCTGGCTGACCGTCGATCTCGGGTCTCCTCACCGGATCGCCGGCTGGCCGGTGGTCGGGCCGTCCTTGGGAAATGCAAGGATGGTAACCTGGCTGCAGGTCCGGGATTGCGAACTGCCGTGCTCGGTGGACCCGGACGCCTTCCTGCTGCATCGCGCCCGCATGGATGGCATCCCGGCGGAGGTGGGGCTGCTGACCGCCGCCGACATCACCGGACATCGAATCGCTCGGCACCTGGAAGCTGCCGCCATCGTCACCGCCGGTCTGACCAACGGCGAAAGCGTCATCCCTGGGGAAGGCGTTCGGCAGGGCGCTCCCCACCGGGTCGGCACCATCAACATCCTGGCCGTGGCGCCGGTGCCGCTGTCGGAGCGTGGCTTGTTGGAGGCGCTGTCCATCGTCGCCGAGGCCCGCACCACCGCCATCCTTGACCTGAGCCTGCGCACCTGGGATGGCAGGCCGGTAAGCGGCACGGGCACCGATTGCATCGTGGTGGCCTCGCCCATGGGATCACCGGCACAAGATCATTGTGGCCTGCACACCGATTGGGGGCAGACATTGGCCGGCGTCGCCTACCAAGCCACCTGGGAGGCGTGCGCCCAATGGCTGGATGGGGCGGGCTGACCATGCGCAAGGCAATGGCGGCTTCCCTGCTTCTCCATGGGGCCATGGCGTCGGCATGGGCGCTCTGGCCCACAGATGAGCCGATCCTCGCAGAGCCGTTGATGGTCGAACTGGTCCTGGCCGCCCCGCCGCCCGCCCCTGAACCAATTGCCGCCGCCCCCTTGCCCGAAGCACGGCCATCGGCGCAGCCGCGTCCCCGTTCCGCACCATCGCCAATCGTGGAGAAGATGGCATCCAGGACGGACCGCAGCACGCCGGCGCAGGTCTCCGCGACCGCGGAAGCATCCTCCGCACCGTCTCAATCCATGGCATCCGAGATCCCACCAACCACTCCTCCGCCAGGGATGGAATCGTCATCCGCGCCTTCCGCAACTACCCGGCCAACCGCCCCAGGCCTTTCCCGGGACGCCGCCTATCATCTTGGGTCTGCCGACACGCCGCTTCCAGACTATCCCTGGAGTGCCCGCCGCAGGGGACGCGAGGGACGTGTGGTGATCGTGCTGGATGTGGACGCCGGGGGCCATCCCATTCACGTGTCGGTGGTCGAGAGCAGCGGCGACGATGCTCTCGACCAAGCCGCGCTCAATGCACTGGCCCGTTGGCGGCTGGCCCCCGCCTTGAAGGATGGCGTTCCGGTGGCGAGCCAAGTGCGGGTGCCGATCCGCTTTAGGCTTGATGATGGGCTGGACCTTGCGGGCACGTGAATATCCATGCTTCACAGGGCCATCGCTCTCGCCGTCGCCGGCTTCTTCGATGTCCGCTATCGAGAAATACGATTGGTCTTCAGAACGGCTAGTGACCTGTTCCCCTGATTGTGCCCGGTTAGAGTTAGAGCTTCGTCCACCCGCGGACAGTCACACCATGACGGAGCAGGAAGCCCCAAGCCGGCGGTGTTTCCCATGCGCTTCTCAGGATATCCGGGCGTGGACAATTTCCGGAAGGGGCCGGATGGCGGTCCGCTGGAGATCACCGGTGATCGCCAGTTCCTGTGCGATCTTTCCCGCACGCAGAACATGAGCTGCCAGTCGCCCAGCTACAACAAGCAGGTCCTGGGGTCGAATATCGGCATCATCCGCTTGGCCCACGATCCCAGCCGCGTGACGCTGGATGTGTTCGGCCGGCAGATCAAGGGCGTGACCTGGGAGCAGTTGGTCAAGGGCTTCAAGGCCAACCGCTTCCCCATGATGCCCCTTCCCCTCTCAGAACATGCTGAACAGATGCCGGCGACCATGCACGGCCCGCACGATCTCCACCCCTGCATCGGTAATCCGATAGAGCAACAGATAGGAGCCGCTGATCAGATAGCGCAGGCCCGGGCGGATGTCGTCGCGCGCCGCGCCCATCTCCGGGTGGTCGGCCAGTCGGCCGGCCGCTTCGCCCAACTGATCGAGGATCCGGTCGGCGACCATCGGGTCGTCCTCGGCGAAATGCAGCCAGATGTCGATCAGGTCCGCGCGGGCCTTTTTCGTAAAGACGACACGAGCCATCGGGTCAAGCGAGGCCCTTGCGCCGGCGGGCCTCGGCCTTGATGTCGTCCATGCCCAGAGCGGGCTCACTAGGGCCGCTGGCGATGCCCTCGTCCCACATCCGGCCCAGAAGGCGGCGGGTTTTCCATTCCCGCAAGGCTTCCCGGATCACCTCGCTGGACGAGGCGTAGTCGCCGCTCTCGACCGCTTCCCGCAACAGGTGGGCGTGCTCGTCGGTCAGGGAAACGCTGATCTTCTCGGTCATGGCCGGATCCTCCTGACGACTAAAGTAGGAAAAATTCGCACCGAACGCAATGTCACGAGTTTCTGCACGCAGGCCCGCAGCCTGGCTCCCGCAATCTGCACGCCCGTGCAGAAATCCGCTGAAAGCCGCGGAATTGCTTGGAGGATTGAACACCGCCTTGGGCGCTATCGCCTTGATTTGACGGGAGAGCACACCCTTCACACGGGTGGGGTCGTAGGTTCAATCCCTACATCGCCCACCATCTCTCTGGTCAGACCCGTTCCAGCCGGCGGTGCGGCTGGGGTGGCAGGTCCACCCGGATGGCGTCGCCGGGGCGCACGACCCCGCCACTCACCACGATCCCCATGATCCCCGCCTTGCGAACCAGGCCGCCGTCGGCGTCGCGGTCCAGCACCGCCGCCATCAGCCCCGGCTGGAAGGCGTCGAGCTGGCGGCACGGATTGCGCAGGCCGGTCACCCGGATCACCGCCTCGCCCACATGCAGCAGCGCCCCTTCCGGCAGCGCCAGCAAGTCGATGCCGTCGGTGGTGATGTTCTCGCCAAGCTCGGCCACCGCCACCGTGAAGCCCTTGTCGGCAAGGTCGCGGAACAGCTCGCAATGGATCAGGTGGACCTGGCGCAGGTTCGGCTGCGACGGGTCGCGCGCGACGCGCGAGCGGTGCCGCACCGTCGCCCCGGCATGGGCGTCGCCCTCGACGCCCAGCCCCTCGACCAGCCGGATCCACGGCTGGACACGCTTGTGGAAGCCGTGCTCGGCGCGGCGGGCCACCGCCACCACCCAGCCGCCGGACACCGGACGCATGCCGGTCCTCAGATGAACAGCTTGCGCAGCTGCGCCGAGGCGATGTCGAGTAGCGACACGGTCAGGATGATGATGATCATCACCGCGCAGGTTTCGGCGAAATAGAAGCCTCGGATGATCTCCCACAGCACCACGCCGATGCCGCCCGCTCCCACCATGCCGACCACGGTCGCCGAGCGGACGTTGGATTCGAACCGATACAGCGAATAGCTGATCCACAGCGGCAGGACCTGGGGAATGATGCCGTAGACCACCTCCTCCACGGCGTTGGCGCCGGTGGCGCGGATGCCCTCGACCGGCCGGGGGTCGATGGCCTCGACCGCCTCGGAGAACAGCTTGGCCAGGATGCCGGTGGTGTGCAGGAACAGCGCCATCACCCCGGCGAAGGGTCCCAGCCCCACCGCCACCACGAACAGCATGGCGAACACCATCTCGTTGATGGCCCGCAGCGCGTCCATCAGGCGGCGCACCGGCTGGCGCACCCACACCGGGGTGACGTTCTCGGCCGCCAGCAGGCCGAAGGGAATGGCGCAGACCACCGCCAGCACCGTGCCCCAGATGGCGATCTGGATGGTGACCAGCATCTCCTCGACGTAGTAGTGCCAGTCGCGGAAGTTGGGCGGGAAGAAATCGGCGGCGAAGGTGACCATGTTGCCGGAATCGGCGATCAGCTCCAGCGGCCTGATTTCGGCGCCCCGCCAAGACCACGCCAGGATGGCGACGGCCAGGCCGTAGACGGCGAGCTTGGCGATGGACGGCTTCGGCGGGCCCGCCATGCGGGCGGCGTCGGCGGAGGTCATGGTTCTTGGCTCATCACAAGGGAAAGGACGGCGGCGCCGCCGCCAGGACGGCGCCACCCCGGAGGATCACTGCCTGGCGGCCAGCTTCTTCTGCAGCGCCGCCAACTGGGCATCGATCTCGGCCAGCTTGGCAGCCTTCTCGGCCTCGGGCAGCTTGGCGTCGGCGGCGATCTTGCCGCGGTCCTTGAACAGCGCCAGCTGACGGATGGGGATCAGCTGGTCGTTGTCGGACGAGCGGAACGGCGCCCATTTGAGGCCGGCCAGCACCTCGATCTCCGCCTTGACCTGCTCCTGGCTCTTGCCGGGGGCGGCGACGCCGTAGGTCAGGAAGAAGGTCTTAATCCTGTCCTTGGCGTCCTTGGGCAGGTCCTTGCGCCAAACGATCGGGTCGGCGGGGATCAAGGGCGAGGTCCAGATCACCTTGACGTCGGCAGCCTTCTCCGGCTGGCGGTCGGCGAAGAAGCGCAGGTTCTCGCTGTTGTTGGTGGCGACGTCCACCTGCTTGTTGGCCACCGCCACGGCGTTGGTCTCGTGGTTGGCGTTGACCACCCGCTTGAAGATCTTCTTGGGGTCCTGGATGCCGTTCTTGGCGAACACGTAGTAGCCGGGGACCAGGAAGCCCGAGGTCGAGTTGGGGTCGCCGTTGCCGAACGCCAGCTCGCCGGCGTTCTTGAGCACGTCCTCGACCGAGTTCAGCTTGCTGTCCTTGTGGACGATCAGGTGCGACCAGTAGCCGGGATTGCCGTCGGAATCGACGGTCTGGACGAAGATCTCGCCGTCCGAGCGGTCCACCGCCTCCATGGCCGACTTGTTGCCGAACCAGGCCACCTGGACCTTGTTGAAGCGCATGCCCTCGATCACGCCCGCGTAGTCGGGAGCGAAGAACGGACGGATCTTGAAGCCGGTCTGCTTCTCCATCGCGTCGAGGAACGGCACCCATTCCTGCTTGAGGTTGACCGTCGACTCGGTCGAGATGATGCCGAAATTGAGGGTGTCCTGGGCCTGGGCGGACACGGACATCATCGCGGCGGCGGCCGCGGCGATGGCGAAGGTCGCGATCTTCATCTGGGTCTCCTGGGTTCTGATGGGATGGGAGTTGTCAGCCTGCGGAAGCGAATGCGGCACCGGTGACGTAGGACGCGGCCCCCATGATCGCCTCGGGGCCGCACAGCTCGTCGGCCTCCGAACCGTAGAGTTCCCGCAGGAACTGCGGGGTCAGGGCCTGCGACGGCCCGTCGTAGACCACCCCCCCGTCCTTGAGGGCGACGGTGCGCGGGCAATAGCGGATGGCGAAGTCGACCTGGTGCAGCGACACCACCACGGCGACCTTGTCCTCGGCGTTGATGCGGGCCAAGGTCTCCATGACCCGGCGCGAGGATTCCGGGTCCAGCGAGGCGATGGGTTCGTCGGCGAGGATCAGCCGCGCCCGCTGCACCAGGGTGCGGGCGATGGCGGCGCGCTGCTGCTGGCCGCCCGACAGCGCCGAGGCGCGCACCCATGCCTTGTCGGCGATGCCCACGCGCTCCAGCGCCTCATGCGCCAGCCGGTACTCCTCCTTGGTGAAGGTCCCGGTCAGCGACCGCCACAGCGGCACCCGGCCCAACGTGCCGGTCAGCACGTTGGTCATCACCGGCAGGCGGCCGACCAGGTTGAACTGCTGAAAGACGAAGCCGACCTGGCTGCGGGTGGCGCGGATGTCGCGGGCCAGGCGGCCGCCGGTCTGCACCGGCCGGCCGTGCACCTCGATGCTTCCCTGGCCGGAATCGCCCAGGGCCAGGCCGGCGACGTGGCGCAGCAGCGTGGACTTGCCCGACCCCGAGGCACCGATCAGCGCGACCATCTCGCCGGGCCCGACCTCCACGCTGACGGAGTTCAGGGCCTTGCAGCAATGGAACGTCTTGCTGAGCCGCGTGACCTTGATCGCCGGCGTCGCAACAACCTGCGCCGCATACATTCACCACCTCGCACCTGCCGATCGATTGGCGCGCATTCTACCGGCGGGCTATGACGGAAATATTTTCTAGACGTTGCGGTTTGGTGACAAATGCGGAAATCCCGGAGCCTTTCGGAATAGATGTTTAGTAGAGTTTGTCTATGGCGTCGCTTCGACAGTCGTCGCGACAATCAAACGATCGATGAAGCACGGTCGCAAATTGCGATTTCGAGATGAACGGATAGATGGCGGCGCTGTCGGGGACGTAAAGGACTGTTGACGGATCAAGGCGCCGCCGGCCGCCGCGTCGCTCTCCGGAGCGGAGTGGCCCGGTACCGCCCGGCCGGATGCGACGCGGTCCACGGCTCTTCCGAATCCGTCGTATCGCTTGCTCCACGCAAGTGTCCTCGCCGATACTGGCGCGATCGGCCTCAGGATTTCGCTCGTTTCCTTTCGATCGGCCTCTCGAGGCCGCGGGCGAATCCACCCACTGGTTTTGCCGGAGTCTCGCGCAATGGACATCCCCCGGATATTCAACGTCACGGAAAGCGCCCACCGCATCCACAACCCGATCACCCCCGAAAAGCTCGCCACTCTCGGCGCGGCGCTGCGTTTGGAGTCGGGAGCCACGGTGCTCGACCTCGGCAGCGGCTCGGGCGAGATGCTGTGCACCTGGGCGCGCGACCACGGCGTCACCGGCACCGGCATCGACATGAGCCGCTCGTTCACCGAGCACGCCAAGCTCCGGGCCGTGGAACTCGGCGTCGCCGATCGGGTCGAGTTCATCCACGGCGATGCCGCCGGCTACGTCGCCGCCGACAAGGTCACTGTGGCGGCCTGTGTCGGCGCCACCTGGATCGCCGGCGGCGTCGCCGGCACCATCGCGCTCCTGGCGCGGAGCCTGCGCAGCGGAGGGATCATTCTCGTCGGCGAACCCTATTGGCGCCAGCTCCCGCCAACGGAAGACGTCGCCAAGCACTGTCTTGCCGGCGCGATCTCCGACTTCCTCACGCTTCCCGACTTTCTCGCGTCTTTCGGCCGCCTTGGTTACGACGTCGTTGAAATGGTCTTGGCCGACCGGGACGGCTGGGACCGCTACGAGGCGGCCAAGTGGCTCACCATGCGCCGATGGCTCGACGCCAATCCCGGCGACGATCTCGCGGCGGAGGTCCGGGCCCGACTGACCTCGGAACCGGTGCGTTACGCCACCTACACGCGGGAATACCTGGGCTGGGGGGTGTTCGCGCTGATGCGACGGTGATGGATCGGGGCATCCCACCCGTGACCGGTCGCCTTCGTTTGGCTCTCAGAAGAAGAAGTCGTCGAGGCTGGCCGCATCCTCGGCATCGACCGCCTCGCCGGCTCCCTCCCCCTTGAAGCGGGCGTGGATTTCGCGCTGGCTGGCCATGGTATAGGATCGCGCCAGATCCTGGGCCCAGGCGTCGTCGCCGGGCGGCGCGCCCAGGTCGTCGGCCAGGGCGGCGAGATCGCGGGCTCCGGCCGCCAGCGCCGCCACCATGGACTCTGCGTCGAAGCGCTGGCGGACATCCATCAGGGCGGCCACGGCCTCGTCGACCTTGTCTCCCAGGATCGACAGGGCGTTGCCCATGGTTTGGCCGCCGTTCTCGAAAGCGGCCACCGCCGCCCCCAGGCTGGCGACCGCCTCGCCGGCCCCGTCGGCGGCGGAATCGCCCAACCCCCGCGTCACCGCCGAGATTTCCTCGAGCCCGGCCATCACCTGGGCGGCCGATTCGGCGGTGCTGCCGGCCTGGACGCGCAGGGCCTGGGCAATGACGCCCAGCGCCCGTCCATGGGTCCCCAGGCGGCCGCATTTCAAGGTCGCGTTCAGGCCCATGATCCGCATGTCGGCCTCGATATCGCGGACGGCGCGCACATGGGCGGCCATTTCGCCGACGGTGGCGATGATCGGATCAAGGCGCGTGCGCAGGTCGCTGGCGTCGCGCCGATAGCCTTCCATGGCCGCCAACGCGGTGCGCAGATCGGCCGCAAGCCCATGCAGGAAGGATCGCGAGCCATCGGCGCCCGACCGGAACGCCTTGGCGGCACGGGTCCGCATGGCCTCGGCGTCGGTGGTCAGCCGCGCGAACGTGGCGCGGGCGCGGCCCACCTCGTCGGCCAGTTCCAGGCGGGTATGGTCCAACTGCATGGATTGCAGGCGGCACAACGGCCCCTCGCGCCCGGGGTCGGGATTGTCCAGGGCCTGGGCCACGTGCTCGACCCGTTGGCGGGCGATGTCGCCGATCTGAAGCGCACCGATGGCCTGGCCGATGCTGGCGGCGTTGGCGCGCGAGAGTTCGCCGACGAGGCAGGCGGCCTCGGCGGTCTCGCGCCGCCTTGACGCCACGGCGTCGACGCTGGTCCGCAGCCGTGACGCCACCTCGGCCAGGGCTTCCCCTTCGTGCCGGACGACGGCATCCCGGTTCGAGCGCGCGGCGGCGGCCAGGCGGTTGAGCTGATCCAGTTCGCGGCTCAGGCGGTCGAGCGCCGCCGTCGCCTGCGACGCCAGCATTCCCATGTCGCGGGTGAAGACCGAGAAGTCGGTGCTGACGGCGTTGACGTGAGCGGCCTCGACCCGTCCGTTGATGGCCAGAACCTGCACCTCGGCGATGGTCTTGCGCAGCCGAGCCAGCGGCCGGTCGAGCCCGCGGGCCAGCGAGTCCAGCCGCTGCAGGGCGACGGCGTTGCGCTCGTTGGCGGAGGACGCCGAGGCCAGGACCTCGGGGATGTGCTCGAGGCCGCGCACCGTGTCGTCGAGCGCCTCGGAACCCACGATGGTCGCCAGTTGATCGAAGGTTCCGGTGACGGCCTGAAGCGAATCGATCGCCGTCGCCAGCTTTTCACCCGCCCCCAGGAAGGTGCTCTCGATCGACCCGAGAACGCCGTCAAGGCGCCCCCGCACCAGTTCCAACCGGCGCCCGACCATTCCCGCCGAGGCAGCGCTCCCCTCCTCGCCGCCGAACATCGCCGACCGGGACCCAGCGGAATACTGGACCGTCTCGCTCAAGCACTCCGGGGGCATATTAAGGGAATTCACGAGCCGCTCCGAAAGATTATCGATAATTGTAGATATAAATGTGCATAACGCCAAAGCATCAAAGCCGATGCTCATCCCCCGGGAGCGGCGGATCAACTGGTCATGCGTATGATCTCCCCCCAATCCCGGTCATGCGTCCCTAGTCCTTTCGGCCGATGTCTCGTCCTTTCGTGACGCCACGGTATAATTTTCGGCCAGAAGTATGTCGTTCGACTGCCGAGAAGCCCTGACCCGCCACTTCGGTCTATCCCTTTCCAGGAAGGCAGGCCGAGGAGACGGACGCCATGTCACCATCGACGATCGCATTCGAAGGCGAACAGACCATCCGCACCATCGGCGACGCGGCGGCGCGGCTTCGCGACGCGCTGGAAAGCGGCGCGGTGGTCGAGATCGATTGCCGGGCCGTCACCGAATCCGACCTGTGCTTCGTCCAGCTTCTGTTGGCCGCACGCAAATCGGCCGCCGCACGCGGCGTCGAGCTGCGCCTTGCCGCTCCGGCGGAGGGTGCGCTGCATGCCTGCTTGCGGACGGGCGGCTTCCTCGGCGACGGGGTGGATCGATCCGCGTCGACGGAAGCCCGGTTCTGGATGAGAAAGGACGATGCCGATGTCTAAGACAGTCCTCACCGTCGACGATTCGGCCAGCATGCGCCAGATGGTCAAGATCAGCCTGACCGCGGCCGGCTACGCCGTGGTCGAGGCGGTGGACGGCGTCCAGGGTCTGGCCAAGGCCCAGGAAGCTCCCGTCAACATGGTCATCACCGACCTCAACATGCCCAACATGAACGGCCTCGGGCTGATTCGCGAGCTGCGCAAGCTGCCCGCCTACAAGGGCGTGCCCATCGTCTTCCTGACCACGGAGTCCGACGAGGAGATGAAGAAGGAGGCCAAGGCCGCCGGAGCCACCGGCTGGATCACCAAGCCCTTCCAGCAGGAACAGCTGGTGGCCGTCGTCAAGAAGGTGCTGGGATGAGCGCCCCCGATCCCATCGAGACGTTCCGGCTGGAAGCCCAGGAACTCTTCGAACAGATCGAGGCGACCCTCCTCGACCTGACCGAACGACCCGACGACCGCGACCTGGTGGACACCGCCTTCCGGGGGCTCCACACCATCAAGGGCTCGGGCTCCATGTTCGGCTTCGAGCGCGTGGCGGCCTTCACCCACCACGTCGAGACCGCCTTCGACCGGCTGCGCAAGGGCAAGACCCACCCGGACCCCGAGCTGTTCGCCATCGGCCTGGCGGCGCTGGACGTCATGCGCCGGCTGATCGAGACCCCCGACAGGGACACCGGCGACGAGCAGCCGATCCTCGAGCGGCTGGGGCGCCTGACCGCCGCCGCCGCGCCCGCCGCGGCGCCGGAAGCGACCACGCCGGCCAAGGCGGAAGAGGAGGCGGCGGCCGCCACCTACCGCATCCGCTTCCGGCTGGCCATGGACGCCATGGCCATGGGGACCAACCCGCTGCTGCTGCTCGACGAGCTGCGGACGCTGGGCGACGCCACCGTGGTGGCGCTGTCCGACAAGGTGCCGGCACTCGAAGACATCGAGCCGACCGAATGCCATCTCGGCTGGGACGTGGTGCTGACCACCGACAAGCCGCGCTCGGCCATCGACGACGTGTTCATGTTCGTCATCGACGACATGCAGCTGAAGGTCGAACGCATCGACGCGGCCACCGCCGACAAGCGTCTCGGCGAGATCCTGCTGGAGAAGGGCGACGTCGCCGCCCCCGACCTCCGGGCCGCCCTCGGACAACAGAAGCCCCTGGGCACCCTGCTGGTCGGCACCGGTGCCGTGTCCGAGCCGCAGGTGGCGGCGGCCCTGGCCGAACAGCAGCATCTGCGCCAGGAGCAGGACGCCGCCAAGAGCGGCGCCAAGGCGCAGGCCACCATCCGCGTCGCCGCCGAACGCCTCGACGGGCTGATGGACCGGGTCGGCGAGTTGGTCATCGCCCAGGCCCGCCTGCGGCAGTTGGCCGCCGCGCTGGACGATTCGAGCCTCAAATCGGTGGCCGAGGAGATCGAGCGCTTGGCCGCCGAACTGCGCGACACCACCATGGGCATCCGCATGGTTCCCATCGGATCGCTGTTCGGCCGCTTCCGCCGCCTGGTCCACGACCTGTCGCGCGACCTCGGCAAGGAGGTGCGCCTCACCACCGCCGGCGAGGAGACGGAGTTGGACAAGACGGTCATCGAACGCCTGGCCGACCCGATGGTGCACATCATCCGCAACAGCATCGACCACGGCATCGAACGCCCGGACGCCCGCACCGCCACCGGCAAGCAGGGCGAAGGCCGCCTGCACCTCGCCGCCTACCATTCCGGCGCCCAGGTGCTGATCACCATCTCCGACGACGGCAAGGGCCTGGACGCCGACCGCATCCGTGCCCGCGCCGAGGAGGCCGGCCTGCTCGCCCCCGGCGCCAAGATCGCCGAGTCCGAGCTCTACCAGTGCATCTTCGCCCCCGGCTTCTCCACCGCCGCCGAGGTCACCAGCGTTTCGGGACGCGGCGTCGGCATGGACGTGGTCAAGCGCACCCTGGATGCCCTGCGCGGCAGCGTCGACGTCACCAGCACCCCCGGCAAGGGCACCCAGGTCACGCTGCGCCTGCCGCTGACGCTGGCGATCATCGACGGGCTGCTGGTGCGCGTCGGCACCGGCCGCTACGTGCTGCCGCTGTCGGCGGTCGAGGAATGCGTCGAGCTGTCGGCCGAGGACGACGCCCGCTCGCGTGGGCGCAACTTCCTCAGCCTCCGCGGCGACCTGGTGCCGTTCCTGCGCCTGCGCGAGCTGTTCAACGCCCGCACCGAGCCCGACCCCTACCAGAAGGTGGTGATCGTGTCCTCGGGCGAGCTTCGCGTCGGCCTGGTGGTGGACCAGGTCATCGGCGACCACCAGACGGTCATCAAATCGCTGTCCAAGCTGCACGCCGACGTCGAGACCTTCTCTGGCGCTACCATCCTGGGCGACGGCACCGTCGCCCTGATCCTGGACGTGGCGCATCTGATCGAATTCGGGCAGCGCCATGAAGAGCGCCTGCAGGCGTCATGAGGGAGGACGGCATGACCACCACGAACAGCGCCATGCAGGTTCTCACCGTCGGCCTCGACCGCGAGATCTTCGCC
Source organism: uncultured Rhodospirillaceae bacterium (assembly GCA_937887565.1). Classification (GTDB taxonomy): domain Bacteria; phylum Pseudomonadota; class Alphaproteobacteria; order Rhodospirillales; family Magnetospirillaceae; genus CALABS01. The sequence continues at coordinate 1,864 of CALABS010000044.1, read as the reverse complement.
CTCGACGCCGGCCGCGTCAGCGAGATCCTCGACTCGGTGCCGGTGACCGAGGTCCCCAACGCCCGCCCCTTCGTCAACGGCGTCATCAACGTCCGCGGCAAGGTGGTGCCCCTGGCCGACCTGCGCCTGCGCTTCGGCATGGAACGGACCGCCGCCAACCTCGACACCCGCATCGTGGTGGTCGAGGTGGACCTGGGCGGCGAGCCGACCACGGTCGGCATCCTGGCCGACAAGGTCTACGAGGTCACCGAGATCGCCGCCGCCGCCATCGAGGAGACCCCCCGGGTGGGCATGCGCTGGCGATCCGAGTTCATCAAGGGAATCGGCAAGAAGGACGCCGGTTTCATCATCGTCCTCGACATCGATCGCGTCTTCAACACCGACGACACGCTTCTTGAACGGACGGCGGACGGCGAACGCTGACGCCGCCATGGCAATAGCCCAATAGCAGGAGACCGGAAATGGTCGGCAATCTCACCGTGGCGAAACGCATCTGGGGTGGTTTTCTCATCCTTCTTGGCCTTCTGGCGACCGTTGCCGTCGTCGCCGTGGTCAAGTTCGGCGGGGTCGGCGACGGAGTGCACCGCTACCGCGGCGGCGTGGAGTCCACGGTCGGCGTGCTCGGCATCGACCGCGCCGTGGTGGATATGCGCCGCATGGTCCTGGTCTATGTCGACAAGGGCGAGCCCAAGGCGGCCGAGACCGTGCGCGCCGCGTTGACGAGCCTGCGCCGGGACCTGGGCGCCGCCGTCGAGAAGGCGGACGCCACTGCCGTTGGCCGCCTCAAGGAGCTTGCCGGCATCCTCGACCACTATGCCGCTTTGTTCGAGAAAACGGTCGAGGCACAGAACAAGCGTACCCGCCTGATCGCCGAGCTGGGCGGGCTCGCCGAGACCGCGATGCGGTCGCTGACCGAGGTGGAGCAGGCCGCCGCCACCCGCAACGACATCGAGACCGGCAAGATCGCCGCCCAGTCGGTGCGGAGTTTCCTGGTCGCCCGCATGACCGCGCTCAGCTTCGTCGACACCCGCGATCCGGCCCTGGCCGAGCGGGTGGTCGCAAGCCTCGGCCAGCTTTCCGCCGCCCTGGCGCGCCACGCCGAGGAAGGATCGGCCTATGGCCGCGCCTTCGCCGCCGCCACCGACGGCGTGACGGTCTACCAACGGAGCTTCGGCGCGCTGGCGGCCGCCGTGCGGGATCTCGACCAGATGGTCGTGACGGACCTGCCAGCCCTCGGTGCCCAATTCGGCGCCGCCACCAATGCCATCAGCGGCGCCGAGTTGACCGCCCTGGCCCAGGTCCGCGAGGAAATGGAATCCGACATCGCCTTCACCTCGACCCTGACCCAGATCCTCGGCGTCGCCGCCCTGATCGTCGGCTTCGCCATGGCCTATGTGATCGCCCGGTCGATCACCGTGCCCGTGGTCTCCATGACCGGGGTCATGGGCGAGCTGGCCCTGGGCCGCCTGGACGTGACGGTGCCCGCCATGGACCGCCGCGACGAGATCGGCGAAATGGCGCGGGCGCTCGACGCCATGACCGTCAACCGCCGGGTCACCGCCAAGGTGGCCGGCGAGATCGCCGCCGGCAACCTGACCGCCGAGGTCAAGGTGATGTCCGAGCACGACACCCTGGGCTTGGCCCTGGAGGCCATGCTCGACAAGCTGCGCGCGGTGGTGGCCGAGGTCCGCTCCGCCGCCGACAACGTCGCCTCGGGCAGCCAACAGCTGTCGGCCAGCTCGGAAGAGCTGAGCCAGGGCGCCACCGAGCAGGCGTCGTCCACCGAGGAGGCCTCTGCCTCCATGGAACAGATGGCCGCCAACATCAAGCAGAACGCCGACAACGCCTCGACCACCGAGAAGAT